>NZ_CP117877.1:1202287-2404574 GCF_028736115.1 Mucilaginibacter sp. KACC 22063 | reverse complement strand
TTTAAAATAAGTCGGCCAGCAATGTTGTTCAATTTATCGAGCAAAGATCTATAAGCAGACAGTTCAGCTTTCTCTGCCATAACAGTTACTGTTAATTGTCCGTGCAATGTTTCTACAATCTTTTCAAGTTGTTCAGCGTTTTCGGCAACCACTAAAATCGATAGCGGGCCAAACACCTCCTGCTGCAATTTAGGATTGTTAAGAAAATCTTTACCAGAAACTTTTAAGACAACTGATGCAGCCTGGTTTATATTGTTCTGATTGATATTGGTCGACTGCGCAATTACAGAGACAGCTTCTTCGGCGATAGATGCTTCTGATAGTTTTTGGAAGTTTTGCCAGATGCCGCCTGTCAGCATCGTTGCCGATGGCGTTGCTTTTACAGCTTCTGATATCGTATCAACAAATTGATCTAATCCTGGCGATTGTACAGCCAGCATTAAACCCGGGTTGGTACAAAACTGACCGGCACCTAAGGCTATTGAGCCTGCATATTTGTTAGCCAGTTCCTGCGGACGGCTCTTCAATGCTTCCGGTAAAAACACAACCGGGTTTATACTGCCCATTTCTGTAAATACAGGAATAAGGTCATGACGTTGCTGCGCTAATTTAATTAACGCCATACCGCCATTGTATGAACCTGTAAATGCTACAGCTTTAGTTTCCGGGTGCTTTACCAATTGTTCGCCAATGGTATAACCCGCATCATATAGCATAGAAAAAATCCCTTGTGGCATGCCTGTGCTTAATGCAGCTTTGCAAATTGCCTCGCCCACCAAAGCACTGGTGCCCGGATGTGCAGGATGTACCTTAACTATAACCGGGCAGCCCGCAGCAAAGGCAGAAGCGGTATCGCCACCGGCAACAGAAAATGCCAGCGGGAAATTGCTTGCACCAAACACCACCACCGGGCCTAAAGGCATCAGCAATTTTCTGATATCCGGTTTTGGTAACGGAACCCTGTCGGGCTGTGCTGTATCAATTACCGCATTTACCCACGAACCTTCAGCAACCAGATCTGCAAACATACGCAACTGACCAGTTGTACGGTTTACTTCTCCCTGAAGTCTGGCTTGCGGCAAACCACTTTCGGCCATGGCTATTTCAACAAGATTACTTGTTTGAGCAGCAATCTCATCGGCAACAGCCCTTAAAAATTCGGCCTTATTTGCACCACCGATATTCTTTAATAGTTGACACGCTTCTTTTGCAGCCTTTAAAGCGCTGTCAATTAATGCAGAGTCAGCAATTTGAAATTGACCGGGTATTTTTTCACCTGTAGACGGGTTAACCGCTTCAAACACTCCTTCACCAGACCCTACCGGTTTACAGGCAACGATATTCTCAAATCCCATTATATTTATTTCAGTTTGTCACTGTTTCCAATCTACCCCAGCTGCCTTCAGGCAATGCAGGGCGTACAGCAAGTGCGTCATCAATCACTTTTTCTACATAAGCACGTTCTTCACCTTTAAGTGCTAAACGCGGCGCACGTACAGTCTCTGTGCCAATACCTGTTTTAGTTTCGGCAAGCTTAATATATTGCACCAATTTAGGGTGAATATCTAACTCAAGCAAAGGTAAAAACCAACGATGAATAGCACGTGCTTCATCATAACGTCCTGCTTTAATTAATCTGTATATTGCAACAGTTTCGCGTGGGAAAGCATCTACTAAACCAGCTACCCAACCATCAGCACCCATCATTAAGCTTTCGGTTGCAATTGGATCAACACCTGTAAATATTTTAAATCGATCACCAAAACGGTTAAACATCCTGGTAATATTAATCACATCACGGCTCGATTCTTTAACCGCCTTAATCGTCTCAACTTCGGCAAGTTGTTCAAACATATCAAGTGTGATCTCAATTTTATAATCTACCGGGTTATTATACAGCATAATTGGCAGCGGTGTGCTTTTTGCTACTTCTTTAAAGAAAGTAACTGTTTCTTCGTCATCTGCTTTATAACGCATTGGCGGCAGCAGCATCAAACCATCTGCACCTAAATCATAAGCTTTCTTTGCCAGGTTTACAGCATCGCGTGTAGCTTGCTCGGCAATATTTAATATAACCGGCACTTTGCCTTCAACCAGTTCTAATGTATGTTTAAGTAAAGCAAGTTTTTCTTCTTCATTTAAAGTACTTGCTTCGCCTAATGATCCGCAAAGAATAATACCGTCTGCACCCGCTTCAAGTTGTGCATTTATGTTAATATCAAAAGCTTGAAAGTCAAGCTCTTCATTAGGTGTAAACTTTGTAGTAACCGCCGGAAAAACTCCGGTCCATTCAAAATTGATCATATTCCTTTATAATTTTTTCAAAAATAATACAGCGGTATAAAGTTGGCAGAGCTAATCTTAGCTTAAACTTATTAAATATTAACCGCAAAATTAAGCCTTGCCAACTAAATGGATTAATATATTGATTACTTAGTATCCCACCAAACCCGGTCTGTCAGTTTAGCGCTTTGCGCGGGTTGCGGGTTAGATGTAATTTCAACCTGCGGGTATAAAACCCTTCTTGGTATATCAGATAAAGCATTTAATACTTTAGTTAACTTGGGATAACCTGTTCTTCTCCAGTCGTTAAAGTTCTCCAGCAATAAGAAGTCAGCAATCTGCTTTTCTTCCATAATCAGTTGAAGTCCGTTAGTACTGCTTAGTGTCCTGCTTGCCAGATAAGTAGCAGCATCAGCGTCACTTACACCTAATTTAGTCATATGTGATTTTACACCGGCTACATAATAAGGCGCAGCAGTGGCATAGCCAGAAATATAGTAAGTAGCCTCTGCCTTTAAGAATAAGGCTTCTGAATAATTAACCAGGTAATTGTAAGCGCCTGCACCTGCATAGAAATCGGCTGGTATAGAATATGCCTCTAAACTACCAATTGCTGTTAAACCGTTTTGACGGCCGGTGTATAACCCTGTTTGTACAGCAGGTGCAACCATCTTAGACAAACGAGGATCATTCCTTTGCTGCAAGCCGTTTACGAAAGTATCACCCAATACGAATGTTGACACTGGTAAGAAGTTTTGCTGCCAAGGATTTTCAGTACCCGCTGTTCCGGTATAGGGCATTTTAAAGTCATCGTCATTAGATGCCATGCCATTGTTAAGTGCGGTAAGTGCCAGTTGTGCCTGAGCAGCAGGCGTAGTACCCGGAGCATTAGCCAAGTGCATATAGTAACGTGCCTTTAAAGTGTAAGCCAGCTTTAACCATTTAGACATGTTGCCGCTGTAATAGTAATCGTCGTTACCTGGTACAATGGTGCTCTTTTTGTTGATGTCAGCGATGCCCGCATCCAGTAAAGATTGTACCTGGGTATAAATGCTTTGCTGTGTATCATAAGCGGGTGTTAGATTTGTTGTACCTTGAAAAGCCTGGCTATAAGGAATATCTCCCCAAAGGTCTGTAGCTGTTGCCAGACAATAAGCAGTTAAAATTTTAGAGATGCCTGAGTAATTTGTTTTGCCATCGGCCTGCGCCATTTTGGTAAGATTCACCAGGTTGTTTAAACAACCTACATAAATGTTACCCCAATCCCCATCCATATCTCCGTTATACATCAGGTAGGTTCCAGAGTTTGGTGCAACCTGGTTAAGCGCCATTACCTGCATATATTCCTGTATTGTAGACGAAACGCCGCCACTACCCATTACACTTGTAGATATTTCCAACTCAACAGGAGCAAGAATCAATGCTTCCTGAACGCTTGTAGGCCTGTTTGGATCTTGGTTTACGTCGATATATTTTTTACATCCCGTAAATCCGGTAAGGCAACCAATTGCTATTAATATATATAATTTTTTCATAATCGTTTATAATTTTATAGGGTAAACTTCAAGTTAAAGTCATATGATCTTGAGGTTGGTGTCGAGAATGAATAAATACCCTGTGAACCATTTGAAGCACCAAATGAGCTAACTTCCGGATCGCCGCCGGTAAAGTGAGGCGCATAAATCCAAAGGTTACGGCCGGTAACGCTAAGGCTTACCATTTTAAATGGCGTGTGTATCAGCCATGCTGGTTTAAATGTGTAACCAATGCTTGCGTTGCGCAGTTTGATATAAGTACCATCCTGAATAACAGATTCAGTAATACCATTAATACGCTGATAATAGCTTTGTCCGCTTACAGCAACTGTATTAGGCTGGCCTGTCACATCGCTGATACCTTGCACTACACGCGGGCCACGGTCTTCTGTAACTTTTGGCGTACCATAAAAATATCCGTAACCGTCAACATTGTTCTGGATATCGCCACCTTTCTTAACGTCGAAGAAGAAGCTTACGTTAAATTGTTTGTACCTGAAATTGTTGGTGATACCGCCTGTCCATGTTGGATTAATGTCTCCGATAATACCTTGTGTTGCATCAGCATATGGCAAACCATCGGCACCAATTCTTAACTGGCCGGATGCAGTACGTGCATAACGGGTTCCGAAAATAGTGCCATAAGGCTGGCCTTTAATGATTGTGGTAAAACCATTACCAATTTGCGGAAGATCTCCGTCTATAGATAATACTTTATTTCTGATACGGCTAAAGTTAATGGTCATATCCCATGAGAAGTTTTTAGATCTTACAGGTTTACCGCCAAGCAACACCTCTATACCACTGTTACGCATTTCACCGGTATTAACAGTAGTACCATAATAGCCTGTTGATGGCGCTATAGTTACCCCAGGTATAATTCCAGAAGTAGTCCTTTTTTGGAAGTAAGAAGCCTCAAGCGTAATACGGTTTTTGAAAAATCCAGCCTCAAATCCGGTTTCAAACTCGTTGATACGTTCATTTCGCAAATAAGGGTTACCTAAAACTCCATTTATTAAAAAGCCTGCCTGTCCATTATAAGGAAAACTAATATTACCTACTCCTACAGATCCATACGGAGTAGTTAGGGAATATGGATCGACACCGTCATTACCTACTGTTGCATAAGACACCCTGAATTTAGCCAGGTTCATTACGTCTTGTAACTTTTCAGAGAAAAAGTCAGACAAGATAAAACTGGTTGCTGCCGAGCCGTAAGGATAAAAACTTTTATCTTTAGAAAGCACAGAGCTACCATCATAACGGCCTGTTAATGATAAGATCAGGAAACGTTTATAATCAATATTTGACTGGGCATAAAAACCAATTTTTCTGGTCAGATAATGGCTTTCACCATAAGTGATGTTAGATGCAGAACTGATATTTTCAAAGTCGGCAATTGTTAAGCCTTTACCTACGGCATATTGATATTGCTTGTATTTTGAGTAAATGTTATTACCCAATAAAACATCTATATCAAAGTCGCCAAACTTTTTGGTTCCTTTCAGGAATAAATCGTTATTAAACTGGCGGAAGTTGATATTTTGATCAATGATACGGCCGTTAGGGTTGGCTGCAGAACCTACTGCTTCCCTGTATTTATCAGTTTCCGTATAAACGTCGGCACCGAAACGTTCTGTCAGTGTTAACCAACCGAAAGGTTTATAGTCTGTTGTAAAAGTTGGCAAGAAACGGTTTACACCGCTTTTGTTATAAATATTAGCAACTACCCAATAAGGGTTGTTTCTTGAATAACGATACAGACGCTGATTGCCGTTTGCATCAAGATATGGTAATAAGTTGTAAGATACAGGAGCGGTATAAATTGTCCATACAGGGCTTTCCAATGCATAACCTTCAGGTAACCTGTTATTCTGTGAATTACTGTAATCAAGCTGGAAAGTTGTGTTTACATCTTTAGTGATTTGATTAGCATATTTTACAAAGAAGGTATTACGTAAAAAGTCTGTAGCTGGTACTGTACCTTTTTGATAGTAATTTCCGTAAGACATAAAGTAGCTGGATGTATTACTGCCACCATTAACGCTTACCGTGTTATTACGTGTTGTTCCTGTACGGAAAAACTCTTTTAATTGATTATATACCGGTGCTTTCTGTCCATTGATCTTTAGGGTATCCATTAAAGCACCCCATGATGTACTGGTTTTCTGATTTACACCATCATAATACTGGCCATTTAAACCCTGAGAATATTTATTCTGCACTTTAGGGAATAATGCATTTTCAAATGAATAATCAGATGAGAAATTCACTGATGCTGCTTTATTCTTATTTCCGTTTTTAGTGGTAATAATAATTACACCATTGGCACCTGATGAACCATAAAGAGCGGTAGCTGCCGCACCTTTAAGTACATCCATGCTTTCAATAATTGATGGATCGATATCAACCAAACGGTTTGAACCAGGGCCCGAGTTAAGGTTACCTGTTTCATCGTTATTAATAGGCACACCATCAACAACCATTAAAGCCTGGTTATCTCCATAAAATGATGAAGCCCCCCTGATCACGATACGTGATGAACTACCTGGGGTACCTGATGAAGTAGTTACCTGTACACCGGCAACCTTACCATCAATTGCATTGATCAGGTTAGGATCTTTTGCCTGGTTAATCTCGTCGCTTTTTATTTGTTGTGAGCTGTAGGTAAGGTTTCTTTTCTCACGCTTAACGCCCAAAGCAGTAACAACTACGTCTGTTAGTGTCTGGCTATTATCTGTTAAGGTTAACGTGATGTTGTTTTTGGCCGGTACTTCCTGTGGGTTGTAACCAACAGCGCTGATTACGAGAACAGCACCGGGCGGTACCGAAATAGCAAATGAGCCATCGGCAGAGCTTGCCGTGCCTTTTGTACTTCCTTTAATTCTAATAGTGGCTCCTGGAACCGGGATGCCTTTGCTATCCAACACCTTCCCTTTTACGGGAGATGTTTGGGCCGAAGCATGGTGGTAAAGCACTATTAAACAGAAGCAGGCTGTAAAGACTTTTTTAAGTAAATTTTGGAGCTTCATAAACAATAGTTTTAAGGGATTAATTTGTAGTTAGTCAAACAACAATATGTCGTTACTGTAAAATTATCGTTACCCTTTATGGAGTGTTTCTCTGATATTTACTACTTATGCCCATAAATTGACTTATGTAAAACCGGATATTCAATTCCCAACAGCATTAAGTCTATGTAAATGAATTATTAAGCAAATGTGACTGGATAAAATTGGCACTTACAGCGAAATATTATTCGCCAAAGTATTTAAATACCTTAGTAATGGTTAAAATATGGGCAACTATTGCAAAATATAATTGGTTTATAGTTTTAAAATCAATTTATCTTCACTCTTTTATTTATCAAATCACCAGTAATGCGAAACATATATAAATGGCTTTTATGCAGTAACTTATGCCTGGGCATGTTTTATTCTGCTTCGGCTCAATCTTATTTACCAGAATGGAAAGACAGCCGCATGGCAGTAAAGCCTGTTATCCCTTTAAAAGCTTACGCTTTTGATTTAAAAGATGTGCAACTGCTTGATGGCCCTTTCAAAACAGCTATGATGGCTGATGAAAAGTATTTGCTTTCGATAGACCCGGACCGTTTGCTATCAGGCTTCCGTAGTCACTCCGGCTTGAAACCTAAAGGTGCATTATATGAAGGCTGGGAATCATCGGGACTTGCCGGGCATACATTAGGGCATTACCTGTCGGCCTTATCAATGCTTTACGCATCATCGCGCAACCCGGTAGTACTGAAACGTATTAACTACATAGTACAGGAGCTTGACGAATGCCAGGTGGCACGTAAAACAGGTTACATTGGCGCTATACCTAAAGAAGATACCATTTGGGCAGAAGTTGCAAAAGGTGACATTCGATCAAGAGGTTTTGACCTTAATGGTGGCTGGTCGCCCTGGTACACCGTTCATAAAGTTTTTGCGGGCCTGCTCGATGCTTATTTATACACCGATAATAAAAAAGCACTTCAAATTGCAGAAGGTTTAGCAAACTGGACTGGAGAAGAGTTAAAGAATTTAAACGACGAACAGATACAAAAAATGTTATTATGCGAATATGGGGGTATGGCAGAAACACTTACCAACCTATACGCCATAACTGGCAGTAAAAAATATCTTGATCTTTCCTATAAGTTTTATGATAAGCGAATACTGGATGGCTTAGCAAATAAACAGGATATCCTACCCGGAAAGCACTCTAATACACAAATACCTAAAATTATTGCAAGCGCCAGAAGGTTTGAGCTTACCAAAGATGAACATGATAAAACCATAGCAGATTTCTTTTGGGAAACAGTAACACAGCACCACTCCTACGCTACCGGCGGTAACAGTAATTATGAGTACCTGGGCGCGCCTGATAAGCTTAACGATCAGCTGACAGAAAATACCACTGAAACCTGCAATACTTATAATATGTTAAAGCTGACCAGGCACCTGTTTGCTGTAGAGCCCTCGTCTGCTTTGATGGACTATTACGAAAAGGCTTTGTATAACCACATTCTTGCTTCGCAGAACCATGATGACGGTATGATGTGCTATTTCGTGTCATTACGCATGGGTGGCCGCAAAGAGTATAGCACACCATTTACAACATTTACCTGCTGTGTGGGCTCTGGCATGGAAAACCATGTAAAGTACAATGAGGCAATTTATGCACGTGGCGCAGATGGCAGTTTATACGTAAACCTTTTTATTCCGTCAGTACTTCGATACAAAGAAAAGGGGCTTATTTTAAAACAGGAATCTGGCTTACCTGCTAATTCAACTATCAGCTATACGTTATCAGCAGTTAAACCTGTCTTGGTTCCTATAAAAATACGTAACCCTAAATGGAGCAGCAACGCTATTGTCCGTATAAATGGAGTTAAAGTTAATACTGAAGTTAATAATCAGGGTTATCTTGTTTTGAACCGTAAATGGAAAAACAATGACAAAATAGAAGTTAAGTTTAGCGAAAGTGTTTACACAGAAGCCATGCTTGATAATGCCAACCGTAAAGCCATATTTTACGGCCCGGTATTATTAGCAGGTGTATTAGGCAATAAAGAACCAGACCCTGTGAATGGTGTACCTGTAATGGTGACCAACAACACAGATCCTAATAAATGGTTACAATTATCGGATAAGCAACAGCTTAGTTTTAATGCAAGCTATACCAGTCAGCCTTCAGGTATAAAACTGGTACCTTTTAACACAATTGAAAACGATTACTATACCGTTTACTGGGATGTATTCTCCACAGATACCTGGGCGGTGAAGAAAAAAGCCTATGATGAAGAAAAGAAAAAGCAACAGGAATTAGAGGCTAAAACCACAGATATACTGAGGCCGGGAGAAATGCAGCCGGAACGCGATCATAACTTTACCGGTGAAAAAATAATCACCGGTGAAGATCACCTGAAAAAATGGCGTTCAACAGAGGAACAGGGACAATATTCATTTACCATGAAGGTTGACCCTAACTTACACAACACCTTGATCAACACTTATTGGGGTATGGATAACCGCGGACGTGTATTTGATATCTGGATTGATGATATTAAACTTACCACCGAAGATTTGAATAAATACAAGCAAAGCCGCTTTTATTACATCTCTTACCCAATTCCTATTGAGCTTACTAAAGGAAAAAGCAAAGTGACTGTAAAACTTGTAGCCGGTGCAGGTAACAGTGCGGGTCCGCTGTATGGCAGCCGAATGGTAAAAGAATAATTAATCTATATAGACTCTCTCCCAACTAAAAAAGACGCCTTAAAGCGTCTTTTTTAGTTAATATTGGTTCTGATATACCAGTTAAACAATTGCACCTTCAATCTTCAGAACAACGGCATCCTTAGCAGGCTGTGTGCCTGGCATTTTTACCTGTAATCCATTTTGTTCCTGCTTGAAAGCGAGCTGACTATTATTTCCAAGCATACTTACAGCATTCACCTTACCTTTGCCGGCAAGGCTGGTAATTAAGGCTTCACCATCTGCAGGCCAGCCTAATAAAGTTGCATACAGGGTTTTACCCTTAGTAGTGAAGCGGATATCTTTATCAGTAAATGGCTTTCCTTTGCCTTCATTGAAACCCTGTGCACTAAGCGGCGCTGCCGATTCCATAGCAGGCCCTTCGCCAAAAGTTGTCCAAGGGCGGGTACCGTAAATAGCTTCGCTGTTAACGTGCATCCAGTCGGTTATACCGCCAACTATTGCACGCTCCTTTTCGTCTATCGATCCATCGCCCCTCACCGGAATGTTAAGCAGCAAATTGCCATTCTTACTTACCACATCTACCAGCGTATGAATAACCGTTTTTGCAGATTTGTAACTGTTATCATCATATATTCTTCTTTCATAATGCCAACCGCCTATACAAGTATCCGTTTGCCATGGTAATGGTTCTATGCTGTTGCTTTGCCCCCGCTCTATATCCCAAACCATACATTTGCGTTGTTGCTCATCTAAAATCTTACCATTAATTACTGCTGTAAGTTTACCATGTTTACTGATACTTCGGTTATACATGTGAGCCGCAATGCGTAAACCCGCATCACTAACCGGCCATAATGGTAAAACAGTATCATCAAAATAAACCAGATCTGGTTCATATTTATTAATCAGATCAATGGTTCTATTATAAAATTTTTCGCAATAAGCTTTAGATGGCGGGTAAGCGCCATTGCCCCAAGCCCATTGCCTGTGTATGGATCCATTATCTTCACTTTTTTCGCTAAGCGGGTGATTTTGCGCATATAATTCCTGAGGATCATAACCGTCCCACCATTTACCTTTTCCATCTGCTTTAGTCAGTTTACCATCATAAGGTACACCAGCTAACGGGCCTTTCTTATCAGAGCGTTGTGCTACTTCATACCATGTCCACGGGTGCGATCCATGTATACTTACCCCAAAAGGCAAACCGTTTCTTTTAGCTGCTTCTGCCCAACCTTTAATGATATCCTTTTTAGGGCCAAAGCGTGTCGAATTCCAGCTCTGGTATTTGCTGTCATACAGATCAAAATTATCGTGGTGATTGGCTAACCCCACAAAATACTTTGCCCCGGCATTTTTGTATAGCGATACCAATTCTTCAGGATCCCATTTGTCAGCTTTCCACTCATTGATCACATCTTTAAAACCGAATTTTGAAGGATGGCCGTATTTCTGGCAATGATAATTGTATTGATCGCTGCCTTCCTGGTACATACCGCGTGCATACCAATCGCCGCGCTCGGGCTGACATTGCGGGCTCCAATGCGCCCACATTCCAAATTTAGCATCACGGAACCACTCCGGTACCTGATAATTAGACAGGGATTCCCAGGTAGGCTGAAAAGGCCCGTTTGCAAAAGAATTTCCAGACGGCACTGCTCCGAAAGCCTTTTTATAGAACTGGGATAGGTATAATGATGATACCCCTGTTAATGCGCCTTTTATTAAAGTTCTTCTCTTCATTATAATTGGTTACTTAGTAAATGGTTAGCCTATTTCGATCATTGCTTTGATCACCCCATTAGCCGGATCGAGCCATTTTTCAAATTCATCCTTAACGGCATCAAAGGTTACTTTATGCGTTATGTAATTCGATGGTTTGACCAAACCATTTTTTATGGCACTGATTACCTGCTTAAAATCCTGATGTGTTGCATTGCGGCTGCTCATTAATGTGGACTCGCGTTTATGAAACTCAGGGTGACTCATAACAAGATCACCCTTTTGCAAACCCACAAGCACATAACGCCCACCATGTGCCAGGTACTGTACCCCATTGTTAATAGCGCGCTGATTACCAGTGGCATCGATCACTACAGTTGGAAAATCATTATTGGTGATTTGTTTCAGTGCTTCTATTACATCCTCTGTAGCGGCATTAATAGTATAATCAACACCCAGATTAGTTTTGCAAAAGTCCAGGCGCTCCTGGTTTACATCCATTGCAATTACATGTCCGCCGGCAATGCGGGCAAATTCCATTAGGCCTAAACCTATGGGGCCAGCACCAACAATTAACACAAATTCACCGGCTTGCACATTGGCCCTGCTGATACCGTGTGCCCCTATGGCTAATGGCTCTACAAGTGCCAGCTCATCTAAAGACAATCCTTCACCATGTACCAAAGCATCGACCGGAACTTGTAAATATTCGGTCATGCCACCATCCACATGCACACCGCATACCTTAATATTGGTACAACAGTTTGGCTTTCCGTTGCGGCACGCAATACATTTACCACAATTAAAATAAGGCACAAAAGTTACATATTCGCCTATTTCAAAACCAGATGCACCATCGGCCTCCACAAGCTCTCCGGAAAGCTCATGCCCTAAGATTCTGGGATAATTAAAATATGGCTGCGTACCCTGAAATGCGTGCAAATCTGTGCCACAAACGCCAATTCGTTTTATTTTGATTATTGCATGCCCTTTTTCTAAAACAGGCTTAGGAACTTCGATATATTCAAACGTGCCGGGAGTGGCACAACTTAATGCTTTCATAGTAATAATATAATCTACGGTATTTAATTGCTACCGCGACATTACGTAAATAAAAAAATGAGTACTGTAAAAGTTGCTAATTGGTTAATAGCATCAAATATATTGTACTCATTTTTTCAAAATATGCCTTAAATAGACTATTTGTTGCAGAAATCAGATTTTCAAGTTTTCATTATTATTATTTCAAGGAACAGATTAGCTAAAAATCTACTTATGTCCTATTCCCTTTTTCTCTATATCGTTGTAATATTTTTGAAGAATGAAAAAGGCTTTCTTCTTTTCACCTTTTTCACCATACAGGCCTTTTCGGTTCCAACCTTCCTGGTATACTGGGTTATTACGTTTAGGGGAGCGAAAATCTACCATTACCCACGGCGATACACCTACAAAGTTGTCAGGCATCCTTTTAAACATGTTTGTTTGCTCTTTATAATACCATTCCTGGTATTCTTCGCTAAACTTTGTCAGCGAATCGGCATGGAAACCGGCTAAAGCTTCAGCACCTGTTTCGCTGATAAATAATGGTTTGTTGTAGGGTGTACCCCAGTTGGTGGTGCGGCATTTATCCGGCAAACCTCCGTACCAGCCCAGGTATTCGTTAAATGCAATGAGATCCACAAACTGACCAAGCGGATCGTCTACAATATTGAGGTCTTTACCCGAGCTGTAGTTCACCTCCAACGCAGCAGAGACCATGCGTGTATCATCGAGCAACTTAGCTTCGGTAATCAAATTATGCATAAAATCAGTACGGGTTTGGCTAATAGGTGTTTCATTCCCTACCGACCAGATAATGATACTCGCACGGTTGTGATCGCGGTTGATCATCTCATGCAGTTGCGCTTTGGCTTTTGCCAGTACTGCCTGACTGCCAAAGTCAATCGTCCAGTAAACCGGGATTTCTGACCATACCAATACACCTAACGAATCGGCAGTACGGGTCATAGCTTCATCGTGCGGGTAATGCGCTAACCTAACCATATTACAGCCTAATGCTTTAGCCTTATTTAGCAATTCGCGGGCATCATCATAACCTACTGCGCGTCGCACATCTTCAGCTATTTCGCCATGAATACAGATACCTCTCATAAATATCGGCTTGCCATTCAGTAATACCTGTTTACCGAATGCTTCAATAGTTCTGAAACCGATTTTATCTTCAGTTTTATCTGTGGATGATCGAACAATAACGCGGTACAGCTTTGGATTTTCCGGCGACCATAACTGCACTTTAGGCAGTTTGAAAGCTATTGGCGTAACAGCGGCATTAGCAACAAATTGTTGTTTAACCTTTAGCTCGGGTATTTCGATAGTTAGCTTTTCTCTGTTGGCAGGCACTGTATTCAGCTTAATCCAACCAATAACTTCGGGATTTGATGCAGGCGATTTACCAGGTTCTGGCTTTTTAAGTTGCACTACAAAATCCTGAATGAAGGTTTGCGGCAACTCAAGCAGCTTTACATCACGGGTTATGCCACCGTAATTCCACCAATCGGTATTAAGCGTAGGCACCTCGTCTGTGTAACGTTTATTGTCAACCTTTACCACTAAAAAGTTTCCTTTTTCCTTTAGTAACGCAGCAGGTACTTCAAAGTTAAAAGGTGTAAAGCCACCTTTGTGCATCCCAAGCTTTTTGCCGTTCAAATAAACGTCTGCACGGTAATTAACTGCCCCAAACCACACAAAAAAGCGGTCGTTATCAGAAGCCTTTTGGTAATCAAAACTCTTCTGGTACCAGATTGTGCCTTCATAGTACACAAACTCGGGCTTCTGGTGGTTCCAGTCACCCGGCACATCTAACGAATACTTATCAATATAGCCATGCTCCTTTTTGTCTGTTTTATTGGCAGGTACACCGGTGTTCCAATAAGCATCACCATTGCTGGCATTCATTTCTTTATAGCGATAATCATAAAAGCCGGTCTCGTAAGGATCAACAATATAATGCCACTTTCCATTAAGGCTCAGCGACTTTCTTGCAGGTATATTGGTAATCAGGCTATCCTGTGCATAAGCAGTTACCGCAAACAGCAGGATTAAAAATAAAGCACTAAATTTTTTCATATTAGTTTTTAAAATCATCAAGGCTCCAGCTGTCTTTCCAGCGTATTTCAATATCATTTCCGTTAAATTCAACAGGCAACCAAAGGTAACGGCCGTCAATAGCATTTTTAGGCGTCCATTTGTCGGCCATAAAAATGAAAGCATCCTTTTTACCGGCTACAGGTAAAACGTAAGTGCTTTGACCTCCAAAAGTAATTTGTGAGCCATCACCCTTACAAGGGTTACCATGATAAGTCCACGGCCCCCATATAGAGGTTGATGATAACCATCTGGCCGGATTAGGTGCCCAGCCTGTAGTACCAGAGCCAATAAGATAGTAAATACCATTGCGCTTAAATATGGCTGGTGCCTCGGTAGAATGGCCTGCATAAACACGTGTAAATTTACCAGTGTGGCCGGTGTATTCATCATTTAGTTCAGCAATATCAAGCGTAGCGTTTTCTTCAGCAGAGAAAATATGATAGGCTTTGCCGTCATCGTCAACAAAAACGGTCATGTCCCTTGCCATTTGCCCGCCGGGTAAATCACGGCAAAAGTAGCCTTCGCTCCTGTTCTTTGGGTTAGTGCAATTTACCTTATCACTGTCTGCAGTATTCACCGGGTAAACTGGCATTACACCCGGATTAGGCCTGTAGCTTTTCACAAATGTATAAGGGCCTGTAACTTTATTGGCAATTGCTAAACCCGCACGTGCAGCTTTGTAACCTTGTCCACGCAACTCGAGGTGGAACCACATCACATACTTTTTAGTTTTTTTATTGTAGACCACCTTCGGGCGTTCCAGTATGCAGCCTTTGGCTATATCGCTTGTGGTATCATTGGATACGGCTAAGGCTATGCCTTCATCTTTCCAGTTATAAAGGTCTTTTGATGAATAGCAATGCACACCTACCATTGCCCGGTTGCCTGCATCGCCTTCTATTTTATGCTCGCCAAACCAATAGTAGATACCATTGTGATAAAGCATCCCGCCGCCGTGAGCATTAATATGCACACCTTTATTATCAGGCCATATTTGCCCGGGATGAAATGCTTTTTCCTGTGCATTACCATTGAAAGCAATGCCGGTAAACGCCATAAAAAGACCATAAAACAGGCACTTAATTATTGATTTATTTTTCATTTGCAGAGTGTATAATAATGTTGATCAAATTATTTCAATGCAGATCCAAAGCATGGTCTGCCGGAAAATCCTGGCCGCTCCATATTTTCACTGACGACCAGGGTTCGTTCTTAGCTGTCCAAAATTCATCGCTTTCTGGCAAGCCTAATGGCAAAAAGGCATCGTCACAGAGATAAAGGCTACCTGTTGTAATGTAAAATTCGGCTATATCAGGTTGCTTGCCATACAAGCCGATGTTCAGCCAGCCATCTTTTGTAAAAGTTCCAGGAGCGTTTAAGGTCTTATTAATTACAGCAAATAATGCGCACCGCACCTGTGCCGGCTTAAGCGAAGCGGGTAAACGTTTTTTTAAAGCTTCGTTAGCAAGGTGGTGGAAAGCACCACAACGATAAGCGATTGACCGGCCGATTACAGGAAAACTACCATCTGTATTGATTAAACGCTCTAAAATAACAGCGTAACGCTGTCCGATTAGCAATTGCTTTGCTGCTTGCCTCGTATAGCTTTTATTCTTAGCATTTACTTCTTCGAGTATGGTACTTAGGTATGGCTGGATCACAAAGCTGTTATAGTAATCCAAATGGAAATCCATCCCATCGGCATACATACCGTCCCCCACATACCAATGTTCTGTAAACTCACGGATACCGTACTCTATACGTACCGGATCATAATCCAAATTATATTTACAAAAAAAGGCCTCAATCATCCCCGAAAAAAGTATCCAGTTTGAGTATACCGGCACTGTACTACGTGTTCCTTTCAAAACATCTACTACCTGCGCCTTCACCGTATCATTCAGGTTTTCCCAAAGCCACGGAGCACGTATCAATGCATAAGCAAAAAAAGAAGCATCAACCAACGGCTGGCCGCCATTCCACTTCATATAATCTTTTGATTTAGGATTTACGGCATTTGCAATAGCCTGTAAAGCCCATTTTCGATACTGATTACGTAAAGCAATTTCATCTGCACTTCCCCCATCTGATTGCAACCATGGCGCAATGCCGTTAAGTGTGCGTGCAAATGCTTCGAGATATCCTACCGATGCCCTGCTCTGTGCATTATCGATATGGCTTGACAGTTGCATGGGCATTTTTGATTTCAATTCGTCATGCGCCAGGTTCTCCATTACCGGCCGCGCTACTTTATCCATCAAAACAAGCCATTGCTTACGGCCAGACAAGGGCTGTGTGCTTTGCCCCTTTGTGACCGGGGTAATAAAAAACAACAATAAGATTATAAGCGATGACGGAAATTTAATCATGGTAAATGCTTTTCAAAAAGGCTATTGCCCATAAAAGTAATCATATGAGCTTAACAAACACGCGGGAAATTAAAAGAAGCGGCCTTTGAAAGAGCCGCTTCTTTTTAAAAGGATTAGCAATTAATAACCCGGATTTTGCTGTAGTACAGCATCTTTATTTAGCTGTATCTCTGTAAGCGGTATTGGTAACAAAAGGTTTTTTGCCGTTAAACCGGTGATCGGCTTCTGGGCATCATTGCTGTTTAAGCGCAAAGCCCTGTCAACTAATGTTCCGGTACGCATCAAGGTCATCCTTCGGTTCTCTTCGCCAATAAGTTCCCTTGCGCGTTCGTCCAGAATAAAATCGAGGTTGATATCGGCTGCGGTTACCGGCGTTGCGTTAGCCCTGGCCCTAAGTACGTTAATGGTGTTTGCAGCATCACCTGTTTTACCCTGTTTCATCTGGGCTTCGGCCAAAAGCAAATAAGTTTCGCCCAGGCGCATCATAATAAAATCCTTGATCATGGCATAACCAAATGTATCATTAGGATCAAACGCTCCCCATTTGGTAATCATCGGGCAAATACGGAAAAGTGTATCGGCACCAGTGTAGGGCACTTGTTTACCAAGCAGATTAGGGTATGCAGGGTCATTGTAATAAAAACGTCTTTTCAGGCTGTATTGTGAGTTTCTGATGTCGCTACCTGTATTTTTATACAACGAATAAATTACCCAATTGCTTAAACGTAAACGGGCAATGCTTCGGCCACCAAGGCTATCTGCAAGTGCCATACCCGGAATCGCATAATATGCAGCTCCCCAAACACGGCGTTGCTGTGCGTTATCAACATTACCACCAACAACGGTTGAAGGATTTTCCTGCTCCAACACCCAAATGGCTTCTGCATTACCCTGCGAACGGCGCTGGTTGCCATATACAAACATATCAGAATAATAATCACCGGCACCGCTTGCCCTTACCCCGTAACGAGATTTAATTAAGCTGAACTTACCGCTGTTGATTACTGCCTGCGCCTGCTGCTCTGCCAGGTCATTTTTGCCCATACGTAAATAAGCTTCTGCTAATGCCTGCATAGCCATGTATTTGTTGGCCCTGCCAACCGGTTTACCCTGTACGTTAACGTTCCTGGTTCCGGCGTTTAAATCATAACCGTTGGTTGCTGCAAATGTAAGGTCGCTGATGATCTGGTTGTTAACATCATCAAGCGAAGCACGTGTGTAATCAAATTTTGGACCTGTTACCGTGTGAAGGATAATAGGCACCTTGCCGAATAAGGTAGCAAGCGTATTATAGGCATAGCCTCTGAAAAATTTAGCTTCGGCTTCGGCTTGCTTTTTACCTACCGGGCCAATTTTGGTAAGCGATTGATCCTGTGCAGCATCAATAATAATATTGCAGTTATTGATGATACTGTAATAACGGCTCCATACAAATGAGGCGGCCGGATCTGTGGAGGTCAGCTGCGAATAATTATAATAGGGTACTTCAACACCCTGTTGATTAGCTGTTGCGTTAGCCACATCAGTACCTACCTGCCATACGCTTGGCCAGCCCTGCTGGTCAGCCCATGTAAGGATACCGGTTTGACGCTGGTAAAGTCCAATAAGCTCTGCCTCAAAACCCAGCGAATCTGTTAAGGTTACAGGAGCATAAGATGAATAAGGCTTTTCATTTAAATAACTTTTCTTGCATGCAGTAAACGTTGCAGCAACCATCCCTATAGTTCCTAATATCAAGTATATCTTTTTCATGTAGTTGTGCTGATTATTTTAATGAAACATTTAAACCGAGTACAATGGTGCGTGTAAGCGGATAGTTGTTTACGTAGTCGCCTGAGCCACGGGTATAATAGGTCTGTTCAGGATCCCATCCTATCCAGTTTGTCCAGGTTTTAAGATTCCGTCCGCTGGCATAAACGTTAAGGCTTGATATTCCCCATTTTGAGATCAGGCTTGTAGGCAGATTGTAACTTAAAGTAATATCCTTTAAACGGGTGTAACTGGCATCGTGCGGATAACCATATCCTCTGGTATTAGTGTAAGATAACGATTGGAATTCCTGACTTCCGTTTGTAGGTGTCCAGTATCCGATTTCAGCAGGGGTATTTCTTCTTCCTGCCTCATCTGCATAATTATAATCGGCATTGTTTCTTAAAGCGCCTTGTGCAGTTTGTATAAACACACTTAAGCTTAATGCTTTGTAATGGAATGTGTTGGTTAAGCCACCTGTCCATTTTGGTGTAGTTTGGCCTAATACTGTACGGTCGTCCGGCGTAATCTTGCCGTCACCGTTTAAGTCAGCAAATTTAAGGTCGCCAGGCTTGGCTGTTGGGTCTTGTTTCGACGGATCTTCACCTTTTTGCCATACGCCTACCATTTTATAATCGTATATAACACTTATTGGTTGGCCAATAAACCAGCGGTTACCCAAATCGCTTTGCTTATCTCCGTAAAGGTCTACTATTTTATTTTTGTTAGTTGCATAAACGATGTTACTTTCCCAACGAAAATCGTCACCCTGGATGTTACGGGTAGTAAGCGTTACTTCAAGGCCTTTATTATTAGTTTTGCCTAAATTATCCCAAACATTGGCATAACCTGTTATAGCAGGCAGGCTTCTTTTCAATAAAAGTCCGCTGGTATTTGAGTTATAAGCATCTATAGTACCGCTTATCCTGTTTTTTAGAACAGAGAAATCGACACCAATATTAGCTTGCTTTGTACTTTCCCAATGCAGGTTAGCATTACCTAAGTTGCTGGCCTGTACACCGACATTGCTTACACCATTGAAAGGGAAACGAACCGTACCGTCAGTAGTGATAGTTTGATATACAGAGATTGCTTCGTTACCGGCACTACCGTAAGAACCTCTTAACTTCAGGTTATTAACAATCTTTGAATTTTGGAGAAAAGATTCGTTACTGATATTCCATGCTAATGCTGCAGATGGGAAAAATCCATATTTGCTTGTATTAGCGCCAAACACCGATGACCCGTCGCGACGGCCTGTTACCGTAATCACATAGCGTTGATCATAAGAATACACCGCACGCCCCATTTGGTAGTTTAAAGCATATCTATCGGCATAACTTCCTGAAAAACTACCGTTAACAGATGCACCTGAAACTGTTGAAGCAACACCTATCTGGTTAAAGGTAAGTTCATCGTTTATAAAGCCTGTACCTGTTAGGCCGCTAACAAAGTAATTACGTTGCTGTGCGCCATATAGTCCTGTTATATCAATATGGTGTTTACCAATATCTTTGGTATAATATAGCAGGTTATCAATGGTGTAACTTCTGGTTTCCTCGTTTCGTGCTGTTGCCGAACCCAATGGTGTGTTAGCTAAACGGCCGCTATAAGAATTATAGCGCGTAGGCAAATAGTTGTAACCAACGTTAAGGCGGTAACGCAGCCCTTTTAAAAAGCCACCGAATTTGATTTCGCCATAACCATTACCTACCAAGTTTACACTGCGGTTTATTACACTGGTTGTTAAACCTAACAGCGGGTTGGTATATAACTGCTCTGGTGCCTGCGGATAGATCATGTAAGTACCATCTGTATTATAAACGCTGCCATAAGGGCTCATGGCTGTAGCAAATAATAAGTTGGCCCTGCCCCCATCGTAATTGTTGTTGGTAATAAAGGCTGATGTACCAACGGTAAGGTAGTTTGTAACATTGATATCCAGATTTGAACGGATACTTACCCTGTTGTATTGATAACCTTTAACTACGCCTTTCTGCTTCAGGTAGTCGCCCGATACATAGTATTTAACATCAGGAGTACCGCCCGATACACTCAGGTTATGATCCTGCATGTAACCTTGTTGGGTAACTTCCTTCATCCAGTCAACAGTACGGCCCGCTGCATAATTGGCACGTTCGCCGCTATTATAAACCGGCTCAGTAAATTGCTGTTTCAGGTTATTTTGCGACAGGTAATCCAGGTATTTTTGTGTAAATGATGCCGGATCTCTTGGTTCTAACACATGGGCCAGGTTTTCAAAACCGCCATAACCGGTATAACGAATTACAGCTTTACCCGTGGTACCTCTTTTGGTAGTGATCAGGATAACGCCGTTTGATGCGTTTGTACCATAAATTGCAGCAGCAGATGCATCTTTAAGGATCTCCATTGACGCAATATCATTTGGGTTAATATCATTTAATGATCCGCCGGTTTTACTTAACGGAATACCATCAACTACCACAAAAGGGCTGGAACTTGCGTTGATGGAATTTTGACCTCTTAAAAGTGTAGTTGGCTGGCTACCCGGTACAGATGATGTAGTAGTGATATTTACACCCGCTACCGCACCTTCTAATGCCTGCAATACGTTGGTAACCGGCAATTGCGACAACCTGGCTTTAGGTACCGTTGTAACAGACCCGGTAATGTCTGCACGTTTTTGTGTACCATAGCCCACAACAACTACTTCATTTAAATTACGGCCATTGTCAGACAACGTTACGTCTATCGTTTTTGTAGCACTTGTAACGCTGACACTTCTGGTTGCCATACCTGTAAATGACACCACTAATGTTGACGGGGCTTTCAATGTAATTGAAAAGCTTCCGGAAGCATCGGCCATAACGCCCTGCGTTGTGCCTTCTACTTTAACTGTTGCTCCGGGTAAGGTGTTACCTTTTGAATCAAGTACCCTGCCTTTTAGAGTAAATGAGCCTTGTGCAAATGCAGGCTGCCATAAACCGGAAATAATTGTGAAAGAAAAAAGTAATAAGAGATATATAAGTTTTCTCATATTGTTCGTTTTAGGATTAATTGGATGGTTTAATTAATTTGTAAGGGAATGCGCAATAGCACGCTGTAACAGCGTCATTGATTACTGACTTTATCCATAGAAAAAATTTAAGTTTATGCTTTTATTAATTGGCAATGAAAGCGTAATTGGCTCGCTTTACTTTAAGCTAATTAATAGGTTTTTATCGTGCCGCAAGGGGGGCTAAACGGCAAATTAAAGGGGGCTTAAAATGCTGATTCGCATTTTAAAAGCATTGGAATTTATTTAAAAGAAAAATAGTTTCTATATTATAAAATACAGAAACTATAAAGATACCTGCTATTAAAGAAGCAGTTGAACAAATAAATATTATTTTACTGCATCAATCTTAATAATCACACTGCTACGACCTGAATTTACGTATGGATTAAATCCTATTTTCATTAAAAAATCTCCTGAAAAAATCCGTTCACTTACAAATGGTGATTTGCTACCGGGATATATATTGATTTCTCTTATACTGTAATTCTTTTCAGCGTCAAGCCCTTTTAAAAGTATGGGGGCTTTACTGCCTTCATCGTAACGGTTATTTACCAAGTAGTTGAACATTACACCGCTTGTTTTATCAGCGTTTACATACATTACCGATGCTACACTGTTTTCGCGCGGATTTAGCAATCTGTATTGATCGCCCTGCCATATCATTGATTTTAGACTATTATAAGTTGTAATGGCATCCTGGCAAAATTTAAGATCATTGGTGCTAAGCTTGTCAACTACGATATCAAAACCCAGTTTCCCCATCATGGCAACATCAACCCTGTATTTTATCGGCTGCCTGCCCCAATCAGTTACATGGTTAGCACTGGCAATAGCCGGGTAGAAATAGGAATATTCCCACTGTATAAAAATGCGTTCTAAGGGATCAGTATTATCGCTTGGCCAATACTCCGTAAAGTATTGCAGCGCTCCGTAATCAACACGGCCACCACCGCCAGAGCATAGCATCATAGGTATTTCAGGATACTTTGCTCTTAAACGTTGCAAAACCAGATATAAACCTTTAACGTAATCAACGTAAAACTGCGACTGCTCATTTTTCAAATGTGCTGAATAAGCATTATAAATTACCGCATTACAATCCCATTTGATGTATGCTAAAGCCGGGTCTTTTATAAACAGTGAATCGATAATATTGTACACAAAGTCCTGAACTTTAGGGTTGCTTAGATCAAGCACTAACTGGTTCCTGAAATAATACTCATCACGTTTAGGGTCTTTCACTACCCAATCCGGATGCTTCTGATACAATTCACTTTTAGGGTTTATCATTTCCGGCTCAACCCATATTCCAAATTTTACACCGTTGGCGCTGGCCTCTTTTGCAATTGCCGCTATGCCGTTAGGCAGCTTTTTCCTGTTTTCCTGCCAATCGCCCAAACCCGCATGATCGTCATTACGCGGATACTGGTTGCCAAACCATCCATCGTCAAGCAAAAACAAGTCGACTCCCAGTTTTTTAGTATCCTTTAATAACTCGCCTAACTTTTGCTCATTGAAATCAAAATAAGTCGACTCCCAGTTATTCAGCAGTGTTAATCGTTGGCCTTTACCATCAAGTAATTTGTAATTACGTGCCCAATTTTGCAGATTGCGGCTTGCTTCGCCTTTTCCGTTACCAGATAAAGTGTATACAAACGCAGGTGTTTTAAATACAGTACCCGGTTTTAGCTGATAGGCTGATGCATAATTGTTAATGCCCGAGATAATGCGAAGGTGATCTTTGGGATCCACCTCAAAATCTGTCCGGAAGTTGCCGCTCCATTCTAATCCGCCAAATAAAACCTGCCCCTCATCTTCTGTAGAAGGCTTATCTAATGATACCATAAAAACCGAAGGCATAAACAGATCGGCACGCGTACCTAATTTTGAATCGAGTGTTTTTATACCATGCGTAAGCTGTGTTTCTTCGGGGCGCATTTCTTTGGCCCAATCGCCATGGTACTGCCTTAACCAATAACTGCCCGCTCTAAGATTAATATTGGCCGAGGCAAATTTGTGCAGTGTAACATTTCCTTTTTCCAGGTGACTGATCTCGCTCCACTGCTCGATTACATTTTCCTTGTAATAAGATTTATAAAAAAGCGTAACCATAAAATTATACGCGGGGTCTTTTAACTTTATGGTAAGCAGGGAAACATTGTCGTCAACTTTAGTAAGGTTGTGGCTTACGTATTTAAGCTCTAAAGAATTATTGCCGTCTGCATGGGTTACACTAATGGCGGGTTCTAACAAGTTGCGCGAACCAGATGGCGTATAAGCAGAATTAAATAGAACGCTGTAATCGTTTGGTTGCTCATAAGCGGCAGCAACTTTATCATAATCTGCTTTGTTATTAAGCTTTTGGCCAAGGTAAACCGTGTTTAAGTCCTTACCGGCGGTTGCCTGTAAAACCAATGCTGTGGTTTCAGTTTCTACAGGTATGGTTATTTGCTGTGCTTTAACACCAGCTGTAATAAGGATAACCGAAGAAAAAGTTAATACACTTTTTAGTAATTGCTTTTGGTAACTGGCCATGTCAGGTTATTGTTTGATTAACTCAGGTTTGATTTAAGTGCCGGGTAAGACACACAATGTTGCGTAAGTTAATTATTTGGTGATAAAATAATCTTCGCAATTTAAATTCTGCTGGATGCTAAATAACAAAAACGGCATCCTCTCAGATGCCGTTTAGATGATATTGGTATTTATAGCTTAATACCTTACTGAAACACCAAAGTTGAAGGCTCTTCCCCTGCCTTTTGAATAAAACCCTGGTTGCATAAACCACTGTGCCCTTGCCGGGAAATAATCTTCATTAAATAAATTCTCGATACCCAGACTTAAACGTGTGCTTTTATTCACCTTATAACCAGCCACCAGGTTAAACAAATTGTAGGCTTTTACAGCGCCTTCATTACCATTATAAATTCCTGTAGTATTTTTTTCAAAACGGTTCCTGTTGCCTATGCCGGTATAGTTAAGCGTAACATCTAAAACCTGTGTTGGCGAATAAGTAACGCCACCGGTTATTTTAGGGGCAGAGATACGTCTACCGTTCAGGTACGCATCCTGCGGATCATCATATTTACCGTTCTGGTTAACATCGCGCTTACCTTCTGTGTAGCTGTAACTACCATTCACATTTAGCAGGTTGCTGAACCTGTAGTTAGCTGCTAATTCAAAGCCGTATATTTTTTCAGGGCTTCGGGCTGTATTGAACATTGCAGTTGTAGGATCATACACCACCTCGATACCTAATTTTGAAGTGCTTTCATAAGCCGATGCTGAAAAAGTAAGGTTTTGATAACGGCTTTCGAAACCGGCTTCGTAATTATTGACTTTTACGGCATCTGTGTTGATCTTATCAATGCTATTTACTTTTGCATCACGCAGCGCCAAACCGATATCCATCACAGAAAACCCTTGTGAAAAGCTCACATATGGGGAAAACAACGCAAAGCGATTATATTTAAAACCGGCGTTAAATAAACCTGTATTGTATTTTAAAGTGCCGCCCTTAACATCAAACGCCGGGGTGACCGTAGCACCACTTGCATTAGTGATTCGCAATGTGCGGTAATCATCAACGTCAATATTAACACGCTCATAACGAAAACCTGTTTTAAAAATCAGGTCGCGTATAATCGTAAAATCGGCCTGTGCAAATGGCGCCAGATTAGTCATGTCCATTGTTGGTACCCACACACGGCCATCAACCAATGGTTGCGAAGTTTTATCTCTCAACAAATCAATACCATAAGAAAGATTTGCGTTCAGCGCAGGCTGGGTTAAAAATGGTGTTTGCAGAAACAAGCGTACACCCTTTTTCTCATTATTCGCTAACGACTGACCGTCGCCGCCGTTAAAGCGGCCTAAAGAAACGTAGAATACATCTTTACGTTTCTCATAATACGCATCGGCATTAAGGCTGGTATGGCCAAAAAGGCTATCTACCTTATAAGAAAGATGCAGGTTATTGTTATAAGCTGCACCTGTTGGTATACCCAACGGTTTGCCAAGCACACCTGTAGCTTTTTGCCCGGTGGCCAGGTTGCCGTTCACCAAAGTAAAATTGCTGTTTTGTAAGCTGCTGTAATAATTGTAAACCACTTGGATACGTTGATTAGGCGCAGGCTGGTAACCTAACTTAGCAAAGGCATTATAAGTATTAGTTTCGCCTAAACTGTAGTTAGGGCCAACTAAATCGCCTTTAGCATCTTTGTATTCACCTGTTTCTTCGGCCACACCGCTTGCTACATAATCAAACTTGCCTACCTTGCCGTAAAACATCTGGCTTATACGGCCGCCAACCGAGTTACGTACTTTAACCATTGAGCCATTTAAATAAACATCCGTTTTACCGGCAAATTTTGTTGCTGTATCTGGCACCAGCGTTACATAATTGACCAGGCCACCTGCTGCCCCATTACCATAAATAGCAGTAGCGCCTTTTACCACCTCTATCTGTTGCAGTACTGATGGATCAATTGATCGCAGGTCAACTTCGGCATTTCGCAAGGGTGACGACTGGCTCACCCCATCAATCATAACCAGCATTGGCCTGCCACGCAGATTTTGCCCAACATTACTGCCCGACTGTGCCGTAGGTGCAAAACCCGGCACTTCATTAGCCAGTATACTTGTTAAGTCAGGGTTTACGGCTATTTCGTTATCCAACTTTTTCTTTGAAACTATACTAACTGTGGAAACGATATTCTTAGGACTTTCTGGTTTCCGTGTTGCTGAAATTACAACCTCGCCAAGCGCCTGAGTTAATGATTCAATTTGCCAGTTGATAGTAGTGTCAGCAGTTAAAGCTGGTAATGTTGTTTGATAAGTCTTGTAGCCCGTTGCAGTGACCTTAACAGTCAGCTGTTTGCCAGCAGGTACAAATGCAGTAAACTGGCCTTTGGCATTGCCAGTTGCCAGCATATCTCCAAACTTTATAGCAGGATAAGGTATACCTGAAAGCGAATCGCGGATCTCACCTTGTATTTTAATGTTTTGCGCTAATGAAATATGGAATGATAACACAAAAAGTGAAATAACTAAATAAATGGGTCTAAGTATCTTCATCGTAATAATTTTGCACAATATTATTACTATTTAATCTAATTCTAAATAAAGATTTAAAACAATTTATTCCACGCACAATTAGTGTTGTTTTAACAATTATTTTTATAACTTTCAATCTTGATATAGAAGGCATTTGCCTCAATCAGGATATACCAATTAACCACTTTATGAGATTAAAACTAAGAATGCTTTGCTATGCTTTTATAGCATCTTTATGTCCACAGTTTTTGTATGCACAGCAAATCAAGCCTAAACCGATAAGCAAAGACTTATTTGGTGTTTTTTTTGAAGATTTGAGTTATGCAGCTGATGGCGGTCTATATGCAGAATTGATACAGAACAGGTCTTTTGAATATAGCCCGGCCGACAAAAAAGAATGGAACCCGTTAAGTTTTTGGGAGTATACCAAGCTGGGGCATGGCTATGGAAAGATCACTGTTGAAAGCATATCCCCTATTGCTCCTACAAATCCGCACTATGTTTTACTTGATATTGACTATCCCGGAACAGAGGGCGTGGGTATTACAAACAGTGGCTTTGACGGCATCACCCTACATGCTAGAGATGAGTATGATTTTTCGGTTTATATAAAACAAATTGCAGGTGAGCCGGCAAACATTAAAGTAGAGCTAATAGGAAAAAAAGATGTAACCTATGGCCACCTTTCATTCAATGTGGCAGGCAATGGCTGGAAAAAGTATACAGGGAGCATAATAGCAACAGCCAATGCAGACTCGGCAAAGCTAAGTTTGGTTTCACTAACAAAAGGTAAAATTGCAATTGATGAGGTTTCGCTTTTTCCGCGGAAAACATTTAAGGGTGAAAAGAACGGTTTAAGGGCAGATCTGGCCCAGGCTATAGCAGACCTTAAACCGAAATTTATGCGGTTTCCGGGTGGCTGCCTTGTACATGGTGATGGTGTTGACAACATTTACCGATGGAAAAAAACAATTGGCCCTGTTGAATTTCGCGAACAGGATAGAAACATCTGGAATTACCATCAAAGCTTCGGGTTGGGCTTCTTCGAATATTTTCGTTTCTGCGAAGATATAGGCGCTAAACCGCTTCCGGTTATTGCGGCAGCAGTAAGCTGTCAAAATTCGGGTACGGATTGGGGCAAGGGACAAAGGCCGGTACCTGAAAGCGAAATGCAATCATATATTCAGGACATTCTTGATCTGATTGAGTATGCAAACGGACCAGTAACTTCTGAATATGGCGCCAAACGAGCAGCTGCAGGTCACCCCAAGCCATTTAACTTGGAATATATTGGAATAGGAAACGAAGATAAACAGACCGATAACTTTCGCGACCGTTTTAAGGAAATTTATGAAGTGCTGCGTGCAAAGCACCCTGAAATAACTATTGTAGGTACAGTGGGGCCATCGCCAGCAGGTGAAGACTATGAGTTAGGATGGAAATTTGCAGATAAGCTAAACATACCTGTTGTAGACGAGCATTTTTATGAAAAACCCGAGTGGTTCCTGAAAAACAATAAACGATATGACGGATACCGCCGCCCTAATTCAAAAGTATATATTGGCGAATATGCGTCATGGGGTAATAACCTGATTAACGCGCTTTCTGAGGCTGCATTTATGACCAGCCTGGAACGAAATGGCGATGTGGTTAAAATGGCTTCTTACGCCCCTCTCCTTGCCAATGTCTCTCATATTTCATGGAACCCTGACCTGATCTATTTTAATAATAAAACATTGCTTAAAACAGCAAACTACTATGTACAGCAGCTGTTTTCCACCAATCAGGGCGATTTATATATCCCGGATGTCGTGGCTTTTAAACAAGAAGGCGCTGCTACAGACTCAACTCTTGCAGCATCATGCGTGAAAGATAGCCATACTGGTGACATCATTTTAAAGATTGTGAATGCAGGCTCGAAACAAGCTACCGCAACATTAAATCTGAAAGGGTTACATATACAAAAAGGCACCGCCAGGGTGCAATTGTTAACAGGCTTGCCCACTGATAAAAACAGTATGGAAGAACCCAATACGGTGCATGTAATTGAAAAGGATTTGCCTAAAAAATTATCTAATTTTTACACGGCAGCACCTTATTCGGTAAGTGTTATAAGATTTAAAGCCGGTAAATTATAAACAGAGTTATAAACTATTAATAAGTGTAGCTAAAACACTTAACAGGCATCATACTTTTGTATGCCAGTTGTGGTAATGGGTAACTATAATTCACACAAACTTAATCGGGGCATAACAACCCTGATAGGTTTGTGTCGTAAAAGTTTGTTTAACAAACATAATAATGAAATTTAAATTACCCCTATTAGCTGCACTTGCTGCGGTGTTGTTCTTATCTTCTTGTCGGAAAGACGACAACGTACCTGAACTATCAGGCAATTCTTCAGCATCTGCATCAAAAAAAACGACCCTGGCTGTAACACAAACTTTCAGCGAGGGTTTCGAATCAGGTTCAAAAACAGGTTATGCAGCTGCATCAGTAAGTTTAGCCAGTGGTTCATGGACGCTGGATAATGCACTGATCGGCACTTCGGCATCAGATGCGAAAAACGGCAACAAATCGGCAAGAATAACCGGTACGGGAACCGTAAGCATGAATTTTGATGTAACATCCGGCGCTTCTACAGTTACGGTCAAGTATGCCACCTATGGCAGCGACGGACCTTCGGATTTTCAACTTTGGGCCTCATCAGATAACGGCAGTACCTATACCCAGGTTGGTAATACGGTTACAGCATCGGGCACAACATTAAATACGGCTACTTTTACAGTAAACCAGGCAGGCACCCTGCGTTTTCAGCTCCGTAAAACTACAGGGGGATCAAACCGCATCAACATTGATGATTTTACGGTTAACAGTTATGATAGTGGCTCAACAGGCGGTACAGGTGGCAGTACAGGCGGCTCAACCGGTGATAATACCAACCTGCTGATGGGTAACCCAAGCGGGGCTGTAAACAGTACGGCTTACACATCAAACTACCTGATTGATCAAACGTATTATATAGAAAGTTATAACCGCGATCGCGGCGAACCAAACTGGGTAAGCTGGTACTTGGGCAGCACTTCGCTTGGATCTATTGATCGCCTTAATAATTTTCGTGCAGATACCGGGCTGCCATCCGGATGGTATGAAGTACAGGGAACCGATTATTCGGGTTCGGGCTTTGATCGTGGGCACAATTGCCCTTCTGCCGACCGTACATCAACTACTGAAGCAAATTCGGCTACCTTTTTAATGGATAATATGGTACCGCAAGCGCCGTATAATAATGAAAAGACTTGGGCTAACATGGAGAACTACCTGCGTACATTAGTAACAGCCGGAAACGAGGTGTACATTGTGATGGGCAGTTATGGTACAGGTGGTACGGGCACTAACGGCTTGGCCAATACAGTAGCCAGCGGAAATGTGAACGTACCTTCCAATATCTGGAAAGTAGCGGTAGTTATACCTAACGGAAATAATGACCTGAGCAGGGTAACCGCTTCTACAAGGGTTATCGCCGTAAACACCCCAAACAACAACAGCATCAATTCTGACTGGACACAGTATAAATGCACAGTAAGAAGTATTGAATCGGCTACCGGTTACAACCTGCTTTCAGCCTTACCACAGTCTGTACAAGATGCGGTAGAGACAAAGATTGATAATCAATAAACCTAAATGGTAGTAATATAAATAGGTTAAAGTATATGTATCAATGTATTACTTTAACCTATTTAACTATAAACTATAACTTAATAAGCTTGTGGCTTTACTAAAACATTAACCTGTTTTTATAGCGGATAGGCCGTATCGCTTTTAGTTTCAGACATCACAAAAAAGCTTTGAACAGTAGTAATATTGGGTAATGCAGCCATCTTTTTACGGTAAAAATCTTGGTAGGCATCCATATCTGCTATAGCAACTCTCAGTAAAAAATCGAATGTACCCGTCATCTGGTAACACTCCATCACTTCAGGAAATTTCACTACCTCCTCTTCGAAAGCGCTTAGCGTACCGGCGGCGTGGTCATTCAGCAGCACGTGGATGTAAGCAATCAGATTACAATTGATCTTTTTACGGTTAAGTAAAGCCACTGTTTTTTTAATATATCCCTGCTCGTATAACCTTCTGATCCGCTCATGAATGGCTGCTACTGATTTATGCAGCCGGTTAGAAATCTCCTTATTAGTTAACGAGGCATCATTTTGCAGCAGTTTTAGGATCTCTAGATCGGTTGTATCTATGCTCATATCATTGAAGTAAACTGTAAAAAATCTATACGCTATATCACTTTTTATACTGAAACCGAAAAAAATATCATAAAATTAGTATTTAACAATAAAAATTATTGAATATACACTAAAGCATTGATAAATATACAATACAATCAGAACTTTATCGAAATAATTTTTTGTGATATGTCATTAGTAACACCGGCCGTGAAAGAGTATAGTTTGTTTGAGCATTTATGGCACCTTGTGGGTAATACCCCTATGTTAAAGCTTAACTACGAATATAAAGGTGTACCAGGCAGCATATTTGTAAAATGTGAACACTATAACCTTACCGGTAGCATTAAAGACCGAATGGCTTTATATATTTTGCATAAAGCTTATGAAACCGGGCAGATCCAGCCCGATGATGTCATTGTTGAAGCAACAAGCGGTAACACAGGTATTGCCTTTGCTGCCATAGGTAAATCACTTGGGCACCAGGTTAAAATTATTATGCCCAATTGGCTGAGCAAAGAACGTATTGATATTATCAGCAGTCTTGGAGCCGAAGTTATTTTGATAAGCAAAGAACAGGGCGGTTTTTTAGGCAGCATAAAGCTTAGCGAGAAGATGGCAGCCGAAGGCGGCGTTTTCTTACCCTGCCAGTTTGAAAACACTTACAATGCCGAAGCGCACGAGCGTACCACCGGCAAAGAGATATGGCAACAGTTGGCTTCAACAGGTTTAACGCCCGATGCCTTTGTAGCAGGTGTAGGTACCGGCGGCACAGTAATGGGAGTTGGCAAATGCCTGCGCATGATGAACCCGCTTGTAAAAGTGCATCCGCTGGAGCCTGCCGAATCGCCTACCCTAACTACCGGCTATAAAGTTGGCACACACCGTATACAAGGCATTTCTGATGAATTTATACCTGCTATTGTGAAGCTGAACGAGCTTGACGAGGTGATACAGGCATCAGACGGTGATGCTATTCTGATGGCGCAAAAGTTATCCAGCCAGTTAGGCCTGGCAGTAGGTATATCGTCAGGAGCTAATGTAATTGGTGCCATTAAACTACAGCAGCAATTAGGATCGGATGCCGTAGTGGTAACCTTACTGTGTGATAGTAACAAGAAATACCTGAGTACCGACCTAATGCGCCAGGAACCTGTGAAAGACGGCTATTATGCTCCGGATGTAAAATTTACCGGGTTTAATCCGATCAGCAGATTAGACAAACCTGTATTGCTTTAACAAACAATCTAATATAAAACTATAATGAAAAAATCCCTTCCCCTATTGATTTGCTTCATGCTGTTTGCATGCTTTACCCACGCTCAAATACTTACACCAGTTCATTGGAGTTATGCCGCTAAAAAGTTGAATGCTAATGAAGCTGTTGTATTTGTAAAAGCTACGATTGATGATGGCTGGCACGTTTATTCTCAAAATGTTAAAGATGGCGGCCCTGTAAAAACTACTTTTAAGTTTGAGCCTTCGAAGGCTTATACCCTATTAGGAAAAACTATTGAGCCTACCCCTGTAACACGCATGGAAAAAGCCTTCGGAATGGAAGTAAGCTTCTTTGAAAAGTCGGTGATCTTTCAGCAAAAAGTGAAGCTGAACGGCAAAGGTAAAGTAGTTGTTAAGGGTAGCCTTGAATATATGACTTGTAACGACCAGAAATGCCTTCCGCCGGAAGATATTGAATTTAGTGTTGAAGTTAAATAACGGATGATTATTATTTAATAGTGAAAAATACAATTATCCTCCTGATTTTATCGATTACTTTATCTGTAATTGGCTATGCACATCCTGCTTTAGCCCAGGATACTGTTTCAACACAAGGCGTTGAGTTTACACCCGTTCAGGCAGCTAAACCGGCTGATACCATTAAGACCGTCAAAAAAGCGGCTAAAAAAGTTGATCACAGGGCTAAAAAACAAACGCTGTGGACTATTTTCATCGCAGGATTGCTTGGTGGCTTCGCTGCTATCCTGATGCCGTGTATCTTCCCTATGCTGCCCATGACGGTAAGCTTTTTCACCAAAGGCGCAGAAAAAGGTAAAGGTGTAGGCAAGGCCATTATTTATGGGGTCAGCATTATTGTGATCTATGTTGTTCTTGGCTTAATTATAACCGTAATATTTGGTGCCGATACCTTGAACAGCTTATCTACAAATGGTGTATTTAATTTCTTCTTTTTCCTGTTACTGGTGGCCTTTGCGGCATCTTTTTTAGGAGCATTTGAAATTACATTACCTAATTCATGGGTTAATAAACTTGATGCAAAATCTGATAAAGGAGGCCTTGCCGGGATATTCTTTATGGCGGCTACCCTATCCTTAGTTTCATTTAGCTGCACTGGCCCTATTATAGGTACATTATTGGTACAGGCTGCTACCACCGGAGCTTTGTTAGGCCCAGCTGTGGGTATGTTTGGTTTTTCGCTTGCCCTTGCCTTACCGTTTGCCTTATTTGCTATGTTCCCCGGATGGATGAATGCGTTACCGCGTTCTGGTGGCTGGTTGAATAGTGTAAAAGTGGTATTGGGTTTTCTTGAACTGGCATTTGCATTCAAATTCCTTTCTAATGTGGATCTTGCTTATCACTGGCATTGGTTTGACCGCGAAGTATTTTTAGTGCTTTGGATCGTAATTTTTGCACTAATGGGCTTTTACCTTTTAGGCAAGCTTACACTTAGTCATGATAGTCCGCTAAGCCATATTTCAGTACCAAGATTATTCCTGGCTATTATAGTGCTTTCTTTTACACTGTACATGGTTCCAGGCTTATGGGGAGCACCTTTAAAATCGATCTCTGCGTTTCTGCCGCCTATGGCTACACAGGATTTTGATTTATCTTCTGGCATAAGCAACCAGGTAACTGTTACTGACTCAGGTCCGCATAAATATGCAGATCTGTTTGATAAGCCTAAAGGCTTTAATCCCTTCTTTGATTATGAAGAGGGACTTGCTTATGCAAAAAAAATGCACAAGCCTGTGATGATTGATTTTACCGGACATGCCTGCGTGAACTGCCGTAAGATGGAAGCCAGCGTATGGACAGACCCTCAGGTAGCCAAGTGCATTAACGAAGATTATGTGCTTATTCAGTTATATGTAGATGATAAGACCGACTTATCACAAGCCGAACAAAAAACTACGCCTGAAGGCCGTAAGCTTAAGACAATAGGTAACCTATACAGCTATTTACAAACCAGTAAGTTCCGGGCCAATTCGCAACCATTTTATGTACTGCTTGACCCGGTTACACAACAACCGTTGGTGGATCCGCAAGGCGCCATTTTTGATGTGCCAAAGTACCTGGAATATTTAAAAAGCGGATTAGCAGCTTACCAACAACATTAAAACCCACAATTGTTCTTTAAATACGTTAGTTTAGTTAAGTAAAAGCACTACTGCGTGGCAGGGTGCTTTTTTTATTGTATCGTCCCAGAAATAATAGAATAAAAAAAAGAGTGGTAACCAGTACCACTCTTTCACATTTAAACATTAATCAACTATTTGCTAAGCTTTCGTTTTCTTAGCCATTTCAATCATTAAGGACAATTCGTCAACAGCAGCTTCGTTACTTCCATCAAAGCCTGTAAGTTTAAAGCGGATATTACCATCAGGGTCAATAACAAACTTGGCAGGGATGCCATTCACGTTATAACTGCTTACCACATTATTCTTCTTCGTCACTTTATCTCGCAGATCCATCAGCACTTCAAAATTAAACTTATGTTCTGTGATGTAATTGCGGGCATCGGTAGTTGCGTCGGGCACACGCTCCCATGTATGAATAAATAAGAATTGCACATTAGGGTCATTGGCAAATTTATTTTGTGCCATTTGCATCGCCGGGAATGAAGCCTTGCACGGCCCGCACCAGGTAGCCCAAAAATCAAGTATAACCACTTTACCTTTGTAATCGCTTAACGAAACGCTCTTACCATTAAGGTCTGTTAAAGTAAATTGAGCCGCTTGTTCTTTAACCATATCGTGGTTTAAGCGTTTTTGCAAATCATCCAAATAGGCCTTACGCAGCGATGCAGCGAACTGCTCATATCCTGCATCACTCCCGTTCTTTTTAATGTATTGCTCTTTAAATGTTTTAGCCATTTCCGGATTGGCTCTTCCAGATTTTACCACCGCTTCAAGTATTGGGTAAGCTTCAGCAGAACGATTAAGCCCGATCAAGATCTGTGCATACCGGTAACTGATCTGCGGATTGAAACCTTTGGATTCCTTATAGGCCTTTTCTGAATATTGCAGCGCTTCGTTGTACTTCTTTTCTTCAAACAAAATATTGGCATAAGCGCTTGCCAAACCAGGGTAACCTGATGCGGCAAACTTAGCTGCATTACTATCTCCTTTTTTACCGTCCCGGTAAGAGTCGGCGTTTTCCATAGCCATTCGGCCATATTTTTCAGCAAGGGGCAGATCGCCGTTTGCATAAAAAATATTGGAGATGCCCATGTAAGCGTTTCCTTTCCAGAAGTCTACTGCTAATTCATTAATGTATTGAATAGCCTTAGCAGTATTTTTTTCTTTAGCATAAAGGTTAGCTATAGCCGAGCGCACATAATCATATTGTAGATCGTCTTCTACGGCTCCTGTCCTGAATTTTTCAGGTGGGAAAGCAGCCACCCATTTTAAGTATGCCTGCTCCATACCCTTTGCCGTAGTTTCTTTATAAACCGGCTCCACAGCTTCTCGACGGGCTGCGAACCCTTTAGGGAATTTTTGCAGTTCGGCTTTTCCGAGCGAATCGACCACCTTTGTGCGTCCTAACTGGTAATAATAGTTAGATGCCATCATCATATCAAGCTCATTATTACTGGCTGCCAACTGATGAAGTTCTGTATACAGTGCCTGCTTATCTGTTGAATCTTTTGAAGACATCAATTTAGATAAATGCTCACGCATCTGCTGCTCCTTAGTGGTTTGTGCATTTGCAACCAAAGATGTACAGGTAGCAACAGCCATCAAACCAAATACAGCTACCGCACGGCGGTAGGTAGTGATATTAGTTTTGTTTTTCATATAGTTTTACGTTTAGTGTAATGGGAAATTTATTAATAGCCTGGATTTTGATTAAGTGCCGGATTAATAAGCAACTGACTGTAAGGAATGGGGAATAAATCTGAAGTTGCTTTATAGGTAGGTTTAAGCGGACTTAAAACTTTACCTGTTTGCCCGGTACGCTTCAAATCAAACCAACGGTGTGCAAGCTCACCAAATAGCTCTACCTTACGCTCGGCGGCAATAGCGGTTAAAAGATCGCCTTGTGTAGCAGCAGTTGTATTTGAAAGTCCGGCACGTGTACGCACAACGTTAATATCGGCCTGTGCACCGGCAATATTACCTTGCTGTGCACGGGCTTCGGCACGGATCAAATACTGCTCGGCAAGTCGCAATACCACGTTGTATTCGTTTCCGGCTGTTGCAGTAGCGAGTTTATATTTCGCTATGCGGTAATATTTGGTACCGTTATAGTTTAGCGAATCAACCCAGTTTGTTTTACGGGTATCCCCTTTTTCAAACAATTTTGTAAAGTTTGGATACAAAGCGTAAGTAGGCAGTACCACGTTGGTGCTGGTATTAGCCGCACCAAAAGGCGATCCGAAAATAGAATAACCGAATTGAGTAGCAAACTGCAGTATCACCTCTGGACTGGTATTGATAAAAGCACTTGCAGGTGCAGGCAGAGTGTACGTGCCTGAACCTATAACCTGGGTAGACAAAGCCTCTGCATTTACATAATCTTTATTATACAGGTATACACGTGCCAGTAAAGCTGCTGCTGCCCATTTATTTGGCCTTGCTTTAAAATTTGCAATACCTGCATAATTAGCAGGAAGCAAATTAACCGCATCTTTCAGATCTGTTATAATTTGTGTGTAAACTGCCTGTGTAGTGGCGCGTGGCAGTGTTGCATTATTAAGCTCAACGGGATCAAGCGAAAGCGGCACACCACCGAAGAAATTTACCAGGTAGAAATAAGTGAAAGCCCGCATAAACTTAGCCTCGCCAAGTAATTGGTTTTTGGTAGCAGCAGTGATAGAAGCTGAACTGTTTATTCCGTTGATAGCCAGATTTGTTTCTCTTACAACCTGATATGCATAACTCCAAAGATAGTTTTCACTGTATGAATTAGTGTTTACCAATGCATCCTGTGCAAACTGCTGTACACTGGCATCAGAACTGGTATACTGCATTTCGTCTGATGATATGCCGCCTAAAACGCTTGCATACCTTATACCACTTGTGGTAGGATAATAAGAATATAAGGAAACTATAGTGCTGGTAGCAGAGGCATCAGAATTAAAGGCCTGTGTAGTTGATACCAGATTTGGTGATACACCCACATCTACATATTTTTTGCATGATGTGCTGAATAACAACATGACAGTAAATAAAGAGGGAGCAATTAATGAAGAAATATATCTTAATTTCATGAGGTTAGCGATTAAAATGAACAATTTATACCAAGAACAATAGTGCGTAGCTGTGGCAATGCCATAAACTGCCCTGTTCCCAATGATGAGCCTGTACCTGGTACAGCCGTTTCCGGATCGTAGGTATATTTTTGCTTCGCCCAGGTGAATAAGTTTTGCCCTTGCAGATATACAGAGGCAGATGCCATGCTTAAGTGATTTACCCAATTTTTTGGCAATGTATAGCTCATGCTGGCTGTTTTTAATTTCACAAATGAGGCATCACCCCAGTTATAATCAGAGCTGTATAAAGTACTATAAAGCGGGCTGCCGTTTACAGAAGCGACAGGGAAATATCCGGTGCTGCCTGGTTGTGTCCAACGGTTAAGTATTTCTGTGCTTTGGTTGGTGAAAGTATATCCGTACGGGTTGAAATTGGTAGATAATGTTCCGTTTTTATACCCATAACGATGGTTGTACTGGAATGTAATATCAAACTGGAATCCTTTGTAGCTAAAGCTATTGGTTATGCCACCGTAAAAAGGATGCCCGTAAGGCGCCACAAACCTGTCATTAGCGTAAGTAATTGCTCCATCACCGTTCTTATCCTGGAAGGTTGGCAAACCTGTTTTAGGGTCTGGACCGGTATAATGATATAGCAGAACAATATCTGTAGGTTGTCCAATAATAAAAGTATTCGCATAGCTGGATGTAGCTAGATTAGGGAACGCCAACAGCTTATTGCGTCGGATAGTAAGGTTTAATGAGGTGTTCCAACGGAAGTCTTTGCTCGCAACATTAATCGTGTTTAATTCAAACTCCCAACCTTTGTTTTGCAATGTTGCGTTTAAGTTTCCGAGGTAGCTGGTTGTACCTGTTTGAGAAGGAACCGGCACATAATTAAGCGGGTTAGATGTCCGGTTGCGATAGTAATCCACTTTAAGTAAAATACGATCATGCAAAAAGCCAAGCTCTGCTGCAATATCCAGTTTCTTGGTAGTTTCCCATTTTAGATCAGGATTGGCAATATTGGTAGGAAACAAAGATGGTGTGCCATTGTATGCGGTATTAGAACCGCCAACGCCATATAAAGAATAATATTGGTAATCAGGTATTTGATCATTACCTGTTAAACCGTAGCTGGTGCGTAATTTACCAAAGCTTAGCACATCAAACTGTTTCATGAAATCTTCCTGGGTAAAAATCCATGAAGCACCCACGGCGCCAAAATTACCGAAGCGGTTGTTAGCACCAAATCTTGATGAACCATCTCGACGGAAGGTACCATCCACTATATATTTGTCTTCCCAATTATAATTTAAGCGACCAAAAGCTGCAGTGTATTTATAAGTTGAGTTGTTATTGTAAGATGTAGTTACAGTAGAGGCTGCTGTTAAAGAATAAATAAGCGCCTCGTTGCTATAGCCCGTACCTGTAAGAGATAAGCCTGTAGCTTTAGTTTGCTGGAAAGTAGTACCAACAAGTGCCTGTAACTTGCCTTTACCTATATTTTTCTGATATTCAAGCTGCGGTTCAATAATGTAATTGTTATTATCATTATCGGTATAATTTAAGGTGCTAATGTTGCTGAAAGCAGGGTTTTGCGCACTGGCTGGATTAGCCTGCTGTTGTTTAAGACGGGTTAATGTGTAACCAAGGTTAGCTCGCGCAACAAGGCCCGGCAATATTTTATAGCTAAAGTTTAAGTTGGTAAGCAAATTAGTGGTTTGTGCCTTGGTAGTTTGTAAATAATAAGAAAGCGGGCTGGTAACTGTCCAGTTTACGCTACCATTGGCATTATAAAGCGGATAGTTAGGCGGCAAATTATATAAGGATGATAGATCCGTATTTGGTAAAACAGTACCCATATATGAATAATTTGCAGATGCATCAATGCTAAACCGGCCATTAGCACTTTTATGACTGGCATTGAGGCGGCCCGAAAATGTAGTAGCATCAAAATCATTACCATACACCGTCCCATCTTTACGATAAGTTGAAGTAAACAGAAAGCTGTTTTGTGCATCACCGCCTGACACTGACGCATTCACGTTACTATTGTGCGCAGTATGCCCTATAAAGTATTTTTGCCAGTCTGTATTATCTGTCTGGCTCCAGGTAACCAGATCTGGTGCATTTGTAGCCGTTGGTGTTACATTGGCATTAGCATAGGCAGCTTTACGCATGGCCAGATAATCAGCTGTACTCATCATCGGTATATAATGATTGACCTGTGTTATACCGGTATAAGCGTTAACGTTTACCGTAGTACGTCCGGCACGGCCTTTCTTGGTTGTAATTAAGATTACACCGTTTGCACCGCGCGAACCATATATGGCTGTAGCGTCTGCATCTTTTAATACATCTATTCGTTCAATGTCTTCAGGCGCAATAACACTGAAAGGGCTTACACCACCATTTGCACCAGATACACCATAGGCATTCAGGTTGTCGGTAGCTGGTACACCGCCGTTAAACAGTGTAAACGGAACGCCGTCAATTACATAAAGCGGTAAAAAACCGGCAGATGAAATTGTACCCGTACCCGCACCGCGTATACTGGTGCGCACACCCGAACCCGGCAAACCGTTATCCTGCGTGATCTGTACACCCGGAAGTCGGCCCTGTAAAGCTGTTAATGGGTTATTTACTGTTTCTTTACCCAGATCTTTTGACGTAATTGAGCTTACAGATCCGGTGTTATAACGCCGTGTAGTAGTACCGTATGCAATTACCTGCACCTCATCAAGTGAGCCAGTCACCGGCTGCATGGTTACTTCAAATGAGGTACGGTCTCCTACTGCAATTTCCTGAGTTTTATATCCTATAAAACTAAAAATTAAAACATTATCTCCGTTTTCAAGGTCCAGGTGAAAGTGTCCATTAGCATCTGTAGCAGTACTAGTTCTCTGGCTGTTTTTCACTCGTACGGTTACACCTGGTAATGGCTGGTGATTATCGTCGGTTACAAAACCATTAACGCGGCGGGCTTGCTCGAACCTATTTGAAACAGGAGTTGCATTGGCCTTCTTTTCAAACAAGATTACTTTACCGTTATCCTGCTGATAATCGAGACCGGTGTTTTCAAGTAATAAGTTAAGCGCATCCGCTACCGAGCGCGTACCGGCAGGAAGCGAAACACTTTGAAATGGAGCAACTTTGTTTGACGGATAAAAAATGCTAAGGCCCGATGCATCCTGTAATTTTCTCAGGGCTGTTTTTAAAGGTACATTTTGTACTGACAGGGTTACTTTTACATCTGTGAGCGACTGACCTCGGGTGCTACCAGCGGCAAATACCTGTAAACTAAAGAAAAGCGCAGCAGCACAAAAAAAGCTTAATCTCATGATAAAGAGTAATTTACTTCTTGAAAATCGTGAAAACAGGGTACAGAAAGCCCCCTTTGCAAAAGCAGTGTTTTTTTGCATTATTTGTATAGGTTTAAAAATGTCCGAAAATGTTTTTAACTAAACTCCTCCATTGCTTTCCACGGCTGGAGGAGTTTTTTGTACCCCCGGCTTCCTGCCAGATGGTATCAGATACTTAGTCATTTAACTGGGGTCAATCTTTTGCATAGTTAATTGGGGATTAGTTTATCAATAGTTATAAGCATCCGGTACCGTCAATGGCTATTGAATTGCCGGTTGCCGTGTAAGTAGTGCTCAGGGTTTGTGATATGATCTGTAAAACTTGTTCCAACGGTTCTGTTCCGCTGAACCGCCCGGTGATAAGGCATTTCTTTACAGCAGGATTTTTAAAAGTTATTTCCACTCCATACCTTCTGCTTAACCTTTCGGCCAGTTGCTCGTAAGGCATATCGGTGAACTGCATATCAACTTTAGCCCATGAAAGCAGATTGCTGGTTTCTACAATTTCAGGAGTTGTTTTAATTTCTTCCTTTGAAGAAACAACTTGCTGATTGGGGGTGAGTATATTTAATGTTTTGTGAACTTGATCTGCTACACTAACCTTTCCTCTTGTTACAGTAACCGTAACCGCCTGCCCCGGAATGGCTTTTATATTGAATGCCGTACCAAGCACTGTAGTAAGCAGGTTACCTGTGTGTACGATAAAAGGATGATCGGCCTGGTGTTTTACATCAAAATAAGCTTCGCCGCTCAGATAAAGCTCACGAACGCCGCCGTTGTACTTGTAACTCAAATTACTGCCCCTGCGTAGAATTGCTATGCTGCCGTCGGGCAGGTGTACATAACGGTTTTCGGCAAATTTTTGAGGTGCTGCAAAACTGGCAGCAATTGCATGTTTGGATGATACAGATCTTTTCTGAACCATGTAGATTGTAGTAAACAGAACTAAAACAGCTATAGAGGCTGCTAAGCCTATCCAGTACTTACTATTATGTTTTGTATGGCTACGTTGTTGTATAATATGAGCCCGAATGCGGCCCAGCATACGCTGCTCCAGTTCGGCTTGTTCATTCGGGGTGCTATCCAGCCATTGAACATCCTGCTCATTCTGATGCCTGTACCAGCTGTTTAATTCTTCTTTTTCAGATAAACTAATGTTTCCTTTGAGAGACTTTTCTATTAGTTCATCTATTCTATGCTTGTTCACCAAGATATTTCTTTCATTTTTATCTATAGTGACATCAAATCATGGTTTACCCTTAGTTATAAATGAAAAAAAACATTTTTTTTATAGTAGTTGGAAAGAATAGTATTTTAAAGATTAAAATACTGGCAAATGACTGCTTAATTTATCAGATTAGCTTTTAAAACCGCAGATAAGCAGAAGTGAAACCAGCAAACCGGCTTGTTGTAAAGAATATCGTATATATTTAAGTGCTTTAGTAAGGTGTGCCTCAACAGTTTTTTCAGCAACCTGAAGTTCACGGGCAATTTCAGGAATGTTTTTCCCATCCACCCGGCTATAACGAAACACAAGCCTGCATTTTTCGGGCAATTGTTCAACTACACCGTTTAAGTAATCTTCTAAAAAGCGGGCATAAATCCGCTCATCGTCAAAGTCACATTCATTTTGTAAATGAACCATCTCACTGGCAACTTCCATTTTACGTTTCTGACGATACAATTCTCTAAAAACCGTATACTTTACAGCAGTTGCCAGATAATTGGGAAGAGAATTAACACTGATGGTTTCGCGGCGGTCCCAAAGGTTGATAAAAACCTGTTGCACTACCTCCTCGGCGGCGGCTTTATCCTTTAAGTGATTATACGCTACAGCAATCATCTTTTGCCAGTAGCGGGAATAAATTTCGGCAATAGCAGCCTCGCTCCCACTTTTAAGTGAGTTCATTAACTGCCAGTCGCTCAAATTTACTACCACGTATTTATTTATTGCAATATATAAAATATCACTGTCTTTACAATGGTTTAATATAGAACAATTAGCCATGTAAAATTCAACCTTATTATTTGGTATTTACTGCTTATAAATGCACAGCAGGATATACCTATCCAAAAAAATGATCTTCGTCATATTTTAAAATGTTTTAACTCATGCCAATGCTTACGCAGCATTTCAGATATTTGTGATCAAGATCATTTAATATCGTATGGAAAACACTGCGCTGCTTAAAGCAATTATTGAAAATGCTATAGATGGTATTATTACCATCAGCGATCGCGGCGTTATCGAATCCATCAATCCCTCGGCCTGTAAATTATTTGGATATACCCAGGAAGAGGTTATCGGCAAAAACGTAGCAGTACTTATGCCCCCACCCGACCGTGAAAACCATGATGGCTATATTAACAGGTATCAGCGTACAGGTGAGGCGCATATTATCGGCATAGGCCGCGAGGTGAAAGGCTTGAGAAAAGACGGCACCGTTTTTCCTTTTCGCCTCGGAGTAAGCGAAGTGCAGTATTCGGGCAGAAAGATTTATACTGGCTTTATCCACGATCTTAGCCGCGAAAAAGAGGCAGAAGAACGGTTGATGGATTATGCTACACACCTGGAAGATCTGATCGAAGACCGGACACAATCTCTCAAAAGGTCAGTTATGGCTTTGCAGGAGGCTAAAGAAGAAGTAAGTTTATCGCTTGAAAAGGAGAAAGAACTTAACCAGCTAAAAAGCCGCTTTGTATCTATGGCCTCGCACGAGTTCAGGACACCATTAAGTTCGATACAGCTTTCTGCTGTACTGATCGAAAAATATGCGCAGCAGTTTAACAGTGCAAATATTACTAAACACCTGGCCAAAATAAAAAATGCTGTTGCCAATTTAACCAGCATACTAAATGATTTCCTGTCGCTCGAAAAACTGGAAGCAGGCAAGGTAGAAGCGTTATTTACACCTTTTGATATTGTAAAGTTTGCAGAAGAGATAACCGAGGAGATGCAGCTGATTGCCAAGCAGAACCAAAACATTATTTATCAGCATACCGGCTCGGCCAGTACCATAACGCTTGACCAAACGCTGCTAAAAAACTGTGTCATTAACCTTATCAGCAACGCTATTAAGTATTCGGGCGAAAACACTTTTATCGAGTTTAATACAGAGATAGCAGATGATATCTTGACGGTAATGATCAGCGATAATGGCATAGGCATACCAGAGAACGACCAGAAACACTTATTTGAAGCGTTTTTCAGGGCACATAACACCGGCAACATACCCGGCACAGGATTGGGGCTTAACATTGTTACCCGTTATGTGGCCTTAATGAACGGCAAAATAAAATTTGAAAGCAAAGTAAATCAGGGCACATCTTTCACCTTATTATTCCCCATAAACAATGGCTAAACTTATCTTAATCATCGAAGACAATAACGATATCCGTGAAAGTACAGCTGAAATACTGGAACTTGCGGGTTACGAAGTACTACAGGCGACTAATGGTAAAACAGGTGTCGACCTGGCCACACAATCAAAACCCGACCTGATCTTGTGCGATATTATGATGCCCGAACTGGATGGCTACGGTGTATTGTACTTATTGAGCAAGAATGCAGAAACTGCTGCTATTCCTTTTATTTTCCTTACCGCTAAAGCCGAACGTGTGGATTTTAGAAAAGGGATGGAAATGGGAGCCGATGATTACCTGACCAAGCCCTATGACGACATGGAACTCATGAACGCCATAGAAAGCCGGTTTGCAAAAAAAGAAAAACAAGAAGCCCATTATAGTAAATCATTACAAAATATTGAAAAGCTTGCCAATACCGGGCATAATGGAAGCGAAGAATTAAAAATGCTGATTGCTTCGAGAAAAATACGGCAAATAAAAAAGAAGCAGATACTCTATTATGACGGCGACACCGTTCAGGGCATTTATCTTGTTTTAGAAGGCAGTGTTAAAACCATTAAGATTGCAGATGATGGCCGTGAACTCATGACTGGCCTGTATAAACCCGACGATTACCTTGGTGTAAATGCCTTATTGGCAGACGAGCATTTTAATGAAACAGCCGAAGCTATGGAAAACGCAGCCGTTTGCCTGCTGCCTAAAGATGCCGTTTTGACGCTGCTAAACCGGTACCCCGATATAGGTCAGCAGTTTTTGAGGATATTGGCTAATAACATCAAGGAAAAGGAAACGCAGTTGATAGAACTGGCTTACAACTCCGTTCGTAAACGTTTGGCTCAGGTAATACTTCGTTTAAGTAAGCAGTCTGCAGACCCCGATCAGTTTAAGGCTTCGCGCGAAGAACTTGCTGCCATGGCCGGCATAGCCACAGAAACCGTTAGCCGCACCCTTACCGATTTTAAAGAAGAAGGCCTGCTTGAAAAAAAGGGAGCGCTTATCCATATACTTGATCATCTTAAACTTGCAAAAATGAAAAACTGACCACGATCACTTTTTCAGCTGACCAACTTCATTCTTTAGAAATTTGCTTCAGGGTAGCTTTGTATAAATAAACAACCCGCAGATGAAAGTTGTAGCATACAGTATCAAGTCGTTCGAGAAGGAATTTTTAGCAAAGGCTAATCAGAAAAAGCACGATATAACTCTTATATCAAATCCCTTATCAAGGGAAACTGCGGCATTTGCAGAAGGGAAAGATGCGGTTGTTGTATTTACAAATGATGATGTATCGGCCCCTGTAGTAAATATGCTGGCAGATATGGGCATCAAATATATTGCAACACGCTCTGTAGGTACAGATCATATTGATAAAGAGACAGCAGCGGTGAGATCAATTAAACTGGCTAATGTACCTGAATATTCTCCACAGGCTATTGCAGAACACACGTTGGCTTTGGCCCTTGCATTAAGCCGTAAAATCATCAAAGCAGACCAGCACAGCCATAATTTCAATTTCAAACTTGATGAACTGATCGGTTTCAATTTTTCAGGAAAAACAGTTGGTATAATCGGGCTTGGGCACATTGGTATTACTGCCGGAAATATTTTCAGGGGATTAGGTTGTAAAGTGATTGGATATGATATCAGGGAAAATGTAAACGCACCGGGCATTGATCAGGTTTCGCTTGATGAATTATTGATATGCTCGGATATTATTTCTTTACACGCCCCTCTTACTGCTGACACTAAATACCTGATTAATAAAGTAACGCTTTACTTAATGAAAAAAGGTGTAATGATACTGAATACCTCACGCGGTGCACTTGTCAATACCGAAGACATGCTTCATGCCATTGAAAGTGGCCATGTGGGCTATTTTGGCATGGATGTATACGAAAGAGAAAAGGGGTTATTTTTTGAAGATCATCATACCGACCAGTTTAAAGATGCAACGCTGCTACAGTTACTGCAATACCCAAATGTAATTGTAACGCCTCATCAGGCTTTTTTAACCAACGAAGCGTTGCAGCAAATAGCAGATCAGACGATAAGGAACCTTGATTTCTGGCAGCAAAATAAGTGCGTAGGAAAATCATGTGCCTGTGCCAAACAGTGCAGTGTTCAGCAAGAAATCGTAAATACCAAAGTTAATTAAGCCATGGATAACCGGACAAATCTGTTGCAAAAATATAATATAGCAGCCCCCCGTTATACCAGCTACCCTACTGTACCTTACTGGGATGCAGAAGGCTTCAGTAAAATAAAATGGGAAAACTCTGTTTATAATTCATTTCTGGAATCCAATGATAAGGATGGCATCAGCCTTTACATACACCTGCCATTTTGCGAAAGCTTGTGTACCTATTGCGGATGCAACACCCGAATTACTAAAAACCATGCCGTTGAACAGCCTTATATAAAGGCTTTGCTGTTAGAATGGGCCATGTATCGCAATATTTTGGGGGACACTCCTGTTATTCGCGAAATTCATCTTGGCGGCGGAACACCTACGTTTTTCAACCCCGAACATTTAAGTATCTTAATAAAAGAAATTATAGATAATTCTAAGATCCACCCTGAAGCAGAATTTAGCTTCGAGGCGCACCCGGCCAATACGACTACCGAACATTTGCGTACGCTGTATGATCTTGGCTTTAGACGTTTGAGTTTAGGTATACAGGATTTTGACCCCGAAGTGCAGTTTATTATTAACCGCATCCAAAGCTTTGAGCAGGTAGAAACCATTACCAGGCAGGCACGCGAAATAGGCTATACATCTGTTAATTACGATTTGATTTATGGTTTGCCAAGGCAAACTTTACAAGGGCTAAGTGACACCATAGACATGGTGGGCAAACTTATGCCAGATCGTATTGCCTTTTACAGTTACGCCCATGTGCCATGGATTAAACCCGGGCAGCGCCGTTTTACTGAAAAAGACTTACCAGATGCTAAAGAAAAAGCCAAGCTTCACAACGCAGGACGTGCCATGTTTACCGAAATGGGTTATAGGGATATTGGTATGGATCACTTCTCGCTTACTACCGACAGCCTGTACAAAGCTGAACAAAATGGCACCATACACCGTAACTTTATGGGTTACACGCATCAGTATACTCAACTTTTGGTGGGGTTGGGCGTTTCGTCTATAAGCGATAGCTGGTATGGGTTTTCGCAAAACGTTAAAAACGTTGAAGAATACATTAAGTTAGTCAATGCCGGCGAATTGCCTGTATTGAAAGGCCATATACTTACTTCAGAAGACCTGGTTTTACGCAGGCATATTCTTAACCTGATGTGTAAAGGCAAAACCTCCTGGAATCATCATCAGCATAAATATTCAACACTTTTGGAAGGAATTGAACGTGTGCATGCGCTTGCTGATGACGGACTGGTAGAACTTAACTCATGGTGTGTAACAGTTACCCCGCTTGGTAAAAGATTTTTGCGTAATATTTGTATGGCGCTTGATGCCCGATTATGGGCTGATAAACCTACGACGCAATTGTTCAGTATGGCAGGATAAAAATACAGTGTTTATAAATGTAAAAGCCCCGATAATTAAATTATCGGGGCTTTTACTGTAATTATTGCTCACCTTAATTTATACATACTTCTATACCGCAAGCAATAGCGTTTAAATGTTTTTGCGCTATAATAAGTTGTTTATGGAACTCATTAAACGGAGATGCCAGCTGATTGGCAATACCTTCATAATAATTAATGCCTTGCTGCAATTGCTGCCTGAATTTTTGTAATTGCTTTCCTTTTTTATTATCCATTTGTTGCAGGCATGCCGTTACTGATTTCCTAAGGTAGTCCACATACAAATTCAGTTCATTGATAAATACATGAGGCCTTGTTACATCTTTTAACAGGTTTATTTTACCGTAAATATGCGCAGTCATCTCGTCAAGCGTATAGCTTCGCTTAAAGTAAGCCAGGTTTGGCCCGGGGCAAATAGCTACAGCTTTGCTCTCTTTGGGCTTTAACATACCGTTTTTAAGATAGACAGAAGCACACAAACCTTCGCAAAGGCAAACCTTGGCTGTCACAGCCTCAAAAGCGGATGTATACTGTTCTTTATCAAGGCCGCTTTTTTCAAGTTCCTGGATCTTGTAATGCTGATACTTTCTGGAAGCTGTACAAATTGGTTCCTCAGTAAATTCTGTATTGGTACACAGGTATTTTTTTGTACAGGGACTACCCGGCCGGCCTTTTTCAATTCTGTTCATCCGCTCTTCCTCAATGGTCGAACTTTTAAAGTTGTTAAACAGCACACCCAATGGCGAGGCATCGCTCAGATAATAATCATCACTACCCGATGCAGTTAAGTGGTTTAATGTACTTTCGTCAACATTGGTAACTTCAGGTACCAGTAGAAACGGACTGCCCCAACCAGTGCCGTCGAGCTGATAATAATTGATTAAAAAGTCATTCTCCTGCGCGGTACCAATACCCCCCTGCGCAGTAATGCGCTGTATTGGCCGTTCGGCTATTTGATACCCTTTAGTCCACAAGGCATTTTTACACATCTCCCATAGCTCTGCTGCCATTTGCTGCCTGTTTTGCTTAAATTCCTCAAGAATTGGCCCCAGCAGTAAACCATCTGTAGCAAAAGCATGGCCACCGCAGTTAAGCCCCGATTCAATCCTGAATTCGGACACCCACAATCCCTTCTTAGCTAAAAATTTAGCCTGTATTAATGCCGACCGGTAATCGCTTACTTTTAAGATGATCTTTTTCCGGATTTTCCCTTTTTCGTCGGGAAAGAAATCACCAAATTCTTCCATATAACTGTAAAGCTTAGGATTCATCCCGGCTGATAAAATCAATGATGACTGTAAATTACTGTTAGCAAAACCACGCAAAGCCGACAAGGCATCGGTATGTTTTTCACCGGTAAAATTGCCCTCGGCATCAAAATTCAGCTTGTCAACTTTGGCCATGATATTTACATCGATGCTTCCTTTTACAAGCATTTTTTTCAAAACCTGCTGAAATATCTTCTTTCTTTCACCATCAGGATATTCCAGCATCAGGTCATACCCTTGCCTTAATACAGATGATTCGGGCAGTAGATCAAAATACCTTTTAAGGTCATTATCTTGTTCAAAGGGCATCAACTGAAAAGCTTTAAAGTCTTCGTCAATCAGTTTATCCAGAAAGTTTAAATAAGCAGTAATGCGCTTAGCCCGGCTGTCGTTTTCCTGCTTACTGATCGGCGTAAATGGAACATCATTTTGCTTACAATGATATTCGCGCATGCGCTCGATCAGTTCATCATCAACTATTGAAAGTACTGATGATATACCATACCTGGCTACTTTGAGCGGCGTATCGATAGAATAACCCAGTCCCAGAACCGGGATATGAAAAATGTGGTTTTGCATAAGATGTACTGCAATAAAAAAGCGGCCATAGCCGCTTTTACATATAGTTAATTAAAAGATTTAAAAAGCAAGAACTAATACTATCATTATCAGGTGTATAATCACACTTGCATAAAAAAAAGACAAGGTGGTACGGATACCTGCGCCGCCCATATTAGCTATCAGGTTAGCAAAAAAGCAAGTCATGGTAATGCCTAATATCCAAACCGGAGCATTATAGTAATATATAAGCACAGCAGGCAGGGCCAGTATCAATACACCATGTACCAGCAACGTGATAAAAAACCAAAGTGTACGGTTACCGGCTTGTTTATCAGCATAAGCAAGGTACCTTTGCCATAAGGTTATTTCCTGTGTAGTTGCGTTATCAGTATGCGCCCAGTTGGCATCAATTGTAGTTTTTAAAGTAGCCATGATATTATTCTTTTTGTATGACTCAAAAATCGCGTTTGATGACCTGTTGAGACATGACGCCAGTCAAACCAGAAAGTGATTGTAAGCACATTTTATCATTTACAGAGGGTAGTTGCAGTCCTGATATCCGGACTTAAATAAGGTATATTTAGGTTGAGGCCCCGCATGATAAACCAGGCGCCAAGAAAAAGCATAAAATAAGGGATCACCTTGTTGAGGCGCAATCTTAATGGTTGTGTAAACATCTGGCTGCCCACCGTGGCAACCAGCATTAATGGCAGTGTACCAAAGCCAAAGCACATCATAAATTTACCTGCCGCAATTGCCGAATCGGTATTTAGGGCGCCGATCAATGCCATATATACAAAGCCACAGGGCAATAAACCGTTTAACATGCCAATAATCAAATGACCAGCTTTACGATTAATAGCATATACGATTAACTGGTTAAACGGCTTTAGCAATGCGTTGAAACGTACTGATTTTATAAAGGAGCGTTTAGCCATACGCGATACTGCCGCAAAAGCGATCAAGCATCCGCTGATGACACTTATACCCTGCTGCAACCCAGCCAACCAGAGCTGTTTACCTAATAATCCAAAAACTAACCCGAGTGTGGTATAAGTAATGATCCTGCCTGTATTGTAAAGCAGCTTATCCCATACCATCCATAACATGCTTTTTTGCATTGACGGAATTGCAAAAGCCAGGGGTCCGCACATCCCAATACAATGCACACTGCCAAACAAACCAATAAAAAAGGCAATTTCATTAACACTCATGGAATAAACATTTCCTGCTTATACAAATACTGCTTGCCATTACTTCCCCATTCAAAAACAAGCTGCCACTGGCCTTTGGCAAGCTGATTTATTGGAACCGCTACCTGGCTGTTATTAAAGATTAAGGTCTTGTCCAGGTGCCTGTCAGACGGGCGGATAAAATGCAGCTGGCCTTTCGCATTATCATGGAACAGGATCTTTAAATCCTTTTCTACAATGCTTACCGTAGGCTGCATATGCTCATTTACAGCGCGCTGTTCTTTATCATATTCTTTATCAAAGGCAAGCCCCTTTTCGTAATACTTTTGATCATAATCATCTGGCTGCATAAACATATACACACCCATACACGTGATGAATGACATAAAACATGCCATGCCGATCATTAATTTTTTCCCCCAGTTCATTGTTTAATCTCCATACACCGGCCCTATAAACGTAGTGTTTACTGTAGCCAGCATTTTATTTTGTTGAATAATGTTTAATTGAATGTCGGTTTTTGGATTGTGAATCCCTTTAGCCGGAATCATGACAAAAAACATGATCTTTACTGAAGCACCTTTGTCAAGCACACCGGGAGCCTGGATAAATTTGATCTTAACATCCGGATCTGCCGGCACCAAATTAATGCGTTGCCTTTTATTCGTTTTATTAATCACATCAGCATTATATAAGTTACTGACATACCCTCCCGGCTGCTCCTGATACAGTGTACCCGCAGAGCGAAGTACCGTTACATCAATATCGCTGCGTTGTAAAACAAACCAGCTTAATACGCCTAATAATACCACTATTACGGCGCTGTATGCTTTCATACGCGTATTGAACGACAGCTTTTTGTTTTCTTTAATAACGTTTTCAGAGTAAAACCCGATAAGATTAAGCTCACGGTGAATTTTTTCCATTACCTGGTTACAGGCATCTATACAGGCTGTACAATTAATACATTCTAATTGTGATCCGTTCCTGATGTCGATACCAGTTGGACAAACATCTACACATAAGCCGCAGTCAACACAATCACCTTTAACGGTATCATCTTTTTTGGACAGCTTACCACGGGGCTCGCCACGCTGATAGTTGTAAGCTATATTTAATGTGTCTTTATCTGTAAGCACGCCTTGCAATCTACCATAAGGGCAAATCACGGTACACACAATTTCACGCACCTGGCTGTAAACAATATAAAAGGCCAGTGTAAATATCCAGATACTGATAAATCCTGACCAGTGCAGCTTTACAGGCTCCGTAATAATTTTGATCAGGTTTTCGCTGCCTGTGATGTAGGCAAGAAACGTATTGGCAATTAAAAAAGACAGCAGAATAAAAACAACGTGCTTTGTTGTTTTTTTAATGATCTTTTCGCTTGTCCAGGGGCCTTCGTCCAACTTGCGCCTTTTTTTAGCATCCCCTTCAATCCATATTTCAATCTTACGGAAAACCATTTCCATAAAAATGGTTTGCGGACACATCCAGCCGCAAAATATCCGTCCGAAAGCTATCGTAAATAAAACTATGCATACTATGCCGGCAAGCATAGCCAACACAAAAATAAAGAAGTCTTGCGGCCAGAAAACCTGGCCAAGCAAGACAAAGTGCCGGTCCATTACGTTGAATAATAGTAATGGCTCTCCTCCTACACGTATAAACGGACCGGCAAAGAACAGCGCTAGGTAAGCATAGCTTAACCAGCTTCGATAAGCGTATAATTTCCCTTTACGCACAACCGGATACAGCCACCGCCGTTTACCGTCGGTAGTTGTATTGGGTTGCGGGTTTATATCTGCCGTTAACATGGTATTATTTTGTTTTAGCAAGCATGGCGGTTTTAGCACCAGCTTTTACCCCATCATCATCTGTCTCTTTCTCTCCCTGCGGCTCTTTAGCGTTAGCCGGGTTAGTGCCATGTAACGATTTTACATAGTTGGCTACGTCAGCTATTTGCTTTGGCGAAAGTTGTTTTTCCCAGGTAGGCATACCCTTAGCAGTTACACCATATTTAATGGTTTTAAAAACATCTTTTATTTTGCCGCCGTGCAGCCAGTAATCGTCTGTTAAGTTCGGCCCTACAACACCCTGTGCATGGTCGCCGTGACAAGGCACGCAGCTTTGTTTAAATACAGCCTGCCCTGCTGCTAATGTTGCCGCATCTGTTTCCAGTTTTACTGTATTTTCATCAACACGGTTAGCTGATTTTGCCAGGTAAATAGCTTTTTCTTTTGCAGCAACGGCCATTTCGGTTTTATACTCGTCATATTGTAACTGACCAAAACCAAATACGTGATAGATCAGTATATAGCAAACTCCAAAAGCAATGGTAATGTAAAACAGCCCCATAAACCAAGCCGGTGTAGGATTATCCAATTCCTGTATACCATCATACTCATGGTCCATGATCAACGATTTCTCTTCTGACAATGGCTTTAACGAAAGGATCTTCTCAACCACGCTTACCTTCGGTTTCTTTTTAGCAGCTTTTGCAGCAGCTTCTTCAGCCTGCATTTCGGCATAAGCTTTAGGGCCAAGTATTACTTTGGTCATTACTTTAAATGCTTTAAGCAATACCAGCATGGCCGCTAATATGGTGAGCAGTAATAATATAACCGCACCAAAGCCAATATAATCCTTCATTTCGCCTGAGATGAGGTCACTTGCTAATACAGGCCGGGCACTTGAAAGTAACAGCAACACAAATATTGATTTTATAACTTTCATGGTTGTACGTTTTGTGAGGTTTCGTCAATGGCATCATTAAGCGGTATTTCGCTCATGTAGTCTACATATTGCGCCCTTAACTTGAAAAGCATAAAGGTGACTACGATAAAGAATATCAAAAAAATACCGAGCGAGAAAAGCAGGTAACCCTGGTTACCGTTTATATTTTCTGTAAATTGCTTAAACATATGCTTAGTTGTTATTTGCGGTTTTGTTTACTTTAATATCTGTTCCAAGGCGTTGCAGATAAGCAATAATGGCAACGATCTCTTTATTGCTTTTTACCTTGATATGGTCTTTAGCCAGGTTATCAGCAATGCCTTTGGCCTGTTGTTCAAGATCATGGTTGGCCACTTTTTCATACCCTTTTGCATAAGGCACGCCCAGTTTGCGCATGGCATTTATCTTGGCTGCAGTGGTAGTAGTGTCCAGCGTTTGAGTAATCAGCCAGTCGTAGTTTGGCATGATACTGCCCGGCGACATTAAGCGCGGATCCATTAAGTGGTTATAATGCCAGGCATTACCATATTTGCCACCTTCACGCTGCAGATCCGGGCCGGTACGTTTAGATCCCCACAAGAACGGGTGGTCATATACAAACTCGCCGGCTTTGCTGTACTCGCCATAACGTTCGGTTTCTGATCGGAACGGCCTTACCGTTTGCGAATGGCAGCCCACACAACCTTCGCGGATGTAAATATCCCTGCCTTGCAATTCAAGCGGTGTATATGGTTTTACGCTGGCAATAGTCGGTATGTTTGATGATATGGTTAGCGTAGGCATCAGTTCTACAAACGTGCCGATAAGGATGACCACTAATGACAATACCATTAATTTGATAGGCTTGCGCTCCAATGTGCGGTGCCAGAAACCATCCTGCTCTTTGGTATAATTAGGCTCAAGTGGCATAGCTTCAGCAGCTTCATTGGCAACCAGTTTGCCTTGTGCCATTGTTTTTGCCAGGTTATAAGCCATAATGATTACACCTGCCAGGTAGAATGTACCGCCTATTGAACGCATCACGTGCATAGGCAAAATACGCATGGTGGTTTCCAAAAAGTTTGGATATTTCAGCATACCTTCCTGCGTAAACTCTTTCAGCATTAAGCCTTGGGTAAAGCCTGCCCAATACATAGGTATTGCGTAAAATAAGATACCTAATGTACCTATCCAGAAATGCCATGAGGCAAGTTTGGCAGAGTAAAGCGTAGTACGGTAAATGCGCGGGATAAGCCAGTACAGGATGGCAAATGTTAAAAAGCCGTTCCAGCCTAAAGCGCCTACGTGTACGTGAGCAATGATCCAGTCGGTAAAGTGGCCTATGGCGTTCACTTGCTTTAATGAAAGCATAGGGCCTTCAAAAGTAGCCATACCATAAGCGGTTAAGCCAACCACCATAAATTTAAGAATGGCATCATCGCGCACCTTATCCCATGCACCGCGCAGGGTAAGTAAACCATTGATCATACCGCCCCAGCTTGGCGCAATCAGCATAATAGAAAACACCACGCCTAATGATTGTGCCCATCCGGGCAATGTGGTATATAACAAATGGTGAGGCCCTGCCCATATATATATAAATATCAGTGCCCAAAAGTGCAGGATACTTAACTTGTAAGAGTAAATTGGCCTGTTAGCCATTTTAGGCAAAAAGTAGTACATCATGCCCAGGTATGGCGTTGTAAGGAAAAATGCTACTGCATTATGCCCGTACCACCACTGCACAAGGGCATCCTGAACGCCTGCAAACAGGTAGTAACTTTTAAATGCAGATATTGGCAGCTCGAACGAGTTAACAATGTGTAATACTGCAACTGTTACAAATGTGGCTATGTAAAACCAGATGGCTACATACAAATGCCGTTCGCGGCGTTTAATAATAGTGCCGAACATATTAACGCCAAACACTACCCATATCAGCGTTATGGCAATATCGATCGGCCATTCCAGCTCTGCATATTCGTGAGAGGTGGTTAAGCCTAAAGGCAATGTGATTACTGCCGAAATGATGATGAGCTGCCATCCCCAGAAATGGATTTTGCTAAGCACATCACTAAACATGCGGGCTTTAAGCAAACGCTGTAAAGAATAATAAACGCCCATAAATATGGCGTTGCCCACAAATGCAAAAATTACAGCATTAGTGTGCAGTGGGCGGATACGGCCAAACGTGGTGTATTGGTTACCCATGTTAGCCCCTGGTTTGTACAACTGTATGGCAACAAGCAGACCTACCGCCATGCCTATAATACCCCAGACAATGGTGGCAATACCGAAGTTGCGTACAATCTTGTTATCGTAATAAAATTTTTCGGGTTGCATAAAAGTTTAATTAATACCGGATTTTATGGTTGTAAAATTAGAGGAGCCTGCCTGATGACAGAATGATGACGATTGCCCTAAAAAATGATGTCAGTCATTTTCTTCTTCTCCGGGCTCTTTTTCATCAAGTAATATCCTTACTGATGGCGTATACAGATCATCGTGCTGGCCGTGGCGTTGTGCATAAAAAAATGCAAACAAAAAGATGAGGGCCAGCAATATGCTGCACCCGATCAGAAAATAAATAATGCTCATGCTAACTTGCGTTTTTTGGCAGCTACATGGGTAGCTATGCTGGTGAATGATATAATAGTTGCAGTGCTTAAAGGCATCAGTATGGCGGCTGTAAGCGGCGACAGGGCACCGGTTACCGCAAAGCTTAAACCGATTAAATTGTAGGTAAGCGATATCAGAAAGGATACATGAATAATATTAACCGCATCCTTTGAAAACCGGAGAAACCGGGGAAGTTTTGCAAGCGAGCGCCCATCTAAAATGGCATCGCTGCCGGGTGTAAAATTATTTACGTTATCAGTAATAGCCACACCAAGGTCACTTTGTTTTAAAGCACCCGAATCATTAAGGCCATCCCCTATCATCATTACCTTATTACCCGCCCTTTGCAAGCCTGCTATAAAATTGAGTTTTTGCTGCGGCGATTGATTAAAATGCAAACATTCTTCACGTTTAAAATAGGCCATCAGGTCGTTTTTCTCATGGTCCTGATCGCCTGACAGAAGTTGGATGTTATATTTTTTATTCAATTGAATAACATCTTCCAGTCCGTCACGATAATGGTGTTTGAAAGTAAAATAGCCGTGATATTTACCATTAATAACCATATGTACCTCGGTAGCCTGATGAACGGCCTCACTTCCGCCAAGTACAAACTCACTGCTCCCTACTTTAATCATGTGCCCGTTAACCTGGGCGTAAATTCCCTTTCCGGAAATTTCGTTGTATTCCGAAACTTCGAGCTTTTTCTGATGCCCCAGAAAATCACAGATCTGCCTGCTGAGCGGGTGTCCCGAATTACTGCAAACAGTGTATATCAGTTGCCGCTGTACATGATTTAAATCATCATAGCTGATCACATTATTCTCCGTATTGGTGGTGATGGTACCCGTCTTATCCAGAACAATGGTGTCAATGCGCGCCAGTTGTTCTACCACTGCTGTATTTTTAAGGTAAAACAAATTTCTGTCGAAAACGCCCAATGCTGCCGACATGGTAAACGGCGTACTTAAAGCTAATGCACACGGACAAGCTACTATCAGCACCGCCGTAAATGCTGATAGTCCACGCGTAAAATCACTTGGAAGCCAATATAGCAAGGCCCCAAATGCAATGGCCAGCAATACCACTATAAAATATTTGCTTACACGCTCATTAAAGGTTTGCATGCGATCTTCCTGGCTACGTTTAAAAGCCTCATTATTCCAAAGCTGGGTTAAATAGCTTTGCGAAACCGGCTTAACGACTTCAAGCTCAATCGACTCGCCAACCTGCCTGCCACCGGCATATACAATTTCACCTAATGATTTTGTAACCGGTATTGCTTCACCGGTAACAAAGCTGAAATCAATTTTTGCGTTTCCCCTTAGTAGTATCGCATCCCCGGGTATAATTTCGTTATGACGGATATGTATGCGTTGCCCCACTTTTAAATCAGACAGCGGAACCGGGCGTTCTCTTTCCTCTTCAATTACTTGTACCGCTACAGGGAAAAACGAGCGGTAGTCTCTCTCGAAAGAAATGTGGTGGTATGTTTTTTTCTGTACGAATTTACCTACCAGCAGAAAGAAGACAAGTCCGCATAAGGTATCTGCAAAACCCGGCCCTTTATGGGTTATGATCTCAGCGACCGTACGAATAAATAATACGGCAATGCCAAGTGCAAGAGGGAAGTCGATATTCAGGACTTTCTTACGAAGATTGTTCCAGGCGGATGAAAAATATTCGCGCCCACTGTAAAAAACAACAGGTAATGAGAACAGTATATTTAACCAGCCGAAAAATTGCCTGAAAGATTGCTCGTACCCCGAAAGGCCCAGATACTCCGGAAAACTGAGCAGCATTACATTTCCAAAGCAAAATCCTGCCACCGCTATTTTTTTTACCAGGTTATCTTTTGGCAGCTTTTGTTGCTGTTTAATGACATCGTGCAAACTGATTAAAGGTTCATAGCCTATGTCAACCATCAGTTCTACCACCTGCCTGAATGTGATTACATTGTTGCTGAATCTTACTACTACCTGCTTTTTCAGAAAATCAACCCGGCTATAATATATGCCAGGATCTATTCTGTTAAGGTTCTCGAGCAGCCAAATGCATGAACTGCAATGGATATAAGGGATGTAAAGTGTCGCTATGGTAATTTTGTCGTCCGTATAGTCGACCAGGTCTTTAACTATCGCGGCTTCATCAAGATATTCAAACCGCTTTTCAACCCTGCTGCGGTTAGCCCCGGGATGAAAGTTATAGCTGTAATAATTACACAGACCACTTTTAGATAAAATTTTAAATACGTTTTCGCATCCAATACAACAGAAGTTCTTTTCTTCATAAATAAAAAGTCCATCGTTGCACGTGTTACCGCAGTGGTAACATGTGGTTGCTGTGTCGGTTCTGCTGCTCATATTAAAAATTTTATCACTTCAAAAGTGACTGATAAACTGTTCTTAAAAAATGATCGGGACTCAGCAGAAAAATGACTAAGGTCACTTATTTAAAATTCCTTTATAAAAAAGAAACCCGGCAAAACCGGGTTTCATGTATTATTTAATTATTAAAAACCATCAGGGGCACGTTAATATGCCTTGCCATATCCTGTGTATGGCTATTATCAAACAACCGTTCTATTACATTTCTTTGCCGGTGTACCATGGCTATCACATCCACCTGCCCATGTTCACATAGCCAGGTTAGCCCGTTATTTACATCAAAGCCATTAAGGTGGCGGTAATATATTTTATGGTAATTGAGCTTCGATGATATTTCGCTCAGAAATTTATCTGCATCCTTTATTTGAGCATGATTTTCATAACGATCTTTTGTAATATGTGTAATCAGTATTTCGGCATTAAGCGGCTTTACAAACTGCGCTAATACTTGTAAAAGTTTCAGGTCTTCAGGATTTAGTTCTGTTGCAAACGCTATTTTATTAACCGGTGCATAGCTAACGTTTGATGGGATCAGCAGCAGCGGAAAACTTGCGTTTTCAATCATGTCCCGGCTATTGCTTCCTAAAAAGAACCGGCTTAATGAGCCCGCTCCGGACATTCCCATCACAACCATGCCAATGTTCTCTTCATGTACCAGGTTTCTGGTTATATCCACAACATTACCAACCTGACTGGTGTAATCAATCACCGGTTTAAAAACCGCCTTATCATTAAATTCTGATTTGGCCGACATTGTTTCTGCAAGTATGGCTAACCTGTCATTGGCCTCAGCGGTTAACGATCCATAATCTTCCAGCGGCCATGCTACCTGTGCGGCCATTACGTTTTCTGAGGGCACTTTAATAGCATGCATAATTTTAATGTTGGCGTGCAAAGCAGTGGCCAGTTGCGTTGCATATTTTACTGCATTGTTTGCACTTGCAGAAAAATCTGTGGTTACTAAAATCGTTTTCATAATAATAAGATTATCGTTTTGAGTAGAATTCGGTTACATTATATAAAGCCATTTCCAACGCTTTATCCAGGTTATAAATATCCTTGTAGGTTACAATCTGCCCTTCTTTGCTTTCACAGGTGAGGTAAGTGATCTTAACCGGTACCGGCCGCTTTAAATGGAATGTACGTGTTTCATAATTTTGCATAGCCGCTTTTACTGCACTTACACTACTGCCTGCACCATCATTTTTCAAAAGCAGGGCAGCAAGTTGATAAGCATCTTCAACCCGGATACAGCCATGACTAAAGGCACGCTCTTTCTTGTTGAAAAGTTGTTTCTGTGGCGTATCGTGCAGGTAAATATCAAATGGATTGTTAAACCTGAATACGATCAGCCCTAAAGAATTATCGCACCCGGCAGACTGACGCGCATAATAAGCTGAGGGATTTTTAGCAATTATGCTCAGGCTATGCTTGCTAATCGGCACATCTTTACCCTGCCTGTCATAAACCGCAAACTGATTTTTTTCGAGATAAGCTGTATCGGCAAGTGCCTTGGGCAATAATTCTTTAACAAATATTTTTTGAGGCACTTTCCAATCGGGTGCGGTAATAAAATGTGTCAGGTTGCTGGCTAATGTAGGTGTAGGCGTTGCCGGCTTACCCACAATTACTTTAAAACTAACATCCGTATCGGGCTTGTGCCATATTAAAGTGTAAGACGGAATATTTACCCATAACAGGTTGTTATCATCCACATCAATCCATCTCAGCCTTTCCATGTTAATGGCCACTTTGCGTACTTCGGCTTCGGGCACTTCATAGCAATCGCCCTGATACTGGCCTTTAGTTAAATGCATATAATTTTGCAAAGCAGCATATGCTTTAGATTTAGGTTGCACGCCCACAATAGCGCTCATAAAATCCTGCTCGTTAAATGCTGAAATCAGTGCCTGCTCTGTATTAAAATTCAGATTTCCATCATCGATCTTTACAGCCGGAAACCGTGGGTTTAGTTTTCCGTAATGCAGATGGTTCATAAAAGTGATGAGGGCATCAGTTAAAGTGATTTCAAATTTTGCTTTTTGTTCCACTGTAACCTTCCCTGGGGTTTCAAATATCTGGTGCAACTGATCGTAAGAAAGTTCGGCGGCATGATAATCATTATGTGACAAACCAAACTCAAGCACGCAATCAAGCATAAGCATAGCCTCCCAGGTATGTTTATGATCTGCCTGCGGCGTTATCCATAACGGGTTATAATTTTCTTTTTGGTAAAGCCGTTTTACAGATGCAGGGTAATATAGGTTAATCGAGTCCTGGTTTAAAAGTTGTTGAATAGCCGCAGAAATATTTTCGGTCTGTAAATTACCATTAGCATGGGCAACAGCTTTACCTGCCGGTAATATAAGCTGCAATAATATGCCTGTTAAAAGCATCATCAAGCTGATGCCTATACTCAATACCGGTTTCTTGATCTGCTTTTCCATGACACTTAATTTTAATGTAAATGTCAGGCAGACAGGCTGATTTTAACGTGACCATAGTCACTTATCTATTTGATGTACAACACTATCGAATTATAGTCATGATATATTTTTCCAATAAAAACTAACACATTATCTGCAGTTGCAGACGGCATTTACAATACCTTAACCATGATATTTCTAAAGAGATTGCCTATGTATAAAATCGCCGATGACCTGTTAATTCACTTGGAATACAACAATAATGATATTTTTAACCTGAAAATAATTAGTTTTAGAAGCCACTAAGTATAATTTAAACTATAATGAACAGACTAAGCCTTTTTAGCCTTTTAATCCTGGTAATAACATTTAAAGTATCCTCCGCTCAATCAGTTTCAGAACGTACCCACCAAAATTTTGATGCAGGCTGGAAGTTCCATCTTGGGCATGCAACCGACTTTAACCGCGATTTTAATTACGGTCTTGGGAATATATTTTCTAAATCTGGTGAAACAGCCGGAACTGCATTGGCTATTGACTATGATGAAAAAGGCTGGGCTGATGTAACCTTACCTCATGACTGGGCAGTTGCCCTCCCCTTTAAGTATGTTAAAAATGACGACCTCGACTCACATGGCTATAAACCAGTAGGCGGACTGTTTCCTGAAAACAGTATAGGCTGGTACCGCAAAACTTTCCAGGTAAACCGTGCTGATTCGGGGAAACGATTTGAAATACAGTTTGACGGTATTTATCGCGATAGCAAAGTATGGATCAATGGCTACTATGTTGGCGGCAATTTTAGCGGCTATAACAGTGTAAAGTTCGATATTACTGACTTTATCCGCTTTGGAAAAAAGAACGTGATGGTAGTAAGAGCGGATGCCACCCAGTCTGAAGGCTGGTTTTATGAAGGCGCCGGTATATACCGCCATGCCTGGCTAAACACTTACAACAATTTACATTTTAAGCCACAGGGCGGTGTATTTGTACATGCTGTCGTTAATAATAACAAAGATGCAGAGGTTACCATAGAAACCTCGTTAGAAAACCGTGGCATTAATGCCGCCTCGGCTACTGTTTTAAGTTACATCACCGACCGTAACGGAAAAATACTTGTTACCGGTAATGAACTGCCTTTCAGTTTAGCCGTGCGCGAAGAAAATAAGCTGATCAGTAAAGTAAAGTTAAAAAGCACAAGGCTGTGGGATATTGATGACCCTTATTTATACAAAGCAATTTCTCTTGTTAAAGTAAACGGTCGGGTTATAGATAGCGTGCAAACCAGGTTTGGGATACGCACCTTTACTTTTGACAGCAATAAAGGCTTTTTTCTAAATGGCCGTGCAATGAAGATACAAGGTGTTAGCTGCCACCAGGATCATGCGGGTGTGGGTTCGGCCCTGCCCGACGAATTGCAATATTACCGTATCCGTTTGCTGAAAGAAATGGGCGTAAATGCTTATCGTACTACACACAATATGCCAACGCCCGAGCTATTGGACGCCTGCGACAGCTTAGGTATGCTGGTAATGGATGAAACACGTTTGCTTACAAGCGGCCAAGAATACGAACAACAGTTTCGTAACCTGATTTTGCGTGACCGTAATCATGCCAGTATCTTCTTATGGTCTATCGGTAATGAAGAATATGCAACGCACCGTACTGATATTGGTAAGCGTATTGCTCAGAACCAGATATTGCTGCAAAAAGAGCTTGACCCAAGCCGCACCTGTACTTATGCCGCTAATATGGGCAATGTATTTAAGGGAGTAAACGAGGTAATCCCTGTGAGAGGTTTTAATTATAATCTGAACGGACTGGATGGTTATCATGCCGAACATCCCGATCAGCCAATTATCGGGACGGAGGTTGCCAGCACGGTTACAACCCGCAGTATCTTTGTAAAAGACACGGTGCGTGCTTATGTACCAGACTATGACCTTACCTATCCAAGCTGGGCCAGTACGGCCGAAACATGGTGGAAAATCACCGAAGATCGCCCGTGGTTTATGGGCGGCTTCGCCTGGACGGGTTTTGATTACCGCGGCGAACCTACCCCTTACCGCTGGCCAAACATCAACTCGCATTTCGGCATCATGGACATGTGCGGTTTCCCAAAAACTGTTTATTACTATTACCAGGCATGGTGGACGGATAAAGATGTATTGCACATAGCCCCGCATTGGAACTGGCCCGGAAAAGAAGGACGGCCTATTGATGTTTGGGTGAACAGCAATGCAGACGATGTTGAACTTTTTTTAAATGGCAAAGGCCTGGGTAAAAAAACAATGCCGCGTTATGGCCACCTGGTATGGTCGGTAAAATATCAGCCGGGCAAATTATTGGCAGTTGCGCATAAACATGGTAAAACAATTAAAGCGAGTGTTGAAACTACTACAGCGCCGGTAAGCATACAGCTATTACCTTCAAAAAAAGTATTATTGGATAACGGGGAAGATGCTGTAATTGTAAACGTATCTGTACTTGATAAAAAAGGTAGAGAAGTGCCCGATGCATCAAATTTAATTCAGTTTGACTTACAGGGAAATGCTGATATTATCGGGGTGGGCAATGGTGACCCAAGCAGCCATGAACCTGATAAATGTGAAACCGGCCAATGGCAAAGGCATCTTTTCGGCGGTAAGGCACAGCTGATTATAAAAGCAGGTACTAAACCAAGTGAAATTAGTTTAACAGGATCTGCCGTGGGTTTAACACCCCGTAAAATAGTGCTGTTGCAAAAATAACCCGTTAACGTAACTATCTTTCCGGATGAAACTTGTACAAAATCTACTGACGGTATCTGCTTTTTTAGCTGCATTAAACATAAATATTGTTAAGGGGCAACCCAGCTCTAAAAAGGATACTTATCAATTGGTTTGGAGCGAGGAATTTAATAAAGATGGCGCCCCTGATAATACAATATGGCAGTATGAAAAGGGATTTGTACGTAACCATGAATTGCAGTGGTATCAATCGCAAAATGCTTATTGTAAAAACGGAAAGTTAATTATTGAGGCCAGGAAAGTCCATCAGGCAAATCCTCTTTATAACCCGCAGGGTAATGACTGGCGCACAAACCGGCAGTATATCAATTATACCTCAGCAAGTTTAAATACGAGACAATCAAAAGCATGGCTTTACGGGCGTATGGTAATGCGCGCACGTATAGACACTGCTGCTGGCTTGTGGCCTGCTTTCTGGACTTTAGGCGTGGCCGGGCAATGGCCATCAAACGGTGAAATTGATATTATGGAATACTACCGCGGAAAATTACTGGCCAATATTGCCTGCGGCACCAACACTGCTTATAAAGCAAAATGGTATAGTACCAGCACTGCCATTGAAGATTTTAAAGATAAAAACTGGAGCAAAAAGTTTCATATATGGCGGATGGACTGGGATTCAACAGCCATCAGCTTATTTGTTGATGACAGGCTGCTTAATCGCGTGCAGTTAAAAGATCTGTTCAATCAGGATGGCACCGGGATTAATCCGTTTAAGCAGCCACATTATATATTAGTCAATTTAGCTTTGGGCGGAGACAATGGCGGCGACCCCGACAGCACCACTTTTCTCCGTAGGTATGAAATTGACTACATACGTGTTTACCAGCAAAAAGACCAATAGTCGATTTAATCTGAATACCTATTATCAAAGCATTAGGCATTGGCAGCCAATTTTCAACTCCATTGATATTCTTCATGATTGTAATCCATTTTAGGCTCTGCTTAAAAATTTTAATTGATTGAAACTGGTTGGTTTTATTTTGCTTTAAGTATTAGCCGGAAACTCTTAATGTTTGTGGATTATTCATAAATATCTCAATGCCATATGGAGATGATAGAGCAAGCCATGTGGGTTACTTATTTAAAATTCTGGCATTAATATAAAACTGATGATAATATTATTGCTTGAAATATTGCTGATACTTTTATCGCCTGTAGTGCATATCATTTTAAACATAATGCACATTTATGGACGTGTTCGTATATCCATTGCGCTGATTACTATAATCTGTTTGGTTGCAGGCCTGCTATTGCCATTACTTGCAAGCTATATCGATATTTTAAATCTGCCGCCTGGTACACGCTGCGCAACCGGTTCTGTTGGTTTTGCTGTGATCGGTACATTTTTAACCCTGGTTTCAATACCGATATCGGCGATTGTATTTTACATAATTGCTTATTACAGAAAGAGAAAAGCTGGTACATTGGCAAAAACGATACAATAACAGTGCTGCACAATTGTAATGCTGATTAAAAAACAAAGCAGGTTTAAATTCTGTTGTCAACGCAATAAACAAAATCACTAATTCATATTGCGCTATGCAGATTGCTACCTCACCAACCGCCTGTCTAAAAAAGTTTACAATATTAATGCTGTTTTCTGTATGTGCGATGTATGTATCAGCCCAAAACGGCATTTATGAAAAGAAGCTTCCAAACGGTGCTTACGGCGTAATTTCTTACCAGCAAAGCGGCAATAGTGTTAAGGCCGAAGTATTTACCTGGTGGAACTCTGCCAATGCCCAAACCGGCAGCTACTACGGTGAAGGCACATTAAAAAACGGCACCGTAACTTTACATAGCGACGAAAATGAGCCGGGCTGCAAAGTGACGTTAAGTTTGGTACAGGGTAAAATAAAGGCATCCTTTGCTAACTGCGCAATTGACCATTTAACCAGCGACTTTAATGGCCAGTACACAAAAATTTCTGGAGCTGTAGCCGGCAATTATATAGTGACTGCGCCCAAAGCCTACTTTTATAAAAAGACCGATGCAGCCAGTAAACTTAAAGCCTATGTGTTAAAAGGCGACGTGGTAACGATAGATATGCAAAATGTAGCAGCAAATAACAATACCTGGGTATTTGTTTCTTACATGAACAAGGCAAATAAAGAGACCACCGGCTTTATGCTGTTGTCTGATCTTAAAAAGAAAGAATAAGTCTCCTTTGCTTAAACTCAGCAATGGTTACAACTTATCAAGCCATTGCTTTTTTTTGCTGTCAAATTCTTCCTGTGTTAAAATTCCCTGATCTAAAAGAGTTTTTAACTTTTGTAGCTGTGTCATAGGGTCTGCATCACCTGCGGTGACTGGTGGCTGACCAGAGGTATTGTTTAAACTATTCCCTAAATTAAACTGTAACCCGGCACCGGCAATACCGCTTTCATTACGGGCAGCATCACGCAGGGCTTGTAGCTTTTCTCTTTCCGTAAAGCTTAAACCGGTTAATTCTGAGGCCAGCATTCCGGCACGGGCGTTGGCCAATTGATTGATCTGCTGCTGCGTTTGCTGATCAAAAGACGCTCCCTGTAACTTGAAATTTGTCAACTCAAACCCCAATTCAGCAAAAATATTGTTTAATTGATTTTTCAAGGTTTCAGCAAGCTCGTTCAGCTTAGCATCAATCTGTAAAATGGAATAAGCGGATGTAGCCAGCGTAACCGTTAGCCCCTGCTCAATTCTCGACTGAATTAGCATCTGTGCTTGCGCAATATTGTACAGGTCTGATAAACCGGCAATTTCTGTAAGAAAAACCCTGGCATCGGTTAACTTAAAAGAATAATTACCATAAGCACCCAGGTTAACCGGAAAGTGATATACCGGGTCTTCATACATTACACGTGTAGAGGTGCCCCAACCCTGGTTAACCACCTCTGCTTTTCGGTAAAAATAAATTTTAAGCTTATGCTCACTTTCAAAGCCCTGTGTAAGTTTAAGCAGGTTAGTAATAAACGGTTCGTTATCAGTTTGTAAAGTATATACGCCTTCGTTTTCTAAAACACCTGTAACTTTACCCTCATACACCAACAGGCACCCCTGCCCCGGGGCAATTATCAGTTTACTGGCATCTTTGATCTCATCGCGTTTAAATGGAAATTTGTAAAACAATACCTCCTGCGGTTGATCTTTCCATTCAATAACCGATGCAAACTGATCTTTGAAAAAACTGGTGAATCCCATATCAAATTATTTATGGCAATCCTCATTGCCGTTATTACTCATTCTGTACGGCTAAGCTGATAATTATGTACGATTTTACCCGCATCAGAAATAACCAATACCCCGTGCACATAATCAGCCTCCGCACCTTTGCGATATTCAACAGCAAACCCATGTTTCCATTTGGTTGCCGAATACAAATTATACCTGTCTGGCGCTAATGCCCAAAGCAACTTGCCGGTCTTTGCATCAACAAGCTGAATACTTACCGGTGGATCTGGTGCCGGGGTAGTATTGACCACGAACAGCAGCTTGTCCTGATCCTGATAAAGCATTTCAGGGTTAAAGTATTTTCGGCCAGGTGTTAAGTTACGCCTTATATTTTGGCCGGTCTGTTTAAGGTATTTTACTTCGAGTAACTGCATTTCTTTTTGCTGGTCAAAGAAATCACCCATGTTACCAAACTCAAAGTAATGCTGATCAAATTGCTTTTTCCAAATATGATCTGCCTCATCATTGCTGTCAGCCATTTTCCTGATAGTTGGAAAGTAATAACAACTACTTCCTTCGTTATTTATCACGTTAATCATTGGCTTATAATAATCAAATTCAAGTTTTGCCACCCCCGAGCTTAACTGCTTGTAATCTTTAAATTCACTTTGCGTTATGTTAATTAGCCGGTTATTCCTGGTATCGAGTTGTAATAATACCGTACTGCACCCTATAGCATAAGTCAGATCAGGCGAGTAGGTTTTAAAAGCCAGCATGCAGTTGTTGTTAGTTAAAACCTCATCGTTAACAATACGGTCAGCAATTAGTCCACCAGTAAGGGGATCATTAAAAACCATGTGTAATTCCTTGCCATACTTTTTGTCGTCTTTATAGGTATAATCGGCACCCACACGCAAATAAACCGGTTTACCCGTAGCTGTATTAGTATATACAAAACTTGAAGAATAAGAGCGGGGTGGCTTATAATTACTACCGGTACTATAAGTATTAGCGGTATGATTTGCAGGCCGAATCCAAGCAACAACAAAATAAATAATACATATAAATGCTACACTGCCAAGTAATATATAAAGCGGCTGCCTGGCATTGCCAGGCGGGGCAGAACTTTGTATAGGCGGCAAACGTTCATGATGATGATAGTGGTGTATATCATCGCTATCCAGATAGTATTCGGTTTGGCAATTCTGGCATTGATAAAAATCAGGCTTAATCTCCTTTTTAAAAGTACTGCCGCATTTAGGGCATTGTATTGCTTTAATATCTTTAGCCATTGATGTGGTTAAATACTTAATACGCGTCTTCTGTTTGGCCCATGTAAGCCTTCACTTTGATAGCAGAAAGGTTAACTTTTATTTCCTGCAAATACTATTACAAGAGGTGCCTGCATATTGTTTAATCCGAAAGAAGTTTCTTTAAGACCACTATGTTACTTATCCATCTTAATAAAATAATAAGCACGCGCCGAGTTTATTTTAATACCGTTACGTTTTGTATTTTCAAAACTCAGCTCCTGCACTTGCGCCATCACTGTTATGCCCATTTTGCTTTGCTTTATCTGCAGCATTTGCTGTGGCAATAAATATTGCTTGTCTAAACCCTGGCGTGTGGCTGTATTCTCGACTGGTTTCAGGTTAACAGTTTCCTTAACTATTTGGTCAGCCAGAACTTTCAGAGGAAATGTAAACTTATTTTCGCCTACATTAATGATCATATCATCATAATCAAAACTGTCACCTTGTTTTATTGCATAGCCTTTCACCGTGTCAACACTTAAGGTATCAACATAAGTTTCTTTTACCATCATGTAATCATACCCTTTTAAAGGATAGGCTGTTTGTTTGCTGCGTACATAGTAGTTGGTGTTAAGGTCCATATCCATCCGGTCCTCACTGTACTGTTGCATATATTCGTAGCCGCTTAATCCTAAATAATTCTGCATCCAGTTTATGCGGTCAAAGTTAAAGCCGTTTTCATCCGGAATGTCATACATCTTATTTTTCCAGCTTATTCTTAACTCCTGCTCCTTAGCCTGTAGGTTAACGCTAAGTAAAGGCTGCATTGATTGAAAATCATAATGTTGCAATATGTAATTAACTGTACTCGCCATGCGTGCTGCTATGTAGGGCTTTACCTTTTTTTGATCAATAGGCTGCAATTTGCCTTTCTTTATTAAGCCCGCCTCTTTAAACAGCTCATACAGAACAGCTCTTTGTGAGTTTAAGCTGACCGAGGTGGCGCTTTGCGGACCGTATATGATAAGCATAACAATAATGAACAGCGAAACGGGTATGGCTTTTATGGTAGCCTTTTTATGCAGCAGGAAATAACCGATTAAAAACAACAACCATGCGGCCAGTACCATTAAAAAATATCGGTATTGTGTAATGCCATAACTGCCTATGCGTTTACTAATGGCTAATATCAAAAGTGCTACCAGCGGCAGCAGGAATAAATAAAAATAACGGCCATAAACTTTTATCCAACCGTTGTCTTCCTGGTCGCGCAGCGGGTAAACCAGCAGCAGAGCCAATAAACCAAGCCCGGCATAGCCCAGAATAAGGCCTGATACCAAGCCTTTAGGCAGTTCCCATTCTATGAGGATTTTAACCTCGTATACCAGTAAAATAATCAGGTAGACTGTAGCAAGAGGCACCAGTATGTACTGGCTAAAAAACTTCAGTCCTTTTGGGTAAGCGATAAGCGATTCTGCCTGAAGGTTACCTTCCGGAACGCCTGACAAAAAGAACAAGGTATTAAATACCCCTAAAATGATGAACCACACGGGTTGGTAAACCCAGTTTAAACTAAAGCCAAAAATACGCTCAACCACGCCAAATGCAGCGCTTAGTCCGGCGCCTAAAACTACGCTATAGAGCAGGCCGGTAAGAAAACGGATAAACAGGGTTTTGTTAAACTCCCAAAAGGCAAGCGTATTATTTTTGCCAGTAAAAGCAGCAAAAGATACCAGCAGGTGCATAGCAATAAGCAATAAAGCAAAAACCACATAGTGCTGAGGATAGGTTTCCGGCTTTAAAATAAACAAGAACACCACTCCGACTGCGACCGCTACACACCTAACTAATAGCCGCCTATTACCAGAAAACCCATTATTTCTACCATAGAGTGAAACTGCAAGGCTGAGTGGCATACCAACAGCCGCCATCATTAAAATACGTATATACCAGCTGTGGCTGGCGTAGCCATACAGATAACCGGATGATAGATGAATAGCCGACCATGTTCCGGCCAGGGCAAACAAAAACTCGAACGGGTAACGCCTTATGGTGCTGGCAACCGAACTAATTATATGGTTAACCGAAGGTAATTGAAAGGCCATAACTAATATTAGAAAAAGTATAATGTTATATTGGACCGTAACTAAAGGTTATTTTGATCATGTAACGCTTATTTGCCAATTGGCTTACTTGGTCTATTGTTAAATATTGCCTGGGGTCTGGCCCACCAAAGTCAATTTCTTCGCCCATTTCAAGACCCTTTCCCGATTTTAACTTGTCTTTTTCTATGTGGGCGGCAAGCCTGTTTAACGCTGTATCTATATCCAGAGGCGTATCCAGGCCTTTGCGTACCTGCCGCAGCAGGCTAAGCGACGCATTTCCCCAATATGCTATATCTGTAGTATCTGCCGCAAATTGTGCTGTCTCAAAGAAAAAGCTTAGGTTATAATATTCGCAGCCAAACTGCTTTAGCGTAAGCTTGTCACCGTTAGCCAGGGTTAAGGTTTCAATCCCGGTATTATGGTCGGATTGCAAAGCAAAGTGTACATTCGGGAATACGGCTTTCTTAATTACCGGCACTGCCGCTCCCCGCGGACAATCGTCTGTACTTTGCTTATGCAAAGCGCTGTCTAATTCCTTTACCTGTCGCTGAAAACGTGTATACCAGTCTTTCCCAAAACGTTGTTGTAATATCTTGAAATATTTAGGATTATCTTTTTCATACATCTGCCTTTGTGCAGGCAGTGCCGTACAACCACCTTCAATACGCTGGTAGCGGATGTTCCATTTTTTGATAATGCTGTCAAAGGCGGTAAAATAACCCTCGGGCGGGCGCTCACCAATGCGGTAATCAATCCACTTTAAGGAAGTATCAATAATAGTGGCCTTTAGATTAGCCGCGTGTTTCTTGTTCTCCTTACAAGAAATCAGTAATAATAATACTGATAAGGCAAAAAGTATTTGCGTTTTCATATAATGGTTTAGATAACGGTTGAACTGCAAGCTATTTGGCAGCTTGTATCTTCAAAACTTATATACCAAACCTATTTTAGGTGATATTGTTCCAGCAATATGGGTATAAACACTATAGTACAACCGCATGAATGGCCTATTACCAGCATGCCTGACGAATTTGAAGAAGCCTTATTAAACAGAGTATTATCAGACATGGAATACCGTGCGCTAAAGCAAGGTTTCAAGCCAAGAGATATGGACGACAGATGGTTTCTTTATGTACAAGACGACTGGTTATACTTACACCGCAGCTGGACAGGTCATTGCATTTTTAAAGTTAAGGTAGAGTACATTCATGATAATTATACATTAAGTACCCTGCACCTCAATAGAAATCCGCAACAATACAAATCCATTAATGCGGATACGGATAAACAGGAGTTGAATTCTGTACTAAATACATTTATCGCTTTAAATGCTGAATAAGATGATTAATTAATTCAATATCAGCTTAAAACTACCTTGCAGAAGTAAGCCGCCATGCAATATCTTCGGTCGCTTAGTTACACAGAGCTCCCGCAAAATCTTTAGTAACGTAGGCCTTGTATATCCTATTAGCGCTTTGTAATATATCGCTGACTTTGCTGTCATCAGAAATTACCGTACTGCCTTTCAATACCCTTATCGCACGTCCGTCTTTTATATAATACCGGTATTGTGTTTTAGTTACTTTACCTACTGCGGGGCCGCCTACCAAACTCTCAAAACAAAATATCACTTTGCCGGCGTTGTAATAATATTCGTTTGTCCAGCTTCCGTCGCCTATTGATCCCGACTCTGTTATTTTCACAATGTCTTTGCCGTTGAAAAAATAAGTTACCACACCATCCTCTACACATCCCGAACTTTCATATGTAAACCGTTGTTTAGTAAGGTTGCTTGAATTGATCTTCTGGAACAACTGTCGGATTGAAACAATATCTGCCTCATCCGTTTTTTGAGCATTTGATTGTGCATGCAGTTGGACACACAACATAGCTAAACATAAGAACACGCAAATTTTTAAAGTAAGTACCGGCTTGATGGTAATCATATGGAACGAAGTTTAGATTTTCATTTAAAACGTATCAGGTCTATGATTGTTTACCTATAATTTTATATCGGTCTTAAATCCCATCCTGTAACGGCATCTCCTAAAGCCCATATTTAATAATTGCCATTTGCAGACATGAAGAAAAATTAATTTGGCTTTCATAGCCTTCTCATTACGCCAGGCTTTATTTGTCGCAAAACAATCTACCGGTTGCGATGAAAATACTAAGAATATTATTGACTATAGCGCTTGTGAACAGCACTATGCATGCTATGGGCCAAACCACTGACCATGTTATCGGTAAGATAGTGGACGAAGACAACAAAACCATACAAGGCGCTACCATTACTGCTGAAAAAATTACAGATACAACTAAAAGGGTAAATAGCGTTTCAGACAGCACAGGGCGGTTTTCACTTAAAGTTATGGGCGGCGGATCCTGGAGATTAACTATCGCATTTGTATCTTATCAAACAGTAAAAAAAAGCTTTATTATCGCAAATGATACAGCAGCTATAAACATCGGCACAATTATTATGTATCCGGCAAAACAGATGCTGAACGAAGTAAGGATTGTTGCAGAACGCCCCTTCATGACCCAAGAGCCTGATAAAACAGTTTTTGATGCTGCCAAGATAGGTGCGGTAAGCAGTGGAACTGCCAGCGATCTTTTAACTCAGATACCGCTCGTAAATGTAGGCCCATCAGGTGATATCACTGTACGTGGCAAAGCAGCAGGAGTATTAATAGATGGTAAGCCGTCACCTTACACAGACGTTAGTACTGCATTGCAAATGATTCCATCTACATCTGTAGAACGGGTTGAGGTAATGCCTACCCCATCGGCCAAATATGATGCAGCAGGTCAAAGTGGGCTGATTAATATTATCCTGAAAAAGAATATCAAAGCAGGATTTAACGGCGTGGTCAATCTTGATGCAGCTACGCAATTTGATGACCATGCAGGTACAGATTTAAATTACAGGAATAAGCATATCCGTGTATTTGCAAACCTTAACTATCATGCTAACCGTATCTTTGGCAACAGAACAAGCCAACAGTTTTTTCCATTAGACAATACGACATTAATTCAGAAGGCAAGCAACACCGATAAACACCGGGATCTGGACAGCCGCTTGGGTTTCGACTACCTATTTAACGATAAAACTGATTTATCAATCACTCAAAATATAGGCTCGCACACAATAAACAGTTCCTCGCTACTTACCATAGATTCTGCACAAAACAACAACCGTGTTGCAGCTACGGGCTCCAATGATATCATGACACGTAATAATATGTACAGCACTACTCTTGATTTTACCAAACGCTTTGAAAAAGATGGAGAGGAACTGACAGCAACAGCCCGATATGTTAACGAACAGAGCCACACTTCGGGCGAATTAGATAATATCAACGGCAGCTTCTATAACAGCCAGGTAAACAAGGGGAACGGCAAAAACAAAATGTACCTGCTGCAGACTGATTTTGCCGACCCGATTGGCAGTAACGGTAAAATAGAGTTGGGCTATAAAAGCACATGGTTTATTGACAATAATATCCTGAATGCAACAACGCTTAATAATACCACGGGCAATTATTTTTATAATAACGCATTGTCAAATAACTTTACATACAATCAGCAGGTACATGCTTTATATGCGTTGTACAGCGGTAAGTTAGGGTCATTTAAATATAAAGCCGGCCTGCGCTCAGAACTGGATATATTGTCTGGCGAATCGCGTTTAACCAACACATCTACATCATCCAGTCATTTAAATTTCTTTCCAAGCGTTTATTTTTCAAAATCGCTTACCGACAATCAAAGCCTAAGCATCGCCTACGATACACGTATTGCAAGGCCTACATTTTTGCAGATTTTGCCTTATACAGATATATCCAACCCTATCAATCATCAATCCGGCAATCCCGGTCTGTCTGATGCTTATACACATCACGCCGAATTAACTTATGTGCTGTTAATGCCAAAAAGTAACAGCATGTTCAGCGCATCTGTTTATTACAGTAATACGGTCAACAGTATTCAATTAGTTACCCTGCCACAGAATGGTTATTTGCTTACCACGCCAGAGAACATTGGACGCGAAGCAACAGAAGGCGTCGATATAATTTACAGGTTGAATATTAAAAAGTTATTTTCAGTTACAGGCACCTATGATCTTAACTATAATACCTTTAACGGATCTTCAAATACCACATCAAATGTAAGTGGCTTTTGGAACAGCCGTTTGCACCTGGATGGAAATATATTTTTACCGGCTAAATTTATTTTGGCTGCACACGGCGAAATCTCCGGACCGCAGCATATACCCCAGGGATACAATATAAGTAACAGGGGCATAGATGTGGAAGTAAAGCACAATTTCTTAAAAGATAAAGTAACGGTGGCTGCTATGGTTTCAGATATTTTTCACCAGCGCCGCCAATCTACCCACCTGGTCACCAGTCAGTTTATTGAGGATGATATTTTGAAAGAAAACTCCCGCATACTGCATTTTCATTTAAGCTATATTTTTTAAAGGGTTTAATGATAAAAGAAACATTGAATACCTGACTATAAGCTTCTGTATAAAAGCAACGCAATGAGGTACTGAATAGCTATATCTTTTTAGGCCAGGAACCAATTGAAACCTGCATAATATGACCGGTAAAGAATTTAGCTTTATATTTTCAACCCATTAAAAAAGTGCCTAAAAACCATAATTTAAGCATAAATTGCTTATTTGTCCCCTGTTTTTTGCAGGATAGCCCCTTTTGATTTTTAGGTTTTTAGAAGACTTTGCCTACGCCAATTAACAGGCCATTTGGCCATCTTTTTATCTAATAAATCTATTAATTAAACCATCCGATGAGAAAGTTTTTGAAGGCTGCACTTGCAGTTGAGACAAAGAATTGTACTGCCCAAATGTGGTAAAAGTACCTCCAAAAAACGTAACGAACAGATCAATCTATACTGGTTCAACTTATCTATTTCCTAAATGCAGGAGAGATAGTAAAAGCATTCCGTATGCATTGCTTAATATACTCAAATATGAGCTGTTTGTCAACGTAATTAACCTTATTTAATTTGATTATTAACCACCAATTATGAAACGAAAATTACTTATTCCAAATTATTTTCATTCCCGGAGCTTCCGCCCCCTATTGAAAGCTCTGGCATTATTGATACTACCTGTGGGCGCAAGCGCATCAGCCAGGGGTATGTATACGTTATACAGCGCCCCGGTTGCCAGCCAGATTGCTGCTACTAACCAAGCTAATATAACGGTAAAAGGAACAGTAACAGACCAATCAAACGGACAGCCGCTGGTAGGTGTTTCCATCGGCATCAAAGGCACCAGCAGAGGCGTAATGACCGATATAAAGGGCAACTTTCAACTGAACAATGTGCCGGAAAACGCAGTGCTGGTACTAACCTATGTCTCTTACGAAAAAGTTGAAATAGCCCTTAACGGGCAAACAGACATACAGGTAAAACTGAAACCATCAATGAAAACGCTTAGCGATGTAATTGTGGTGGGTTACGGTACACAGAAGAAAGAAAACCTTACCGGTTCAGTAGGTGTCGTGAACACGCAAGACCTTGAAAACCGCCCTTTAACAAATACCAGCCAGGCCCTGCAAGGAACCGTGTCGGGTGTATATGCCCTGCAAAGCTCTGGTAAACCCGGGGATGATAACACAGTGATAGACATTCGTGGTGTAGGAACCTTCGGAGACAATTCACCATTAGTGTTAGTAGATGGCTTTCCGGGTTCGATAGGCGATGTAAACCCAAACGACGTTCAAGCCATTTCAGTATTGAAAGATGCTGCCTCATCTGCAATTTATGGTAGCCGCGCAGCAAACGGTGTCATCCTGATTACTACCAAAAGAGGCTCTGCCGGTAAAGTGCGTGTAAATTACAGCGGATATGCAGGCATTCAAAGCCCAACCAGGTTACCTAAAACACTGAACTCGGTTCAATATACAACGCTTTACAATGAGGCTGCCGTAAACACAGGCCAGGCACCTGCTTACTCCGATGCAACGATACAGAAATACGCTGCCCATAATGATCCGATGTACCCGGATATTAACTATTTTAAGGTGTACTATGATAATGCTTATATGCAAAATCATCGCATCAGCGCCACCGGTGGTAGTGACAATGTGAACTACTCTTTCATGATGGGTTATTTAGACCAAAAAGGTATACTGGTAGCCACTGATTACAAGAAGACCGATTTTCGTCTTAACCTGGACTCTTACCATTTGAAAGATAAAAGACTGCGTGTATCAGGCAATATCTCAGGTAATTTAGGTATCAAAAACGAACCTACCGACCTTTGGAACGCAGAATGGTATGCTACCCTTGCGCCTATCCACCCGCTTCAGGATGCAGCAGGTAACTGGGTATCTGTAAACGGTGAACGGAACTATTATGGCGAGATCAAAGAAGGCAGTACAAACCTGACCAAACGCTACAACTTTAGCGGACAGGCAGAGGCCGAGTATAAAATCCTGCCTGGTTTAAGCGCACAGCTTACCTATGGCTACAATGTGATAGCTACCAATGGAAACGCGTTTCATGCCAATGTAACCCTGCAAAACCAAAACGGAACCGTTACACAACTTCCTTCTGATCTTAACACAACCAGTGAGATTGATGGCCACTCACTGCTTACCGGCTTGTTAAAATATAACAAGACATTTAATAAGCACTCATTCAACTTATTAGGCGGCTACAGTGAAGAAGAGTTTACCTACGACTGGCAAAGTGGTTACCGCAAAAATTTTGTAAACAATACACAACGGGTTTTAAACCTTGGCGATGCGGCTACGCAAACCAATAATGCAGGCAGTTATGATCTTGGGTTACGTTCATTCTTTGGCCGTTTCAATTATGCGTATGATGAAAAATACCTGATTGAAGCCAATATCCGCCGGGATGGTTCTTCCAGATTTGCGCAGGGTAAACAATGGGGCACCTTCCCTTCCTTCTCAGCAGCATGGGTATTATCAAAAGAAAACTTCATGAAAGACCTTAGCTGGCTTGATTTTGCCAAAGTAAGGGCATCATGGGGCCGTTTAGGTAATCAGAATATTAGTAATTATTATAATGGGAGCGATATCCTTAGCTCGGGCCAGAATTATTCATTCGGCGGATCACTTTATTCAGGCGTAGCCATTACAGCAAATACCAATAAAGATTTGACATGGGAAACTGCTCAACAGCTTGACCTGGGCTTGGATATCTCTTTTCATAATAATATTGAGATCACTGCCGATTATTTCGATAAAAGAACTAAAAACCTGTTGCTAACCCAACCCATTCCACTAACCATTGCACAATCACCTCCATTGGCTAACGCAGGTGAAGTTCAAAATAAAGGCGTGGAGCTTGGTATCAGTTATAAAAAAGCGTTTGATAACGGTATCAGGTTGAGAACCTCATTAAACCTTTCGCACATAGTTAACAAGATCTTAAGCATGAATGTGCCGCAGCAATTTACTTCACCAAAAGCTATTGTTGTTGGTTCTGCTATCAACTCCTTCTACGGTTATCAGATGACCGGTATTTACCAGATATCTGACTTTACCTGGCAAAACAACAGTGATCCTTCAATACCATATGGCAGCCGTACTTACACACTTAAACCAGGTGTTGTAAGGGTAACGGATTATAACCCGCAACCCGGTGATATTAAATATGCCGATCTTAACGGTGATGGTATAGTAGATCAAAATCATGACCGTAAGGTTATCGGCAAACAATTCCCTGACCTCACCTATGCCTTTAACTTTAACATAGCATGGAAAAACTTTGACCTGGGTGCCTTTTTACAAGGCGTAACAGGTATACAAGGATATACTTATTATGAGATTGCTTCCCCTTTTAGCGGCTTTGCCAATGTGGGTAATTGGTGGTTAAACCGCTGGACACCTCAAAATCCGTCTAACACCTACCCAAGGTTAACCTTAGATGGTGTAAGAAACAACATCCACTCATCTTTCTATGTAGAGAATGCCTCATACCTGCGTGTAAAGAACATAGAATTAGGATATACACTTAGCCCTAAGGCAATCAAGAAAATCGGATTGTCGTCGCTAAGGATTTATGCCAACGTGCAAAACGCATTCACGTTTACCAAATTCAAAGGCTTCGATCCGGAACAAACTACAGACCAGACAAGAGCCGAGGCTTTCCCTCAGGTACGTATCATGACTGCAGGTGTAAATGTTAATTTCTAAAGGTAAAATCATGAAAACTATATATAAACTCTTAATAGCATTTTTAGTTATCGGCCTTGCAGGTTGCAAGAAAGATCTTCTTGACAAGACGCCCAAAGACCGTCTGTCGCCATCTACATTCTTTCAAAACGAAACACAGGTAAAAATGGCGCTTGTGGGTATTTATAGCGCACTGCCTCCAAACGCTACACCGGGACAATTTTTCCAGTTTGATTTCGAATCAGATAACGCCTATTGTCAGGATGCGTGGCAGGGTTCAAAAGAGGTGGGCGAATGGCAAACTACCAGCAATAGTTGGGCGCCGTACTCCAAATGGACGCAGGATTATACCATTATCTCACGTGCAAACGAATTTTTGAAAGATGTTGCGGCTTCAAGCGTAAGCGCTACCACCAAAAGCCAGATGTCGGCCGAAGCTAAATTTTTACGCGGCTATGCCTATGCAGACCTGATCGCTTACTTTGGAGATGTTCCGCTGATTACAACAGTGCAATCGCTTTCTGATGCTTACGTTTCAAGATCACCAAAGGCAACGGTATTAGCCCAGGTAATTACAGACCTTACAGATGCTGCTGGTGCACTACCTGTTTCTTATTCAGGCACTGATGTTGGCCGTGCAACTAAAGGAGCGGCTTTAGCTTATAAAGCCAAAGTTTTACTTTACAACCAAAAATGGGCTGACGCTGCACAAGCCGCAAAAGATGTGATGGATTTAAGTGCGTACACGTTGTACCCTGATTATGCTTCAATGTTTGACGAAGCACATGAAAACAACAGCGAGGTAATATTTGACATACAATATATACCAACTACGCAACCACAGCCGTGGCCATCATCTGCGTTATCATTAAGCGTTTGGCCTACCCCAAATGTTACCACAGACCTGATTGATTCTTACTATATGACCAATGGCTTGCCAATTACCAACCCGGCTTCGGGTTATAATGCGCAAAACCCTTATGTAAACCGCGATCCAAGGCTGGCAGCTTCGGTAGTTTTACCGGGATCACAATTTGGAACCATTACTTATATCCCTGCTAACGATGTGGTACCTTCTGGCGCACGCCCCCGTAAATATGCTGCAATAGGCATTGCAGACCCTAATAACTGTTCGCTAAACACCATTTTAATGCGCTATGCAGATGTATTATTAATGCGGGCAGAAGCACTGATCGAATCTGGCAACAGCACGCCAGAGGTTTACGCACTGATAGACCAGGTACGTGCAAGAGCAAAAATGCCGACCGTTGAAAGCGTTGAAGGTACGGGCTTAAGCCAGGCGCAATTACGGGCAGTTTTAAGACACGAACGCAGGGTAGAGTTTTTTATGGAAGGTACACGCTATGCAGATATGCTACGCTGGAAAGACCAGTCGTTGGTGCATGATGCGTATGGTTACGATAAATCATTGCTCACTAATCCGGCAAGCCCGTCTACCTGGCAGTTTAAGCAGGTAAAATTGGAGACCAGAACATTCGATCCAAATAAAGGATGGCTGTGGCCTATTCCGCAGGCGGATATTGATATTAACAAAAAGCTATTGCCTAATAATCCGGGTTATTAATACCCCTTCACAAGAAACTTAATACCTATAACCTCTATCCATAAATCCTCGAAAAACCTCCAAATGCTGGCGGTTATTCGGGGGTTTTATTTTTACAGCTGTCCGTCAGGTAATGCGGCATTATCCGGCATATAAACTGAATACTTTCGCAATACTAATATTCGTTTGCATGCCGCATAAAAAAGCACGCCACAATTTGGGCGTGCTTTTTTATGTAATTTGTTAATTAACGAGCTAATATTAAAGCTTGGTAAGCTGCCATTGCTGGTTATAGCTGCTGGCTGCCGGCCATTGTTGTATTGATGATCCGTTAGCTGTATTACCACCGGTATCAAGGTATTTTCCTGTTTGAAGGTTAAGTATCTTATAATAACCATCGCCGGTTGAAACGATAGACCAACGCTGCGAATTATTGGTACTGATAACATAATGCAATACGCTTGATCCATTAGCGGTATTCGAACCAACATCTAAACAGCCATTACCTGTCTGGCAACTCAGCGTGTAGTAGCCCGCAGTGTAACTGATGTTCCATTTTTGGTTGTTGCTTGTTGAGCTTGTATACTGCCCAACAGTAGATCCATCTGCTGTATTTCCAAGGTTATCCAACATCAGTCCGGATGCACGGTTTTTAAGTGTATAACGGCCATCACTTACCGGGCCCTGCCAAACAGGCGCTGCCGACAATTTCCATGACCATCTAAACATATTTGCTGCACCAGGACTTACCTCTGTCAGATTGGTGCTTGATACATACCAGCGATAGGTATCAATATCGTTAACACCAGACCATGCGATCGTACCCATCGAGTTATCCCTTGCATAAGCCAGGTTGCCTGTTAAAAAAGCCTGGTCTTCTTCTACCCCGGTATCCCATTGCCAATAAAAGCCTATGTTTCTATAGCTTTCTACCCCTATTTCGGTTACAATAGTACGTGAAGCATAAGAACCCACCTTGGTCGAAGTCGTATTATAATAAGTATTCCATACATTGTATGAGCCCCAGAACCACCAGTAAGTATGAAAGCCCAGATATTGATTCACCAGGCGCGAGTCGGCCCCAATAGCTGTTACATCGGTAGCATAACCTGTACCATCTAACACACATTTACCATCTGCCGGGCTAAAGGTGGTCAGGAAGTTTGCGTATAAGTTAGCCAGATCCGTACTCGAATAATCTACAGGTTCATTGATCGGTTCATATAACACCGAACTGTTATTTTTGTAAACATTGTCGACAGCTGTCCACATGGTATTCCACTGGGTCAGGTCGGGCACATGATGCACACCAACCGGCCAATAGCACAGAATTACTTTGCAGCCATTAGCAACAATAGCGTTGATAGCAGCCTTGTAAGATGCCCAGTAGCTGGCGTTTTGCGGTGTCCAGGGGTTAATTGGCATACGTATGGTTGTACCGCCGCTGTTTTTAAGTGCATTGGAAATATTGGTGGCTACAGCCGCTGCTGCGGTAGTGCTTATAGAACTTGTCATTCCGCTTGGTAATACCACACGTCCGTCGCCTTCATTACCGTTAGGGTCAGCCCAGTTAATCCCTCTGAAACCGTTAGTGTTAGTAGTGCTTAAAGAAGAGGTTCCTATCGACTTCTTAGTTTTGTTAGCATCTGTTGCGGCAGATGAATTAACGGCATCCTTTTTACAAGCAGCCAAGATTGATACACCGGCGATTATTAGTAAAAGTTTTAAATATTTTCTCATAATATTTCTTAGAAATTGAATATTGGTTGTTTAATCATCAGCGTTTATAATTGATAGTTTTATAAAAGCTGAGCATGGAGGCGGTCTAGCCGGCGATAGCAGACAGCATAGCACAACACCTGCCGACTGTGAGATCATTAAAGGTTTTTTCAAGATAATACGAGTTAGAAAATTAAAATAGTCCAGAGTTTCCGGCCCTGTATTCTTTTCCTGATCAACCGATGTCAAATTCAATATATCACGGATTTGCCACCGGTTTAAACAGGTGTGATGTTGGTTAAGGAAAGTCTGCGTTTATAATGGCTGATATAAATCTCCCGTAAATAACAGGATTAAAAAAGGGGCAAAACCTCAATAATTGAGGGGTAAAGTGTCACTTTAAATAGCTATAGAATCATTTGTTCAACTACAAACGACTATCATCATCTGAAAAAATAACACCGTGAATTTGATTTAGTTAAGGATAAGCGTTAAAAGAATTAGTGTTTAAAATACAGTTATTATTTTTATAATAATATATTTGATGGATTATAAACCACAAATTTCAGATTTCACACCAACAGCGTCACTGCAATAACCTACAGGATATTCGCCGGCGGTTGACAGCAGCGGCCAGTCTGTATAACGATAAAAATTATTAGATTTTTTTCTATGACAAAAACGCTGTTCTTCCTATTAATTAACCTGCTATTTATTGCTGGATTAAAGGGACAAAACCTTTCGGCTTTTCAAAGCGGAGATACAAGAAATTATGCGCTAAGATCATACACCATTCACGATGGCCTTCCGTCCGGCAATATTACGGTGGCGCTTAAAGGCAAAAACGGTTACATGTGGATTGGTACAGATAACGGGCTTTGCAAGTTTGACGGCTATACCTTTAAAAGCCTGGTGAACATTCCCGGCAACCCTAACAGTATCAGTTCAAACTTTATAAATGCCCTTGCCGAAGATAAAAACGGGAAGATATGGGTTGGTACAATGGATGGCCTAAATGTTTTAGACCCCAATACAGAAAAATTTGAAAGGTTTTATCATGATGACCGATCAAAAAACACCATCAGCAATAACAAGATCTTTTCAATTTTTGCTGATAGCGATGGTGTTATTTGGATAGGTACTGATGACGGTTTTAATCAGTATGTTGCAGCCACCCGATCTTTCATTTCCTATAAACCCGACCCTAACAACCAGTTTTCAATAAAAGGGAAATCAGTAAATGCCATAATAGAAGATGACAAAAGAAATCTGTGGCTTGGTAATTGGAGCGGCGGTTTAAACAAGTTTGATAAAACCAGCAAACACTTTATCAGCTTTCCACAAGCCGAAATACCCCATAAAAAAACGGCTAATGATATCTGGAACCTTTACTACGATCACAAAAAAGGCTGTATATGGGTAGGGACTTATTGGAGCGGACTTTTCTGTTTTGATCCAGCCAAACAACGATACACCCCGTTTCCAAGTCATGACAAAACAAATGTAGGTGCGTATAGCATCGACAATGTGAACGACTCCACCCTGGCTGTAGGTAGTAATGCCGGTTTTTACCTGATCAATAAAAACAATAATCAATGGAAAAAGATCGGTAATGCCAATAGTTCAGCCGACGGGTATGTTTATAATGACCATTCGGGTATAATATGGCTTTGCGGTAATGAAGTCCTCACTAAAGTAGATTTTACCCAGTATAAATTTCACTTTATGCCCCTGTCTGTTAAACCGGGCGAGGTAAAGAGCATGTTGCTTCAAGGCACTATGCTTTGGTTAGCAACCAATAATGGTTTATACCGGTTTGACTTAGCCAGAAAGACAGCAAAGCTGTTTCAGCACAGCGGTGACCCAAATTCTATCAGTAGCAACCAGGTTGGCAAAATTTACTTAGATCACGAAGGCACGTTATGGGCTGCAACTGAAAACGGGTTCGACAAATTTAATAGCGGGAACAACCGTTTTATACATCACTCCCACCATTCTGCATTGGGTGCTTTTTTTAATGAAGACGTATTTAGGGACGTTCTGGAAGTAAAACCACATGAATACTGGCTTGCCACAGATGCCGGGCTAAAAATCTTTGACGAGAATAAACAACAGTTTAAACATTATTATAATGACGAAAAGAATCCCGGTTCTATTGCCAGTAACCACGTCTACAATCTTGCAAAAGATAAAAAGGGCAATGTATGGATTGGTACAAGCGGTAACGGGGTAGATCGCTTTGATCCTACAACCGGTATATTTCACCACTATAGTTATAACGATAAGGTACCGGGCAGCCTGAGCAACAACATTGTTCACTGCGTATTTGAGGACAGTAAAAATAATATCTGGGTATGCACGGCCGACGGCCTTAACAGGTACATTCCTGAAAGTGATTCTTTTATTACCTACTCGCGTAAAAACGGGTTCGCAAGTAACGTTTTTAATAATATTGTTGAAGACAATGCCGGAAATTTATGGATTAACTCTGCTATCGGCATATCAAAGTTTACACCTCAAACATCAACGGTTACTAATTTCGACGAGGGCGATGGCGTTTTTTCTCACACCATTATCTGCAAATCAAAAGATGGGCAGATCTATTTAGGTAGTAATGAGGGGATGGTAATTTTCGATCCGGCAAAAATCAATCTGAATACCAACATCCCTAAAATATATTTTACCGATTTTCAGGTATTTAATAAGTCTGTAAAGCCTGGCGACAGTTCTCCGTTAAAAAAGCCAATCGGTGTAGCTGACACGGCATTTCTTACGCACGACCAAAATGTATTTTCTATTGAATTTGTCGCGCTTAATTTTACGCATTCAGAGAAAAATGCTTACCGGTATAAACTGGAAGGTTTTGACCAAAAATGGATCTCAAACAACAACCAACGCAGGGTTACCTATACCAACTTAAACCCAGGCACTTATATTTTTAATGTAGTGGCCAGTAACAATGACGGTGTATGGAACTTGAACCCCAGGCGACTAACCATCATTATATCCCCACCCTGGTACCGCACCTGGTGGGCCTACTCTATTTACGCAATTATACTTGCAGGCCTGATTTATCTGTATCTTTTATATAAAGACCGCCAGGCTAAGTTGAAGTATGAGATACAAATTGCACACTATGAAAGCGAAAAGGAAAAGGAGCTCAGTGAAAGGAAACTTGCTTTTTTTACCAACATTTCGCATGAGTTCAGAACTCCGTTAACATTGATTATCAACCCTGTTAAGGAGCTATTAAGTAATGACAAAAAGGAAATAAACGCCTCTGAACTTAATATTGTTTACAGAAATGCGCGCCGGTTATTAGGTCTGGTAGATCAGCTGCTTCTTTTTAAAAAGGCAGAATCGGCATCAGATCAGCTTAGGATAAGCCAGGTAAACATTGTTGAACTTTGTAATGATGTTTACTTATGCTTTGCACACGAGGCAAAGCGCAAACATATCGAGCTTACGTTTACCACGTCAGCAGATTGTTTAAACATCTTTGCAGACCGTGAAAAAACAGAGATCGTAGTGTTTAATTTGCTCTCAAATGCCATTAAGTTTACTCCTAAACATGGCAAGATCAGTATCCGGGCGGAAGAATCTGAAGAAAGCGTATCTATAACCGTAGAAGACACCGGCCCGGGAATTTCGGCAGACATAGGTGATAAACTTTTCGACCGTTTTTACCAGGTATCAGAACCGTCAGGCGTTTATACTCAGGGGTTTGGTATCGGGTTATATCTGGTCAAAAATTTCATAGAGCGGCAGAAGGGAATGGTAACCTATCATAGCGAGCCCGGAAAAGGAACAACCTTCACCGTTACATTACAAAAAGGGCAATCACATCTGAATGGGCAGCTTATACTTAATCAGCATGCCCCTACATCAGGATTTTTAAAAGAACTGCTCGACAGCGAAATTAATACTGACAACCAAAAGCCAATAAAAAACACGGCTGACGAACCGGCTATTTCTGAGCTGAAGACACTATTGATTATTGACGACAACCAGGATATAAGAGATTATCTGCGCCAGACTTTCCAATCTGAATATCAAGTTCTTGAAGCCTCAAATGGCGAAGATGGAATAAAAAAAGCAAATAAACACTGGCCTGACATTGTTATTTGTGATGTGATGATGGATGGAATAACAGGTATAGAAGTATGCGCTGCACTTAAAGGGAATATGGCGACCGCGCATGTCCCGGTAATTCTTTTAACAGCAAGTGCATCAAACGAAATAAAACTGAAAGGTATTGAGGGCGGTGCGGACGATTATATTAGTAAACCTTTTGATAAAGACATACTGAAAGCAAGAGTTACAGGGCTTCTTAAAAGCAGGAACACCTTACAGCAATATTTTTATAATGAAATTACGCTGAACAATAATCCCCAAAATATCTCTATCGAATACAAACGTTTCCTGGAATCTTGTATACAGATTGTTGAAGAACATATCACAGACCCTGCTTTTAACCTTCAAACATTAGCATCGGAGTTAAACATGTCCTATTCCGGAATCTATAAAAAAATTAAGATGATCTCGGGGCAACCTGCTAACAGCTTCATCAGATCGATCAGGTTACGAAAGGCGGCACAACTTTTTGTACACAGCGACTTAAATATTTATGAAACAGCTTATGCAGTAGGTATAAAAGATATTAAATATTTCAGGGAGCAATTTAAGAAGGTGTTTGACTTAAAGCCATCAGAATACATTAAAAAGTATCGCAAAAACTTTAAAAGTGAGATGGCAAATCATGTGAGTGAAAAGGGAAAAACTAACTCCTAACTTATTATAAATAACATTTTTGCAGCACCCTAGCATATGTTTTAACTTAAATATTAAAATAATATAACACACTAAAAAGAAATACATTTAATATATAAGCTTTAATTTGCTTTATGATTAAAGCAATACCCTTTTGTATCCATTTATCATTTGTACTACCTTTTTGGTAAATAGTGGCATACTCTCCCCATACTTAAAGATATTTTCGCATACCCTTTTGATGTACTCAGATTAGCTTGCTGATCCGCGAAATAGCTTTATACGTTTATAGCTTGCCGATCGGATCTCACGCTGAAATAAGTGCAGTTGATTTAAACACATTGATGTATAACCGCCAAGTGTACTGACATACTATGTTTAACTTAATATACCCCTTCTATGAAAAAAAAGTTATCTGCTTTACTGGCACCATTAATGGTGTTGGCAAGTTGCACTAAAAATCAGGTGCAGGAACCCACGCCACAACAGTCGGCTTTGGCTAACAAATCATTACAGGTAGCCGCAACAAACAGTACAGCGCTTATTGACGGAGGAACAGTTTACCAGACTATGGATGGCATCGGATTTTCGAGCGCCTGGTGCGGTAAGTTGAGTGCTGCGAAAAATAATGCGCTTTACAACACACTGGGCATGTCATTATTAAGAGTCCGTGTTGACCAGAACAGTGCTAACTGGGGAGACGAAACGGCGAACGCAGCCGCTGCCCACGCTGCCGGGTTAAAAGTTTTAGGATCAGAATGGTCGCCACCGGTAGCATGGACCAGTAACGGCAAAAGTACCGGTGGGTACCTGCTACCCCAATATTACAGTAACTACGCCAGTTATTTAAATCAGGCGGCCAATACAATAGGTATTGACTATGTATCTTTTCAAAATGAGCCAGATATTGGTTCGGTTGCATGGACACCGGCACAGATATTAACTTTCGTTAAAAATAACTCGGCAACCATCGGAAAGCCAATCGTAATGCCGGAATCTTTCCATTTCGATGACAACTATTCAGATCCTGTTTTAAACGATGCCGATGCTGTGAATAAGGTAACCTTTGTTGGCGGCCATATTTATGGATCGGGATTGTATGTACACCAAAATGCACTTAATAAAGGCAAACACGTTTGGATGACAGAATACTACATCAACGGACAAAATGATATTACTGCCTGCTTAAATATTGCGAAAAACATCAGCGACTGTGTGAACAGCCAGATGAGTGCCTATTTCTGGTGGTGGGTTAATGACACTGATACTAACGTTAACCTGGTAAATAACGATGGTACAATTTTTAAAAACGGGTATACCATGGGGCAGTTTGCCAAATTTGTGCGGCCCGGTAAGTCGCATATCTCAGCAACTTACAATCCAAGTTCAAATGTATATGTAACTGCTTACAGAAATGGCGGAATTGTGGTAGTAGCAATTAACATGGGCACCACGGCAGTTAACCAGGCATTTAACTTTCAAAACATTACCGGCTTAACATCAATGAATGTTACCCAAACATCCAGCACCCAAAATATGGCTAATTTAACCGGTGTTGCTGTAACTAATAATGCTTTTACCTATACCCTACCTCCGCAAAGTATCACCACCTTTCATCAATATTAATTTAGTTATCTAATATTGCTTTGCCACAAGCCGGTATGCATCTGCATACCGGCTTGTGGCATTTTTATTTATGGCAACCATAACCTTAACTACAGGCCTTTAGGGTAGTAACTTTAACGGCTCTATGCCATAAGCTATCTTCCACCGATCTATGACGAGCTGTTCCAGGGCTATCTGGCGGTATTCGTCCGGGGCCATTATCGGCACACCATAAATAATCGGATAATTCCTTTTACACTCGGTACAGGTCAATATGCCGTCTATTACATTTTGTTCCACATCGTGCGCTAATGTTTTCAGTTGCAGGTTATGCTTATCAAATGGGCAGCATAATTTAGCGATGGTTGTTAATTTCATTGAAAGTCTATTTAGCCGGTTAAGGCATTTTTGTATTGTTTAACTTTTAGATAAGGGTCATCCGCAGTCATGATACCAGAGATCACAGCTACGCCATCAAAAGTGATCAGTTTCCGCAGATCAGCGGTGTTTTCAGGCGTGATGCCGCCTGATACAAATAAAGGCAGATCAGTCATGGTTTTTGCCTGCCTTACTGTCGAAGGCATTACAATATCGCAGCTACCGGCAGACGGTGATGGAAACATCGCACAAAAGGATACATAATTCAGGCGTTTTTCATTAGCCCACTTTACGATGTCCAGGTCGCCCGAACAGGTAATTCCGGCTATGAAATCCTTTTCAACTTTATTTCGAATCAGATCGTAGTCTTCCGGGATACCATCAAAGTGAACACCGTCCAGTTCCGGTGATTCCATCATCAATTGCCAATTATTATCTATTAATAATGGCACATTGTAAACGCTGCAAAGCTTGGCAACAGCATGAATAAAGAGTTTTTTATCAGCACCAGTAAGCCAATGATCCCAAATTTGCACAGCCTGTAAGCCTCCCTTTAATGCGTCGGACAGCTTAGATAACAGCAATGAACTTTCCATACCTGGATCAATAACCAGGTACACACCACCTGTTATCATCTGTTTATTACTCATTTCCAGCTGCGTTTAAGGGCGTTAAAAAATGCTGCCCAGTAGGGATCACGTTCAAAATAAGGCATGTTTTCTTCTTTGCCATCCTTAACCAGGATGTAGCCGCTTTGCTTATCTGCAAACTCCCCGATCACCGTAGCTTTAATGTTATTTTTTGCCAGGCAGGCTAATACCGATTGTACACCATCAGGATTCACCGCCATCACCATAGCCCCGGCACCTATACAAAAACGTGCATCGATGCCAAACAGTTCGGTTATTTGCTGCTGTGCATCACCCAATGGTAAAAGATCATTTTGCACACGCACGCCTAAACCGGAAGCAATAGCCATTTCATAAACGGCACCCAAAACCCCGCCTTCTGTTACGTCATGCATGGCCGTCACTTGCTTTGTAGTTGCAGCGGCAAGGGCGTCTGGCAAGGAAGAGGTTTCATAGAACAACGCACATGCCTTGTTGTAGATTTCATTGCCAAGTTTATTCTTCACTGTTTCCGGAAAACTCATTGCCAGTATGGCAGCTGAAGAAAGTGCGCATTCCTTGGTCACAATGATCACATCACCCTGCCTTGCGTTGCTGCTCAGTAAAATATCATTAATCGGCGCCGTCAGTAACATGGTACCGCCGCCAGCAATGGTGGAGTTTTGCTCCTCAATGCTCCCGGTATGCCCGCCCGTGATAGCAACACCAATAGCGTCACAATACTGATGGATGTAATCCCAGTAACGGGTAAAGTCTTCTTTACTTAAACTAACAGGCAGGTTGAGCACCATCTGGGCATACATGGGCGAAAAACCGGTAGTGGCCATGTCATTGGCCATTAAATGTACCGAAAGCCATGCCGATTCTGCCAAACCCAGAGTGGGAATCAATGACAGCGGATCGCTCGTTAAGGCTAATCCCTGGCCACCGCCAATATCTATCAATGATACATCTACACCAAATGCTGCTCCCCGTTTTACGTTATGGCGTGGGTGCCCCAACCGCGGCAGTATGACTTCGTCAAAACCGCCGCCCGAAATCTTTCCAGATGTTGCTGACATAGCCGGTAACTTAATCACTGAATTTGACATACAACCCAAAGAAATCGCCTACCGGTACGCTCCATTGCTGAACGGGGAACCATTCGGGCAAACCTGTACAAGTCCACTCCAGGCTATAAGAGCGCCCTTGCAGTGCCTCTTCAATCTTTTCGATCAATAATTTCGGCGTATAGAAGGTTGCCGTTACATAGAACGGATTTTTCCCGAAGAGTTGCTGTACACGCCTGCGCAGCACTTTTGGCGAGTTGCGGTTCATCATGCCAAACGCAATACCATGCCGCCCAACCCGTGCAGCCTCGCGGATCACCTGTACCGGATCGCGATAGTATTCAAAAGTGGTAATAAAGGCTACTGCATCAAAAGTATGATCTTTAAAGGGCATAAAGTGAGAGTCGGCATTCACCAGGTCCCCTTTAAATAAGTGAACGGCCTGTCCCAGCATAAAGGGAGAAAGATCTCCTCCGGTTGCGTCTATACCTATTTCGTGCCACCATCTTGTAAAGCGGGTAGTGCCGCAGCCAAATTCCAGCAATTCTTTTATGCGGGGATCCTTGCCCAGCAGTTGCGCCATTACTTTCTTTTGCCACACTTCGGCGCGCTTGTAACGCCCTTCGTACCATTGCTCATAAGTATCTGTGTGTTCGCGGTTGAAAAACCATTCTTTACGTCCCTGCCAGTTGGTTAGCTGCCGGGTCATAAGACCAAAATCGCCGTTTTGTCTGATTTCCATCATCAATAGGTGTTAAATGTAAAAGCCTTGCTCCCGGTCGCATAAATACAACGACAGAAACAAGGCTTTTCCTATTGAATAACAGCAAGCTGCTGTAATAGTATGATTAGCCCATGCATCCCTCCGCCGGTATTATCCGTATCAGGTTTATCGGGTATTATCTCAGCCTTTACCTCGTCAGCAAAAGCACCCCGTGCAAGTATGGCGGCAAGGTAGTCATCTTTAACTTAACTACAAATCGTTTTTGCAGATAAGTTTTAAAGGTTACAAAGGGTTGAAAGATTAAGTCGGCTTGCATTATTAAACGATTCGGCATACTTTGTAGCGTGGAGCAATGAGCTCTCTTGATAAAGTATCTATTAAATGACAAAGTGTTTTTTGAAATCACTCGTCCGGTGCGATCATACATTGTTACTTTAGTCTGTAGAATTTGAGGTGAGTACTTATGGAAAAAATGGTCAGCATATTAGGTTGCGGATGGTATGGGCAAGGGTTAGCAAATGCTTTGCTACGAAAAGGCTGGTTGGTAAAAGGTTCAGTGACTAAGTATGAAAAGCTTGCATTGTTACAGCAGCAGGGGATTCAACCATTTTTGATTGATCTTCAAAATCTTGATAGCACTATCGGGCTTGATGACTTCTTTACTTGTGATACACTTATCATCGCCTGTAATGTTAACCTGGGTAACAGAGCAAATTATCTGTTAGAAATACAGGCTCTGATCAAAAAAATTAAGACCTCGGCAATAAGAAAAATAATTTTCATCAGTTCGGTAAGTGTTTATGGCGAACCATGCATGGTTGTAAATGAGCAAAGCCCCCCTCATCCTGATACTGAATCTGCGCAGTTATTATTAGCGGCTGAAGAGTTGCTTTTAGCCGAGACGCAGCTTGATGTTACCATCTTAAGATTTGGCGGACTTATAGGCCCCGGCCGTATGCCGGGAAAATTTCTTTCCGGTAAAAAGGATATCCCCAATGGCCTTGCACCGGTAAATTTGATCCATTTGCAGGATTGTATCGGCTTAACGCAAGCACTCATCAATTCAAAAAAAATGATCCGGCACCTAAACGGCGTTAGTCCGGATCATCCAACAAGGAAAGATTTTTACTGCCTTGCCGCCGAAACTGAAAAGCTACCATTACCAGATTTTGTCCTGGATAAGCATAAGTGGAAGGAAGTTAACAGTCTACATGGTCACAACTTTTATGAATACCAAGTCTTCAATTTAACTAAATGGTTGTTTATTACGAACTATCGATAGCTTAATGGGTTAGTGCTTTTACATTTACCTTTGCAACCTGTGATATTAAGTATCAGTAACCAGGCCTGCTTTTCTTTTTGGACCTCTTAATCCGATACAATATTTTTTCAGATGGTGTAAGGGTAATACAAAGCTTTGTTGTCTAAAACCTAAACAGCATTAAAGAATTTCAAATAAGTCGAAAGAATTGTATACCAATCAAAATGAGCAAAACCCCGGGATGATTAATCTGGAAGCAGATAGTCCGGATTTCGACAACCTTTACCTGACGTACTTTAACGCCTTACACCGATATGCTTATACGATGGTGGCTGATAAGATCATTGCTGAGGAGATGGTACATCAGGTGTTCTGGAAAATTTTGGAAAGAAAGGAAGGAATTCAGATCCATACTTCCATAAAGGCTTATCTGTACAGATCAGTCTATCACGAGTGCTTAAATTATTTTAAGCATCAAAAAATCAAACAAGCTTATGAATCAAATGCCGTGAACCAGGAAAAAAGCTACTCAGATCATACCGTTAACAAACTGCAATACAAAGAACTGGAGCAAAAGGTAAAAATGGCTATTAATGGGCTTCCGGAACAATGCCGCACCATATTTCAGCTCAGCCGTTTTGAGGAATTAAAATATGCTGAGATTGCACATCAGCTTGGATTATCGGTAAAAACAGTAGAAACGCAGATGAGCCGGGCACTTAAAAAACTCAGGGTACAGTTGGTTGATTATCTGCCGCTACTCATGTGGTTCATGCTCAACTATTTGTAAAAATCATTACGGCTAAATCATGAAAATAGATGACGATATATTAATTACTTACCTGCTTGGTGAAACTACTGAAGGGCAGCGCGCGCAGGTAGAAGCCTGGTTAAAAGCAGATACTGCCAATGAGCGTCGTTTGGAACAGTTCAGGTTAATTTGGCAGGTAAGTAACAGCAGTGACTTGAACGAAACATTTGATGCAAAAGCATCTTTAGAAAGGTTCAAACAAAAAACGCTGGATCGGCAGAAAAATACAGCCAAAATACTGCCATTAAAGTGGTCATATACATGGCTGAAGATAGCTGCCGCACTGTTTGTGATAGTCGGTGGTGGATGGTGGTTATGGACACAGCGGCCGGCATCGCAGCTACAACTGACCACTGCCCGTCTGGAGGTGAAAGTCGATACACTGTCAGATGGGTCTGTCATCACTTTAAATCAAAACACTGTTTTTAAATATCCAGAAGTATTTAAAAGCCAACAAAGGACAGTGGAACTTCGTGAGGGCGAAGCTTTCTTTAATGTGGCACATCAGGTTAATAAACCTTTTATCATTAATGCGGGAAAAATCAGCATACAAGTACTGGGCACATCCTTTAACGTTAAAAATAAAAATGGCAAAGTAGAAGTTATTGTAGAAACCGGCATGGTAGCTGTAATAAAAGCCGGTAAAACTGTGATGCTCAGGCCGCATGAAAAACTAAGCATCGCTTCAGTTAATGATCGCATGGTTAAGTCTTACAATACCAATCAACTTTATCAATACTACCGTACCCATGAATTTGTGGCAGACGATACGCCGTTATTACAGATGGTGAATACCTTAAATGAAGCATATGACAGTCACATTGTGATCAAAAACCCTAAGCTTTACGGTTTATTGCTGAATACGACATTTAAAAACGAATCTTTAGATGATATTCTGGATATCATTAGCAGAACATTCAATGTGAAGGTAGTTAAAGTTGACAGTACTATTATTTTAAAATAACCATTGGACTGTTGATGATAAAACGCTACTCAAAAAATCATAACATATTCAGGTCAGCAACAGTAATCATATTATTTGTTCTGTTAGCAGCTTTAAGAGTAAATGCCCAGGGGCTTTTAGATAAGCAGGTCACTATTAATTACGATCGACAGCGTATTGCGGAGGTGCTGAATGAAATTGGCCGTCAGGGTCACTTTTATTTCTCTTATGAGGGAAAGCTGCTCCCCAAAGACAGTGTGATTGCGCTGCATGTAGCCGGCAAAGTATCAGACATCCTTACATCTCTTTTTCATAACCGGTTTGCCTATGAGGAGCGAAAGAATTATCTGATTATTACATCACAGCTACGACAGTTTTCGATGATCAATACGGATATTACAGACGAAAACAGCTCATATTCGGTTAGCGGACTGGTTGCCGATGAGCGAACCGGTGAAAGGCTGATGAACGCCAGTGTTTACGAAAAGCAGCAACTGGCTTCTACGCTTACTGATGAGCACGGCTATTTCCGCCTGAAACTTAAAAACAGTAATACGGGTACTATTCGAATTACCGTAAGTAAACTGCACTACAAAGATACCGCCATCAACTTTTTGCAAACTGTATCGGTCAATAGCAGAAACAATGCGAAGGACTATATGAATGTCCACAACCGGGCTAATGGCATTGAACGGACCGGCTTAGGAAGCCTGTTTATCTCTGCCCGGCAAAAGATACAAAGTTTAAACATTCCGGATTTCTTTGCCAAACGCCCCTTTCAGGTTTCTTTAACCCCGGGACTAAGCACGCATGGTATGTTCAGTCCGCAGGTAGTGAATAAATTTTCACTCAACCTGGCGGGTGGTTATACTGCAGGTGTAAACGGGCTTGAAGTCGGTGGGCTGTTTAACATTAATAAACAAGATTCGAGATACCTGCAATTGGCAGGCATATTTAACCTTGTTGGTGGTAACATGACGGGCTTACAACTATCCGGAGCCCATAACCTGGTACTGGATACCCTTAGGGGTGTTCAACTGTCGCTGTTTACAAATAAAACCGAAGCGCAGGTATCAGGCTTGCAAATGAGTGCGCTGCACAATGAAACCCGGCATCTGAAAGGCCTGCAGATAGGCTTGGTAAACGTTGCCGATACGTCTGATGGAGCCAGTATAGGGATCCTTAATATCACACGTAACGGTTTTTATAAAGTTTCTTATTTCGTTAATGATTTAGCCAACGCAAATATTGCCCTTAAAACAGGGACACATGCTTTTTACAGCACCCTGCTGACCAGCGTTAATCTGTTACCCAACAAAAAGTTTTATGCATTAGGCCTGGGGATAGGACACGATTTCATATTCAGCGACAAAGTATACTTATCAGCCGAGGCAAACTATCATTTAGCTAATAATACACAGTGGGATAATCAATGGGGACAAGCGAAACTGTTGCTTAACATACAGCTTACACCTCACCTGAGCTTGGTGGGCGGCCCCACTTATAACTATTATAAATATAATCATAACTGGCATGTACCAGGATATGAAAATGTAACTCATGCCCCTGAATATTCGGCAACATTACCCATCGGAACAACACAAACCAGAAATTGGTTAAGCTGGGAAGCCGGGATAACTTATAACGGCATGTTCAAACCGGCAAATAAGACCATTGATAATTCGCAGGCATGGTACTTGAATGTGGCAGCTACAACTGGTATAGGATGGGATGAGCCGTATCGATTGGTGTCTGGCGGCGAACTTTCTCTACAACGCGATTTAGGCTCCAGTCTTACCGGGATATTATCAGCAGGATACACACATATAGCTACAGATAAGGATGTGAAGCCAGTTAATATAATCCCCCTTCAGGCAGGCGCCCGGCTTAGTATGACCAAAACGTTGTTTATACAGGCCGAACTTGGTGCTGCATTTGGACCAAGTGAAGAATATCCTGTTTATTTAAATTCAGATGGTTCCTACGTTACATATCTTAAACCCTACCGTGCTTTAATGTACAGCATCTCCGGCGGTTTTAGCTTCCGTAGCGGACTGGAAGCCGGACTAAAGTTTGAAGATTATGGAGTGCAATCCCAATACAAGCAGTTTGCATTACGACTGGGCTACCGGTTAAAGCTTAGTAAATAATTTACAACACGTTGTAAGGGTACATCTCTAACAGAGCGTCTTGGTATTAAAATATTTATATGCAAACTAAGTTCTTATTCAAACTTCTGATCATTATCTGCGCTTTATGCAGTTCAATTTCTGGTTTTTCTCAAAGTAGCTGGCGCGTTGGCTTTGGCCTTAATCCGGGTGTGGCTACCAGTAAAGCGTTCCGTTACACACTTGGTGCTGATGTCCGTGTGCAGAAAAACTTCAGTGACCGCATTGCCGGAACGTTAACTGCCGGCTTTACGCATTTCTTTGAAAAAGATCATTTTGCAGGTTATTCGCAATATGGCAGCCCTTATAATGTGATACCGGTAAAGGCAGGCCTCAAATATTTCGTAGCACCGCAGGTGTATGTAGGTGGCGAGGCTGGTGCAGGTATAGCATTCGAACAATGGGGAACGTCGTTTTTATGGTCGCCTTCTGTTGGTATTGCCCTCCACAATGGATTGGATCTGAGCCTCAAATATGAAGATTATACCAAAAGCCCGGCAACTAAAGACATTGCCTTACGTTTAGCTTATGGCCTTAACGGCCGGAAACTGGCTGTACATCAAAGAAGCAGCCTTAATTCGGGCTGGCATTTAGGTGTAGCACTCACACCGGGTTTAACTACCAGTGCCTTTGAGGATTTTGTAATAGGTGGTGAAGTTAGCCTGAACAGAAATTTAACAAACAATTTAGAGGTCTTCGTGAGCTCCGGATATACTTATTACTCTAAAGGATACATTGGCTATACTATTCTCCAATCTGGCGAGCCGGTTGCCGATTTCACAGGTGAAAGAAAAGGTACCATTCCTGTAAAAGCGGGCTTAAGGCTATACGCCGGCGACCACTTCTATGTAAGCGGAGAAGCAGGGGTTGCATTTGGCACTAACGGCAGAATCAATTTCGTTTATGCGCCTTCGGTGGGCTTTACCTTGAAAAATGGCCTTGACATGGGTATCAGGTATGATAAATATAGCCATGGTAATATGCCGGATGTAATGTCTGCAAAACTAGGCTACCGGTTCAAATTATAGTAAGTTTATTCCATGGTATATACATACTATGAACATCGTTCCTTTAATCAAGGATTAAAGGAACGATGTTTTTAAGTTATAAAAGTAATACACGCTATAGACAGCTTATCTGTACAGAGCTTTTTAATGATTTTTTAAATTCTTTGTTTCGATTCTGACCAGATTTTGCCTGATCAGTTCAGATACTTCAAAAAAAGTATCCAGCTTTTCTTCATTAATTCCTGTTTTTACAAGTTCGTTAACCTGCTGTACTTTCTTCGCAATGTCCGGAATATATTTCCAGGCATCAGGTAAAAGTGTCACATAATGCTGGCGCCTGTCTTCAGGATTTCTCTTTACTTCTACAAGGTTCTGTTCTTCTAACTCAAAAATGATGTTAGTCATTCTCGATTTATCAATCTGTAAAATCGCAGCAAGTTTGTTTTGCATAATGGGTTCTTTCTGCTGCGTTAACACCAGCAACACCTCTAAGTGATGATTTACCGGCAGGGCCGAAAGCTCCTTAGACAGACTTCTGTTATAGAGATGAACAATCTGCCTTAATTTATTTGAAATCAGTTCAATGTTTTCCATAGGTGTTAACTTTTTTGTTTACTGGCATCGTGTTCCGCTTTTGCTTCGGCAATATCGTATTCCAGTTCGGGGTCAATATTTTGCATCTCCATCTTTTTGGCTTTTTCCATCAGCTCTTCGTGATGGGACTTCAGGTACTCCAGTTTCTTTTTACCGTACGATAACCTGGTAAATAGTACAAAAAGCACCGGCACAACAAATATGGACAGGCATGAAGAGGCGATCATGCCACCTAAAACGGTAATACCTATTGTATTACGCGATTCCGCTCCGGCACCGGTAGCCAATACCAAAGGCAACACACCCAGTATAAAGGCCAGCGAAGTCATGATGATGGGCCTCAAACGTAACCTTACCGCCTCCAGGGTAGATCTGACAAGATCTTCCCCCCTATCAACCCGTAATTTCGCAAACTCTACAATCAGGATAGCGTTTTTGGCCGATAAACCAATGAGGGTGATCAGCCCGATCTGTGCGTAAACATTGTTGGTAATAGTGGGCGAAGTCATGAGTGCGACTATTGCCCCAAACGCACTGATTGGTACAGCCAGCATTACAGAAAACGGCACCGACCAGCTTTCATATAATGCCGCTAAGAACAGGAACACGAATATGATAGAGAACATGAAAATGTACACCGTAGTAGATCCTGCTTTGATCTCTTCATAACTTAATCCGGAAAATTCATAAGTATACCCACGCGGCAGATTTTTAACGGCCAGTTGTTTAAGCGCTTCTATGGCCTGCCCGCTGCTGTAACCCGGCGGTATGGACCCATCCACTTCTGCAGAACGAAAAATATTAAAATGCGTGATCAGCGGAGCAGCCACAATTGGCTTGTAGCTAACCACAGCGCTTAAAGGCAGCATTTGCCCTGCCGAATTACGCACATAATATTTATTGATGTTACTTACCAATGCACGGTAAGTGGTATCAGCCTGTACCACAACATGGTAGGTGCGGTTGTATAAAGTAAAGTTATTTACGAAAGAGCTGCCCATATAGGCCTGCACAGTGGTGAAAACGTCTGAGATATTAATGCCAAGCTTTTCACATTTGTCGCGGTCTACATTAAGTTGATAGCTGGGCGTGTGTGCAGAAAAATAACTATATGCACCCGCCGTTGCAGGGTTCTTTTTAGCAGCTGCTACAAAGCGTTTAACCACCTTTTCAAACGTATAAATATCGTCAGTAGAGTTTCCCTGCTCTATTTGCATACTGAAACCGGCAGCCTGGCCTATACCGCGTATAGGTGGCGGCTGCACGATCACCACGTTTGCATTTTTAATACCCGCCTTAGCTATTTTTTTGCGTAATACATTCATTAAGCCTTGAATCCGTGTATCGGGAGTAGTACGGTCATCCCAGGGGGTAAGCATGCAAAACATGGAACCATTGTTTGAATTAGCGCCGCCATTAAGAATATTGAAACCCGATATTGCCGTATAATGGAGTATACCAGGCGTTGAGGCAACAATTTTCATCAGCTTTTGCATCACGTTTACAGATTGTATGGTGGCCGATGCTTCGGGTAACTGGTAAGTGAGGTACAAACGCCCGCCATCTTCTGATGGTACAAAGCCTGAAGGCTTTACTTTGAATAGGAACCACGTAGCTGCACAGATACAAACCAGCATGATAACCACAAACCGTGTGGCTTTGATACTCTTCCTGACGCTGTTTGTGTAACGGGCAGTAATTTTCTCAAATACACGGTTAAAGCCATCGAAGAACCTGTCGAGCAAACCTGTACGTTCACTGGCAGGCTTGCTGGGCTTTAATAATAATGTACAGAGTGCAGGGGTTAACGATAAGGCAATAAATGCTGATAGAATAACTGATATGGCAATAGTAATAGCAAATTGCTGGTACAAACGCCCTACAATGCCCGGTATAAACCCAACCGGAACAAATACCGATGCCAGGATAAGTGCTATGGCGATAACCGGAGCCGATATTTCTTTCATGGCATGGTAAGTAGCCTCTTTTGGAGACATCTGGTGCTCATCGATATAGTGCTGAACGGCTTCAACTACGATAATGGCATCGTCCACCACAATACCTATCGCCAGCACAAAACCAAACATGGTTAATGTATTAATCGTAAAGCCCAGCGGAATAAAGAAGCAGAATGTTGCCAGTATAGAAACCGGGATAGCTAAAATAGGAATGATAGTAGAACGCCAGTTCTGCAAAAACAGGAATACTACAATAGCCACCAGCCCCAATGCTTTTAATAAGGTGCCAACCACCTCATTCATTGAAACTTTGATGATGGTAACCGACTCAAATGGCACCACATAATCAACATCCTTAGGGAATGACTTTTTGAGTTTAGCAAGAGCAGCATACACGTTCTCTGCTGTTTGTAAGGCATTACTGCCAGGTGCCTGGTAAATTTGTATGGTTGAAGCACGGTTACCATCCACAAAGGCATTGCTTGAAAACGTAAACTTACCCAGTTCAACCCGGGCTACATCCTTTAGATGTATCAGTTGCCCAGTGCCGGGAATGGTTTTAACGACAATCTTTTCATAGTCTTTAGCTTTATTCAGCATGCCGTGAACCAACAAGCCCTTCTCAAAAACCTGTGTAGAAGCTTGTGGCGGAGCACCAACTGATCCTGCTGCTACGTAAACGTTTTGAGAGTTTAAGGCCGCAATTACATCAGCAGGTGTTAAGCTATAGGATGCCATTTTATCAGGATTCATCCATATCCGCATACTAAAGTTATCGGTACGCGCACTCACATCGCCTACACCCGGCACCCGCAGAATAGCATCCTCAATAAATGTATTGGTGTAATTATCCAGAAAGGTAATGTTGTGCGTATGCTTTGGGGAGTATATGGCGACCAGCATCAACTGATCGGGGTTACTTGCACGCACCGTTAACCCCAGCTTGCTCACTGCCGATGGTAGTAAAGGCGTGGCAATACCTACCCTATTTTGTACGTTCAAGGCAGCAATATGCACGTTGGTGCCTATTTTAAAAGTGACGCGTACACCCATACCCCCGCTGTTGGTATTGGTACTGGTCATGTATTCCATGCCGGGCGTGCCGTTAATCTGCTCTTCAATAGGTGTGGCCACTGTTTGTTCAACAGTTTGGGCATCAGCACCTGTATATGAGCCATTTACAGATACACTTGGCGGTGATATATTAGGGTATTGGTCAACGGCAAGGTTAAAAAGGCTGATGATACCCGAGATTACCAAAACCAGGGATATCACAATTGCGGTGACCGGTCTTTTGATGAATGTATTCGCTATCATGCTTGATGGTCTTGATGTAACTGCCTTGATTTTTCAATTTCATACTCCAGTTCCGGGTCAATGTTCTGCGCTTCTACCTTTTTGGCTTTTTCTTTCAAATCAGCCTGATGTGCCCTTAAATACGCCAGTTTTTCTTTACCATAAGAAAGGCGGGTGATGACCACAAAAAGCACAGGCACAATAAATATGGCTAAGGTAGATGCAGCCAGCATGCCCCCTAACACGGTATAACCGATAGTGCGGCGGGCTACTGCACCCGCTCCGGTTGCCAGTACCAATGGCAATACGCCTAAGATGAAAGCAAGCGAAGTCATGATAATCGGGCGCAAGCGGAGCCGGACAGCTTCCAGGGTGGATTCGAGCAGGTCTTCGCCCTGGTCAACCCTTACCTTGGCAAACTCCACAATCAGGATGGCGTTTTTTGCGGCAAGGCCTATCAGTGTAATTAAACCGATCTGCGCATAAACGTTGTTAGTGAGATCTGGCACTAAAAATAAGGCAACGATAGCCCCCATGGCGCCAACCGGAACGGCAAGTAATACAGAGAACGGAACCGACCAGCTTTCATATAAAGCCGCCAGGAACAGGAACACGAACGTAATAGAGAAGATGAAGATATAGATCGTTGTGGAGCCGGCCTTAACCTCTTCATAACTTAGTCCCGAAAACTCGTATTCATAACCTTGAGGTAAAACCTGCTTGGCAAGCTGTTGCATCGCTTTAAGTGCATCTGTGCTGCTGTAACCCGGAGCAGCTGAGCCATCAACTTCCGCAGTTCTGAAAATATTAAAGTGCGAGATCAGCGGCGGCGCGTCGACCGGTTTATAACTAATCAGCGTTCCCAAAGGCACCATCGTACCCGCCTGGTTGCGTACATAATATTTATCGACGTTAGATACCAGCTTGCGATAGGCCGTATCTGCCTGAACTACAACGTGGAAAGTGCGGTTGTAAGTGGTAAAGTCGTTTACGTAGAGGCTACCCATGTAAGCCTGTATGGTAGTAAACACATCAGACACATTTACGCCAAGTTTCTCGCACTTTTCACGGTCAACGTTAAGGCTATAGTTAGGCGTGTGCGATGTATAGAATGTAAACGCTTTGGAAATGACCGGATTTTTATTGGCCTGTGCCACAAAATTATCGACCACTTTCTGAAAAGCCTGCGGGTTATCGGTAGTGCTGCGCTGCTCTATCTGCATACTAAAGCCTACCGTAGTACCAATCCCTGGCAATGGAGATGGTTGTATGACCTCCACATTGGCATCCTTTACGCCTGCGTCAGCAATACGCTTTTGTAATACACTGATGATGCCGGGTACTTGTTCGCTGCTTTTCCCACGTTTGTCCCAGGGCTCCAGCTGGCAATAAATGGTGCCGTTATTGGAGTTGCTGGCATTGGTCACCACGTTTAAACCAGACAAGGCCGCATAATGCGCCACACCCGGGGTTGAGCCTACTACCTTCATCAGTTTAGACATTACTTCAACAGATCTGGCTGTGGATGATGCTGCCGGTAGCTGAAAGGTCACATACAGGTTTCCGTCATCCTCTGAAGGGATAAAGCCAGATGGCTTCTGCTGGAAAAGAAAGTAAGTACCCGCACAAATACAAACCAGCAGGATGATGATTAACCGCGAAGCTTTAATACATTTTTTTACGCCTTCGGTATAGCGTTCGGTAATTCGGTCAAACCATTCATTAAATCGCAGGAACAACTTATCAAGCCCCTTAGCCTCTTTTTTTGATGGCGAAGGTTTAAGCAACAAGGTACATAAGGCAGGTGTAAGCGATAGGGCGATAAAAGCAGAGATGATAACCGAGATGGCAATGGTAATGGCAAACTGCTGGTATAAGCTACCCACAATGCCCGGGATAAAGCCGACAGGTACAAACACCGCCGCCAGTATCAGCGCAATGGCAATAACCGGTGCCGATATATCCTTCATGGCGGTGTATGTAGCCTCTTTGGGCGACATTCCGTCATGATCGATATAGTGCTGCACGGCCTCTACCACAATAATGGCATCATCCACCACAATACCAATAGCCAGCACAAAGCCGAACATGGTTAATGTATTGATGGTAAAACCCAGCGGTATAAAAAAGCAGAACGTACCGAATATAGATACCGGAATAGCCAGCACCGGTATTAATGTAGAACGCCAGTTTTGCAGAAACACAAACACCACCACAGCAACCAGGGCCAGTGTTTTTAATAGTGTGCCTACTACATCTTCCATGGAGACTTTAACCACCGTAACAGATTCAAAAGGAACGCTGTACTGCACATCGGGCGGAAAGTTTTGCTTCAGTTTTGCCAGTGCGGCATAAATGCCATTTGCTGTTTCAAGTGCATTGCTACCCGGTGCCTGGTAAATTTGCAGGTAAGATGCCCTGCGACCATCGACAAAAGAGTTGCTTGAAAATGTAAATTTACCCAACTCAACCCTGGCCACATCTTTTAACCTTACCAGTTGCCCTGTACCGGGGATAGTTTTAACAATTACGTTTTCAAACTCCGATACTTTGCTTAAACGCCCGTTTACCAGAATACCCAGCTCGTATGTTTGTGTGGATGCCTGTGGCGGCACGCCGGCTGTACCTGCGGCTACCTGCACATTTTGTGCGTTTAAGGCGGCAATCACATCAGATGGAGTAAGGCTGTAGGATGCCATCTTATCAGGATCCATCCATATGCGCATGCTGAAATCATCCGTAAAACGGTTAATACTGCCAACCCCGGGCACACGCAATAGTGCATCCTGAACAAATATATTGGTGTAGTTATCTAAAAAAGTGATGTTGTGGCTTCCCTTTGGAGCATATATGGCGACCATCATCAGCATGCTCGGATTAACCGCACGTACGGTAAGGCCAAGTCGGCTTACTACAGCGGGTAATAGCGGCGTAGCAATACTTACCCTGTTTTGTACATCCAGCGCAGCAACGTCTATATCCGTTCCTGGTTTAAAGGTAACGTTCAGGCTCATCTGGCCGTTATTTGTACTATTACTTTGCATGTATTCCATGCCAGGGGTTCCGTTTACCTGCTCTTCTATAGGCGTAGCAACAGTTTGTTCAACAGTTTGGGCATCGGCTCCCGTAAACTGCCCATTCACCTGCACAATAGGCGGTGTGATATCAGGATATTGATCTATAGGTAAAACCAATATGCTTACCGTACCGGTAATCACCAATACAATAGATATGACTATTGCTGTTACCGGCCGTTTGATAAAGGTATTTGCAATCATAAGTGTCTTTGTGTAAAAGATTAAAAGTTCTGACTACGACGTTACTATCGGCCACCTCTACCACCTGCGGAAGGAGCCATCTTGTTTGCCGTAGTAATCGGCGATCCGTCATGAAGTAGTTGCACGCCATCTACGATCAAACGTTCACCATCGCTAATACCACTTGTGATGATGGTGTTAGGGCCGATGGTTTCGCCTACCTGAACTTTTTTCTGCTCGGCAACCAGTTTTTTGATCTTGTATTTAGCTGAGTCGGCGCCAGCCTTTGGATTATTCATCAGGCTATCTTTGGCGGTGTACACAAAGTATTCGCCCATTTGCTCAACTACGGCTTTACCCGGCACCAACAGCTGCGGACCGGCTTCCTGGTTATGTACGCGTACCACACAGCTCATGCCTACCCTTAATAGACCATTGCTGTTAGGGAAAACCAGCCTGATAGTAACCGACCCTGTTTGTGCATTTACAGCCCGGTCTATCACAGACATTTTTCCGGTATATGGATAAACTGTATTATCAGGCAGCAGAATGGTAAAAAGCGAATCTACCGGCTGATGCTTCTGTTGCGCAAGGCGCTCAAATTTTGGAAGCTGTTTTTCATTGATCACAAAATCAACAGCCATAGGATTATCTGTAGAAATGGTAGTTAGTATGGTAGAGCCTGTGTTAACAACGTCCCCCAGTTTAACCTGACTGAAGCCTATGGTGCCATCAAAAGGCGCATAAACAGTCGCATAATTTAAGTTAGTTCGTGCTGATTTTACAGTTTGTTCAGCAGCCTTTACCTGCGCCTGTGCATTTTGCAGCGTAATTACGGCATGGTCATACAACTGCTTTGCAACCGCATTGTACTTATTCAGATAATCATAGCGGTCTGCATCTTGTTTAGCTTGGGCAAGGGTTCCTTGTGATACTTTATAGTTGGCAATAGCGGCATCGTAATTATCCTGATAGATGCGCTTATCAATTTCAAAAAGTTTTTGCCCTTTCTTTACATGGGTGCCTTCTTTAAAATATATACCGGTAATGGCTCCCTGAACTTGCGGCAAAAGATTAACCTGGCTAAGTGCGGCAGTAGTTGAGGGATAGTTATCATAATACAATACTTTACGTGCGTTTACCTTTATAATATTAACCGGTATATCCTGGTTAGCAGGCTTCTCTTTTTTGTGGCATGCACTTAAAATAAGAACAGCTATAAAAACGGGGATCAATGATTGCTTATTCATCGTAATAGTTTTAATCGTTAATAGGTGATTTCTCCCATCGCTTTCTCAAGATCTATCTTGCTCGATAGCAATTGGAATAAGGAGTTAGTGTAATTGATTTCTGCGGTAATTAGGTTTGATTCGGCAGTTATGACATTTAGATAAGCCACAACACCCTGCTTATATTGCAGGTTTACTACAAAGTATACCCGCCGGGCCATAGCGACATTCTTTTGCTGTACCCGGAAACTGTATAGGTTACTTTTATAATTTGCCAGTGCCGTAGTGTACTCTTTATAGATTTGCAGCTTCAGGTCAGTCTCGTTCCAGTTAATCAGTTCTTGCTGCAGTTTGGCTTTATGTAGGTTGTGCAAACGGGCAAAACCTGTAAATATCGGTATGCTGACAGACAGGCCTACCAGCGAGCTTGGGTTGGATCTGGATAGCAGGTTTGAAAGCGTATTGTTGCCATATTGAAGGCTGTAATTAAAAAAGCCGGATAACGTTGGCAGATACGAGTATTTGTAATAACCGGTAAGCTTACTTTGCAGGTCCTTCTGCGTTTGTAGCTGTTGATATTCAATGCGTTTTTCATAGGCCAACCTGCGGGTAGTATCGATACGGATATCATTCATCATTTGAGTTGTATCAATACTTACATTAAACTGCTTTTCGGATTCATAACCCATTAATTGTTTTAATGCGGCATATTGCGGTATAATGTTTTCGTTAGCCTGTTTAAGCTGCGCAACAGAGTTGTTCAGAGAAATACCGGCTTGCAGGTAATCCGTTTCATCAACTATACCGCCTTTATACTGATGATAAGTATCACGTAATGTGCGGCCAAGGCGTGCGGTATCCTCTTTCAGTACGTTAATTTGCTCAAGGGTAAGCAATACATTATAAAATGATTTGCTCACTGCCGATACAACGTAAATCTTTGTACTGTCGGTAACCTGGTTGGCTTGTTTAACCAGTAGTGGGGCTGTTTTGGCAGCATAGATCAGATTAGGGCTTACAATAGCCTGTGAAACTGCAAGTTCGGGGATAAACGTATTGACGTAGCTCGTACGCACATTACCCGTGTTCCCGGCATTACCGCTACCGGTGGTTGATCCGGCATTGGTGCCAATGCCAGTGGATATATTGCCGCTTGACTGTTGCAGGTAATGGATAAAATTACCATTGGTATTTACCTGTGGCAGCCAAGCCGACAAATTGATCGAGTTATTGGTTTTAGCAATATCTGTATTGATCAGTGCTTTGTTAAGCCCGGGTTGATGGGTAAGTGCATAATCTATACACTGCCTCAGCGTTAAGAACGGTCCGGGATTTTTAGTCGAGTCAGGAACGGGTAAAATAGGGAATCCTAATTTAGAAGTATCCGGCATAGGGTCTTTAGGAGGCACAAAACTGCTGGACTTTTTTTTCTGCGCGGTGGCAGTTAAGCATAAGCAGCATGTTAAAGCAGTTACAAGAAACGCATGCAAACCGCTTAACTTGAAAAACTTATTTTTCATTTGTTAAGGATATAAGCTTGAATTATAGAGGGTGTATACATACTTACCCTACCATCAGAAATTGACGGTGATAAGCCGGTATCAAACCCTGAAATAAATTACATGTACCAAAAAATGGCGTGGAAAGTCATAGTCGAATACGGCTGCCGCAAAAAAGCATCCCTATTCAATGTAATTAAGCTAATACGAAGATCAAATTCTGAGTGTGCGTAACGTAAGGTACGCATGAGGAGTAATGATATAAACTGGTCTTAACCGCCTTGTTGACGTTGCAACAGGTTTAAGCAGGTAAAGACAGCTAAAAACAAGTGAAAGAAACAACACACAAGCTTCTAATTTGGGAACAATTACTTTTCGCTTATTCTCGAATGTAGAACGGAGACCGCCATGATGTATAGAATTTCCGTTTGTAGTGCTGTGATTCTTATGGATAAACTCGCTACCAACAGAAGTTGAGAACAGTACTTTATGTAAGTTAGGCAGGTAAGCAATGTGCGTTAACGCAACAAAAAAATACACAAGTACAATTGTCATAATTGTACATTGTTGTATTGTATTTCTTTGTCTTTTCACAATTCGGGCGTTTGTTAATGTTGACAAACAAATATACAACGGTTTAACGGTTGTTGTTTGTAACTGTTCAGATACAAAACCGTTGTTATATAATTGATCATAAAAGCAAGTGCTTATAAACGGAAAATGCAAAAAAGTAATCCTTGTTACTTAATAACATTTCCACTACTGGCGTTTTCCTTCATCATTAATGCTTTATTACCAGAATATATCATTACTTGGAATCATTTTTCATTTTTTACCATTTTATTTCAGGAATATTTAAAGATTATGATTGTTCTATATAATTTATTTTAGATAAATCATGTGAATTTTAGTTAATGTGATATATTTTTTGATATAAAATTATCCTACATCGAAATAATCCGAAAAAACCTGTTATTAAGATGAATTTTTCATTAAAAAGCTGATTTTATTACTAATTTGCCATGATTTATTTTACTTAATTAAACTATTGGCAAATGAAAAAGATTTTACTTATCCTTTTTGCATTCAATCTCTTTGCTATTCAATATGCAATAGCCCAAAGCCGTAAAATTTCCGGAATTGTTATCAGCGCTGATGATGGCTTACCAATCCCAGGAGTATCTGTTGTGATACAGGGAACTAAACAAGGCGTACTTACATCGGGTGATGGTTCCTTTACCATTAATGCAGCAACCGGAAAAATCCTGGTTTTTACCTCGGTTGGTTTTGCACCGCAGCAAGTAACTATACCTTCAGGTGCATTCCCCTCAGTAAAAATGAAGTCAGATACGCGCATGCTTTCAGAAATTGTAATTAAAGATGCGTATGGCTCCCAATCTAAAAAATCATATACTGGTGCAGCGAGCGTAGCTTCAGGTGCTGCAAATGAGAACAAGCCGTTTTCTACCTTCCAACAAGCGTTACAAGGCCAGATACCAGGCGTTAACGTCCAGATCAACAGCGGCCAGCCTGGTGCGCTTAATCAGGTACGTATTCGTGGTATAAACTCCATCAGTAGTCTGGCTGCTGCACAGCCGCTATACGTCATTGACGGTATGATCGTCAATGGTGGCAGCGACCTTACGCAAAGAGGCGGTGCAACACTAAGCCCTTTAGCTGGTATTAATAATAATGATATAGAAAACATTACTGTTTTGAAGGATGCTGCAGCAACCGCTATATATGGTTCGCGTGGATCAAACGGTGTAATTGTGATTAACACTAAAAGAGGAAAATCGGGTAAAACCGTTGTTCGTTTTGACGCAGAAACCGGTGTAAGTTCAAACTTATCGCTGCCTGACGCAGGAAAGCCCTTAACACCAGATCAATACCGCTCCATGTTTAATGAAGCTTTTTCAAACGCTGGTTATACCGATGCGCAAATTGCTACTTTAGATAACACTTATGCACTAAACAGCCAGGGCAATAACTGGTATGATTTAGTGACCAAAAGAGGAAGCCAGCAACAATACAACGTTTCACTAAGTGGTGGTAACGAAAAAACAAGAATATTCTCATCTGTTGGCTATTTTAAGCAAGATGCTACTGTATTAAAATCTTATATGAACAGGGTATCAGGTACACTTAATGTAGATCATACTATTAATAGCCGTTTTTCTGTTTCTACTAACTTAAATATATCCAGCATTAAGCAAAATGCGCCATTGCAAGGCAGTGCTTATTACAGCAGCCCACTTGCATCTGCCTATTTTTTAAGACCATTTCAACTGGGTTATAATGCTGACGGAAGCATCAACTCTTCTGTAACCGGAAATGGTAATTTCCCAACTTCTTCAAACTCTAACCCGCTTTACATTGCCGAGCATGATCAAAGGGGAATTAACAATTTAAGGTTATTAGGTGCAGAAACCATTCATTGGAACATCTGGGATCAGTTAAAATATACAGGTTACGCAAGTATTGATTACCAGACCAACGAAGAAACCAGTTTTTTAAATGCACAGATGGGTGATGCCCGTAGCTTAAGCGGCTCCGGAACCAGCCAGTATGGAAGGTACTTTAACTGGCTGGTGCGCAATCAGTTAGACTATCGTTATAATGTACCCGGAATACAGGATTTTTATGCTGATGCAACGGTAGGTTACGAAGCTCAAAGATCAACCAGCTATTTTAATACTGCTTACGCAACAGGCTATCCGCTTACCCAGCCCACTTTAACAGCTGTTGCAAACGCCGCAACCCCAACCACTGCTTCTCAAAACATGTCTAATTATACTTTTGATGCCATTTATTCAAGAGTAGGTATCAATTATCAAAACCGATATTCATTAAGCGGATCATACCGGCGTGACGGTGGTTCGAGGTTTGGAACCAATAACCAGTATGGTAACTTTTACTCTGTTGGTGGTGCCTGGAATATTGACGGAGAAAGCTTTTTCCAGAAACAACACATACTCACAACAGCAAAAATCAGGTCATCATACGGTACCACAGGTAACGCTAATGTACTGGGCAACTACCAGTGGCGCCCAACAGCAGGATATGGCTTTAACTACAATTTAGCTAACGGACAGGCTTATAATACGGTAGGTAACCGTAACTTAACCTGGGAGTCTTCCAAAAAGTTGGACATTGGTATAGATTTCGGCTTTTTGAATGACCGTTTAGTATTCAACGTTGATTACTACAAAAATGATGTTGACGGCCTTATCCAGATCGTGAACGTACCTTGGGAAACCGGCTTCAGTGGTACCCAAAGCGGCCAAGCCCAAAACGTCGGTGCTTTGCAAAATAAAGGTTGGGAATTTGCGCTTAAAGGCGTACCCTTTAAGACTAAAGATTTTGTATGGAACGTTAACCTGAACGCTGCTTATAATGCTAATCGCATGACCAAGCTGGCTCAAAACAACCAGGCTAATGGCAGTTTCTGGTTAGCAAACAATTATTCCTATTACACCTATTATACCCGCATTTATGCTGGTGTAGATCCTGCTAATGGTAACGCGCTATGGTACGCTGATGCAGACCGTACAAAAACCACTACTAATTACAGCGCCGCAGCACGTGTACCTTATGGCCACGCAGACCCTAAAATTACCAGTGGCTTCAGCAATAGCTTTACCTATAAAGGCATCAATTTAACAGTTGATTTTTACGGCAATTTTGGTAACCGTATCAGTGACAGCTGGTCTTACTATCTTAATGATGGTACGTATATTACAGGTGCCAATAAATACCAGTATACCTGGCTAAACCGATGGACAACACCTGGACAGGTTACCGATGTTCCGAAAAATGTTTATGGTGGTGGTTCTTCATCAAGCTCATCAAGTTTTTCATCACGCTTCTTGTACTACGGCGATTATATCCGCCTGAAGAACGTTTCATTAGGATATGATTTCAAGGATCTTGCTTTTATTAAAAATGCAGGGATCAGCAAATTGTACTTATATGCGCGGGGTACAAACTTATGGACAAAAACTTATGATAAACGCTTACCGTTTGATCCCGAAGTGCCTATCAACGGATTCAATACCGAAGATATTCCACAAATCAGAACGATTACAATCGGTTTAAATGTTGGCTTTTAATTAAGAACAAAATGAAATTTAATAAAATCACCTATATACTTTTGGGTTTGGCAACTGTAATGACAGCTTGCAAAAAAAGTTTCCTTGACGAAGAACCCAGTACATCTGTAACTGTAACAGAGTCCATAAAAACCACTAATGACCTGGCCGATGCTGTTAATGGTATGTATAACGTAATGAAAGCCACAACGCTTTTCGGACGTGATATACCAGTATTGGGCGATCTTCTTGCTGATAATACCTATGTTAACGTTTCAAACTCGGGACGTTACTTACTGGAAAATAACTATCAGTTCATACCCACAACTGCCGAACCAGCTAACATCTACTCAAGGGCCTATTATTCCATATTACAGGCAAACCGGATTATTTATGAAGGCAAGAAGCTTCCGGCTACAAGTGACAATAATCAATTGATAGGCGAAGCTTATGCATCAAGGGGTTTAATCTACCTGGAATTGGTTAACTGGTTTGGCGCACCATATACGGTAAACCCCAATGCCAGCGCTGTTCCTGTTATTACCCAACCGTCATACGCAACCGGTTTCGACATTAAACTGCCGAGAGCTACTGTTACTGCTGTATACAATCAGATTATCAGTGATCTGGATAGTGCCTATACACTTATGCCTGAAGCGGGAACATCTTTCCATGCAACCAATTCTGATTATATTGCAAAGTATGCTACCAAAGCTATCGAGGCAAGGGCTTATTTATATAAAGGCGACTATACGAATGCCCTTACCGCAGCACAGCTTGTTGTTGATAAAGGAGGATATAGCCTTGCTCAAAATGCAACTACGTTTTCAGGTTATTGGTCTAACCCGGCTGCACAAACCGGCAAGCTGGAAACAATTTTTGAATTAAACCAAAATGCATCAAGCAACTTAGGTAACACCGGCTTAGATGCCATTTTTTCTCAGGCTGGCTACGGCGATATTCAGGCAACTGACGATCTATATAAAGCTTATACTGCCACAGACTTAAGGAGAACCCTGATTGTAAACGGTACAAGAGGCGGTCAGCAGGCATGGATTATCAATAAGTTTCCGAACTATTCAAATACAGATAAAGACGAAACAAAAATCATCCGCTATGCCGAGGTTATTCTGACGCTGGCTGAAGCTGCTGCCCGTACAAACGACCAGGCAAAGGCGCTCACTTATTTAAACCAGTTGGCTAAGCTTCGTGATCCGTCATTTGCCGGTTACACCTCTACCGGTGCACAGCTTATTACCGATATTTTGAATGAGCGAAGAAAAGAACTGGCGTTTGAAGGATTACGTTTCTTTGATTTTACCCGTTTAAACATGGTGATCAACCGCCCTAAACAAGCGTACGGTTATGTTTCATATCCAACAGTTTCATTGACTGATTTCCGCAGAATACTTCCTATTCCGCAATCAGCAATTGATGCAAATAGTAACCTAACTCAAAATCCGGGTTATTAAAAATCTTATTAGTTCAGAAGTTACCCAAGATGGCCGGAGGATAATATCTTCCGGCCATCTTGCTTTTTAGTGCGATGTAAGCTAAAACAAAATAATGCTCAGGTGTTTCAAAAGCTTACGCATTTTGTCGAGGGCAATGCTGATCTGCCGCTCAACCGTTTTCGGTGAAAGGTTAAGTTCTTCAGCAATTTCTTTATACTTCTTATTTCCGAAACGGCTCATCACAAATATTTCTCGGCATTTTTCGGGCAAAGCATCAAGCGCAGTTGTAATCTGGCGGCTCATCTCTTTTTCAAAATAGCGGCTTTCTGTAGTTTCTATGATCTCATTAAGCAGATGATTCCTTTCCAGGTAACTTACATACAGATTCTCAATTTTCTTATGCTTTAAATGGTTTAGGCAACGATTTTGCACCGCTTTAAAAAGATAACTGCTTAGTGTTCCGGTAAAATTTATTTCGTGTCCTTTTTCCCATAAAACAGCAAAAACATCACAAACAATTTCCTCTGAAACGTCCAGGTCGTTTACAAAACGGTTGGCAAATAAAATCAGTTTACGGTAGTAAATTTTAAATAAAGACTCAAATGCCGCTTTATCATAAGCAGTAAGTTTATTTACAAACAGATCTTTTTCGGCAGGCATCAAGTCTGAATTTCTCTAAAGGAAATGAATTTGAAAACAAGATAATTATAATCTTGATAATTGCATAATTAACATAGATCTCATTATAAATTTATAAAGGCCTCAATGCTATAACAAATATTTAAAAAAGTTTGAGGGAAACCCCGCTTTCAGTTGTCTTTAATATATACACATGAGTAAAGACGACATTAATCTGTTATTAACAAGGTACATTACCAACCAGGCTTCAGATAAAGAGATACAGGAAGTTAAGGAGTGGCTTGCCCTTCACCCCGAAAACGAATTGTATTTTATTGAGATGTATGAAGCATGGCAGAATATGTTGTATACCAATGAGAACATTGTTGATGAAGATGCCGCTTTTGATAAATTGAACAACAGGCTTTTCAACAAAAAGACTTATTCTAAAACATGGCTTTACATTGCGGCGTCATTAATCATTATCGCCTCTGCCGCTATCATTTTATATCCAAGACAACTTGTTTCACAGCGAAACACCATTGCTGCAGGTAAAGGAGTTATTAAAAAGTTTATATTAAAAGACGGCACGCAGGTATGGCTGAATGCGGGTTCTGTAATGGAATACGACAGCGGCTTTGGCATCACCAACAGAAATGTTAACCTAAAAGGCGAAGCGCTTTTTGATATTGGCCACCGTATTAAAAACTTGCCATTCATCATTAAAGCTAAAAATTATATCATCAGAGATATTGGTACCCGTTTTAATATAAAAGCCTATCCGGGAGATAAAAACCTGGAAGCGGTAGTTTTACAGGGAGAAATTGCTGTTGAAGATAATGCCGGCACAACTGGTGAAGGTAACAGGATATATGTAAAGAAACATCAGCTACTTAAGATCAACGGCCAGTTAAAAAACGAGAACAAACCCGATCAAATAAGTGATGCCACATATAATAAACTTAATGATGTGCAGATCATGCAGATCGATTCATCACAGACATACATATATGAAGGCTGGAAAGATGATCATTTAGTTTTTGAGGATATCTCATTCGCTGAAATGGCTAAGGTATTGGAAAGAAGATACAACGTTAATATCACATTTAATAGCCAGGACTTAAAGGACATCCGTTACTCGGGATCTTTTAGAGGTATACCAAACATTGAAAAAGTGCTGGCCATTATCAGGCAAAACACCCCTATTAACTATCAAATTCAAAACAATAATATTTTATTAACCAAGGTTGAACACTAAGTTAAACGAGGCTTATGAAAGAAAAATAATTACTACTGCATGAAAAAAGCCCGGAATGCAGGAACATACCGGGCAACAAATCTTATTAATAGCTAATACCCGACGCTTGGGGAAGCACTGTATTAACTAATAACACCACAAATCTATGATTAATTTCTATAGGAGGCATTGTATTGCCCTTACCTACTGGCAAAAAACGCTCAGAATCATGAAGCTTGCTACAATTTTGCTCTTTGTTGCAGTAATGCAGATACATGCAACTGCTTACTCTCAGAAAACATTTAGCTTCAACGAACATGAAGTAACTGTAAAGCAGATGTTTAATAAGATTGAGCAAAACTCAAAGTATACCATATTTTACAGGCTTGATCAGGTTAAAACCAACCAAAAAGTTGACGTTGACCTTAAAGACGTTGATATTGAATCAGTAATGAAAGCCGTGCTGCAAAACCAGCCGCTTGATTTTCAACTGGTGGATAATATGATTGTCATTAAGCCTGTGAATATTAATGTTACAGCACAAACCACCACCGGTACGGTTACAGATGCTACAAACGCACCGTTACCGGGCGTTACAGTAAAGCTTAAAGGCACTAATATAGCAACCACCACAAACGGACAGGGTAAATATAGCTTAAACATACCAGATGCCCAGGGAACGCTTGTATTTTCATTTCTTGGTTACGCTACACAGGAAATAGCCATTGGCGGCAGAAGTGTGATAGACGTAAAAATGAGCGAAGCGATAAAGGGTTTGAATGAAGTTGTAGTGGTGGGTTATGCAACGCAGAAGAAAAGAGACCTTACCGGAGCCGTTGCCGTAGTTGATGTTGCCAACCTTAACAAAACACCAACATCTTCAGTAAACACACAATTACAGGGACAGGCATCAGGCGTTACGGTAATCGGATCGGGCCAGCCAGGGGCTGAGCCACAGGTTAGAATCAGGGGGTTTAACACCTTTGGCAATAATTCGCCGCTATATGTGGTAGATGGTATACCTACGCAGGATGTAAGTACCATTAACCCTAATGATGTAGAAACCTTTCAGATACTGAAAGATGCCAGTTCAGCTTCTATCTATGGTTCACGTGCCTCTAACGGTGTAATTATTATCACAACCAAAAAAGGTAAAGGCAAAGTAACCATTCAATACGATGCTTATTATGGAAGGCAGGTACCCAAAGGCGGCAACGTTTGGAATACGTTAAACCCGCAGGAAATGGCTAACCTTAAAAGGATAGCACAAACCAATTCGGGTATCACAAATTTTGATGATCCGCAGTATGGCGACGGTCCTACCTATGTACTACCAGATTATATTGCCCCAGCGGGTGCACATGCAGGTGACGCTTCTGTAGATCCATCTCTTTACTATATCAATCCTTATTATACCTCGGCAGACGATTACAATTCATTCTATCGTATCGTTAAAGCCAACAAAACAGGCACCGACTGGTACCATGCCATATTTAAAACAGCGCCAATGACCAGCCACAATCTTGCTATAAGCGGTGGCGGTGAACAGGGCAGCTATTTATTTTCTTTAAATTATTATAACCAGCAGGGTACCCTGATTGATACTTATGAAAAAAGGTATACTATACGCTCAAACAGCACTTATAACTTCAACAAAAACATCCGCATAGGCGAAAACCTGGCTTATTCTATTACACAAAATCCGCAGGTATCCACTAACAATCCGGATGCGGTAATTACTATGGCTATCCGTGAGCAGCCAATCATCCCGGTTCACGATATCTTTGGCAACTATGCCGGCAGCTACGGCACCGGACTGGGGGATGCCAATAATCCGGTGGCTATACAGGAGCGTTCGCGCACTAACCGTTCTAATTTTTATCGCTTATTTGGTAACGTATTTGCTGAAGCCGACTTTTTGAAGGACTTTACCATCCGTACCAATTTTGGTGGCGAAACCGCTTCTGGCATTTCCAGCTACTTCACCTACCCTACTTATGAAAACGCTGAAAATTCGATCACCAATGGTTACAATGAGGACAGCTACAGTAACTATAACTTTACCTGGACTAATACCTTAGCATGGCATAAAAAAATAGCCAAACATGACATCCGTGCAGTTGTGGGCACCGAAGCTAACGAAGAACACTCAAGTGTATTAGGGGGCAGCCGTAAAAATTACTACAGCTTCGATCCCGACTATGTAGATCTTTCAACCGGCGATGCTTCAACGGCATCCAACTATAGCAATCGCAATGTTACTTCACTGTTCTCTGAATTTGCACGGTTGGATTATACATTTGATGATAAATACCTGTTTAACGCCACAATAAGGCGCGATGGTTCATCCCGGTTTTCAACCAAGTATCAATATGGCTGGTTCCCGGCATTTAGTGCAGGCTGGCGCATATCACAAGAGTCGTTCCTGAAAAAGGCCGCATGGTTAACAGACCTGAAACTTAGGGGCGGTTACGGCATTATGGGTAATCAGCTGAATGTTGATCCGGCCAACCGCTTTGCAGCTTTTAGTTCTGATATAGGCCAGTCTTACTATAACCTCAATGGCACCAATTCGGTTATTCCTGGATTTTACCAGTCAAGAATAGCCAATCCTAACGCTCGCTGGGAAAAAGATGCCAATAGCAACTTTGGTTTCGACGCCTCTTTCTTTGGCGATATGCTACAGGTAACGGCTGACTATTACCGAAAAGACATACGTGACCTATTATTTGCGGCCGAACTGCTTGGCACCAATGGTAATGGCGCTGCACCGGCTGTAAATATTGCACGCATGAGGACTGACGGTATTGATGCATCGGTAACCGGAAACTTTAAAATTCAAAAGGATTTCAGGATCAATGCGACCTTAACTTTTACCAGCTATAACAATAAGATACTAAAGCTGAGCGATAATGCTACTTACTTCGATTCTGATATCTCGAGAAGATTCGACAATACATTTGTACGCAACCAGGTTGGCCACGCCATCGGTGAGTTTTATGGATACAAGATTGTTGGTTTCTGGAATAGCCAGTCGGAAATTGATGCAGCTAACGCAGGTGCACAAAAAGCGAGTGGCGACCCTAATGCGGTTTACCAGACAGATACCAAAGTTGGCCGTTTCCGTTATCAGGATACCAATGGCGACGGTAAAATTACAGATGCCGACCGTACCTTCCTGGGCAACCCAAGCCCTAAGTTTAATACAGGTTTAAACCTGGGTGCAGTTTACAAAAACTTCGATTTCAATATTTTGCTGTATGCCACAGTTGGCAATAAGGTTTGGAACAACGTAAAATACTGGCGCGATTTCTATTCGTCGTTTGAAACGGCAAAAAGCAGCACTGCGCTATATGATTCATGGACACCTCAAAACCATAACGCCAAAGCGCCGATTCAGGAGCTTGATGCTTCTTTCAGCAGCGGCTCGGTTCCTAACTCTTACTTTGTTGAAAATGGCTCGTACCTGCGTGCAAGAAATGCACAGCTGGGGTACACCTTTGCTGCAAAGGCGCTGAATCGCATCGGGGTTAAAAAGCTAAGGGTTTACGTGTCTGCCACTAACCTGTTCACCATTACCGGATACTCGGGTATTGACCCTGAGCTAAATGGCGGTGTAACCAATTTTGGTATCGATGAGGGTACTTATGCTACGCCGCGTACTTACCTGTTGGGTGTTAATCTTTCATTATAACCTTATATAAATGCTTACAATGAAAACAAAAATATTTATTTCGCTAAGTGTAGTTGGTTTAATGTCACTTAGTGCCTGTAAGAAATCATATCTGGAAAAAAACCTTACCGGATCGCTCGAAACACAATTATTAGACACCAAAGATGGTGTAAACGGCTTACTTGTGGGTGCCTACGCTGCACTCGACGGGCAACAGGGCGGCGACGCTGCCATTGGCGGCGGCGGCGCATGGGAAGCCTCGCCGGATAACTGGATTTATGGTGGTGTTGCGGGCGGCGATGCCTCAAAAGGAAGCGTAGCGGGAGACCAAACGCCGATTGAACCTATTATGAAATTTACCAGTGATGCCAGCAATGGCTTTTTCAACAGTAAATGGAAAGCTGATTATGAAGGTATATCACGTACTAATAATATTTTAAAGGCCGTAGCCAAGGTGAGCAGTTTCACTGATGCTGAAAGGAAAAACATCATTGGCCAGGCACGTTTCTTAAGGGCGCATTATTATTTCGATTTGAAGAAGATGTTTAATAAGGTGCCTTATATCGACGAAACAACAACAAACTTCAATCAGCCTAATAACACAGATATATGGCCTAAGATAGAACAGGATTTTATGTACGCCTATGAAAATTTACCTACAACACAATCCAGTGTTGGCCAGGTAAACAAGTGGGCAGCAGCAGCATATCTTGCCAAAACTTATTTGTATGAGCATAAGTATACCGATGCAAAGCCTTTGTTTGATGCAGTTATCAGCCAGGGAGTGACATCGGGCGGATTAAAATACCAGCTAAACAAAAACTTTGACGACAACTTCAGGCCCGAAACTAAAAACAGTTCAGAGTCTGTATTTGCCGTTCAAATGGCTGCCAATGTTGACCCCAACGGGCCTTCAAACGCCAACAACGGGGATATGCTTAACTTCCCTTACGGCAATAGCAGCCCTTTTAGCTGCTGCGGTTTTTATCAGCCTTCTGTTGATCTGGTTAACCATTACAGAACCAACCCAGCAACCGGGCTTCCGTATCTCGATAATTATAACACCTATGCAATAAAGAACGACATTAATGTTGCATCAAGTGATGATTTTGATCCGGATGAAGGCACGATTGACCCGCGCCTTGACTGGACAGTTGGCCGCAGGGGTATTCCTTACCTTGACTGGGGCATTCACCCGGGTGCCGACTGGATCCGCGACCAGGATTATGGCGGACCATATTCGCCGATCAAGAACGTTTACTGGCAAGCTACACAAAACACTTATGGCGATAACCACTCCTGGGCACCGGGGTCAGCCAATAATTACGATGTGATCCGTTTTGCAGACGTTTTATTAATGGCTGCAGAGGTTGAAGCACAAACAGGTAATGTTGGCCAGGCAGAAATGTATGTAAACATGGTACGCAACCGTGCCGCCAACCCGGACGGATGGGTACATACCTATAAAGATGAAAATAAACCTACTGCCGGATTTACAGATGAACCTGCAGCCAATTATCTGATCAGCCCTTACCCTACCGGCACATTTGCAGCTGGCGGAAAAGATTTTGCATTAAAAGCCATTTATTACGAGCGTAAACTGGAACTGGCTATGGAAGGGCACCGCTTTTTCGATCTTGTAAGATGGGGAACTGCCGAGCAGGAACTTAATGCTTACTTCCAATATCAAAGCACCATTACCAATGATGTAAAAGGTGGACATTACGTAAAAGGCAAAAACGACTACTACCCTATCCCGCAAAGGCAAATTGACTTAAGTGCAGTTAGCGGAGCAGCAGTATTAAAACAAAATCCCGGCTATAATTAAGCGATAAAGATCTTTCTTTTACTGATTAGTTGAATAAATCCCGTTGGGTACAAAAGCCGCTGAATTAGCGGCTTTTGTTTTTATAATTTGCTGGTTCAGTGAAACACACCTCACTGGCACCGGGTACTTTCAATAACTGCTTTCCTGTGTGCCCTGCTTAGCGGGATATCAATTTCTCCAATCTTAACATACTGCAGCCCTATACTACTAATATAAGCTCTCGCTACAAGGTATGATTTATGGGTACGTATAAAACCACTTTCAGGAAGCTGCGCTTCAATACCTTTCAGGCTGGAGTAAACAGTATACTTGCGCGCGGAAGAAAAAATGTTTACATAATTGGCCATTGCTTCTATGTAATGGATGTCAGCTATGTAGATTTTTTCTAAACGCTGATCACATTTCACATACAAATAGCCGGGTTGTTGTTTCAGCAGGTTTACTCCCGCTATACTGCTTACGTTACCAAGCGCCCGTTCACAGGCTTTTGCAAAGCGTTCAAAAGTTACCGGTTTGAGCAAGTAGTCAGCAACCGCCAGGTCGAAACCCTCTATTGCATACTCCGGAAATGCGGTGATTAAAATGACTTGTTGTATAACGTTCTCTGTACGCAGAAATTCAATACCTGTCATCTGTGGCATTTGTACATCCAACAATATCAAATCAACCGGATTATTATTCAGTATCGCTTTAGCCGCAACGGGATTAAGCGCTGTACCTGCCAATTGCAGAAAAGGCAGCCTTTCTACATAGGAAACAAGCTGTTGCCTTGCCAGCGGTTCATCATCTACAATCAGTACTTTAAGCATATATGAAGGTTTACCTGGTAAATATGATTTTCTGTATTGATGTTTAACTTCTGACGGTCACTATATAACAATGACAAGCGTTTTCGCACATTGTCAAGGCCAATACCATTACCATGGTCATTACTTTGAAAAGTGTTTATGCATTTAAAATGCAATTGATCATTATTGATGGTAATAGTTATTTCAATAAAATTATCCGCAAGGTCATCCGATACATGTTTAAATGCGTTTTCGACAAAGGTAATGAGCAATAGAGGTGCGATTGACAAACCATCAGTAATACCTTGCTTAATATATCTTACGTTGCAATTATCAAGTCTCAGCCTTTGCAGTTCGATGTAATCTTCAAGATAAGTTAAGTCTTTCTCTAACGGAACAAATTGCTTACCTGAATCATAAAGCTGGTAACGTAACATATCAGCAATTGAAGACAAAGTGCCTTTAGGATCACCCGTACCAAGTTCCAGCTGGCTATATAAGCTATTGAGTGAATTAAAAAGAAAATGCGGATTAAGTTGTGCTTTCAGATAAGCAAGTTCAGCCTCGGTATGCGCCTTTTCCAAAGCGGTTAAGTTGCGGCGTAGCTCAAACCGATCAATAGCCAATTTCACAAAGATACCCGCAAGTACACCAACAACAGCCATTAACAGACGATTGTACTGCATATCTTTATAAGTCCAGGTAAAATTGAAATGAATGGGAACTATCATATGATGTAACATCAGATTCATTAACCACACAGAAATAACGGTAAGTACCAGAATAAACAAACACGACATTAATAATAACTTAACCCAATGCTTGTGTCTGAAATATGAAGGCACCAGATAGGCATATACGCCATAAAAAGCCACCATGATCAGCCCGGTATCTAATGCAGAAAAATAAAGTTTGTTCCATTCATTGTCTATGTAGAAATAAAGCAACCTGTTCCACATCAGGAAAAACACTAACCAGAAGATTGCATGCAGCAATATTTTTCGCATCATCTAAAATAGCCATCAATTTACAATGATGTTTACCGCTTGCATAATTTTTTCAACCGTTCGTATAATAACTTTTTAAGACAACTTATCGCCTTATATTTTAGTTGCATGAAGAAACTTTTGTTCCTGTTATGCATTGCCATTCAAGCACACGCACAAAGCGAATTGGCTGCTCAATATTTTAAAGAAGCAAGGACAACTTCAAAGAATCAAAAACTTTGGAAATTGCCCCTGTACGGGCCCATGCTCTTCGTTGACCGGCAAACCCGGATGACTTATGCCAACATGCCGGATAGTACGGGCATTCTAAAACCTGAAGGAGAAATATTCAGTGGTACTTTGCCTGAAAGCGTAATGGTGGCTAACACTGCCATTCATTGGGGAGGCCGCACATGGTCGGTAATCTTATGGCCCCTGCCTAACGATAGTAATGAACGTTTAAACCTCATATTGCACGAGTCCTTTCACCGTGTACAAGAAGATCTGGGTTTTCCAGGCAAAAGCCCTACAGCAGACCACTTAAGTAGTATGCAAGGCAGGGTGTATTTTCTTTTAGAACTTAAAGCGCTTGAAACTGCTTTAAAAAAACCGGTTAACAAACGCCAGGCTGATCTGGCGAATGCTCTTGGCTTCAGATACAAACGGCAAAAGCTTTTCCCAAAAACTTTTGGCAACGAACGAATACTTGAAATGAATGAGGGGCTTGCAGAATACACGGGAGCTGTGCTTGGCAGAAATGATTTGCGCCAGCACCTTTATTCACAGGTAGACACTACAGGTAATCGTAAATCTTTTATTCGCTCTTTCGCTTATCTTACCGGGCCGCTTTACGGCTTGCTTTTACAAGAAAAGGCGCCAAGCTGGACTAATAAAATAGATTCTACTGCTGACTTTCCTAAATTGATTGGTTTATATTATAAAGTAAAGCCTTCCACATCGCCAAACGAGCATCTCTATAACGGCGAAGCAATACGCGCTTCAGAACAAGAAAAAGAAGATGCACGCCTACAAAAAGTAGCTGATTATGTAACTACTTTTACATGCAAACCTGTGTTAACTATCACGTTGATTAAGATGAACATCTTATTTAACCCAAATACCCTCTTTGATCTGGGCTCTTATGGTACAGTTTATCCAACCGGCGAAATAAGCGATACATGGGGGTATCTGAAGGTTGACCATGGAGGTATGTTATTAAAAGATTGGCATATAATTACAGTGCCGTTTTCATCTCCATTAAATTTTGATTCTAAAACTATAAAAGGAGACGGCTGGACATTAAACCTTGCAGACGGATGGAAACTTATAAAGGATGACGATTCACATTATACACTAAAACAGGATAACAAGTGATAATAGTGCCAAATATCTTTCCCATTAATTAACAGCCTTTCAGTTCCTTGACATCCGTTTCAAAACAAGAGCCGCTGAATCAGCGGCTCTTGTTTTAATCTACCAAGGGCAGCTTGCAGGCTCAGGAAAATACTCTTCACTGATAAATTTACCGGTTGGCCCATCATGCCCTATAAGTGCATATTTGGCAATACGTGCACCTGCTTCCTGGGCAGTACTTGTCCCCTGCTGATTGGTAAAATCCGTTTTGGTATAACCCGGACAAACCATATTCACTTTAAAAGCTGTATCACGCAATTCATAAGCTAAATTAACCGTATACATATTCAGCGCTGTTTTGCTGGACTGGTAGATAGCGAGCTTATTGTGGTAGGTGCCACCCGATGGGTCACCCGCCAATGTTAGCGAAGCCATTGCTGTGGTTACATTTACGATACGTGGTTCGGTGGATTTTTTGAGCAAACCGATAAATGCTTGTGTAACCCTGATTACTCCGAAAAAATTGGTTTCAAAAACGGTTTGATATTCATCGACTGGTGTACCCAATGCCGATTGCGGCAGTACACCGGATATGCCTGCATTGTTGACTAATACATCCAAAACTTCGCTTTTATTTGCGATGGTTTGCGCAGCAGTGTTTACCGATTGTTGGCTGGTAACATCTAATTCAATATCTTCAACATTATTAAAGCCTTCTGCCTTTAGCTTTTTAATTGCAACGCGGCCATTCTCTATGTTTCGACAACCCAGATAAACAAAAAATCCGTTTTGGGCAAGTTGCTTTACAACCTCAAACCCGATGCCTTTATTTGCACCGGTTACTAATGCTGTTTTCATTTTTGTATGATTATTAAGTTCATGGCAAAAATGGCACATGTATAACTTACAGCATTTACCATTTGGTAAAAAATACTCAATGGATATTTTTTCTGATCCTACTTAATGATTGCTGCGTAACGCCAATGTAAGAGGCAATATAGCCAAGCGGAACACGATTGATAAGTGAGGGATAATTTTCTATAAACTCAAGGTAACGGGTTGTTCCGTCTTTTGAAATAACAGGCGCTTTTCTCGATTTTTGATACATGCAGACCTGTACCATTTTATTTCTAATATTGTCCCACCCTTCTACAAGTTCAGAAAGCGAATCCCAATTCTTTTTTGAGAATACCATGAGCCTGCAGTTTGTGCAAGCCTGTAAATACTCGGTAGATGCAACAGCTGACTCAAAGTTTAAATAATCAACTACCAGGTTATTCTCACTGATAAAACAGCGTGTTATTTCCTCACCAGTATGATCATAATAATATCCACGCATTACTCCTTCCAAAATGAACCCAACCTGATGAGGTACTTTTCCCGCTTCAGAAAAAAGCTCATCTTTTTTAAGTGATATCTCTGTCGCCTTGCTTACAATCAGTTCTGTTTCCTGATTATTCAAGTTGCCATATTGTAAAATATATGCTATTAATTGCTCCATATGCGCCTCATAATATGGCTAAAGTATAACTACGAAGTTGTCTGCTATGTAAAATTTAAAAATAGCCTGAACTGATAGAACGTTTCACTGTGTTCTAAGCGCATTCGTTTATTACGCCGCCCTTATCCTGCAAAATTAAGTTTATATTTATATTACTTTTGTATATGGTGCAACAGCAAGCCAACAACCCGCTTCATGGCAAAACCCTGGAAACTATATTAAACGAACTGGTAGCCTATTATGGCTGGCCTGAACTGGGGTCTCGCATTCGCATCAATTGTTTTAATGACAACCCAAGCATTAAATCAAGCCTGAAGTTTCTTCGCAAAACAGACTGGGCAAGAAAAAAGGTGGAAGACCTTTACGTTTCCACCTCATTCGATATTTAATTAAAAAAATTGTACAATGGATTTCCATTGACTAAGCATTTAATGCTTCTTCTTATTGGTCATTTTGGCTTTTAAACCAGCGCCGTAATTGTATGTTTTAGCATTGCTGGCCTTCTTTTGATGAAAAGCGGCTCCGGGGGCATCGTCATCTGCTTTTGTTTTGGCAACTTTCTTTTCAGCGGCATCAGCATACGATCGTTCTTTTTCAATAATCAAATCTCCCGGCAACTCGCCCAATGGAATTTTCTGGCCGGTGGCTTGCTCAATTTTTTTTACTGCAGTTAGTTCAAGATCTGTAGCAAATGTAATGGCCATGATTTCGTCTTCAACATCCGACGAATCTTTCGCCACTCGGCTGATATAAGTTTCTTTTTCACCCGGCAATTCAAAATGAATCAGGAAAGGGATATCATCCAGATCCAGCTTCTGTTCTCCATCGTTAACCACAATTAATACACGGGTGGTTGAATTTTTAAACTCATGCAGAGATGCAAAGCCATCCATCTCGAAAAACCAGGGGTTTAACAAAGCAACTGTATTTTTCCGGTCATGCAAGGTTTTGTAAAGTTTTTCTGCTGTTGGGCGGGTGTTTACAAACAGCACTACTTTGGTAAAAATTTCTTCATCTTGCATAAACAGGTTCAGCAGGTTCACTTTGGTACCAAAGTTAGGCAGCAGGTATAACAATTGCGGGTGCATTTCAAACTGCGGCTCCCCTATTTCTTCAACCTCAACAGTGGCCGGCTGTTTCATGAAAGGCGTTATCATTTTATTCAAACGCTCATGCATTACTTCTGTAAAAACAAGGTGCTGGCATTTAGGGATGCTATGAGCCAGTTCAGCAACGGGTAATTGCAAACCTTGTTTAACAACCAGTTCTGCATCATCAATAACCAGCAATTCTATCTTATTTACATCAAGGCCAAGTTTCAGGTAAATAGCACGCGCCCTGTCGGGTGTTGCAACCACAATATCTGCACCATCTGCCAGGGCATTCATCTGTGCTTCTGTGCCAGGTGCTGCAAATAATGGAACTATAGAAAGCGTTTTATTTTTATTGATCTGACTGATTTTAGCAATAACCTCTTCTACCTTTTCTTTATCGGGTACCAGTATTAAAACTTTGGGCACGCCATCAGGGGTATAGTTAAACTTGTTGAGCGTGGCTAATATATATGTTGTGGTTTTACCGCAACCTTCGGGGCCAACCACTATTACGTCCTGACCGCCGTTAATACGCGCCAACGTTTTTTGCTGAATTTCTTTAGGAGCTACAAAACCTGCTTCATTTAAAGATTGTACCAACCCTTTTTTCAGCTTTAATTTATCTAACCACGCCATATCATGTATTTTTTAAAAATCCCGGAGGGGCGACAAATTTATCCTTTTTAAGGCGCATTTTAACGCCTGGCTTAAAAATGATTTTAAAAAGCAGCTTAATATCAGTTTGTTGGGTTTAGCCATCATTGCGGTAAGCCATCTATTAAATGGCTTATATTCTTTTTATATATTCGCATTAGCCATCAATCACAAAGGTCATTTAATGAAACATCATCTACTCTTACCGACCGTTTTTTGTCTGTTTTCACTGGGCGCATATGCGCAAAATAAACAGTCATCCCTTATTCCCGTTCAACCCTCGCAGGCACCAGATTATTTTTGTACCTGGAACATTCAAGGCTATGTTACCAGTTACAAGTCACCTGAAATAATGAGGCAAAGCATGACTGGGCAAAACGTTTTTGGAAACGGCACTTATGAGCATTGGGCCAAAATGTTTTCAAAATTGCACAAAGATCTTTTTCTGGTATTGGATGATGACTGGGAAACACCACTTAACGGAGATCGAAGCTATTACGGAAGCTTAATTACCGATGATGGCCGTTTTCCTTCGGTAAAAGGTTTAACCCCCGATCAAAAATTAAAGTGGTTATCCACAAAATCAAAAAGCTTTGGATGGAAAGGACTGGGTTTATGGATATGCGCACAGCAGGCGCCTAAATATAAAACCAAAGATAGCGTAGCTTATTGGACAAAACGCCTTACCTGGATGAAGAACGCAGGAATTAACTACTGGAAAGTAGATTGGGGCAGTGATTCGGAAAAAGCCCACTGGAGAGCATGGCTAACCAAATTAGGCAAACAAGTGGCCCCAAATCTTATTATTGAACATGCTATGACACCGGCTGTACTATCAACAGCCGATGTGTATCGGACTTATGACGTGGAAAATATTATTGCTATACCGCATACCATTGACCGCATCAGCAAATTGTTGACCGCTTTGCCCAAATACCGGGCCGTTAGCATTATCAATTGCGAAGATGAACCTTATATCGCGGTAGGTACTGGCTGCGCTATCGGCATTATGCGACATGAATTTAATGGTAACTTGCCCGATGGCAAGCAGGACAATGTGTTTCCGCCGGTTGGCCGTGATCTGAAAAGCAGGCTTGACGAAGTGACCCGCGCAGTAATGTGGCACAGAATAGCCTTGCCGTTTGGCATTGATAAAACAGACTTTTATATTGATACTACCTTACTCCATGACAACTGGTTAATGAAAAAGGACGAATCATGGATGAAAGACCATGGCGAAGGGTATGTCAATACTTATCAAGCTCCTGCTGTTATCACTCGCGGACTGGAAAAACCTGTAATTACGCTTGAAAAAGGCGATACAATGCCTCCTTACATTCTGGCATCCCGCTATCCCAACGGCGCTATCGCAATAGCAGCTATCGGCCGCACCATTAAACACGATTACCTGACTCCACGTGCTAATGTAGTATTAAAGGTTGAGGGAATAGAAAAACCTTTCGGCGTTTTTGGCCATTACAACAGCCTTACGTTACAGGTAGCTCATCTTAAACCTTACCGTAAGGTATTTGCTCAGGATTTGGCAGGAAATGTACCTGTAGATATTACGACCCAAATAATCAGAAAAGGAAATTCAATTACTTTGACAGGAAAATTGATTGATCAGGTCGGTTTGGCCGCAAGATCAAAAAATGACAAGTCAGAGCCTGGTCTTGTATTGATATTTAAACCTTAGTTTACACGCATTTTATCTTCTTAAATATGCCAGGTCGCATTTACAATTAAAAGTAGCAGTTATTATCGAATACTTCCCAAAAGAAAAAACAGACACCGCCTCGCGCTGTGTCTGTTTAAACTAACTAACTGACAGAAAATTTTAATGTTCTTATAAAGAATAGCTTATGATTTGAATTGCTATTAGCTTAATATTATAAATAGCCTCCCGCACAGTGCGCTGACTAATTCCTGCGGGATTTAGTGACATCAGTTTTTATAAATTTCTCTTAACTTATTGTCCAAGTCTTCGCCGCGCAGGTACTTAGCAACGATACGTCCTTGCGGATCAACCAAAAAGTTCATTGGTATTGCTTTTACGTCGTAAAGAACGGCAGCAGAGTTGGTCCAGCCTTTTAAGTCAGACACCTGGGTCCAGGTTAAACCATCGTCTTTAATGGCTTTCAACCATTTATCTTTAGCTTCAGGTTTATCAAGCGAAACACCTAACACACGGAAACCTTTATCTTTATACATGGCATAAGCTTTAACCAGATTAGGGTTTTCGCGGCGGCAAGGTGCGCACCATGATGCCCAAAAATCCACCAGTACGTAGTGCCCTCTGAAATCAGAAAGCTTAACCGGTTTACCATTCACATCATTCTGTGTAAAATCAGGAGCAAGCTCGCCTTCCTGTGTTTTCTTTACTTCAAGTATTCGTTTTAAAGATGATTGTCCAAGCTCCGTGTTTCTAACTTCGGGGCTAAGCTTATTGTATATTTTTTCAGTGCCTGCCGCATCAAAACCATCCTTCATGGTTGAATTAAGTGCAACAATAGCCAGGTATGAATTGGGGTGAGCAAGCGCATAGTCCTGCTTTGCCTTAACCGTTTCATCTTCAACATCCTTAGCCCTTTTTTCTAAGGATTGAATATATTCACTGTTAGATTGTTCCGTAGGATTTTTGCTTTCGTACTCTTTGTTTAAGGCTGTAAACTTATCGTATATAGGTTTCAGGTAAGCTGTAAGCTTTGCATTCTCATCATTTAATGGAGAACCGGTGATTTTGGCATTTTTAATAGAATCGGTAGCTACGATGGTGATGTCTTTGTTTTCAATATAAAAAGGAAACAGATCCCATACTGGCCTTACTGTAGGGCTTTCTGGTGCATCATCATGCTTTACCCTGATACCAGCTTCTCTCACACTGTTTACTTTTCCCTTGAACTCGAAATTACCGTTAACAATGTATGTAGAGTCTACAAGCCGGTTATCGCCAATTTTATATGACAAATAAGCTTTAGCCGGTTTATTAAGGTTGCCTATTTTACCATGAATAACATATCCCTGCTGCGCCGCGCATAACAGAGGTGCAAATAAGCCTGCACATAAAATTGTTGTGATCTTTTTCATATTTAATGTTTTAGTTCTTTAAAATTTATTGAATTAATTACCGGTGCTTGCCAGCGTTTTACCTTGCAGGTAGGCATTGTATAGTTGTGTATTATCCAGTATTTTTTGCGCCTCTTTTATGCTGGTATTTTCAGTATTAATAATGCGCAAATAGTTTTCTCTGCCCACATAAACCTGATTAGCTACCTGGCCTTTTATTTCAAGAGCTAACAGATCAATCAAGCGTTTTTTATATTCTTTCGATGGTTTAAGCCCCTTTTGCTCGGCAGCTTTCACAATGCCGTTAATTATATACTTAGGCACTTTGTAACCTGCAGCAAATGATTGGATATCCGGATAGGTATTTTTAATCTGCTGGCGTTGTGTGTCAGCAATTTTCCACGATGCCTCATTTACGAAACCTTCTGATGCTAATGACTTAAGCCATGATGCTTCTTGCAAAGTATCTAACGGCACAAACTTATCCGGCGTAATACCGCCACCTGCGTAAATGGTGCGCTTGTTAACCAATGTTTTAAATTTTAGTGAATCTGGTTTTGGTTGACTCGTTTCCTTAAATAATTCACCCGTAGTGTATCTGTTGCTAATATCTGCTTGGTAGTTTACCCCTTTATATGGTTTTTGAACCGATCTGCCGGCAGGGGTATATAAACGACCAGAAGTCAATTCAAGCACAGAGCTGTCAGGTAAAGCAATTGGCTGTTGTGTAAGCCCTTTACCAAAACTGCGGCGGCCAACTATCACTCCCCTATCCCAGTCTTGCAGTGACCCGGCAAGTATCTCACTGGCCGAAGCTGTGTTTTGATCTATCAACACGGCTAATTTTCCGCTCCATGAAGTACCAGACTGCGAAGCATAGTAATAATCCTTGCCTTTATCCTGCGTCATAACATAATAAACCAGCTGGTCACGTTTAAGAAACTCATCTGCAACGCCTAAAGCTGCCTGTACGTAACCGCCGCCATTGCCTTGCAAATCAAGTATTAATTGTTGCATACCTTCCTGCTTTAACTTCTTTAAAGCATTTTCAATTTCGTTACGTGTGCTTTGACTAAATATGCGGATAGCGATATAACCGGTCTTTTTATCATCGAGCATATAAGCAGCTGTAACAGAACGATCCACTACCGAACCGCGGGTAATACTGAAATCAAGATCCTTTTTGGCAACAGGGCGATAAACCTCCAGCTTTACAACCGTTTTATTTTCACCTCTTATGGCATTCAGAATATCCATGTAAGATTTCTTTGCACCTGCCACCTTCTCATTATTGATCTTTAACAAACGGTCACCAGCCATTAAGCCCGCTTTTTCAGCCGGTCCGTCAGGTAAAACCTGTGTAAGATACACCGTGTCGTTCTGCATCATGTATTCAATGCCAACACCTACAAAACTGCCGCGCATGGCACTGGTCATTGCTTTGGCTTCTGCTTTACTGAAATATTTAGAATGCGGATCAAGCTCAGCAAAAATTCCTTTTATAGCTGCATCTACCAGTATTTGATCACTCAATGAGTCTATATAATTTTTCTTGATCGCATTAATGGCTGCCTTTAGTTTATCCTGCTGCGAAACCTGCGCATTGGCCACTAATGGCGCGGATAACACCAGGGCAATAATTATCTTTTTAAACATCTTATTTGTCTGCTTTTAATAATTCGATGGCATATGATATTTCATCTACCAGTTCACTTGGGCTGCCGCCGTAACCTTCGGTTGTATAGCGCAGTACACCATTTTTAAGAATAATTTTGCGAGGAATACCCGAAGAATTAAACAGTTTAGCATACGTGGCGAATACCTCGTTTTGCTCACCTGTTTTCTTATCTACGCCATCATGCAGCACTTTAAAGCGCCAGCCTTCGCGTTTCATAAAGTCCTTTACTTTTTGCTTGTAATCGCCAAACTGCATGGTACCAACAAAGTAGAAATCTACATCAGGGTCCTTTGCATATTTGTCAACCAGCATCTGCATGCCAGGGAATGCCATGATACAAGGGCGGCACCAGGTAGCCCAAAAATCAATGACTACAATTTTATCTCCCCAGTCTGTTGAACGCACTATGTTTCCGTTCATATCTTCCATGGCAAAAGGCATCACATCCTGATTAAGCATGTGCGCTTTAACTGACGCATGCAATTCTGACATTTTATCTGCCGACTTTAACGAAGCGAGGTAATTATCGTAACCATCAAGGTTACCGTGCTGTTGTATATAGAGTTGCTTTAAGCGATCGAACATTGCCGGTGTAACTGCATTAGCCTTGACACTACTTTCCAATACCGGTTGCATCAGTTGCTTTTGACCTGTTTTGTCCAGCATTTCTACGTGAATGGCATTTAGATCAGCATCGGCATATTTTTCCTGTGGGCGAAAAACATCAAAATACGTCAATGCACCTTTATAATCGCCTGCCTGGTAATGGATATTTATCTGGTCTCCGGTACGGTTTTTTAATTGTTCATAAGCATTCTCTTGTGCCTGATTTTTTGAATCAAAATCAACCATGTATGAGCCATCATTCACTTTTGTTAGCAATCCTTTGTAAAGGCTGTCTGCAAGGGGTTGTAGTTGGCTTAACGGGACCCTTTTGCTCATGTATGCCCGCATAACATTCCAACGGTAAACCTCATTCTGTGTTTTAAAATCCCAATCAGGGCGAAGGCGCAGCAAAGCATCATAGTTGCCAGTATCAAAATAAGACGTAGCCAGGTTACGGTAAACACCATAATAAACGTAATCCTGATTGTTGGGATGTTTACGCCATTCTGCAATAGGAAAATTTTTCAGAAATACTTCGCTGTTAGCAATAATTTCCTCTTTAGTACTGTGAGTATTTATAGTTTTTTGGAAAGCTTCTAACCTTGCATAATTGCCATGAGGATATTTTTCTAAAATCTGTTTTTTTAGTTTAAGTCCGCCGGCTTCATCTTTCAACTCAAATTGCATTACACGCTGAATTTCTTCCATGCCCCCTTCTGATAAGTCAGGGTCTTCCAGTAACTTACTGAGCAGTGCAGGTGCTTCAGCTTTAAACTGAGTACCTTTAATAGCACGTTGCAGCGCTAAATATTGGTTTACAAATTTTGATGGCTTACTACCCTTTTGTTTTAACTCTTCGTTTAATAATAAAGCAAGCGAGTCTGAGGACATTTTTGCGGTGTTACCTTCAAAATAACCCGGCAAGCCGCCGCTGTATCCCGGTAGTTTAAACAAGGCTTGTGCTAACGCACCGCCAGGCAGTTTTTTACCTTTTGCATTAGTTATGGCTATAGCGAAGCCTTTTTCCTGATTATTATCAGTCGAATCCGGCATACGCAAACTTCCCTGGTAAAATTTTACAGCAGCAAATGAGGCTTCAGGCAACAGGTTGAATGTAGCCTTAACGTTGCTGCCCTGAACTTCCATAATAGCGGTATCAGTATGCCATTTATAATCGCTGAATTGATAAAAAGCGGCTTTTACCTGTTTGCCATTATTAAGCGGGCCAAGTTTTACGTTGTAGGTTAACTCTACAGGTTTACCCGGCGCGGGTTTTTGAGGCACAACCGATAAACGGTTTGAGTTTACCTGCGCCTTAGCGCAGGTAAACAGTAGCATTAATGATGCCAATGAATATTTAAACATAGATATGATTTTACTTATCGTGGATTTTGCTGTATCTCGGGATTCATCAGGATATACTTTTGCCCTATCGGATACACGTAGCGGTTACTAGTTGGCGCAAGTGTATAAGTTACTCCTTTAAACACCCTTGTTTTTGTTACTGCAAAGCTGGCATCGAGGTTTAAACGCCTTTGATCAAACCAACGGAACCCGCGACCGGTAAACTCGCGTTCGCGTTCGTCAACAACAATTTTAAGTGCTGCATTAGCGTCTGCTGCTGTAAGGTCAGTATAGTTTGCATCCAGAAAGCGTTTTTTACGAAGCGCGTTTACAACAGCCATCGCACCTGCGGCATCTCCCTGGCGTGCAAGGCATTCTGCTTTGGTTAGCATTACCTCTGGTACAGACGGGCCGGTTTGTATGGCCGACTCGCCGTTTAACATGTAACGCCAGTTTGCGCGACCTTTAAAGGATGGGAAGAATGCAGAACCATCGCGTGTAAACATCGTATAACGCAAATCGTTGGTACCTAAAAGATTTAAAGCATAAGCGCTGATAGGTATGCCTGCATAATATCCGTTTACAATTTTTGATAAGATTACTTCTGGGTCAACAAGCCTTTTTGGTATAGTACCAGGTTCATCGCTGTAAGCTTTCAGGTCAAGCAGTGTGTTCTGCAATTGCAGGGTGCTATCAGCATATAAACCAGCGGTTTTAAAGTCACGCAGGTTTAAGTATGTTTTAGCTAAAAGCGCATAGCTTGCTGCCTTTGACGGGCGGATGTTATAAGTCGGCAAAGCAGGCAACGCCGCTACAGACCGTTTAAGGTCATCCAAAATCTGGCTGTAAACAGTGGCTACCGTTGCTCTTTTTAAGTTAGCAAAAAGATCCGGGGTTAATAAAAGCGGAACACCCAAATCTGTTGCAGCGGTTGCGGCATTATATTGTTTGCTGTAAAGCGTAACTAAAGTAAGATAGCAGTTAGCGCGGTGTACCAATGCTTCAGCATATAACTCACGCTTCATTGCATCTGATCCGCCTTCTGATTTCATTACGCCATCGGTTACTGCATTACAATTATAAATGATATTGTATAACTTCTCCCAGTCCACATCGCCGGCTGTTTCCGGTACATAATAATCACTCCAGGTATAGGCATTTGCCCAACTGGTTTGTATAACATTTTGCTGTTTGGGATCAGTATATTCTGTATCGTCGCCAGATAATATAGGCGTGCTGTAACTACCTTCAAAAGTCTGCGAATTATCAAGCAGGTAGCGATAGTCGGTTGTATATTTCAGCGTACGGATACCCGGTTGAGCAATTTCAACATATTTACGGCAACTGGTTGCTGTAGCAGCCAGCACTAATATCGTATATATATATTTTTTCATGTCTTTCTTAAAATGAAGCATTTAAACGCAGTAAGTAATTTCTTGCAGGCGGCAGGTTAGCGTAGTTAGCCGTGTTGGTAAATAATGGGTCCAGGTGATCTTTATTAGCCCGCCATATGATGCCCAGGTTTTGCACATTTGCTCCTATTGATAAGGCTTTTATTGCATTTTTAGGCAATAGCCTGGTCGGAACATTGTATGAAAGGCTTATTTGTTGTAACCTGATATGGTCGCCTTTTTCTAACATTGCATCTGAGTACTGGTAACGATAAATACTGTTATAGCTTGAGTATTCTATACCTGGTACGTTGGTTATCGCCTCATCGCCCGGCTGGCGCCAGCGGTAAGCCATATCCTGCGTCTTACCAATTGAACCGTAAAATTGCGAATTACCACTGGTTGGATAATTATTAGTAGTTACAGACTGGCGCATAAATACGCTACCGAAGTAATAAGTCATTTGTGCGGTAGCGGTAAACGGCCCTACGGTAAAAGTGTTAAAGAAACCACCTGTATATGGCGGGTAAGTAACGCCTGCATATTTTAAATCAGCACGCGTAAAATTTAAAATAGACGTGTTAGCGGATATTACTTTACCATTTCTATCATAAATCTGAGATTGCCCCTGGTTGTCAAGACCGGCCCAACGATAAACAAAAAGCGACCCTACCGGCAAACCGTTCACACTTGAGGTTCCGGATACCAAATTATTAGCCTGAGTCTCAAACCTTTCGTCTGTTATTTTATTGGTGGTGTAACTAAAGTTAAAAGTAGAGCTCCAGTGGAATTGGCTTGATTTAATAATCTCACCTGTAATACCCAGGTCAATTCCATGACCGGTCATTTTTGCAGTATTGTAGTATAAACCAGACCAACCATAAGTTGGGTTAAATGGCAGGTACCTTACAATTCCGTCTGTCCTTTTATTGTAAATGTCGAAACTTCCAATTAAACGGCCTTTGAAAAGGCTAAAATCTGTCCCTAAGTTTAATTGTCTTGTAGTTGACCATTTAAGAGACGCATTAGCTGGTGTATTGATAGCAGCTGCTGTTAAACCTGTACGGTTATCTGCTAAATTTCCTACACTAATTACGGTAACATTTGAACCTGTTGTAGGTATAGTACCAGAGGTACCGTATGAGGCGCGAAGTGCTAAACTTGATAACCAGCTAATATTGCTTAAGAAATCTTCTCTTGTTGCATTCCATCTTAAGCCTGTTGACCAGAAAGGCCTTGCCCTTACACTGCGTGCCACACCGACAAGCGTTGCATCGTCAAAACGGAAACTTCCGGTTGCAAAATATTTATCTTTAAAACTATAACCAGCGTTACCATAATAAGATAAATATCTTCTCCTTGTCTCAGTTATGCCTGAAAGATTATTACTTAAAGTTTGAGAATAGCCATACAATGTCATGTAAGGCACTGAGGGATTAAATGGCCCTAAGCTGTTCGCGTCCTGATTAAAACCATACCTGGTAGAATTGGATTCTTTACTTCCTGTTTCGCGTATTTCTGTACCCAGTAAAGCCGTTACCTGGTGATCATTCTTAAAAGTATGATCCAAATTCAGTTGCCCTCTGAGATCTGAATCATAAGCACTGTTATTGTCTTCATAATAAGTGCCTCCATAAGGAAGCCCATAAACCAATTGCCCGTTATCTGCAACAGATGTTGCCGTATTTAACTGAATACGGTTAGCATAACTGTTCAGTTCATTTACACCAACAATGCCAAGCACTTGTCGTTGGCTCATAGCAGAAATGTCAGCGTTTAACCAATTCGTAAATTTGCCTGTTAAGCCGGCAGTTACCCTGAAATTGTTGGTTGTAGATACTGTGTTTGAATAATTCAACTCATCAAGCGCATTGTAACTAAATGGCAGATAACCTTGCCTTACTAAACTATCTGCAATTGATTGCCTGAAAAGATAGGTGCGTTGTATGTGGTTGCCATTTGCATCTACCAGATTATCATACGGCCTTAACGATGTGGTTGTATTGGATAATGCATCAATTGCGGCACCATTATATTGCGTATTATCATACTGATAATTTAACCCGGTATGAAAAATCAGGTGTTTGTTAAACAAGCCTGAAGAAAGGTTTGAATTTAAATAAAATGTTTTCCCGTAGTTATTCTTGTAGAAAGGTATATTTTTTGTATAATTTCCAGATACACTGTAAGTTGTATTTTCGGCCCCGCCAGACACAGAAATATTGGCTTGCTGTGTAACACTGTTTTGCAGCAGGTATTTATTGATCTGTTGGCGCGAGTCGTGTGTGCTTAGCTCAGCCAGGGCAGCATCACGTTGGGCAGGTGTCGCTGTCCCTCTTTGTACACGAAACATCCATTCTGTAGCATCGCTGTTATTTTGCGTGTAAATGGCATTGTAGCTTGGTGCCAAAGCAGGGTCTGTAAGAATACCACGATTAACCAGTTCCTGTTCAAAATCAATATACTGGCTGCTGTTCATCCACGCCAATTGATTAAGATTAGGACGCTGGGTAACACCTAATGTATAATTTACATTAAGAACCGGCATGCCTTTTTTTCCCTTACGTGTTTCAATAACGATAACACCATTTGCTCCGCGTGACCCCCATATGGAAGTTGCAGATGCATCTTTTAATACTGTGATCTGCTCGATATCGTCCGGATTAAAACGGTTGATGATCGCATTACCTGCTACGCCGCTTAGTGGTGTAGTAATTTGCGGTTGATCATTTGGGCTGATCAGTGGAAAACCATCAACAACAATTAGCGGTTGGCCAACGGTGGAATAATCGTTTACCCCCCTTACCTGAATAGTATTTGACTTAAGATCAAAATTTACGCCCGGCATTTTACCTACAAGCCGCTCCATCAAATTGGCGCTTGGAGTTACCTGAAGTTCTTCATGTCCAAGTGTTGCATAAGCACCTGCTGCACGTTCTTTAGAGATTGTTTGATAACCATCATATACCACCTTAACCTCGTTTAATCGATTCATGGACGGCTTCATGATGATTTTGAAGGGGCTTTTGTCGCGGGTATTGAAGTATACTTCCTGGGTTTGATAACCTACATAAGATACGACAAGTACTACACCGGCTTCACCTACGTTAGGAACAACAAACTCGCCTTTTGAGTCTGCCATATACCCCACTTTACTAAACTTTACATAAGCTGAAGCACCAGGAAGTGTATTGCCAAGACTATCTGTTACAATACAACGAATATCGACAGATGCAGGGAGGACATCCTTTATTTTGTCTATCAGCGATTTTTCCCTGATAATGATTTTTTTATTATCTACCTCGAAATAAAGCTGCCTTCCTGAAAGAGCGGAAGCCAGAGCCACCTGAATGGTAGCGTCTTTTAAGTCAAGTGTTACAGGTTTTGCTTTATTTACAACATCAAGGTCATAAACAATGTCAAAACCGCTCTGACGATGTATTTCTTGTAATACACTTTCAAGCGAAGCATTTTGCTTCTTCAGCGTTACGTGCTGGGCCAGGGTTGCCGCACTAACCTGAAGAAGACCAGCCAGTAGAAACAGGGTCGTCCATCGCATAATACGCAGGGTTTTTTGGAGCTGTCGTTTGGGTACGACAAAATCAATAGTATAAATTTTATACATTTGTTAGTTTGTTATTGCAAAGCGCTATTGTTTGGAAGCATCAGCGTTTTTGCAGGTTTAAATGATAGTTTAAATTTGGGGAAAGCCCAGGCAAATTACAGCCAGAAGTGTTCGCAGCACTTTTGGCTTTTTTATTTTATGGGCTTGATGATGTGTAGTTTTACTCCGTAACCAAAACCCTCCTTCCTTCAAGTTTAAGATGAACTTTGCCGGTGGCTTCTATCATATTAAGCACATCTGACAAATTGTTTTTCCGTGAAATCCATCCGCCTAACATCAGGTGTTGGGGAGCACCAGGCAGATAAACTACATCCACATCGTACCAGCGGGCAATCTTTCTTAACGCACTGCTCACGTCTTCATGAAACACAAAGTCACCGTTTTTCCATGCAATGGCCGCTTCAGTATTGGCCTGCACTACATCAAAATTATGCTTTCCGTTTATTAATTGCTGACCCGGATGCAGCAGGGCTTCACGCTTTTGATCAGCATCCGTCACCTTCACACTACCTTCAAGAAGCGTAGTTACCGCATCGGGTTCGTCCTGGTAACAGTTAACATTAAAGTGTGTACCTAATACCTCTATATACTGTACTTTACCATTTGCATTTGGTGTGGTTTTAACAGTAAATCTTATTCTTTTGCCTGTCTTAGAATCAACCAAATGCGCTACCTCAAAATATCCCTCTCCGTTTAGTTCTACCTCCCTGCCATTTTCAGGGAAGGCTTCGGGATACTTCAATGTAGTTTTGGCGTTGAGCCAAACCTTTGTCCCATCCGGTAAAACAACCATGTATTGCCCTTTTGCAGGCGTTTCAATGGTATTAATGCCAACCAGGCCTTTATCGGCCAAATTTGATTTAGGATTTATTTTGTAAACAACCTGTCCATCGGCATTTTTAGAAATACTGATTCCCTTTTCATTTATAAGCAATCCGGCTTTGGCATTGGTCAGGTCTATCTTTTTACCATTAGCCAAAACAAGCAGTGCATTGTTACCACCCGGTGTTACATCATGTTTTTTGTTATAGCTATAATTATTAGCAGTAGTCTTATGTGCAACAATAAAGTATGCACCAATAGCTATCAAAGCCAATACGCATGCAGCTGCGTAATAAAATATGTGATAAGGTTTAAGTTTTTTAACGTTTTGAGAAGACTGTTTTATGCTTTGTTGCAGCAGTGTATATTGCGCTTCTGCCTGCTGTTGTGCAGCAACCATGCCTAAGCCCGTAACAAAATTTTTAAGTTTAGTTATTTCAGCCTGATCTTCCGGATGTTCATTGATCCATTTTTGCCAATAAAGAATATCACTCTCGTTTTTTTCGAGACAGTAATTTATAAACGATTCGTCTTTTAGTAGCTTTTCAGACTGAGTTTGATCCATTTCTATTGTTTTTCACACAATAGAGTAATTAAACTCCCGTTTTCACTATCCTTATTTGAAAAAAATTAAAAAAAATAAAACAAAAATGGAAACCAGGCTATAAAGAAGTAAATCTTCGTCATTAATATTGTCGCGGAGATTAGAAATAGCCTTATATATGGTGTTATAAACTGTATTTATAGAAACATTATTAGTATCAGCTATCTCATTGTACGAAAGGCCAAGATAAAATTTCTGATAGATCATTAAACGCTGCCGCTCGGGCAACTGGTTCACCACTTTAAGTAGTGCTTCGGTATATTTAGTGCTATTATTATTGTAAATATGAATGGTTTCTGCCGAAGGCACCAAAAGAGATTCCGGAAGATCTGTTAAACCGGCAATGTCCTCTGTTTTTATATTATCGTCTTTGTAAAGCTTACGCAAAAAAGAAGTGATCAGATAGTTGTGATGATTTTTAACGTGTAACAGGCGATCTGAATTTTCCCATATATATAGGAATAACTCATTTATAGTATCTTGTACCAATACTGCATTAAATCCTTTTTTGTTGCCAATAAAGGATAAATAATGGTAGTAATGCGTATAGATACGCTTAAAGGCTGGCTCACTTGATTGATGAAGGAAAGTATGCCAGTCAGACGCTAAATCGGATCCTCTTGAAATTTTATCTGCCCAACCGTTCACAACAAACATTTTACATTCACCTAAGATAAACATAATATGGGGATAACATACTATAGCTGGTAAATTGATTAGGCCTTACATGTCAGTTGATTTAAATCGGCATATCTATTTATCAAAATTCACCTAACCACTTTTTCAGTTGTCCTGACTTTTCGCGACTTAGCAGTATGCCTTCATCCGTTGATGGATTAAGTTCAATTTTTATTTGCCCATTGAAGGACTGTGTAATTTTACCGACAGCTTTAACACAAACAATGATCTGCCGGCTTGCCCTGAAAAACTTCGACGGATCAAGCTCTTGTGCTAAACTTTCAAGCGTTTGATCGATAGCATAACGTTGCGCGTTATGCATAATAATGAACGTGGTTTTATGTTCTGAAGAAAAGTAAGCGATATCTTCAATAGGGATAATGATATACCTATCGCGGTAATTAACCAGAAACCTGGAACGGTATATAGGCTGCTGCACCTGCATGCTTTTAATCAATCTCAGCAAGCTATCATCGCTTGTTTTGCCACCCATCAGCTTTGCCTTTTTAAGTGCCTTGTCTAATTTATCAGCGTCCAGTGGTTTTAGCAGATAATCGATACCATTTACTTCAAAAGCTTTCAGCGCATACTCGTCATAAGCGGTGATAAAAATTACAGCTGTTGTTATTTTAACGGCATTAAATATTTCAAAGCTGATACCGTCCGTAAGGCGGATGTCCATAAAAATAACGTCCGGATGTGGATTGGCACTCAACCACTCAATGCTATCCTTTACGGTTTGCAGGCTCGCTAACACCTCAATGCCGGGATCGGCAATACCTAGTAATTTCTTAAGCCTTTGTATATTGGGTAATTCATCCTCAATAATTAACGCAGTTGTCATTTCAGGTATTTTGTAGTTCGTCTATATTAATCAGCTGTACTTCTACCCTGAAAACATTGGGCAGGTCAGAAATTATTGGCGGCGTTTGATTCATCAGCATATAACGTTCACTTATATTTTTAAGTCCCACCTGCGTGCTGCTTTCCTTGTCTGAGACAAGCCTTTTGTTGTTTTCAACAACCAAGCGATTATCATAAGTAAAGGTAATGTTGATCTTTAACGGCGAAGCCATACTAAAGGTGTTATGTTTAATGGCGTTTTCTATCAAAAGTTGCAGCGTAAGGGGTGGCAGTCCCATAGCGGTTTTATTAGCAGTATCATCAATCGTTACAATAATACCTTCACCATAACGCACCTGATATAAATACAGGTACGATTTAATAAAGTCGAGCTCGGCACTAAGTGGTATTACATTTTTTAACCTGGTGGTGAGCATGTACCTGTATATAGAAGATAGATTAGAGATATAAGAAAGTGCCGTCATTGGTTCAGTATCGATAAGTGCAGAAACCGTACTGAGATTATTGAACAGAAAATGAGGATCAAGCTGCAATTTAAGTGCATCGAGTTGTGCCTGTGTGGTTAACTTTTCCATTTCGACACTCATTAAACGGGCGTCGTTCCATTTGTAGAAAAAGTGCTCCGCTGCAAAAACAGCCGTGATCAGCAATGAAAATATGATGCCGATAATAATGGTTTGCCTTTCCATGGTGGTATCATATCCAAAATATGCCGGGAATCTGAATGTGAAAAACAGGCGGATCATTACATAAATTATAATGATATGCAGCACAAATTGTAGTACAAACCGTGTTTTTAAGAAGTTCTCCCATGACCTGAACCGGTTGAGCAATGCGGTAAGTTGTATCCCGGTTTCAAATAACAATATCGTGTAAGCGATATTAAAGCCAAACTCCAGTAAAAAATCAGTCGCCGCATAGTTACGCCAGCTTTTGTAAACATTATCCAGTGGGTTTATTAAGATAAGGATAAGGTATAACAGCAGGGCAAAGCCGGGATAGCCATAGATGCGAAATAATTTATAACTGTGTTTACGCATGCACGAATATAATTAAGATACGATACCCTAAATCATTTTAATCGCTTCCAGGTTTCATTAAAACTTAAAAAGCCCCATTTAACCTTCAGTTGCAACGCCTCACCATTATTGTTTAGAATAAATTTGCCGTTATACTGCTTGTTATCTTTAGGGTCTATAACCGTACCTTCAAAAACAGTGTTTGAAACGGGCTTTAATTCTTTGGCTACTATTTTACCGTTATAAGGTTTGTCCTTATCCGTTTGTGTATTTACCTGCCTGGCAATAATTGCAGAACCATCGTTATAAAACTCGATAACGTCTTTATCAGGCGTTTCCCACTTTCCAATAACGGTGATGGGTAATTTTTGTGCGTAGGTTAATGAGCTAAAGGCTAAGCCCATTATTTTAGCTAAAATTAGTCTCTTTTTCATGATTGATATTTAATTATAGTGGAGCTTTGATACCTATAAGGGCACTTATGCCGCTTAAATGTGTTGAAGAATTTTTAGGCAGATCGGGTATCGTTGATCCTTGCCCTTCCAAGAAAATGGTGAACGAGCGCGAGATTTTGTAGTTAATACCGGTACCTATGTTGAAATATAGGTAGTTGCCCGAATTGGTTGTGTAGCTAACCGTTTGTGTACTGCTGTTAAAGTTTGTTGCTGGTACATCAATAAATGAAACCCCTGCCCCGGCAAGCACAAATGGCTGCCACCTGCCATAAGTACGCTGATAACCTGCTGCAAGGCCTAAATTAGTGCTGTTTGCCTTTGCGTTTACGCTGGAGGTAATGGCGCCAAATTGATTTTGCGATTTAAAATCTACCGTTGTTTGCCCAAATTGTAACCTGAGCAAATAATTCTGGTGATAGTTTAATTGCAATACTGTCATGGCGTTTGAGCCATTTTTTGTAGTGGCATTTTTAGCATTATCAACCGGGATGAACAAGCCAACCGAGCCGCCAAAATCTAAATAAACTTTTCGCAATGCAGGGTCATCATTAGCCTGTGCATGCGCAGCATTTGCAGATAGACAAACAATGGTCACAATGGCTAAATAGCCAAGCAATGTATTCTTCATAGGGTATTATAAAATGTTTCCTGCTGCCTTATAATATCCGGCAACAGCTGTGAGGTAATCAAAAACGCTTTGGGTATAATCATTATCGGCTTGCAGCAATTGCAATTCCGCATCGGCTACATCGGTATATTTTGCAAAGCCCATAGCCCATCTGGCTTTAATAAAATCAAGCGCCTGTTGGCGTGCTGAACGGACATTTTGAAGCCCTTTCATTTTTAGCAAGTTTTCCTTGATCGACAAGCGGTTGTTGCGCATTTGTAAATCTGCGGCGCTCAGCAATTGGCTGCGTTCGGCATAAGCTTCTTCAAGTACAAGCCTGCTTTGTTTCACCCGCGCTTCGGTACGGAAGCCGGTAAAAATTGGTATAGTGAGTTGCAGCCCTACATAAAAGCTGTTTGGATACGCATACCGGCTGAAGTCAAAATTATCTGACTGGGCCTGCATCATGTATTGGCTTACAAATCCTAATGATGGCAGATACTTTGATTTTTCAGTTTTGATCTGCTGTGTGGCACTTGCAGTTTTCCACTCGTTGGCTTTCAGGTCCGGGCGGTTGGTCTTACTCACTAATGAAGTATCGTTTAAATTAGCTATGCTAATAGGAAGCAAGCCTGCACCAATGGTATCTGTAAGGTTTACCGCAGCATTGGCGGGTAGGTTAAGTAAGGATTTCAGGTAATTTTGTGACTGGCTAACAGCGGTAATTGCTTTGTTAACATTGATTTTCATCAATTCAACATTAGCGCTTGCCGTAAGCGTATCACTTTTGTTGGCGTAGCCTTTAGCAAAAAGCTTACGGCTGTCCTGCATGTTACGTAGCGCACGCTTGCGTGCGGCTTCTGTAAACTGCTGATTCTGTCGGGCGATCTGGCAGTTGAAGTAAGCCTTTCTTATTTCGTCGGCCAGTTCCCAGCGACTAACCTCAACGTTAGCTTTATTAAGGTTTTCATTCAGGTGGGCTGTGGCAACATTACCATCAACTTCTTTATTAAAAATAGGCATGTTTAAATTAACACTTCCCGAATACCCATTTTTAGCCGTTGCCGGGATAGCCTGAAATTTGCTGTTATCAAAAACGATTTGCGAAGATTGGTTAATACCGAATACAGGTAAGAAGAATACGGAAGGCTTGATATTTCTGATATAATCGGCAGAGATATTTATCTGAGGATACTCGTATGACTGTGCTTCCTTTAACCCATATTTGGCTTTTTCCGCTTCGAACTGGGCAATCTTTATCTGCTGGTTATTTTGAAGCCCGGTAGCAACTGCCTGTTTTAATGACAGCTGTTGTATTTCCTGCGCCTGGGCATTGTTTATAGTACCTAACATGCTTGCCATTATAATAACAGAAGCAAGCGCTGTCATTTTTACCATTTTTGGCTGGCCCTTATTTGCCTTGAAGCGGTCTTTAATTGCAGCAACAACACCATATACTACAGGCACAACAATAAGCGTAAGGAACATACTGCTGCTTAGCCCGCCGATGAGCACCCAGGCCAGCCCGCTGCTGAATGCCGATGAACCACCAGTAGCCAGCGCTAATGGCAACATACCGATAACCATTGCCAGGGTTGTCATCAGTATAGGCCTTAAACGTGCCTTTCCAGCTTCAATCAGCGCATGATTTACCGATGTGCGGCTGGTATCTTCCCCAACAATTAAATTGGTTTTATCAACCAGCAAAATGCCGTTCTTCACAACCAAGCCCATCATCATAATCAAGCCGAATATGGAAAACACATTCATTGATTTTGCAGTTAGGGCAAGTGCCAGTAAAGCCCCGCAAATAGCCAGCGGTATAGAAAAGAGAATAACCAAAGGATAAATCCAGTCGTTATATAAAACAACCATGATGAGGTAAACAAGGCTGAATGATACCAGTAACGCAATGCCGAGATCGGTAAATGAATCATCCTGAAGCTCAAGATCGCCTTCATACAATACCTTTACTCCTTTATTGATGTGCAGTTTGTCTATGGTATTTTTTATGCTTTCACCAACATCGCCAACCGGCCTGCCTGATACCTGTGCAAGTAAAGTAGCACAAGGCTGACGGTTACGGCGTTCAAGCTCAGAAGGTGATGATTCTTCAACCACATGTGCAAACTGGCTCAGATAAATCAGCTGCCCTTCGGTATTTAAGAAGGTCATGTCCATTAGCTGCGCCGTATTTTCACGGTCTTTAATATCCAGTACAATGCGTGTGTCGGTCTCTGTTCCGTTAATGCGGAACTTTTGCTCATCATCACCAAAAACTGCCATGCGTAATGTTTGCCCTACCAATGCTGTGTTCAGATGCAGTTTGGCCATCTGATCGGGATCGGTCACCAGTTTCATTTCTGGTTTACCTGCATCAGCAGTCATTCTTGGGTTAATTAAACCTTCTACAGGCGTTATGCCTTTAAGAATTGTAGCGGCAGCTTTATTTACACTATCCCTGTCTGTACCGGTAATTACAAGCTTTACAGGCGCCTCATTAGCCCCGAACAGGCCAATAGGCGATACACGTGCGCGTACACCCGTAACCTGCATAGCTATATTTTTAAGTTGCCGCGAAAGCTGCGAAAGCGTTTTTTCCCGTTTATCTATAGGCACCAATGACACATTGATGGTAGCAACGTTGCTGGCGTATTTTTCATTAAAGCCATCGTTTTGATAACCGCTGTTTGAAAATAATTTGGTGATCTCGGGAATCGAATGCAGTTTAGCTTCTATCGTTTTTACAGCGGCTTTTGTCTCTGGCAACTCGATTCCGGGTTGTAGGTCAACGAATAAAGAAAGTTCCCCTTTGTCAGCAGCCGGAAGAAATTCTGTACCAACAATGCCGGTAACCATTAATGATAGTGAACCAACCAATATGGTAAAGGCAGTAATACCAACTATCAGTTTCTGTTGCAGTCCCCATTTTAAAATTCTTCCATAAACCATTGTAAGCTGATGAATCTTTTCTTCAAACCATAGGCCAGCCTTACCCATCAGCGTTGCCGGATTTAAGTGCTCCAGTTTTGCAAAGCGCGAGGCAATCATTGGGGTAAGGGTAAACGATACTACCAGGCTCGATAGCGTTGACACCACAATTACCAATGAAAACTCCTTGATCAAACTGCCAACCAAACCCGGTACTAATGCCATCGGCAGAAATACAACCACGTCCACAAGGGTTATGGCCAGTGCAGAAAAGCCAATCTCGTTACGGCCATCCAACGCAGCATCCCTTGTATTTTTACCTTTTTCAAGATGATGGTAGATATTTTCCAAAACCACGATAGAATCATCCACCAACACACCGATAACCAGGCTTATGGCCAGTAACGTCATCAGGTTAAGCGAATAATCAAGTGCATACATCATGATAAATGCACTGAATAAGGATGCAGGAATAGATACCATGATGATTAAGGAATTGCGCACGCTATGCAGAAAAACCAGCATTACCAGTGCAACAAGCAATACCGCAATGCCAAGGTCATCATATACCTGGTGGGCAGCCGCCAGTGTAAACTCAGAACTGTCTTGTGCTACGTTAAACTTTATGTTTTTCCCTGAATAGTCTTGCTCAATGGATTGCAGTTCTTTACGTACGGTAGCTGCTACTTCAGCAGCATTGGCACCCGATTGTTTATTGATAAAAACCGCGATAGATGATTTACCGTTAAGGCTACTACCTACCGCTTCATCCTTCTGCATTAGTCTCACATTGGCAACATCGCCCAGGTACAGGCTGCTGCCGTCGGGATAGTTTTTGATTACCAGTTTTTTTACCTGGTTAGTATCTGTTAGTTTACCCGCCAGCCTTACACCAAACTGTGCATCCTTGTCTTTAACCGTGCCCACAGGATAGTCGAGATTAGCATTTCTGACGGTTTCATACAGGTCAGTAATGCTGATGTTGCGGGTTTTTAATTCGTCAAGCTTTGCTGAAACGCGCACCTCGTTAGGTGCACCGCCAAGTATCTTGATGTTGCCCACGCCTTTAACCTGGGCCAGCCTGTTTTTAATCTTTTTATTAACCAGATCATAAAGCTCGGCGGGTGGTACATTTGCAGTAACAGCCAGTTTTAAAACTGGAAGATCGTTCACGTTAAATTTTTCAAGCACCGGGGCTTTTACGCCTGTGGGGAAATCAGCCACAACGCTGTTAACCGCTCTTTGTACTTCCTGTAATGCCTGGTCGGGGTCTGCATCGGCTACAAATTCAATAGATACCAGAGAAAGGTTATCTGAAGAAGTGCCATTTACTTTTTTGCTTTTACTTACCCCTGCAACCGCATCTTCTATTTTTTTGGTTACGCTGTTTTCTACATCTACAGGCGATGCGCCTGGGTAAGCAGTGATCACTGTTATGGTTGGTGTAGCCAGGTTAGGCAGTAACTCATATTTAAGCTTTAAATAACTCATTACACTTAGCCCACCCAAAACCAAAAAGAATACGATGAATAAGATCGGCCTTTTAATGGCCAGCCCTGTAATACTCATGACAGATAGATTTAAAAGTGATTAGTTGATGATGTGAACCTGTTGCAGCTTTTTGTCTGCACCTACATTAAGCTGCCCTTTGGTCAGCACAGTATCGCCGGCTTTTAATCCTTTGGATACCGTGAGATAAGTACCAACCGGCTTGCCCGTAATTATCGGCCTAAGTACCGGCGAATTGTTACCACGCACAACATAAACCGCATTATTAGTATCAATTTTGGTGATCGAAGTTCTGGGTACTGCCAGCACTTTAGCAATAGTACCCTGATTGAATTGGACATCAACGCTCATCCCGCCCATAAGAGCGAAGCCTTTTGTATTGGTGCATCTTATCTCAACCGGGTAAGTACTGGCGGCAGATGCAACCGGAATAACGGCGTAAATGCGTCCTTTGATTATAATGTTAGGTGAAGAAACTGATTGAATCGATACTGCATCGCCTCTTTTAAGTTGACCTACCTGTTCTTGTTTTACGAAAACCGTGATGCGTACAGAATCTAAACAGGCAACAGAGCCAATCTGTGTACCTGTGCTTACAAATTCGCCCTGGTTTACTTTACGGTCAACTATGATCCCGTTAACCGGAGACAGCACAGTGGTTTGGCCAACCTGCTTACGGCTGACAGCCAATTGCGAAGCGGCATTCTGCATGGCTAGCTTTGCGTTTTCAACTTCCATACCCGAAGCATTTCCGGATTTGAAAAGTTCACTTAATTTCAGGTAATCGCTTTGTGCTTTTGTGTAAGCATCCTGGCTTAAACGGTAAGATGAAGACCGGATAGTTCGATCTACTTTAAGCAGCGTTGCGCCCTTGTTAACCGATTTTCCGTTCTCTAAACCCGAATACGTGATTTTGCCATCGCTTTCTGCACTTAGAATAACTGTTTTAATAGGCTCTACCGTACCGCGATAGGTAAAAGCTTTAGAAATTGGTATTTCTTTAACCAATATGGCTTCCGCATTGTAACCGACAGGTTTAAGTTCTTCGCGGATCTCCGTTTTAATATCTGCCTGATTTTTTCGTAGTTGAAAAATGACAGCTAAAATTGCTGCGACAAATACGCTTAACAGCAACAGCTTTTTGTAGTGTTTTTTTATCGTCTCCCGGAACATTTTACATTACTTTTAATGCAAATCTGCCCAGACATTGCACGCAGTTTATATAAAATGTGACCGAGTTGCCTTAATCAGCAACTGAAGTGACAGGAAACAAAGCTGAGTATTGATACCTTTAACGAGAAAATTTAATGGTGCGCCTTATAAGGTTTTAGAATAACTTACAACAAAGTCATTAAATGCTTGCTTATAGTTTTTCCCTATTGGAACAGCATAGTTACCTAATAGTATTTCAGCATTGTTGTAACCAGTAACATAAAAAGGATTAAAAATAAAGGAACGGTGAATTCTTACAAAGCCTGATTTAGAAAGCCGTTCTGTAAACTCAGTAATCGTATTTTTAACAAAATAAAAGGCACCGTTAACACAAAGTTTCAGATCGTTGCCCTGGCTTTCTATAAAGATAATATCATCTACTTTTATCTTTCTGTTTACACCCTCAGATTTGATCATGATACTATTTTCGAAGTCATTACCGACCTCTCGTTTCAACTTGTTTATTGCTTTAAAAAAGCGCTCAAAAGTAATCGGTTTTAAAATGTAGTCTACTGCCTCAAGCTCAAATCCTTCCACAGCAAATTCACGGTAGGCCGTTGTAAAAATCACTTTAGGTTTTTTGTCAAGCAACTTCATTAATTCTATGCCACTTAAATCAGGCATCTGAATATCTAAAAACATCAGGTCAACGTGCTGTTGTTGCAAGATCCGGTGGGCATCAATGGCATTTTGGGCAGTACCAACAAGCTGGAAACCATCTACCTTTTTCAAATGGCTCTCCAGTAATTCTATGGCCAGCGGCTCATCATCAACTATGATACACTTAATCATTTTTTGCAGGAGTAACGATCTCTACACTGAACCATTGCTTATCAGATTCAACTTTTAACACGTACTTATTTTTATAATATAACCGCAATTGCTCATCTGTATTATTAAGGCCAATGCCTGTTTTGTTATTTATTGGTTTTAAGGTACTGCTGTTTATTATTTTGAATATTGAGGCGGTAGCGTTCGTCTCAATTTCAATATTTATATCGAATATCCCATCAGCATTATGGCCACCATGTTTAAATGCATTTTCAACCAGTGAAAGATAAAGTAAAGGCGGTATTTGGTTTTGTAAGTTCAACGATATTTTCTTGTTCACATTCAATTTACTACCATATCGAAGTTCTTCCAGTTCAATGAAACGTAGAATTGCAGTAATCTCTTCATCTACCAATATCATTTTTTGAGGCCCTTTGTAAATTACATGATCCATTATCTCGGCAAAGCCGGCAATGTAATTAGGTGTTTTATCAGGATGGTTAACTGATAGCGAGTAAATATTATTAAGTGTATTGAACAAAAAATGCGGATTAAGGCGCGACTTCAACACTTTTAACTCAAGCTCTGCCTTCTCCTTCTGCAACTGTAAATTACTTTGTCGCTCATTTTTGTACCTAAGTACGTGCATAAAGCAAATGAAAATGAACGATGAGGTTACAATAGGAAATAGATAATGAATACTCAGGTAATCCAGATCTGTTAAAATCGAAGTAATACCATCCTGCGATGCATGCACAAAAAAAGGTTCGGCCACATAAACAATAAAAACACGATTGAATACGGCTAACAAATAAAGGGTAATAGCAAGACTGATTAAAAACACTAAATATTGTTTGCGCTCAAAAAAGGATACCACCAAATAATGGTAAATGATATTGGCACTTATAATTTGAAAAAGCAGGTGACAGCCATTATATATGGCTATTTCTTTTAAAGACACGGTATTAGCGTGATCATAAGCTTGCCCAATGCCAAAAAGAAAAAGAGCGAGCCAGAATATAACCTGATAAACAAGTACATTTAATGTATTACCGTCAAGGTTCTTTTTCATAATTGCAAAGCTAATGATAAGCATCTTTTAGTATCGGCAATTAACATATACAACAAGATTTTAGGACAGACAACTTCATTTTAAACATGAATGGCTTAAAGCGACACTCGTCCTCTAAAACATGGCTTACACACTTCTTCACAATTAGTACAAAATATTATAAAAGCTTTGCAGAAACATGAAAGAAAACAGATTACACGGACTGGATCATTTAAGGGCAATAGCAATACTGCTCGTTTGGTTATATCATTACCGTGCTTTCAATCACCCAGGATGGCTTGATATCGTAGGAGTGTATGGCTGGACTGGCGTTGATCTGTTCTTCGTGCTTAGCGGGTTTTTAATTTCCAGCCATTTGTTTAAGGAAATAAAACTGCATGATACAATCAGGCTAAAAAGCTTCTTTATCAAAAGATTTTTCAGAATCATTCCGCCATTTGCTTTTACTGTAGCTATTTATTTCTGCTTTCCATTTTTCAGAGAGAAAGAGGCTTTACCCTCATTATGGAAGTTTATAACGTTTACACAAAATTATAACCTCGATAATTTACACGCGGGTACATTCTCGCATGCATGGTCATTATGTATAGAAGAACAGTTTTACCTGCTGCTTCCATTCACGCTTCTTCTTTTTATGAAAACACGCTTATTACACCAACTTAAATACATTTTATTAGCACTTATTTTAGCTTCCATCCTGTTAAGGTTTCTTTCTTGGAATCATTTTGTAGTACCTGCTCTTCAGTCTGACGATGTGTGGAGAATATGGTACATGCATATTTATTACCCTACTCATACTCGATTAGATGGATTAGCTATAGGTGTTCTCATTGGTTTTCTTCATGAATATTCTGCAACCTTCAAAAAGTTTATGCATGCTAATGGAGTTCTATTTTTTATTACAGGGATAATTATGCTGGCCCTGTCGTTTTGGGTTAGCAGTCCGTTTTCTGGAACATCTTCTGTTTTTGGATTTACATTAGTTGCAGTGGCTTACGGATTACTGGTTATTGCCGCCATTTCTAAATCATTTCTACTTAGCAGGCTATCATTTTCATGGACGCGCCAACTGGCTGATCTATCTTTTGCAGTCTATCTATCTCATAAAGGCATAATTCATATGATACAATCAGCATTAAAACATACAGCCGTTCCTGAAAATTTATTAATGATCGCCTGCTTTATCGGATGCTTAATTGCAGGGCTATTTTATCGCTATGCCATTGAGCACCCGTTCCGTAACATCAAAAACAAATTATTAAAATATCAAAAATCATGAATAGAGTAATTATTGCAATTCTTTTAATGCTTTCAATAACTACAGTAAAGGCGCAAAAATTTAACAAGGAAAAGGCTGAAATCAACACCATTATCGGTCAGTTCAGAGAATGTATTATTAAAAAGGACTCTGCCACATTCATTAACCTTTTTACCCCTGAAGCTTTTGTGTGGGCTGGGGTACTAAAGAATCGAAATGTCAACCTTAAGAACTGCTACTTTAGCAACTATCATAACTTCTATAAGTTTCTGACTGCCAAAGAAAAGCAGGAAGAAGTTTTTAAGAATATCAGGATAACAAATGATGACGTAATTGGTAGTGTTGTTTTTGATTATAGCTATCTCGAAGATGGTAAAATGACTAACCAGGGAAAGGAGTTTTGGCATATAATTAAAATGAACGGCAAATGGAAAATTGTAAGCGTGATCTATTCCATAGGGACAACCGATAGTTAAAACATCAAAAACTTACATCAAATATTCCACCCGCAACAGCGCCTTTACGAGCTACAACTGGAAGGTGTTACGAATTGCATGATTATAAAAGAGAATTAAAAAGATTAAATAACCTCTTTAAGTAGTAGAAAACAGGCTATCGCCTGCTTTCTACGGTATATACAAAGCTATCAGCTTTATAGTACCCTAAATTGTATTCTATTGGCCGCTCTCCCTGGTCAAAAACAAATCGTTTTCTGAACAATACCGGGTCGCCTACTTTAATCTGTAGTTTTTCTGCAATTACCTCATCTGCAGCATGGGCGCTGATCTCTTCTTTAGATAATGAAGCTACGGTTGCATGCTCGTTCTCCAGCATTTCGTAAAGCGGTTTTTTAAAATCCTCGTCTCCAGTAAGTCCAACCCTCGGATGAAAGTAAGATATAAAATAAACAAATGGCCCGTCCGGCTTGCCCCGCACACGTTCCATTTTCAGGATTTTTTTATCTGATTTAATCTCAAAAAAACTGATCAGCTGCTCATCAGGCTGTTCCCAGGTTACATGAAGTTCAAAATTCTTGATGGTGATGCCACGCAGTTTCATTTCCTGCGAAAAGCTTAACCAATTATTTGATTTTGAGCTTACTACAGACTGGTTAACCTTAGTTCCCATTCGTTTTTTACGAATAAGCAGGCCTTCATAAACCAGCTTATTAATGGCCTGCCGAAGTGTGCTTCTGGAAATGGCCAGCAGTTTGGCAAGTTCAATTTCGTTTGGTAACAACTTGCCATTCTGGTAAGCTTCTTCTGCAATAAGTTTCCTTAACAGTTCTTCTGCCTGTGCATGTAGGGGGACCGGGCTCTTATGATCAATAGCGTATTTCATCAATTATCTTCTATGCAATGATAGTTAACTTACACGTTACCTACAAATGTACATACATATTAAAGTGCCTAATCTGTAACTTCAGAAAAATATTTGTGGTTAGTATTTGCATGTATCTATTTTGTTTATATGTTTGTACATAATTATAAACCATTTTTTTCAAGCGATAACTATTTAATACAATTTTGTAACAGACGCTATGCTGTAACAAATTAAATGTATGAACATATAAACATATGAGTGATAAATACAATCTTGATCCGACCATACATGCTGAGCAACAATTGCAACTGAGAAAAACAGAGCAATTTCTGATGCCTGCACAGCTACCGTCTTCCCTTGCTAATGCGGGCACCTACAATATTTACCCTACGGCTAAAATCGGTTCTGGTAAAATATTCAGCGGATTTGAATCATTAGCAGATTACATTTCTCAGAGCAATGCTGTTATTATCGACGGTTATGTTGGGGTGTTTTGGGATCGTATAAAAGATAGCCTTCAAAGTTATTTTCAAGAGAAAGGGTTAAATGTCAATTGGATTCACACTTCTGATTATTTTAAACATGAGCACGAAATTGATCAGCTGATTAGCCCCTTCCTTGGTGAGCATCGTTCGGTTTGGGGAACAAAGACAAACTTAGCATTAGCCGACATTTTCACAGAGAATCTTTTCTCGCAAAGCGTTGATAAATCGTTTGATCTAAATATCATCATCGGTTCGGGGGCAGCATTATCAAATTGGGATGCCCCTATAATTTATATAGACCTGCCCAAAAATGAGTTGCAGTTCAGAATGCGGGCAGGCAGTATCCATAATCTTGGTGCTACAGCGCCAGACGAACCTTTTCAGATGTATAAGCGCTTTTATTTTGTTGATTGGGTAATACTCAACAACCATAAAAAAGATATACTTCATAAAATTTCTGTATTTGCGGACGCCCAGTGGCTTGATACCATAAATTGGATGCATCAGGCTGATTTGCTTGCCGGCCTTAAACACGTTAGTACTTCTGTATTCCGAGTAAGGCCGTGGTTTGAGCCGGGTGCATGGGGAGGACAATGGATGAAGGAACATATCAGCAACCTGAATACTGATGTAGTGAATTTAGCATGGTCTTTTGAATTAATTGTGCCCGAAAACGGGATTGTATTCCAAAGCGACGATAACCTTTTAGAGGTTTCATTTGATATGCTGATGTTCAGCAATCATGAAAATGTATTGGGTCGCCACGCGGAAACATTTGGTTTTGAATTCCCGATCAGGTTCGATTTTCTGGACACATTTAAAGGCGGCAACCTGTCTATACAATGCCATCCAAGGCTTAAATATATACAGGAAAACTTTGGCGAAACCATTACCCAGGATGAAACCTATTATATTTTAGATTGCGATGAAAAAGCTTCAGTATATCTCGGCTTTCAGGAAAATATTGAGCCTGATACTTATCGTACCGCATTAGAAAAAAGCCAGAATACGGGGCAAGTATTAGAAATTGAAGACTTTGTGCAGGTACATTCTGCCAAAAAACACGACTTATTCTTAATACCAAACGGCACTGTTCATAGCGCAGGTGCAGGTAATCTGGTGTTAGAGATCAGTGCCACCCCTTACATTTTTACTTTTAAAATGTATGATTGGGTGCGCCTTGATCTGGATGGTAAACCCCGACCGATCAATATCGAACATGCCTTTAACAATCTTGACTTCAATCGTAAAGGCGAACTTGTAAAAGATGAACTGATCTCGAAGCCGGTAGTTATAGAAGAAACTTCTGAGTATTCCCTCATCCATCTGCCTACGCATAAAGAACATTTCTATGATGTTCACCGGCTGGAATTTGATGATACCATACAGATAAACCAGGACAATACCTACCATGTATTGATGCTGGTAGAAGGCACCAATGTAACAGTTGTAACCGATGATGGAACCGAACAATCATTTGCCTATGCAGAAACATTTGTGATCCCTGCGGCTACGGGCGGTTACCGCCTTATCAACCATGGAACACAACGGGCTAAAGTGATTAAAGCATTTTTAAAATGATGGGAATGACAAACACAGCACAGCCTATAGTAACTAAGAAAAGCAGCTTTTATCTTTATTTGGTATGCGTTATTGCTGCACTTGGCGGTTTCCTTTTTGGCTTTGATACAGCGGTTATATCTGGCACAGTAAGCTTAGTTAAGACGGATTTCCACCTCAATGCCGTAAGCGAGGGATGGTTTGTAAGTTGTGCCTTATTGGGCTGCATTATAGGCGTCGCATTTTCAGGTATACTAAGCGATAAATACGGCCGAAAAATAGTACTCATTATTTCTGCAGTCCTGTTCCTTTTGTCGGCAGCCGGTTGTACATGGTCGCAATCGTTTTCACAGTTAATTGCCTTCCGGTTAATTGGCGGATTAGGTATCGGTGTGGCATCAATGGTTTCGCCGCTTTACATATCTGAATTCTCGCCGGCCAGGTTACGCGGCATGATGGTATCCCTTTACCAGCTTGCGCTTACCATTGGGATTGTTATTGCTTACTTTTCTAATGCCTACCTGCTCAATCATGCTACAAATCAATTCTTTGGGGCGGGTTTTAAACAAATATTTTCTGATCAGTCTTGGCGTGCTATGCTTGGCCTGGGCAGTGTCCCTGCTGCTATATTCCTGTTTTCATTATTCGCGGTACCGGAATCACCCAGATGGCTGCTATTGAAAAACCGGGTATCAAAAGCCAGAAATATCCTGATTAAAATTGACGGGGAACAGTCGGCAGAACAGGAGATCAATGATTTTCATACAAGTGAAAAAACAGATGACCAGCAAAGCATCAAAGAGTTATTAAAACCAGTATACCGTAAGCCTTTACTAATCGGCTTGTTACTACCTCTATTTTCTCAGCTATGCGGCATTAACGCAGTAATATATTATGGCCCTAAAATATTGGAACAGGCCGGGTTTGCATTAAATAATGCACTCGGCGGGCAGGTAACCATTGGCCTTGTAAATGTTATTTTCACCTTCGTAGCTATTTTCACAGTTGATCGCTGGGGAAGAAAACCTTTATTATTTGCCGGTATCGGCGGCGCCGTTGTTGCGCTTGTTCTTATAGGCATACTTTTCTTCGCAGGCATAGTCTCGGGCTACTGGATACTCAGCGGCATCCTACTGTTTATTGCCTGCTTTGCATTCTCCTTTGGCCCGGTTTGCTGGGTAGTAGTTGGCGAGATCTTTCCGCGCGCCATACGCGGCAAAGCCATGTCACTGGCAACACTTTCGCTTTGGGTCGGCAACTTTTTCGTTGGGCAGTTAACCCCGGCATTTTTAGAGGATTTGGGCCCGGCATTTACCTTCTGGATTTTTGCAGCCTGCTGCGCTCCCGCCCTTTGGCTTACCTATAAACTGATACCCGAAACCAAAGGCAAATCATTAGAAACCATAGAGAAAACGTGGGAAGATAATTACCTGCAAAGTAAAAAACAAGCATAACCCATGCCGCTAATATGTAAACCCCATTAATAACCGATTTACCAATTAAAACCAACAAAATGAGATCTGAATTTTTACTTAAAACAAAAGAAATGCGAAGGCATGTATATCGGGCGGCCATTCCGGTGCTACTGCCCGCTGCATTTCTGTGCCTGAACCCGCCGGGTGCTTACGCCAAAATCAATAAAGATGGCAGCACCAAATTGAGCAATGTCGCAAGCATTGTGGTAACCGGTTTGGTTACCGACGAACAGGGCCGGCCGCTGCCTGGTGTAACAGTAAGATTAGTGAATACCACGCTGGGTACCATAAGTGATGTAAACGGTAATTATAAATTAACCGTTCCGGATGCAAACGCGAATGGTTCATTATCATTTTCGTTCATCGGGTACCTTACACAGACGGTAGCTATCGGTAACAAGACCCAGTTAAACATTAATTTAAAGCCAGACAATACCAAGGCATTGAATGAAGTTGTGGTGGTGGGTTATGGTACACAACGCCGCGCTACCATCAACAGTGCCATTGGTACGGTAGGTGCTAAAGACATCAATGATAAGCCGGTATTAAACCCGGCGCAGGCTTTGCAGGGGCAATCACCCAACCTGATCATTCAGCAAAGCTCGCTTGACCCGGGAAGCAGCCCGAGCATTAACATTCGTGGCGTTGCAACAACTGGCAACAATGATCCGCTTTTGGTTATCGATGGTATTGTTTCTCAATCTATTAATGATCTTAACCTTTTAAACCCAAATGACATTGCCAGTGTAACTGTACTTAAAGATGCAGGTTCAGCAGCTATATATGGTTCACGTGGCGCTAACGGCGTGCTTTTGGTAACCACTAAAACCGGCAAACTGAACCAGAAACCAACCGTAACTTATAATGGTAATTTCGGTTTGCAACAGCCTAATGTTTTAGTAAAAAAGGTAAGCGGTGCAGATAATGCTTATTACAAAAACGAGGCATTGGCAAACTCGGGCCTCCCTCCTGCTTACACACCAGAGCAAATACAGCAACTGGCTGCACAGGGAGATGGTAACTGGGATATTAACCACCTGCTTTACAACGCACCACAAACCTCACAAAACGTAAGTGTAAGTGGTGGCGGCCCAACAAATACATTTTATATTTCAGCAGGTTACCTTAACCAACTGAGTAACTTTATTGGCAATGGCGGCTCTGGTAACAAGTTCGGTTATCAAAAATATAACATCAGGTTAAACGAATCGGCTACCATTGGCCGGTTTAAGCTGTCAGGCATTTTAGATTATACCAAATCCAGGAACAAAACCAACAGCGTTGGCGACAATAACATTTTTGCCGACGCAAACCGGGTTCCGCATAATTACAGCTGGACAGATGCCGATGGCAACTATCTGACTAACCCCGTAGCTTCACAATACAATGAATACGGCATACTTGAAAAAGGTGGTTTTAACCAGGCTGACAACGACCGCATATTCGGTAACCTGACCGGTGTTTTAAGTATTACCAATGAACTAAGCCTGACCGGCGTTTTCGGCGGTACGCTTCAAAACAACGGCAACTTTTTCAGAAGAACACAAGTAAACTATCTGCCTGCAGGAGTTTATGGAAATGACCTGACTACCTACGACAATAACTCAAAAGATAACTCATTCAATACCCAGGTTTTTCTGGGCTATAACAAGTCCATTGGTGCGCATAACATCAGCGCCACATTAGGTGTTTCGAGCGAAATGTACAGCCAGCGCGGGTTTCAGTTGCAAAAAACGTTGACCGACCCGGTCTTTGGTAACGCGACCACTGGTACATTGATCGATGCAACTAACTCATACAATAGTATCACGGTTCAGGCCAACAGCTTACAGTCTGCTTTCGGAAGGATCAGCTATGATTACAGCAACCGTTACTTCTTGGACTTTGTCTTCCGCGATGATGCTTCGTCAAAGTTTGCAAAAGGTCACCGCAATGGCTTTTTCCCTTCTGTAAACGCAGGTTATGTGATCACAGAAGAAAACTTTATGGAAGGTATCAGAAACACGCTGAACAACCTGAAATTAAGGGCAAGCTATGGTGTAGTGGGTAACAATCAGTCGGCCGGTAATTATACTTACCTGACTACTTACTTCAACTATCCTGGTGCTTATGGTTTCAACAACGTGATACAGGGTGGCGCAGGTACTAATTTATCTAATCCCCTGCTTACCTGGGAGCGTGCGCATACCTTTAACATCGGTTTTGATTTTGGGCTGTTTAAAAATAAGCTGACAGGATCATTCGATTATTTTAACAAGGTAACCAGTAATATCCAGCAAACCCCGCTGGATGTCCCATCCATCTTTGGAGCTGCTCCACCGGTAGCCAACGTTGCTAAAGTAGGCAATCATGGCTGGGAGTTAGAACTTACCTACAACTGGAAAACACCTAAGGTGAGCCAAAGCTTTAGCGTAAACGTAGGCAACACACAAAACAAGTTGCTGCAATTAACCGGCAACACCCAACAGATTATTTATAACCAGGATGTTTACCAGTTAATCAGGCGTGTAGGCGAGCCTATCACACAGTATTATGGTTATGAAACCAATGGTTATTTTCAGACTGCTGCCGAAGTTAACAGCTATCCTAAACCGGCAGGTGCCATTGTAGGTGTTGGCGATGTTAAATTCAAAGACCTGAACGGCGATGGAAAAATTGACGATAAGGATAAAACCGTGATCGGCAATCCCTTTCCGCACTATACTTTCGGCTTTAACTATCGCGTAGCTGTTGCAGGTTTTGATTTGTCGCTGTTTGTTCAGGGAGTTGGCCAACGTGACGAGTTTCTACGTGGCGAACTTGTAGAACCTTTCCATTACAATTATGGTGCTACCTTATATGAGCACATGACTGATTATTGGACACCTAACAACCCGGATGCCCGTTATCCAAGACTGGCTACCATCGGGTCTCCGTCAAATACCAACAACTGGCGTACAGGTTCAGATCTGTATCGTTACAATGCCGCCTATGTAAGGTTGAAGAACGTTAACATTGGTTACACCTTACCAACGCAGCTTACCCGCAAAGCAGGTATGCAGCGTGTGCGTGTTTCTTTGATCGGACAGAACCTGCTGACGCTTTCAAAACTAAAATTCATAGATCCTGAAACAACTGAATTTGGGAATAATGTAAGCCCTAATTCATCATCAAACAGTGCGAGAAACTACCTGCTGCCTATCTTCTATGGTGCCGGACTCGACATCACTTTTTAACCTATTATTTAGAAGGACATGAAAACATTATATAAATCATTCTCCATTGCTGCGCTGGTATTAATTGCCGGATGCCGCAAATTAGATATTGCGCCTACGGATGCTTATTCAGAGCTTAACTTCTGGAACACCGATGCCAACGTTTATAATGCATTAAATAACAACTACAGCCTGATGTATAACAGTGGATTATACTTTAATGCTGAGGCTTTGTCTGATAATGCTTATTCGCAAACCAATGCCGATGCGATACAAATTGCCAGCGGTACCGCAAACGCACAAACACCTAAGTTTGCAGGCGACTGGGCTTACTACTATTCTACTATAAAATCCTGTAACCAGTTTTTAGCCAATGTAGATAAAAACACAACGCTTGGTGCAACTAACCTTGCACGTTTAAAGGCAGAAGTTCGTTTTATCAGGGCTTTTGAAGACTTTAACCTTACCAAATGGTATGGCGATGTCCCTCTGGTAAATAATGACATTTCACAAGAAGAAGCAAAAAACATTGCCCGCACACCTAAGGCAGATGTCGTTAATTTTATTTTGGGCGAGCTTGATGCAATTCTTCCTCCATTACCATCAAAAGACCAATTGCCTGCCGCTGAAAACGGCAGGATAACCAAAGGTGCAGTACTGGCCTTAAAAGCCCGGGTACTACTTTACCAAGGCAATAGAATGGCTGATGTAGTTACCGTGTGCGAAAGTTTGATGAGCGGCGCAAACGGCACTTATTCATTAAACCCGAATTACAGTAACTTGTTTAGCGATCCGGCTACTAATAAGAATAACCCGGAAACGATTTTATCACTGCAATATGTCCCGGCAACGACCCGTACCTGGAGCGACTATTGGGATTTTGCACCTAACAGTGTTGGCGGAAGGGTGAATGCACAGGCTCCAACCCAGGAACTGGTAAATGATTATGTTATGCTGAATGGCAAGACCATTACAGACCCTGCTTCCGGCTATGATGAAACCAACCCTTATGTTAACCGCGATCCAAGATTAACAGCAACTATCGTTTATGACCGTTATAACTGGAATAATGGCGGCGGTGTTAATGGTACCAGCAAAATAATTTATATCAAACCAGGCAGCGACCCAACCCGCCCGGGACCTGATGAATACTCATCCGGACGTCAAAGCTCATCTCCTACCGGTTATTATTGGAGAAAATATTTTGACCCATCAGCGTTAGCAAACTTTGTGTCAGGCAATAACCTTCATTTGTTCCGCTATGCTGAAATCTTATTAGATTATGCCGAAGCTAAAAACAGCTTGGGCCAAATGGATGCAACAGTTTGGAATAAGACCATCGGAGCGCTTCGTGCACGTGCAGGCTTCAGCGATCAGGCTGCTTTAAATTTCCCAGGTGGGGATTTAACGAATGTTATCCGTCGCGAACGCCGCGTGGAATTAGCTTTAGAGGGATTAAGGATAGATGACATCCGCAGGTGGAAAATTGCCGAAAATGTGTTAAATGGTTATGTACATGGTGCCAAATTCTCTTCGGACCCCGCTACAGACAATGGCTATATCCGTGTGCAGCAGCGCAGGTTTGATCCAAACCGCGACTACTTGTGGGCAATACCATCCGGTGATCTCAGCTTAGACCCAAAACTAACTCAAAATCCCGGCTATTAATAAATCACCAATTATTACCTGATTGATTATGAAAAAAAATTTTGGAACAGCAGCATTAGGGTTACTAATGCTGCTCATGATATCCTCTTGTAAAAAAGACCAGCGGGCATTAGATATGAATGTAAGTGCAGTAAGTACTTTATTAGCACCAGCCAATGCCACCAGCCTTAACCTTGAACCGGGCGGAGCAGGCTTGACATTTAAATGGAGCGCTGCCACCGCAGCCGATGGTGGTTTAATTTTATATGAAGTTGCCTTTGACAAAGCAAGCGGCGATTTTAGCAAACCTGTTTATCGCATACTTTCAGATGGCTCTGGTGTACAGACACAGGCTACCATCCCTGCCGATACGCTTAACAAAATTGCTTCTTTAGCTGGCGTTGCATCATCCAGCACTGGTGCAATAAAGTGGACGGTTATGGCATCAAAAGCAACAAATGTTCAGTTAAGCCAATCTGCAAATACCATACAGGTTACAAGGCCTGCAGGATTTGCGATACCACCTACAACTTTATATTTAACCGGAACCGCTACAGAAGCCGGAGCAGCCGACATTTCAAAATCGCTGGCATTTAAACAAATCACACCGGGTGTATTTGAGCTTTATACTTCTTTGCAACCGGGCACGTATCAGCTTACAGATAAAGCTAGCAGCACAGGTACCAAATATTATTTAGATGATAAAGGCATCATACAACAAGGTGCCGGAACTACTACTATAACGGCGGCTAAATCTGCATACAGGATAAGGCTTAACTTTAATGTGGCTACCAGTAGTGTTGTAGGCATTCAGTCGCTTGGGCTTTTCATGTCGGCTTACAATTCAGAGATCGGGCAACTGAGTTATATGGGTAACAGCACCTGGGAAAATCCGAAAATCCCGGTAACGTTCTACCAGTTTTCATGGGGGCGGGACGAACGGTATAAGTTTGTGTTGCACACTTCTAACGGTGTTGAATACCTGGGTAGCTCAAACGTAAATAATTCTGCGCCGGCCGGGCAGCCTGCCAGTTACTTTTATTTAACACCTGTAGGCAATGCACAGTGGGACAATACCTACAAGTTTGATCCCTCGATAGATACGCATAACGCTAAGGTAGATGTATATTTTACTGCATCAGCACCATACTCACATACGGCTACCGCAGTTAATTAATTAACCCATTAAGCTACCAGCAGGCATGCCTGCTGGTAATTTTTGTTCCGATTATGAAAAACAATTTATGTTGTGGAATAGCTGCTATTATGCTGCTGGCATCATGCGGTAAATCGAATGTTAACCCTGACAGTGGCGGCGGCAATAACAATCCGGGCAATCCCCCACCCACTCAGCCAACAGAGTCGGTTTATTTGACTAATGCAAAGGCAACGCATAGTTATATTTTGTCGGGCTATGCTACGCCCTATGGAAGCTACCGGGTAAATACAACAACAAATACCAACAGCGCTTTTGAATGGTATGTAGCCAGCCAGTTATACGCCGATGCGGCTATGGTACAAAACGGCGATGCCTCCTATAAGCCTTACATGAAAAACACATTGCAGTGGCTTAATAAACTGATAGATAAAAACAGCGTTAGCGGTGGCCTTTTTGCAGCAGCATCACTGGATGGAAGTAATGCAAACGGTGGCAAATATGTAGATGATAACGCCCTTACCGGCATGGCATTTTTGGCCGCTTATGATGTAAGCGATAGTGCGGATAAAGACGCATACCTGCAGGCGGCACAAGCTTGTGCGCAATGGTTGATAAACAGTGGGCAGTGGGATAATGATTTTGGTGGAGGCTTTTGGTGGTCTACTGATAAAACTGTTAAACCAACGCAATCAAATGCACTTGCGCTCCAGCTGTTTTGCAGGCTTTACAAAATTACAGGCATCACTGATTATAAAAACTGGGCTATATCTGTAAACAACTGGCTTAATGCACAGATGTATGACAGCAGCACGGGCTTATATATCTGGCAGATTGAGAAGAATGGCACTAAGGATACTTACAAATTTACGTACGATAACGCCATTATGATAGAAGCTGAGTTACTGTATGCAGATGCCATGCAGGACGCTACTTATAACACCAAAGCACAGGCATTAGGAAATGCTATGATCAGAACACTGTGGGACAAAACACATAACGTTTTCATTTTTAACACCAATGACATACGTATCAATCCCTGCTACAGCGGTTGGGCAACCCAGGCCATGATTAAATTATATGAATCGGACAATAACACCACATGGCTGAATTACGCAAAAGGAAATATTGATGCAATAAACGTGGTGTTAAAAAACACTGCGCTAAATGGTTATTACCAATATGCCGGACTGGACGGCGCCGGGCGATATACTAATTTAGAAGGCGTAGACCAGGCCTGGATGCAACGCTTACAAGTACTGCTATCCAAATACAAATAAACATCAGCACTTAACTGCATAAACATCGCATTTAATGAATCACTTAAAAAAAACTGCTTTAGCGCTTCTGTTCACTTCTGCTATAATTAAAAGTGCAGCGGCACAGGATATCTTATCTTATGTAGATCCTAATATCGGCACAGCACATAGCCGCTGGTTTTTCTATACGCCTGCTGCTGTTCCTTACGGCATGGCTAAGCTGGCTCCTTCTACAAACGGGCATTATGGCAATGCATCGGGTTGGGAAGCTGTTGGTTATGATACCCGTCAAAACTCGATAGAAGGCTTCGTTCATTTTCACGAATGGCAGGTAGGTGGCTTAAGTTACATGCCGACAACAGGCAAGCTGATTACCCAGCCTGGCGATCTAGAGAGAAAAACACCCGGTTATCGCTCGGGCTTTGACCGTAAAAACCAGATAGCGCAGCCGGGCTATTATAAAGTTTTATTAGATGATTATAAAATAACTGCAGAACTTACTGCAACAAAACGGGTAGGTTTTCAGCGGTACACGTTTCCTAAAAGTAACGAAGCGCATGTTATTCTTGACGTTGGCAACAAACAAGGCGAAAGCGACATTGTAACAGATGCCAGTATCAGAATGATTGACGATACTCATTTTGAAGGCTTTATAAATACTTATCCCAAGTATGTAAAAATCTATGACCCATCGGGCAAGGTGGCCATGTATTTTTACGGAGAGATCAGTAAAAAGCCCAAGAGTATTACTGCTTTTACAGCGGAGCGCATCAAACCAAATCAACGTATTGCAAAGGGAAAAGGCGCAGGTTTAGCATTAAACTTTATCACATCAGCCAATGAGAAAATTGAAGTAAAAACCGGTTTGTCTTATACCTCCATCAAAAATGCACGTAACAACTTCATGGCAGAGGCAGGCAAGTTAAGCTTTGAAAAGGCTAAAATGCTGGCTCAAACCACATGGAGGCAGGAGTTAGGAAAAATCACAGTTGAGGATGCCGATATAAACAATAAAACAAAATTTTATACCGGGCTTTTCCATGCCTTATTAGGACGCGGTATTGCAAGCGATGTGAATGGCAACTACCCTATGCATGCCGGGCAAACCGGAAAATTGCCGGCAGTAAAACCCGGACAGCTTAAACCTGAATTTTTGAATACGGATGCGATATGGGGTGGCTTTTGGAACATCACTCAACTATGGTCTTTAAGTTATCCGCAATGGTACGGCAGCTTTGTAAATACGCAGCTACAACTTTATAAAGACAAAGGCTGGTTCGGCGACGGTATTGCCAATAGTGAATATGTATCAGGCGTGGGAACGAACTTCGTGGGGTTAGCTATTGCGGCCGCTTATCAAACAGGCATCAGAAACTACGATGTGAATCTTGCTTACAAGGCCGTAAAAGCGAATGAACTTAATTATAAGAACAGGCCTGTCGGATCTGGTAAATTAGATACTAAAGCTTTTGTTAAATATGGTTATGTGCCATTCTTTGATCAGACCGGGCGTGACTTTGTAACCGATTCTACCGGCTCTAATTTTGCAGGCTCTCATACGCTGGAGTATAGCTACAGCGCTTTTGCAGCTGCACAAATGGCAAAAGCTTTAGGAAAAAGCAACGATTATCAGGAATTGATCAAACTATCTAACGGGTGGAGATACCTGTTTAATCCGCACAACAAACTGATGCAACCTAAAAGGGCAAATGGAAACTTCATTGAAAACTTTGACCCGTACCAGGCTTGGCGCGGTTTTCAGGAAGGCAATGCCGTTCAGTATTCTTTTTATGTTCCGCAAAACCCAGGTGGCTTGATTGATGCTATTGGAAAGGAAAACTTCAATAAAAGATTAGACAGCATTTTTACCGTTTCAGAAGCTCAGGGATTTGGTGGCGGTAAAACCATTGATGCATTTGCAGGGATAAATTCTATTTATAATCACGGTAATCAGCCTAATTTACACATCAGCTGGCTTTTCAATTTTTCTGGCCGCCCATGGCTTACCCAAAAATGGACAAGGATGATTGGAGAAGAGTTTTACGGTATAGAACCAATACATGGCTATGGTTATGGGCAGGATGAAGACCAAGGGCAATTAGGGTCATGGTATGTATTAAATGCATTGGGCCTTTTTGATGTGAAAGGTTTTACCGACTTGCGGCCAGTAATAGAGATTGGCAGCCCCTTATTTAAAAAAGCTGTCATTCAATTAGGCACAGGAAAAAAACTAACCATTGAAACGCAAAACAATAGCGCACAAAACGTTTACGTTCAATCGGCAACTTTTAACGGTAAAAAGCTTGACAATTGCTGGTTTTACCGTGCCGATTTAATGAAGGGCGGCATTTTAAGATTTGTTATGAGCAGCCAACCTAATAAAAACTGGGGAACCCATACTCCTCCCCCATCTGCACAATAGTTAAGCACTTAAAAATTAAGAACCTGTTTTTAAATTCCATATGAGAATCACTTTACTGGCTGTTAGGGCAACTATACTACTGATCATTTTTACTTCAGCTTCTTTTGCTCAAAATAAGCTGGGTGTAAGCTATCGTCAGCGTGCTGATTCCATGTACCGGAACGTATGGAATAAATACAGGGTGTATTCCGAAAAAGGTTTGTTTTCTGAAAACTACCCATCGGGGAAAAATGATTCGCTCAACTATTTTCAGGGCGAAGCGGTAAAAGAAAAAAAAGTAAGCTTTTTATGGCCGTTTTCCGGGATGTGGTCAGCCACAAATGTGCTTATGCGGACAACCGCATATAAAAGCAAGTTTAAACCATTTCTGGACAGCTTGATTACTGGTGTTGAACAATACAAAGATGCGAGTAGAAAACCCGTGGGCTATCAAGCATACCCGGTAAAATTTGAAAAAGCAGACCGCTATTATGACGACAATGGCTTAGTTGGTATAGACTACATGGAAAGCTATTTCAATACTCACAATCCTCTGTATTTACAGCACGCCAAAGTTGTATTCAATTTTATTAAAAGCGGGTGGAATGATGATGCCGGAGGCGGTGTTACCTGGCTGGAAGGGCATCTCGACCAAAAACCGGCCTGTAGCAATGGAATGGCAACGTTAACTGCCTTAAAAATATATCAGGGAAGCCATGACAAGTTTTACCTGGAGCAAGGCAAAAGATTTTATAACTGGATGTACAGCCACCTGTTAGATAATGCTACGGGGATCATCATCAATGACGTTAAAAGAAACGGGGATAGAAACTCTACCTTTTACTCTTACAATACAGGCTCATTAATTGAGGCGGCTGTGCTGCTTTATAAATTTACCGGGGATCGTCAATACTTACTTCAGGCACAGCAACTGGCAGAAGCCAGTTATCAGTATTTTAAAAATGTAAAGCATGATCAGCGGTTAACGCTATCAATTGACCTGCCCTGGTTTATTACCGTATTATTCAGAGGTTACGAAGCCTTGTACAAAATTGACGGTAACAAAAAGTATATCAATGCCATTGAACATGATTTAAACTTTGCCTGGAATAATTCAAAGGACAAATCAGGACTAATTACCCATAGCTGGCTGCCCGATCAAAAAGAGTTAAGAAAATACAAATGGCTTTTAGATGAAGCTTGCATTGCAGAACTATATGCCCGTTTAAGTTTATTGAATTAACAATTGAGTTAATTATTATTGCTTAATAATCAGCAGACAGTTTAATTTTTAATAAATCATATTCATGATCCTTAATTTCTAAAGCACTAATTCTTAACATAAAAACAAACTCAAATATAGTTACTGGTAGCAATCAGCAACTATATTTGAAGCTTTACAAGCTTATGAGACTAATGAGAATTATTGTAATGCTTAGCTTTGTTATAATGAGTGTTACCCTTACCCATGCGCAAGAAACCTTTGATAAACAGGGACACCGGGGTGGCAGAGGACTTATGCCGGAAAACACCATTTCCTCTATGAAAAACGCGGTTGATCTTGGCGTTACGCTCGAGATGGACATATCATTCAGCAAAGAGAAGCTGCCCATTGTATCACATGATCAGTTTATCAACCCCAAGTTTACTTTAAAGGAGAACGGTGACACGATAACTACTCAGGAAGCTCAATCATTACGTCTGTACGCTATGCCTTATGAAGAAATAAAGCGTTTTGATGTAGGAAGTAAATTTTACCCGCTTTTTCCACAACAAAAAAAAGTAAAAGAACACATACCCTTACTTAGTGAACTGATTGACAGCGTAGAAAATCATGCTAAACAAAAAGGTGCTAAGCCACCACACTATAATATTGAAACCAAAACATCGCCACGGGGCGACAACGTTGAGCATCCAGCTCCGCAGGAGTTTGTTGACCTGCTGATGGCATTGCTGAATAAAAAAGGGATATTGAACCGGGTAATTATTCAATCTTTTGACCCGCGTACCCTTGAGATTGTTCACAAACAATATCCGGATGTACAAACCGCCTGGCTGGTAGGCAATAAAAAAAGCCTGAAAGAGAACCTTTCGAGCCTGAGTTTTAAACCGACCATTTACAGCCCCGAGTTTAGAATGCTGGATAAGCAGGTAGTTGACGAGTGCCATGCTATGGGTATAAAAGTTTTACCCTGGACGGTAAATAATCCTAACGACATAGCCAACATGAAAGCAATTGGCGTTGATGGCATCATCTCTGATTACCCTGACAGGCTGTGATATGCTTAGTAAGCTAAGTCAAAATTTAATGAGTGTTTACTCTTCTTAACTTGCTATATCTTTTGAATTCAACAAACTGATTTCAAATTTCGGTTCTTTTGTTTCTGTACACGCGGTACATATATGTTCAGCATCTAACTTGATATTGCTAAAGTACCATGCCTTTTCCTGGTATGTTACTTCTTGTTGTACGCAACTAAATACATCAAGCTGATCGATAAGCCCGGTTCCGATGGCTTTCAGCACAGCTTCTTTTCTGGTCCAAATTTTACAAAATGCCGTAGCTTTATCTTCGGCATTATTGATATATTCTTGTTCATCTTTATGTAGTAAAACAACAATATCGGTGTAAAGCTTTATATCAACCACTTCAACATCAATACCTATCAAATTATTACTACAGATCAGTATAACCCAATTTCCTGAATGCGATATGCAAAAATTTTTCCAGCCTGGAATGTGCGGTTTTCCCAAACTACTAACAGTCCATTTATTAATAAGATGTTCGGCATGATCCATTCTAAGTGCATAAAGAACCATGAGCCGGGCAAGCAATTTTCTCTTTTTATCTTTAAAGTCCCGATACTTTAAAATATATGGCCAATATGAAGGCGGCAAAAGTTCAAGATAATCGTTGAACTGGTCATCCGGAAATTCCTTCAAGTGATAGTAGTATACACTGGTCATGCCCCAATTTATAATATTTCAATAAATTGAAATATTATAAAAATGATTTCTGGAAATATTTAGGTGATAATTGTGCTAAAATAAAACTCTCACTTTAAGTAAAGCCTATTTAATAACCTGGTAAATACATCACTAAGCCCCCATCATCATTTAACCATCGATACTAATACTTAGTTATTACGAAAATAGCCTTGCAAAATTTGTTTAATACAAAAACTTAATTATTTTTGATAAACCTCCAACCTGGCCAACCAGGCTATTTAAACCTAAAACCTTATTACAAAATGGAACAGTCATCTATTGACCCTGAACCCGTTTCTGAAATTTTTCTACCACCTGTAAATGATCCTGGCAAGTTGATTGTTCAGGGCCTTCAGAACGAAGATGTAATTGCAGAAAGCAGTCCTATCCTATCCCCTGAAACATACCACCGTATAATTTATGAATGGAACCTGACGGATAAAGATTATCCGAGGGACACAACCGTTCACGCTATGTTTGAAGCCCAGGCAGCTCGCACGCCCTACTCCATAGCCATTATTTACCAGGATGTAACGTTTACTTACCGAGAGCTTAACGAGCGGAGTAATCAGCTTGCCAGGCACATACGTACACAATATAAACAAAGAACAGGACACGAGCTAACCAGAGATACCCTTGTTGCTTTGTTTTTGGAACGGAGTCCTGAGACCGTAATCGGAATATTAGCTACTTTAAAAGCAGGCGGAGCCTATGTGCCGATAGATACCAGTTATCCGTTGGAACGGATCAGCTACATGCTGGAAGATTCAGGTGCACAACTCGCTCTTACACAAAGGCGCTTAGAAACTACTATACTTGCTGATAAGGCAGTTTATATAGATATGGATGAAGATCTGTATAAACATCAAGAAGCCTCCAATTTGCCTCAATACACCAAAGCAACCGACCTGGTGTATGTAATTTACACCTCTGGCACCACGGGCAAGCCTAAAGGGGTAATGATAGAACACAGGAGCATCCTAAGCAAAGCCAATTTTTACCAAGACGTTTACTACTCTGACGATAAATTGGTGAGTATATTTTACCGCAGTTATGCCTTCGACGGTTCTATAGAGGAATACCTTGTCCCTATCCTTCATGGTGGTAAAATGGTGATTTACAGGCCGGGGCTTTTTGATCTGCCTTCATTTATCGAAGCTATCAGAAATCACCAGGTTACCAAAGTCAACATGCCGCCTCAGCTTTTGTATGAGATCATGGAGGTTGATACATCGCTGTTTAACATCATAAAAATATTGGTATCTGGCGGAGATAAGCTTGATTTTGATAAATTAAGCCGCTTTAACTTTAACTGCGAAATATTTAATGCTTATGGCCCTACAGAAAGTACGAATGACACTCATATTTATAAGATTGATCTCAACAATCCGCCACTTTTAAAGGCTAAATCGTGTATAGGAAAAAATGTTTACGATTGTAAATCATATATCCTTGATGATAACAGACAGCCTGTTGATATTGGTGTAGCCGGCGAATTGTACGTAAGCGGCTCGGGGCTGGCCAGGGGATACCTTAAACGGCCCGAACTAACTGACGAGCGTTTTATCCCGAACCCTTTTCCATCCGTCAGTGATATAGAGTTAGGATACACGCGCATGTACCGTACCGGCGATCAGGTACGCTGGCTGCCAGATGGTAATATTGAATATCTCGGCAGGATAGACGACCAGGTAAAAATCCACGGCTACCGAATAGAGCCCGGCGAAATTGAATATGCTATTTCGGCCGTTGAGGGCGTAAAACAAAGCTGCGTCGTTGTTAAAGAACGACAAACCGGTACAAATACCAGCAAATATCTGGTAGGTTATTATGTAGTGGAGAACCCCCAAAATGGACCGTCTGCACTATATGTTTTACAAACTATCTCTAAAACTCTTCCTGTTTATATGATACCGGTGGCATTGGTACCGTTAGAAGCATTCCCTACCAATGCTAATGGTAAGTTAGACAGGCGTGCGTTACCTGATCCTGACTTTAGTGCCCTGCCTGATAATTATGAAGCACCAAACACTGCAACAGAAGCTGAACTTTCCAAGATATGGCAGGAAACACTCGGTGTGGAAAAAGTGGGTATTACCGACGATTTCTTCAAATTGGGCGGCAACTCTATCCTCGCCATATTGGTTTCGCACCGAATGAGTAAGGTAACAGGTCAAGATATAAAAGTTGCAGATATATTTAAATACCGCACCATAGCACAATTAATCCCGCAATTGGATAAACAGTGCGAAATTACAATACCCGTATCACACGGAAATACCGGCGAACTATCATACGCACAGGAGCGTTTATGGTTTATTGAGCAATATGAACAGGGTACCAATGCCTACCATATGCCCGATGTTTATGAATTGCAAAGCCCAGACGACATTGACGGCTTAAAATATGCCTTACAGCAAGTGGTGGCCCGGCATGAAATATTGAGGACTATTATTAAACAATCTCCCGACGGGCAAGCCACCCAGGAAGTTAGAAATGAACCATTACCAATTGAAGAGATACTGGTTACCGATGGCCGGGACTACGAGCAGTTGATAAAAGATGAGATAAACCGCCCCTTTGAGCTAACCAAGGAATATCCTATAAAAGCAAAATTCTATATTATTCAATCTCAAGACGGCGAACCTGCACAACGCAAAATATTCCTGATGGTAAATATCCATCACATGGCCAGCGACGGTTGGTCAGAAAATATATTTCAGAAGGAGCTGGCAGCCTATTACGAAGCTTATATTAATAACGATGCCGGTTTCAACCTGCCGCCATTAGAGATACAATATAAAGATTATGCGGCCTGGCAACGAAACTATCTCAAAGGCGAGGTACTGAAAAGGCAAATGGATTACTGGAAGGAGAAGTTGTGCGGGTATCAAACACTTGAACTATCAACGGACTATCCAAGGCCGCAAAACATCAGTTATAATGGCGCCCATTATTCCTTTACGATAAAAAAACAGTTGAGCAATAAGGCAAGGATGCTGGCGCGGCATTATGGTGTAACGCTAAATACTATTTTGCTGAGTGCTATGAACGTGCTGTTGGGTAAATATACCGGGCAGGATGACATTGTTATGGGCAGCCCTATTGCCAACAGGCATCACCGGCAAACCGAAGATATGATCGGTTTCTTTGTTAACATGCAGGTAAACCGCACCCTCTTGCATGCCGGGCAAACCTTTGCACAACTGGTTCAAGATGTAAACCGGCAACAAGTTGAAGGACAAACCTACCAGGATCTGCCTTTTATCAGGCTGGTTGACGAGATGGGTGTTGAAAGAGACCCCTCAAGGCACCCGATCTTTCAGGTGGTTTTCGTGGCGCAAAATTTTGGTAATCAGAATAAAGCATCAAGGCATTTAAAAAAATATATTAATCCGCATCATGCGGCAGATGTTTATGAGGTAGAGAAGTTTGATATATCAGTATTTATTGATGACGGCAAAGAAGAACTTGGTGGATTGATCAGCTATGCTACCAGCCTATTTCATAAAGACACCATTGTAAGGCTCACCGAACACTATATTTATCTGTTAGATCAATTGGTGAGTGCTCCCGATAATATCTACAGCCAGGTTAACCTGCTTCTTCCGGAAGAATATGATCGCATTATTCATAAATGGAACGCAACGGAAAAAACTTATGCCAAAGAAAAAACCATTTGTCGCCTGTTTGAAGAGCAAGTAGAAAGAACACCCGGAAATACGGCCTTAGTTTATGACGGCCGAAGTGTTAATTATAAAGAACTCAACGAAAAAAGCAATAAACTGGCCCGGCATATCAGAGTGCAGCACAAGCTACGCACCGGTCAGGATATGAAATCCGATAACATTGTTGCTTTATGTCTTGACCGTAGCATTGAGCTGACTATCGCAATTTTAGCGGTACTAAAAGCTGGCGGCGCCTACGCCCCTATGGATCCATGCTACCCTAAAGAAAGGCTTAATTTCCAGATCGAAGATACCGGCGCCGCAATCGTTCTTACGCAGAAGTACCTTGGTCTTAATTCAAAGTTACCGGTTGAAAAGATAGTTTACATAGATCTGGAGGAAGCATTTTATACCACTGAAAACAAAAGTAATCTTGAAAGCCATTGCGGCCCCGGCGACATCGCTTATGTGATCTACACTTCCGGAACTACCGGGAAACCAAAAGCTTCGCTGCTGGAGCATCATTCATTGGTAAACTTGCTTACATGGTATACAGATGAGTTTAATTTAACAGCATCCTCTTCCTATATCATCTGCTCAGAAATATGTTTTGACCTTACACAGAAAAACTACCTGGCACCACTTATTAACGGAGCTACGATCTATATACCCCGCCGCGGTCCATTCGATCCACGCAATATCTGCAATATCATTGTAGATCATGCGGTTAGCCGCATCAACTGCTCGCCAAGCGCATTTTCACTGATATTGGATGAGCTTTATTTCCAGGTGGATCATTATTCTTTTGAATACATATTTTTAGGCGGAGAGCCAATCCCTGATAGTGTTTTACAAACCGTTAAAGCAAAAATGCACAATGGCTATTTCGTGAACAGCTACGGCCCGTCAGAGTGTACCGATGTAACTACTTATTATAAAATAGCTTATGAAAATCTGCCCGACAAATCTATCCCATTGGGTATTCCTGTCAGTAATTTCAAGCATTATGTGCTCGATAGCAGCCTGAATCCCGTTCCTGTGGGCGTTAAAGGCGAGCTGTATATCAGCGGTATCGGGTTATCAAGGGAATACCTGAATAATCCGGAGTTAACCGATGAACGTTTTACATTCAATCATTTTGCAACAGATACTGATAAGGAAAAAGGTTATGACCGTTTATATAAGACCGGGGATGTAGTTAGGTGGCTTGCAGATGGCAACCTGCAATACCTGGGCCGCAACGATGACCAGGTGAAGATAAAAGGATTCAGGGTAGAGCTGGGCGAAATTGAACAAGCTTTGAACCAGATTGAGGGCATTGGCCAGTCATGTGTGGTGGTTAAAAACAGAACATCGGAAAAAAGAACGTACAAAACGCTGGTGGCCTATTACACCCCGGACATAAATTATAATAAGACAGATCACAAGGAAATATTAGCTGGTTGGGAAGGACTCTACGACAGTGAATACGATAAAACTACCGAAGAGCTGATATTGGATGCTGATTTTTCAGGATGGAATAGCTATATCACCGGTGAACCTATTCCGTTGGATGAAATGGAAAAATGGCGAACTAACATCTTAACAATAATTAAAAACTTAAACCCTGGCTGTATACTTGAGGTGGGGGTAGGTTCCGGCCTGTTGATGTATCCGTTGCTAAGCCACGTAAAAAAATACGTCGGGGTTGATCTTTCACTTGCAATCATTAACAGGCACAAGGCACAATTTAAAGGTAAACCTTTTAACACTGCCTTCTATCACTTAAAGGCAGATCAGCTCGACTTATTGCCAGAAGGTGAATTATATGATACGATTATCATTAATTCGGTTTGCCAGTACTTTCCGGATATTAATTATTTTGATGATGTAGTTGAAAAGGCAATTACCAGGTTGAAGGCTAACGGCTCGATTTTTCTTGGTGATATAAGAAATTACGATCTGCATAAAGAATTAATTAAAGAAAGGCTTGATCACAATCGTATGCCAGCCTCCCGACATGACGTTGATCGTGCAGCGTTTAAGGTGAATGAGCTATTAATTAGTCCGGCTTATTTTTCAAAATTCAAAAAAGCGCATAAAAACATAAGAGTTGAAGTGATTAAACGGGATACGATATTTAATCATGAGCTGGGCAAGTACAGGTTTGATGTAATTATTTCGAAAACACCGGCAAATGATTTCATATCAGGTTTTGTGGATACAGTATTTAATGAAAACAGCAAATACAACCGCTATCACAACATCCCCTATCTGAACCAATTGAGCAGGGAAAGCATCATTCAAACTATTTCATCTTTCCTTCCATCTTATATGGTTCCGGCAACATACGTAGCGATGGAGTCGTTCCCGTTAACGGTTAACGGCAAGCTGGATAAACGCGCCCTGCCTGACCCTGATTTTAACCTTGCTGAAACAGAACGTGTGGCACCTGTTACCGAAACAGAAAAGGAAATATGCAAAATATGGGAGCTGATATTCGGTATGGAAAACATCAGCATCACCGATAACTTTTTCAGGCTGGGCGGCGATTCTATTTTAAGCATACAGGTTGCCGGCCGTATCAGGCAGGCCGGGTATCCTTGCAAAGTGAGAGATATTTTCGAGCATAAAACCATTGCTGAGCTGGCTGCTCATCTCCATATCAATTCCTCAGAAACCATTATTGATGCCGAACAGGGAATTTTGACCGGCGAGTTGGACTTCCTGCCCATCCAGCAATGGTTCCTGTCGCATGTTGGAGAATCAATAACCAAACCGGGACATTGGAACCAAAGCTTTTTAATAAAAGTGCCAGAACTGCATACCTATCGTTTGCAAAGTATCATTCATGAGCTGATTGACCGCCACGATGTATTCAGGATTGCTTATAGCAGGCCATCAGACCAACTTCAGTGGAGGCAGCGTTATCAGCAAAGAATTGACGTACCTGCTTTAAAAACGCTGAATGTAAGCACTCTCACTGCTGCCGAAATACAGCAGACATTGACTGACTGGCAAAGTAACTTCGACCTGGAGCATGGACCCTTATTCCAGTTCGGTTACCTGCATGGTTACAGCGATGGCAGTGCCCGCATATTTATGGCGGCACACCACATGGTCATCGACAGTGTGAGCTGGCGGATAGTAGCGGATGATCTTAAAGCGCTTTATCAAGGGGTACCATTGCCGCCAAAAAGCAGCAGCTACAGGCAATGGGTAACCTGTGTTAAAAAATATGCCTTGCAGCACCCGGATGAACCTGCCTTTTGGCAAAACCAACTTAAGGGCATGCCTGCTTATCAGCAGGAGCCTCTGTTTAAACCAACCGTTAGCCGCTTTGAATTAAGTGAGGCATTAACCGGTTCACTGTTGCAGAACGCACCGGCCGCCTACCATACTGAAATCAACGACCTGCTGCTGACTGCGCTGGCCTATGCCCTTAAAGACATCAATCATTCAGATATACAAGGAATAACATTAGAAGGGCATGGAAGGGAAGAGATTGATCCTTCCATCGATCTGAGCCGTACAGTGGGTTGGTTTACCACGATGTTCCCCGTTAAGATGGAGCTGAAAGGATCCCTGAAAGAAAGCATACAACTTATTAAAGAAAGCCTGCGAAAGGTCCCTAACAAAGGGATAGGTTTCGGAGCATTGGCAACATGTGAACAGACCTCTTTTACTCAATGTCACCTGCCGCTTATCAGCTTTAACTACCTGGGACAATTTGATGGCCCAGCCAGTGACTGGAATTTAATTGATGATAATAGTGGCACAAGCATTAGTATTGAAAACAGGGAGCATAACCTGATATTTGTGGAAGGTATGGTAATCGGCGGTAAATTGAAGTTTACTATAGAAACGCAGCTGGGTAAAAACGTAACCGACCTACTAAGCAACCATTTTGAGACGCACCTAAAGGCAATTAACGAGCATTGTTTAAACGTGCTGCAAAATAAAACCGGCACCCTTACGCCAAGTGATTTTAAAGCCGTAAAGATCAGCCAATCTTTGTTGAACAAATTACAAGCGAAGGGATAGCTATGTCTAACGAAATCAAATATATCTATCCCGCCACCAGTTTACAGCAGGGGTTTATTTATCATGCGCTAAGCCAGCCCGATGATGACGCATACCGCATGCAAATATTGTATGATTATTACCAGGCTTTAGACGTTGAAAAATACATCCGGGCCTGGGAGTATTGTATAGCCCGCTATCCTATTCTAAGGACGGCCTTTAACTGGGAAGAAGATGTTATACAGGTTATCTACAGTAATGGTAAGCTGAATTATCGACTACACGACCTAAGCCAACTTGCAACCCAGGAGGAAAAAGATCAGGCCATTGATTTTATACAAACTGAGGATCGTAAAGTAGGATTTGACCTGACCAACCCTACCCTGCTTCGTATTCATATTATTAAACAGGCTGAAAATTATTATACCGTACTGAAAAGCGAGCACCATGCCATAACCGATGGCTGGAGCGAACCTGTGCTACTGGCCAGCCTGCACCGGTATTACCAGGCCGTTATTGAAAATCGTGAAGTATGTATAGATGAAGATGTCGCATATATATTGGCCCAGGAATATATAGCAGAAAATAAACAGGCGACGCAGGAATACTGGAGCAACCATTTTATCGCCGAAGAAACTGCCAATGATATTAATTCGCTGCTCAGTAAACTGTTTGATGCAAATAGTTATCGGCGCATGGAAAACCCGGAGGAACAGCAATACGAGATAAACGGCGATTTTTACGACCGGCTGAAGTCATTCTGCCGGCAGGAAGGAATTACTGTTAATGCGGTACTGCAGTTTGCATGGCATAAATTGTTGCAGGTTTACAGCTCGAAACGAACAACGATAGTTGGAACAACGGTATCCGGGCGCGATCTGCCGATTGAAGGCATTGAAGATAGCGTAGGTCTGTATGTAAATACATTGCCATTAGCAATTGACTGGGATAATGAATTAAGCATTAAACAGCAATTGCAACAGGTTCAGCAGAATATAATGGAGCTGAGCACCCATAGCTTTGCCGACCTCGCCAAAATTCAAAAAAACGGCGAGCGGCTGTTTCATAGTTTATTTGTGTTTGAAAACTATCCTGAACCCGCAGATGAGCCGGTTGGCCTGAAAACTACGATTCGCAATGATATTGATAAAGTAGATTATCCTTTAGGCATCCTGGCTTTTGAAGATAAAAAAAGAGTTGTTTTTAAGTTACAGTATGATGCCAATTATTTGGACAGCGATAAAGCCATAGGGCATACAGAAACGCTGGCTTACCTGCTTAAACAGGTAATAACCAATCCCGAAAAAAAGCACAACAGGCTACACCTGATTACCCCAAAAGCTTATCGACAAATAGTTTATGAGTGGAACATGACAGACAGACCTTATCCAAAGGAAAAAACTCTTCATGAACTTTTTGAAGTACAGGCGATGATTACCCCGGAAAATACGGCGCTGGTTTACAAAGGCACAACACTAAGCTACCGGGAACTAAATAACAGAAGCAACCAACTCGCTTTGGAGATAAGAAAGCGGTTTAACCAAAAGGAAGGAAAGCCGCTTAGCCCTGATACACTCGTTGCATTATTCACCAATAAAAGCCTGGAGACAGTAATAGGCATGTTAGCCATTTTAAAAGCAGGCGCTGCTTACGTGCCTGTCGATCCGGACTATCCTGCAGAACGTGTGGCATGGCTGCTGAATGATACCCAAGCTGCGCTGATACTATCGCAAAGATATTTGGAAGAGCAGGGAAAATTGATATTTCCAGAAGGCAGAATAATCTTCATTGACCCGGACGAGCCGTTTTATAAAAAAAACAACATCAATAATCTTATACAAAATTGCACATCGGCAGACCTTGCTTATGTTATCTATACATCGGGTACAACCGGCAAGCCTAAGGGGGTTATGGTAGAGCATCGGTCTGTTACAAATGAAATTTTATCACAATTAAGGGCCATACCTTTAACGCCCTCTGATCAATCACTCTTAACCGCAGGGATCATTTTTGATGCCGCCGCAGAATGTATTTACATGTCGCTGCTAAGCGGTGGCACACTGCACATTGTTGACCCCAGCTCGTTGTTAGATAATGATTTCATCCGCAATTACCTGAAGAAAGAATTGATAACAGTTGTAAATACAACGCCGAGCTACCTGAAAGCGATTAGCCTTAGCCAGTCGGCACATCTGAAATATATTATTTTAGGCGGGGAGCCGTATCAACAAATTACATCCAGCGCCAAGATATATAACACTTATGGACCTACAGAAGCGACGATAGTATCAACCCTTACAGAAATAAACAGTCAAGACCCGGTACATATTGGCAAACCTATTGATAATACGCGGGCTTATGTTTTAGATACCCACCAAAATGTGGTTCCGGTTGGAGTTACAGGGGAACTTTACCTGGGCGGCATTGGCGTGGCAAGAGGGTATTTGAACCAGCCCGGACTTACTGCAGAACGCTTCATTTTAAATCCATTTGCTACTGATGCGGATAAAGAAAGTGGTTACAATCGATTATATAAAACTGGCGATATGGTACGCTGGCTGCCTGACGGTAACCTGCAATACATTGGCCGTAACGATGACCAGGTAAAAATAAATGGGTACCGTATTGAGCCTGCCGAAATAACACGGGCAGTTTTAGCTATTGAAGGAATAGAACAAGCTTGTGTGTTAGCCCGTGAGAAGATTACTGATGCAGTAACGGCCAAATACCTGGTATGTTATTATGTAGTAAATAGTGGCAAGGCCGATATAAACTCATCTGCCCTGCAAAACAAGCTGTCAAAAGTTCTTCCATCTTATATGGTTCCGGCAACATACGTAGCGATGGAGTCGTTCCCGTTAACGGTTAACGGCAAGCTGGATAAACGCGCCCTGCCTGACCCTGATTTTAACCTTGCTGAAACAGAACGTGTGGCGCCTGTTACCGAAACAGAAAAGGAAATATGCAAAATATGGGAGCTGCTATTCGGTATGGACAACATCAGCATCACTGATAACTTTTTCAGGCTGGGCGGCGATTCTATTTTAAGTATACAGGTAGCCGGCCGCATCAGGCAGGCCGGGTATCCTTGCAAGGTGAAAGATATTTTCGAGCATAAAACCATTGCTGAGCTGGCTGCTCATCTCCAGATCAACTCCTCAGAAACCATTATTGATGCCGAACAGGGAATTTTGACCGGCGAGTTGGACTTCCTGCCCATCCAGCAATGGTTCCTGTCGCATGTTGGAGAATCAATAACCAAACCGGGACATTGGAACCAAAGCTTTTTAATAAAAGTGCCAGAACTGCATACTTATCGTTTGCAAAGTATCATTCATGAGCTGATTGACCGCCACGATGTATTCAGGATTGCTTATAGCAGGCTATCAAACCAACTTCAGTGGAGGCAGCGTTATCAGCAAAGAATTGATGTACCTGTTTTAAAAACGCTGAATGTAAGCACTCTCACTGCTGCCGGAATACAGCAGACATTGACTGACTGGCAAAGTAACTTCGATCTGGAGCATGGACCCTTATTCCAGTTCGGTTACCTGCATGGTTACAGTGATGGCAGCGCCCGCATATTTATGGCGGCACACCACATGGTCATCGACAGTGTGAGCTGGCGGATAGTAGCGGATGATCTTAAAGCGCTTTATCAAGGGGTACCATTGCCGCCAAAAAGCAGCAGCTACAGGCAATGGGTAACCTGTGTTAAAAAATATGCCTTGCAGCACCCGGATGAACCTGCCTTTTGGCAAAACCAACTTAAGGGCATGCCTGCTTATCAGCAGGAGCCTCTGTTTAAACCAACCGTTAGCCGCTTTGAATTAAGTGAGGCATTAACTAGTTCTCTGTTGCAGAACGCACCGGCCGCCTACCATACTGAAATCAACGACCTGCTGCTGACTGCTTTGGCCTATGCGCTTAAAGACATTAATCATTCAGATACCCAGATAATAACGCTGGAGGGGCATGGAAGGGAAGAGATTGATCCTTCCATAGATCTGAGCCGTACAGTGGGTTGGTTTACCACCATGTTCCCCGTTAAGATCGAGCTGAAAGGATCCCTGAAAGAAAGCATACAACTTATTAAAGAAAGCCTGCGCAAGGTCCCTAACAAAGGCATAGGTTTCGGAGCATTGGCAACATGTGAACAAACCTCTTTTACTCAAAGTCACCTGCCGCGCACCAGCTTTAACTACCTGGGACAATTTGATGGCCCAGCCAGTGACTGGAAAATAATTGATGATAATAGTGGCGATAATGTTCATCCTGAAAACAATGAAAATAACCTGATATCCGTCGACGGAATGGTTAACGCAGGTAGATTAAAGTTTATTATAGAAACGCGTTTAGGCGCAGCTGTGACAAAACTATTAACCGATAGCTTTGAGTACCATTTAAAACTAATTATATCCCATTGCACAAACGCGTTGCAAAACAACTTTACTCCAAGCGATTTTAGGGCCGTAAAAATCAGTCAGTCTTTGTTAGACAGACTGGCAGACGATGCCCGGCATGATCAAAATCAAATAGCATTTATCTATCCTGCTTCCAGTCTACAGCAGGGGTTTATTTATCATGCTTTGAATCAGCCGGGTGACGACACCTACCGTATGCAGGCCATATTTGATTATCATCAACCTATCGACATCGAAAAATACTTACAAGCATGGGCATATTGCATAGCCCAGTATCCTATTTTGCGAACTGCTTTTAACTGGGAAGAGGAAGTTGTACAGGTTATTTACAGTAATGGTAAGCTGAATTATCGACTACACGACCTAAGCCAACTGACCACTCAGGAGGGAAAACACCAAGCAATAGCTGTCTTTCAGTCTGAAGACCTGAAAACCGGTTTTGATCTTACCGTTCCTGGTCTCTTAAGGCTAACCATTATTAAACAAGCTGAGGATCATTTCACCATAATTAAAACCGAGCATCATGCCATAACCGATGGTTGGAGCGAGTCAATATTGCTGGCCAGCCTGCATAGATATTACCAGGCGCTTACCGGAAATAAAATTATTGAGGTAAAAGAAGATACTGCTTACATTGCCGCCAGGGAATATATTGCCGTACATAAAAACACTGTACAGAAATACTGGGACGATGCTTTCGCGGCACCTAAACCAGCCAATAATATCAATTCGTTATTAAGTAAGCCGCTCCACACTGAAAATTACAGGCGCGTAGAGAGCCAGGCCGTACAAAACCACATAATCAACAGCGAAAAGCATGCTGATCTTAAATCCTTCAGTCAACAGGAAGGTATAACCATTAACGTGCTTTTGCAATTTGCATGGCATAAATTATTACAGGTTTATAGTTCTGCACAGGTAAGTATTGCAGGAACTACAGTATCTGGACGTGACTTGCCGATTGAAGGCATTGAAGATAGCGTAGGCTTATATATCAATACCTTGCCCTTAGTTATAGATTGGGAAAATGACCTGAATATAAGGGAGCAATTGCAGCACGTTCAGCAAAAAATAATGGAGTTGAACACCCATAGCTTTGCCGACCTCGCCAAAATTCAAAAAAACGGCGAGCGGCTGTTTCAAACATTGTTCGTTTATGAAAATTACCTCGAACCTGTAGAAAACAGCTCCTCAATAACAGCCACGGCATGGGATATGGCCGATAAATTAGACTATCCGTTAGGCCTGATTGTTTTTGAGCAACAGGGTGCGTTGGTGATACGACTGGTTTATGATGCAGCTTATTTAACTGAAAGCAGGGCAAAGTATTTGTTGAACACCATAAATCGGATTATCCGGCAGATAATGGATAACCCCGGCAAAGCGCATAAAAAAATATCATTACCTGACACTGATGAATACGATAAGATTATAAACGGCTGGAATGTTACAGATCGGCAATACCCTTTAAAAACAGTAGTGCAATTATTTGAAGATCAAGCTTATAAAACACCTGATAGTATTGCGCTTATATATACCGGGCAACAGTTGACTTATGAAGAGCTAAACAATAAAAGCAACCAACTGGCCCTTTACATAAGGGCACAATACCTACAGGATGTAGGGAGGGAATTAACCCGGGATATATTGGTGGCACTCTATCTTGACAGGGGACCCGAAATGGTGATAGCCATCCTTGCGGTGTTGAAAGCTGGCGGAGCATACGTACCTATCGAAATAAATTATCCGCGCGAGAGGGTTGAATATATATTAAATGATGGCAATATTAAGCTGGTTATAAGTAACAGACTCCTGGCTGGGCAAATGGATTTTTCTGCCCGGTCGTTTATTTTTGCTGATCTGGCTGAAAGCTTATACCTCACCGGATTAAAGACCAACCTCCCCGCCTTTAACGGGCCGCAAGACCTTGCTTGTGTAATTTATACTTCGGGCACTACCGGCAAACCTAAAGGCGTAATGCTTACGCATGCTTCGCTCACTAATCGGATTCTGTATATGATCGAACGCTCCGGTATCGATGCGGAGGATCATTATTTGTTCAAAACAAATTATGTTTTCGACGTATCCATTACCGACATATTCACACACCTGTGCGCTGGCGCAAAATTACAGGTTACTAAAGAGGTTTTTGACCTGGCAGAATTGAACAACTTGTTAGAGATATCCGGTGTTACTTCGCTTCATCTGGTTCCATCTCAATACGAATTGCTGGCCGATGCTATTAATGCAAGCAACATCATCAAAGTATATTTTAGCGGAGAGGCCATTACTCCTAAAATAATTACCCGTGTAAATAAAAACATCCGGATACTTAACTATTACGGACCCACTGAAACCGGAGAAATAACGGTATATGAACCTAAAAATGAAAATGATTTCGCCACCATCGGAAAGCTATTCCCCAACAGCCGCCATTATGTCCTCGGGCAGGGCGATATACCTGTGCCCATAGGTGTCATCGGTGAATTGTTCATAGGTGGAATTAGTTTGGCGCTCGGTTATTTGAACCGGCATGCTCTTACTGATGAACGCTTTATTGACAATCCGTTTGCCACTAAACGAGACCGGGAACTTGGGTATAACAAACTATATAAAACCGGCGATTTGGTGCGGTGGCTATCTGACGGCAACCTGGAGTACGTTGGCCGTAATGACGACCAGGTAAAAATCAGAGGCCACCGCGTAGAATTAGGAGAAATAGAGCAGGTTTTAGCACAGGCAGACGGCCTGAAGCAAAGCTGTGTTTTGGCAAAAGAAAGAAAAACAGGCAACAGCATTACAAAATATCTTGTGGCATACTATGTGCCGCACAGTGATAATCACAGTCTCAACGAAAACGTCCTCGGCAAATATCTCAGACAGCTCCTACCCGCTTATATGGTTCCTGACATGTTTGTGGAAATGACGCATATGCCGCTAACACCCAACGGTAAATTAGACAAGCAAAGCTTGCCCGAACCTGACTTCAATACGCTGAATTCACAATTTATATTACCGACTACTGAACTGGAAGCCGGAATTTGCAGGATTTGGCAGGAAGTACTGGGTGCAGAGCGCGTAGGTATTCAGGATGATTTTTTCAGAATAGGCGGCAATTCTATCCTGGCCATACAGGCAGCGCACCGGATGAGTAAGTTACTTGGATACGAATTGAAGGTAGGCGATATCTTCAGGTATAAAACTCCTGAACAGATATTAAGCTCTCCGGTCAACGAAATAATTCATGATGAAATAACCGGAAAGGAGTTTGAGATATGAGCATCATTAAGCTGATCAACGATCTTAAACAAAATGGTGTGTGTTTGTGGCTTATAGGTAACAACATTAAAATATTTCTACCTGATCATATTGGAGAGCCCGGCACATATTTAGAACGGATAAAGCAAACCAAGCCAGAAATCATTAACTGCCTTAATTTAAACAGCATTTTCTCAAAAGAAGACTTTCTAAGAACCACCATATTTAAATCCGACGGAGATAAAGAAATATTATCTTTTGCGCAGCAACGACTTTGGTTTATAGAGCGATATGAAGAAGGTACAAGTGCATATCATTTACCATCGGTGTTTGAGCTTGCTGAGAAAACTGCTATTGATGGGCTGATTTATGCCATTAATCAGATCGTTACCCGACACGAGGTATTAAGAAGTACAATTTTAATGGGCGACAGTGATGAAAATATAATCCAAAAAGTAAACGCCGAACCATTAACAATCGAAACTGTAACGGTAGCTGATGAAGCAGCTTACCTACAACTTCTTAAGGCAGATATCGAGAAGCCATTCAACTTAAGTAATGAATACCCTATCCGGGTAAAGTTTTATCAGCTGGAACAGGCCGGACAGAAGCGATTTCTGCTCATCAATATACATCATATTGCTACCGATGGCTGGTCGAAGAGTATATTTGAAAATGAGCTATCCGCTTATTATGAAGCTTATATTCAAAACAATCCCGGTTTTTGTCTCCCTTCTCCAACCATACAATATAAGGATTACGCAACATGGCAACGTACATATTTAAGCGGCGATACGTTAGTCAAACAGCTGCGCTACTGGAAAAATAAGCTATCGGGTTACGAGCCTCTTAACCTGCCTGTAGATCATCCCAGGCCGGAGCGTCCTGATTACAAAGGCGCAATTGTGTCGTTCCAGATAGGCCCGGAAACAAGCAAACAGCTTCGGGCGCTTTGCCGCCTGTATGGCGTTACCCTACATTCGGCACTGCTTGGCAGTATCCACGTACTGTTATCCAAATATACAGGGCAGCATGACATTGTTACCGGCAGTCCCGTCGCAAACAGAAATGAGCGGCAAACCAGTGATGTGATCGGTTTTTTTGTGAATGTGCTGGTCAACCGTACCTTACTATCAAATGATGAAAGCTTTGCTGGTTTGATCAAACAGGTACATGACGAACAGGTGCAGGCGCAATTACACCAGCATATGTCTTTTGAAATGCTGGTGAATGAACTGGCGGCAGCAAGAGATACTTCACGTCACCCTATTTTCCAGGTATTGTTCGAGGTGACAAATCATACAAACAAACCGGAAGAACAGCTTAATTATATTAAGGAGATGGAGATCGATGACGTTTATGACGTTGAAAAGTTCGACCTATCAATCTCACTGAATGACGACCAAACCGGGCTTGCCGGACAGTTCAGCCACACGACAGCTTTGTTTACACGAAGCACTATTGAAAGGATGGCTGATTATTACATTCACTTGCTTGAGCAACTTGTGTGGAAACCAGATATGCCGTTCAGCAAATTTAGCCTGCTTAAACCGGATGCATATCACCAACTGATTTATGAATGGAATAAGACCGGAAAGCCATACCCAAAAGATAAAACCCTTCATAGCCTGTTCGAAACACATGCAGAGTCAAAGCCCGCTGATATTGCAATTGTTTACAAGAATGAAAAACTGAGCAACAAAGAACTTAATGAAAAAAGTAACCAACTGGCCTGTGAAATAAGAAATAAATTCAATTATCTGAATAAAAGGCCGCTTAGTCCGGATACGCTTATTGCTTTATTTGTTGACAGAGGCCTGGAAATGATGATAAGCATTCTTGCCGTATTAAAAGCTGGTGGAGCTTATGTACCGATTGACCCTGGTTATCCGCCAGAAAGAACGGCCTACCTGTTGGAAGATACGCAGGCTGCATTGGTATTGTCACAAAAAACGCTGAAAGATAAGATACAATTCCCGCAAGAAAGACTTATCTATATCGACCTCGATGAATCTTTTTATAACGAAAACGATACATCTAAGCCCGTCACTATTAGTACTTCAACCGATCTTGCTTATGTAATATACACCTCCGGTACAACAGGCAAACCTAAAGGCGTAATGGTTGAACACCGGTCGGTAGTGAACTTGTTAGTTGATCTACAGCATAAATATCAAATAGCTGCACAGGAACGATTTCTGCTGTTTGCCAACTACATTTTTGATGCCTCAGTTGAGCAAATGTGGTTATCGTTGATATCAAGCGGGACGCTTTTTATTATCGATACAGAAACATTGTTAAATGCCGGTTGCTTTACAACTTATATTAATAATAACGGGATAACGCACCTGCATGCCACCCCATCTTTCTTAAACACTATTGACCCCAAAGGCTTAAAAAAACTGAAGCGGGTTATTTTTGGTGCTGAGCTTCTGCACAGGAAATTATTCGACCGCTATAAGGCGGCAATTGAGATGGTTATTAATGAATATGGCCCTACAGAAACGACCATCACATCGCTTATTGGTATCAACTCCCATATACTAAGCAAGCCATCAATCGGGAATATTACAGCTTACGTGCTCGACATCAATCGGAAGCCTGTTCCAATTGGTGTGTCCGGCGAACTTTACCTGGGCGGCGCTTGCCTGGCAAGGGGCTATTTGAACCGGCCCGAGCTAACTGCAGAACGCTTTATTTTAAATCCATTCGCTACTGCTGCAGACAAAGCAAGTGGCTACACACGCTTATATAAAACCGGCGATATGGTACGCTGGCTGCCTGACGGCAATCTGGAATACATTGGCCGTAATGACGATCAGGTAAAAGTAAACGGCTACCGTATAGAACTGGCTGAGGTTGAGCAAGCAGTGATAACAGTTAAAGGAATTGAACAGGCTTGTGTATTGGTAAAGGAAAGAACAACAGATTATAACGCTGGCAAATACCTGGTTTGTTATTATGTAAGTAAGAAACCCCAAGAAGCTGTCAGTCCATCAGTATTACAAAACGAGCTATCAGCAAAGCTTCCAGCCTACATGGTTCCGGCAGTGTTCGTGACAATGCCATCATTTCTATTAACAATTAACGGAAAGCTCGATAAAAAGGCTCTTCCGGATCCTGTTGCTCTCAATATGGAAGAATATGTTGCTCCTTTTACTGAAATAGAAAAAGAGATATGTAAAATATGGGAACGTACACTGGGAGCACATGATGTGGGCCTTAATGACGACTTTTTTAAAATCGGCGGCAATTCGATATTGGCGATACAAGCATCGCACCGAATGAGCAAGCTGTTAGATCGTGATATAAAAGTTGCAGATATATTTAAGTATAAAACGATTTCACTATTGCTGACACATTCAGCAGGTATAGAGCCGGTAATTATTCCGGTTATTCAATCCAATGAAGGGATACTATCATTTGCGCAACAGCGGTTATGGTTCATTGAACGATATGAAGAAGGTACTAATGCGTATCATCTGCCATCAGTATTTGAACTGACAGCGGACGCCGACATTGATGGATTAATGTACGCTATTGAACAGGTAATTGCCAGGCATGAGGTGCTGAGAAGTACCATAACTATGGATGACAGCAATGAAGATGCTATTCAACAGGTGCATACTGATCCCCTACCTATTGAAATGGTAACGATAGCCAATGAAGTTGATTACCAGCAATCGCTCAAGGCCGACATTGACATGCCTTTCGATTTAAGCAGTGAATATCCCATCCGGGTAAAGTTTTACATCATAGGCAACAATGGTTTGATACAAAAAAGAGCATTGCTGATCAACATACATCATATAGCAACTGATGGCTGGTCGAAGGAAATATTTGAACATGAGCTGGCCGTGTATTATAACGCTTATTTAAATAGGGATAAAGCTTTCTGCCTGCCTTTACCTGAAATACAATACAAGGACTACGCCGCCTGGCAAAGATCATTCCTTCGGGGCGAGATATTAGCTAACCAGCTCATTTACTGGAAAACAAAGCTATATGGTTACGAGACGCTTAATTTACCCACAGATTACCCCAGACAAGAGCGGATTGATTATAAAGGTGCAATTACTCCGTTTGAAATTAACAGGGAAATAAGTGAAAAGCTGCGTTTGTTGTGCCGGCAATATGGTGTTACGATGCATACAACCTTGCTAAGTAGCATCCATATCCTTTTAAGCAAATATACCGGGCAGGATGACATCATCACGGGTAGCCCGGTAGCGAACAGGCACCAGCGGCAGACGGCAGACGTTATAGGCTTTTTTGTAAATGTACTGGTCAACCGCACTCTTTTGCAAAAAAATGAAAGCTTTGCCGCTTTAATCAAACAAGTACACGCTGAGCAGATACAGGCGCAGCTTCACCAGGACCTTCCTTTTGAAATATTGGTGAGTGAACTGGGGGTTACCAGAGATGCTTCCCGCCATCCGGTTTTCCAGGTATTATTCGAGTTATCCAACAGCGGCGACCATAAAACCGGGAAGCGACTTAACTGTCTCAAAGAAATTGAAGTTGATGATATTTATGACGTTGAAAAATTTGATCTGTCTATCTCACTCAACGATGACGGGACTGTGCTTACCGGACACATCAGCTATGCAACGGCTTTATTTGGCGCAACCACTATTGAACGGCTGGCAGATTATTATGGCCACTTGCTTGAGCAATTAATCTCAGCGCCTGAAGCTTCTTTCCATAAATTCAGCCTGATTAAACCAGAAACCTTCCACCGGCTGGTTTATAAATGGAACCAAACCGACAAACCCTATCCGCAGGATAAAACCCTTCATGCTTTGTTTGAGGCGCGTGTTAAGCTAAGCCATAATGACACGGCATTGGTTTACAATGGTGAGAAACTGAGTTATATAGAACTGAACGAAAAGAGCAATCAACTGGCCCGGGAAATTAGAGACAGGCTCAAGCAATTAAATGGCCGCCTGCTTAACGCTGATACTTTTATTGCTTTATTTGTTGACCGGAGCCTGGAAATGGTGATCAGTATTTTAGCTGTATTAAAAGCCGGCGCAGCTTATGTACCAATCGATCCGGGCTATCCTCAAGAGCGGATAAATTACCTATTGGAAGATACGCAATCCTCATTAATACTGTCGCAAAAAAAACTACGGAAAAAGCTGTATCGGCCTGAAGAGATGATTGTATATATTGACCTGGACCAACATTTCTATACAGAAAATGATATTGCTAACCTCGGTCCTGTCAACTCTTCCACCGATCTGGCCTATGTGATCTACACTTCCGGCACAACAGGCAAGCCTAAAGGCGTTATGGTTGAACACCGTTCTGTAGTAAACACTATCGATGCCCTATCCCCTGTTTATCATAAAAAAGGAGGCATAAGAGTCACTGCATTTACCGCCTATGTTTTCGACGTTTCTGTATCTGAAATATTCTGTGGTTTATTAAACGGGTTAGAACTTCATATACTGGCAGACAACATCAGAACAGATAGTGCTGTCCTATCCGTCTATCTTATTTCAAACAAAATCAATATTGCCTATCTGCCGCCCGTGCTGCTAAGCCAGATGCCGCTGATTGATTATCCTGATCTTACTACGATGATTTACGCCGGAGAACCCTGCGACAGGCAAACGGCAAGTAATTGGTCGGCTAAAACAGACCTTTTTAACTACTACGGGCCTACTGAGCTAAGCATTTACGCAACCGGGAAACGTATTTATACGAACGAAGTTGAGCAGATAGGAAAAGCTATTCAAAATATCCGGTCATATGTGCTGGACCCCGATAAAAACCCGGTACCTATTGGGGTAACCGGTGAACTTTACCTGGGCGGTGCAGGCGTGGCAAGAGGTTATTTAAACCAGCCGGAACTTACCGCCGAACGCTTTATCCCCAATCCTTTTGCTACGGAAGAGGATAAAATAAAAGGTAATACACGCTTATATAAAACCGGCGACCTGGTGCGCATGCTACCCGACGGTAATCTAAAGTACATAGGCAGGAATGACGAACAGGTTAAGATAAACGGTTATCGCATAGAACTGACTGAAATTGAATACGCTGTAAAAGCAATAAACGAAATTGAACAGGCGTGTGTATTGGTTAAAGAAAGAAACATAGATGGTATAATTACGAAATACCTCGTTTGTTATTATATAAGTGAGAAAGAGGTTAGTCGTGTAGTGATACAAAACAAGCTAATGGAGCTACTTCCTTCTTATATGGTTCCGGCAATGTTTATGCGAGTAGAAGTATTTCCGCTTACTGTTAATGGCAAACTGGATAAAAAGTCCTTTCCCGATCCTGAATTTGAAGCCTCCACAGCATATGTAAAGCCGGAAACTATACTTGAAATAGAACTTTGTAGGGCATATGGTAAAGTATTGGGCTTGCCGGGCGAACAGATTAGCTGTTACCAAAACTTTTTTGAGATTGGCGGTAACTCCATCCTGAGCATTCGGCTGAAGCAGGAATTAAACAAGCTGGAAGAGTTTAAGCATATCACCATTGCCGATCTTTTCAAATTCAATAGCATAAACAAACTTGTACTAAGCCTACGTAAAGATAATGATCCAGGCTACAAGCTTCAAAACAATACTGTTGCTATTAAAAAGCATGAGATTGCCATTATCGGTATGTCAGGTTCATTTTCGGGTGCTAAGAATATACCAGAGTTATGGAAACTAATTAAAGATCAGCGTGAAGGAATCTCTTTCCACACGCGCGAGGAGTGTAAAAAATCCGGTGTTGAACCGCATGTACTGGACGATCCCGGTTTCATTAGCGTGTCATCTCCGATAGAGGGTATCGAATATTTCGACCCGCAATTTTGGGGAATGTCGGCCAGGGAAGCACGGCAGTTGGACCCGCAATACCGTAAATTTATGGAGCATTGCTGGTATGCACTGGAAGCTGCAGGTTATGTAAAACAAAGGGGCGAGCATAATATTGGTGTTTTTGCCGGGAGCAGTGATAGCGACTATTTGTCGACTCACATTTTAAACGGAAATCCTGATGTGAATGCATGGGAAGCCATCAATTCAAACAGCAAAGATGCACTGGCCACAAAGACTGCTTATTTTTTAAACCTGTCAGGCCCGGCTTTATCCATTAATACGGCATGTTCTACCGGGCTGGTTTCGGTGGTAGAGGCCTGCAAAAACCTGCAATTGGGCACCTGCAACATGGCTTTGGCTGGCGGAGTATCATTGACTATGCCCGATGAAAAAATAGGTTACATTTATGAAGAAGGATTGATCTTATCCCGGGATGGGCATTGCAAAACATTTGACAAAGAGGCCTCAGGTACTACACTTGGCGCAGGCGTAGGTGCTGTGCTGTTAAAGCGCATGGAAGATGCGATTAATGATAATGATCACATCATAGCTGTTATAAAGGGATATGCCACAAATAATGACGGCGCGCGTAAAACAGGCTATACAGCGCCCTCCGTAATGGGGCAAAGCGAGTGTATCATCAATGCCCAACGCATGGCCGGCATAGCAGCTGATGAAATAGATTTTGTAGAATGTCATGGTACCGCAACCAATTTGGGCGATCCAATTGAAATACAAGCGCTTTACGGAGCATTTGAATTTAACCGGAACAGAGAGCACAAAGTAAAGAATCATCGCACTTGGTTAGGGGCTGTAAAAGCAAATATAGGTCACGCAGGATCAGCGGCAGGTATTGCAGGCTTGGTTAAAGTGTGCGCCATGCTGGAAAACAATACCATTCCGGGTCAGGTTAATTTTAGCGAACCCAATCCCGAGCTGCACCTCGAACGCGGTAATTTCAATATTACTACTGAAAATCTGCCGTGGCTTCCGCAGTTACACCGGCAGCGGCTGGCCGGGATAAGTTCATTTGGCATTGGCGGGACCAATGCGCATGTGGTAGTTGGAGACTATCTTAACCAGAATAAAACTGAAATACTTGTTGCTGAACCAGTACAACCCGGCAAAAATTATATCATTCCGCTGTCGGCAAAAAATGCAGCCTCACTAAATCAATTTAAGCAAGCGTTGTACAAGTGGCTCATAAATGCTAAGGCTAACAATGTAGTGTATAATATAAGAGATATCGCCTATACATTGCAGGAGAGAAAAGAACATTTTGATTGCAGAATAGCTGTTTGTGCAAACAATACCGGCCAGCTTATCGATGAATTAAAAACGATAGACCATCCAAAGCAGATTATCACCGAAAGTAATAATAAGCTCGTTTTTATGTTTCCGGGCCAGGGGTCGCAATATCCCAATATGGCGAAGGATCTGTATGACCATGAGCCTGATTTTAAGAAAATCGTTGATGATTGCATAAAAATTGCCAACCGGTACATCGATATCGACTTGTATGAAATTATGTTTCCTGCATCAACTTCAAACCAGACCGCCATCGATGAAACGAGATGGACTCAGCCGGCTCTATTTATTATTGAGTATGCCTTAGCCAGGTATTTAAATCACAATGGGATATATGCAGATACTTACATTGGGCATAGCATTGGTGAATATGTGGCAGCAACGCTATGCGGCGTATTTAGCCTGGAAGATGCCATCCGGATCACGGTCCTGCGTGGCAGGCTAATGCAATCGATGCCACGGGGCAGTATGTTAGCAGTAAATAGCAGACATGATATTATCGCCCCCTTAGCCAAAGCATATAGGTGCGAAATAGCGTGCATTAACTCACCTGATGATATTGTCATATCCGGCAATGAAACTGATATAGAACTATTGAAAGAAAATTTGGATCACAGTTCTGTTCCGGCAATGCTATTGAATGTTTCCCACGCCTTTCATTCCAGATTAATGGATGCTGCAATTGATGAATTTAAAGAACATATAAAAGGAATTAAATTAAACACGCCTAAAAAGCAATTTATCAGCAATTTAACCGGGAATATTGCCGACGCTGAGGTAGCGACTGCACAATATTGGTGCAATCAACTCCGGCAAACAGTTCAGTTTAATAAAGGGGCAGAGACTTTGTGCCGTAAGTATAATTACCGGGTGAATTTTATAGAAATAGGCGCAGGTAAAAGTTTAGGGTATTTTATTAAAAAGCTTGTTAATGAAGGCGGGCATAAATTTATTAAGGCCCTGCAGCTTTTACCTTCGGCGAAGGAATCTATTTCGAAAGTATACCATGTAAAAACCAAGGAAGACCTCATTGCAAAACTTTGGGAATACGCAATAATTCAAAAGCCAAATGATGTCACTACATTTAAAAATGCCTTGTTTTTGAACGATATGCCGCTGTATCAGTTTGATATGCAAAAATGCTGGATAGAGAAAACCGCACTTGTTAATACAAGAAAATTCAATGCCATTGATAATATATTTTATAAGCGTTCATGGCAACGAAATGATTTAAATAACATTACAGAAAACATTGAAAATCTTCGTAATAAAAATATCCTGGTATTAATTAATGAAACATCAGAAAATCATCCTAAAACTGACATTTTACTCGAAATTCTGAAGAAACACTGCCGGAAACTAAGCTTTGCGTTTCACAGACAAGCCAACAACATAAGCCCCGGATCTGACATCGACTTTTGTAGCTCGGCTCATATTGGGGCGCTTTTAAACAAAGTTGTTTTAGAGGACGCAATAGATATTCTTGTATACATTTCTCGCACTACTAATCCGGATGACCCATGCCTTGATATTCTTGCCCTAAAAAACATATTCCATTGGTGCGAAAGTACAGGCAACAAGATACCGAAAGTAGTATCAGCATCATTTGACAATTTTGAAGTAACAGGAATTGAGCAATTACAGCCACGGCCCTCTGTTATTTATGGCGTAACTAAATCTCTACCCGCAGAATACTTTGCTTTCGGCGTGCGTGCCTATCATATCGATCTATCTTCACAAGATAATAACTATGAACAGACTTTCTTGCCATTACTGGAAGAAGAGGTAACGACAGACCTTATTGTTGCAAGGGGCAATTATATATGGATACCTACCTATCAGCAAGATACGTCGTTTAGCAAAAATGCAGCAAACAACACATTATCAAACCATCCCGTTTTCATGGTTACAGGCGGGTTAGGTGCCCTCGGGTTTACTTATGCCAAGCAGGTAGCCAAAAACGTCAATAGCTCTATCCTGATTCTTTTAGGCCGCACATCTGAAGCTGATTTAAGCAATGAAGCACGATTGAGACTATCTGAACTGAAAGAAACAGATAATGTTGTTATTTATGCAGCAATTGATATTAGCAATAAAAAATGTTTAGATAACCTACATAAAATACTGAATTACAATAATATATCTCACATAGACGTTATACTTCACGCTGCGGGAGTAGCAGCTAAAGGTGTACTGAGGGATAAAACTTACGAGGATGTAGCAGCAGTAGTAAATCCTAAAATAACTGGTATTGAAAATTTGACCCGGCTCTCAGGCACGGTTAGTATAGGCCAATTGATTTGCTGCTCTTCTGTATCCAGCATTTTTCCTTCTATAGGTAATATGGATTATACCGCTGCCAACTTGTATATGGATGAACTTTGCCATCGCAACTACCCCAATATTCAGCGTTTATTATCTATTAACCTGAATAGGATATCAGATATAGGTATGAGTGCCGAATTCTTGAAAAATGCAGCGATTAAAGACAAATCTTCTGATTCTATAACCAGTTCCGAATTTTCTGATATTTTACAAAAGCTATTGAATTCATCTAAAACCAAAAGCATCGTCTTATCGCGATATGATGTTAATGATGAGCATATCAGCTATTTTAATTCAAGCACAGATGAGCCAATAAACAACCCAACCGAAGATGCAATAAGCATTTCAGAAACTGATTATACCGAACAACATTACAAGGCGGCTCAAATTATTTGCTCCGCGCTCGGTATATACAAGATCTCAATTCATGATGATTTTTTTGACCTCGGTGGCAATTCCATATTAGCAGTATGGGTTTCGCAGCGATTGAGCGAAGTGTTGAAGTGGAACTTCAAGGTAGCGGATATTTTCCGTCTTAAAACCATCGACATGCTGGTGTCTTTTCAACACCCGGCACCAGAATTGATAAAGCCCTACAACATTCGGTATAATACTGACCTGGAAGATATTTTCTTTATCCATCCAGGTTTTGGAGGAGCCGAGGTTTATCAAAACCTGGCAGAACAGCTTTCGCAGAAATATAATTGTATTGGTATCGACAACTATAATATTTGGAACGAAGAGAAAATTGACTCACTAACTAAAATTGCCGTCCATTATCTCGCAGCGATCAAAAAAAAATATCCACTTAAAGATAATGTTAATTTACTTGGCTGGTCACTTGGCGGACTGATTTCATTAGAAATAGCGGCTACTCTTGAAAAAGAGGGATATAAGGACATCAAAGTCACCCTACTCGATTCATTTATTCACGATGACCAAATGCTGGGCTTTTTAAATAAGGAAGATTATGAACGTATAAAACTATCTGAAAAAGACCTTATGCTGAAGAAATACGATAAAGGATATGTAGATAAAGTGTTTTCAGCATATTACGCTGAATTGGCAATTGCGAGAAAAAGCTTGAGTCGTAAGCTGGTTCATACCGACGTAGTTTTGTTTAAGGCAACACAGGTTATAACCTATAACGATGTAAAAGATGCAGTATACAAAAACGAATATATCAAGAAACTCGATGCAAACAACATCGAGACAGTGGCTGATAAAGTCAGGGTCTTTAATCTTGATTGCCAGCACGACAATATACTTGATGTTGGCGGCGAAATGATCAGTAAATATTTGCTATCTGCACAAACATCTTATGACGCTCTTTTAAATAAACCTTATCCACTATAATTGTTATGAAAGTAATTGGAACATTAAATGCTCAGGAACGAGCATTATTGCAACTGGCACAAACTAAATTGGAATACATTTATGCCGGCGATATCAGGGAGCTTGCTGAAAAGAAAAAAGTTTTCTGGATCAATTATTTTTGCGAAGGGAAGGGCCCATTTCCATTTGAAAAAAAAGAAAACGAATTACTGAAAGAGCTGATAGCGATGATTAATTCGATAATTAGTAAATATAGCCTTCCCAAACGGTTACTTTCCATTGGTATTTCCGTTAACCCGCAAGAAACAAAAGAGCAATTCCCTCATGTAGATTATAAGGGCATTACCTCAACCATATTCATCCCGCTAACGCCGGTAGTTACCCAAAATACGATCTCTTATTTTGAGCCGGAAATATCAGGTGAAGACTGGAAACGCGTAGCCATGGGGCTTACCGCGACGGAAATATATACTACAATTACTGGCATTGAGCGTGAATTACATGAGCCAATGAGAGAAATTAAATCCGGCTTTAAACCGTTTTCTCTTGTTTATCTTCCGGCAGGAACCGTTCATCGCGCTGTTGCAAATAATTCCGGTTACGACCGAAAAATGGTGGTAATTATGCTGACAAACGATAAAGATTATTTGCTGGATGAAGCTGATATGGAACAGGGCGTGTGAACAATTCTTACTTTATTAATAAAAGCTTTTTTAGCGCTTTCGCGAAAGGAGTTTATTTAATTTCTACTTAATAAAACATTTATATTTTCTTTTTACAAAAAGTTAATTTAACTTACGGAAGTAATTTAAACCTATCACAAGCAAATACCGAAACCACAAAATCACATAACATATGAAAAAGAATCAAACCCTCGCAAGTAACGCTAAAGGAAAAAGCATCCTGCAAAATGCTATTCAATCTTCCGAAAATGAAAAAATGGACTTGTACAAAGCTATATTCGGCGGTACCGGTTCCGATTGTCCCATAGTTGCAGTAGCCGACTCAGAAGACCGTGCATCTGCATATGATAAGACAGATCAGCAATTTCTGCGCGTAGCATAGTACTTAGCCTAAATAACCCATTCATTTCAATAGCTTATTCTGGTCAGTATTAAGCCTGACCGAATAAGCTATCCAAGCTAAGCTTTTTTATAATCTATTTATTGCTGAGACGAAGTCTATGACTAAGTTTATAATATCTATCATCCTTGTCCTTGCCGGAATCAATTCTTATGCACAACTAAAGTTAAATGGTACAATTACAGACCATAAAGATAAACCACTCCCTTTAGCGGTAATTATCTTACAGCAAACCGGTGCTAAAGGTTCGGGAGCTATAACAGATAGCTTGGGCAGCTACAATATAGTGAATTTGAAACCCGGATCTTATACGATGCGGGTTAGGTTTGTAGCTTATCGTGATACTGTAATCAAATTTGTGTTGCGCAGGGATACAGCGATCAATTTGCAACTTAAATCTACGCAAATGCTGTCTGAAGTAACTATCAGGGCGCAAAGGCCGGTATTTCAACGGGAACTAGACCGTTTTCGGTTCAATGTTGGTCAAACAGACTTAACAAAAGGGAATAATGTTTGGGATGTGCTTGAAAAAACACCTTTAGTACAGGCTTCAGAAGATGGATCCCTTGCTATTAGTGGCACTACCGGAGCTATAGTTTATATTAATAACAAAAAGAAAGTACTATCTGGTACCGCTCTTAAATCTTATCTGAGTGGTTTACCATCAGATAATTTGGATGCTATTGAAGTAATTACTACCCCTCCCAGCCAGTACGAAGCTGAAGGCGGAGCGGGAATTATAAATATTGTCACTAAAAAAAATAAGGAGGAAGGATTGATTGGTAGTGCGTCGTTAAGTACACGCCAAACCGCAGTCAACTCCCAGGCTGGTAGTCTCTATTTAAATGAGCGGTCAGGAAAGTGGAACATCTATTCGACAATGTATATGGGCAATCGTAGTCGCAAGCCCACTACTAATCGTGACATATTTTATCCTGGTGGTTCTATATATGGAATCAGTCAGAGAAACATTAACTCGGTAAACAAATATACAGAATTGTATCCCGGAGCTAATGTGGGTGCCGATTATCAGCTTAACAAGAATCATGTAGTGGGTATGTTGTTTGATTTTTCTGGCATTACGCACAGAGAAACGCGCAATGCCTCAACAATGGACCTTTATCCGGCTACAGATTCTTTAACAAAGACAGTCAACAAAGATCGGATTAACTCACAAACATACTCACTGAATTTAAATTATCAGGGCAAACTGGATTCAGCCGGAAAAACATTAAGCGTTGATTATGATGCGTTAGCTTATCGCTCCGGAAATAATTCCAATAGTACTAACACCGCCATAGACCCACTGACACAGCAAGCAACAAACGACTTGGCTATCTTTCGCACATCTTCACCACAGCATATTAATAACCAATCAATTAAAGCTGATCTCGACTGGCCGCTCAGTAATAAAAAAGGCTATCTATCCTTTGGGGGCAAAGCATCATTTTCTAAAATTAGAAATACCTTTTTGTTCGAAAACTTGTCAGATAACAACATCTGGTTAACAGATCCCGGACAGAGTAACCGATTTAGGTATGAAGAAAATATTAATGCTTTGTATGGCAACTTTAGCTATAAGTTAAGCCCTGTTTGGTCTTATCAGTTAGGTTTAAGGTTAGAAAATACAGCAGCCAAAGGCTGGCTCGAAGACAACCAGGTAGTCTCCCGAAACTATACTAATCTTTTTCCTACAGCCTTTTTAAAGCTCACAACTAAAGAAAAAGGTGCTTACGTGCTTGCTGTAACAAGCCGTATCACCCGGCCTGGTTATTGGGACTTAAACCCGTTTCGTACCTATACAACAGACAAAGCTTATTTTACCGGAAATCCCTTATTGCAGCCTGTTAAATATTATCGTGAAGAACTCAGTCACAGCCTGAATGAGAAGTGGGGAACACTTACCCTACAGATAGCAGCCAGTCAAACAATTGGAGAAATTTATGCGCTTCCTTATACTTCAGGGGACACTATTATCAACCAAAAAACTAATTATGGTAACCGTTACGGACAGTCCCTCACAGCAAGCTACAATAATCAGCCTAAACCCTGGTGGCGCTTATCAGGAACGTTGCTTGTGGGGTATGTAGTGACTAAAGGCGCTTATGCTAACGATATTACAATTGATAACCAAACATTGGCCATTACAATAGCTACTAATCAAACCTTTACAATATCCAAAAAAGCAGGACTTAGTAGTACGTTGGTAATAACCAACTCTTTTCCGGCCACAATAGTAAACACGCGTATTGGTAACCGGCTGGATACAGAGATTCGTTTAAGGAAAACGGCCGGTAATTTCGGTGTCACGCTGTCGGCTCAGGACTGGTTTAAAAGCAATAAAGACCGGTACAACTATATGCTTGGTGCCTTACGCGTAAAGGATAATTACTACAATGATACCCGAAGTATAGCACTGGCTATCAGCTACAATTTTGGTAAACAAACCGTAAAGGACAAACGAGACCGTGACACAGGATCACAGGATGTAAAAGGCAGATTAATGTAAAGATCACCTTTCTATGGCCGACAAGAGATCGATCAATAAGAAGGTTCATATCTGAATAATATTTAAAGTTATGGGCAGTTGCCATGTCCTTACTGATGGCTATTTATTCATCAATTTCTTATCTGTTATGAAGAAAAATCAAACCTTGGTTAGCGATGCTAAAGGAAAAAGCATCCTGCAAAATGCTGTTCAGTCTTCTGAGAATGAACAAATGGACTTGTACAAAGCGATATTCGGCGGTACCGGTTCTGATTGTCCATTAGTGGCAATAGTTGATTCAGAAGAGCGTGCATCAGCTTATGACAAAACCGATCAGTTCTTAAGAGCTTGATTAAACAACAGTTTGGCCTGTGCATAAGTGTACAGGCCAAGCTTGTTGTAATTTAAAAACTACTCTTGTATTTACATTTTGATTTTTAAACCTAAACATAGTGGATATGACCGATCAAGTTACATCTTATGTGATCAAGGTAGCTAGCCGCTGTAACCTCAACTGTTCTTACTGCTATATGTATAATCTGGGCGATCAGACTTATCTGAAGCAACCTAAATTTATGTCAATAGATACGATTACAGCCTTAGCCCAACGCCTGTATTCGTACTGTAAACGTAGTGATACCAAGTTCATACATATTATCTTTCATGGTGGCGAACCTTTGTTATTAAGCAAAGAATATTACAGTGAGTTTATCCACATCCTCAGGGAAACCTGCAAAGAAATTGAACTTATGTTTTCTATGCAAACAAACGGTGTTACATTAGATCTGGACTGGTATAATTTTTTAAACAAGGCTGGTATCAGAATTGGGATCAGTTTGGACGGACCTAAACCATATCATGACGAGTTCCGACTCTTTCATAACGGCAAAGGCTCTTATGATGAAGTATCCAAAGCCATTCAATTAGGTAAGGAGAATGAACTTGGAGGTATACTAATGGTCATCAATCCTAAAATACCGGTTAATGAATTCTATAAAGAGCTAAAAGAACTGGAAGTCAGAAGACTTAATCTTTTATTTCCGGATGGCCATTACGATCGGTTGCCTGATGGATTTAGCGCCGAACAATTTGGATACGATTACTATACCCCTTATGCCGACTGGCTTATAAGCCTTTTTAATTTATGGAAAGCAGATGTTAACCGTCCTGTAATACGGCTATTTGAAACCTTAATCGAAATGCTTGCCGGAAATGCTAACCGGGGTAATCAGGGGTTTGGCCGAACGAAAAACGGGGTGGTCGTTATTGAAACAGATGGAGGTATTGAAGTGACTGATTCTCTTAGAGCCTGCTATGAAGGGATTACCCGAAACGGGTACAATGTGCATCATAACGAAATTGATGACCTTTTTACTGAAGATATATTTAAAATCTATTATAATTCACACGATCTGGTAGCAGAGCAATGCTTGAATTGTCCGATGCTGGATATCTGCGGCGGGGGTTTTTTAGGTAATCGTTTTGCTAATCATAATGGGTTTGACAACCCTACCATTTATTGCAAAGATATCATACGATTAGTCACTCATCTGAGAGATGATTTTATTTCAAGCCTACCTGCCCAAACAATAAAAGACCTAAATATTGAAACACACAGCTATGATGATATTGTTGCCGGCCTCAAAAAATCTCCTGAAATACGGATAGACCAGGAAGTTAAAAATCAGCTTACATCTTTTAATCAGCTTATTGACTTATGATACTCAAACGTGGAATCGTTATTAAAAGCGATCTGCCTGATTTTGCAGATCAGCTAACTATTAATACAGGCACAAATCCGGCGGTTGATGATATCAATCTGTTTTATACACCAGGTTCGTTTATCCCTAAACGCGATTGGCAACCGCTAAACGACAAGACAAAAACAGCATTATTTGACCAACCTGATAAACAGAAATTAAGCAACACTATCAGAATCGGGAAGGTACCTGACGTAATTGAAAATACATTTCGTAAAATGAAATTACATGAGTGTATTAACCCTGATGATGTTTACCCAACTGTTCGTAAACATGAAGAAATTGTAAAGCATCTGGCTGATGACCTGGATAATTTTTTCAAGCAGTTTTCTACTAACAGGCAATACAAATTTCACCGGATAACCAGAGCGATGCCCAATCGCGACACCATTACCTGCTTTTATAAGAATGAGAAATTTACATACATCGGTTTACATGTAGACCGAAGCCGCTTATATAAGTTACATACTGCCTATCAATCCGGGAATCGCATATCTATTAATTTGGGTAAAGAGAGCAGGTACCTGGCTACCGTAAATCTATCGTTAATTCAAGCTTATAATATGATCAAAAAAAAGGTCAGTTGCGAAACATTGATAACGCCATATAATATTGCCAGCTTATTCTTTCAACATCACCCAGATTATCCGGTAGTAAAAATTGAAATTAAACCATACCAATATTATATAGCACCAACAGATAATTTCTTTCATGATGCCACCACTGTGGGTATGAGTTCTGTGGATATTACTTTGGTCTATACCGGAAATTTCGATAAAATATAACTGAAGGAAATTATGATACTCAGAAAAGGAATTGGCCTAATTAATTCACTGAAACAACAGCAGGATGCAATTATGATCAATTCAGGAATTTGCTATGCAGCACAGGAAAATATACCGGAAGTGAGCTTTCGGAAAATTAAATTTACCCCGCAGTTTCAAGAAGGTGCCATACTCGCTAAATCAGATTGGTGTTCGCTCTCAGATAAAGACTTGCATATTTTAAAACCTGGCAATAAGATAACTGATTATAACACCATATTTCTTGGTGATCTTCCTGATTCTCTGATAAAAAGATTCAAAAAGCTGCCTTTACATGAATCGGAAACTGTAGACGATATTTACGCAATCTTCCGGAAGCATGAGGTACTCGCAAAAAAGTTAAATAATGATCTGAATATTTTCTTAAATACAATTGCAGACAATAAGCCCTACAAATTCCGCTGCTTTGGGGTTAGCTTTCCTAATTTATTATCAGTCTCTGCAAAGTTTTATCATTTACCTAAAAACCATGCCCCAACAGATGTACAATACATAGGTTTTCATAATGATTGTACGACAGCCATGTCTATACATACTGCACATCGATATGGGAATCGTATTTCAATAAACTTCGGACGCGAAGAACGGGAATTTTTATTTGTAAATCTCTCGCTTATTCAAGCGTACAATATGATCAAAGCTAAAAATCCAGAATCTCTACCCGATGTGAACCTGGTCACAATACCACAGATATTTTTTAAGCTTTTTCCCAACTACCCTATTCTAAAAGTAAAACTTAAACCTTATCAGTATTATATAGCACCTACTGATAATTGCTTTCACGATGGGCGGACACTTGGTAATAAGACTTTTGATATGACGATGATATTTTTTGGAGGTTTTTGCAAAAAATTAACACTACAATAATGATGGAAGTAAAAAAGGGAATAGTGCTCAACAATCTACTTCCTGAGGGTTGGGGCAGCGTTTATATTAATTCGGGAACAACGCATTATCGGAACCATAATTTACAGCGGGTACAATTTTCGGATTGGGACTTTGTACCGCTTTTCCACGACAATGCTTATGTTCCTAAACATGATTGGAGAAGCCTTTCAACCAAAGAAAGCAACTTACTGGCAGGAAACAGCAAGCGTTGTCATAACACAATTACTATAGGAGATATTAGCCCCCAATTAAAGGAACTTTTTGAGCAGCTGAAAATAACTGATTTGACCAGCAGGGAAGCAGTTATGGACAGAATTAAGTCGAACTCAACAGTAGTTAAAGGCATTAGTGAAGCTATGCAACAATTTCTTGATCCGCTATCACAGGGTTTGCCATTTAATTTTAATTGCATTGCGGCTAATTTGCCAAACTTAGAACTGGTTGCATGTGACGTAAGTAAACTACACCCCGGCTTTACCATACCAGAAAGAAAATACGTCGGCCTCCACAATGATGGGACTAAATCAATGAAAATTCACACCATGCATAAACGGGGCAACCGGATGACGATAAACTTAGGGAAACAGTCTCGTATTTTTTATTTCATCAACCTAACCTTACTACAGGCCTACACCATGTTAAAGCGTAAGCTTACACCTGCTGATGAAAACATTACGATTTACAACATTGCTCCGCTTTTTTTTAAAGCTTTTCCTGACTATCCGGTATTTAAAGTAATTCAAAAGCCCTATGAATTTTATATTGCCCCTACAGACAATTGTTTTCATGACGGCTCTACTTTAGGTAATTCAACACTGGACATTAACATGGTTTACTTTGGCTCTTTTACATGTTAATACGTAAAAGATTACCTTTTCAGAAGCAGCTGGACTCAATGGATTGTGGCCCCGCATGCTTAAAAATGATTGCTGCTTTCTATGATATACATGTATCTATAAGTAGTTTGCGTGAACTTTGTAATACTTCCCGTTTGGGTACAAGTATTGGAGATATCATTCATGCTGCTGAAAAAACCGGCTTGAAGGGATTAGCCTTTAAAACAACTCTCAGCTACTTAAAAAGCCATCATCCTTTCCCATGTATTTTACATTGGCGCAAAAATCACTACATCGTTTTGTATCGTATTTATAAGGATCGATACATTATAGGAGATCCCGGACATGGTATTATAACGCTCAAAGAAACAGAATTTCTGGAGGGATGGTTACATGGGCACGAGAAGGGTATTGCTGTTTTTTTTGACCGGGCAACACCAGATACAGCAACAGCAAATGTAGTCGATCAAACGGCAACCAACTCTACGCTGGTACAAATGATGTCATATTTAAAACCCTATGCCAGGTCAATAGGGTTACTTACACTTTTTATTTGTGCCTCCAGCTTAATTTCATTAGTTATTCCCAAAACCATTCAATATATGACCGATAAAGGGTTAGCCGGGAAAAACCTGAATATTGTTTGGCAAATCCTTCTTTTACAATTCATGTTGTTTGGCAGCCTTACACTTTCAAATTATCTTCGAAATTTAATTCAAACAAAGTTAAGTACAAAGCTAAGCGTTAGTATTATATCGTCTTTTTTAAAAAAGCTATTACGTCTACCTATTTCATTTTTTGATACTAAAAACCATGCAGATCTTTATCAACGGATAGATGACCATTCAAAAATCGAATCCTTTCTGTCAACAAGATTAGTATCCTTTATATTTTCCAGTGTATTGGTTGTCTGTTATACGATTCAATTATTGTGGCTAAACCGCGGTATGATCATCCTGTTTGTATCAGCCACAGCAATCTCTTTCCTCTGGTTTTTCATGTTTATGAAAAAACGTAAAAACCTGGACTATCGCAGGTTTGGGTTGGCAATAGAGGAACGCCACTATCTGCATGATTTAATATCAGGCATGACAGAAATTAAGCTTAATACTGCTCAGGAGGATAAAGTGGAAAAATGGTCGGAGTTGCAGAATAAGCTGTATACCTTCAAGTTAGCCAGCTTAAAACTTAACAATCTGCAACAAAACGGCATTAGTATCATCAATCAGATTAAAATGCTGCTGGTAACTTTTTTTTGTTCATACTGGGTTATTTCCGGTTCAATCAGTTTTGGTGTGATGTTAAGCATCAGTTATATTGTTGGTCAGCTTGCCAGTCCTGTTCAAGAAATTATGGGATTTTTCCGTGATTATCAGGACGCAAAAATTTCGTTTGAACGCCTAAATGAAGTTCAATTAAAAAAAGATGAAAACATCTCCAAGCCGCAATCTTTTCCCAAGGAGTTCAGATTAGGATTAAATGTAAAAAACCTTTCCTTCAAATACCCCGGAGTTCATAACCGATATATTTTAAAAAATATAGACTTGTTTATACCCAAGGGTAAAATTACAGCAATTGTAGGGGCAAGTGGAAGCGGTAAAACCACGTTACTTAAATTACTGCTTGCATTTTACGAACCCCAGCAAGGCAATATTGTCGTTGACAATCAAGACCTAAGCTTGATAGATACTGATGATTACCACAAAAACTGCGGTGTTGTAATGCAGGATGGATTTATATACAATACGTCTATTGCGCAAAACGTTGCTATGCAGGAGAAAGACATTGATAAGAAAAGAGTGAAGTTTGCTTTAGAAACGGCATGCCTATGGGATTTTGTGGAAACATTACCTCAAAAGTATAACACACTTCTTGGAACTGTAGGAGTAAGCTTAAGTGGCGGCCAGAAACAACGGCTTTTGATAGCCAGGGCCGTCTACCGCGACCCTCATTTCATTTTCCTGGATGAGGCTACTAATGCTTTGGATGCTAACAACGAAAAGGCGATCATGAATAACTTAGAAAAGTTTTTTATTGATAAAACTGTAGTTGTAATTGCACACAGACTAAGTACAGTAAGAAATGCTGATCAGATTATTGTATTAAATAATGGTGAGATCGATGAAATTGGGACTCACCATGAACTTACTTCGTACCGGGGTAAATATTATGAATTGGTAAAGAATCAATTAGAACTTGGTCAATAATCAATTTAATTTATCCCTGTTATGCCGTTGAAGAATAAATGTATTTGCATACTTTAAATCTTGTTCATATTCTGTCAACAACTTTTTTGAATTTTATAACGATTGGTTAAAAGCAACAGTAAGTACATATTTATAACAATTTCAGAACTCTATAGAATTGATTAGAAATTGTGGGGATCCAAAACCTCTATTTTTTCAGATCTAAGATCAATCACGTCATAATGGTCAATCGGGACTTACGTAGTGCTATTCGCCATAAATATTATTTACGCTCTTCCAATATTTCTCGTACAAAAACTTTGCCTTTTCAACAGAATTCCCTTTTGTAGTGGTTGGATAATCTTTCCTGGCGTTTACCCATTTCCACTCCCAATCTTTAATATACGTGGTGAACTGGGTTTCATCGAAATGCTTTTTACCCTCCATATCCAGCTGAAGCTGCGTAAAGAACTGCTCCCAACGTGGTTTGTAGAAATCAGAAAGTAAACCACTCCATTGTTTACAAGCATATTCGTTTAACGGGCAGTCTTTATCGCCCCATAAGGTGATCAAATCTTTTGCGTTAAATTCGTAAAGCGATTTTTCTTTCGGCGTAATTCCCCAGCTTCTGGCATCTGCTACCCACTTGCCAAGCAAAAAGTCTTTACGGGTGGCTAACAATTGATCCATGTCGTCAATCAGTTCCAGAAACTGAGCGCTGTATTTTTTAAAACCATCAATGTCTTTGCGTTTATAGGCAGCCGCCATCTTCTGCTGCAAAGGCAGGGCATAATTTGCCAGTACTTGACGTGTTACATCTACCAGATCAAACTGGTAACCATTGCTCGTCTGCACATCATCAGACGCTTTAATTAAAGCTTCCCATGCAGGCAGCAGATCAACATCTTTATAATTCAATTTTGTACGGGCCCAACGTGATGAACTATCCAAAGTAGGGCGCGCCTGTATGATAGATTCGGCACCATCCCTGATATATTTGTCTGCAGGCACTGAATAAACAGTTTTATGGAGTATGTCCCAGGCTTTAGCGGCCTCGGCATTATCTTTTCCATAACGGTTACGGATATAGCCTTTCAACCATGACTTCGTATTAATTGGCTCGTTGCGCCAGGTATTATCCGTTAGCAGTTCATAAATAACCGGGTTCTGCTCTATACCTTCCATGGTTAAACCAATACCGGTAAGCTTTCCGCTTCGCGGATCTTTAAGTGCAGCAGCCGGTTCGGTAGCAACCGCATCCAGGCGGCCAAACAGGTTGGTATTCGCACCAAAGTTATTTAACATGTTCCATATCCAGGGTTTACCGTAGAAAGCATTGGTGCGTTTCCAAACCGGTTCTATTTCTGTAGCCAGATCCAGTATGATCATCTTGTCGTTTGGCACTGCCTTTAGTAAGGCCTCGGTTTGTGCTTCTTTCCAGAATTTGCGATCACTGTAAAAAAGCCATCCCTGCATTACCCATACCGCCTTACTATCTGCCTGCCGCATTCCCTCGTAGATACGCGCACTTAATTTCTCCAAGTAAGCAGGTTCGTCAGATGGCGGTTCATTTTCGTTAAAGGTATCTGCAGAGTAATAATGATCTGTCCCTAATAATTGTGTTTGCTTTTGCAAGAATAATTTCCCGATGCGGGCGAATAAAGGATCTTCAGAATCAAGAATATAGGTATCGGCAAAGCCATTCTTCCAATTGGTAGTTTTTAATTTGGCATTAGGGAACCGCTCTTTAAAAGACGCAGGTACGTGCCCGGTAAATGCCGGCAGCACAGGCTTCATGCCTAATGCACGCTCACGATCAACAATTTTCTTTTGAAGGGCCATGTGTTTCTTCATCCAGTTCAACGGAAGCGGGCCGCCCCAGGCATCCATATTTCCCATCCAGAACCACGAAAAATAAGCCGGACCGGTAAAGAAACCTTTCAATTCCTCGTCTGTAAAACCCAGATCTTTATAAACCAGGTACCATGTGTATTCTTCGCCGGTAATTGCCAGCGGCATATTAATGCCGTGCAACGCCATCCAGTCTATTTCTTTTTCCCATCGCGCCCAGTCCCACCAGCTCATGCTGTAATTAAAAGTACAGTAGTTCAGATAGTAACGCAGCTGGTATGGCGTACTTTTAACTACACGTTTTGCTACAACCGGTAATTTTGCAGGCAATTTTAAGTTGGTGCCGTTCCAGGTAACCTGGCAGTGGCAATATTCAGTCAGATAATAATATAACGCAGATGCTAACGCTACGCCATTATTTCCTTTTAAAACGATCTTTCCGTTGCGGCTTTCAAGTTCAAAAGCATCTTTGCTTTTAGCTGTTGTTGTTTCAATAACAAAACTGCGATAATGATTGGGCAATAAGCGTTTGATCAGCCCCGCAGTGGCTTGTGTAGATGTTTGTGCTTTTGCAGCAAATGCTGCAAGCATGATAGTGATAACTAATAAAGTTTTTCTTATTACCATATCTTTGTTTTTTACCAAAAGGCAGTATATAAAGCAGTGAGTACTCCGGTAATGATGATGGCGCCTACAGCGAAGCTGCGGCTAACGCGGAACATGGATGGATCTACCTCTATCTGATGTTCAGCATCTGGTTTCTTGCTTCCGGCTAAACTAATGATGACCATTAATACCACGATCACTACAAAATCGATCATCATCCTATCAAGGAAAGGATAATCGGGGAAAGCGCCTTTACTCCATTGCGGAAGGAATTTAAGCAATGTAGAAAATGGGATAGTGAACAGCGCACCGGTCATGGCAGCGGCTGCAGTGGTACGTTTCCAGTAAAAGCCTAACAGGAAGATAGCTAATACACCCGGTGCGATAAAGCCAACATATTCTTGTATAAACTGATAAGCCTGGTCAAGCGAGCGCAATGCCGGTGCTACCAAACCGCCGATAATCATGGCAACCACCACGGCAATACGACCGGTAAATACCAGTTTCTTCTCGCTTTGATTTTTGTTGATATACTTCCGGTAAATATCAAGCGAGAATATGGTTGAAATACTGTTGGCTTTACCCGCTAATGAAGCAACAATAGCCGCAGTAAGCGCGGCAAATGCAACACCTTTTAAACCAGTAGGCAAAAGGTTCATCAGCGTAGGATAAGCATGATCGGGTTTTACAACTCCGCCTTCGGTCATCTCCGCAGCAAATAGACCTTTGCTGTGAAGCACGTACATTACGATACCCGGAAGCACAGCGATAACCGGCACCAGCAGTTTTAAAAACGCGGCAAATAATATCCCCTTACGTGCGGTTGGCAGGTCAGCCCCAAGCGCCCTTTGTACAATGTACTGGTTGCATCCCCAATAGGCCAGGTTATTTACCAACATCCCCCCTATTAGAACGGATATCCCCGGCAAGTCTTTATAGTATTTATCGGTAGGCTTAAAGATCATGTGGAAGTGTTCAGGCGCTTCCTTTCTTAAAACACCAAGTGCTTTGATGATATTGTTGCCGTAGCCATAATTTTGTGCTAACAGGTACAGTGAAAGATAAGTAGTTACTAAACCGCCGATAATTAATACCAGCACCTGGATTACATCTGTGTAACCGATCACCTTCATCCCTGCAAGGGTAACAATAGTAGAGAACACACATAAACCAATGATACACCACTCAAAGCTAATGGATGAAATGGAAGATATCGCGAGCGCCCCTAAATACAGGATAGAAGTTAGGTTAACGAAAACGTAAACCAACAGCCAGAATATCGCCATAATGGTGCTTACCTGGTCGTTATATCTTCGCGATAGGAACTGTGGCATGGTAAATATCCTGTTCTTGAGATAAACAGGTATGATAAATACGGCCACAATGATCAGCGCTGCGGCTGACATCCATTCGTAGGAAGATATAGCTAGACCCAGCGCAAAGCCCGAACCCGACATTCCAATAAAATGTTCCGCAGAAATGTTAGAAGCGATCAGCGAAGCACCGATGGCCCACCATGTTAATGAACCTTCTGCCAGGAAATATTCCTGTGCATCCAGTTCTTTTGCTCTCCTTTTATAATAGATGTAGTAGCCGTAAGTAGCTACAATTACAAAATAAACAAAGAAGACAATAATATCAGCGGTTTGTAATTTGCTCATGTATAGGTTTAAACCAGTAAAATTATAACCTTTTATAATTTCAGGAATAGTTTTCTAAGGTATAAAAATCGGAGTAAGATTAATTGGATTATTAAAACACCTATCCATAATAGCGCACGTTCCCAAATCGGCGGTGCCATGCTTACTAATCCTCCGAAGACAAATTGCGATGTGGATAAGAAGTTTACAGCACCATGTGCAGCCAGATAGATCAAAATAGAATTTGTACCGATCCACACAAAAGGGCGGCACCATTTCTGGATCCCTGCAACATCAATGATACCGTAGAAACATGCAAACAGCAACAGGCTCCATCCCCCAGCGTACAGGGTAAAAGAGCTGGTCCACAAGGTTTTATTGATTGGGAAAATAACATTCCACGCCAGCCCGGCCAAAATCAGCATAATACCGGCACCAAACATCATCAGCATCTTTTTCACAGCAGTTATGTTCTTTGTTCCGGGCAGTAAAAATGTTCCGGTAAATACCCCTAACAAGGCAGTGGCAATTGCAGGAACAGTAGATAACAGCCCTTCAGGATCGTATATTGTACGGTGTAACTTACCAGGTAAAAAATGCTGGTCGATATAAGAGCATAAACTTCCTTCTTTCGTCAGCACACCTGCACCATGGCCCGGTACGGGGACTAAGGTTAGCAGCAGCCAATAGCCGATCAATATTACGGCAAACCAAACGATCCGCCACTCTAATTTGCAGTTAAGATAGATCAGCGCGGCAAAAAAACAACTGAGTGCAATACGGCCAAGCACACTTGCAAAGCGAGTATGCTCATAGCCCTGAAACTTTAACGCGCCGTTAACCACCATGCCTAAAATAATGAGAAGTACTGTGCGCTTGATCAGTTGCATATACCTGCGGCGTTTAACCGCCGGGTCGGTAATGTTTTTATAGGAAAAAGGCATGGATACGCCTGCAATAAAAATGAAAAGCGGGAAAATAAGATCGTAAAAGGTAAACCCGTTCCACACCGAGTGATGCAACTGGTTGCTGATGCCTACTGCGATACGTTCAAGGAGAGATAAACGGCCGTTGGTTGCAATCTGCCAATCAATGGTATTTTGAACAAGGCCGTATTTTTGTTTCACCACATCTGCAAAACCATGAAATATCTCCTCACCGCTCACGATCCAAAACATATCGAAACCGCGGAGCGCATCAAGCGAGATCAATCTCGGTTGCTTTACTGCTGACTGTATAACGGCTGCGCCTTCTGCCATAGTTGTTTCTAACGAATAAATTTAAATTGAAGATAGTGTTTGCTACAGTTAAGCTATAAAAAAACCTCCGGTGCATAGCACCGAAGGTTTTGATAAAGTTTTTGCCGGATTAATTGTAACCCGGATTTTGCGTAAGCGTATTATTGGTCTGGAATGCAGAAGTAGGGATTGGGAACAACCTGCGGTATGTGTCGCTGTTGTTTTTACCTAATCCCCAGGTACCTTCATATTTTCCAAAACGGATCATATCATTACGGTGCCAGGTTTCCCATGAAAGTTCGCGGCAACGCTCTGCATAAATGTCGTCTAAAGTAACAGCAGTTAATGCAGCAGAAGTAGTACGATTAGCTCTCAAAGTGTTAACCAATGATAGTGCTGTAGCACCAAGTGTTGGTGTACCACCGCGTAAAATGGCTTCAGCTTTCATCAGCAAAATATCTGAATAGCGGATAACCGGAACATCATTACTCTGATTTCTGTTAATGGTATTGGTATAATCTGGTAAATATTTAATGTTACGGATACCGGTGTTCCATGCAATTTCATCGTTACCCAAATCAAACGCAGTAGCGCCAAGTCTTGAGCCATTATCAACCAAAGGTGTAATCACCAATGGATAAACATAGGTACTGCCACCATCACTGCCTTTGTAAAACTGGTCGTAACCTGACTTGGTTGTTGCAACCATAATAGGTGTACCATCCTGCCAGTATTGCGGCCCGGTTAACCATTGCTTGTTACGAACATCATTAGGGTCATTAAAGTTCGCGTAGAACTGGGCAGTTGTCATCCTTGGTCCGCTTGGCATGTTGTTCGCCAAACCGTTACCCTTACTTTGGTTCATGATCGGATCGGTGAAACCACCCGGCGTAGAACCTGAATACAGGTACCTGATCCCCAGGTTACGGTTCAGATCGTAACGCGCATAAATCATGTTACCGCCGTTGGTAGAGGCGTCATAAGGAATTGCGAAGATGAACTCCTTTTGGCCAGGCCCGTTTGTTGGAGAAAACATTTGCATATAATTTGCAGGAGCTTCTATACCATACAGACCAGAATTAATTACCTGGTCGCAGGCAGCGATACAATCGTTATAACGTGGTGTACCGGTATAAACTTGCGCATTCAGGTACAATTTAGCCAGTAATGAATAGGCAAAATATTGCGTCGGCCTTCCGTAAGTTGTCATACCGGTAGTGGTACTCAGATTAGGAAGGTTTGTTTTTAACTCTTTTTCTACAAATTCAAATACTTTGGCACGTGGCGTAGTCGGTTTCAGGCCTTTATCACCATATAGCGTATCCAGCGGCACGTTACCGAAGTTATCCAGCATAATGTAGTAGGCAAGCGCACGTACAGTCTTTATTTCTGCAATTGTAGTCGTTTTTGCCGGACTTGCTGGCAGGTCTTTTAATACAGCCACGGTTTGATTAACTACGCCAATCAGGTTAGATGCGTAATACCATAATGCACTTACACCTGCATTATCCTTTGTCCAGGTATGGCGATGCAGTTCCAGGTAACGGTTACCGTCTAACCAGTTTCCGCCGAATGCTGCCAGAACAGCTTCATCTGTAGTTAAGCTTTGCGAGAACCAGTAACTGCCTGCAAAATCGCTTCGTAATGCAATATAAACCGGGCCAGATGCTGCTACGATCTGTGATTCTGTTTTCGGAAAAACATCCGGTGTTAGTTCCGTATTTACAGGAACATCCAGTTTATGACACGATGTAAAAATTGTAACTGCTGACAGCAAGCTAACAATTCCAAAAAATATCTTTTTCATATCCTTCTCGTCGTTATTAATTAGAGTGTTACGTTTATGCCCAGCAAGAAGGTGCGGGTTTTAGGATAAAAGTTGTTATAATCTACACCCGGTGCTATACCACCCTGGTTAACTTCAGGGTCTATACCCTTGTATTGAGTGATCGTGAAAATGTTGTTTCCAGTAACATATAATCTAACTGAACTCACATTTTTGATCACTTTATCAAATGTATATCCCAATGTAGCATTATCTAAGCGTACATAAGAACCATTTTCAAGGTAGCGGTCAGAATAGTATGAATTGAATGTATCTGATATCTTATCGCCAGATGCACTGTTCAGGATGTTATTCTGTGTTGCATTGGCGGTATAAGATAAATCTGCGCGGGTAGCATTATAAATCTTGTTGCCAAATGTACCTCTCAGGAACACATTCAGATCAAATTTTTTGTATTTGAAGGTGTTAGCCCAGCCAAGAATTACTTTTGGTTGTGCACTTCCTGTGTAGAAGTAATCAACACCTTGAGCCGGTGAAGTGGTAGTGCTACCATCCTTCCGGTAGAATAAAGACTTACCGTTGGCATCTTTACCTGCATATTTATAAGTAAAAAACTGACCTACAGGATATCCTGTTTTTAACAACTGTATGGTTGATCCCGATTGGCCAGGGCCTTCCGGCGAGCTGTATCGAACTGAATCTGTGCTGCCGTAAGGGCTTTGCAGGCTGGTGATCTTATTTTTGTTCATCGCCATGGTAACCATGGTTGACCAACTGAAGTCTTTTCCTTTTACCGGAGAAGCATTTAAAGCAACTTCGACACCCTTGTTATTGATGCTACCAGCGTTTGTCCAAATAGAACCACCAGGTACCAATGCCGGAGAGACGTTAAAGCGGAACAACATATCTGAAGTATTCTTATCATAAACGTCAACACTACCAGACAATTTACCCTTAAGGATAGAGAAGTCAACCCCAAGGTTTTTGGTTGAAGTACGTTCCCATTTTAAATCCGGGTTAGCACCTTGTATCGGGCTGTAAGCGCCAACCTGGGCACCGTTGTAATAAAATGTGCCATTGCTCACATAAAGCAGTTGAGCATTGTAAGCGCCGATACCTGATGAATTACCGGTTACACCATAGCTCAAACGTAATTTCAGATCGTCGAACAGGCTTTGATTTTTCATGAAGCCTTCTTCAATAATACGCCATGAAGCACCTACAGAAGGGAAGTATCCCCAACGGTTGTTTGCACCGAATGCAGAACTACCGTCTCTTCTGATAGAGGCCTGTAACAGGTATTTTTGTTTGTAGTTGTAGTTTAACCTAAAGAAGTCTGAAATCATCAGTATACGGCCGTAAGTTAAGCTGCTACCCAGATTAATACGATAGGTAGGAATAGCATAAGGCGTACCCGCGGACAGGTTTTGGAAACCAATGTTATCTGCGGGGAAGTTGGTGCTCGAAGCCTGGAAGCCCTCACCTACTATGTTATCCTGGTAAGAATAACCTAATACCGCATTGATGTTATGGTCGCCTAACTGCTTATCCCAGGTAAAGAAAGTTTCTACAGTCTTAAATGTATTGGAATAATCGCTGCGCAATGCAGATCCGTTTTTACCGAATAAGTCACCGATCAGGACATGTGAAATACCTAACCCTGGGTCAGGATTGTTGTAAAAGCCAGCTGTTGGGTATCTGTTAAAGTAACTGCTGTAAAACTCTCCATGCATTGATGATGTTTTCTGGTAAGAAAGGTTCACATTGTATTTTAAACCAAAAGGCAGTTTCAACTCAGTCACGAAGCTACCCATCAATACATTGTATTTAGTATTGTCCTGCGCATTATTGATCATGGCTACAGGATTATAGTAACCAGGTATGGCAAGGTTTTCAAAGTAACTGCCGTCCGCATTAGTAATAGGCGACATTGGCAGGCGCTTGGCAGCCTGTAATAATACAATGTTCTGTAATGGCGTGTTGTTACTGTTACTTACCGAATTTGAAACGTTGATGTTAAATCTCAGTTTATCGTTCCAGGTGTATTGATCAATATTCAAGCGCCCGATCACGCGCTCAAGTGAGCTGGCGTCAAGGATACCTTGTTTTTTGAAGTAGTTTAAGCTACCAGAATAGGTACCATGCTCGCCGCCGCCAGATAGTGACAGGTTATGATTCTGAGAGTAAGCTGTGCTGCGCTCAATCGCTTTCATCCAGTCCACATCCGTACCCCCGTCATTCGCACCTGCAATAGATGTACCGTTCGCTTTAGCGTAAGCACGCAATTGGTCAGCGTTCATCAGATCAAGCGTATTGCTCACTTTTTCGATACCGGCGTAACCGCTGTAGGCCACTTGCGACTGGCCTTTTTTACCACGTTTAGTAGTAACCATAATCACACCGCTGGCTGCACGGTTACCATAAATAGCAGTTGCTGCGGCATCCTTTAATACATCTACAGAAACAATGTCAGCCGGGGCAACAGCAGCAATATCTCCACCAGGGATACCGTCAATTACGTAGAACGGACCACCCGGGCTGTTAACTGTAGAAGCACCACGCAGAATAACTGCCGCAGGCTTATTTGGATCGCCGCTGGCAGTAATATTTAAGCCCGGTACCTTACCTTGCAAAAGCTGGCCAACGTCTGCAATAGCACCCTGGTTAAGGCTTTCTGCCTTAACAGTACTAATAGAACTTGACAGCGTTTTGCGCGTAGCAGTACCGTAACCTACTACCACAATCTCTTTTAAAGAAGTATTGGCATCGGCAAGTTGAATTTTGTAATCCTTTTCTCCGGTAACAGTAACTTCTTTAGCAGTGTAGCCAATAGAAGTAATTACCAGCACCTCGCCAGAAGTAGCCTGGATGCTGAAAGTACCATTTGCGGTGGTTGAAACCGCTCTTGTAGTACCTTTAACTTTTACCGTTGCTCCGGGAATAGTTGCGCCTTTAGAATCAGACACTACGCCGGTAATACGGGTGCCTGGTTGGGCAAAGGCAGTTTGAAAAATAAAAATAAATGATAATACTAAGGCTACCGAGGACTTGAACAAGCCTCCGCCATGTTTTAGGTTAAATCTCATAATTGGGTGTAAATTTTAGTTCATATATATTAGGTTAATGGTTTTTAAAACTTAAGGGTTGCAGGCAGGTATTTCGCAACCAGATCTTCATAATACGGCTTTAGTTCTTCCCAGCTTTTTTGATTTGGATTTTTTGAATACAAATCATATGGATTGAACAGATTAACCCATTTGAACATCTCCTGATCATGATCATTCATTAAATGATTGTACGCATGCTCGCGATGTTGCGAATAGAAGGAATGATAGCGAAGCATGTATAAGCCTGGCTCCGGAATGTAGTTTTTCATCATATGGTAAACATACTCATCATGCCCCCATGACATATGTACATTATCCAGCCCGCAATTCGGCTTGTAGACACCGTATTTAGTATTGTATCGTTCGTCATTAAAATCAGGATTCTCCTTAAAAAACTCCGAGTATACGATTTTATCAGAGAATGCGCAACCCACGGGGAAAGTATCCCCTACTACAGCCCACTGCGGTTCGCCGAAAAGGCACAACACTTTTCCCATGTCGTGGATCAATCCTACCAGTACCATCCAGTCGGGATGGCCGTCGTTACGTATGGCTTCAGATGTTTGCAAAAGATGCTGCATCTGGTCCAGGTCCGTATCCGGGTCAGAATCGTCAACTAACTGATTAAGAAAATCAAATGCGTCCCAGATCGGCATTTCCCTGCGATCAAATTTCAGGAAATCAGCTTTGTGTTCAACCACAAAATCATAGGTTTGATACAGGTGATTGAGACGATAAAATTCCCGGACACCGTCTTTCTCTGTCTCCTGATAGTTTCTGAACTCCTCAGCTTTTTTGTCCTCATTAATTTGTGCGGGATCCGGATATCTTTTTAAGATATCTTGCTCCCATTCATCAAGATTTGCAAGCGGTGATGTACTAACACCATCTGCAATTTTGTTTATAGACTCCATTTCTCGGTTATTGTATCTAACAAACTTTCTGTTTCGAAGAAATTGGTTAGATTAGTAATTGGCTTTCGATTTTAAAAATGATTAATTTATCTGTGAGATTTTCTTTTTAGACCGGGAAAATTTACGTAATCGATTAAGTTAAATGTAAAGCCGACATTTTAACCTATATTTTCCGCTCATTTTATAATTGCTGTAACTGTATTAAGTATGGGAAACGTTACCATCAAGTTCTTAGCCGAAAAACTAAACGTATCTACCGCTACTATTTCAAAAGCACTTTGCGACAGTCACGAGATCAGTGAGTTGACCAAGCAAAAGGTTTTAGAATTGGCAAAAGAATTAAACTACATCCCTAACGCTTATGCCAGCAGTTTACGGCGAAACCGGAGCCAGACTATCGCTGTGCTTATCCCTGAAGTTGCTGATAGTTTTTTTTCGCTCGCGCTGAACGGCATAGAAGAAGTGGCGCTTAAAAATGGCTACCACACCCTCATATACATGACCCACGAAAAACTAGAAAGAGAAAAAGCTATATTGAAGGAACTATCCGGCGGGCGGGTTGATGGGGTGATCATGTCTGTAACTGCAGAAACTGATTCTTTCGAGCATATCCATAATTTCAACAGGCAGTTACCGGTGGTGTTTTTTGATCGTGTATGCCCGGATCTGAATACGGCAAAAATCACGACTAACGATTTTGAATGCGGTTATCTGGCTACCAAACATTTAATTGAGGCCGGATGCCGGAAAATTGTATTGCTTGCCGTATCAAACAGCCTTTCTATTATGTCTGAACGTATCATGGGATTTAACAAGGCAATCAAAGATTTTAACCTGGATGAAAATGATTGCCGTATTGTATACTGTGGCGACGATGCTGTATATAATTATCAATTGATAAAAGATTTAATGCAGGAGACCAATCGCCCGGATGGCATACTGGCAACCGTTGAAAAGCTGACCACCGAAATCTACCTGGCTTGTAATCACCTGTCAATTAATATTCCACGACAAGTGAAGGTGGTCTGCTTTTCAAACCAGGCTTCGGCAGTAATTTTGAACCCCAGCCTGACTACCATTACCCAACCTGCTTTTGAAATGGGAAAAACGGCCGCAACGGTGCTTTTAAAATCGTTAAAAAATGACGGACTGGTACTGGCCGAAGAAAGCATGGTAATACCTTCTGCGTTGAATATCAGAAGTTCAACATCTGTTGCAATACAAATCTATTAAAAAGATGCCTATTGCGTAATAGAGGCGGGTTGATCTTTCGCCTTTACGCCCCAGCTTTTATTGGGTTGATCGCTTAAATAAACATCCATTACGCCGCCTTTAGTAATCACTCCATGCTCGATGTAGTTTGCGGTGTAAACTTTGCCGTTAATTTTGATAGAAGCAATATAAACAGACCGAGGCGACTGCCTGTGCGTAACCACGCGGAACTGTTTGCCAGACGGCAGCTTAATCTGATAGCCGTCAAAAATAGGTGAACTTAACAAATACTGACTTGTAGCCGGGTTAAGCGGATAAAAACCCAACGATGCTAAAACATACCACGCCGACATTTGCCCGGCGTCATCATTCCCACTAAGGCCACCCGGACCATCACTGTATTCGTCTTCCAGTATTTGTTGTACCCTTGCCTGTGTTTTCCATGGCGAGCCCGTGTAATTATACATATAAGGGATCTGTTGCCCCGGCTCATTTCCGTGCCAGTATTCACCACTATCAAACAGCTTATCCATGTGTTTTTCCAGCATCTTCGCCCCTCCCATTCTCTGCGCCAGGCCTTTCACATCCTGCGGTACATAGAAAGTGTATTGCTGTGGGGTGCCTTCTGTAATGTAAGGTTCTTTGCTTGTTGGTTTAAAGGGCTGGTACCAGTGCTTATCCTGGTATCGGCCGCGGGCCATACCTACCGACGGATCAAAAACGTTCTGATAGTTTAAACTCCTTTTTAGCAGCAGCTGGTAATCCTTTGTTTTATGGAGGCCCTTAGCTACCTGTGCCAATGCAAAATCGTCGAATGCGTATTCTAACGTTCGGCTAACCTGTTCCTTTTTATGAAATGCCTCGGGTACCGAATCTTCCATGGGTATATAGCCAAATTTCAGGTAAGAATCCAACGCACGGCGACCTTTTCCATCTTTATAGTCTTGCCCTGCAGATTGTTCAAAAGCATTTTTGTGCATCAGCCGGTAAGCTTCGTTAACGTCATAATCTCTTATCCCTCTCACATAAGCCGATGCTATGAAAGCCGTTCCGTGATCGCCGATCATGGCTGCGGTGTAGCTATTCCAGCAAGGAAAAATGGGTAACCATCCCCCCTGTTGCCCCTTCAGGATCATGGATCGTACGCAATCATTGATCAGTTGGGGGTTCAATATCTCGAAGATTGGCAACTGCCCCCGGTAGATGTCCCACATGGAAAAATCATCGTAGTAGTTCCCTTTACTTAAATGTTCTATCTGGTAATTCCCGGCGAAACGAGGGTAAGTACCTGCAACATCATTAAACAAGCGCGGATGCTGCATAGCATGGTATAAAGCCGTATAAAATATCTTTTTTTGTTTTACATCGCTTGTTTTGACCATGATCTGGCCAAGCGCACTCTCCCAACGCTGTTGATTCCTGGTCTTTAGGGCTTCAAAATCCCAGCCTGGTATTTCGGCTTTTAAATTAGCCAGCGCAGCATTCAAGCTGGTAAAGGATGTACCTACACGAATGCGCAATTGCTCACCAGTTTTTAAATACAATCCCACATATCCTCCAACTTCACCATAATGTACGGTGTCTGTTTTTAATATCTTGCCATCGCGATATACTACACCCTTTTTAAAGCCTCTCTGAACTTCGATTACAAAATAACCGCTGAACCCCGCCGGGTTTCCCCAGCCCTGGTAGATGCGGTGCGCAGGATTGTAACCCCAGATCAAGCCTTTTTGCTGATCAACTTTAATAAAGCTCTCTCCCCTGTCGCTATTAGGTGTTATCAGCAGATACAAACTATCTGCTTTATTAGCCGTAAACTGAAACATGGCACAACGCAGTGTAGCTGTCACCTCCGTTTTTACCTGATATTTACGTAATAACAAACTGTAGTAATAAGGCGTACAAACCTCGTCCTGATGCGAATAATGCGTACGATACTCGGCAACCTTAATTTTTAAGTGGCCGCTTACAGGCATAATGGTAAAGCTGCCATAATCCTGTGTACAGGATCCGCTGAGCCAATGGGTGCCCCTGAAGCCCGTTAATACCGTATCCTGATAAACATAAGGCGGCTGGCATTTGGTTTCTGATTGCCGGGTTTCGGGCGTCCACTGCGTCATGGCAAATGGCAGCGTTACCGCCGGGATGGTGTTGGCATTCAGTTCTGTGCCGACGCCGTGCTTAACCGCTGATTTTGTTGTGGACGGCGCAGTACCACACATGGGCTGTACATACGAAACTAAACCCTGCCCATGTATAGCCGCTGAATTGATAAATACGACCGTTAGTGTTAACAGCACCTTCGCTGATAACTTTTTATGAGAACAGCGAAGGTAAAGAGCAGTCAGGATATTGAATAGCATTAAAGTATTCTTTAGCGATAGAATATGTAGTTAATTCGCTTGATGGATACCTTTTTATCTCCCGGTAATTGAAGTGCTTTGAACGACTCGTTCTTCACATCTTTCAATACCATTACAGGGGTAGTCTTCGCTTTCTTAATGGTAAAATCTTCGAGGTTCAAACCTTTCACATCATCAAAAACACACGCTGCGCGCAGATCAGGTTTCTGGTAATCAAAAGTGGTAGACTTAAACGTTAGATTTTCAGCATGCCTTACATACAACGCCCATGCAGGCAGCTCGCCAAACATAGAAAACTCCGGGTAATCAGCAGGTTTCTCTGGAATAGTGTGCAATGAATCAAGGCTGATAGTCGGTATTTTTTTATCATATCCACCTTCATAAGTCACCTTTATATTTTCTATGGTCACGTCAGATACAGGGTGACCAGGTAAACCAGCTATCACACAAGGAAACACATGGTGTTCGCCCGGTACGGGCGGGCCTTCCATCGGGTAACCCTTATCCGGTTTACCAGCCGGCACCTGCACATTCACATTGCTGATAAATACTTTTTTGATGTAGCTGCTAACGCTATCCTGGTTGCGGTGACCGGTACGGATAAATATGGCGTTACCGGTATTTCTGGCATTGATGTTTTTAAGGGTGATATCCTCCATAAAGCCGCCATCTACAGCTTCTATCGCTATTGCAGAACGGTAGGTATCGTATATTTCGATATTCTCCAGCTTTACGTGTTTAAACCCGCCATGCGATGCCGTGCCAAATTTGATAGCGCTGGCGCTTGAACGCACTTTACAATTGGCCACGTAAATGTTATCGCAGTAATGTTGCCTGTTTTCAGATTTAAAACAGATACCATCGTCATCAGCGTTAAAAAAGCTGTTGGTTACCCTAACGTTACGGCAGTCTACGATATCAATACCATCGTTATTCCAGTAGGTATTGCTTTCTACCTTCATACTGTCTACCACCAGGTTTTCGCAGTTACGGTAATCCTGTACCCAATCCAGCGCATTTTTCATGAATACATGCTTAATTTTAATGTTACTGCAATTCCTGAAAAGGACAAGTTTTGGGCGGTTCCTTTCCTCTGGTTGTTTTTGCCGCCACGGATTATACTTTTGCCAGGTAGCATCCTGCAAGGTACCGGCTTTTAATAATCGAAGCAGATCTTCCAGAATCAGGTCGCCCTGGCCATCTATGGTTCCCGGGCCGGTAATTGAAATATCATGCTGACCGTCTGCCGCAATTAATGGCAGCGCATTTCCAGAACTATAATCTAATCGTTTATCACTTCCCAGCAGTACTGCTTTTTCGCTTACAAATAAGTTTACGCCAGATTTGAGGTTAATTGGTGCAGTTAAAAATCTCCCGGCAGGAATAACCACTGTGCCTCCGCCTTTTGAACTGGTTTCGTCAATAGCTTTTTGAATTGCTTGCGCATTATTGGTTTTACCATCGCTTTTTGCGCCATAATCAACAATACTCACTTTGGTTTGCGCATTTACGGCAAAAGGCAGCAACAACATCAGGGAGATGTTAAAAAATTTCATAGTCGGTATATTTCAGGTTTACTAATTTTTTGCATCCGGGCTTAGTACGGAGGCAAATCAGTTTGTAAAATTGGAATTTTTTCCGGGATATGCCGTTTCTTCTGTAAATCAATTTACGAAACCGATTAAGCAAAAACTTATGAAGCCCTTGGGGAATGAATCAAGAAGCCCGTATCTACCTGTTTTATAGCTACTCAAGTACGCTGTTTTATCTTTCTTATCAATTTTTATCTCACAAACGTTACAGTAAGCTTTCAACTGATAAAGTGTATTTTATTATTTGGTAAGAAGCAAAATGTACAACGTTCTCTTTTTGTAAATCAACTTCTTCCTGATCGTCAATGAAAAACTTAATAAACAAATGTATATTTGTTGTTTTTTATTTAACATCTCCCCCTTTTATGTTCGATATATGCTGTATTGGCCACATTACGTTAGACAAAGTGGTAACTCCTTCGGGAACTAAACATATGCCTGGCGGTACTGCCTACTACTTTGCCAACGCCCTGCAGCATATCGATGTTAATTTTGGCCTGGTTACGGCAGTTGGCGAGACCGAGCTGCCTGAGATCGATCAACTGAAAAAACAAGGTACCCAGGTAATTAGTTTCCCCAGTGATCATTCGGTGTATTTTGAGAACACCTATAGCTATAACGAGGATCACCGAACCCAACGTGTATTGCAAAAAGCAGCGCCTTTCAAACTGGAAGACCTGAAAGACTTAGATGCTAAGATATTTCATCTGGGAGCGTTGCTGGCTGATGATATTCCTGCCGATGTGATCGCGTATTTAGCAGGTAAAGGAAAAGTTTCGATAGATGCGCAAGGGTATTTGCGCGAGGTACGCGATCAGCAAGTGCATGCTACCGACTGGCCGCAGAAGATAGAGGCGCTGAAACATGTATCGATACTCAAGGTAAACGAACATGAATTGGAAGCCCTTACCGGTATGACAGATATTGAGGAAGGCTCCAAACAGCTGGCAGAGTGGGGAGTTGACGAAGTGGTGGCTACATTAGGCAGCAAAGGTTCAGTGATTTACGCTGAAGGCCGCTCTTACGTGATACCCGCCTATAAGCCCGCTGTAATCAATGATGCCACTGGCTGCGGTGACACATACATGGCTGGCTATCTTTACCAGCGGATAAAAGGTGCCGACGTGGAAACGGCCGGCAATTTTGCAGCGGCCATTTCAGGAATCAAGGTGGGTGGCTTCGGCCCGTTCAAGGGTACTGAAGAGGACGTTATCCGCTTTATACAACTTTAAGTTGCCTTTATTTTCTGATCTTATATTTTGAAAGGTTTAAAAATAGGTTACCGCATTAAGATGCGGTAACCTGAAGATCGAAGTTCCCGCCGCACATCTTCATCCAGGCGTCATTTCGTTGTAGTTTACTGAAATGCAGCTTGCCGAACTCATTGCTCCCAACGTCTATATAAAACCATAAAAGTTTTTTGGACGGCCAAACAATTAAGTAAGCCTTTAATGATAATCACCTCGATACAATATTGTAAACCGTAATAAAACAACTTATTCTATAACGGCAACAAAGCCTCCACGCGGCAGACAATCTACCTTAATATCTTGATCTTTAAAAACTTGCACAGCGGCTGTTTTGAATGATTTATCATTGTCACCATCTTTTATAACGCTCATTTTTGCATGCTTTTGTTTTACAAAATCCAGCTTAAACTGTAACGTCTTAGCATTATTTTGCCCATTTAAACCACCGATGTACCATTTGCTACCCTGTCTTCTTGCTATTACGACATGGTCTCCCGGATAACCGCTTAGAAGCCTGGTTTCATCCCAGGCAACCGGAACCGTTTTAAGAAAGTTGCGTGGGGCATCTGGCAAATTATAAAAAGCCTCTGGACGGTCAGCAAAGTTTTGCAAACCCGATTCAAATACAACAGACAATGCCAGTTCGTGCCCATAAGAAGTAATATGCGGATGCTGACTATTTGAAAACGTAACAGGTGTATAATCCATTGAGCCGACAACGTTACGGGTAAATGGTAACGTTGTATTATGAACTGCGGCTTTGTTGGTCATTACAGAGTTATTGTTATACCACTCGGCACCATACACCGCTTCAACTGTCATTAAATTAGGATATGTTCTGGCCCAACCACGCGGAATAGTAGCACCATGGAAATCAACCATCAAATGGTATTGAGCAGCATCTTTCAAAATATCCAGGTAAAGTTTCATCATATCTTGCTGATCGCCTGCAAAAAAGTCAACCTTGATGCCATATACGCCTATTTTATTAAGCCATTGAAACTCTTTTATCCTTTTTTCTTCTGTGCGCAACCTATCAAACGGTGTAGCATCAGACCAATCAGTGGTTCCGGAATTGTACCAAAGCATAGGCTTTATGCCTTTTGATTTTGCGTACTTAACGGCATCCTCAACATTGCCGCCGTTACTCATAACATCCCATTCCCAGTCTATCAATACATAAGGCCAGCCCATGTTTTTTGCCAGATCTACATATTCAATAACTTTCTTGTAATCTTTTGAGCCATGATTGTTAGCCCAATAAATCCAGGAAACAGCTCCCGGCTCAATCCAATCTGTATTACTTAATTTATTAGGCTCACTAACATCAGTAATTAAGGTAGACTGTACGATGGTAGCCAGCGAACCTACAATCAGCGTGTGCCATTGTGAAGACCACGGAAGTGACGATAAGTCACCTTGTTGCTGGAAATTTTTGCGAGGTTCGGGATAGGTAACCTTGTAAGTATTAAAGTCATTGTTATTAGTAAGCCTGGCGGCGCAATTAAATTCGCTGTTATTGGCTTCTGATATTAAGTACCAAACAGGTTGATTAACAACCTTGAAAAGAGCAGGGTAAGCCCATTGCTGGCTCTTGTCTCCTTTACCAGTTGTGCTGTATGGATAGAAACCCTCATATCCCGGATCATAAGTCTGCATCCACCTGTCAGTTTTTTCAGGAATATGATAGGCCGTGTATTCGTCCCTAACGTTAATTGGTTGTTCAGACCATTTTGGCATCTGATACCTGAATGCAATGCCATCATTATAAACACGAAATACAATATTGAGTTGCTTACCATTTGCATTAACAAAACTGAGTGTACTTTCATTAGCCGCATTACTACACAACCGGCGTTTGCCGGTAATCATTTTATAATTAGCCGATATAGCTTTGATTACTCCGGCACCTTTTAAGTTAATGTTCTTGAATTGTTCTTTATCCGTTGAAATACCTAACTCGTTATCAGAAATAACCGGTGTATATTTCCCTTGAGATTTATAGTAGATGCTGAAATGAGCCGATGCTACAGAATCATTTCCCTTCTTGTAATGATCTTCGATAATTACTTTGATATTTCCGTTGGGTGAAGTAAGCTTATAGGGTTGTTTGTCTTGTGCAGATACGCTTATGTGAAAAAGCATACTTAGTGTGCATAGCGAAATAATGAATTTTGATTTTATCAATACTTTCATAATCAGGTATGTTAATTAAAGTTTTCGATTTAGTTGATTTGCTGCCAGCTAAAAACGGTGCCGTCTTTCATGCCTGGTAATGTACCCGGCCAGTCAGCCGAATACAATTCTCCGGTTCGAGGATCAAGCCCTACATAGCGGTTAGTTTTCATTGATAAAAGCATACATCGCCCTCTTAGCATATCTTGCCAAATGAACAGACTTGCAGCCGATTCTTCTTTCAAAAGGCGTACATCTGCCGATAAGCCCTGGCCGGTAATGGTAACAAAGCCGGTTCCATTGATAGCCTGTAACGCCACTTTACCGTTTCCACGATCAAGTACCTTAAAGGCATAAGCCGAATCATTTTTGAAAGATCCAGATACCTGCCCGGGACATAACACACCGTGCGGATTGGCCCATACCATTGTGTTGTTAGCCAGATTAGCGAGTGTAATAATTTTACCAATCGGAATATTTTTTGACCGGTCGGCTAATGGCTCTTTTATTACAAAATGACTAAAGCTGGCATAGCCGCCTTCTTTACTTTTAGTATTGTAAGCAAACAGCGCATACCTTGTGCCCTGAAAAGTTTTTAACTGGTAAGGCAGGCGTATACTATCGCCAACACTTTCAAATGTCTTGCCGTCTGTGCTGAAACTGAGTTGGGCAATATCCTCATCAAAATTCCCAAAAGCACGCAGATAAATTTGCGGTGCATTAAGCGGCTTATCAATTGTTTGATGTTTGTATTGATCAAACATCCTTAAAATATAGTGACTGCCTTTTCGCAATATGCCTACCCATGCATAAGGGATGTCCATTAATCCCAAACCTGCGATATCACCGTCATGCATGTTTTTGCCGTTCAGTTCTACAGTGGCGTAAGATTCCGGGCCGATACATCTTTGCGTAAGCGTATTTTTTGCCCATAAAAAATCTTTTGCAGGCATGGTGTGTAATTTAAGTACACCTGCCCCAGATTGCCATTCATTGTTAACCGGGTTGTGGTTCCATTGCCATGCAGAGGCCAGCTTAGCTGAAGTAAAGTCGTCATTACGCTGATATGGCGCATGTGGCAGTTCACCTGAGTCAACTTTAGGTTTAAACCACGTATGTGGCGAGCGCCCAAGATTACCTTCAATGCCAAAAAACGGCCAGCCATCTTTCCAGGTCACTGGCGACAAAAAGGTAGTTCGTCCCACAGAACGAAAGTCCATCATAGAAAAGCCCCACCAATCGCCATTTGGAAGATCAACGATACCTCCCTGGTGCATAGGTACAGAGCCCAACAACTGACTGTTTTGTTTAAAGATCATAAGGCTATCAGTTGACGAAGGCAAGGGCGTAACTAACGAAGCATTCTTTGTAAACCAGCCAAGCGTAGTCCCCATCGTTTCCTTAGCGCTTATTACTGTAGTTTCGTAAGGGCCGTATATACTTGATGACCGCGCGCACTGTAAGCGGCCGTTATCTGCATTGGTGATGTAATACTTGCCGTTGATCTTGTAAAAATGATTTCCCTCTCCCATAGCGTTACCTCTTGGAATAAGTACTCTGTCGGTATTCGGAACAAAGCCGCTCAGATCGGATTTTAATTCGATCATCTTTATCTCGTCTACTCCGTAAACGATGTAGATCTTACCATTCTCAAACAGGGCAGACAGATCATAAATATGGCGGCCCAGATTGTGCTGCGTCCATGGTCCCGCTGGATTTGTAGCCGTAAAAACCTGTAAACCATGATGGTTGATGTTTGAAAAAATATAAAAAGTGCCGTTATGATAACGTATACAAGGTGCCCATATACCCTGTCCATAGGCTTCCTTCCCGTTTTTAAGATCGAATTCATCACCGAGTTTGAAACGTTGAAGTGCGTAACCGATCAATTTCCAGTTCACTAAATCTTTAGAATGTAATATGGGCAAACCTGGTACACTGTGCATAGTGGTGCCTGTCAGGTAAAAATCATTACCTACGCGGATCATATCCGGATCAGAAAACTCATCGTAAAAAAGTGGATTGGTATAAGTACCGTTGCCATTATCTGCCGTCCATGATTGCGCATGCAGGGTGCAAATACTTAAAAGACACCCAATGATAAATGCATAAAGTCTTTTCATAACTATTTCAATATTTATAGTGCAGGTAGTCGACGTCTAAATATCCACTATCAGTTTTTGGGTTGTAATTATAAATTGCCAGCCTGTCGCCTCGGTATGATCCCCATTGTAATTGGTAAGGCTCTCCTATGGGCTTAAATATTTTGCCATCTGTGCTGTAAGTGTAAGTACTTAGTCCATCTAATCCCCAAACAGACCGCAGCCATAAATACTTCGTCTTTATTACAGCGCCTTCTATAGATTGCCCTTTAGCTGTATAAACCAATCTTTTGATACTGCCCTCGCATTCTATGCCACAGGTTGAATAATTAGGGTTACCAAAGTGAGATAATCCGGCTTTCTGGCCATCGGCCATTCCACTTATATCGATTTTTATAGTGGCCTCATTTTTCACCGTACGGTATGATCGTTGTGTTAAAGTGTTTCCGGCATGAAGCAGGTCATCCTTTAAAGGCTTAAACGCGTAAAGACGCAACCAGCCTTTGCGTGCTGTTAATGACCATTTATTTTTTCGCGGTTGATAATTCCACTCCCATTGAGGCTGAAGTGTTAGGCTTGTAAATTCGTCACTGCTTTGCGGTACTACCTTTGGCGTATTGGCAACAGGTTTTGCAGCAGACCAAACCATTTCACCGATACCAGCCGTATTTGGTTTACCTATCACTGGCCATCCATCTATCCAGGTTACGGGCAGCAAACTCAGTATCCGGCCAGACCAATCTCCTGACCCGTGATGAGTTAGGAAATACCATCTGCCCGAAGCGGTTTGAACCAAGCCACCCTGATTCGGCTCATTGTATTGCGGCTGCCCTTCGCTCAATTGCCTTGGCTCTTCATACGGCCCCGAGATATTTTCTGAACGCTCCATCATTAGCACGCGCACATTGTTTCGTACTTCACTGAAAAGATGATAATAATAGCCATTGATCTTATATAACTTATTAGCTTCACTACCATTTGATTGATAAATAACCCTGTCAGATTCTTTGACTAAAGATTTACCATCTGCCGTCATTTTGAATATGTGAATTTTATAGCTATCGGCAAAATGCGTCCCTATCAGGTACCCTTGCCCATCATCATCCCAGAAAGGGCAGCAATCGTCCCATCCTTTTTCTGCCCATACCCGGTGCAATGGTGTCCAGGGGCCTTCGGGCTTTTCAGCGGTACTCATAAAATAACCTTCATCAGGATCACAGAAATAGATCCAAAAACGATGGTCATGGTAGCGAATAGCGCCTGCCCATATACCCTTGCCATAACGATCCATTTGCTTATAACTCATGGCCGGAGATATAACAGAAATATCATTTACAACGTGGCCCAAAATCACCCAGTTCACCATGTCTTTAGATTGGAGGACAACAAAGCCCGGCGAATACTGAAAGGTGGATGAAACTGCATAATAATGAGCACCCACCCTTATACAGTCAACATCGCTGTAATCTCCAGGCAAAACCGGATTGCGGTAAGTGCCATTGCCCTGATCACCCCAGTTTTTCCAATCACCCCATACTGGCGCAGGCTGAGCAGTTTGACTATGTGCATTTAAATAGAATAAAGCACATATGAATATGATGAACGCAGATTTTCGGAGCATTTACTTCAAAGGTTTTGTGCAAATTTTACTAATAGTTAATATGCATTTAGCAATTAATTTTAACAAAAGAGACGACAGGCCTAAGCCTGCCGTCGAAAAACAAATCAATATAAAAAAAACTAAAAAGATGCGCATTAATAGCCAGGGTTCTGAGTTAAATTCTTATTTAAATCTCGTTCAGATTGTGGTATAGGCCACAATTCATTTTTACCGACAATAAAATTTCGTTTCTTGTAGATGTAATAACCATCGGCATCAACCGGAAATGCGGTATAACTTGACGGCGTGTTCGTCAGTTTCATGCCGGTAAACTGGCGATTGTTCTCGGTACCTAATATACCCCAGCGTAAGCAGTCATAATAGCGCAATCCTTCAAAGGCAAACTCAATGTGGCGCTCGCGGCGGATGATCGTCCTCAACGCACTTGGGTCTGTAGTAGTAACCGCCGGCATATGTACTGCCGAGCGACCGCGAACTTTATTAATAGTTGCATCTAACAAAGACTGATCAATTGCTGCACCCGACTCTAACTTTGATTCAAGGTAGCTTAACAACACCTCTGCATAACGGATAAGCGGAAAGTTGTTGCCCGAGTTAAAAGCGCTCGCAACATTTGGGTCATCTTCCAGGAACTTGTAAATGCAATAGCCGCTCCACACGCCAGGATATTCATCAAGACGGTCTGGTTTGTTAGTGCCCGGAGTGGCAGAATAGGTAGTCCCCCTGAAACTTGTACGGCCAGGTATCATAATGTTGAAATCCAATCGTGGGTCGCGGTTATTGTACGGGTTGTTTTTGTCGTATAATGGCGACTGGTCTATCGTTTTTCCATCAATGCACTCATAATCTTTTACAAGTTCGTTAAATGGCGAATACTGATGCCAGCCACCCCAGGTTTCAGGGGTTAGATATTGAAGTAAAACGTGGCTGTAGGTATCCTTGATGTATTGCATGGAAAGAATCACTTCGTGACTGAGCTCTCCGGCATTAAGGAACAATTCACGATAACGCGGATCAATGATATAATAATTCATATCAATAATTGCCTTATAACTAACAGCAGCATCGGCCCATTTTTTCTCAACCATTTGCAAACGCCCCAGAATAGCCAGTGCTGCAGCGGCCGTCATGTGTCCTTGTTGTGCATCCGGCACGTATGCAGGCAATACAGCTGCAGCGGCTTTTAATTCGCTTTCGCAAAATGCCCATATATCTGCCTGAGAAGCCCTTGTTACGCTGTTTGCCTGATCAGTAGTTAATAAATGCTGTACAAGCGGTACCCCTCCAAAGTATAGCCCCAGGTTGAAATAATCATAAGCCCTTATGGTGCGTACTTCTGCAATCATCACATTTTTGGCGGTCGCATCCATACTTACCTGGCCAATATGATCAAGAAAGTTATTGCATCTCCCAATTTGTGTATAAGCCTGTGAGTAAAAGGCCCCAACAAAGCTGTATGAAGAATTCAACGTACCATCGGTGAAATGATCCGGGATTGATTCTTTCTCAGAACCATCACCTGCCATCAGGTCAAGGTTTACCATTGATGTACCACTCCAAAAGTTGTAGCTTGTCCAGCCAGAACCCGAATCATACACCCCGTTAAGCGCCAACGTTGCATCGTTAGCCGTTTTCCAGAACGTAGCGTCGGATATAGAAGATAATGGTTGTTTATCAAGTAAGTTTTTCTGACAACCCGAATTAACGACCGACAACAGACAAACTGCCATAATTGTACCGATCGTTTTTTTGTTGTAAAATCTCTTTCTCATATGTATATTGATTTATAATGAGTTGCTTAAAATTTAACATTTACACCAAAAGTATATATCGCTGTAATGGGGTAATAATTTGGTGAATCACCCGAACCCTGCATGTTTTCAGGATCCCATCCTGGATAGAAATGATTCCAGCTGAACAGGTTTTGTCCTCCGGCAAATACCCTGATCTTACTGATATGAAGCTTCTGCGTTACGCTGGCAGGTAAGGTATAACCAATCTGTGCATTCTTTAAACGAAGGAATGTACCTGATCTGTTCCAGAAAGAGTTGGTCTGAACGTTCTCACTGCCCTGGCTCAGATTAGTAATTTGCGGATACTTAGCATTCGGATTTGGGTTTGCAGGTGTCCATGCATTGTCGACCTGCCATTGTTGGATGTTGCCACCGTTGTAATAAGCATACGCCATGTAAGAACCCATCTGCTCCTGATAGCCACCTAAGCCTGCAAATAAGACAGAAAAATCGAAGCCCTTGTAACCCGCATTGATATTTAAACCGTATGAAGTTTTAGGATTTTGAAAGCCGATAATGGTTCGGTCATAAGCATCAACCTTTCCATCAGGCACGCCGTTTGGCCCGCTGATGTCTTTAAACTTTATTACACCTGGTTTACCTGCAATAGGCTGCGCAGGGTAATTAGCAACATCGTTAGCATCCTTGAAAATACCGTCAGCAACATAACCGTAAATTGGGTTCAACGGCTGCCCCAGGAAGAAGTTAGGTATCACATATTGCAGGTCGCCCGCTATTTTAATTACCTGCTGTTTGTTGTACGAGAAATTAGGAGAAACCGCCAGGCTGAACTCACCAATTTTGGCATTGTAAGTCAGGTTGGTTTCAAAACCTTTATTCCTTAAAGATCCGGCGTTTACTATCGGAGAACTAAGCCCAAGTGTGCTGGATACAGGAATATTATATAGGATGTCTTTTGCAGTTCTTTGGTATAAGCCTAAAGACCCGCTTAATTTTCCATTCCATAAACTAAAGTCGAGACCAAGATCAATAGATGTGGTAGTCTCCCATTTTATATCCGGGTTTGCTGCCGAGGTGACTGCTGCTCCTGGTGCTAAAGTCCCGCCAAAATTATAACCCGTACTTGTGCTGATGCTGTACTGATAAGGGTAATTAGATGGTATATTGGCATTACCAAGAGAACCATATGATGCTCTAAGTTTCAATTCATCTACCCATTTAACTGCATCTTTAAAGAACGGCTCTTCCGAAATACGCCATCCTGCTGATGCACCCGGGAAAAAGCCGAACCGATGGCCTGGTGCAAATCGTGAAACACCGTCTTCGCGTGCATCCAGTTCTAAAAGGTATTTTCCTTTGTAATCATAGTTTAAACGACCAAAGTAAGACTGGAAAGCATACTCATTTGCAGACCCGCTGTTTTGCATGTTTGTAGTAGCTCCGGCATTTAACTGATATAAGAGGTTGTTAGGAAATTTATCACGATAGGCAGAAAATGAATCGTCACGGTGCTCTTCCTGAGAATAACCTAAGAGTAGCGTAAAATTGTGCGACTTAATTGATTTTACGTATTTGGCAAGCGCATTTAAAGTAACCTCATGCCCATCATAAAATGACTCGTTTAAGTTATTTGGTCCAACGTAGGTGTTTTTGTCTAAATAAATATCAGGCACATAGGTAGTATTTACACCCGTATAATAATGATAACCGGCGGTACCGCTTAAAGATAGCCCCTGAAGTATATTCCAGGTTAGCATGGTATTACCATAAAAGTTTTTTGCCCTGAAATTGTTAAAACCGGGGGCGTCCAGCCAGGCCTCGGGCGAATAATTATCCTGGTGCCCGTAAGTTCCGTCGGATTTACGCCCGGCGTAAATGTTGGGTTCACGAACGGCAAAACCAATAATGTTAGTGATACCGCCATAGCTGGATTGAGGTTGATTTTGAATTTGATTGAAACCCGTAATACTGGTTTTCATAGTTAGCTTATCTGTCAATTTGCTATCTATGTTGGCAAGGATATCGTATCGCTTATTATTAGTGCGTGCAGTAATACCATTATCATTACGATAGGTGGTAGAAAACAGGTAGGTGTTTTTATCCGTTCCACCTGAAAAACTCACATTATGATATTGCTGAAAACCTGAACCTGAGTTTAACAGGTCCTTAAGATGATATACATTCGGATAATTATCCGGATCTGTACCGCTTGCATATTTGGCTACCACATCCGGCGTTGCACCGGTAAGCTGTGCATAGGTGGCTGAATTTACAAATTGCGGCAACTCGGTAACTTTTTGCCAGCCTACGTAATTATTATAAGCAATTTGATTGGCTCCGGCTTTACCGCGCTTTGTTTGGATTAAAATAACGCCATTGGCAGCACGGCTACCGTATATGGAAGCAGAAGCAGCATCTTTAAGCACCGAAATACTGCCGATATTATCAGGAGCAACATCGTCAATTGAGCCGGCTATACCATCAATTAATACCAAGGGGCTTCTGCCCGAGTTAAACGTACCAATACCACGTACAGTAACGCTGGCGCCACCGCCACCAGGCTGGCTCCCCCCCTGCTGAATTTGTACACCGGAAGCCAAACCTGCAAGCGCCTGCGAAGTTTGTGTGATTGGCCTGTTATCCAATTGATCTGATGTTACAGTGGCTACGGACCCGGTAAGGTTAACCTTTTTCTGTGTACCATAACCCACAACTACTACTTCGTTGAGCGCCCGGTTTTCTTCCTTAAGTTGTATATTAACTACTTTTTCACCATTTGCCTGTACTTCGCGGCTGGCGTAGCCCATATAGGAAAATACCAGGGTTACATTATAATCCGCAGCATTGATCGAATAATTTCCCTGATTATCAGTAACAGCGCCTGTTGTGCCATTTTTAATTTTTATAGTTACCCCGGGCAAACCAAGGCCATTTGCATCGGTAACCTTTCCGGTAATGACAACAGCCGCATTATTTTTTGACTGATGATTGAGTTTGTTAAATTTTATGTTTGCAGCTGAATTGTTTCCCGATGCCGCGATGGCTGGTGTTATTGTAGCATGTAATAGCAATGGCACACTACAAGTCATCATGAAAAACTTACTCCAGCTTTTATAGATTGGTAAATTACTATTCATAAATTAGGGTTGTTTTATCGTAATTTTTAGACAATAGATCCCACTTCACCCTTTTTAAGGATGTTAAATGGATGAACAGAGCATTGAAAAAGTGTTTTTAGCCCTTTTTACTTGAAATAGTTGTGTTTAATTTCTCATGGTTTTTAATTTTAGGTCTTCTTAATAATTGGTTAATTAGGATTTTGCCACTAAGTATCCTTCTCATTGATACCTGGCATTTGTATTTATTGATATCTGTTTTCCCAAAACTTTGGTTAAGCCTGCACATAATACCATCCGCACACTAATTATTATGCGTAGCTACAAGCTTTACATGAGTTTATGAAAAATTACAATTGGTTATCAGATAAAGCTTAGTAAAGCAGTTGGCTTTAAAAGCGTTATACAGATCAAATCTATTGTGTAGATACCCGATAGATTTATCCAAATCCAACTTTATTTTTAACAAAACAGATATTTTGTGATATTTTTATCTTAATCGAAAATATTTTAAGATGATAAAACGAGTATTACGCCACACATTTTCCTTATTAAATACAGATCATGTAAAACTTGACAGGCGCTGGAATTATAAGAATGTGATCAGCCCTTATCATCGCATATATTATATTGATGAAGGGGAAGGCGAAATATCTAATATGGAAACGGCACTGAAATTAGAAGCCGGTTATTTATACATTATACCAAGTTTCACCTTGTGTAATCTGACCTGCCAAAGTTATCTGAGCCAATTTTTTGTACAGTTTTTTGAAGAATCATCAGACGGTATTTCAATGTTTGCCAATAACAGGTCGCTGTTTAAAGTAAAAGCTAATGAAATAGATGTTATAAATTTCAAGCGACTGGTGACTATTAATCCGGGTAGAGGTATCAACCGGTCTGATAATCCAAGAATATACGAAAAAAATGTTTTCTATAAAGAGTATCAGGATTTAAACAACCAGCAGAATATGGCTGATTTTTTGGAAACCCAGGGCCTGCTGCTTCAGCTGGTAGCGCGGTTTGCTACGGCAGAGGTTTTCAAACAAAAGGAGGTGCGTTATATACCAGTTAAAATTTTGGATTCCATCAGTTATATTTCCGTAAGCTTACATTTACCTCTTTCAGTTTCGTTACTGGCAGAGCGCGCCAATCTTAACCCCGAATACTTTTCCCGCCTGTTTCAGGAGTTTACCGGCATACGCCCTTTAGCTTATATTAATGAAAAGAGAATAGAAAGGGCACAATACCTGGTTGTAACCAGCCCAATGACTTATTCTGAAATTGCTGAACAAACCGGCTTTGAAAGCCTTTCCCATTTTTCGAGAAACTTTAAGCAGATCACAGGGCTTTGCCCACGAGCTTATAAGCAACAGATTTATTCAAATCGTCCACAGTAAGAAATAAGTCGCTTTACAATTATTAGAGTTGGGGAGGAATCGCATTATAACACATTTATTTTTTGCAAAAAAGCCGGGCAGGTCATTACCCTGCCCGGCAGCATCATAAAATGATAATTATTTTTTTGCTGTTTTATTCTCTTTACGGGCAAAATATGCTTTAGCCTCCCTATTGTCCGGAGATGCTGCAAGTGCCTTTTGAAAATCCTCTTCAGCTTTGCTATCGTCTTTGGCAATCAACTCATTATACGTACCTAAATAAGCATAAGCCTCACCAAGGTTTTTTTTAGTACGTTCATCAGTTGGATTGGTATTGCCCTTAAGTGCTACAAACTGCTCATAGAAAGGCTTAGCATAAGCTTTCATATTACTGCGGTCATTTTCTTTTAAATCATTTAAACGTGCCCGATATAAGAAAACGTCTGCTACCGGCCTTGATGCTGTTTTTTGTTGCACATAACTAAAAGCAGAATCCCCTTTTGCAAGTAATGAAGAGTCTGGCGGCACGGTTGTTTTTTTGTTCAAATAATCAAAATACTGATCACTGTAACCATAATAGTAACTCATACCCACACGAAAATAATCATTAAGCTTACCATGATGCGATTTGGCAATATATTTTTCATAAGCGTCGCCTGCTGCCGCGTACTTCTTCTGACCATATAGCATAGTGCCAATCTCTGCATAAGCATCAGCCATTGTACTATCCATTTCAGCTGCTTTTGTTAAATTCAATATGCCAAGCGAGTCCTGATTATTCTTAAATTGAAGGCGTCCGAGATATAAATAATCACGGGCAATTATTCTTTTTGGTGCAGCTTCTGTAATGAACTTATTAATGGCTTCCAGTCCTGCCGGATAGTTTTTGTTTTCATACGCAGCATAACCCAGATAGCGATATATCCGAAGGTTACTTTTGTCAGATTTTGCCAATTCATTGGCAACCTGTTCAAGTGTTTTGTAGTCGCCTGATTCAATTAAAAAGTCGGCATATCGCATTTGTGATTCCGGGGAACGGTCGGTAAGGTCAAGGTATTTTTTGTAGAAAGCAGCCCCTTGCTTTACTTTTTCTGATGCTACTTTAGGATCAGACTGCGCCCATCTTAAGCTTGTTTCAGCAAGTTCACGATAAGCTGGCCCATAATTAGGATCAAGAGCAATTGCCTTATTTAATTCTTCAATAGCACCTTCAAAATTATTAGCCTGTTTCCATAACGAACCTATGGCAACATCAATCTCCGGCGATTTGGGATCTAAGTTTTGTGCCGTAGAATAACTACCGTATGCCTTTGTGTTATCAAGTTTGGCATGATATGCATCACCTAACGTGATATAATATTCAGCATCCTTAGCACCCCACTTTGCTGCTTTTTCTAATGTTGATAAAGCCATATCCACATTAGGGCTTGGTTTCATTAAATAGGCTTTGGCTGTATAAATGTATGGCTGGTCGGATTTGCCTGCATAAGTTGCTGCCTGATCAAAGTTTTGCATAGCCGCAGAATTGTTATTCTCTGACCTGGCAATCTGGCCTAAACCAACATAATTTAAAGCCGACTTATTATTTGCCGTTATACCTTTAGTAAATACTGCCTTGGCAGAATCGGGATAGTCTTGCAATAAATAAACCCAGCCCAGGTAAAAATAATTTTCATCCTTACCCGGATCAGCAGCGGTCATTGATTTAAGCATGGTTTTAGCTTTTTGATACTGCTCTGCCTGGATGGCTTTCTGTGCATCAGTTAATTTTTGTGCAGATGCGATGGTAGTCATGGCGACTGCACCAAGTGTCAGGACACTTGTTTGGGAAACAATCTTCATAATTAATTAAGTAATAAATAAAATTGGAACGATAGCAATATATGAGTTCAATCAACCTTTGAGGCTAATGAGATAATTGCAGAAATAGAATATTGGGGAAAGATGATATCAGATCCGGAGCACACAAAGCCTTAAATAACAGCTTTGCTTTTGATCTGAAATGAATACGAAACTTTTTAATCGGGCAAAAAAGCATGATAACAACAATGCAGCTGCTGCCATACAAAAGAAAATCAACCCTGAAAATTGCACATGGGGAACATGCTGAGCAGAAAGCCGCTCTTCAAATGATTTTTCTATTTGCCGGGTGTATGAATAAGGTATTTTGCCGATTTCACCAGCGGCCCTATTCTCAGAAAGGTGTGTAATTTTTGAAATTATAGCAGCAGACGGATATACGTATTGCGTAAATTTTACAATTACGAATATCGCTACAAACGAAAGAATAAAATATTTAAAGGTTTTACTCCTGATCATTACACTGCTTAATGCCTTAACACAATTATAAGCAATTGTCAATTTAACAACAAACCTTAAAAAATATTATTGCCCTAATGGATAAGTGTTATTACGGTAAGTTATTGTAATGAAAATTCAGGGATACTTTCTCTATGACATGCCTTTCTATTAACTTATTTATATCGGCGTAACCAGTTGTATGCGGAACATCTAATACTATATCTAATGCATACAAATCGAATGTATAGTTACTTACACCGCCATAATACTTGGGGCAGGGGCCTTCGTAACCTAAGGTATTATTTGTACATAGACCCTCTGTTGCGCCTTTGGGAGCTGTGCCTTCTTCTACCCATTTGGTTTGTGGCGGAATGTTAAAAACCAGCCAGTGTATCCTAAAATTATCTTCGCTTTGATTATCCCTTAAAACCAGGAGAAGGCTTTTTGCCTCTTGTGGTACTTCGTCAAAAGTTAGCGGAGGTGAAATGTTTTCTCCGTCGCAGGTATACTTCTCTGGAAATTTTTGTCCGGCTGCAAAATCACTGGTCAATTTCATGGGGTATATTTTATTAATCAAAGTATGTAAATCAATAATTGTTTGTTATGGTTAAACATTAAATTGATATAATTAAAACCTGAAATATGATAAGCTGTTACTTTAAATGCACTTAATACTTTTACCATGTCAATTCTTTTTACTACCCCTATTGTAGCACTTATACTTGCCATTGGCGCTTATTTAATTTACCGCCGAACAAAGCGAAAAGATTAATCATCTGATGCTGCATGCATCGGTCAGCTAATCTAAGATTATGAAGCAGAAGGATATCTTGTGATTTAATCAACAAGGGCTTACTCAGTCAATATTTAAATCTACATTAAGTTAAGATCAATTTTTTCAATTATATCGTTTCTTCTACTGCAATCGAAACCCTGCAAATCCATTAATTATTAAATATTTTTATGGATTCTGTTTCAGCATTGCTTAAAATGATCAGAAGATTTGATAAATGCTTGCTATAATAGGTTAATTTACTAATATAGAAGCTTACATGCCATTGTTACTTTTAATCTTATTTAAAGCAATGGGAAATTACCGGCACATCACTGCAATACTTTTACTTGTATTAATAGCTAATGTTAGCTATTCACAACAGCATAAAGTTCAACCCTATTGGCCAACACATGCAGAAGTACTTAAAAACTATAAGGCGGCTGATGCGCTTGACTCTGCTTTAAAAAAAATACCGGTAACCACCAGTCTTAATGCTAACTGGTCAGCAGGCGCAAATCAGTTTTGGTATCGTAAAAGATTATCTGATAAAAATGCAGCCTATATATGGGTTGAGCCTGAAAAAGGCAATAAACGCCTGCTTTTCGAAAGCGAACCTTTAAGCCAACAAATCAATAAAATGACAGGTAAGGCCATAAACGGGAGCACGCTGAAGATTGACGATATGTTTTTGAGTGCTGATAAAAAGCAGGCGATTTTCAAGACTGATGGAAATTGGTTCGAATATAATTTAGGTACCCTACAATGCACCAGTACCTTAGATACCTTACATATAAAATATGATAATGATAAACCATTGCAAGAGCGCCATGAACGTTGGGAAGGCGCAAATGCAGACTCTGTATCGCCAGATAAACAATGGATTGCACTTATAAAAGGCGGCAACATTATTATTAAATCAAGAAATTCTTCAACAGAGATTAAATTAACTAATGATGGCAGCCCGGAGAAGCCTTATGGTGAATTAACATGGTCGCCTGACAATAAACATTTAGTAGGCTATCTTATCGATCCAAAAAAAGCAAAGCCTGTTTATTACTTGCTTAGTTCAGTACCAGGCACTACCCGGGCTGCATTAAAATCTCATGATTACGAGCAACCGGGGGATGAGTTTACCTCTTATCAGCAATATCTATTTAATATTGAAACTAAAAGTGCGATAAAGACAGACTCGGAAAAGATAGATTTTTTCGGTGCGCCGAAACTTCATTGGCGTAATGGCAACCCTCGTTACTTTACTTATGAGAAAGTAGACCGCGGGCATCAGCGTTTCCGGGTTATAGAAGTAGATGTTACAAATGGCAAAACACGAAATATTATTGACGAAAAAACCAAAACCTTTATTTATGAGCAAAGGCTTTATACATATTATGTTTCAAAGGCTCACCAAATAGTATGGATCACAGAACAAGACGGCTGGCGCCATATTTATTTAGTAGATGAATTGAGCGGCAAACAGAAGTTGATTACTAAAGGAAATTGGGTGGTGCGTGATATTGATAGCGTGGATGTTTTAAAAAAACAAATATGGTTTAAAGGAAGTGGAAAAAACGCTGGAGAAGATCCATATTTTATACACTATTATCGCATCAACTTCGACGGTAAAAACCTTGTTGATCTCACTCCTGAAAAAGGAAATCACAATGTTGTGTTGTCTCCGGATAGAAAATTTTATATCGATACTTATTCTGAGGTTAACCTGGCACCTAAAATCCTGTTAAAAAATACTTCAGATTTAAAAACTGTTATGGAATTGGAACAGGCAGATTTAACTAACCTGCTCGCCACCGGACTGAGGCTGCCAGAGGTTTTTGTGGCTAAGGGCAGAGATGGTAAAACGGATATCTGGGGAGTGGTTTACCGCCCTGCAAATATGGATCCGGCTAAAAGCTATCCTGTAATTGAGAACATTTATGCAGGTCCGCAAGACTCATTCGTGCCTAAAAGCTTTTATGCCGTTAATGAAATGGAAAGTATGGCGCAGTTAGGTTTTATTGTAGTGCAAATTGATGGTATGGGCACTGCTAATCGGTCAAAAGCCTTTCATGATGTATGCTGGCATAATCTTGCCGACGCTGGCTTTGCCGACCGCATACTATGGATGAAGGCGCTTGCTGCAAAATATCCGCAGGTTGACATCAGCCGCATAGGTGTATATGGTACTTCGGCCGGAGGACAGAATTCTGCCGGTGCATTATTGTTCCACCCTGAATTTTACAAGGCTGCTGTATCGGCCTGCGGATGTCACGATAACCGCATAGATAAACAATGGTGGAACGAACAATGGATGGGCTATCCGGTAGGCCCACACTATGAACAGCAATCAAACATTACCAATGCAGGCAAGTTGCAGGGTGATCTGATGCTGATTGTTGGCGAAGCAGACACCAATGTTCCGCCCGAGTCTACCTACCGTTTTGCAGATGCCCTGATCAAAAACAATAAGATGTTTGATTTACTGGTTGTACCAGGCATGGGGCATAGTGATGGTGGCCCTTACGGACGTAAAAAGAAGCGGGACTTTTTTGTAAAACACCTGCTTAATGCAGAGCCGCCTGCACGAAACACAAATGAATTAGCGCAAAATTAGATTAAAAGCGAAAGCTTGACCAACAGGCTTTCGCTATGATAGCATTTTGCTTTTACCCCTCCCCCTGCTTAATGCTAACCGGCATTTGAAAAACGCACTGTAAGTGTCCATTCCTGACAATTAACAGAACTAAACAGTTCAAACCTTATCAAATAATGAATATATGACAACGTACGACTTGTGACCTCCTTTGTAAACTTGTTATCTGATAAAGTATGTTTATAAGTATTGGCACCATCTTTACATGAACATTTTCCTGATCAGAGCTTGTTGCCTGGGATTGCTCACCATACACAATTCATTAATGAGGTCTGTAGATGTAGGCGCCAAGCTGGGATAACGATGTTTCATCAATAAGTTCTTTAACGCCCTGTTAGTTTTTTCTTCGCCGATCAAATTACTCACCTGATGCATGATCAGCAGCCCTTTATCATAATAAAGATGAGTGTCTTCCGGTCTTGCCTTATACAGTGGCGGTTCCTTAATGAATCCGCGTTCAGACAGATATATTTGTTGATGAACTGCTAACTTTTCAGCCACGGCTTGTGGCCCGAGTTCATGTTTTGCCAACATAAGCTCGGTATACATCGCCAAAGTTTCAGTCAGTAATTTTGAACCTTCACGTTCATCTGGAGCCAACTGCCCGTTGCCCCACCATTGGTGCGAAAGTTCGTGTGCGGCCAGTTCGTTGATCACATCCTGTCCACGGTCGGTATGCAGGTTATCATGAAAAAGCATATGCTCCGTCATAAAGATCGTTGCCGGATAAGCCGTGCCGGCAAAGCCGTCAGTAAAGGAAGATACTTCCGCAAAGCGGATGGTTTTATAGGGATAGGGCCCGAAATTAGTTTGGCAATAATCTAATGTATGAGCTGCATTTTCGATGAGGTGCGCAACATTCTCCGGATGCTTGCTGTCATAATATACGGCTATCTCTGTTCCTTTGTATTGTATTTTTTTGATCTGATAGGCGGCCGCCGACAGTCCGAATCTGAAAGGTATCGGCATTCCGGATAGATATAGATAATAAGAGCGGTTACCAGACTGCCATTGCTTTGCCAGATTCCCGATACCAACCACTGATTGCCCTTGTGGTACCGAAACCGTCATGTCCAGATCAATGAACTCATTGATAACTCGCGGCGCTTCTAACCTGGTTAACGGGGTTAAAGCACCTAACTTTCTTTTTCTTCTTTCGGCAAGGGAGGATATTTCCTGATCGGCTTGATAGCCAAAACGTGGAAAATAATTGCTGATACGTAAGAACGTGCCGTTATGTACAATTGCATTAAACGATTGATGACCGGTGAACCCGTTCCATCGGTAAGCGAATGAAAATACTAAAGTTGCACTGTCACCCGGCATCAGGTTATCTTTCAAAGATACCAGGCCAGTGTGTGTATTTAAGGGTTGTTCAGGCCCGCCTGCGCGGTAAGTAATTGCCTTAACATCTATGTCTTCATCAAAATTAATCAGTAACCTGTTTATAGGAGTCACACCTTTGTTTTCCAATAAATAGCTACCCCAAACCCGGTAAGCGTTGCGGCCGGGTTCCAGGTCAATTTTTGTTATCACCCGGGTGATAACCGGCTGGTTAATGCGTGACAGCTTACGGTAGGCCCGCTCATATTTTTCACTTTCGTCCAGCTTTTGTTGCTCACTTACCGGAGGTACTTTACTATAAATATAAACGCCTGTAAATACGCACAAAGCAAGCGGAAACAGGAGATAAAGCACCTTTAGCTTAGTGAGACGCTTAAGGCCATAACTCATCATTAGCCAGGCAAACGTTATCAAGCTTGCACCATAGATTACCCTCCACAGAAAACTCCTGAGATAGGCATCCCATCCGTTCATTTCACTATACCTGGCTGCATAAGCAGCCGTAAAGCGCAGTAACGGATGTGTAACGCCAACGCTTTTACCTGCAGCGGTGGTCAGTAAAATCATAACTATGCAGGTGATGAGGAGCCCCAGCCATTTCCGGTTGATAAAATGCTGTATCATCAATATAACACCTGCACACATGATTAAGGGAACATCGATAAGCCAGTAAAGCATAACATATACCCGCCAGTCTATCCGCATGTATTGATACACGACTTGAAAAACAATCCCGGTGAGAATAATCAAAGTTGTTAACACAATAATTATTATTGCGAGCGAAATCCACTTGGAAAGTAGTAAATGGTTTTTACTTACCGGGGTACTGCTTTCAATCAAATCAAAACGTTGGTCAGTACTCCGCCAATACAGTTCGTGCGCATAAAACAATGTCACCAGCAGCAGCAAGCCCGGCAGATTATACAGTATCCTGTTGACGATAAGGCCGCTGGTTGCATATTGTTCGGGTAAACGGATACCCTGATCTATGCTGCCATAAAACTCCATGCTCATGTAAAATACCAGGCCTATGGTGATCATAACCAACCCTATGCTTTTGCATAATGGCCCGGTGGCTTGTTTGATCAGGCTGGTAAGTACCATCCTTGAATATCTGACGCCATAGGGTTCGCTTGTCAAAGCCTGATAGGCAGGTAACGAGTTATTGGATTTTTGAGGTAAAATCTTTTTATACTTACCTCTTTCGTGCAGCGTAAAATTAAATTTAAGATAAGATAAAAACAAAAGCATCAAGCTAAGTACCGTATACATAAACCTGTTATACAATAGGTTACCTGACAACAACATCACAACATTGTTCTTTTGCGTAACTGTCCACAAATTCGTTTGCTGGTAAAATGCGGACAGGCCAAATGGATCAACCTTCGCGGCAAGCTCAAGCGCTTTAGCTGATTGTGGCAGACTACCCGCCATCATGGGCGACCCAGAATAGGTCAGGATGATGAGATAACTGATATAAATAAATAACCCGGAAATAAAGATCATCAGTTTATTACGGGTAAGCCACGCTACCGAACTGATAAATACCACGCAATAGAAAATATTCGGTAACGCGATAATTAACATTGGCTGGATGTAAAACCAAAGATTAAAAGACCGGTAAGGAACCCTGTCTCCGTCAGCAATATGGCCCGACATAAAACCAGCTACGAGCAGGATAATACAGATCGTAGTTAATATAAAAACAGCACCAAACCGGCTCGACAGATAGGACGCTTTACGCATAGGCGTTGCATAGAGAATGACATCAAACCGCGCATCAACTTCTTTAAAAAGTATTTGAGAAGCAAACAAGGTAGTGATAAATATCCCGGTAAGGCTAAGCAAACCGATCATTTGAGCTACGCTGTATGGGGAGTTACGATAAATATCATTACCTGCACTAAATGACATTTTTAAACCGACAACAAACCCTGATGCGCAAAGTAATAATAGGGCAATATAAATGCCGGGCTTCTTAAAATAAGCGCCCAGTTCAAATTTCAGTAAATTAAACATGCGTTAGTTTTTGGCAGTTAATAAATGGAAGTATACATCCTCTAAAACTGGGTTTACTCGTTCAAACCCATTATTGGGCTCTTTATCATCATAAACATGTATGCGGAGCCTTCCCATAATCAGTTGTGAGGATATAAGGCGAAACTGCTGTTCATATACAGCTTTATCCGCTTTATTAATGGTTTTCTGCCACACCTTACCTTCCAGGCCTTTGATAAGTTCAGCAGGCTCGCCCTGGGCAATAATGCGTCCTTTATGCATTACGGCCATCCGGGGACAAAGATTTTTCACATCCTCTACCAGATGTGTAGAGAGAATAACGATCCTTTCTTCACCAATCTCACTAAGCAGGTTATTCAAACGGTTACGCTCCTCTGGATCCAACCCTGAAGTAGGTTCATCAACGATTACCAGTTTAGGATCGCCCAGCAAAGCCTGAGCCACCCCGAATCGCTGACGCATGCCGCCGGAAAAAGTATGCACCTCCTTATTCCGCTGTTCATAAAGATTTGTCTGGGCAAGCAAGGCCAGCACCTGCTCTTTTCGGGAAACAGCATTGGTGAGTCCCTTTAGCACAGCGATGTGGGTGAGCAAGTCATATGCGGACACTTTGGGATAAACCCCAAAATCCTGTGGTAAAAAACCGAGTTGCTTTTTTAATGCTGAAGGGTCCTTCAGAACGTTTGTATCATTAAAGTATACCTCGCCTTCATCAGCTTGCTGCAAACCGGCCAGTGTCTTCATCAGAGATGATTTTCCGGCACCATTGGGTCCTAACAACCCAAACATACCATTACCTATCTCCAGCGAAAGACCGTCCAATGCTTTTACGCCATTGGGGTATATTTTACTCAGGTTTTTAATGGAAAGTGTGTTCATATTTAAATTTCAAGACATAGTAATGGCCGTCCCTGGCTTTGCCGGGGGCTAACTAATTGGTTATAAGCAATGATTAATCTGCGACGTACTCCAGTATGTCGCCTGGCTGACAATTAAGAGCCTTACAAAGGGCTTCAAGGGTATCGAAGCGTATACCTTTTGCTTTACCCGTTTTTAAGATCGAAAAATTAGCTGGCGTCATATCCAGAATCTCTGCCAGCTCCTTACTTTGCATTTTGCGCCTGGCCAGCATCACATCTACATTTACTACTATGGCCATATCACAGAATGAGGTCGTGTTCGCTTTGTAAATGATATCCTTCTTTAAAAATAGCAGCCATAAAATAACTGAATACCCCCAGCAGCATATGCAGGATAACCAGAATTTGCAATGGCGATTCCACATCATATACTATTGAAATCAGTAACATCGCCAAAGCCGGTATCACCAGGTTGCCGAGATAAAATATTCTCAGTTGACGAATACCGTAGGCCGTAAACAGCTTTGTTTGTGTAAACACATGAAACACGTTACCTACCAGCAGAAAAAACAAAGCATACAAGCCCAGCAGTAAAAGAAACATGATGATGTATCCGTTGTTGTACTCGCCCAACAGGTAGGGAATGTGTGTAAAAGGATAATCAATCTCAAAACGGCGACCGCTATCAATCAAGTTCAAAGACCAACCGGTATATAATGAAACTGCTGAAAGCAGGAACGATAACAGATATCCTACTGCTGCTATCCTGCTGACGACCGAAAGTATTCTGGCGATAAAACGAACTATCTTCATATTATTAAAATATACTGCAATAGTACAATTAATTATTGTAAAACAATAATTAATTAAGAAACAAACGATTTAATAGCGACCAGCGATTAGCATATGATGCTTCAGAATGTTTTCATCAGATTTTGATGATTGCAGCGACGGCAATTATACAGGATTCTGAGCGGTGGATTTAATTAACTTAATATCAATGTACTCTGCCACCAACTTGTGGGATTATTAAGCATCGTATTACAGGAACACTAATATGACGTATGCATGCATTGTATCTCTACAAATAAGGGGTGTCGAAAGATTCGGTCAATTAAGGGTTCACAATTACTTTTAGCAGTTTAGTGAGACCTAATACGAAAGGGCGCATAGGTCTCGCTTCGATGCCTTAGCACTTTAGAAGGCCACCGTTTTAGTTTTTCCTGTATAAGCTACTGTTTTGTAGGTGTTACTGTCTTCATTCATGTCTTTCAGCGCAGGGGCTATGGTTACCCTGAACTTACGGCTTTTGAGCAAGCCCGGGAAATCACCATGACGGTCGCCAATCGTTAGCTTTTTCTGCTGGTTATCCCAATGAAAGGTGATGGTACTGTATTTACCCTGCTCATAGTTGTAGCTGTCGTTCTCGTCTTCATACAAGGTAAAATCGCCATCCGCACCGGGATAGATCCGGATATCGAGCGCATCCCACTTCTTTTCGGCAGCATACTGAACTTTTGGCCCCCATGGAATAATCGATCCTGCTTTTACGTAAAGCGGTACTACATCAATAGGCGCTTGCTTTTCTATCGTTTTTCCGCCAGAAATTTGCTCGCCTGTCCAGAAATCAAACCATGATGAGTTGTCTGGCAGATAAACCGATCTGGATTTTGCTCCCTTTTCAATCACCGGTGCCACGAGGAATGATTTACCGAATAAAAACTCGGTATTCAAGTCCAGCACTTTTGTATCAGCAGCATAATCAGCCGCTAACGGACGTAAAAAGGATGCGGCTTGGTTCGTCACACTCCACCCGGTGGCATACAGGTAAGGCAGCAGGCGATAGCGCAGATTGATACATTTTTCCTGTGCATCAAAGGCCCAATCGCCTCGTTTGCCAAACTGGTAGATTTCGCGTGGTATATCCGTTCCGTGCGAGCGCATCATCGAAGTAAACGTCGAAAACTCCATCCAGCGGACATACAGCTCCTGAAAATCCGGGTTCATGGCTCCCCCACCCTGTCTGAAACTGCCTGCAAAGAAACCGCCGATATCCACGTTCCAGTAAGGCAGGCCGGTAAGGCCAAAATTAAGTACTGCCGGGATCTGCCTCCGCAGGTTTTCCCAGTTAGACCCTAAATCGCCGCTCCAGGTATCCGAGCCGAAACGTTGCTGCCCTGCAAATGCAGAGCGGGTTAATAACATCACCCGTTTTTGTGTTGATGTTGCGCGTTGATGTTCATACACCCCTTTGGTATGCTGAAGCGGAAAAGCATTTAGCCAGTTGCGATAAGTACCCAGGTAAGTGGGCTGATCCCAGTCGCTTTCTTTAATATTGATATGATCAGGTTCGGTTGAATCGAGCCACCATGCATCCGGACCAAGTGAGAATATGCCTTTATTCAGGTAAGACCAGTAAATATCCCTTGCCTCCGGGTTGTACACGTCATAAGGTTTTGCACCGCCGTTCGGCGGCCAGGTATCGAAGTTGATCAGCATATGTTTCTTGCTGAACTCTGCATACTGCGGCGTTTTTGGGCCGAAGCCGGGCCATGAAACGATGAATAAGTGTGCATTCATCCGGTGTATACTATCGATCATGGCTTTAGGGCGGGGATATGTTTTCGGGTCGAAAGCCATCGCATTCCAGTTGCTATCCGGACCCCAGTATTGCCAGTCTTGCACAACGCCATCTATCGGAATTTTTAATGCCCGGTATTTTCTGGCCACTTCTACCAGTTCAAACTGGGTTTTGTAACGCTCGCGCGATTGTATAAAACCAAAGGCCCACAATGGTTTCATGGGTACCTGCCCGGTTAGCGTACGCATTTCTGCAACCACGCCGTCTGTGCCGCGACCTGCCATCACGTAATAGTCGATGTTATCGCCGCGCTCAGAATCAAAAGAAGTTTCCTGCTTGTTATCGTTAAAAGTAGTAGGCGAATAATTGTCCCAATACAATCCGTACCCTTTAACAGACTGAAAGAAAGGGATACAAACGCGGGTATTCCCTTGTTGCAGAAACACTTTTTCGAAACGTTGGCTCAACTTACCGTTTTGCTGCTGCCCTAAGCCATAGATCACCTCGGTAGTATCTAATTTAAAAGCCTGCCTCACTTCAAAAGTTGCTTTGCCCTTGTCATCTACTTGCGTAAACTGCGCGCCATAATCTTTTTCTGATAGCAGCGGCTGACCTGCGGATGTTTCGAACCATACTTTACCCGTTGCAAGGTTTAGATTAGCAGTTAACTTGCTGCTTTTAATAGTTACTACATTACTATTACGCGTAACAGCTAACGGAACATTCTCCGGCTGTTTAATTACCGCGAGGCTGTTCTTTGTAAAATGATGCCCAACAGGAAACTTTTCTACCCGGGCAATAGCCGGCGAGTAGAATACAATGTTCACAGAAACGCCGTCTATTACAGCTTTCACACCTTCTTTAGATTGCTGATAGTTCTGCGCAAAAAGAACAGAAGGCATTGTGATAAAGGTTACGAATAACCATTTATAAAGATTTAATTTCATTGTTTATACGTTTAGATGTATGTTAATTATCAGGCCCCTACCTATGTTGAATTTTATCTTAATAGTTTTACACTATAAATTTTATCTTAATAGTTTTACACTATAAATGGGTGCAGTTCTTTTGCCACCTGTTGCAACGAATTTCACTTCCAGTACCTTGTTAGTTTTTGCTAATCCATCCGGCAGTTTAAATTCTTTGGTAACTACCGCCTCGGCAGCATTATCCGCTACATTAATGTGTGCGATGTTTTGCCCGTTAATGTACACCTCAAACTGCCGGTCACGGTCTTTGCCCGAATAGCTGATCTGTAGTACGGTAGTTTGTGCATTACCCCCAAGCTTGTAACTAAAGAAATCACCTGCATCGCGCCAATGCCTGTTGTTAATAATTCCTGTGTTTGAATTTTGCGAGTTAAGTGCGTGGTCAACTTCGGGTTGCTGTTCACCGGCATTCACACCATCTACTATCCTCGAAGCAAGGCGGGTACTTAGCTTGTCTTCAGCTTCCAGTTGCTGTTCGCGCTGTGAAATGGAATCAGCTTTGGCCACGGGCCAGTAAAGCATATAACGCGCATCGTGAAGTTTATAAAAAGGGATCAGTTTCAGGTTTTTGTATTTCGCCTGGTATATCAGCGGTGAGATGCTGAAGTTTGCATTACTGCCTTTTACCGGTGTCAGCGCGGCAGAAAGATCGCCGCCTTTATCAACGATCAACGGCGCCTGGGTGAAATCATACAGTTTACCCCTGGCGATATGTCCCCAGCGGCTGTCGTCTGCTTTCAGGCCTAATAGATCGGTCGTATCGGTTGGCGCGGCCAACACAATCGGCCCATGCAGAAACGATACCCATTCTGAATGGTCCGGCAGGTATTCTACAGAATTCTTCATGGGTAGGGCAATAGTTACCACATCGCCAGTTTTCCACAAACGGTTAACGGCCAGGTAACCTTTAATCCCGTTCTGTGCTTTTACGCTTTTGCCATTAACCTTTATATCAAAGCCGTTAGCAGCCCATGATGGTTTGCGTACATACAGGTTAAATTGTTGCGGCTTTTTAACCGTTACCATCAGTCGGGTGCTTTCGCGATCTGGAAAATTATTCTCCTGCTTTAAGGTTATTCCATTACCGCTCCAGTTCAATACCGATGGGATGAACAGGTTGACATAGATATCTTTCCCCTGGTGTGCATAGATCAGCTCGCCATACTTGCCGTGGTTTTCCATACCGGTACCTACGCAGCACCAGAAGCTTTCATCGGCCGTGGAATATACCCTGTAATGCCTTGGATGGATCGGTGTAAAGTAAACGAAGCCACCTTCTACCGGATGCTCTGATGACAGAATATGGTTATACAACAACCGCTCGTAAAACTCCATATACTCCGGCGAGTGGTCATCCAAAAACAGCATTTTGGTCAGCTTCAGCATGTTGTTGCTGTTGCAGGTTTCTGGCCCCTGTTCAGATTCGAGCATGGGCAGGAAGTTATCAGAAGGGTTGAAATGCTCGCGCACACTGTTGCCGCCAATGGAGATGGTACGTTTATCAACTACGGTTTTCCAGAAAAAACGGGCAGCAGCATGATAAGCAGTATCCTGGTTGAGTTCGGAAATACGTTCAAATCCTATAATCTTTGGGATTTGGGTATTCGCGTGCAACCCGGTAAGTTTGTCCTGGCGTTTCTCCAGCGGTTGCAGAATCGCCTGATGACAAAATCGCTGTGCCAGTTGCAGGTATTTTTTATTCCCGGTAATATCAGCAACATCTGCAAAAACTTCATTCATGCCGCCGTGCTCGGTATTCAGCATGCGCTGCATTTGCTCAGGCGTTAACCCGGCGGTTTCTTCGTCTGCCCAGTCTGATAATTTAATCAGCACTGCTTTAGCTTTTGCATTATGCGCCAGCAACCAGCAATCACGTAAGCCCGCGTACAGTTTATGCATATTGTACCAGGGCACCCACTTTTTGTTGAAGCTGCTAAAATCGCCGTTCTTCACCTCGGCCCACATAGCCATCCCGCCCGGTACACCGCCTACATAGCCATTCTTATTATTCTGCTGGCAGCGGGCCAGCTCGTCTACCATGTAATTAAGCCTTTTTAAACACTGTGGGTCCCCGGTAGCGGCATACATCTGGGCCAGAGCGGTAAGATAATGCCCGGCAGTATGCCCATCCAAACCGCTATCTTCCCAGTTGCCATAGCTTTTAGCTTTAGGCGCTAAACCGCTTTCCCTTAAAAAAGGAGCCAGCAGACGATCCGGATCAAGCTTCAACATATAGTTGAGATCGGTTTGCTGGGCAACCAAAAACGGGCTTGATAATAGCTTGACATCTTCTAACGGGAATAATTCGATTGGTTTGCTTTGGGCTGCAACCCGCGAATTGATCATTCCGCACGCCAGCGCGAGCATCAAGCCATATCCAATTCTTTTTCTATTTTTCATTAGTGAATATTTAGGTTCTCAGATTTGTAAATCAATATATTTTCAAATGCCAGCAGATCCATATCCGTTTTCAGGAAGCATGATACTGCATCGTCAGGCGTACAAACAATCGGCTCGTCCATTACATTAAAGGAGGTATTGATCAGCATAGGGCATCCGGTTACAAGATAGAAAGCTTGCAGCAAATGATAAAAGCTTCCGTTAAGTTCGTCCACCGTTTGTACACGGGCAGAATAGTCGACATGTGTAACCGCCGGAATCGTAGTTCGTACTTCGTTAAGCGTATTTACCCCAACTGCAAAGCTATCGTCTTCATCCCCATCTAACTGCCCTTGTGATACAGGTGCGGTGAATAACATATACGGACTGGCAACCCGCAGATTGAAATATACATGGCAATACTTTTGTAGAACTGCCGGAGCAAAAGGCCGGAACGACTCGCGGAACTTAATTTTAAGATTCAGCTTTGATTGCATACCCGGATCACGCGGATCAGCCAGTATACTTCTTGCACCTAATGCGCGCGGCCCAAACTCCATACGGCCCGAAAACCATCCAACTACCATCCCTTCGGCAATTTTCCCGGCCACAGTTTTCAGGTAATTATCGGGGTTAAGCTTATGATACCTGATGTTTAACTTATTAAGCGTTTCCTCTATTTCTTTCACATTAAATTCCGGCCCCAGCAACATTTGCTGCATCTGATTTTCATTGCCGGCTTGCCGCTTATTTTGCAGATGTTGATAATAGACGAACATTGCCGCACCTACCGCTCCGCCTGCATCCCCGGCTGCGGGTTGTACCCATATATTTTTGAATATCCCGCTTCTGAGCAGTTTGCCGTTGGCTACACAATTTAATGCGACACCGCCTGCCATACATAAGTTTTCGCAGCCCGTTTTCGCTTTTATATCCCATGCAATTCTTAGCAATATTTCTTCAGTGACGTTTTGTATTGATGCCGCCACATCCATGTGAAACTTCGTGATGGTTTCATCTTTCTGCCTGATCTTGTTACCAAACAGCTTCACAAAGTTTTGATTAACCATGGTCAGCCCGGCTGCATAATTGAAAAAATTCATGTTGATGCGGAAGGAACCATCAGCTTTCACGTCCACCAGACATTTATAGATGAGTGAGCTGTAAACAGGTTTTCCGTAAGGGGCAAGCCCCATCACTTTATATTCATCGCAATTTACCTTAAAACCCAGGTAGTAAGTAAAAGCAGAATAAAGTAAGCCAAGCGAATGCGGAAAATTAATATGTTTAATCCGGCTGATGTTGTTTCCGTGGCCAACAGCAATAGAAGAAGTCACCCATTCCCCGGCCCCGTCAACGGTTAAGATAGCCGCCTTTTCAAATGGTGATACAAAAAAAGCAGATGCTGCATGCGAGAAATGGTGTTCGCAAAATAACAATGCCCCTTCCCTGTATTTCCAGTTTTGATCTATCTGTTGCAGGGCCTTACTGATATTTCCCTTGGTAAACAATTTATCTTTTATCCATATAGGCATTGCTTTCAGGTAAGCCCTTAAGCCGTACGGGGCAAATGCAAAAATGGTATCCAGCAAGCGTTCAAACTTCAGGAAGGGCTTTTCATAGAATACCACATGATCTACTTCTGTTAAGGCAATACCTGCTGCAGAAAGGCAATACTTAATTGCCTCTTCAGGAAACGACGCATCATTTTTAATGCGGGAAAAACGTTCTTCCTGCACAGCAGCCACAATAGTCCCGTCTTTTATAAGACAAGCAGCGCTGTCGTGATAATAAGCAGATATGCCCAGAATATACATTAGAAAAGAGAGTAGATAAAGGTGGACAATGCGGTGCTTTGGGCAACAAACAAAAACAGGCTGAGCAGGATTATCAACGCCAGAAAAGGCCACATCCAGTATTTTTTCCGCTTTCCTAAAAATATCCAGAATTCGATCAGCGTATTCATTACTTAATATTGTTTAGTCGGGTCAATAGGTTCCTGCGGATCTGTTATCCAGTACGACTGGGCCTGCTCATTAAACTTTAACTGCAAAGGATCTTTTTTAAATACTTTATTGAACAAACTTAGCGGCGTAACCACCAGAAAATAAAGCAACGTCAGGATCACGGTGGTGAAAACCCGGGCAACCGCCCGTCCACACCGTTCTATCAGCATGCGCGGACCTGCCAGTATAACCGGCGAAAACAGCGTGATCAGTAATAGGCAACACAGTGCGCCTACCAGCCACAGGTTAACACTCCCTGTTCGGTACCGGTTCAACATAGTTGCCGTTGTTATCCCGAAAGAGATACCCAAGCCGAACCGGCGGTTATCATTCCATTTCTTCGTCTTCATTTACCTGTAATTATTAGCCACCTGTGGCTCCCCCATTTTCTCGTAATACCCGGCTATCTCCATGCGCAGATTTTGATTTCGCGGTTGTGCCGTCAGTTCCTTTTTTGCTTGCACCAGCCTAGTCATTAGCTTCAGCATGGGCTCATAATCGGCATTCATGCCATTTTTTGCTTCTACTACTTTCAACCAGTTCATCGCATCTGCGGGCTTGTCCAGCTTCAGGTAAAACAGGTACAGGCTCTGCGCGTTTTTGTAAGACGGGTCTATCTGATAGCAGCGTAAGAAATAATATTCAGCTTCCTTTACTTTTCCCAAATCGTAATTAAGACGGGCGGCATACATGTAATAAGTGGTATTGTCAGGGTTCTCCAGCATTACTGCCTCTGTGGCTTTCAATGCCTGTAACTTATTGCCTGTAGACATACTGCCCTGAAAAAGCTGATCCATCGCCGTTGCCCATGATATGCGGTTTACTGAAAGCTGGCCTGCCAGCCGCTCTTCTATTGATTGCCCTAAATTGAAATCTTTAGAAATAGGTTGGTTAAAAGGCCAACCGGAACGCAGCATCATAATCTGGTAACTGCCAGCCAGCGAATCTACTTTGGTAACGGGCATATTGGCCAGCAATGCTTTAAAAGACATCTCCCGCGCGGTATCTATACGAACGACGCCTATTTTCTTCAGGGCTTCATAAAAGCCGTCTGACAGAAGGGCATAGCCTAAGAGATTGGGATGAACATGTTCCAGCAGGGTTTCGTTACCTAAAATACCGTTGGCAGAATGCGCTTCAAAAAGATTACGGGCGTTCACTACGTAAACACCGGGTTTGCCTGCCGCCTGTATAATCACCTGGTTAATGGCTTCCGGCGCACGGAACCGCAATTCATCAAAATCTTTAGCCAGTAGAAAATGCTTCTTCGCTTCTGTATAATCACCTTTACTTAAGGCATCGGTGCCAGAGTTAAACTCCCGGTTAGCAGAATAACGGTCTGTTGAAGAAGTGCTGATAAATGGCTTCAGGTCTTTTTCATTACTCACCAGGTTGCTGATCAGTAACGGAATGTGCTTTTCAGAAAACAGCGTGGTTAGCTGCTGCATGTTGGTTTCAAACTGCGTGATACCTTTTTTATAGTCGTCGCCATTGAAAGGCATCTGCTGTTTACCCACCATCCGCTTCATCAGGTTTTCACTCAGATTAACCCCGTTTGAAGGTTTGCCGCCCGAGCGTATGCTGAACAAAAGGTTCTGCACCAGTTGCACTGTTCTGAAATGGCGCAACCACACCAGTGAATTAATTAACCCGCTGTTGCTCCCGATACGGCTGGTAGAACCGACACCTAAAGCGCCATAATATTCATTGTGCCCTACGTATACCAAAACAGCATCAGGCTGGTAATTCACTACCTGACGCGCGAAGTTTAGTACCGTATAAGAGTTAACCGCGGTTAGCGCCAGGTTAATCACCTCAATTTTATGATCGGGCAATGAATGCATTAAACGGTAAGCCAGCCACCGGTGGAAAGAACCATTATGAAAATAGGGATACCCGGCAGCGGTAGATTCGCCCAGTACAAAAATCCTTAAGGTTCCTGGTTGCTTCTCCTTTTCAAAAGGCTCGTAGAATCCTTTGGTAGCATTGATGGTATCAGAAAAAAATGGATCAGACGCGTACCTGTTCATCACCAGCTTTGAATGGTCTGTAGGATATTCCACAAACAAAGAGGTATCATGGCCATATGACATTAACCGTAAACAAAGCTCTATTAAACCCAATAATATAATGGGAATAATAAAAGTAATTACACTGAATATCCTGTTTTTAAATTTTTGCTTCGACACGGTCATGGTTGCATCATTTTAAAAGCATATGGAAGACTAAGCCTCCATATGCAATTTTAAAAACCAACTAACAATCAACTTCTATTTTAATAACCAGGGTTTTGCTTTAAATTACTATTGGTATGCAAAGCATTGGTTGGTATAGGCATTAATGTTCTGTATGCACCGTTGGGCGAGTGTGATAACCAGGATTTTGTAGTAAGGCATCCAAACCTGATCATATCCTGCCTACGGCGCCCTTCCTGGCTAAATTCCCATCCCAGTTCGTCCAGAAAGCGCCCGTATTGAATATCCGAAACAGACTCATGAGTAGTGGCCAGGTGGTTTCGCAAGCCATAGTCATAAACGGTAGGGCCAGCCAGTTGTGCCGCTGTAACTGTTGCTTTAGCCGGATTATTAATAAAATTCCGTTGCCTTACCTGGGTAACTAAAGTAGCAGCCGTATTGCCGTCTCCGCTACGTAATGCAGCCTCGGCTTTCATCATCAGCACATCTGCATATCTGAAAAGCGGAAAATCATTGCTCATGCCCACCAGTTCGCCACTTTGTATCTGGTATTTACCCAAGCGGAAACCGTGTACTTCCTGAGAGGAATCTACACCCGGCAATTCATTAATATAAGCTAAAGGCTTACCGCTGAATTTATCCATGGTACCAAGTAAAATGGCACCGCTTGCTGTATATTGCTGGCCTTGTATCCAATTACTCTTAAGCCGGTTATCATCCGGGTCAAACGTGTTTATAAATTGTGGTTCGGCACATATCCCCCCCCACGGCGAATTCTGAAAATTATAGGTAGCCTGATTTTCTGGCTGTAAGGTTTCCATATGCAGTGTCCAGGCGGTAGAGCCATCTGAGGTATACAGATTATCAAATGGTATCGCAAAAACAATTTCCTTTGATCCCTGATTTTGGGTGGCGAACACGTTAGCCTGCACCGCCTCCAGGCTAAATAATCCGGAGTTGATGATCTGATCGCAGGTGCTGATACAATCTGCCCAATGTGCAGTACCCGTATAAACCTGTGCATTCTGGTACATTTTCGCCAACAATGCCAGCGCAGCCCATTTATTAAAACGGCCGTACGTAGTTCCATCATTCTTCTGGCTTAACAATGGCAGGTTGGTTGTAATTTCTGAAACAATGAAATTATAAACATCGGTGCGGTTGCTTTGAGTGGGCAGATATCCGGCCGGAACATCAAACTTGGTGATAATAGGCACATTACCGAAAAAATCACACAAAGCATAGTAAAACGATGCCCTCAGCACTTTTAGTTCGGCTACCACACTGTCTTTGCCGGTTGTAATTGGTATCAGGTTGTTTTGTAATTGGTAAAGCAGCCTGTTACAATTTGTAATACCTGCATAAGCATTTGTCCAGATGGTATTGCTGTTGTCATCATCAGCCGTCCATTTAAACTCGTGCATACGGCGGTAAATACCACCATCAACCCAGCCATTCGGTCGTGCAGGGATTACTTCTTCATCGCCGGCCAGTTCGTTTGTCCGCCAAATTGCGTTTGCACTGCGGCCCAGTTCAAGGGTACGCCAATTGGTATAAGGCACGCCTATCAGCGAAGCAACATCGCTTGATGTAGGATTAAATTTGCTGGATATAATGGTAGCAAAGTTCTCGTCATTTAGCTTAGTGCAGGAATATCCTATCATAATCGTAAGGATAGTCGCAATAAAAAGATATACTTTTTTCATTTCAATTCTCTTCATAATTAATACTTAAAAGGTTGCTGAAACACTAAGGTTATAGATACGCTGCGATGGATACACATCCCTTGCATCTACACCAGGCGTTAAGCCACTGACGTCAACTTCCGGGTCGTTTCCTTTATATTTTGTAATAATGAAGGTGTTGAGCGTAGAAAATGCAATACGTGGGTTATGGATATATTTAGATCTCAGGTTTCTAAAGGTGTAGCCAATATTTATGTTATCAATCTTCCAGAAATCACCATTTTCTATATAATAGCTATTAAATTCCTGGGCTACGTTTTTGTTCAATACCGCAACACCATAAATTTTGTCATAAGCGCTTGCCATCCGGTTATAATTCATAATGCCCGGCAGTTCAAAATCAGCACGTTGCAGGTTAGCTATCTGGAAGCGGAATGCACCACGCATAGTGACGCTGAAGTCCCAGTTTTTGTAATTAAGTGTATTGTTCCAGCCTGCATAGTACTTAGGCAAACCATTGCCTACTACTTGCTTGTCTTCAAATGCATGCTTAAACTGGCTGTAAGGGACTACCGTACCGTTTGGTTCCTGGTAAAGCCAGTAACCATCATTGGTGATGCCCACCACTTTAAAGGCATAAAAATCGCCTATGTTTTGCCCCACCTGTACAATATGTGTAAAGGTTGTTGCAGGCGGGCCGGTAGAACCAGCTGTAAAATATGGAAGAGTTGCCTGGTAAAGGTCGTTTGAAAGACTTATCAGTTTATTAGTATTGGTTGAAAATGTTACAGTACTTGTCCAACTGAAATCCCTCTTTTTAACCGGTACAAAATTGATGGCCACTTCCAAACCTTTATTGTTCATTGTACCTACGTTGGCTTGTGTAGTTGGATAAAGATTAGGCGGGCTTGGTACCTGATAGTTATAAAGTAACCCGGTAATTCGCCTGTTATATAAATCAATGGTACCACTGATTCTGTTTTTTAGCATACTAAAATCTAAACCAAGGTTGGTTTCATGCTTTTCTTCCCAACGCAGGGCCGGATTGGCATTCTGACTTGGTGAGATAGTTTGTATCCACTGGCCGTTATACAGAATGTAATTACCGTAACCTAATAAACCTACCGCAAGGAAGCCGGCAGAAGGCTGATTGCCGGTAACTCCGTAACCTGCACGTAATTTCAGATCATCAAAAAGCTGCTGATCTTTCATAAAGGCTTCTTTGGTGATGCGCCAGCCGGCCTGAACCGAAGGGAACTTACCATAAGGTTTACTTGCGCCATAAAGCTGGCTTGCACCGTCTATACGTAAACTGGCCAATAACAGGTATTTCTCCTTGTAGTTATAAGTACCGCGCGCAAAATAGCTGATCAGGTTTGACTGAGATCTACCACTGTTGATATAATCCTGTCCTGTTTTTTGAGCTGTACCTAACTGGATCTGGTTATAGCCAAAAATATCAGTTGGAAATCCATGATTTGAAATTGTTGTTCCAAAGTTATCATTGTCCTGGTACTCATAACCAGTAAGTACACTGAAACGATGATCGCCGAAAGATCGTGCATACTCTGCTGAAAGATTAAGAAAGCGGTTAATGCCTTGCCCCTGATAAATATTTGCAACACCGTTTTGGTTGTCGCGCAAAGTGGAAATATTTTGATGATTTTGGTAAGAAAGGTTTTGATACCCACTTTTAGTGTATGATCCGGTTGCAGCAAGCCTTAAGCCTTCTATAGGCAGAAAAGAAATAGTTGCATTGTACCTGCTGTTATAGGCGCTGTTGGGAGCATCATTAGTATAAGCATCAGATACAGGATTTTGATATTCGAAGTTATTTGGTTCCTGATAGTAAGTACCATCCGGCATTTTTACAGGCGCTGTAGGGTTCATGCGCATGGCCTGACGATAGTCATAATAGCTGAAGTTTAAACTATTAAAGTTAGTCTGTATCATCCCCAAATTAAATTTGAGTTTACCATCGAACATGGAATGATTGATATCTGCACGCCCCGTTAATTGTGCATGATTTGATTGCAGGAACATGCCGTTTAAAAAGCGGTAGTTGAAAGATGCGGTATAATTAGTCTGGCTGTTACCACCGCTAAAACTTGCGTTTTGTACAGTAGATACCGGTGCGCGTTTTGTGATAGCATCAAGCCAATCAGTTGATGTACCTTTATCATAAGACGGGTCACGTAGCCCTGCTTTAATCTGATCACGGTAATCCTGCGCTGTAAGTAACTTAGGCCGCCTGGTTATTTGCCCTATACTCACGTTACCGCTGTAATCCACATGTGCATTAACCACCCCCTTGCCTGATTTGGTAGTGATGATGATGACACCATTAGAGCCTCTTACACCATAAATGGCCGCAGAAGAACCATCTTTAAGTACAGAAATTTCTGCGATATCTTCTGGTGCAACAGTTAAAAGGTCTCCGGGAACGCCATCGATAATAACTAAAACACCTGTATTTGCACCATTAATGGTATTGGTACCACGCAATTGGATTTGCGATTGAGCGGTTGGATCGCCTGATGGATTGGTGATATTTAACCCTGCTACTTTGCCTTTTAAAAGTTCGGCAGCATCAGTAACAGGCCCGGTCACAAAGTTATCTGCTTTCACTGTGGCTACCGCGCTGGTAACGTCTGCCTTTCGTTGCTGGCCATAACCGATCACCACTACTTCACTCAACGATTTCAGCTGTGTGTGCATTTGTACGTTGTAAACGGTACGCCCGCCTAATATCTGTACTTCCTGCGTAACAAAACCAATAAAAGAAAAAAGCAAATTACCCTTACCATCCGGTACATTGATCGTGAATTTTCCATCCACATTGCTTTGAGTCGATGTAGTTGTTCCCTGTAATTTAATAGTTACACCAGGCAGGGGCTGGTTGGTATCGTCCGTAACTACACCGGTTATCTTTACATCGGCAGCTTGGGTTTTCTCTACTACCGGCTTGCGATAAATAACAATCAGGTTTTCTTTTATTTCATAGCCTAACGGCTGGTTGGCAAAGCACTCTTTCAATACATTATCCAGCGGCTTATTCTTGAATTTTGCTGTAACGTTATTGGTTTCAGCCAACATCTGGTCTGTAACCAAAAAATGGTAGCCGGTTTGCTCCTGGATGTGTTCCAACACCTGTGCCAAGGGCATCGCTTTTGCTGAAAGGGTTAGCCGCTGGGCATTGCCGGCAAGCGATACCTGCAGAAAAGCTGTCACCATTAAAACGTAGGTCAATTTCATTATAAGGAGGAATTTTCGGACACAACAAGAGCTCGTATGCCTTTTGGAAGCATAAAGTTTCATATCTTTGATAGTTTGGTTTAAATTGGTAAGTAATCCTATAAAAATTAAGTACTGTAGAACCAGACATTCAGGCCCGAGATGTTCGAGCATCTTGGGCTTCTTTTCCGTTCTACTTCTGGTAGAATCATTTCATAACAATTATCCTCCTTCCTTCTATCTTAAAATGAACGGTTCTGGTTAGTTCTAGTAAATGAAGTACATCTTCTATTTGGGCCGACCGTGGGATTGTGCCTAAAAAACCCTCATCCGTAATCGTGCGCCTATAATCAATTTCTACGTTATACCATCTGGATATTCTTCGCATAATACTCCGTATATCCTCATGATTGAAGTTGAAATTTCCGTTCTTCCATTCTATTGCTTCATCAGCGACTACCTTCAACAATTTGATGTGACGACCTACGCAGGCCTGCTGCCCGGGTTTCAGCATTTTACTTTGCATTCCCTGACTAACTTTTACAGAGCCTTCTAACAGTGTTGCTTTTGCAATGGGTTCATCAGCATAGGCGCTTACGTTGAAATGTGTACCAAATACCTGCACCGTCATCTTTTCAGATACCACCTTAAAGGGCCTGCTTTTATCTTTTGCAACCTCGAAATAGCCTTCTCCATGAAGTTTTACAATCCGTTCGTGGAAGGGAAACTGTACCGGTGTCTCTAACTCAGTAGCGGCATTTAGCCACACTGCAGAGCCATCTGCAAGCACAATTTTATACTGCCCGCCTTTAGGCACTGTTACTTTTACCTGCCTGGCATAGCCGATTTTTTTAATAGTTTGACGAAAACGCACTTCTCCGTCTTTCACCTTTACAATAGTGATACCGCCATCCTCTGCCAAAACACCGTCGGGGACATGTTCAAGTGCAATTTTCTGTCCGTTGTCCAGTGTCAGGTACGCCTGGTTTCTGCCCGGTTCAATGCGTATCGGTTTTACTGCTAATTGTTGTTTTGTGGGCGCTTGTTCCCGACGTTGATAGAATAAGACACCAATACCGATAAGTGTAAGGACGGCGGCAGCTTTAAAAAGAAGAGAAACGATGGGATGTTTGCGTGAGCTTGTTCCCGATTCATCTAATCGTTGTTCTATGCCACGTTTCAGCCTGTTCATGAGCACATCGTTTTCTTCGTCTGTCTCATCAACGTCAATGGTATAAGCGGCAAGTTCATCAAGCACATCAGCAAGCTGATCCGAAGGAATGCTCTCCAGCCACTTTACAAATTCGGCATGCTCCTCCGGGGTAAAGTTGCTATCCCTGAATTTTTGTAAGAAAAGTGCGATTGCCCTCCGTTTCATATCATGAATGACGAAGCAAGGCAGGGAAAGGCCCCCTTGGTCAGAAAATTTATTTGAAAAGAATAAAGAAAATTAAAATGACCAGATCCAGCTGTATCCTGATATAACTGCGGATGAAATTCAAACCCTGATAAAGTTGCTTTTTAACAACTGATTTTGATATTTCCATGTCTGCAGCAATTTCATCTAATGATAGCTCCTCTTCCGTTCTCATCAGCACAATCTGCCTCCGTTTATTAGGCAATAGGTTAATAGCTTCACGCATGATGTGCAGATACTGGTTAAAAATGATGCGGCTGTCGGCCCCGTCAGCAACTGCTTCTTCTTTAGGTAATATTTGCTGATAAACACGCGCTTTCAACTGCTCTTTTCTTAGATGATCTAACAGCATGTTTTTTGCACATTTGAAGATATACGACCTTATGCAGAGCACTGTGTCTAACCTTTCCCGGCTCTCCCACAGTTTAACAAATACCGACTGTGTGATTTCGTCTGATATTTCTGTATCTCCGCATACCAGGAAAACATAGTTGTAAATACTTTTAAGGTACCTGGCATATAACGCCGAAAAGGCATGCCTATCGCCTTTAGCAATGGAGCTACTCAGCATTTCATCATTTAGCTGCCGTTTCATAGGGGTCGTCTCTAACGTGTAAAACTATAAGTGTTTTAAACACACTTATTCAATAGGCCGTGCGGCTTTACTTATAATTGGTACAGCAATTTAAAACAAAAAAAATCAATACTGCAAAATTTGCAGCAACAAAAATTGATTTACCACCAGCGACGCGCCTGTTATTCCATTTTTATGGTCGGTCCTGTCATGGCCAATCCGGATACACATTCCACCAGGTCAGCTATAACACAATTAGCCAATATGACAAAGGAGAAAAATCCCATAATATCTGATTTATAGTATTTTATTGAACTTTGGTCTTACAAACAAGCCCGATAAAAAGCGGCTTCTGAAGTGGTCGTTGTCATCATTCATTCGGATATCTTGAAGATTTATGACTGATAATTGACACAAGACACTCAGATCTTCTGCAACGCCCCTGCTAACAAGTCTATTCCTTACTTTATTGGTCTATTTGTCAATAGCTATGCTTGCAAGCACATACGTGCAGCTGTTAAAATGGTAAGCCCTTACCTAATTACCACATCAAAAGCAGGACTTACCTTAACGTTATTTTTAATAGGTACAGGATTAAAGAAAGGTTTTAGCAGGTGTTGGATTCAACCCCCTCCTGCTAAGTATTATGCTTGGATTTTATCTCTGGTACAGCATTATATGCCATTATACACTGGGCATAACTATGTAGATTTATTCTTTCACCTGTTTATTAACGTTTGATTCGATGTACTCTTTGAAAGTTACTGTCCTTCTACCTAATAAGCGTTCTAAATCGCCTGATCGATGTTCAAATTCACCTTCGTCAATTGCTACTACCCAATTTGTTAGAAATTCTGCAACATGGCGGGGCGTTCCCTTTGCTATCAAACCGTCAATGTATCCCCCGGTTGTGATAGTAGTAAATGGAACAGGCTTTCCTTGTATTTCTGCAAGAATATTAGCGATGTCAGCAAAGGAAATAGCTTCACTCCCACCTAAGGAATAGGTTTTATTCTCGTGTCCCGGTGTAGAAAGTATTTCAGCATGGGCCTCAGCCAGTTCATTTCTTGTTGCTGGTGCCATTTTACCGTTAGCCGCCGGGACTCTTATGCCATTTTTATGCGGGCCCGAACCATAATAAATATATAACAAGTCTGTAAAGGGCGGGTGATATAAGATGGTATAATCAAGTCCTGATGATTTCAGCACTTGTTCAGTAAACAAGTCGGAGTCTGTAATCCCAGGCATAATACGGCCCGAACCTTCTTTTCGCATAATTGACATATAAACCACATGCTTAACACCAGCCTGGCGGGCAGCAGTAATTACATTATAATGTTGGGTGGACCGATCTGAAAAAGCAACTGCGCTGGTAAGCATTATTTTATCAACGTCTTTAAATGCATTAAGCAGAGAATCATAATCGAGGTAATCACCAATACGGACTTCAACACCTTTGGTAATCAGGTCATCAAGCCCATCCTTTTTTCGGGCTAATCCGATGATCTCGCTTGCAGGCACTCCTTTTTTTAATAGATGTTCAATTGTACCTTTTCCAATAACACCTGTTACTCCTGTTACTAATATTTTTGACATGATAAATTCAATTGGTTTTTAAAAATGACAGTAAATAATATTAATGCCTAATAAAATTAAAGGCTGCACAAAAGCAGCCCTTAGTTTATATATAAGATTGTTCGTGTAAACTTGTTGGATCTTTTAACGTCATTTCGGCTATTTCGTCTTTGCGCTTAAAGGCGACACCGGGATGTTTTTGCATGTACTTGATCAATTCCGTTGCAGCTTTTACCATCTGCGGCGTACCACTTACACGATCATGAAAAGTTAAGGATAGTTGCCTGCGACGGGTAGCTGCTTCTTCGTAAAGCTGATCAAATTCCATCTTGATTTGCGTGATATATTGATCAGGCGAAAAATTCCGTAACTCAATCATGCCTAAATCATTATTACGTACGGTATATGGAACAACAGCAAAATCTTTCTGATTGACTTTTATAATAAAAGGTTCGTCACGGCCCAAGTCGTCAATATGATAAATACATCCCAGCTCTTGTAAAATTTTCAGCGTGTTTTCACTACGGCGAAGGAAATTGGCGTTATAACCTATTGCTGTTTGTCCGGTTACTTTTTTTATCGCATCTAAACCGTCTTTGATGAATTTCTTTTCCTCATCGTAAGACATGTCGTACTCATCTTTCCAGGTCATGCCGTGGCCCGATGCTTCGTGCCCGCGGTCTACAATCTCCTTAGCCAAAGCAGGATTTTTTAAAACAGCGGAACCTACCATGTGTGTGGTAACCTTGATGCCTAATTTATCCCAGTTGTCCAGCATGCGGGGAATACCTTCCTTATAACCATACTCGTACCAGGTGGCTGCAGGTAAATCCTTAAAACCGGGCTTCATATTGGGCGGAAATGGACTTGGTGCGTTATCTGGTTGTCCGCCTGCTTCAAACAGCATGGTAGCAGATACCACCAACCTTGAGCCATCTGCCCATTTTGATCGCGTAGGTGCATAAAGTTTACTTGGCTTTTCAGCACTTGCGATTTGATTTGCTCCAATAATACCGGCCATTGATAGCAGGCCGGTTTGTTTTATAAAATTTCTTCTGTCCGTCATAACAATAATAATGTTAATGCATTGGGATTAAATTCCTCTACACTGTTCCGTTTATCGCGTGGTGCAGAGGAATCGGCAATGCTATCTATGAAAGAAAAGGCTGATTAAATTTTGCAACGGCTGCTTTAGGGTTTGCAAAGTAGTCTGCATACTGCTGGCCAGCTTCGCCTACAAATATTTCATAACGGTCTTCGTTAATGCCATTATAAATATCCTGGGCTGCTACTTCCGGTGGTAAACCATGCTGCTCACCACCCATATCCTTAGTGGCATCTGTATTGATCAGTGAAGGCATTACCTCAAAGATTTTAATATTGGTATCTGATGACAAGGTTAAACGCAATGCTACAGAATGAGAATGTAAAGCTGTTTTAGCATCTGAATACGTTGGCAAAACCACCAGCGGATGGAACGCTACGTTAGACGTTATGTTCACCACGGCTCCCTCAGGCTGCTTCTTTAATAACGGCAACAACGATTCTATTAACCTAACCGGAGCAAAGTAGTTGGTCTCAAATTCCTGTCTTGCTTTTTCAACCGCATTGGCGCCTTCCCCCAGTTTATAAACAAAGCCTACACCGGCGTTGTTAATTAATACGCTAAGGTCGCTATAACCAGCTTCTAATTTTTTAACAAGGTTGGTAACTGAATCTGCATCGGTCACATCACTAACGATGTAATCTATGCCTAATTCTTTAGCGGCTTTTTCCAGTTTTTCTGCATTACGGCCGGATATGATTACCCTGTTACCTTTTTCTTTTAAAAGTTTTGCGGTTGCATAACCAATTCCTGAACCACCTCCGGTTACCAATACTGTTTTCTTTGTGATTTCCATGACTTTTATATTCTAATATTAATCTTTAAATTTGCTTGCGACTTGCAAGTAAGCAAAGGTAAATTAATTAACTTGTAAATTGCAAGTATTATTTATAATTTTATTGTCATGAAAGAAATTCAGCATAGATCAGAATGTCCGATATCATTTTCACTTGATTATATAGGCGATAAATGGATATTATTAATCCTAAGGGATTTGATATTTACTAATAAATGCAGTTATGGGGATTTTCTGACTTCTGATGAAAAGATCGCCACCAATATTCTTGCAGACCGGCTTAAGCTTTTGGAAGCAAACGAATTCATAAAATCTGAAGTATCACCAGAAAAGAAGAATAAGTTTATTTATAGTCTTACAGAAAAAGGTATCGATCTGATCCCGGCAATTGTCGAACTGATGATCTGGGGCTCAAAATATAATCCCCCCGGTGCTAAAGAAGTCATCAAAAAAATTAAAACAGATAAAGAGGGTACCATACGCCAACTTAGAGAGAAATTATTGGCGAAGGTTAAAAGTAATGCTGACTCAATGCAATAGCTTTTAAGCGGCTTACATACACCGATACAAATATTCGACAATCAAATTGCCGGATTCAACTGCTTATTTGCCTTATTCACCGCTTTTCTCTTTTAAAGTAATTTGACTACCCGGTACTTTACTTCAAGTTATTTAAATATAATATGAAAAAGTTTCTGTTGATTTCAGCATCTGTAGTTGCAGCGGTGTGTATCTGTTTGCAGTTTTTCAGGCCCGAGATAGGTAATCCTCCGGTAACCGGAGATTTGGAAGCGCCACCAAATGTAAAAGCGATCCTGGTAAGGGCATGTTATGACTGCCATTCTAACCAAACCAATTTGCGTTGGTTTGATAAATTGCAACCCGTTTACTGGCAGGTTGCCGAACATGTACGCGAAGGCCGCAAAGGCTTAAATTTCTCCAATTGGAATAAGCTATCTCCTGCTGATAAAAAGGGCAAACTTTGGGAAGCAGTAAACCAGATTGAGCAAGGAGCTATGCCTATAAAAAGCTATGAAATTGTGCACACCGAAGCTAAAATTTCCAAACAGGATCTTGCTGTACTTAAAAATTATTTAACAGGCTTTGTGCATGATATACCAAACGACACAGCCAAAATTAATGCGCGGGATAAACAACTTAAAACGATACCTACTAACAACCAACAAACAAAATTACCTGAAAGCTTAAATGGCATTTCTTACATTCCTGATTATAAAAACTGGCAGGTAATTAGTACGTCCGACAGGTTTGATAACGGTACTATGCGCGTTATTTATGGAAATGACATTGCTGTAAAGGCTGTTAAAGAACACCATATTAACCCATGGCCCAACGGAACCATATTTGCCAAGGCAGCTTGGGACAAGTTGGAAGATGCTAAAGGCAATGTATCTACAGGTGCATTTAAACAGGTAGAGTTTATGATTAAAGATGCCGAGAAATATAAATCAACCACCGGTTGGGGCTTTGCCAGGTTTAAAACGCCTAAACTAAACCCATATGGCAAAGATGCTATGTTCACTACAGAATGTATCAATTGCCATAAACCCATGGAGAAAAACGACTTTGTATTCACTTTCCCAATCAAAAACTAATCATGAAATCTATATTTAAAATCATAGTCGCGGCCATTGCTGTTTTCAGCAGTTGTAAGCCGGCACCTAATGCTGATGAACTGATTAATCAGAAAGCCTCATTGCCAGATCACTTTAAACTTTCGGAATTACACCAAAAGGTAATCACTTCTTTTATTAATAATCGTAACCATACTACGAGTATTTTATATGGAAACGAAAAAGCGCTTTCATCAGCAAGTTCAGATAAGCTTAATGAATTGCCGGGCGAATCATTTACGTTGGTAACCTGGAAGCAGCAGGATGATGCCCATTGGTTTGGTGCACGTATACCTGGAGATCTGATCTCGGCAGAGAGACTTGATCTGACTGATTCAAATTCCCGGATAAGTTATAACTATCAAAGGTTTTCAGGCAAAGATTTAGTTAAGTTAGCCGATACAACCGAAAATAGTGAACGGATCAAATTTATATTAAATCAAAAGGCATCCATCATTCCATGATCTTTGGAAGATATATAAAGGCAGAGAGCTCAAAAGTATTTCTCATTTCACAGAAAGTGATCTGGCTGTCTGCCCTGTTTATGGGCATTCTGGCCTCTATTCCTAAAATACTACAATTAAGGGTAAGTTTAACCGAGGTTATTGTTGATTGTATTATTGCTTTTTTTTATTCGCTTTTTGTATGGTTTTATAATTTATATACGCTGCCCCGGTATGCGAATCATGCCATCACAACAAGGTTCTTTGGCGCCCGCCTGATTAGGAGTTTATTACTGGGCATAGTTGTGATGGGCATATTGGTGATAGTGAACCAACTGTTGTTTAAAGACCGGTTGATCGGCACAATGATGCTGATGTACCAGTTCAGGGGAATTTTAATTAACCTGACCATTTACATGTTCTTATACCTGCTTTATCAGAGCTTTATAAACCGGATAATTGCTATTGAGCTGGAACGCACCAAATCCGATCATATAGAAGCACAGTATGAGTTATTAAAGCAACAGGTTAATCCTCATTTTTTGTTTAACAGCTTAAACACGCTCAAGTCAATGGTGGAAATTGGCGATGAGCATTCGGCGGATTTTATTGTAAAACTCTCTGACTTTTATCGCTATTCATTAGAGAGCCGTAAAAAAGACGTTGTACCTATGCAGGAAGAACTGAAGCTGCTTGAAGCATACTTTTATCTGTTACAAGCCAGGTTTGAAGAAGGAATTACCCTGCAACTTGATATTTCGCCCGAACACAAGAAAACCATGATACCTGTATTTACGTTGCAGTTATTGGTTGAAAATGCGGTAAAACATAACATCGTATCAATTGATCAACCTTTAAAAATTGAATTGATATCATCAGATAATAATTTAATTATTAAAAATAACCTGCAGCTGAAAAGCATCCCCGAGCCATCTACAAAAATTGGCTTAGAGAATATTAATCAGCGTTACCTGCATTTAACAGGCCGCCAAATAGAAGTAAGGGCAGACGGTTACTTCTTTACTGTAAAGCTTCCGATAAATGAACATATTAGTCATTGAAGACGAATTAAAAACGGCAAGGTCGTTGATCAGGCTGATCAGTTCGGTTCGCCCTGACACTAAAATTGATGGCCCATTGCAGCGAGTGTCGGCGGCGGTTAACTACCTGTCGGCTCATCCTTCGCCTGATCTTATTTTCATGGATATTCAATTGGCGGATGGATTATCATTCGAAATTTTTGAAAAAGTAAAAATTGACGTACCGGTAATTTTTTGCACCGCCTTTGATGAATATGCTTTGCAGGCATTTAAAGCAAACGGTGTAGATTATATTTTAAAACCTTTTTCTGAAGATAGCATCAAGGCCGCATTTACTAAGCTGGAAAAAATTGGAAACCTCACAGGAACCAATGCCATACCTGCATCTTTAATTACACAACTACTGCAAATTAACCAGCCAAAAGCTGAAAAGCAAAGTTTTTTGGTATTTAAAAACGGCAAGTATACTACTGTGCCTGTGCCGGATATCGCCTACATATTTGTTCGTAACGAGCAAACTACCCTGGTTACGTTTCAAGGCGAAATGTTTATGATAGACCAGTCGCTTGAAGAGACAGCCAATCAGTTAGATCACAAAAGCTTTTTTAAACTGAACAGGCAATACCTCATAGCCTTTAAAGCCATTAAGGAAGTAGAGCATTACTTTGCCCGCAAACTGCTGGTTAAACTTACCATACAGACCAAAGAAAAGCTGTTAGTTGGAAAAGATAAAACGACAGCTTTCCTGAAATGGCTTGAAGAACGTTAATTAATACCTAAAAATTATATCGCGCAATATATGATGTTAAAGCGCGGATATTGGATTTGAAACTATCGGATCATGGCATCCAGCAATGCAGGATCTAAGCCTACCGATTCATAATGCTTACGTGCAATTTCAAGTATGGTAAAGCCATCATCATAGGCTAACATATTGCCCATCATTAAAAGTCAACGTCAGGAAACGCATTATGGACATCAGCTTGATAGACCGTAGCCTGAATGTGAAGAAAATACAACAAGTAGACCTGGTTGAACTTATAAAAATTTGATCGGGCGATTCCATGTTTTAGATAGTAATACGATCAATTTCAATTATAATAGTTCCGAAATACTTGTATATACTGAACCTTACAAGATCGAAACCATTTTAAGTAATCTGCTTGATAATGCATCAAAGTGTGCCGGGGCCAAAGCTCATATATCGGTTGAAATAATTAATAAGCCCGATAATTGGCAACTTATTGTAAGTGATAGCTGGAATTTCTGTTACGCGGAGTATTAATCGATATCATGCCGCACACTCAGTAGCCAAAGCGCTGAAGGAAGCCCATCCGGTCAACCGGCACTTAATGGCTCCATAATACTATATTACCGCAAATAAACGCTGCACTGGTAAAAATCCCAGGATCATTATCCTGGAGGTATGGTACAAAGCTTTTTTAAAATACCCCGACCTTCGTCCCAGGAAAGGATACGATTGATACAACATCTGCAATATCGACGAAGCCAGCACGTGTGCGCAAATACTATTTTCTTTTTTTGAGAATTGGGGCCGCATTACATCCAGTATCAGAATAATGCGTTTTTTATCGGTATTGTTCCATGCAGTATGGGTATGAGCATCGCAAAATGGGAGAGTTATCCCGTTTTCCCAAGGCCGTATTTCTTTACCGACCTGGAAACCGCAGTCGGGCAGAGCGCCAGGAATGTCGATGCCCACATGGCAGCGAATAATAGCATCGGTATCGCCCTGATGAGGATTGATATTCGAGCTTGCTTCCAGCACGCTCAATGAAAATGAAGTAAGGCCGGGGATGGACTTTAATATCCTTACCGTTTCCGGACATTTTTTATAATTCTCGCGGATAACGAACTTCCAAAAATATATCCCCATCGTTTTCCACCTTTTCGGCGGGAACGACATGCTTTTATTTATAAAATAAGGCCGCAGGTTTTGTGGTTTTTCCAGCATCAGCCCCAATACTTCGTCTTTTATTACTTCCCAGTTGTCTTCTATTACCTTCGTCCAAGGTAGGTCCTTCCTTTCGTAAAAAAAAGGCTGGCTGCCCATATAGCGCCCACCTGAAAAATTATACCAGGGTTCCGTCTCTTTTACGCTGCTCACTTTATTACATTAAATTTTGATTAAACAGTATAATTATCATTATCATCCACCCCGAGGCCGCTTTTAATAATGCCTGCCAGCTCAGGGCCGTGCTCCTTCACCAAGTCGTGGCCGCCGTTGATGTACTTCATGGTAAAATCGGCATTGGCCAGGGTCAGCCAGCTTTTTACCAGCGTGGCGTCTGTTATCCGGTCGTGTGTACCAGCTATTACGGTAAGCGGCACGTCGATCCTTTGATTCTCGGACTGGTATAACTCTAACACCTGTACATCCGCCCGCAGCAACGCCGGGTTGTTACTTAGTGCTCGTTTCCTTTCTAACACATCGCCAGCATTGTCATATTTATTGATGATCTCATCTATAAACTCTTTGTCGGGTAGCTCATGCAGCCTGCTTTTTGAAGGTGATAAAGGCGCCTCGCAGCCCGACAGGAACAGCTTTAAAGGTAGTTTCCTGCCATGTTCCTTTAACGCATTATAAAACTCATAGGCCACCAGCCCGCCAAAACTATGGCCGAAAAATGCAAAGTCGCCATCCGGTTCGGTGTATTCCGTAAGCAGCGCATCGATCAGTTCGTGCATGGAAACAAAAGGAGCCACGTTGCTGCGCTCCTCCCTTCCGGGTGTTTGCACCGCTACCAACTCATAATGGTCATCAAAAAATGCTGCCCATTTTTCGTAAACGGATGCGCCGGCGCCAAGATAAGGGAAACAAAACAGCCTGATCTTTGCGTTAGTTGCAGGCCGGCTGATCATTTTATATAATCCCGGCTCACTATCTGTTACCGGGCTGGTAATGTTTGAAACAGGTTCCTGTAAGCCATCCGGCTCATCTTCGGATATCTCGGTATAAATCAGCGAAAAGATAAATTCACTTACGGCTTTAATATGCGGATAGTTATATGCCAGCGTATTTGGCAGCTTTATACCGAAGTAATGCTCCAGCTCGGCAGCGAAGGAAATAGACATTAATGAGTCCATGCCCAGAAAGTTAAAACGCTGCTCCCGGTCTATACTGTCTGATGCTTCTATCAGCATTACGTTGCGCAGCTTCATCCGTACAGCGTCCTCTATCATTTTCAGCGCTTTTTCGGGTGGGCTTTTCAGGATCCGATCAACGCCACTCTCTGCAGTTGCGACTTCTGCAACTGCTTGTGGTCTTACCTCAGCAAACAGCGAGGGCTGCAGCGAAAAATCAACAAAGGTGCCGAACTTCTTCCAGTTCACATTCGCCACCAGCGATAGAGCAACGCCGGCAACCAGCTCTTTCTGCATAGCGCTTAATGCAGCTGCAGGTGTCATCAGCTCAAAGCCCAGTTTTTGCAGCACGTTCGCTTCCCGGTCTTCTGCGCTCATACCCACCTCGGCCCACGGCCCCCAATCAATACAAAGCGAGGGTAAGCCCGCCTGATGCCGGTATAAACTCAGCATATCCATAAACTGATTAGCTGCGGAGTAGTGGCTTAATTCCACTGAACCCCATAATGCCGACACCGATGAAAAAAGGATAAAGCAATCCAGGTCATGTTTTAGCGTTAGCTGGTGAATAGCCCAGGTAGCAGAAACTTTTGTTTTCAGCGTATGCAGAAACTCATCCCGGTCCAGCTCCATCACTTTACCAAACCAGTTTACTCCAGCAGCATGGATAACTCCGCGTACCGGCACCCGGCTTTTCTTAAATGCTGTAAACAGCTTTTCCAGCCCACCGATATCGCGCACATCCAGTTGTACTATTTCGATCTTTGCCCCTTTTTGCTGCATGGCAAGCAATTGTTGCACAATACTATAGTCGGGATGGGTATTTGTTATCCCTGCCCATTTATCAGCAACATGAAATTTACGGCGGCTAATTAATACCAGGTGCCTGCCGCCTTTATCCACAACCCATGCGGCACATTTAAGACCGAGCCCGCCAAGCCCCCCTGTAATAATATGTACACCATCGGCTCTAAGCAAAACTTCGGGTGTGGCTTTTGCAGCCTTATTCGCCGTAATTTGTTCAATGTATTGAACACCATTGCGAAGAGCGACAACACGCTCATTACGTGGCTTGTTTATTTTGGCTAAAACAGCAGTAACATCGCTGTCGGTCTCGATATCTATCAAGCCGCCGCGAAGTTCCGGATGCTCCAGGAATAGCGTTTTGGCAAAGCCCCATACCGGCGCATGGCAAATATTAAGCATGGCAGCACCGCCATTCTCAGCGGGCTCTACCAGCTGAGACCGACGCGTTACTATCCAAACAGGTAGAACGAGCGCATTTTTTTTCAAAGCCTGCAGCATGGGTATCAGCAGGCCGGTACCTGCTGATACCTGTTCCTCCAGCTCGGCTACATCTAGTGTGCCGTAGCCAGCCAGATCAGGCGGTATAAATACCAGCCGCCACTGTTGTATATCTTCGCGACTTTTATTGTAAATAATCTTAGCGATAATTTCTACCCATTTTTCCTTATCATCGGCAGTCGAAACCACAAAATCCGGCTTAAGCTTTTTCGGATTATTCTTCGTACGGATGCCTATGCTGAATACCTGCCCTCCTGTATCTTTAATTTGCTGTGCCATTTGCCCAGCAAAGGTGGAGGTTTCGCCAACTATTATCCAGCTCACGTCTGCTTGCTGTTTTTCAGTGTTGAGGGGTATTTGTCCGGCATCTTTCCATTGAAAGCTATAAATGCCGGCGTCCGTCTTTATTTCAACAGGTTGATTTACGGTTTTAGAACGTGCCGACGGCGTTGCAAATTCTGCCAGCTTCGCTGCATTGACGCCTTCCATCCAGTACGATTGCTGTATAAACTTTTGCCCCGGTATCTCTGAGGGATAAATATCTCCCTCCAGCACAGCTCCCCATTTAATATCGGCGCCGGCCTGGTAAAGTTTCCCCAACGAGTCGAACAGAAAATGGTCTTCGGTACGCTCTATTTTCCTGAAATTCATTGAGCGCAGCATTAGTGCATCTTTCAGGTGTAGAGTCTCGTTAGCGGCTACCAGCGTACTAGCGCCCGGCCCTATTTCAATAAAGTGGATTAGCTCATCCTTCGGCAATTGCTCAACCGCCGCTTTAAAATTTATAGTGCCCAGCAAATGCCCTACCCAATAGTCAGCATCAGGAGCTTCGTTCATTTCAGCGCCTTTATATGCCGAGATCCATTTTTTATCCGGCGTTTTAAAGCTGAACTGCTTAACAAATTCATGCAGGTCATCAGCAATAGGCCGCATCAATTGGCTATGGAATGCATGCGATGTTTTTAAATGATAAAATTCGGCACCCTGTTCCTCAAAGTGCTTCATTACCTCAACCACCGCGTCATTCTCACCTGAGATCACGGTCTTTTTATCACTGTTGATAGCTGCTATCTGCATCCTGCCGGCATCCATCACCTTGCGGATCTCCTCGTGGCCGGTAAACAGCGTTACCATCATACCCTTATTATTAATGCTTTCCACTAACAGGGCGCGTTTCAGCAGGATAGACATCCCGGTCTCTGGCTCAAAACAGCCGGCCAGGCAGGCGGCCGCATACTCACCCATGCTATGCCCTACCAGATAGTCTGGCATAACACCGCATTCCTGCCACAAGGTGCCGAGTGCATATTGTACAGCGAAAAGGATTGGCTGCATATACCTGTCGTGGAAAAAGTAGGTGTCTTTTATTTCAAACGCAATTTCTTTCAGGCTGATAGTACCGCCTGCTTCACGTTCGGCTACAACTGCGCATCTGTCAAACGCCTGCCTGAAAACAGGGAAGCGTTGATACAGAACTTTGCCCATAAAAATATAGTGCTCACCCTGGCCTGTAAATAAGAAACACACCTTGCCGTGCTGCGGAATTTTTATACTTTCGGTATCACCACTTGCTATAAAGCCGTCCAGCTTTTCTTTAAGCATGGCCAACGAGTTTACCATAAAATATTTGCGATACTTTAGGTCCGACCGGCACACGGCCTGCGTGAGGCACAGGTCGTCTATTGCGATAGCGGGATTTTCTCCCAGCCAGTCGCTGTATACTTTGGCCTGTTCCAAAAGGCCTTTCGATGTGTTGGCGCTAAACACAAAGTTGCGCTGTGCAAACCGGGAAGGCAATGGTACTTTTGCTGCCGCTGCCTGCACCTGTGGTGCAGATAGGATGGCATGTGCAAGCGATCCCCCAAAGCCAAATGAGCTTACAGCAATACGCCGGGGTTGGTTTGGTTCCCATTCGCGCTCATCAATACTTATTTTTAACCTGGTACCATCAAGCTGTAGCTTCGGGTTAAGGGTTTTGATATGAATTTGAGGCGGCACCTTGCCTTTTTGCAGCATCAGCACACTCTTAATAATGCTGGCTATGCCCGCGCCCGCTTCCAGGTGCCCTATATTTGCTTTTACCGAGCCTAAGTAGCACACACTGCTGCCAGCCGCGCCGTATAGTTTTTTTAGCTGCTCCACTTCCACCGGGTCGCCGGATGAGGTGCCTGTGCCGTGTGCCTCCACATAGCCTATGTCCTTACCTGCAAGGCCTGCTTTATGCAGTGTTTGACTAATGAGCTGGTATTGGGCCTTTCCATTCGGAAAGGTGATGCCGGGGCTGTGTCCATCCTGCCCTATCGCCGAGGCATTCAGTACCGCCAGTATGGTATTACCATCCCGTTCTGCTTCCGATTTGCGTTTCAGCATCACTAAACCGCAGCCTTCGGCACGCACATAGCCATCGGCGCTGGCATCAAATGTTTTGCAACGCCCTTCCGGCGACATCATCCCGAACTGCGAAAGCGTAATGGTGGGGCCGGGGGAAAGTATGGCGTTAACCCCACCCGCTATAGCCTGGGTACAGTTGCCATTTAAAATGGATTGGGCAGCCAGGTGCAAAGCCGTAAGCGATGACGAGCACGCAGTATCAACGGTAAGGCTGGGACCTTTAAGATCGTAAAAATAGGAAAGGCGGTTGGCCGCCACACTGTTTGAATTGCCAAGCCCCGAATAAGCATTAAACCCTTCCATACCTGGACTCAGCTTAATTTTCATGTACAGGTAATCGTTTGTCGACATACCGATAAAAACACCTGTTCCGGATCCCATAAGTTCGTTTTTCTTAACACCAGTATTTTCTATCAGCCGCCACGAGGTTTCCAGCAGTAGCCTTTGCTGCGGGTCAAGCTCAGGTGCTTCATAGGCCGATATCTCGAAAAGCGCCGGGTCGAAGAAGTCTATATTATCAATAAACCCGGACCATTTGGTGCTTACTTTTCCCGGAACAGCCGGTCTTTCATCATAAAACAGGTCATTGTCCCAGCGACTCAAGGGCACCTCTGTTACTGCATCTACGCCGGATGCTAATAAGTCCCAAAATTTTTCGGGACTGTCTGCTCCGCCAGGAAACCTGCAGGCCATCCCCACAATTACTACAGGATCATTATTATCAGTAAGTTCATCTGCGGCTGCCACTTCAGAAACATCTGTGTATATAAACTGCATGTCGCCCGCCAGGTATTGGTTCAGGCATTCTTTGCGGGATACCTTATAATTCCTGGTGCGCGGCATCATTCCATTCGGAACAAATATTACCTCTGCCGGCACTATGCCATAATTTTCGGTAAGATTTGCCTTAATATAACCTGAAATTTTCCGTAGTGTCTCGCGATTGGTATGCCTATGTATCTCCTGGAAAATCAGCAACCGCTCCCCGGTTTCATCTATTGTAGACGTACATACTGTTTGGCTGCCAGTTTGCAGTTCGGTAATTTGGTGGCGTGCACACCATTCCAGATCCTCAGCGGCGTAATTTACACCTCTTATTATCACTACCTCTTTGCGACGCCCCGACAAGTATAGGTATCTGCCTAAAACAAAACCGATATCTCCAGTATGAATAATGTTGGCTTTAACCGGCTTTTTTACAGGCATATCTTCATAATAACCAAAGCTGTTAGACGGGCTTTCTATTAGTATTTCCCCGGTCTCTCCTTCTAAGCAAGCCTCGCCAGTTAAAGTGTGGGCAATGGTTATTTTATCAAGCTCATCAATGAGGTAGGGCATCAGCACCCGTTGCGTGTGTTTTCCGGCGGGTTTTATTAAAATTTTGTCTTCCAACTCATCCAATCCTTGTGTTCCACCTGCCGCCAGCAAAGTTATTTCGGCCAGGCCGTAAACCGGCTTAAAGGAATTACGGCTAAAGCCTGCCGCGCCGAATTTTTCATAAAATTGCTGCATTACAGGCATAGATACCGTTTCGGAACCGATATAGGCATATTTCCAGCAGCTGAGGTCGAGGTTGGCTGAAAATGGTACTTTACGCGTACAATGTTCAAATGCAAAATTTGGTGCGGCTGAGGTATTAGCCCTATAGCGGCTGATAGCCTCAAGCCACAGCTTTGGCGATGAAATAAATGCGCTGGCTGGCATAAAAACACCCAAACCCGATTCATACAGCACCGAAAACAAATGCCCCACCAAGCCCATGTCATGATGAAAAGGGATCCACCCTACAATACTCACCGGCTCTGTTCTTTGGAAAACACGCTTCATCTTAGCCACATTGCACAACACATTACGGTGCCGCAGCACTACCCCTTTCGGCTCTGATGTTGAACCCGATGTATATTGTAAATAGGCAATGTCGTCTGCCTGTACTTCCGGCAGTTCATGGGGTTTCGCGGCACTTTTGAGCGATTCAGCGCTAATCAGCCTTACATGACCCAGCGATTCGCGCTCCAATACTTCAGCAATCAAAGCGCATTGCACCTCATCGGCAACAATGCAGCTAAATGTCCCTTTTTTTAGTATGCGTAGCATACGGCCGTAGCCCTGGCGGTCTTTTATATTTTTGAACGGTGCTAAGGGCGCCGGTATGCAGCCTGCCAGCATAATACCAAAAAAACAGGCCACAAAGTTTGGCTGGTCTTCAGTAAGCATAAGCACCACTTCTTTTCTTTCGGTAAGTGGCAGCAGGTTGGCGGCAACGGTTAAGCACTCGCTTTTAAGGCCGTTAAACGTAACCTTGTGTTTTTCTTCTCCTTTTATGTCCAGGAAAATAATTGCCGTCTCATCTCCTCTTTCGTCCGGGTATTTCAATACCAGGTCAACAACTGTGGCTTTATCCATTTAAATTAAACAGTAACATTTATAGAACTTTTAATTGTGTCTCCGTTTACACCCTTAGCCGTAAGCGTGTAAATGGTTGAACTGGTAATGTTTACCACTTTGCTGCCGTTAACTATATCGGCAGCGGGTACGTTGTAGGTGTCGGGCGTTAACACTAAGCTATCTAAATTTGCCGTTACCCAACTCAGCAGGTAAGCCCCGTTCCCCTGGCTCACGAAATCGAAATACTGAACCTGTGGGTGTACCGTATCTCCCGATCCCAAATAGTAGGTTTCGGTTTTGCCACCAGGCTGGTAAAGGGTAAGTATATTTAGGTTGGTACCGCCAGTGTTAAGCTCGTAACCTTTCCAAGTAGAAGGGTCAAACAGCCATTTCATGCCGCTTAAGGTATCCCCGGTCTTTTGCGTGAATTTAAAATATATCAGATTTACAGGCAATAATTTTATCTGCACTTTCGCATCCGCCATCGCCGAAAAGCCGTTTACCGACAATTGGTAGAAAATGTCTGAAGGCATGTTACCATAGTTGCCCTTGAAATTTTGCAGCAACTCCGTTCCGGGGCTGACTGTAAGAGGAGAGGCGGGCCCGTTCCATTGTGCGCCGGTATTGGAATAAATTGCCGAGGTAGTCCCCCATAAGAAGAACCATTCCAGCACTAAGCTCGCGTCAACTTTTATTGCTCCACTCTTATCGCTGGTAAATGCCGTAATAAGCGGCGGATTTTGTGTGATGGTGGTATCGTCCTTGGCAAATTTTTGGTCAGATGTAAACACCTTTACGGTATAAGTATATTGCGGCGCGGTAGTAGATGGAATGTTAATTAAACATTTTCCGGGAGATGGCGGTGCGCCTGTTACAGGGAAGGTCTTGTCCCCGCCTGGAAAGGGGCTAACCACTACCTTTGTTCCACCAATTGATTGCCAGTACAGTGTTGTGATTTGCGATAATGCAATGGTCGAAGGATCGGCCCATGAAATTATTGCAAGCTCGGTATTTGTCTGCTTGGTGACTCCAACCGTCGCATTGCCGGTATTAACACCGATATATTCTAATATGGTGATGGTAGCCGTCGGCGTTGTGAGATCTAAGCTGGAATTGATGGGCACACTGGTGAAATTAAATTCAAGCGTTTGGCCCGGCTGTAGCTTGGTTGTCACGTTGGCCTTTATAGAAAAGTAGTTACCCGTGTTTGATTTTGCGCACGAAAACCCTGAGGGCGACGTAGCCTGAAAATTCAGGTTGGTCACTAAGTCGGTATTCCCGGTACCCATCGGGAAGGTGATCTGGATCTCATCACCCTTAGGGCCGCCCGCAAAATTTACAACAGATCCGCCTACTGGGTTCTGAATAACCAGCTTCATATTAATGGTGGTGGTAATAAACACCATGGTCGGCTGAAAAGCGTAGCTCAAGATTGGGTTTGCCATAGCTGAATTATATTTAATGGTTAAACTAATTGGTTGGTGCGTTTGCGTCAGCCAGTACTATCCACCCTTCAATAAGCGCAGGGGTATAAGGCTCAAGCCCCGCAACCGGGGTCGATGCCTCTATCGGCACCTCCTCATTCCAGGTGGTAACATCTTTTCTGGCCATCCAGAACCAGTTACCCTTTACCTCAGCAGGCGTCGGCATCCTTATTCTGTCAGGATTTAGTAGCAGAGGTCCTGCCCTAAAAGTAGATTTAAGATTTTGCAGCGCCGATGATACCGGCCCATTCGGCAGGGTTGTCGACCCGGTAGGCAGGCTGCCCGGTATTACCGGGATGTCACCACTCGGGTCGACTATCAGTGTCAACTTTACCGTGGTACCGTCCGGCGTAAGTGATACCAGGTGGCCCGTTTGAACGTAATTGGTTTTAAAACCAGCAGTAATACCAACATTGGCAGCAATACTTTTAAATGTTTTTGCCCCAGTTTTTACCTCGGCAAAAAAGTCCTGCAACTCAGCCGTCTGTCCGTTCGAGCCATAAACCGAGTAAAAAGTATCATAATTATCTGCCTCAAAATAGCCCATTACGCCGTTGGTATGGTATTGATTATCACCAACACGTATGGTAAACGGTGTTTGTGTATAAGGCGGATCGGTTAGCTGGTAAGTGCCATTATTATTGTAATAATCGCCTGTATTTACCCAGCTTTGGTTCAAAATCGGTAGCCCAGCAAAAGCAAGGTTTATCTCGGCACGTACCACAGCCAGCGGCCGGCCTAACAGCAGCGACAGGTTGCCGCTTTGCTGCCCAAAGTTGCTCATTGTCCACAGTGATGCATCGATAGAGCTCATAAGGTCGTCGTAAGCACCTGAGCCAGCGGTTGATGTAGAGAGCAACCGGTTCACAAAATCCTGCAAGTGTTCATTTTCCAGTGCTGGTGGCGCACCCAGCGTGGTATTGCTTCCGGGTACGGCATCCCACCTAATGGTGTATTGCTTAACATCATCTACATTTACCGACTCCCGGCCTACCTTTATTATGGCGCCCTGGTTATTGCCGGAAGCATCAAACACCATCAGCGAGTTATCCAGGTGGTTAGGCATAACCCACCCGCATATCGGGCTGGTTAAGTCGGATGAATTGCTTTTTATATTATCGTCATCGGCTTGCAGCAGGTCTAAGTTTACGCTGGCCTGTTGTGCCAGTCGCGGCGGCAATTGCCCGTAGCTGTCGGTATCACCATTATAAGCATCGCTGCTTGTGGTAAGGCTTTCAGACCATTTAATATTCAGAATAGGCGATTGGATACTTCCCCGCATTATTTGTCCGAAGGCATCAACTATCCAAAGGTCCTGCACTTGGAAATGCCCCGCTGGTATCGGGAACATTGCGCCCGATGTTGTATAATCAGCGCCCACAACCGGCCTGAAATTGGTGTTAGAGTTACCCATCAGGTCCTTTATCTCCGTATCTGCAGGAGCGTAGTTCATGTTTATCAGCATGGTGGTAAGCTGCCTCATCAGCCCGCTCATTGATTGTGTAAGGATATCAAGCTTAGAGATCTGTCCGGCAACCGCTTTAAGGTCATCCAGAAGGTATTGGGGTATTTTCGAGGTATTATAGTTGTCGTCAGCTACGAACGATTCAAATTTTTGCTGAATTACCTTTGCTGTTTGCGCATTTAAAAGTGTCCTCCCTTTAAATAACGGCAAGTTTTGCATGGGTGTAATGGAGCTACCCTCCCACTCATAGTCAATTTCGCCCAGCGACCATGTATCCAGTTCCTTGCCAGGCGTTACCGAGGTGGGGAACCATTGTACGCTCCAGTCCATATACAGCGGTGTCCACGGCTGCACGGTGCGAAAGAACACGGATAAATGCGCCGGCAGCACGCCGGTATATCCTGCTACGTCGGCCAGTGCTTGTTGGTTCACTTGCAGGGCAACAGCATCATTCCAAATCGATGTTTGTTGTGCGCGAACCTGCTGGGCAATAGGGTTAATTTGCGGGTTTGTAGGGTTTGACACGCCGCACATGTTTAAAAACAGTGTAGCTATCTGCCTTGCAAAACTAATATCAAGCAGCATGGTTTCCAGCCAAAGATCCATTACCTCTTTGGGTATGGCGTTCCATGCTGGCAAGGTAACGGCGCTCAATATCTGTTCGGCGCCAATGGTTTGTGCCTGTATAGTGCCGCCTACATTATAGCTTACGGTAATTGAAGATATCGTTTCGCCAGTCATGCGTACCTGCAGGAAATTACCTTCGCCAAACTGGGTGGGGTCATTTAACTTGGTATCCTGATTAATGCCGGCTACCATTACAACAGGGTCATTCGGCGCTGCAAATGCCACCAGGTCAACGGCCTTCACCACATATTCTGCACCTAAGCTGGCTTGCAGGGCTTCGGCATCGTCTATTGCCTGCTTGTTTTTATTATCGTAAGCAGTAAGATTGGCTTTTAAATTGTCAGATATAGCACTTATGCTCTGTTTTACGCGGGTCACTATATCGGCCGGTGTGCTGCGGCCTATATAACTATCCTTTATACTTAGCGAAAACAGCTCGGTACGCTGGCTGGCTATCAGCTTAAACAAAGTGTTTACCTCATCCTGCAGCGTATTAAGATCAATTAGCTTTTGGGTGTCTGTTGGGTCTAACGGTATGGTTTGCTGTCCGCCATTGCCTGCGGTATTGCCAGCTGCCTGCTCTGCAAGTACTACTATCCATTCCTGGCCAGCATAGCCGGTTTCGAAACGCGCATTATGCAACAGCGTTTCAACCATTACAGGGTTGTCCTGCAAATCGAATATAAGGTCTCTCTGGAAGGCTTCAAAGCCACGCTCTATATCAAAAACAAATGGCTCCTGGTGAAATTGTACTGCTATTTTATTGGCCATATAGGTCGATATTGCCTCAATGGCGTTCATGCCCATGGCCAGATCAGGGTAAGCTGTTCCGCCGCCAGGCGCGCCGGAACCGTAGGCATAATTAGTACCTTCCCAAGTAACTGTGCCAATCATAGAGTGGCAAATGGTTTGTGTAGGCAAGTCTGACGGTGTTATGTTATCACCGTTGGCTACCAGCCAGTTGTGCCAGGCTATAATAGCGGCTTTTTCCTGTTCGGGCAGATCTATCTTATCCGGATCGAACGCTCCCTGTAGCCCATGCGCCTGCTGCCAGGCCTGCCAGGCAGCTATAGCTGCGTCAAGGTCGGCAATACCGTTGCCTATTGTCCATCTGTATTTTTCGCGCAGCGTAGCCAACCAGTTTTCGGGGCTATCTACAGGCATATCTGCCAGCAGGTCATTGGCGGGGGTATCGTACCAGCCAAATATAGAATAGGTGTATATCGCTGCATCTTCCCCCAGGTTGTCATGAAGCGAAAAAACGTTTGTCACGTTATCATAGGCGACAGACCACGACACATCCCCCGGCCCAACTGCCTGTAAAAAAGGCGTCCCTGCTGAAGCCTCTCCTTTAAAGTCGACCAGTGCATAGGTTTGCCCGATGCCGCGTACAGGGAAATCTTGATCCTCGGGGTAAGGGTATTGGTTATAATTGTCAGGATTGCTGGTGATGTCATAAAACTCGTCGCTCACCAGTACATTTACCCCATCGTTTCCTATTACCGGAGTGCCGGGCAACACGGGGCCGGAAGTAATATCAGCATTAATATTACGCGGATACTGAAATCTGGTTATCAGCCAGCGGTTGGGAACCGTCGGGAACTGCACATCCGTAGTATTTTCCTGCTGAGCGCCCTGGCGCATACTGTAAGGCAGCGTCCACATTACATGCGCACCTACTTCGGGGCAGTGTTTAGTGTAAAAAGGCGCAGGCTGATCGGGCGTTTGCTGTAAATAAAGGTTAGAGTAATTATATTTTACGCTCGACCATGTGGAAGCCGAGTTATAATCGATCTGGCCGATAAGTAAAATATCAGTGGTCATGGGTATCAATACACATGGACCTGGCCAAACCGGCGAATAAGTAATGTCTGCCATTGTATGATTAATTAAAGCTGCTTTTAACTTCACATGCAGGATAGGCGTTACCGCTTCCATCCTTTATTTGATATGATTGTAGACCTGCCCCCTGCGTAAGTTGGATGGCAAAGCCACCCGGCGTTAGCATACCGTTATTAAGTGCGCCTGCCGGCATGCCGGTCTTTATGGCCTCTACAAGGTTATCTATATCCATTACCCCCGGCTGCTGACCAGTGCCGGTTCGCAACTGCCCGTTTACCTTGAGAAATGCGCCAGGCACATTCGGGTCAGGTATTTGTTCGCCTGCAGGATAAGGCTGATCGGTTGGAAAACCCAATCCGCGCAACGAAACAGTGTACACCGTTGCGCCGCTTTCCCGGCTGATGCCAAAATGCAGTCCCTCGGGCGGTTCGATAAAGTCTACCCTGTCGGGCACGTCATAAAAAATACACAGCAACACGTTGGGCGATAGCCTATCCATACGGAGAATATTAAGCAGTGTGCCCTCTTTATAGCCGTTCACTTCGATCCCGGGCCAACCCGAAACCACCTGCGACCGGAAAATAAAACCCGACATGGTACCCCCTACGGTATTTAACGCCGGCTGATCCTCATTGCGCAAGTTGGAGCGAAGCTTTATCTGGTATGCATCTATCTGCGCATATATATCTTTAAAAAATACTTCGTTAAACACATCGTCTCGGGTCGATAGTACGCCCGCGCTCATGGCTCCATCCACCAAACGATCTAGCCAGTTACGGTCGATGTAAAAAAAACGGATCGATTCCATTGGCAAGAGCCTGGTGTCGGGCGCCAGATATTCTGTTGGTACGCCATATAGCAGGGTAAGCTGCGCCAACCAGGTAGCCAGGTCGTCAGGCAATACCGGCGGCGGTATGCTGTTTCTGTCATTGTGATCACTGGCCGATGAAGCACTTACCATGCAATTGAGCATTGATTTGTGTAGCGATTGTCTGTTTGCCCAGGATTTCATATTATCTGCCGTTAATTTTCTTCTTTAGTTCCAATAGCGGGTCTTCATCACTTTCCAGTAAGGCCTGTATCTCATCTTCCTGTAGTTTACCGGTTAAATATTCGGCAGGTGCCAGCTCTGCGCGTGTTCTAAACTGCGGCCAGTCTACCTTGCTGAATTTATCCGAGAAAAGGCTCATCATGCCCGAAACAATATCAAATTCTTCATTTCGCGCCGACAGGCCAAATACTTGTGCCTTTTGTTTAACCTCCTCGTTTTTAGCGATTTTTGTAATGCTGGCGAGGTATTTGTTACGCCAAGCAAACAAGCCGGATGCAAAGCTGGCATCAGACAGGGCCAGCAGCCTGCCTATTTGCCAAGCCGCGCTGTAAGCATGGTTAAATAGCCCAAATTCCGGATCGTACTGCATGGCGTGGTCGCTGTATAAGTAAGGTCCGTAGCTAAAGTCGCGCCGAGTGGGTGCCGCAACCATAGGGCCACGGTACCATGATGTAGAGCGTTCGCCGTCGCGCATGGCGTTTTGTAATGGTATATAACTTATTTCAAGCGCCTCTTTTGCCAGCTCGTTCTGGGCAGTTGCATCAGCCATTGGCATCTGCAAAAGGTCAACACCACCCCGCCCGGGGTCGCAAAGGTCGGCCATCAGCGTCTTAAAGCTGCCTATAGAAGCGCTGCCGGTAAACTCCCAAGACCCCAACAGTACCAACCGTATGGTATCATACCCGCCGGGAATAACCGCGCCATTCAAATGACTCTGATGCCCTTCGTAGCTTACCATAAATACCAAGTTCTTCATACCGGCTCCCGGCAGGCGGTTACCTATCAACACCGAAAAGCAGCCATCGTCATTCATGCCCAGCATCACTTTTCCGCCGGTGTTTACCTGGCGTGCGTGTGCCAGCATGGGCAGCTCTGTAATGGTTGGTGCTATCGACTGAAAGTAAGCCAAGTTAATATCTACCGCATTCAATGCTTCGTCCGGATTAGTTATACTTCCCAGCACCGGCAGCAATACATTAGCAGGCGCCTGCTGAAATTGCGTAACTGTGGTAGAAAAAGGCCTGCCCACAAAGGGTGTAGTACCTTCCATATCCGCAGCATAAATAGTAAGCAACCCCATCCACGGTATCTGATTTATAGCCGCTGGCGCATCAACCTGTTGATTTGAACCGTCGGTTGGGTCTATTTCCCTCGACCATGGTAAAGAAAAATTATTAAACACTACGTTAGGCAGTGAATTGTCATACGTGCCTGTTTGATTTGCCGGCGGATATAACGAGTGGATACTTGCCGCATCAATAGAAAAACGCGGACCATTAACCAGCAACTTTTGTTCGGCCTGGTATTGAGGGTCGTCTTTATCAGTTACCCCCTTTACTACCTGTGTGGCCTGTAAAGTATAATTACCAGCGGGCAAAGGTGGTTGTATGGAATCGTAAAAACGGATTAACCCCACCCCAATCGTACCCGGCCCTGTTTCTATCTCACTCATATTTTTCTATTTTGATGTAATAGTTATCTTACTTGACCTGTTATCATTAGCCGCAAGGTCTACCGCCCCGTAATCCAGGCAGAGCTGGCTCCATCCCTCTATCGAGGCATGATCAAGGCTGGAAAGTGCATACATACCCCAAACATTAAGGTCCATGCTCGCCGGTTTGGCAATAACGCCATAGAAACTATCGGTAGCACAGGCCTCCGGTGTTTCATAAACAGATAGCGTCTTACTGTCTTTGGTAATTACTTGTACCGGTTTGTTCTGATTGGTCTTAGACGGAATTGCGCCAGCCAATATGCTCACGCCAATTGTATCCGCGTCGTCCGCTAATGCATCAGTAAGTATTGCTATGTATTTAGCCGATGATGGGAACAATGATTGTATCCAGCCAGGCTCAAGCCCTCTTACACCACTTACCTGATTTTTCACCAGCAACGCGTTAGCATCCAGTAATCCTATCTGAAGGCCGGTATCGGGCACCTTTATGCGCTGACTGTTTTGCACCCTTATCATTGAACCGTCGGCAAGCGCCCAAACAGGGTTCACCTTTGCCAGCAGCGTGTTTCTTTGCCAGCCTACGTTGGCATCGTCGCCCAGGCCGTATCCTTGTACCACTACCTGCGCGGTATCTGGCGGCAATACATATTGTACTCCTGGTTCGAGATATTTTAACCCGATTATCGCGCTGAACCTGTCGAACGAGAAGATTAACACTGGTAAGCCGCCTTGGTTGTTAATGGAAGTGGTAGCGTTAGGGTCAACCAGCCACATGGCTATTTTACCATCATTTAGGGTAATATAGTTTTTCGGCTCATCTGTTGCCAGTTTCGAGGCATACTGGCTGCGGGTATTTATTGCGGTCTTATTGGTAAAGCTTGCCCTTATATTTCGCCTGTACAATGGCATGGAGAGGATACCTTCAGAAGCATTAAGACTTAATTTTGCCCTATTGGAAAAAAGCGGCGCCATAGGCGTGGCGTTGGTAGCGTATTTATTAAATACACCCTGCAAACGCGGCAGCGCAATAACAATTTCGGATTTTTTTAGCGGCGCGTTAAGACTTATTGATGGTATTAGATTGCCTTGTTCAGGAACGCCTCCGTTTTGATAGATGCCTATACGCGCAATTACGGGCAAGTCCTGTAAGATCAGTTCGGGCGAGAATGCCATTACAGATAGATCCGGGTTTTGCGGCGCCAATATCGCGCTGGCCGACAAAGCCAGGAACGCAGCATTTCTTTTTTGAATAACTGCACTGTCCATTATGCTTTGCCTGATGATAGTGTAAGCTCTCTGGTCTGTGTATAGCGCAGCAGCCGGATAAGTTGGCGTTAGCGCAAAGGGCAATAATTTAATGTCGTTTCTGTCATACTTTAAGTTCTCGACATTGAAAGCAGGGATGTTTCCAGTGATAACGTACTGATCGGCACTGAGGGTTAAACCAAACAGCGCATCGGCTATCAGCATCGTATTAGGATTAGGCGCCTGTGCTTTATTCAGCTGCTCTTTGGACCACAATGCAGATGGTGCGCCATTAGTAATCACAGTAAGCGATACTTGCCGTGCTACCAGGTCTACAGGCTTACCGCCTTCGTCCAACACTACTATGGTGAACGGTGCGTCTAATGTATTTACATAACCCATCGGCCTTACGCCCACCGGCACGCCCGAGGCAGAGAACGAGGTACCCGTAACGGCCATATCGCTCACTGGAATAGCCGACTGAACCGAAACAGTGAACGGCACAGGATTTACTATCCACAGAGCGCTGTCGGCATTGGTACTTTGCATACCTTCCCCCGAGCTCCATTTTACTATTTCTGTTGTTGTATTTTCTTCAACCGCCAGCGATACATCTGCATTGGCTAATTGCTGATCATTTGATTTTTCAGGAGCAGGTAAGAAACTCTGCTCAAACAGTTCCCAGGTGATCGGGTTGTCATCAGTCGCTGTTTCACCCGATCCGATAGGTATAGTGAAGGAAATAACGTACCAGTCAACTTCCACAGAGCCATGTACTGGCGGGCCTTCCAGGTTAAGCTTAGTACCAAGCTCGGCGCTTAAGGTAACAGATACGCCTGCGATAGTAGTACCGAAGGATACGCCCACTGTTACGCCTATCCCTACCTTGAAGTAGAACGGATTCCACTCTATCAGGAAGTTAGCATAAGCGTTTAGCCATGCAGACAGAGGCCCCAGTTCGAAGTTTACGTTAAGATAGCCGCCTGCCATTACCGCAGTAGGGCAAAGCGCAAAATAAGCGCCGCCGCTAATGCTGATCTTGCCTACGGCGATCTCCATTTTCCATACCATCCCCAGGCGTGGTACCACAGGGTAATAAACCGGCACGGCAAACGCAGGGTGGTAACCGCCAAGGCTGATCACGAAATCGCCAGCATTAACGGTATATGCGTCGGTTACCTGTTTTTTATACCACAGGTAGAACGCGAAGCCGCCGGTAACCCGGCAATCCCTGGTCAGTACGAATGAGTTGGGCGTTAACTGAGCCTCAGCAGATATTATGCCTGCTGTGAATTTGAACGAGACCTTTATCGCAAGCTCAAAATAAGCCAATGCCAGGTTTTGTGGTATTTCTGGCGGAAGGGTGGCATAGCTCAACCCCAGGATATTAAGCTCCCACTCCTTGCCGAAGCTGAGGAACAGTAATGCCGAAGTATTAATGAGGCCAAACGATTTAAATTTGATACCCGCCGCCAGCCAATACTGGCCTATTTGAGGTGGAACAAAATCCGAGAGCTGTTTCAATGCTTCGGCAGGGTCATTACTGGTAAAGGAGCCTTCCGAAAGGCCTTTTACCAATGGGAAGTTCTGCACCTGGTCTATAGCCGGTATGATCAACCCGCGGTTGTAGCTAAAACCGGCGGCTATTCCGGTCACAAAAAATGCAGGCGGCCCGCCCAGCGGCACGTTCAGCACACCGAATATGAACAGCGACGGCTCTTTATTGCCTTTTGAGTTTTCTATCTCAGCATAAGACCCCAGGGCCAGCACCGAGAATTTTCCGCCTTTTATAACAGCTGTACCGTTGTAACAAAGCGGATTTGTTTGCTTAAACAAACCTGCTTCTACGCTTACTGAGCCGCCTTCAAAGCTAATGTCTAGCCCTTGCAGGTCGAGTTTGTAAGCGCTAAAGTCTGTGGGGGTTTCTACTGGCACGCCAATGGTGAGGCCGATGAGCGTGGTTTTAAGGCCGGCAAGCTCTACGCTGCCCGAGAAAAGGAAGTCGAGTATTTTCTCGGTGTTTTCCCAACCCAAGCCCAGGCTGTCAACAAACAGCGGTCCGAACGAACGTTGTATGGGCACTATAACCTGTGTACCGTTTCCGGTGTTGCTCTTCAGATTAACATACACCTGTTTGGTATAAGCGGCAGTAACTGAAAAGGCAGGGTTTGCCGGCGGGTTATTAGCGCTTTTATCGTCGCCAGAACCCAGCAGGTTGCTGGCGATTGGATTAGTGCTGCTATCGCCGCCCGGCGCCATTTTATTAGGTGCCAATGACAGGGCTATATCCTGCAGCGTAACGCCAGCGCCAAAGTCAACTGTCGGGTTTCCGTTGTTTAATTTCAAATCAAACAGCACACGCGGCTTAACAGCGCCTATTGCAAACCGGCTAAGGTCTACCAGTGGCTTGCCGTTGGTGCCTACCATGTCGAACCCAACGTTGTTCAATACCAGGTTCAGCATGCTAAAGTCGACCGAAGGAATGGTGCCGTTCATGTTGATAGGCACGTATATGCCAATGCCCGGGTCGCCGGTCACACCGCCGCTGTCGGTTATCCATTCGTTATCGCTGTCTCCCAGTTGTATAACTATATTCGGTATTGATGGTATCTTCAGGTTAGGTGCAAAAAGGTGCAGTCCGTAGCTGCCGGGGTTATTCAACTCAGGGCCAATCTTAATTGTCGATTTATTATCCTCGCCAAAGGTGAGCAGGGTAAGCGTATTCGACATCAGTGCCTTCAGGAAGTTACCAAAGAAAACTTCCGGCGTTATAGCAAGCAGGTTATCAATCGAATTGAGGTAATAGGTAACTTTGCTCCCCTTTGTTTCCTGAACTACAAGCGATGCGGCTTCGAGCAGGAATACCGGTGTAGGCGCATTTCCATCGCCGATGATTGGCGCTTCCAGCCAGGCCTTTACGCTGCCGAGGTTCAGCACCAGTGATGAAATGTACCGCGGTATTACGTTTTTGAATACACCGAAGATCCATTCGTTCATGCGTGCAAGCAGCTCGTCGGGGTCTCCTGCCATTTTCGGGAAAAACTCAGGGAGCAGCTCCCTTGCCAGGGCAGAGTTTGTTCCGGCGTCTGATATCGGGTCGAATCCTAATACAAAGCCTTTATTAGCGTCATATTGCAGGCTGATGGCCGGTCCAGTGGTACCTTCAACAGGTAACAATATGTCGACACCAAAATTGAAAGTGAACGCGCCGCTGTTAATATCGATGCCTGCGCCAGTTTCGGCTACCTTGATATCGATGATTTCCAGCGAAGGCAAGGTAAGGTCAGCCCATAGCCCCAACAGATTTTGTGAATTTAAGCCCGCTTTTATAACAACCGGGATTGAATTTCCCGGATTGAACAATATCAGTCCGCCATCGGTGGTCAATTGCGTAGGCAGCAGGCCCGATAGCAGCGTTTTTACTGCGTTGGCAGTGTTTGGCGCTTGTGCTGTGCTGAACAAGCCTTTCAGCCAGGTCAGCGCCGCATTCTCCACCATTGTAAGCAGTTCCGATTGTGTTTTTTGCTGGAAGTTTTCTACTGTAAGTATCTGCAGCAGCGATTGGATAAGAGCATTTACATCTACGGCTGTGCCAAAGGTCCGCATTTGAGTAATGAACGGACCTGCGGCGGTAGTGGCCAGGTAATCAAGCAGCTTCGGCGTAAGATCGTTCACCATATAGGCAGCCGCAAAACTGGCAGCCTGGCCGGCAATATTTCCCCATCCCAGGAATGGCAGCAGCTGCAGCGCCAGCCCTGACGGCGCAGCGGGCACACCCTGTGCTATTTTCAGCAGGAAGCCTTTATCATATCCCACAGTGGCAAAAATATTGCCCGCTACATCCGACGATAGATCCACAGATCCTGCGAATGCTGGTTGATAATTGGCATCCAGGGTTATTTGCATACCCAAGTTGTCCAATTTTCCTTTACCACCCGCAATAACAATCGGGTCGGCGCTGAAGCCAAATGTAGCCAAACCGTTTTGCCCGGTTATATTTACCGCAAGGCCGTAAGGCAAGCCGCTTATTTCAGCTCCATCTACGCCAGGGGTTACCGTGATACCATTGTCTGATGTTACCTGCGGCAAATTGCTCAGCAGCGCAGCCAGTGCGCCCACGTTGAACCGGCCATTATGGCCTAATACATCGTCAGACAGCATCCAGCCAAGCGGGTCTTTCAGTATACCCATTATGGACTGCATATCCCATTGGCCTACAGCCGAGGCGAGGATACCGCCTTCCGCAGCCGGCATGGCTTCAGCGGCAAGCCCAAGGCCTGTAAATATTTGCTGTACCAGCGGGTACTTTTTCAGCAGGCTTTCTTCCAGTACCGCGTTCGAAATTATGTTGAGCACATAGGCCGGCGCAAGGTTTGAAAGATTGATTAAAAACTCATCGCTTTTGAACGGATACAATGGCAGCGGGGCGGCCGATGGCTTACTGCCGTCGCCCCATACCATTGCCGAGTGGAAGATATCGTCGGTTGTTAGTGGATATCTTAAGGTAATTACATTATCCAGCGCCAAGCCCAGGATAGGGCAGTACACATTAATGTCTACCGAAATATCCTTATTGATAAGGTCTAATTGCAAGCCGCCGCTTAAGTTCAGGAACGAGCCAATCTTAAATGCATCAGTCGGCAAAACCTGCAGGCTAACCACACCGTTGGAGTTGGAGCCGAATGTAAAGTTGCCGTACTTAACTGCCGGGATGTTAGCAGTAAGCTCTTTGGTAAGCGCGGCGAGTACTTCGGCATTCTCAAACAAGGCAACAAACCTGTTCTTAATGCTGTTTACCGGGTCAGAAGCCAGCTCCAGCAGCGCCTGCGGTATCAACAGATAGCCTTCATCTGCCGGGCCGCATATTTGTAGTGCGGCCAGCAGATCGAGCATCGAAGTTGGGAATGCAGGTATGGTAATACCGAAAGTGCTTTCTAAAAATGCGAATAACTCTGCGCGTTGGGTGGGCTCAACCAGCATTGCGGTAAGCTGCCGCTGTATATAGGTATTGAAATCAGAAAGCAGGCCGTTCCAGCCGGAAGTATTAATGCCTCCATTTGGAGTAGCATTTTCATCCCAGGTAGTAACCAGGCCGAGTAACGACAGCAGATTGTAGGCGGTTTTAAAGCCTTCCACATCTTTAACCTGATCAATAGCTGCCTGTACGGCTGCGTTCAGTATGGTGTAAAAAGAAGCCTGTAAGCTGGCACTGAACGAAGGGTCTAAAATTTCTTCAAGGGTAAGCGATTCAAGCTCGGTCTGCCCTGCAAGCGTTACGCCCAGCATAGTAACCACCGGCGTAAAAGTAACCGACCCTGAAACAATGCTCAGCGTAAAACCTAAAATAACTTTATTTACGCTGCCCGCCCCAAGCGGCAGATCTATCAGCAGCCCATCTGGGTTTGAGAGTGTGCCCAGGAAGCTCAGGTTAGGACAGTTGTTGGGGTAAACAACACTCCCCTGGTCTAACGAATACTCTATGGCATTCAGCCGGGTTTGCAGGTTAAATCTGAATTTAGTTGAACCGATGCTGTAATCGTAAACATCGTCGCGGCCTATGCCCAGTCCTATTACCTTGCTGCTATCGTCATACCAAACCGGCAATTCGAAGCCGGCAGGCAAAGGCATAAGGTACGGATCGGTAAATGAACCATTGCCCGATATATTAGGCGGGGTGGCTAAGCCAGTATTTATAGTCCAGCTAAGCATGCCAAGCATGCTTTTCGCCTTATCTGTGGTATCAAAATCAGCGGCAATTTGTTGCCTGAGGGCGGGCCAAGGGTCTGTAAAGCTGGTGAGCTTTAATTGTGTAAAGCCATCCCAGCTAAACCCTGCTGGGAAGATCGGCGACTTTGAAAGGTCTGTTAAAAACCCAAAAGCTCCGGCTGTGAACAGCCCCGCGCGGGTGTTGGTGCGCAGCAGGAAAGCTCCCAGTGCACCTGTAAGGAATGGAGCGAAGGTTGCTACGCCATCAGTTACCAGCTTTTCCAGTGCTGCCGGATCGGCAAAGTTAAGGTTTTGGTTAAGAGAGATGCTATTCCCGTCAATTACCAATGTGGGGTTATTTACAAACAGCGACCATCCCCATCCACCGGCCCTGCTCCACGAGCCTGATAGCTGCGATTGATCGATCTTTATAGTAATGCCAGCAAAATCAGGGGTTTGGAAGCCATCGGGCAGAGTTAGTTGTGCGGCTACAAGTGGCAGCCACTGGGCGGTCGCCGTGCCATTGCCGCCCGCAGGTATATCAACATTTACTACATCTAACTTTATTGATGGTACTACCTTAGTGCCAAGCAGTGTAAGCTCCGGCTCCAGTGAAAGCCCGATAAACAGCCTGGTACCCCCGCCGTCGAGCGCTGTACTGTATGAGGTTAAATAGGCAGGTAAAGTAACGTCAGTAAGCGATATGCCCGCTTTCCAAGGCGAATCAGGCGTGCCGTCACCAGTAACAGTAACCGTATCGCTGCCTGTGGCAGAATTTAACAGTTGGCCAAATTCCTTTACAATATAGGTAAAAGCCGTTTTGCCGTCAACCAGTGGCACATATTCCAGTATATTCAGATAATATTTCGCCCAGGCTTCAAGCGGGTTAGTGATCGAATTGATCATCTGGCTGGCATCAAACGGCGCAAGTAGAGCTATTGGCCAATTGCTTCCTGCCGAATCGGGAGGGGTAAGGCCTATCAGTGATGCCACACTGCTTGAAAATGTATTGCTGCTGCTCAGGCTAAGCAAAGTCTTTATACCATCGCTTAATGCTACAGCGCCTGCATTTGCCAGTTGCGATGGCGAAAGCAGGTTGATAACGTTGAACGAGCTTGAGGGTGTAACTACGTTGTTAAGGTTAAAATAAGGCACCACGCTGCCCGACAGCCCGAATGACATACCGCCTTCCAGGCTACCAAAGCTATAGCCGTCAAATGCTGCAAGCGGCTGCCCTTCTGTTTTATTACCCATCCGGCCCTTAAACTGGAAGTTTACAGTAGGATCGGCAGATATAGGGCCTCCAGTAAGCTGAAACCGCGCCAGCTCCAAGTCGGCTTCTACATTAAAGACAATATCAGATGTGCTGATAGGTATATCTGTGCCCGTAAATGACAGACCGGGATAAAAGTATCGTATCCCGTCGCCCACTACGTCAGTACCTACTGTAAAATTCAGCTTCCCAATACCATTTACACTTATCATTGAGATAGTGAATGGGTTGATGCGGGTGCCGGCGCCTGTTACATCGGTTTGCGTGCCATTTAAAAAACTCCCGAAGCAGGATAACCATGTCTTTAACTGGTCGGGATTAGCGCTAAGGGTATTAAACCAGTTTAAAAATGGCGTTGCAACTCCTTGTGGGTATTGCGATGGATTAGCAGCTATTTTAAACAGATCAGACCAGGCTAATACCGGCAGTCTCGATTGGGAGTTAGGCACTATAGAAGTTAAACCTATCAGCGGTGGAAAATAGCTGATCCTGGTTTGCTGTGAAGTTTGGGTAAACACATTGCTTAACGCTCCAACAAAAAGGCTCGATGCTGTTTCCAATATTTGCTGTCCGGTAATTGCTTCAAGGTCGGCAAGGGTACGGTCAGTTGGTACCGGGTCGCCCGGCAATTTAAGCGCCAGTGCCTGTATAGTGATCTCAAATGGTGTAGCGGATGCCATATCTATAGAGGCATTCACCTTTACACCATTAAACTGAACATCATTTATATCTACCAGTGGCTTACCAGGGTCAGCGCCTTCCAGGGCAATGCCGAAGGTAATGGGGTAACCCTCTTTATTAAAGGTAATATTTACTTCGTTTTTCCCTACACGTACAAAAGGCAGCATCCCCCAAACGTCAACTTTTATTAACGGGGTTGCCGTCGGCACCTCCCAGCTATGCAAAATACCAACGCCTAAAACAGTTTCTTCCTCTTTTTGATAGGTTACAAAATAAAGGCCAGTCTCCTGCTCGTTGTACGTGATAGGATACCAGGTGCCAAGCAATGCGGGGTCTGTTACAGGTATGCCCAGTGCATTTCCTCCAACTTTTCCTAACACCTGTGCCAGTAAGTCGCTAAAATTGCTTGCATTATTAGTAAAACCTGTCCGTGTATTCTCTATAGGATCGGTAAACCATTGGTTGTTTAGCCCATAGGTATCAGGGCCTTGATCTAATTTGTCCAGCAATCCTATCATTTCGCCTACGCTGCCCAGTATTGGGTCAAGCCCCGAAAAGGTTACACCGTTAGCCCCCTCCAAAACTTCGGCGGGCAAAACTTTAGTGTCGTCGATACTATAGGATGTATTTTTCATAAGACAAACAAAAATTCAGGAACTGGTTAGTCGTACAAGTTTGTTTTAAATATTTCCCGGGTGTTAAGCCGAAGTATCCAGCAGGTTACAATAGCCCGCAATGGAATGATAAGTAGACTCTTCAACAACCAGCTGACCACTTATGGTAATAGCGTTGCCGACCGGGAGATAACCAAGCGGCAGCAGCGGGTTGGCCATTTTGTCGTTAAGCCTGTAAAGCTGATAGCTTTGAGCCCCCACGGCACTGGTGAAAGAATCTACAAAAAAAGAATTGGCAAAAAGCGTACTGCCGAATGTGTACAGGCTGGCGGGTTTAAACCCATAATTGCTGAGTGCATAGTCAGTAGCCGCGATACTCGCAATGGCGCCACCCAGGTCATGGCCGGCCACTACAAGGCTTTTGCCGGCAGCAAGCGTGGTTAGCGCGCTGATGAGCGCCTGCGAAAACGTGTTGCCTGTTGAGTCTTGTAGGGGTGAAGTGTAGATGGTATACGCCCCGGTATGTACCTGCGCGGTAGTGCTGGAGATAAAGCTTACCGGGGATGTTGTTGATAAACAGCTGAACGTGTAATATTCATCGAAATTTACCGGCCCCCGTATACCTACTATTACTGTGTTATTGCTTGTGTAGATAGCTGCCCATGCGGTCCCGTTTATGTCGATGGTTTGGCTAAGCGAAAAGTTGGTGTTAGTAATTGGTGTGGATCCGTTGGGACGCTGTGCAAGCTGGTAGGCTGCGGCAACAACTTGCGATGCAGTAAATGCCAACTGCTGCGAAAAACCGGCTGGAAGGTTGGAGAAGGATGCCGGTACAGGAATATTTTGAGTTGGCTGCCCCCCCAAGCTTTGTAAATAATAAACATTACTGCGTTCCCACCAGGGTACGTCATACTGAGGCAATTTAATATTGTCTATATAAATCAGTTCGCCGGCTTGTTCATAGTCGGTGTTGTCCGAAACGGGGAAAAAGTCGACCGTGAGGCTTGGGGTGGCTGCCCACACAACATATTGCGGCGTTAATGCCTTTGAAGCAACAAGTGCGTTATAGTAGGTGGCAAAACTGGTATTGGCAAAATTAGGTGCCGAAAAAACGTAGCCGGGGCCGGGTGTTGAAGGCCCGGCCTGCTTGTCAGGCCCTGTATTGCCGGTCCTCATATCGAGCGCACAGATCTGGGCCATAGGTGCGCCAAGCCACATACCCGTAAAATATACAGGCGCATCCTGGTAGTCTTGCGGGATGAAGGCCAGCGCATCCCATATCGCTTTACGGGAGCCGTTGTAAGCCAACTGAAAAACAGAAGATATCATTGCATCGTTAGGTTCTTCCTTGCCGGCTACCGCGCTCGAAAGCCGCGCCATATTAGTAGGCGGCTGTGGTACGCCTGTCCAATTGAGCTTGTAAAAATTTTCCCATGCAATGCCAAGCGATATGACTATGGCTATGTCCAGGTTTTCGTTTATTGGCCCTGCGGCGATAAAGCCCTGGACAGGCACTGACGGCGGTAGCGGTTTTCCTGCAAACGATTTAAGCAACACCCAGCCCGGCGGTAGCACCGGGTTGGTGGTAAGGAGCGTTTTAAGCGCCGCCTGAGATGCCATTTGTTCCATTAATATTTTAATGGTCGAATCTTCGCTTGCTTTCATGGGAGGATTATTACGCGTCTTTTTTTATTTTTTTGATTACTACTTTGCCATTTTGGCCATTAGCGTTTGAAGAACCGCCGCCCTTTGATCCGCCGGGATTGCCGGGTGAAGCGCTTGAGGGCTGCCCACCGGGTGGCGTTTCGTTAGTGCCGCCATTGCCACCCTTGCCACCTGTGCCACCCGCGCCACCTGTGCCGCCCTGGCCAGGATTGCTCATTGGGATAACGTGGGCTACATCTGGCGTATAGGTATAGTAAAAAACAGAGATATTACCGCCATCGCTGCCAATAAAGCCCGCTCCCCCCAAGCCTCCCGGGCCGCCATCGCCGCCAATACCGCCTACTGCAGGCTGACAGCTGCCATTGGAAATACATTTTTTATCATTTTTTCCGGAGTTGCCGCCAACGTCGCCGTTACCGCCTGTACCGCCCGGACCACCGGAGCCGCCTGTGCCGCCCTGGCTTACAATGGTTAGCTTACTTGCGTTAGGAACGCTGAACTGGTTAACGGTAAGTATAAAATTAGGTCCGACTACACCCGGATTGCCTGGATGGCCCGGGCCGCCGGGCTCGCCTTTAGCCCCTGGGGTGCCACTAGTTGCGCAAGTACATTTGCCGCTCCAGCTTCGCGAACCATCGTCGCCGGGTTGCCCGGTATTATCGCTCTTACTGTTTACACCGTTTTTTCCGGGTGTGCCCGGGTCTCCTATGGAGCCATCGAGCCCCCAGAGAAGAATGCTATTGGGTGAATTAGTTGCCATAAGGTTAGGATATTTTAAATAAGAATTAAGCGAAGACCTGTTTTAAGGCTTTGCAGTATTGGTTACGTGATAAAATGACCGGCATGTTTAACTTAATGGTATCAGGTTTATTTTTGATACACTACCCGGATTCCCTGTCGCTCCATTATCGCCGGGGCCCAGGTTTGTAGAGCCAGCTCCCGGAGGACCGCCCGTCCCGGGGTTGCCTGGTTTGCCCGATGAAACATTGGTAGTTGCATTGCCGGTAATGCTGTTATAATATATAATAACATTTGCGCCTGTACCGCCGTCGCCTCCCTTGCCGCCTGTGCCGCCTCTTCCGCCTACTCCCTGCGGACCTTGTGATGCCGCCGTACAAGCGTTGTTTATAGGGCTAAGGTTGGTCGGGTTTAGCCTGCCTGCCGGGCCACCAGGACCTCCATCCTGCCCGTTGCCGCCTGTGCCCCCATCCTGTCCATTGCCGCCGCCGGCATTAATAATAAGGTCGCCCACAACATCGGTAAGCGTCCATGTGCTGACAGGGCCTGGTAGGCCGGTAGCGCCGTCGTTGCCATTATTTCCGGTCAGGCCAGTATTGCCGATGTCGCCGTTTGTTGGCGGTGTTTTGCAATTATATTTGCAGTTTGATGAATCATAATTGTAAGATCCATCATTACCTGCACCGCCTGTTCCGGCGGGCTGTGTTTGAGCTGTCCCGGGGTTCGCAGGCTGGGTATATGGGTCTGCGGTAAAATCTAAAGTCTTGTTTGCCATCTTAATAAAAATTAATATTTATAAATTGGTTATTATTGTTGTGTAAATACCTGGCAGTTTACTGAAGTGTTACCCACTACCCTAATTGTGCCGGTCGGTGCAACGGTGATTGTACCGAAGTTGTACACTTCCGTTTCGCCGCTCGTACCTAATACAACGGTCTGTCCGTCTGCCACAGTCAGGTCATCTGCGTTAAAAGCTAAAACCTTCCCCGGAAACAATGAGTGGTTAATAAGGTCCTCGTAATCAGCTACTTTTTTTGGATCGCCTATTAAGTAAGCCACTGCCGCAGTTTTGATGCTATTTCGCAGGTCATCGCTGTTGGGCGCCAGTTCTTTAGCAAGCGTTTGCGGATAGTCTACATGTGAATCTTCCGGGTGGTCTGGCAAGCCTATGAGTGTTTTCAGATCAGCAATAGAGCTGACAGGTATAACTTTACCTCCAATGTCGGCGGTATCATCAGCGCCAAATGTAAATAGCTCCCTGCTAAGTGCGGGATGCGATTGATTGATGGTGGTTTCACCGGGCTGAAAACCAAGCCGGGCGGCAATTTTGTTAAAAGCTTCTCGGTGTGAATCGGTAAGTGTGGCCATAATTTTATTTTTTATTTCAGTAATTGGTTTGAGCAGTATTATTATTGCCGCCAACGTAAGGTACGAGCTTACATTACCGGCAGGTTTAATTAGCGTGAAAGACCTAATATGTCGGAGCGTATGCTTGACGTCGGCTTAATTTTGCGTAAACACCTGGCTGTTAATAGCAGTGTTACCATTTAATTTAAGCTGACCGCCTGCTTCAATGGTAATTTCAGGTATGATAATTATTGTGGGATAATCCGGGCTACCAAGCGCCACCACTTGGTCGCTTTGGATGGTTAACTCGCTGGCAGTAATAACCATTGCCTGGCATGGATAAGTATCAGACATTACCGGCAAGTCGCTCTTCTCACTTTGTGGCAGGCCCAGCATTTTAAACAGATCGTCGAAGCTGTTTATAGTCACCATCGGGCCGGAAATATCCGCTGATTCACCGGAAGAGATAGTCACCTGGTCTTTCTTAAACGCATTGCCAGTTAGTTGGAGCATCAGGTCTTCTGCGATGAGGCCATCAGCTAAGTTGGCCTTAATAAAGCTGAGCTTTTCGTCTTTGGATAGATTTGTCATTGTGTTAGGTTTAGGTGGTTATGGTTAAATAGAAACAATAGGTTTAGCGTAAAATATATTTACACCAATTATATTATGCAGTATCAGGAAATGCTGATCTCATTGCTTTTGTGATGGTTAAGTTTAGATAGAATAAATTTAAGTTTCTTTATTCGACTTTTGCAAATTTTTTTTTAAATAAATTAACTTCCTTTTTAAAAAAATTATCGCAATAGTTAACCTCATTGATTTAACAGCCGTATGGTTATCTTATGTATATCATATCCTTATGATAGTAACTGTCGATGGTCCGCCTTCATTACCCGGCATGCCATCATTTCCTGCACCATAATTGCTATTGCCGTTTCCAGGCGGGCCGCCAGGACCTTTCTTTCCGGGCATCGAATTCCCTGTATTAATTTCTAAAGGTGGCAGCTTTCCTTTTATATATATTACTACCTGATTAGAACTGCCGCCATCACCGCCATTACCACCGTTACCTCCCTTGCCGCCTTTGCCTTGCCCCCATCCATCACCTCCCTGACCACCCTGGCCGCCGTCCTGTCCGGGCGAACCCCATGCATTTATTGTGAGTTTGCCTGTCACATCTGTAAGTGTCCATTGTGCGTTAAACCCGGGAAGGCCGTCTGAGCCATTCTCGCCGTTTCCGCCGGGGCCGCCATCGCCGCCATCGTAGTCAGGGGTGCCAATCCGCCCCTTTGAGCCGGAATAGGCAGGGGAGCTGTACCCATTGCCGGTGAAGTCCAATGTTATATCCGCCATAATTAAGATTAAAAGGTTATGATAGTAATTGATTAGGGAACTAAACAAATAAGTAATAGGTGTTGAACCAACGGTAATTAATTCAACACAGGTTTTTATATTACTTGCAGTTATGCGGGTATTAGGATAAGAGCTTTCATTATTCTGTGACGGTTTAGTTTAAGTAAACCTAAGTTTTTCTTTTTAAGATTTGCAACTTTATTTGAAAATAATTAAAACTGTACCATTAATTACCAACGGGACTAACTGCTTTAAAATTAATACCATAGCTGAGATACCGACAATGCTTTATACCAATAAATTGACAGCTTCAGAGAAGGGACTGTCGGTTTAACTGCTGCCTTAAAATTTGAAGCAGCCATTGAGTATGTACCGGTTTAGAAGGGTGAAGCTGAGCTGCGGCGCAAGGAAGTAACCAGGCATCCAGCTCGGTTTCAGTTACATTTGTCAGGTTTTTGTAGGTCTGCCAGTACACGTCGTAAATATTTTTTTTTGCCGCAATAAATAAGGCAGTGTCACCCGAAAAACCTTTGCTGATATATGGCGTCAGCATACGAAGTCTCGTAAGGACAAGGTCTCCCAAAGGATTGCCGCGATATGCATTTGTCCAGTCAATTACCATGCTTTTTCCAGACCCGGCAATAATATTTTTCGGGTGAAAATCACCGTGGCATACCTGGCTTCCGGCCGGTAACGTATCGAGGTAATTCAAAATGGTATCTGTAACACTGCCCAGTAAATCCCTGTTATTGTTTATTGTGTTATAAAAGGCGGTATATTGGGTTTGCAGCTCCCCCGTGGTGGTGGCATGGATGCGTGCATGCAATGTGGCCATGAGCCGAGCGTTAGCACCCCTTCTGGCATCTTCGGCTATCAGCAGCTTATCGAGTGTTGTCCCGGGCACAAACTCCATCTTTATGCCGATCCGGTCATTGTATTTCACCAAATTACCAATTACCGGCGCCGGTGTACCTGCCCGGTTAAGCGCACTCAATATATCATGCTCAAAATACGCCAGATGCGGCCCTAACGACTCGGTATAAAGCTTAACTATATAATTGTCATCACAGCGATAAACTTCGGCAGTGTTGCCTTTCCCAATCATCGGCCCCAGGTTTGTAAGTTGTTCCATAACAGGTTTAATTAAAACAAGAGCTCTGTACGCCCTTCTATAATATTCATCAGCCAATCCCACTCTTCAGAGATCTCTTCCTTTAGCCTTGCTGCCGCTACAGGCAATACCCAGCGGTTAATATCGCTGCGGGAAACATTAGTCAGCCTTAAATATTCATCCAGGTAATAATGGAGCAGCAATCTTCTCAACTGTTTCAAAATCAACCGGAAAAACAGGCCTGTACCGGCCGGCACATGTGGCGAAGATAATATTAAAGCCGTTCGGGCCACATCGCCCGCGCAATTACCATAATATACCTCGGGCCAGTCTATCGTCATATAGCCATTTGCACCGCCGATAATATTTTTGGGGTGAAAGTCGCCATGACAAATGCTCACGCCATCGGGGAGTGCCGACAGGTAGTCGACTATAACATGCGCCCGTTCACCCAGCACTTGGGCAGAGACTCCGATCTTGCTTTTGATTACATCATACTGCGATGCCAGCTTTTCGCACCGGCAACTGTGGATCTTTGCATGAAGCCGGGCCATTGTTTTTCCGTAGCGGGCAATTGCCCATGGTCTGCGCTCTATGTCTGTAAACATCGAATTCCCGGCAGCGCGCTCCATTATAATGCCGTTACGGCCCATAATTTGCACCTCCTCATAAACTTCGGGTGATGGCACTCCTGCTTCATATACAGCCTGCCCTATATCCAACTCATATTTATTAAGGCTTTCACCAGTATATTGATAAAACAATTTGACCACTTTATCTGGCCCCAGCTCATACACCTCTGCTGTTTTCCCCCTACCAAGCATACTGCCTTTCATCATAGATAAATATATAATGTTATTAAATAATGTTCACAACTGGTATCATGCAGTTGATTAAGTTAATGGTAAAACGCAATGCCAATAATGAGCAGTTACTTGAGGTTTTTGGCTTGTTTGAAATTGAAAATATAAAAAAACTGTTTGCGCCGTTTCGGATGTTAAGACCTAACCCGCAAAAGTACTTTTACCATACCTCTCTTCACTTCTCACCAAACGAGAACCTGGGTGATGAACAATGAACGTTATTGCAATAATATTTGAACAATATGGGATTTGACCAGCACCAATATGCCATCTTCCGGCATTACGATGCCGATTATCCGCACCTGCATATCCTTGTTAACCGCATAGGTTACGAAGGACAATTGGTATCTGATAGCAAAGACTACCAACACAGCGAACAGGTACTCGGAAAGCTGGAGAAACAGTATGGCTTAACAGAGGTCATCCCCAGTAAACAAGCGCAGGAACGGGCCATGACCAAGAATGAACTGTTGTTATAACATAGCCGATGAAGTCCATTAGTTAAGACCTATTTCCTCAACAGTTTCAATCTCATAGAAAAAAGTTTTAGCCATTATTTCAAAAGATATAAATGTAACATTTAATTGTACTTTGCATCCAGAAATAGTTAAATATTGATTACCAGAAGGCTATAAGAGGAAAGCGCCATATTAGAACTAAATATTACGTAAATACGGCTTTATTAATTTGTTGCCGAAGGTGTGGAAAAACTTAGCACATTGGCATTATCTTTCAATGTTTGTCAAAAATTATATTTGAAATTTACATCTTAAGCGCTGTCAAAATTACTTTTAACGAGATCCTGGAAAAAGAGATCCAAACTACCGATTATCATTGGTATCAAATGAATATCCTTCCTTACTTCGTTGGTAATACCATAAAGACCAACGGGGTCATCATTACGTTCGTTGAAATTACGGCGCGTATCCAGGATTTGAGAAATTACGAGAACCTGGTCACTGAATACGAAACACTTTTAGCGACGATTTCCCACGATGTTAAAAATCCGACCACTAGTATTTTACTCACGATCAATCAGTTAAAAAAGGAATCAGGTAATCAGTCAAATGTTTTTGGGGATTATTCGGAATACTGGAAAATTCCGTCATGAAAACACACATAATCATCAATGAACTTACCGACAGATCATGCAATCCGGCGCGCAAATTACGAGTGAGATCAATGTTTCAGAAATCCTTTTTTCCAGGCGGAAATTACGGAGCGTGATATATAATCTTGTGTCCAATGCGATAAAGTATCAACCTGCCGGACAACAACCGATCATACTGGTCAAAACTGAAAGACAGGACAATAACCTGCTCATTACTGTAAAAGATAATGGTTTGGGCATTGACCCCACCAAACATGATACGATATTTGAAAATATCAAAGAATAAATAAGTCCATAGAAGGCTCAGGCGTGGATTATACTTGGTAAATAAATTTGTGATAAATGCCGGCGGGAAGATTATGCTCAAAAGTAAATTAGGTAAAGGGGCAGAATCCAGGTCTATTTGCCGGCACCAAAAAGCCGGCTTCAAAACCTGATTAGCCATTTAAAAGCAAAAAGGCATCCTAATAATTAGAGGATGCCCTTTGCTGAATTTATTGTAGGAACTATGCTGATAACCTTACGGCGGGATGTCAGATATTCCAGCACACTTCTAATTAGCGTTAGCGTCTGACACGTGCTGGATTAAATGCAATTAAATATTCATAAACCGGCTCGGGTGCAAAACGATCCTGTATTGTGTTTTGTATCTTAACCACCTGATTCAGTTGCGCTTTAACCAGGGCAAAAGTTTCGTTTAAAAGTTCAGGTGATACACTCGTAGCAACGAGAGGACAATACTGTTTATCAAGTGCTTTTTTCTCAGAAGCAGTTGCAATTTGTACGTCCCAAACTTCGTCAGGTTTAAATCCATTTTCTAAAGCAGTATTTCCCAAATCATAAATAAATTCGCTGGCTTTATAATTCGCTGACTTTTTATTGTTGATCATAGTTATTTCTTTTTGTTAATGGTTACGTCATCTTTAGACGTGCTTTTTTTACCCGCCTGGTAATCCGAAGTTGATTTTTTACCACCCTCTGCCGGAGCTTTCTTGATGTTTTTGCTGCCTTTATCTTTACTCATATGCTTCTTATTAAACTTGTTTTTTGCTTTTATTTACAATTTTGTAGATATCCAATCTGCGGTCTTTCAGGTTTCTGACCGATCCGAAATTGTGTAGCTCTTTCAGCAGATCAACATCAACATCGGCGATTAATGTAGTTTCCGTATTCGGAGTAGCCTCTGCCTTAATGCCATTAGTTGGGAAAGAAAAATCAGAGGGGGTAAAAACAGCAGATTGTGCATATTGAATATCCATATTATGAACTTTCGGCAAATTGCCAACACTCCCTGCTATAGCTACATAACATTCGTTCTCAATCGCCCTTGCCTGCGCGCAACTCCTCACACGTGTGTAACCGTTTTGTGTATCGGTCATGAAAGGCACAAATAAGATCTGCATCCCCTGCTCTGCCAATAAGCGCGGCAGTTCGGGAAATTCTACATCATAACAAATCAGGATGCCGATCTTACCGCAATCCGTATCGTAGGTTGCGATCTGGTCGCCGCCTACCATGCCCCAAGCGCTTTGTTCCGCTGGCGTCAGATGGATTTTGCGATAGATCTCATAGGAGCCATCGCGGCGACAAAGATACCCTACGTTTTGCAATACACCATTTTCCAGATAAGGCATACTACCGGTGATGATATTTATATTATAACTGATCGCATATTCCACGAATTTGTCACGCAACGGTATGGTAAAATTGGAGATTTCCCGCATAGCTTCGGCACCACTCATATGGTTATAAGCCGTCATTAGCGGCGCGTTAAACAGTTCCGGAAACAGCACAAAGTCGCTTTGGTAATCGCTGATCGCGTCTACAAAAAATTCGATCTGCTCACACAGAGATTCCATGTTCGGAAATGGGCGCATCTGCCATTGCACCAGCCCCAAACGGATAACTGACTTTTTAGAATTGATGTGAGCGGCAACTTCGTTATAATAAATATTATTCCATTCCAATAGTGAGGCATATTCCAACGATTGAGTATCACCTGGCAGATATCCTTTAAGAATCTTACGGACGTGAAAATCGTTTGCCAACTGAAAAGATAAGGTAGGATCGTGTATTTCTTTGCCCTTCACCTTTTCCAAGTAGGCTTTCGGTGTCAGTTGCTCGGCATAGTCTTTATATTTAGGAATACGGCCACCAGCAATGATCGCCCGCAGGTTATGCCGCTCACAAATTTCTTTTCGGGCATCATACAGCCTTCGGCCAATCCGCATACCCCGGTAATCCGGATGAACAAAAAAATCAATGCCGTATAACACGTCTCCTTTTTCGTCATGCGTCGAGAAAGTATAATTTCCGGTGATCTGTGCGTATGTATGATTGTCGCCGAACTGGTCATAATCGACAATCAGTGACAAGGCACAGCCTGCAATAGCACCGTTGACCAGTATGCAGATTTGTCCTTCGGGAAATAGTTCCAGTAATTTATTAATATGGCTTTCACCCCAAAAAGAGGCACCAGCCCATTCCGAATAGGCTTCTATCATCGAAGATTTCAAGCCAAGGTAATCGTCTTTAGTCAGTGTACGTAACTCTACTTTAAGATCTTCGTTCCTAATCGGTTTATCCATGTCCCTTGTTAATTAGTTTTCGTGACCTTGACAGCCGTTGGCCCCTTTTGTCCGGGCTCTATTTCAAAAGTGACTTTATCATTTTCTTTTATAGCAAAATCCACTGAATTGATGTGGACAAAAATGCTTTCCTGGCTTTGAAGATCTTTAATAAAGCCAAATCCTTTGGATTCATTAAAGAAAGTGACCGTGCCTTTCCTTATCACTTCAACTTCGATATCTTCCTGTTTGGAGGTGCTTATCTGAATATCGTCTACAGATACTTTTTTGCGGTTACCCGGATCTTGTGGCACTGAAGTAATGTTACCGTTAGCGTCAACATAAGCCATCATATCGGCTAAGCCTTGGCCTTTAACCGCATTTGCTTTGCGATCTTCGGATTTTTCCCTTTTTTCCTGTTGTTTTTTGAGCTTTTTCTTTTCTCGCTCTTTTTTACTAAATGTTTCGGTGGATCTACCCATGTTTTTGATTAAGTGTTAACAAAAAAAGCATCCCCCACTGGAGGATGCTTCTGTAGGGATTTATAGTGTATTAAGCTAATTTTACATTTACTGCGTTAGGGCCTTTACGGCCTTCTTCTACTTCGTAACTAACCACGCTGTTCTCGCGAACATTGTCGATCAGGCCTGTAGAATGAACAAAGATCTCGCTTCCACCGTTATCTGGTGTGATAAATCCGAAACCTTTTGTTTCATTAAAAAATTTTACTGTTCCTTGTTGCATTATATTTTATTATTATGTCTGCAATATAAGTAAACATATCGACATATGTTTACTTATTGTCAAATAATTTAACATTTATTTAAAGTAGATAAACAGGGCACTTTATCGAAAACCCATATACCCACACACTCACCTCTCCTGCCAATTTTAAAACCTATTATAAATCAGAAATTCTCGTAACACAAATTTAGCCACAGGTATAAATCCACAAATACTGCAGGACAACATCATTGCACAACTCGGTTGGCCGCATCCATCTTCTGCTTTGTTGTTTTTCGCCTCACCTTTATGACAAGACATTTTTGCCATCTTTTAACAGCAATCCATCATTTTAGGCTGTGCTGGCTTTACTATTCCTCCGAAAGATGAAAGAAAAACAATGCAAGCCACTAAGATGATGGACACGAATCGCATATTCAAATGTATAGGCTAAACGCCACAAATTCAATTTTATGATTTTCTATAAACCAAAAGTCGCAAACCATTAAACACTACCACCAGTGTTGAACCTTCATGTCCGATAACAGCCGGGCCGATGCCTGAAATACCCAGAATCGTTAGTGGTATTAAAACAGCTACCATGCCCAAACTAATAACCAGGTTTTGTTTTATCACACGGCGGGACTTACGACTTAACCCAATAGCAAACGGAAGGTTATCCAACCGATCAGCCATTAAAGCAATATCCGCTGTTTCCAAAGCCACATCTGAGCCCGCCGCACCCATCGCTATACCCACAGTACTTTTAGCCATCGCTGGGGCATCATTCACACCATCACCGATCATGGCAACTTGCTTTTCCTTTTTGATCAGATCTTTAATAGCTTTTACTTTATCTTCAGGCAGCAGGCCACCCATAGCATCAGTAATTCCTATTTGTTTAGCAACTGCCTGAGCTACCTGGTGATTGTCGCCGGTAAGCATGATCATCCGCTTAATACCAAGGTCTTTTAATTCCGTTAAAGCTTGCTTGGCTTCCTTTCGGGGAACATCCATCAAGGCGATCATGCCGATGACCTCGCCATCCTGTTCGATTAGCATAGTGGTATTACCTTCATTTTCCAGCTTTTCGACCTGTGCATTTATTTCGTCAGAGAGTTTTTTAAAAAGGCTACGATTGCCAATGACAATCTTTTTACTGCCAATAGTTGCTTTAACCCCATGACCGGTAACAGCTTGCAGGTTTTTAGCAGATGGAATGTCTTTTTGCTTTAATCGTTCCAATCCACCTTTAACAATGGCAGCAGCCAATGGGTGATCGCTTAGCTTTTCGACAGCTATGGCAATCTCTAAAACTTCATGTTCTGACAGTTTGCCTAAAGCTGTAACACCGGTCAATTGTGGTTTAGCCTCAGTAAGCGTACCTGTTTTATCAAAAGCAATGGCTGTTAAGGCACCTAATTGTTCTAATGGCCCCACCTTTAATAAGTACCCCGCTTCGAGCTGCGCGGGCTATGGCGCTTAGAACGGCGTTTGGAGTTGAGATTGCTAAAGCACAGGGACTGGCAGCTACTAATACGGCCATTGCCCTGTAAAAACTTTTGCTGAATGGCTCATCAATAACCAGATAGGCAAATAACAAGATCACCACCAGGATTAGTACAGCAGGAACGTAATACTTTTGGAGCTTATCGGTAAACAATTGCGTGGGCGATTTTTGTGCTTCGGTGTCGTTGACCAATTTTACCAATCTCGAAAGTGTAGAATCAGCAGCCAGTCTGGTTACTTTAACTTCGAGAACCTGGCTACCGTTGATCGTACCGGCGAACACCTTGTTTTTCAGCTTTAAGCGTTTTGTCGTCATAATCTTTATCAGAATCTGCTAAGGGGGATTTATCTACGGGTACGCTTTCGCCCGTGATCGGTGCCTGGTTCACGCTACTTTCGCCTTTAACAACAGCACAATCAGCAGATATTTTGCTATTAGGTTTTATGATGATGGTATCTCCTAAAACGAGTTCTTCAATCGGCACCTCGGTTTCTTTTCCATCCCGGCGCACAATGGCAGTCTTTGGAGCAAGATCAGCTAATGCAGCGATGGATTTCGTCGCTTTGCCCATAGCATAATGTTCCAGTGAATGGCCGAAACTGAACAGGAACAACAACAAGGCACCCTCCGCCCATTGGCCGAGAAAAGCCGCACCAACAGCAGCGACCAACATTAAAAAGTCTATTTCAAATTGACCTTTACTGATAGCTTCAAAAACCTCCTTGGTAGTAAAGAAGCCCCCAAAGAAATAACCGATACCATAAAGGATCGTGCTGGTTAAAGGAGGCAACGCATGGATGAATGACAGGCCAAATCCTAATGCCAGAAAAACGCCGGAAAGGATCGCAAATATCAATTCGGTATTCTTACCAAAGATGCCGCCATGTTCGTGATCATGCCCGGCCTCATTCTCGTTGTGCTGATGATGATGCTTTTCTTCTTTTTCTTTTGCCCGTGAAATGTCAACCCTCGGTTCCTTTGTTCCTGTGGCTTTTTCTTTATGTTGTTCCTTTTTCATAGGTTCTAATTCATTATGATATTATCAAAATTAAGCAGGCCCCGCATGCAATCGTAGTGCATTATTGCTTACATGTTGCACATAACCCCTTTACTAATAGGCTGATCTCTCGTCTTTTATAGCCGTTAGGCAACATAATCTCCGGTATATGGGTTCGTGGCAGGCAATGGGTTTCCTTGCAATTGGTACAATAAAAATGGATGTGCAGATCATGGTGGCCATTGGCTGTACAGTCCGGCTGACAAAGCGCGAATTTGGTAACACCTGTGCCATCTTCGACACGGTGTACTAACCCATGTTCTTCAAAAGTTTTAACAGTCCGGTATAAAGTCACCCTATCTGTTTTTTTCAAGCTAACTTCCATATCCGTCAGGCTTACCGCACTGGTTTGCTTTAGCAAATAATCCAGCACAACCAACCGCATTGCGGTTGGCTTGATCTGTTTATCCTGTAATAGCTTTTCTAATTCTTTCATAACTTATTCTTACTCGCCGCTACCCGCTGATTTTGACTCTAAATAAAATGCTCCTTTAGTAGCGATCTGCACACCGGCAGGCAAAGCACTTAATGGTGTGATCTGAATATATCCCAACTCAGCTACGCCGGTTGTAACTTCGGTTTTTGTGAAAATGGTCTTGCCGTCTTTGGCATGGGTGAAGGTGATAAAAATATATTGCTTGCCTTCAGAGCGGACTACCGCATCTACAGGTACCGCATCGGTCAGTTTGCTGCCTGTACTGATTAGCGCGGTGACATACATGCCGGGGATCAGGTTCTCATGCGCTTTATTGTTGATGACCGCATGAACAATTACCCCTTTGCTCTCATTTTCAAATGATTTATTGATGCCATTGATGGTTCCGTTAATAACCTGGTTATTTTGGTTCGTCAGCTGAAAACTCACTTTTTGACCAACCTTTACAGCCATCAGGTCTTTTTCAAAAACGGTCAGGTCGCAGTGTATTTTGGAATTATCTACTACTTCCATGATGGAGGTGCCCGGCTGAACGAAAGCGCCGGTATTTGCAGTTATCGTACCCACTGTACCACTGATTGGTGATAAGACCGGGAACTGTGAAACGATATTACCGCTGCTGATCCTGCCCGGAGACACCCCTAATTGCCTTAATTGGCTTTCGTAGGCGGTAAGCCGTGAACGCTCGGCATTGTAGGTAGCTTCGGAAGATTGAAACGATTTGCCGGTACCTGCACTAGCGGCTTTCAATTGAGTTTGGCGGTCATATTCCGCCTGCACATAGGTGAAGTTGTTTTTGGCGGCCAAATAATCCTGCTGTAGTTTGATCAAATCCTGATTTTTGATAGTCGCCAGTACCTGACCTTTTTTTACCTGCTGGCCTTCCAACACGTTGATATTGCTAATGATACCACCGGACAGAATACTGACATCGGCCTTGTTTTGCGGCGGCACGGCCAATTGACCGTTTGCTTTTACCACCGCATCCAGGTTCTTTTGTTCGATAAGGCCGATGGTAATGCCCACTGATTTCATTTGTTCTTCAGATAGTTCCAAACCACTTTCTTTATCTTTAATTTCAGTTTTAGTGGTGTCTTTTTCTTTGTTACCCGAATTTCCTGAACACGATGCCAGCAGTGCCCCTGTAATCAGCAAGGCGGCGATATATAGTTTATATGCTTGATATTTCATGTTATTCTCCTCTTAAATATTGTAATTGAATCGCCGATTGGTTCAAACGGCTAACCGCTTCGATATAGGCTAATTTGGTTTGCACTGCAGCTGATATATTTTGGATATATTCGATATAGCCGATCTCGCCCAGGTTAAAGGAAACCTGCGTGATGCGTAGTTGCTCATCGGCCTGCTTTAACCCGCTGCTCGTGTAATATTCCACTGCTTGCCTGTACTTTTGATATTGCTGCATTTCCTGTTCGTATTGCAGCCGAACCTGACTTTGTACATTTTGGTAATTAGCCTGCGCGATCTGGCCGGAAATTTTCTCAGCCTTGATCCGTGAGCGATTAGCGCCATTGAAAATCGGCAAAGCGACACCGAGTTGAATACCTGCGATGCGAGTGCCAGGCGAATAACTGCGGTCAATACCCGCTGGATTAAAACCTGAAATCAGTAATTGCTGGTTATAGCCGAACTTGAGATCAGGCATTCCTTTGGACTTTTCTACAGCAATACGGGCATTGGCTACTTCAATGTTTTGCAGTTCCGCATTCACCTGTGCGTTTCGACTTGTATTGAGCGTGTCATTTGATGTGGTTAACAGCAGTGGTAGTTTACTTTCTGCTATAACAAGCGGTTCATTTGTGTTCAGCAGTTGTTTTAAGGCCAGTTCGTTACTTTTAAGGTCTGCCTGTACGCTGATCTTTAAGGCTTGTACTTCCTGATACTTGTTTTTGGCGCTGAATAGCTCCAGGTTGGATGTTTCGCCGGTCTTTAACCTGACCTCGGCGCGTTTTACGAAACCATTGTAAATACTGTCCTGATAGTTTAATATGCGCAGCATTTCCCGGTTAAGCAGGTAAGCATAAAAAGCATTGCGCACATTTCGGGTGATCTCCATGCGGGTAACATCACCTGTCCGCTCTGCAAGTACGGTTTGCTGATTCAATAACTTGCGCTGATTTTTGTATAATCCAGGCCAGGCGATATTTTGGGTAATGCCGATGGCATTATCCATGTTGCCCCCGCTGGTTGGGTCTTGCGTTACGGTTAGGTCGGTTTTAGGAATATCGGTGCCTGATTCTTGCAAAGCGCGACTTTCTTCTACTGATAGCCTGGCTGAACGTATTTGCAGGTTATTACGCAGGGCTTTGGCAATAGCGCTATCCAGTGTCAATGGTAGATTGATTTGCGCTTGTGTGCGACTGGTTTGCAATAACAATAGGCCGCTAACCATAAAGAGCGCGATCAAGGTTTTCGGTACTTTAATGCGTATGGTTTCCTTACGGTTGAATAGTAAATAAAGACAAGGAAGTACAAAGAGCGTCAAAAACGTAGCTGTAATTAAGCCGCCAATTACCACGGTTGCCAATGGCTTCTGAACTTCCGCACCGGCACTGGATGATAAGGCCATCGGCAAAAAGCCTAAAGAGGCTACCGAAGCTGTCATCAATACAGGGCGTAATCTTGTTTTTGTACCCTCTAATACCCGTTCATATATATTGTCCCAGCCTTCTTCTTTGAGCTGATTGAAATAACCGATCAATACAATGCCGTTGAGAACCGCTACACCAAACAGAGCAATGAAACCTACACCGGCAGAAATACTAAAAGGCATACCGCGTAACAACAAAGCAGCAACGCCACCCATTGAAGCCAATGGTACTGCCGTGAATATGAGCAAGCTTTCTTTAACCGAGCGAAAGGTTACATAAAGCAGGATCATGATAAATAGCAAAGCTGCCGGTACAGCAATAGATAAGCGAGCTTTGGCGGCCTGCAAATTCTGGAATTGCCCACCATAGGTTAGGTAATAGCCTGATGGCAGTTTTAAACTATTATTCAGCTTGGTTTGAATTTCTTTGACCGTTGATTCTACATCGCGGTCTTTTACATTAAAACCTACATAAATGCGACGTTTACCATCTTCTCGGGAAACCTGTTCCGGTGCATCTTTAAAGGAAATATCAGCCACCTGGCTTAAAGGAACTTTGTTACCAGACGGTAAAGGGATAAGCAGGTTTTCTACACCAGAGATATTCTCCCGGAGATCGCGGTTTAAACGAACTACCATATCGAAGCGCTTTTCTCCCTCGAATACGACTCCTGCTACGCTTCCGGCGAAAGCGGTTTTCAGGATCATATTCACATCGCTGATATTTAAACCGTACTGTGCCATTTTATCACGGTTATAAGCAACCTGTATCTGTGGTAAACCGCTTACCTTTTCGACATAAGGTTCGCGCACGTCTTTAACCGGATCGATCAGTTTGGCTATCTTGTTGGCTTGCGTAGCCAATACGTCGAGGTCGTCACCATAGATTTTTATAGCCACGTCCTGCCGGATACCGGTCATCAATTCATTAAAGCGCATCTGCATAGGCTGTGAGATCTCGACGTTAATGCCGGGGATAACGGATAATGCTTCTTCCATCTTTTCCGTCATTTCTTCGCGGGTCTTGGCTGTTTTCCATTCCGCTTTTGGCTTCATGGCCAGCATCATATCACCCTTTTCCATCGGCATGGGATCGGTCGGTATTTCAGAACTGCCGATACGGGTAACCGCCTGCTTAATTTCTGGAAACTGGTCTTTGAGGATTTTCTCCGCCTTGCCAAAGGTTTTCACTACTTCGGTCAAGGAAGTGCCCTGCATCATAGATATTTCTACCGTCAGATCCCCTTCTTCCAGCGTAGGGATAAATTCACCGCCCATTTTGCTGAAAGCCCAGATAGATATACCAAACAGGATAAATACGATAGTTACAGTTATAACTTTGGCTTTGAGGATGACAACCAAAGCCCTTTGATAGAACCTTTGCAGGAACCCGATGATACGATCAGAAATGTTCGGCTTATGCGAAGTGTTTTTACTTAGAAACAACGCGCTTGCCATTGGAACATAAGTAAGAGACAGAATAAACGCGCCTAAAATGGCAAAGGCCACCGTTTGTGCCATAGGACGGAACATTTTTCCTTCGATACCCACTAAGGATAATAAAGGCAGGTAAACGATTAAGATAATGATCTGACCGAATGCCGCCGATTTCATTAGCTTACTGGCGCTGTCCCGAACTTCTCCATCCATTTGTTCGGCCGTAAGTTTTTCTAGGCCTTTTTGCTTATAGCTGCCGGTGGTAATATGATGCACCACGCTTTCCACAATGATCACCGCACCATCTACGATCAAACCGAAATCTATTGCACCTAAACTCATTAGGTTGCCGGAAACTCCGAACAGGCGCATCATAGAAAAGGCAAACAGCATCGCCAGGGGAATCACGGATGCAACCACTAAACCTGCACGGAGGTTACCTAAAAGCAAGACCAATACAAATATGACGATTAAAGCCCCCTCTAATAAGTTGCGTTCTACCGTGCCGATAGCGCGGCCGACCAATTCCGTGCGGTCAATGAATGGCTCGATCACGACACCTTCTGGCAAAGATTTTTGTATCTGTACCATACGTGCTTTCACATTGCCGATCACTTGGCTAAAATTTTCTCCTTTCAGCATCAGGGTAACGCCTGCTACTACTTCGCCCTCGCCATTACGGGTAACTGCACCATAGCGGGTTGCACTTCCAAATTGTACGGTAGCTATATCACGAATGAGTATGGGCGAACCTTTGCTATTCTTTACAACGATCTTCCGTATATCGTCCAGATTTTGAACCTGTCCCAAGCCACGAATAAAATAGGCGTTGCTTTGTTGCTCAATGTATGAGCCACCCGTGTTCTCATTATTCTTTTCCAGCGCCTGGTATATTTCAGGAATGGTCAGGCCTAATGAATTGAGTTTGTCATTATCAAGTGCGATCTCGTACTGTTTAACATAACCACCCCAACCGCTTACCTCGGCTACGCCGACTGTTCCCGCCAACTGTCTCCTGACTAACCAATCCTGTAAAGTCCGCAGATCGGTAGCGCTATATTTATTTTCATAGCCTTTTTTAGCATGGATGACATATTGGTAAATTTCCCCTAAGCCTGTGGTTATCGGTGCCAGAACCGGCTCTCCAAAACCCGTTGGGATGCTACTTTCAGCTTCTTTTAATTGGGCATTCACCTGTTGCCGTGCCCAATAAATATCTACGTTATCCTTAAATACTATGGTGATAACGGATATACCGGAACGGGATATAGAACGTTTTTCAATGATCCCGGCGATATTGGCCATGGAAAGTTCTATTGGAGCAGTTATAAATTGCTCTACTTCTTGTGCACCGAGGCTCGGCGCTTGTGTAATGATCTGTACCTGGTTATTGGTAATATCGGGTTGCGCATCAACCGGCAGGTTGACTGCGGAATAAATACCCACCAGTATCAAAACCAGTGTCATAATCCCGATGGTTACCTTGTTCCTGATAGAGAACGAGATAATCTTATCAAACATAAAATGTAAAAATTAACACGAATAAGGGATGGCCTTACAAAAGTTGATTGCAGGCGAAAACATTGAAGAAAATCGTATTAACTTATTTGAGGAGGTTGCCAGATATTGATTGGCTGATCCTGAATAGCAGGTATGCTATAATGGGGATATTCCCGTATTATTGATTTGTTAAAAATACTGATAGTAACCTTTGCAGTCAAAGTCCTGGCTGTGGAGCAACAGGAGCAAGTACAAAAAGGCGGGCAAATTTCCTGTCCTCTTTCATCATTAGCAGAATGACTTTTTTGAACGGTCACATGCATTACACCTGCAATCATATCCTCTCTATCCTGACAAGGCAGGATGGCAAGGATCGTCATGTAGACGCTGAATATGATAGCTAAGTATTTCATTCCCTGCAAAGTTAAAGAATTAATTAACTGCTGTATAGATATTTATTTCTTTGCAATGCCATTGCATTCTGAACAGAATAAATATCACATTAAAAGCCTACAGTAAAATGATAATTACTTTTGGTGTTATCTCAAAATCTCAATTCGTTTTTGTATCTTATATCTTATAAGATTTGCAATTAATCTGTTATCAAAAGTGGTGAGTAATTCGGTGAGTAAGAATTTAAATCCACATAAATATTGAATTAGAAGTCAATACAAGGGCATCACAAATCCCTCCGGCTCCACGAAAAATGGCGATTTTGTTTAAAATCGTCATTTTTTATATCCATTATTCCTCTTGTCGAGTGTTTCCTTAAAGTACCTCAATAAAAATGTTAAACAATTGTTAAACATTTCCCTTGTCCAATTTTAAAATGAAGGTTGATTAGCGATTCTTGCTTTGACAAAAATCGCAAGGTTATTAATGATACTTTTGATCTATTTTCTTCTTGACGTTTATCACGCATTAATTCGTAAGATCCAGTATGTAGATTAATAAACCAGACCTGGTACCGCCTTTAAAGCTATTAAGGAAGTAGAACATTACTTTGCCCGCAAACTGCTGGTTAAACTTACCATGCAGACAGAAGAAAAGCTGTTAGTTGGAAAAGATAAAACGACAGCTTTCCTGAAATGGCTTGAAGAACGTTAATTAATACCTAAAAATTATATCCGCGCAATACATGATGTTAAAGCGCGGATATTGGATTTGAAACTATCGGATCATGGCATCCAGCAATGCAGGGTCTAAGCCTACAGATTCATAATGCTTACGTGCAATTTCAAGTATGGTAAAGCCATCATCATAAGCTAACATATTGCCATTGGTAATCTTGTCAATGTAAATAAAGCCTCCTCTAACCACAAAAAGTATCATGGCAGGTTCGGGTTCAGTAGGTTCCACCACAAGGGTATGTGCTTCCCCGGCAGGTTCATAAATGAAAGTTCCGGGTTTGGCTGTCCAATCATGTTCAAGGTATCGCCAGTTACCTCTTAGGGTATGGCCGATTACGGAAGTAGAATGAAAATGCGGCGGCATTTGAGCACCCGGCTCACCACGAAGAATGACTATAAACCCTCCGCCGCTGAGATTAAATTGGCATGGCTGAAAAGCAACACCAGGCCCGAATGGCACCCACAAGCACTCATCATCTAAATTGGTGTCTACGGTATAATCTGTAGTCTGACGCTGTCCCGGCATCAAGCCGTCTGTAAAAAAGCTAAATTGTTGAACTGGCATATTTATTTATTATTATAGGGCAAGCCGTAAAATCTTTTTCATGATTGTCATATTGAAGTGCAAAGCTATCTGCATGCACTTCCTGAAGTGTTAACGTGAAAATCATTAGTGTTAAGAAGTGTTAATCCTATATATCCTACTCTTTATTATTCAAAAAGCCGGAACATAGCGAAGTAAAGTTGAAATGGGCCGGTTAACAATAGTTAACACTATTTAAGATTGCGTTAACATTAACACGCTAAAAAGGATTGAATCTTTGCCGCAAGTAAAACGGAGCTAAGCAAGCCGTGTAAGCACCGATAAATATTATCGTATTACATAACCTTACACCAATGCCAATGCTACCGTTTACAACAAATAGTATTAATAAAAACTAAAAATTTATGAAAAAAGCAGTTGTCATTCTTGCAATCATTATGACAGTAACGGGTTCACGTATTTATGCCCAGCAAACCCCATTTAAATGGACTTTTGGCATTAGTGGAGGTATCGCAAAAAGGCAAACATTTAATGAGGTCTTAGGCGCCGATTTTGGATTTGAGGCCAGGATTAGCAAAGTTTTTTCAGCTTCTGCAGGTGTTGGCTTCGAGCATTTGTTTGAGCATGATTTTGTAAATCGCGAAAAATATGGATATCCGTATGGTCAACCCTACAATACCTATCCTATACTGGTTGGTTTAAAAGCCGATATTGGTAGTGGGTTCTATGTTGCTGCAAAGGCAGGTATTGCGATAGGTGCCCCGAACAAGTCCTACGAAAACTCATTTATTTGGACACCATCAGTTGGATTTGCCTTAAAAAATGGTTTAGATTTCAGTGTACGTTACGAAGATTATACGAAAATAAGAGGCTCACAAAACTTTGGATTAAGGATTGGCTACAGCATTCCTTTTAAAAAGAAATAACCTATGTCATTTTAAATAAAACCACATCAATGACCGTTGAAAAGGCTTATTGATGTGGTTTATAAACGTTACATGCAACCTCAACTAACAAGTGCTATTTGAATATTGATATAAGCTATATTTGTAATACGTGAAGCAGAAACTACAAATAACTTTTATAATTGCCACGCTGGCAGTATGCAGCATTGTATTATTTCAACTTTACTGGCTATATTATAACTACAGCAATGCGGAACGTAGCTTCCATACCACGGCTGTACAAGCTCTAGAAAAAAGCATCAGCTTATATCAGTCACAGCAAATTGAATTACCAACATCACTTAATTATAAAAAGCCTTCGCTAACCGTATTTATGCGCACTACACCCAGTGTAGAAGCATTTGACCTGGATACGCCTAAACACAAACGGTTATTTAATGCTGAATTTAAAACTGTTGCTATTGATAAGCAGCATGAACCTTATGTACGCGAGCTAATTGCCCGTTTCATGACACAGCAAATGCATAAACCGCTTGACCTGAAAGCCTTAACAGTTATCTATTCAAATGAGCTAAAAAAAAATGGCATCAAAATGCCGGTTAAATTAACTTCAAGAAAAACACCTTTAGAAGTAAAACCAACCGAAGTGGCATCAAGAATTGATTTTTATAAGTCTCCGGTTTTGGTTGTCGCCAAACTGGACAGTAGTGGATGGATGTTCAGGCATAATGTGTTACCAGCCAGCGTTTCACTGGTATTAATCTTACTTTCTGCCGGTAGCTTGTGGTATATGAGTGTTATTATCCGCAGGCAATTAAAACTCGACCGGCTGAAAAATGATTTTATCAGCAATATTACCCACGAATTAAGAACTCCCCTAACCATACTTCGTTCATCTAATGAAGCCATAGCAAGGTTTGATGTGGCTACTAATCCTGAAAAACTAAACCGTTACACAGGCATAAATGCAGACATTATTGATAAGTTGGAGGGTGAAGTGGAACGCATTATGGACATCAGCTTGATAGACCATAGCCTGGGTGTGAAGAAAAGGCAACAAGTAGATCTGGTTGAACTTATAAAAAATTTGATCGGGCGATTCCAGGTGTTAGATAGTAATGCGATCAATTTTAACTATAATGGTTCCGAAATAGTTGTGAATACTGAACCTTATAAGATCGAAACCATTTTAAATAATCTGCTTGATAATGCATCGAAGTATGCCGGGGCCAAAGCCCATATATCAGTTGAGATAATTAATAAGTCCGATAATTGGCAACTTATTGTAAGTGATACTGGAAAAGGTATAAGCGCTGATGATCTACCCTATATTTTCGACAAATATTATCGGGTCAACAACGGAGATTTACACGATGTTAAAGGTTACGGATTGGGATTAAGCCACGTTAAGGGTTTGGTTGAATCTTTAAATGGGAAGATAAAAGTGAAAAGCAAAGAAGGCCAAGGTACTACGTTTATACTTACTTTTCCTGTATGATGAGCACGCAAATATTATTAATTGAAGATGAACCCGTATTGGCATCTATCATTAAAGAATCTTTGGAAAGCCGGGAGTTCGAAGTCGCTACAGCCGCTAATGGTGTTGAGGGCTGGAGCTTATTTAACGAATTAAAACCTGCGCTGTGCATTGTAGATGTAATGTTACCTAAAAAAGATGGATACACATTAGTAAGGGATATCCGCATGGTGGATAAACGCATACCATTAATATTTTTAACGGCAAGAACGCAAACAGAGGACGTGCTTAAAGGATTGGAATTGGGCGCAGACGATTACATGAAAAAGCCCTTCAGCATGGAAGAATTAATATTGCGTATTAAAGCCCTATTACGGCGGAACGAAAACCAAGACCTTAGTGTTTCTCAGCCTGCTATTTTTAAGTTAGGCCAGCTCCAATTCAATTTTCTGCGCCTGGAAATTATTGATAAAGAAGAGACAAATTATTTATCGCAGCGCGAAGCTGATCTTTTGTTGCTATTGATTCAAAATAAAAACAGGTTATTAGACCGCAGAACAGCCCTGTTAAAGCTTTGGGGCGAAGACAACCGTTTTAATGCGCGCAGCATGGATGTTTACATCACCAGGTTGCGTAAATTCCTTAAAGATGAACCCTCATTAGTTATACAAAGTGTACGTGGACAGGGATATAAGTTAGCAGAGATATAACATCTCCCTCACAACTCTATCTTGTACGCCTATAACTCTAACTTGGCATCATGCCACCACGTTTTCCGTTTAAACCCCTTAATTACATACTTCCACGTTAGGAAGCAGCACTGTGTACCATTTTACGGTGTCTCAATTTAATGATAGGCTGAATTTATTACCGATTATATTCCGATGCGGAGAAGAGGTAATAGTTTATAATTCTTGCATTTTACAACAAACCTGCTCATTAACACTAGTTAACATTAATAGTGTAAACGTTAACATTCCAGCTTTTTATTGTAGCTTAATTTGTGTATGAAAACAAAAACAAGCTTAATTATTGCCATGCTATTTTCCATCATGGCACACGCACAAGTAAAGGTAAATAGTTTCGTTTTGCCAGATGGCCGGGAAATACCTGTTTATAAACTTGACAGTGTAAAAAAGGCATGGAACGGAAAAGTAATGTTTCAGCATAATGATGAAGATGATAAAAAGCACATCATGCATTTGGTCCGTGAAACGCCAGAAATGGAAAAGCAGTTTGAGGAAAGTACCCGCAAACAACATCAGGCTATGCAGGAGATGATCGGAAAACAAGCAATCGACTTTTCACTGAAAGATTTGCATGGCAAAACCGTAAAGTTGAGCGCATTAAAAGGCAAAGTGGTTGTACTGAATTTCTGGTTCACCAGCTGCCCGCCTTGTAATACAGAAATGCCGGAACTAAATAAGCTTGTAACAGACTTTCAGAATCAAGACGTTGTGTTCTTGGCACTTACTTTTAATGACACATCTAACGTACAGGAGTTTTTGAAAACACATTCCTTTAAATACAATATCCTTCCTTCATCAACTCAGGTTGACAAATTGTACCAAATCTCATCATGGCCAACAAGTTTGATAATCGGGCGTAATGGCGATGTTGCCTTTACAATAAACTATGACCAGCAGATATATGCCGCACTATCAGCGCAGATTAAACAAGCGTTAAATAATTAATTGATGTGAATTTTATGCTAAGCTAAGTAGTTAATAATACCTGGCTTAGTATAAAAATGCATCATAAGGCTCACTATCAAAGCTTAAAATTATAGTGTCAACTTTCAGCACAATTTCAATGTTTACAAATAAAATACTTTTTTTAGTTGTTGCTTTGGCTTTTAACAGCTGCCAAAGCAACAAAGACAGTTTTGTGATTTATGGGCATGTAAGTGGAGCTCAACATCATAAAATGACCTATCTGTACGAAATTGATACCGTTGGTTTTAAGGTGGTAGATTCTGCATCAATTCAAGAAGATGGACAATTCAAGCTTAAGCACCCCGCTCCTTTTCCTGAAATTTACAAACTGGTAATTGACCATAGCAACTTTAATATCATTGGTCAAAACGGAGACAAAATAGATTTCTATACAAATTTATCAGACCCCAACCATAATTATAAAATCAGTGGCTCGGCAGAATCAGATAAGCTACAAATATTAAGCAAAATAGATGACCATTTTGAAAAGCAGAAACAAAGCATCATAAATGCTTTTCAAAGCGAATTAAAAAATGGCACCAATCGCGAAGATTTATTTAAAAAATATGAACCCGTAATGCAGGCAATTTCAGATTCCGCCGATCGCCAGGATCTGCAATTTATGCAAGACAATATGCAGAGCCTTGCGGCTGTGTTTGCAGCATCTTCCCTTGATGATACTAAATATGAAAAAGAGCTGGTTGATTTTGCAAAGGTGATTAAGCTAAATTATCCGAATAGCTTTGCAGATGCTTTCAAAAACAAATTTTTGAGGTTGGCATCAACAGCGGTAGGAAGCAAAGCAGCCAGTTTCGAAATAAAAGATGATCATGGAAAGATAATTAACCTTGAAGATTACAAAGGACGTTTTGTTTTATTAGACTTTTGGGCTTCATGGTGCCCGCCTTGCCGTGCTGAAAATCCTAATGTGGTAAAAGTATTTAATCGCTATCATTCGAAAGGGTTAAATATCCTGGGCATTTCATTGGATACAGATACCGAAGCCTGGAAAAAAGCGATAATATCGGATAAGTTGCAATGGACACAGACATCTGATCTTGCAAAATTTGATGGCCCAACCGAATCTAAATATCATATAGAAAGTATCCCGTCTAATTTCATGATAGGGCCAGACGGAACTATTATAGCTAAGAATGTTTTCGGAGAAGATCTGAATACGCTTTGTAAAAAGCTTTTTCATTAAAATCATAGAACCGCTATCAGCAATCCCGTAATAAAGTTGATAAAAAAGCAAGCGCGGCTTATGCCTGCGCTTACTTAACTAACTAAAATTCTAAGCTATCACTATTGCGATATGCCTGCAAAATTACTGGTTTAAGTAAGTTGAGTAAACAACCGAATTCGGGGCTATACTGGCTATGTAGCTAACCATACTTTTGAAAAACGCCTTAGATAAATGTATTTGTAACCTTGGTCATAGTTTTTAGGATGTTTTAAAAAGAACATCAGCCCTAAATTTTTTTCTAACATAATACGCTAATTATATGGTTAATAAATGTCGAAAAAAGCATTCTTAAGTCAAGATGTCCATATCGTTAGCATCTTATAAATCAGATAATTAGGTCACTTTTCCAGCGTCTTTCTGCAATTAGGTGAACTACTACACGAATGACGCCGATTTTTTTGTGTTTTTAAATGATTTTTAGCGATGTGGAGAAAAATAAAAAGCCCCTAAATCGCTAATTTAGAGGCTTTTGTTAGATTTTGTTAGTCTTCCCAGCGGTGAGGGAGGAACTTGTGACGTCCTCTATTTTACGCAGTTTTTATATCATAAAAGCAGTTTTTAAAATTCGACTCACCGAATGACTCACCACTTTAGATTTGACTGAATTTTAGTGCAAATGCTATGCTTCAAAGTTATGAATTAAGGTTCAGTTTCCAAATAATTACTTCACCTTACCAAACATCTTTTCAAAATCCACTTGGCTTTTTACAAAGTTAGATATATACCTACATCAATGGGATATGATTTACGAATGTGTCTAATATCTTCAGGGTCATCAGTTGTACTTCAAAAGTTTTAATAATTTATATTACCATCCCTCGAAAATTTAAATACGGGAATAGGTTTTTGCTTTGTACCATAGCTGGCATCTGACAGTTCTGTTTTATTTACCGTTGCGGTAATTTATTCGCCAGATTTTATATCATTTATAAAAGTGCTAAAGTCAAGATCATAATCCTTGGAGATATCTCCTTTGATCTTAGAATCAATAAACTGGATCAGAAAATATTTCTATGTGAATTATCATAAAACAAAACACTTGAAGCCGGGAACGAAGCTGAGCCTAACATTCTTGAATCTCCCTTGATATCGCTAAAAACGATATGTGGGGTTTCGGGGATAATTAGTTGAATACTTTCACTATCGTTAATATATTTCTGTATTTCATTGTCGCCAACATTGTTACTGTGGCTTTTATTAAAAAAATATAGAATGCTGCCAAAAGCTATTATCCCTAAAATCAAACCCAAAGTGATTAATAAGCTCTTCATGTTAAAGATTTTTAGCTATTACCTGTATATTACTTTTATTGTTCTTTTGTATAGCATCTATCAATGCCCGGTTTCTGGCTTTAATGTTACCCAGTTTTAGATTTTTGGCTCCTTGTGCAATGCCGAAATTAATAGTAGCACACTGCTGCCGCAACAGATGTATTGATAAAAGGCTGGATGATACCTCCTTTTGTACAATGTAATTGTGAAGTTTGAAGTAAAGTTTTATTTTGATTCAGCTTCACCTGTCTATGAAATTGTTGCCATGGTGATTTTAAGGTACAAGGAAAAATAACAAAAATCTAGAATATCTTAGAAGTTCAACCTTGCGCCTATTAATACATTAAACGGCCTTATAGTATAGATGTTTGAGGTATTGCTAGCCGTTTCTATAATATTGTAAGCAATAGTTTTTCTGTTAAAAAGGTTTTTAAAATTTAGTTCTAATGCAATGTTTTTAGTTGGGATGCATTGGACTTTGTAATCCGCGAAATAAGCTGAAAGATGTTGTGTTTGTGTCAGCTGATTATATACCTGATCGAGTCCTGCTTTCATATTTAGCTGCTTGTTTATAATCCAACCTAGTTCTAATTTTTGGTATAAACTAATTAAGGCGCCCGTTAATGATGTGTTTGATATTAGAAGATTACTGGAATTAAAGTTGCCATTATATTCGATATTGAAGAATTGATTAACACTCATTACATACTTGGGACTGACTTGTATCGACCTTGTTGTACTGTTTATTAATTGTGATGATTGTAATAAAGCATTGGTAGAATTTTTATAAGTGATAACGATAGATGCGGTCGCGTTGATATCGTCGATACCTTTACTGATTCTGCCGGACAGACTCCAAGTAGAATTGTCATTGTTGAAAGGAATTAGTCTTTCGATGGTAATGTAGTCAGAAAAAGAACGGCGAGTAAGATAATTGTTTGATATTGGAGAATAGGTTCCGGAAATACCCATAAAAAGAGCACTTACTGGGGAACGGTAATTTATGGATAGAGCATAGTTTTGGCGGTGTTCAATGTTAATGTTATTGTTACCCGAAACAATGTTTCTGTAAGTTTCGTAAATATAACCATCACTAAGATTCTCCAGGCCGATTATTCGGCTTGTCAGTTCCGCGCGCGCATTTAGTGAAAGCTTAGGCGTAAACTTATAGTTGATGTTTAAACCAGGATTTAAATAAAACCGATTGTCAATTGTAGTGGTCGGGCGTGATGAATTAATAAGCTCGTTTGCGTAAAAGTTTGCTGGTAAAGTTAGCTTCAAATTTAGATCATCATTCGCGTATTGACCTGATACGCTGCCAAAATAATCAAATGAATGCCATGAAATATCATTTGTCAGCGAATCCGTTAAAGGTAGTGATGTATTATTGTTTATAATTTCCGAAATAAGATGTTGGACAGTCGCCTTCACTCCTACACGATATTCCATCGCCCATTTATGTAAACTCGTGTTTACGGAGACATTAGTATTGCTGAAAAAATCGTGGTGATTTGCTTGTTGTATTACCGGGCTACTTACGTTAGGTACATTAAAAGCCAGTTCCTCTGGTTGAATGGTAAAATGATTATAGGAATTTATGGTTAATCTTGTCCTCTTGAAAGACTTTATAAAATTAAAGTCATTATTAACGTAATGATAAGGAACTTGACTCTTCTGTTGATTAGGATTTGTGCCGGTTGTAACAAGATTTGTATTATCCCAAAGTAGCTGACCACTAAGTTTATTATTAAAATAGAACTTATCGGTATTCTTATTAACATTGACATCAAGATTCCCTTGGTTCTGCCTGGAAATACCTACGCTGTTTTCAATGACTTGTTGTTCAAGGGAGTTGGGGCTATAATAGTTAACAACGGAGTTCTTAAAAGAACTTAATCTGTCGTTAACATAATTGAAGTTTGCTTTAATCTGGTAATTATTTTTTAAGAGCTTAAGATTATTTGATGAAACTGCGAAAGTTTGATTTAGCAGTGATCTCTCATCTGCAATCGGGGCATTTTCGGCAGCTACCTTTATGTACTTGGTTTGGGTACTCTGGTTATCCTCCCCATTCAAGTAATCCTCGAGCGTATGGGACTTGAACTGAGTTTTTATATTTTCACCAGTATTATTGGACTGGACGAGATTTAGGTTTTGACTTTGTCCTGTAAATTTCAGCGCTAACGCATCTGTTTTCCAAAGACCGGGCTTTACGCCCCCATCAAGTTCAATATGGCCTAACCAGCGTGCTTTAGAATTCTTTTTAAGTTTAAGATTTAAGGCAGCACGATCCGTTAGGACGCTATTCTTAAGTACTTTTATTGGTTGATGCCCTTCTAAAATTTCTACACTTTGAACATCTTGAGGTGCGACGTTATTGACAGCTAATCCATAGCGGTTTTCCAGCATGTCCAAGCCTTCAATATAGAATTTATTGATGGCTTTGCCGTTATAAAGTACAGTACCGTCTTCCTGAACATCAATCCCGGGAAGTTTCTTTAAAACATCTCCGATATTTTTATCCTGAACATTCGAATAGGAAGAAACATTATAACTTATTGTATCATGTCGTTGAATGATTTTTGGTGGCCGTACAAATACTTCTTTCAGCTGAGTGACTTGTGCAGTAAGCGATAGACTGATATTATTGGGATTCGAAATGCTTATTATTTGCGTCTTGTATCCGATCAGTGCAGCTTTTAAAAAGTATTTTTTTGAAAAGACAGATACTTCAATACTAAAATCCCCTTTGACATTAGAAGTAGCATATCCAAGGATTGTGCTATCGGCACTTAAAATAGTAATTACTGCTCCTTCTAACCGAATATCTTTATCCTTCTCTTTCACATACCCATTTACATTAATTTGGGAAAATGTAACACTGGCATAAAATAAAATGATTAGGATAAAGAAAACGATACGCATCTATAGCAACTATAACTCTATCGGATTGTAGGGACGCCCCTTGCCTTGATTTCCATTAGCAGGAGTGATTTTAACTGGGCCTGTCGCATTCAAATAAGCAACCGGATCTTTGTGATATTTTATCAAAAGTTTTTGAAAATCAGCTTTTGTCGTAGATATTGCCGGTTTTTGAGGCAGTGAGATCAAAGTTTCATCCTTAACCTTATGCAAGCCTATTAAATCAAATTTAAAATCCCCAGTACCATCCTCAACCTTTACGATCAAGCCCGGCAGTCCACTAAATTTCCACGGGCCAGTGGCGACCGGAACATCAGGGGTGAACCATGCGGTATATTTTCTTCCACTAAAAATGCAGATTGCTTTTTGCGCCTTATAACCGTTAATCGTTGCCTTTTCAGCTTGAATTTGCCATTTCTGTCCCATAGGCTCCTGATATTTGAAGCGATCAGTTCCAACCACATCAAAAACGGTCGTCATTCCTGATGGATAGTTTTTAAATATGTGGTAATCTACACCTTTTTTTCCATAGGAAGCCCGTTTTCCCAGAATTTCAACTGCTGACAAGCCTTTTTTTAGGTCCACCTGCAAGGCAGAGTCTACACGATAAGTATTGTAACTATAAAATTCAGACACCTTATCACCCACTTTCAATATCATGAAATCTTCTTTGGTTAAACTACGTCTTGTAGTGTCGTTCACCCAAACAAGCTTATACTCACATTGAAGTTTCGTGTGTTCGATTGTTTGCGCGCGAAGACTGCTAAATGACAAAGCTGCCGTAAGGAAAGTTAATAAATAGTATTTCATCATTGTTTATTATATTAAAAAATACTCATAATCAGGAGGGACGTTGCTCCCTCCTGATTAGATAATTTAGCCGCAATCTTGTTCGTCTAACTGAATAGCGGTAGCGATAATCTGTTCAGTAGTCGCTCCCGTAGGATCAATGTAATAAACAGTTCCACACGAGGTTGTGATCTGAATGTTCTGACGGAAACTTTTTGCTTGGGTGACAGTTGTTGCTCCTACTAAGAAAAATAGGCCCATTAAAATTTTTTTCATAAAATCGTGAATTAATTTAGTAAAAGTGTTTAGCAACACGTTAATGACTTTTCTTTCCATTGCTAAAGCGGAAAGTGGAATTAGAGGATTGCAAGCCCCTGGGGTTTCCATAACCCACTACAATGATCATTTGTAATATTTTTTGAAGAACTAAGTTCAACCGAAAGACTTCTTTTTATGGCTTTTCAAGCACCAATATCATGTCAGACTATAAGGACAAAGCGATATAGAGCACGAACTATAAACTATTTAAAAAGATCTGAAGGTAGTCTAGATGACTTAGCTGTATTCTGATATTATGAATTTTGGTTTCATTTAGGAAAGTATGATTTGTGTTTAGGTAAATCTGTTTAGTGTAGATAAGTCTGTTAGCTACAGCGAAACAATAATTCAATATTATATTTTATTTATGAGAAAAAAAAATTAATCGAAAAATAAATAATATTTTCTTTAAAAAATACTATTCAATTTTACACTATTAGTCCTGGAACTCAGTTAAAGCTAGACATAATTGTTGAGCTACTATTAACGTTAGAACTTTCAAGAGTTCTTTAACTATTTCTACCAATTGCCCCCCTGCCATTTTTTTTCAATGAAACCATTCAATGTGCCATCTTGGTTTAGCGTCTCTAATAAGTTATGGTTATGCAACCTTAACACCCGAATTTTAATCAAATAGATTGGAGAAAATAAGGTTTAATAGTCACTTACAGGAAGTTTATGAAACTTTTTCACGAACAACAAACAATGCCTCATAATGCCCCCTTTGGCTTCAAATAAGGTGATATGCGACATTGTCAAAGAGTACCGCCGCTGGGATTCTGTATCGGCTCCTATGCTTTTAAAACTGCTTTTTTAGCCTTAAAATACCAAGGCTAAAATTCAGATATTTCCAGAACTGATAAAAATTCAGGCCACTTGTTCATTATAATTTGACGGCTTGCGTCGTCTGCATACTGGAAAAGCTGAAATAAAGTTATTGTAATTTTATTGAAGTTCATTTGATTATTATTAAACCATCGGGCGTTTAGAAACTTTCGTTTGCGATAAGATAATAAGAGGATTAAGGATTAAATAATAACTCAACCGCCAGTTTGATTTCCTGTCCTTGCAAGTGTGCTGCGCATACTTAACAACTCAATCGTTGACAAATATCACCGTATAATCAAATGAGCCAAAAGCTGTTCAGAAAACACTTTGCTGCTTTTAACCAGATTCGGGCGATACTTTTTTATTCGCTCGTTCACCAACTCGGATAATTGTAACTACATATCAAAGGTCTTAAACCGAAATCCTATGTTCGGCGATACTCATCGCCATTGGTTTTCAGGTCATCGCATACCTCTTGTATACGGTCTAAAAGTGGTGCTAATTCTTCAGGAAAAAGCTTATGTAATAATTTGGCTTTATCTGTATTGGTAAGTTTCTTAGATTTTTCATTTTAGTGTTTTTTAGGTAACCTATTTAGTTCCTTATCAAAATCATCAGGAACTACGGGGGAGTATTCGGCTAAGCTGGCCTTTATAGAATTGCCTTCCTTATCAAAAGCAAAGGCAATGTTTTGACTCTCACATGATTGATTGCCAGTATTTCACACTTACGTTTTTTCAGATGCTATAAGCATGAAATAAGGCCGTACTAAATGTGATACCTATCCGGGTGATATGATGATTTTATACAGCTTGCCGTTTTCTTTCGGACGGTAAGAGCAAAATCATATTCATAGCAGATCGTTAAATCTTTCATAACTATTAAAATCTAAGTATGGCGGAGCTTGCCCGCCATACTGCCATTAATTGAGTATCAGGGCATCGGTGCCGTTCTTGGCGAAGTCAGTACAAAGGTCAAAGGCGTTCTGCCCCCTTTGCAGGCCAGCACCATACATGATGCTTTTGAACTTGCTTTCCTCGTCTTTGAAGTTGCGAACGTTTTGAAAATAGCCCGTGATACTGTTATAGGCGCCAAACAAAGTGCAATTGAACATTGGCATCAGCTAACCCACCTTGCATACCTGCTTTTACAGCCCTCTTGATAGCGATATCACCTTTATGAAATTGCCAGCTTGCATCAAAGTTTTCCTTAGATCTTTCAGATAAGGTCAGCGCTTTATTTTGTGCTGATACCTGCTGGGAGACTACGAGCAGCATTAAACAGCCCGAAAAATACAGTACTTTAGCAATAGGTCTTATATAGAAATTCATCTTTAATTCTCAATTTGCTTCCTGGCGAAATTTAATATTAACATGATCCACTTCTTATCTTGCATCCCGGTGCCAGGTAAAAACTACTGACTTGTAATAACATCAATCTCTGCATAACCAGCGCTATCATTGTTTTTGGTGTTTCCCAACGCACGTAACTTTATAAAACGGGCTTGCTCCCTTGGAAACTTTTTGGTCTGCCAAACCGGATTATTTTGAATGTTGGAAAATTCGCCTTCGCTAACCAGCTTCCAATCATGGTTGTCCCTAGAAACATAGAACTGATAACGGTTTATCAACCCCGCATCGGTGCCTTGTTTAGGTAAATATTTAAATCCAGTAAGCTTTTCAGTATTTCCAAGGTCAATTACAATTTCTGAAGGGATTTTTACTTACTCTGGTTGGGACCAGGAGGTAGCAGCATCTTCGTCAATAACAGCGTTCACCAGGTGATCATTGACCCCGATCACCTGCCAATCTTTATGTGATATATCAAAATCCTGTTCTCCTACTGGGCCAAGTTGTTTTAAACCGTTATCGAAGCCAGCTGCCTTAACAATGACTTTACCATCTGTTTGAAACGGGCCGTTGTACTTTGTGGAAGCCGCCGTTGGGTTACTACCGTCTGTAGTATAATAAATTGTTTGCCCGTCATTCCCTGTCACCGATACAAGCCCATTTTTGTTCCTTTTGATCTTTGGAACAGTTGGCAGATCAGCTACATAAAATATTCCGATATTGGAAATCAAGGGAATGTCTTTGGCGTCCAGGACGGTGAATCTGAGCTCCTGGGTACGTATGGTTGGAAACCGGAGGATCCGTTTATAACCTATGGTGGTTTGCTGAAGAATCTCCTTCCAAGATCCGTCGATCATAGCCTCGACCTTGAATCTTTTTACACGTTGGCCAAGTCTGATATATTCCTGAACCAAGAAGTTATTGATCAGAACAGGATTCTTAAATATTAGGGACAGACTTGCATTGATCACACCATCATCGGTCGTCCAGTAACTATTCTTATTCAGATCGACCACGTTTGAAGCTGCATACATCGTACTTTTGCCGCGAACGTTAGATCCGGTCACTTTCGCCTGCCTGGCAAGGTTGTTAGCAAATGCGTTTTTGATGGTCTTCGCGAACAAAGCACTATTGAGTGCGTCATTTTCATGGATTAGCCCTCTCGTATCGATAGGGAAATTTAACAAAAGCGTCGCATTTCTGCCGATGGAGTTATAATAAGTGTCTACCAGGTCAGATAAGCTTTTGACACGATTGTCTTCATTTTTGTGATAAAACCATCCCGGCCTGATTGAAGTATTCACTTCGCCTGGCACCCAAGCATTGCCATTTTCTACTCCATAACGTAGCATATGTTCAGGTACATCCCCCGTTGAATTGAGCAGGCTCCAGTTAGTTTCGCCGACATAACCTGATTCGGTGCCAACCCACCTCAAATCAGCGCGATCGCCGCCATCATTCCAGATAACAATTTTAGGTTGCAATGCACGAATTAGCTTATAAGTGTTTTGCCAGTCATAGTAGGTCTTAGCGTCAATTTTACGTGTTTCATTTGCGCCACCGTAATAGCCTGACCCACCATTGGCACCGTCGAACCATATTTCAAATATATCACCGTAATTCGTTAACAATTCCTTTAATTGATTCCTGAAATAGGTAATATATTCAGGTCGCCCGTACAAGGCACTGTTTCTGTCCCAGGGAGATAAATAAATACCTAATTTAAGCCCATACTCTTTACACGCTTTGGCCAGATCGCCGACAATATCTCCTTTGCCGTTTTTCCAAGGTGAATTTTTCACCGAATAAGCTGTATATTTTGATGGCCACAAACAAAAGCCGGAATGGTGTTTTGCAGTCAGTATAATTCCTTTCATTCCTGCTTCCTTGCATACGCGAGCCCATTGCCTGCAATCCAGATTGGTAGGATTAAAGATTTTCGGATCATCTGCGCCCGAACCCCATTCCTGGTCGGTAAAGGTGTTAGTAGAAAAGTGCAAAAAAGCATAATATTCCATTTCCTGCCAGCGCATCTGATTTTCACTGGGCAGGGGTTTAACCGGATGCGGTGCATTTACTTGTGCAAGGGATTTGGTAGCGAGGTAAAGTGCAGATAATGTCAGTATTAAAAATTTGATTTTCATCATTTTTATTTCGTCGAAAGGATTTTACGATAACAATAGCAATGTGGCCATCAACACAACTAAAGCGATGCGTTTAATTCATGGGTAAAAGAAAAAATATGGGCGGCCTGCACCCATTTTTCTTCTTTTTTAGCCCATGGCAGGGGCTGTTGAAATTGTTCCATCAACAATTCCCATTCCTGAACTCTCGGATTAGCCGCGTCCATTTTCGCTTTAGACTCTAAAGAAAAATCGTCAGCGGTATCCATAATCATAAATAATCTGTTACCTGTTCTATAAATTTGCATTTCAATAATTTTCGAATCTATAAAGCTTCGGCTGACTTCTGGCCAAGAGTTTTCTGGCCTGTGCCAGTATTCATAACGGTTTATTACTTCTTGATCATCTTTTAGATCGAGGGCAAAGCAGTACCTTTTCATGTTGATTTAAGCTATGCTATTAATTGTTAAAATAATGTGAATGAAACTGTTGTATTGGATATTTATAGGTAAAATCATTAAAGCTTGGTTTACAATGATTAGTCCCGCTGACTAATAAGATATTGGCATTTCAAATTTATTAAGATAAAGCTTAAACGACTTGACCTAAACAGACATCTTTGCATTACTATCAGACTTCCTGCTTTCTATTTGATCGATTTTTTACGTACTGATATGAAAATTTCTCAAGATGTTTTGTATAAATGAATGGTTTTTGTTACCTTTTCTTTTCCATCGGTTACTCATTACCCACCAAGACAAATAAATGTCTGTTTACGACAATTATTTTACAGATCCGCATTTTAGCTTTGAACCAACCAATAGATCAAATATATTTCACACGGCTATGAAAAGCACCGCTACTCTTAATTTATTATCATGCCTTGTGACGGCAAATAGTTACGGTTAACAAATAAAAAAAAACATCAGTTCAAAACATCAGCCGATTCCGGTAATTCCTGCTAAACTTCCGATGAACAGTGTCCAAATGGATGATAATAAGACTTTCCCGGAAGTACAACTGCAAATCCCCATCGCAAAAGGACCATTTGAGGCAAATTGGGGATCAATTGAATAGAATTATCCGGGCGAACCTGCGTCGTCGGCAGCAGCCCGACGACGTACTTATCTGGGCTAAATACCATTGATTCAAAATTTACCCATTTAATCTGATCATGATAGCCATTATATTGCATAAGCCTGTTAATTACCACATTGTCTTTCCTTGTAAACTTAGTTTGCCCATAAAAAGAGCTACCTTAAAATTGGACGCTCTGATTTAACCCTGACGATAAAGGTCAAACATATGGTATCGGAGTCAGTTGGAAACCATTTTGATTACTCCCTTTCTTATCGTTGAACGAAAAGGTAAAAGGGTTTGTTCTAAATTGCATATCGACCAACTATAGATGACGTTGCCTTGAAAAAGGCGGTGAACGTTGGAAAGTTTAAAAAGATGAAACGCAAATGAAAGCCGCTTTTAAAAGTTTCGACTTTGTATTGGATACTGTAGCCAGCAACAGCGACCTGAACCCTTACCTGGCAACGCTGAAAACCAACGGCGTTTATAGCAATGTCGGTTTACCCGCCAAACCTTGGAAAGTCAATTCCTTTTCGCTGGCCGTAGGCAATAAACTATTGCCGGGTCGGGAGCCGGAGGTAACAAACAAACCCAGGATGTCGCCCCTAGAATTCCGGGCGAATTTTAACTGATGGAATAAGTTGCGCTTTGTTTCCAAAGCTCAGTAGGTGTTTGTCCAAAAGCTTTTTTAAAGGCAAAAGAAAAGTGGGACAAATCCTCAAATCCAAGGTCGAGATAAAAAGCATTGGGTTTTTGCTGCTTTTTGGTGATCAGGAAGTAAGCTTCCTGAAGCCGTTTGCGGGTTAGCCAGCGGTTGGGGGTTTCTTGGAAAAGATCCTTAAAGTCTCTTTTAAAAGCAGAACGGCTACGACCGGTCAGGTAAGCAAAACGTTCGATACTGGCATTGAACTTATAATTGCGCTGCATAAAAGCTTCCAGATCGATCTTATCCGGTTTACTAAAATCCCACAAAACCGACCGAAGTTCGAGCCAGTTATCAAGTAAAATATTGAGCAATTCCCCGCGCTTTTCATCAGCTACCGCCGCCGCTATTTTACCGAAACCATCATAATATGGTTGAAGGCTTTGCATAAATCGAGGTATACTTTCGTTGTAAGCCAAAGGGATAAAGGCAGTACCCAAGCTGGCCGGTTCCGGTTCCGGTAATTGCTGCGGGATACTTTTCAAAAAAGCTTCGTCAAATATGATCACGATCTTTTCAAACTCGCCGTCGGTACGCTCTTTGTTATACCGTGCCAAATGATTTTTACGTACCAGCGCGTACTGCCCTGCACCAAGTGTAGCGGTAGTTTGCCCATCATAACCATGTATTCTTCCTTTAACGATGTAAAGAAAAAAATGCTCAGCGATGAACTGTTCCGGAGATATTTCCGGACCGATATAACAGGACTTTAACTCCGTAACTTTCATTTGATATGACCAAATTTAAGCATACTTTCCACGCTGAGCAAAATAGCTTCTTCGTTGGTCGCGATCGGCTCCCAATTCAAAATCCGGCGTGCCTTCTCATTGCTCACATTACGGCTGGCCCTGAGCATCGAGCCGATCGCTTTGGCTTTAGGGTTGAACAAACCGGCGATACGTACTAACCAGTCCGGTAAAACGCGCTTCGATATTTTTGAGGAGATAGCGGGCATTTTAGTTTGCAGCAATGCCGCAATCTCCGGTAAAGATATCTTACCTCCGGCTAAAGCCAGGAAACGTTCGCCTGCGGCATCGGGACTGGTCATGGCGCGGATATGCAGATCGGCTACATCTCTTACATCAATGATGTTTAACTGGAGTTTAGGGATCGCTTTCATCGAGCCGTCGATCAAGCCCCTGACCAATTCAAAACCACTGGACATGTCCGGTCCAAGCGCGGGCCCAAATATCCCCACCGGATTGATCACGCTTAATTCCAAATCCCCACCTTCGCGCTTGATAAAATCCCAGGCCGCACGTTCCGCCATTACCTTTGACTTATTATAGGAAGATAATCCTTTCTCATTCGGATCGGTCCATTCCTTTTCGGTGATCGGTGTTTGCGGGTCCTTATGGCTGTAACCGACCGCGCCAAAGTTGGAGGTCATGACCACGCGTTTTACACCTGCATCGCGGGCGGCCTTTAATACCCGCAGCGTTCCGTCCACAGCGGGGCGGATCATTTCGTTTTCATCCTTGGGCAAGGCTAAAAAGATGGGCGAAGCGATATGCAACACATAAGTACAACCTTTGACCGCCTCATCCCAATTGTCATCTTTGGTCAGGTCGGCTTCGATGAGCTCCAATTGAGCGGAAGCGGGCAGCATCTGTAGAATTTCCGTTTTCCGGCTGAGCGAGCGAACCGTAGTTTTTACCTGATAATCCTGTTCCAACAACTGCCGGATGGCATGGATACCAACAAAACCACTACCGCCGGTTACCAATACTTTGATGTTTTTGATAGCTTTCATGATCCAAAGGTCAGAAGGAAATCACGATCCTGTTTTGTTGAAAGGTCCAATTTTGATTTTCTTATCTTAGCGGTGCGATGTATGAAACTTTCCAACGATATATTGATAGCCGGGTTAAGCTAACTGAAGCCGAAAAAGAGCAGGTCCGTTCGGTCGCTGTCATCAAAAAGATCCGCAAGCGCCAGTACCTGTTGCAGGAAGGTGATGTTTGGAAATATCATGCCTTTGTGACGGTTGGCTGCTTGCGCACTTATTCCGTCGACGAAAAGGGCATTGAGCATATCATCGGCTTCAGTATCGAGAACTGGTGGGCAGGAGAACGCGAAAGTCTATTGTCCGGCGAACCAACCCGCTTTAACATTGATGCCATCGAAGATAGCGAGCTCGTGCTATTCACTAATGCCAATTTTGAAATGCTCTGCCAAACCATCCCGACCTTTAGGCAAATGATCGATAGCATTCTTAATAAAAGCTTTGTTACCCAACAAAGCCGTATCAACGCCACACTTAGTCAAACGGCCGAAGAGAAGTACGTCAGCTTCGTCAAAAAGTATCCGGATTTCGCTTTACGCATCCCTCAAAGCATGATCGCCTCCTACCTGGGTATGACACCTGAAACGCTCAGCCGCATCCGTACTCAGACCGCCCGAAACAGGTCCTGATTGATATAGATCAACTGTTTTCTTATTTTATGTCAATGTGCATGTTCTGCTTGTACCGCACCTTTGTATTGTTCAAACGAAACATTTACAAAACATAAAAAAATAGAAACCATGTCAAAAACAATTTTTATCACCGGAACGAGCACAGGCTTTGGAAAATTAACCGCTATTACTTTAGCCAACGCAGGCCACTCTGTTATCGCGGGTATGCGCAACGTCAATACTAAAAACGCTGCTGTCGCACAGGAATTAAACAGCATACCCAACATCGAAGTCGTAGAGATCGATATCACCAGCGATGACTCCGTTAAACAAGCCATTGAACAAGTGCTCACCAAATACGGGAAGATAGATGTACTGGTCAACAATGCCGCTGTCAGAGGTTTCGGCTTGCTGGAAGGTTATACAATAGAACAGTTCAGAAATATGTTCGAGGTCAACGTATATGGGGTTTTGCGTACGTACCAGGCCGTACTTCCTGCCATGCGAAAGGAAAAGAACGGTTTAATCATCAATATTACTTCGGGTGCCAGCGGTCATACGCTTCCTTTCATGATCCCTTATTTCGCTTCCAAATTTGTCGTGGAAAGCATTACCGAAGGTGCACAGGGCGAATTGATTGATTTCGGTATCGAAAACGTCAGCATTCAGCCAGGTGTTTATCCGACCGAGATGAACAATGGCTCGAAAGCCGGTGTTCATGCCGACAAACCAGAGATCGTTGCTGAATATGGCACTGCGGCAACTGAACGCTTCAACGCTTTAGGTACAGCGCTCTTTGGCAAAATGAAGCAATTCGATATGAACCCGCAAGCCATCGCCGATGGCATCCTGGAATTGGTCAACATGCCCAAAGGCACACGTCCACTGCGTATGCCACTTGACGCCATCGCACAAGGAACCGACAAAGAGTTCATCGAGACCCGTGCCGCCATCAAAGAGAAATGGCTGGCCAAATACACCGCTTAATCTGACTACCATGAAAACTGCAAAAGAATTATTATTGGATTACCTGAATAATATCGGTAACCCGGACTTCCAGATCGAACTATTCGCCGATGATGCTGTATTTGAATTACCTTACCTGGCCAGCATTGGTTTGCCCGCCCGCTGGGAAGGCCGTGAAATACTGTATAATTTTTTGGGGAACCTGCCCAAAACATTCCCTGGCTTCAGGTTCAAAAACATCCAGATCCATATCGATACGCCCGAACAGGCGTTCGGGGAATACGAAGCCACCGCGACCATCGCCGCCAACGGTAAAGACTATGCCCAGCATTATATGGGCCGGGTAGTTGCCGAGAACGGTAAGATCAAACTGATCCGGGAAGCTTTGAATATGGTCCCGGTGTTAAGAGATATAAAAAACATACCTATATCCTAAATAAAAATTCCCGATCAGCCGATCGGGAATTTTTATTAATTATCGTCTTTATACACACTGATCGTCAAATATTCGGGTAAACATGGTTTGCTTCGCAAATGGTTCACCCGCTCCGGCCCTGAGTAAGCACCATTGATCCATGTCTTCACATCACCACGCTCCAAAATAGCGGGCATCCGGTCATGGATCTCTGCCATCGCCCGGTTCGGTCGCATCGTGATCATTACAAAAGTAGGCAGCAGGACGTTCGTCTTAATATCCAGCCACACATCCCATAATCCCGCGATATAAAAGGCTGTCCGTCCCGCCGCTCTATTTTGTAAGTAATATTCCGTTCTTTATTAAATTCAAAAAACGCCTGTATCCACACCACGCAATGTCTGCGTCCGACTTCCTGCCGCCAAAGCGGCACCGTAAATAAAGACTCGATCCGTGCATGCTTATTCTTACTATGCATCTTATCATCATCCGACGTCAGCAAACCCCAACGGAATTGCTGCACTTTCCCCGGCATCGCATCCGTTACCACCGGGCAAAATACTGCCCGGGTTCCCCGCACCATTATTCTTTGGCTTATATGATTCGCCATCACGCGTAATGATCTTAATATCCTTTTGCACCCCTATCTCAACATGTCCGCACATAATCTTTTTAAAATGAATAAAAATACTAATTATTTTAGCAATAAACGATTCGATTTTCTCGTATATTTAAAAAATGACAGGAAAAATATTACCTATAGAAAAAGCCTTTAGTCACGATTCGACAATACCCCTTATCCGATGAACCTCCGGTTCTGCAATTCGATAGTCAAGACTGTCGCCAAGCATAGTTTTCGGCATATGCTGGTAAGCAAGCTGTAATTCATTGCTATATTGCTTTTCGATAGCTCGAATCTCGCGCCTAGAAAGCATTTGCAATTCGGCGTCTTCTTTAAAGACACTACCTTATACAAAGCCGAATCTCAGGTTGCCTTCATCTTCTTACGGCAACAGAACGCCGGATAAAGGCTAAAAAGCCTTAAATAACAACGGCCTGATGAAAAACATTGAAAAGTTTTGCAAAATGGTTAATCTTGCTGCAAGGTTCGAACGTTTTTTTGCAATTGAGCCATACATGAACATTCACGGATTTGTTATCTATGTATCGGACATGCAGCTAAGCGTGGCTTTTATGGTCCTTTTCTTTGTTCGGCCAAGCGTGAACATGCTGACTGAGCTGCTATGTTTTTCATATCACAAAAAACGCAACCGGCACTAAAAAAGTTAAAGTAGTTTTCGACAACGGTCGGATCAAGGCAATAAATTCGTATTTTAGACCATACGATATGCCTGAAAATCACAATAATAAAAGACACCGGCACAGGTTATTTGCCCGCATTTTCCTGCATGCAGGGTGGCTGGTGTTGCTGACCATTGGTTTGCAGTATATCCCTTTTACACGCCCGGATGAAAAAGACTTTTTACGCTGGACCGCCATCTTACGTCACAATATTTTTCGCCATGATCAAAAAGGAACCGACAGTGTGGTATTTATTGATACTTCACCCGATCTTGCACTTGTTTCCGACACGGCGTTAAAGATCGATACCGTTGCGCCTATCCATCCTCCGGTAAAAATAATCACCGACCGGATCAAATTGGCTTATCTGTTCAATATTCTTAATCACCACGTAAATGACTACCGGTACATTTTATTAGATATTGCCCTAACTGAAACCAGCTCTATGGACAAACCGTTGGACAGCGCTATTCGGAAAACACCTAAACTCATGGCCTCGGCCTTGTTTGATGATGAAGAAAAAAAACTTACGCCGCCTGTTTTCCGGGTTCCTTATGCACCGGTAGCTTATTCGGCAATGGGCGGGTCCTTGTTTTACAAAATGCCGGTCTTTTATGGTGACAGCCTCAAAAGCCTCCCCATTTCGCTTTTTGAACAACTGACTAATAATCGCTTTACCCGTAAAATGGGCGTAGTCTGGCTCAATGGTGATCCGTCTTTCAACTATGTTATCCCTGAATTTTATTACCGCGCGGCCAATATCGTTCGTGATGACGGCACCCGGCAAAAAGCCATCAATACCTATTACTTAGATCAACTGATCAATATGGGAGATGACGCCATGATGTTCCTTAAAGGTAAATACATCGTTATCGGCAACTTAAGCGACGACCAGCATACTACCTATATTGGTAAAATACCCGGCCCTGTATTATTGTGGGATATTTTCCTGAGCCTTCAAGATGCGCCTCTGCTCATCACCTGGAGGTGGTTACTCTTTCTTTTCCTGATCTTTTCGTTTATAAGCGCTTTTCTGTTCCTGCGAATGGACCGCCGGTTGAAAAAACTCGAGAAAGACCTGCCGAAGATCCCCTGGATCAAAGATATCATCGTCAAGTATGTCTCCTGGCTGGGCGTTGTTATTCTAATCAACCTCATTTCAACCCTTTTATTCAAAATTGTCGTCAGTACTTTTTTCATTGCCACCTACCTGACCGGGTTTGCATTGGCTATTGAAAAGCATAAAAAATGGTTAAGTACCTTAAAAAAACTATGGGAAAAATTTACCGCCTTGTTCAACAAAGCTGTTTAGCTACGTTGCTATTCCTGGGTTTCAATAACTCCGCCGCCGCACAAATCGCTATTGTTACCCACGTATCAGGAGAGGTTTGGCTCAAAAATACGCCGGTGGCACTACGGATGCACATTGGAATAAAGGACACCTTAAAGGGAAAAGGAAACGCCGAAGTCGGGCTACTCGACCAGCAGCGCGGGCGCGTGTTGATTCAATTTAAAAACGGGCATCGCATTGCGGCTAATCGCAAAAGTAAACCATCAGAGCTTTATCAGCTCACCATCGGTGATGCAATGGAAGATTACCATACCGTTAAGCAGGCAACCCACAAAGGCACATTTGATCTTAATGATTTTTTCAGCCATACCGATGAACCCGGTAAACCCCAGCGCCTTTTGCTCGTCAGCGGCCAGGGATTGCCGCTCCATGCCCTACAGGTGACTATAGATCCGAGCGACCGCTATTTTATTTGCCCTGCAAGTGATACCAATGCCGTCGTGCTCTTAAAACGCACTCCGGATTCGCTATATATCCCGCAGCTCAAAGCCGGCTCTTATTTATTACAGGTGCGCTATCTGCAGGCAGGAAAGGAATACCGCCGTTTTTTTCTTCAGTCTTTTCAGCCCAAGTGGTTGACCGGCCCTCAAATTCGTGAAATCGCCCGAAGCTTTACCGATCAGCGCGAAGCATACTATCACAACGATCAGCAGCGTATGCTCGACGACATTCATCAGGAACTCTTCGACTGGTACGGAAAATGCTATATGGATGGTGTCGATCGCTACGTCCCGGGCTTAAGGCAATTTGAGTAAGAGCCAATCCAACCCCGGGATATCGCCGCGGGTAACCGGGTGCTGCGATTTGTTTGTAGACTTAGGCACCTGCGTAAGCAGATAATTTTTCAATTCCTCAACGGAGATATCGCCGTCTCCATTGCTGTCCGCTGCTTTTTCACGGATCCCCCGGCTCAAACATTCCGTAAACACACCGTTCGTCTTACCCTCGTTGGCGTATTGTGTCGAACGGGAAGCGCAGACCACTACAGCGCCCGTAGCGGAGCTGACATCTGCAAAAACATCCTGCATCAGGTCGAAAGGTAATGCATATGCTGAAGTATCGAGCGCAGCATAACGATCTCCTTTTAATAGGGTACGGTCGCTTTGGCCGCTGTTGCAGGCATCAATTAATACCAGCTTCTGACGGGCGGGAATGGCGGCCAGCAACTTTTCCATGCGGACAAAGTCATACGCTGTATTTGCAGGAGCGGCAGGTTCGGCACTATAGGTGCTTAGGTAAAAGCCCGAGGTCGCACCAATCCCGTGCCCCGAAAAGTAAATTACTACTTTATCGTCGATGTCCGTTGCTGAAAGAGTTTTCAATAGCGAATCGATAGCAGCTGGTGTGACCTGACTTTCAAAAAGGATAGCTGTGTGCACAGCACCGCCCAAATGCAGCAAAGTGTCTACTAAATGAACGTCTTTCACTGAAAAATGCAGGGTCTGCAATTGCGGACTTTGATAATGATTCAGACCAATGCCCACAAAGTAGGTTTTTGGCGCAGGCCGCGCTGCTGCGCAGTTGATCTCAACCGTCCTGACCAAGCTTGCCACTCCATTTTCGTTCACACAACTCAATTCAATCCGGTTATGGCCTGCTCCAAGATGCAGCAACAACCGGCCTGCCATTTTTTTACCATCCGCCGAGCGGACCAATCCATTCGCGCTAACCGGATTGCCATTAATATTCACCCTCAGCTCCGTTAAACGTAAACTCGTATCTTCCGCTTGAACTATCACGCTTACCGTATCGGCAGACTGCCTTGTCGGCAATAATCTTTCATTGAGCACTCGGATCTCCGGCGCATGAAATTTAGTAAGGTCAAAACTGGGCACAAGCGTATTCCCCCGACGCTTCAGTGCCGCTTCCTGATAGGCCCTAATGAGTTTTGTGTCCCGTTCATCTGCTGCCGCCAGCACTTTATCCGGGCGATTGAAATACATATCGAATTGTGTGTAGCCAAATAGCCCGCCTTTATAATTGAAATAAAAGCGGTTTAAATCTGATCTGTCAGCAAAGTAGGAACCATCGCTCAGAAAGAAATTCAAAGTTCCATTATTACCGGGCGCGAACGTATATTTCTGGTGCAGTGATTTCAGCGAATAACTGACCGCCTTATAAGCGTTTATAGTCACAACAAACGTACTATCCGTATTAAAATAAATTGTCCGCAGCGGATCGTAATCTACGGGTGCCTGGTTTGCAATTAAACCTGATTGGAGATCCCATTTGGATACAAACCCGTCCGCACCCAAACTGATCAGGTAGCGTTTGTCGGGACTGACCAATGCCTGGGCAAATCCCCCCGTCTGCTGGAATGAAAAATTGTGAAAGGTATTCGTAGCGAGCTGATAGGTGCCCATCTCGCCCGAAAGAGTATAACCGTAAGCTTCCCCTTTGCTCACTTCCGTAATCACCACCAGATTCGTTTGGTAAACCTTTGCATTTTCAGGGTCAACCAGCCGCCCGTCGCTTTTTACCCAATGCCCTTCGGTCATCGGCTCCACGTTGAGCCCGTCCATGTCGATCATTTTCCAAGTTTTATTGGCGATATCATAAACTCCTGCTGGGTGTCCGTTCTGAAGACAGAGCCAATACCTATTATCCGCCGTAAAAAACGTTCGGTAATAAGGCCCCGCTAACGCAGTAATCTGTTTACCGCTGGCCGCGTCGAACAAGAAAGCCGTATCCCGGTAAGTATGCTCATAGTCCGTACAGGTTGCCACATATTTTCCGTCCCGCGAAGCCGAAACCTGAACGATCTCTGTTGCCATACGGTGAGAAACCAACAAACGCGAAGCAGAATCGCTGTATAATTTAAAGTCATACAATACCCCCTTGTCATAACGCTGCATGATCGCATAGCTATAGCCCGGAAAATGACCGCTGGCAGGAATGTAATCAGGAGGGCCGAATGGGATCCTCATGGTATCTCTCGTTACCGGATTAACAAATCCCGACCATTCGGTGGCACGCACCATCGCCAGCGAGTCCCGGAAACCGTCAATTGAAAACTCTTTCGCCGAACGCGACCATTTCATCAAAGCTGGTTTGCGCAGATCCAGCACACCCAACATTTGGCCCGACGTCATCCACAGGTAATGAAAATCCGGATCCAACCGAATCTGCTTAAAGGTAAACCGGCTCATTTCCTTTGTGTTATTTTGGCCCGAAACCGATATTGAAGAGGTAACTAAGTCGCTGATTGATGCCGGCGGATGTAGCTGTAGCTTTCTGACTTCATCGGTAGATGAAAAAACTGTTTCACCACTTAACAGATCAAATACCCAAACATCATCCTGTGATAAGCCAAAAGATGTCTGCGTAAGGGCGATCAGCAAATGCTTTTTGCTATCCAACATCAAGATATTCACACCAGCCAACTGCTTGCGGAATGCTACTTTACCGGCGATCAGGTCCCATACCTTAATCTTATTGTCCCGTGTATGCGTGACCAGATAATGCCGGTCATCGCTCAAAAAGAAGTGTTGGAAAATGATATTTCCCGGACCTTGCTCATTAAAGTGAACACTCAGATCAGCAGCAGAACTACCATCCGAGAGACTGGTGATGCCCTTTTCTTTCAGATCAATGATCCTGACTGAGCCGTCATCCATTAATGCGTAGAGCTTTTGCCCCGGAGGATCGCTGGCGATCATCAGCGCCCGGTGATTATTCAACAGCGGTTTAATTTCGCGTGTTGACACATTTACCGTATAAATTCCGTTCGACGTACAAGCCATGTAGTTCAAAGCATCGATCCTCGCCATACTACTCACTCCCCAGGGAAATTTCAGCGAGTCCCAGTTCAGCTTCTTTAAATCCAGCAGATCTACCTTAAATGGGTCGCCAATGACCCAGGCATAGTCATTATCACATAACAGGGAACCCGTAAATATCTGATGTTCCAGTTTATGCGAAGGTAATACCACACTGCCATCCGCCGTCCTTACCAGGTCGACAGCAGAATCCCTTTTAACCAATAAGTAACGCTCATCCGGCGTAAAAGCCGCCATCCCCACCAACTGATTGTTCCAACCCAGATTTTTAACCAACATCAAGCTGTCCCCATTTCTTTTTTTCAGGAATTTGTCACCGAATGCATTGTAAAAGGCATAGCGGTATTGGGGACTGAAAACTACGCCCGAAATTTCATTTTGACGATTAAAATTCTTAAAAATATCGACTTGCAATTTTTGATTTAACGTTCCGTCGGGCCGGAGTAGTTGCCGCTCATATACTGTAGAAAGCGTATTGAGCGCAGGGGATACCGGGTCTGTCAGGTTAAAGTATTGCAGGTCGTAAATACGCGGTGAATGACTGATTTGGCCAATCGTGCTCGTCTCCACGGTCGAGTATGCAAAATGCCGCCTGCCCAATGCCGCCGCGTAAGTATCGATCAGATCCGTGGCGACAGTATCCTGAAATTTCACCAGCAGGGTATTGGGGTCTATAAAAGCCAACACCCTGCCTTTTTCGGTGCTTCCGAAAATAGACAAACGCTGACTGCAGACGAGCCATCGATCATTTGCATAGAGTTTTCTGAACCCGCTGCCTTGGGGCAACAAAGCATCTGGGTTGGTCAATTTGCCATTCCGCAGATCCATTAACATCGGCGATCCACCCACCGACTCTAGCAACAGCATATAGTCCCCGCAAAAGGAAGCGCCCGATAGCACGCCCAGATTCTTTTTATAGGACAAAGTCCCCTTATCCACATCAAGCAAGGCGAAATCGTGCTGGTTCATATCGTACAAAACCAAAGCATGCCGCCGCTCATCAAAGGCAAGGGGGTTTACAAAAGTATTGGAACCACCGATTGCTGTCGGCCAGCGCTGATGGCAAACCCAATTTTCGTCGTAAACGCCCACTGAATCCGTAGCGACTATAACATAACCATTCCGGTAAGTATAAATATCCCTGATCGAACCAACCATCGCTCCGGGAGTGGCCTTTCTTATGGGAATCGTTTGTATCAAATGCATATTCCGTGCATCAAATAATTTGACCTGAAAGGCCGAAAACACCAGGAACTGCGAACCGCGTACCTGGACATACATATCCCCGAACGTTAGCGGAACAGAAACACTTTCCCGTGTGCTGACGTCCCATACCTGCAAAGCAGTTCCCAGATTCACACAAGCCAAGCGGCCCGTTGAGTCTGAAAAAGCTACCGACATGATCATCCCCGCATTGTCCATATAAAATTCATCTGCTAACCGGCCGTTTGCCGCATTCCACATACGTACTGAATGCCCGTTGACACCCCAGGAAAACATCCGCTCTTCCTTTTCATCGAACCGATAATTTCCCAACAACTCCTGATCACCCCGCTGGATGACCAGCTCCTGCGCCATGCTTTTTCCGAAGGCACAGAACAAACTGAAAATTAAAAAAATGCGGATAGGGATCAGGTCCATTTTGATTAGATTTAATCTGTGACAAGATACTGAATAACAATAACTTCTGAAAAAAAAAGCATTAAAACAGATTAACGTATTGGCTATATGAAAAATGTATTAAATTAAGTACTTCTTTGTGATAAAGGTGGTCATCTTTTCCAGAAAATAAATAGCGATCTCCTTATACCTAAATTTGACACGCGCAGAAATACTCTTGATTGTATTCCAAGATATATTTTCTTTCCAGATATACGAAAGCCGGGGGCCAGCGTTTTGTAGGCCATCCAGAAGCTTTATTTAGAGACATCGAGTTTTATTTCCTTTTTGCATTAAACAACAAATATTCGTTAGTTCCAGATGGTTAATTTATAAACTCAACCTTGTCATTTAACTGCCCGATTTTAAAAGTTAACTTTTCGAATCTCCTTAAAATCAATTTAAGTTCGGATAGTCTAAACGTTGAGATTTCAAGATGATGAAAACTACCGATTCGGACTTCTTCAAATTCTCGAATCAATTAGTCCTTCTTAAATACTTGCTACAGTTGTCTTATCAGATATTTACAGGAAAATACAGATACCTTTCTTTTTCTTTTAACGATTGTAAACGATTCTTAGCCTTGCCTTTGGCTTACTTCATGCACCAAGTAAATAGTTAACTATGTGGTAGTTCAAAGAAGTGAAAATAAGGGAAGCAAATTTCCATAATTCAAACCACATCCCACTTTTCAACTAAAAATCGCTCCATGATGAATTGAGTTTAGCCGCAATGGTCATATATTTAGGTAATGAATGATTTAGCTGAACTACGATACTTTCTTGAAAGTGAAAATGAAAAAATCAGGCGGTCTATTCCTGATGATATTTATACAGTTAAAGCGATGATTCAAATGGTTGTTCGGACAATGGATGTCTTTTACAGTCAGCATTATTTTTCAATAATTTATTGCCATGATTTTGCCACAAAATATTGGGCAATTTTGATGTTTTTTGGGGAATTGACGAAAAACAAAAAGCCTGTAAACTATTGATTTACAGGCTTTTGTTTGTTTTTGATGATATTAGTTGCGGTGAGGGAGGGATTTGAACCAACCGTTGTATCTTGCTGTAATACAGTCAATTAACTTCTTTAAGATAATCGAACGCCATAGAAGTCGCTCTTTCTATTTTACCTCTGTAAATCTTCTACAAAGATACATAATTATCATTTTATCAGCCAATATAGCTCGCTGCGAAGTGTTGCAGCATGACAACTTTTTCGTAGAAGACAGCCGCTTATTCATCAATATGGATTGAAAGGATGAGTCGAGCAACGAACGCCGATAATATGAAATTTTTAAAAAATTTTCTATTTTAGGTGTATTTGCAAATCCTATTAAAAAAATCCTAATCCGTTATGGCCAATTCTTTACGTTCACATCAGTTCCATATTCTGTGTGGACCGCCATCGTTGGCTTTACTTATCCCTAACATAATACTACTGACGATCAAACGACGCCTACCGATTCCCGGTATGCTACTCTTGGGCCTTTGCTTAAGCAGTTGTCATTATTCAACCACATTAAGCAGCCACGAAGGTCACCTTCTTATTAAGGGGGGCGAGATTTGGTATAAAGTGATCAGTGACCCTAAAACAGCAGATAGGCCGCCTTTGTTGTTGCTGCATTGGGGGGCCGCGTTTTCCAAGCTATTATCTTTCTCCATTATTTGACCTGGCGTCTGATTGTCCGGTGATCGTTTTTGATCAATTGAGCCGCGGCCGGTCTGAAGCTACGACCGACACGGCCAACATGTCTATCGCTAGCCAAGTCGCCCAGATCGAAACCCTGTTGGCCCATCTTGGCGTTAAGGACTTTTATCTGTACGGACATTCTTATGGTACCATGCTGGCGGTTGAGTATTATTTCAAGCATTCGCAACAAGTTAAAGCAATTATCCTGGGCAGCCCTTGTATGAGCACCAAACGTTGGGTAATAGATGCGGATACGCTGATGGTCTCGTTGCACGAGCCAGAAAGAACACTACTCCAAAATATGAAAAAAGGTGTTAAACAAGACTCAGTTAAAGAAGCGAAGGCTCTTCACCCCTATTTCTCCAGTTTTTACAACCACGGGCAGCATGTTCCACGCATCGACTCGGCCATCGCGCAATCTGGTAATGAGTTATACAAGCATATGTGGGACAAAAGCGAATTCATTGCTGACGGTACGCTGGCGCATTACAATCGCATAGCAGACCTTAAGCGTATTTTGGCCCCTGCCCTGCTGATTTCTGGCGAATATGATGCCGCGCGCACGCAAAATGTGCGCTATTACGCTTCATTAATGCCCAATGCCAATTTTGTTTTGGTGAAGGGAGCCGGGCATTCCACCATGAACGATGTGCCGGGTGTAGATGAAAAGGTAATAAAGGAGTTTATAAAGCCATTAACCAAACCACGGTATGAAAGCCCACAACGGAATTCGGGCAGCAGTTTCTTATACGTGGAAGGTTCAAAGTAGTCTTAGTCAACTGGATTCGACTGAGTAAACTGTCCGGTATTAGTGCATGACACCTGGTAGTAATCATTGGCCTTACATAGAAATTCAAAGTAAATAAACCTAGCCCATTCAAATATTTTACTATTGACCTACAATCTATTCAAATGAATATCAATCATTTTGGCCCTTTCTCCCCAGACGTATGGGGTTCGGTTTCAGACTGGGTCTATATTATCGTTACTACAGCCACCCTCTACTTTATATACCGCACGTTCAGATCTCAGTTGGAAGTTCAGCGAATGCAGCTTAGAATTACTGATATCGAAAATGAGCGCTATCGGCAGGAAACCCTCCCGGTATTTTATGCAGAAATATTAGAAGATCAACCAAACCAGCCGTCCGATCCAAATCACATGCTAGTCTCTATTGGATTTGGTCTGAAAAAACATGAATGTAAAAATGTTAAGTTAACAGTGGCTTCAGACATAGCCGAGAAATTGGAATGGACCCATTTGGCAGGGAATTTCCAATACGTAGGAGCCGGTGGCGCGAATTTGATTGATGTTTTGATTACTAAAAAACAACACGGTTATATGTGGATGTTCCCAATTCAACTTACTTTCCACTTCCAAGATATGGTGGGTAATAGCTACGAGCAGAATATACACTGCCTGTGGAGGGGGTCTGGTAAACACCAGATCCTTAGTTTTACCCCGGTGCCAATTATGCAATAGGATTCAATTCCAAAAACCTTATTAAACAACTACATTTTATGGTACAAGACAACAGAGAAATGTCATCCGCTCGGGTTCTATCAGACAATTCATAGATTAATTTTCAAATATCGCGTAGGCATGCGGAGAATAATTCACCTATAAAATCAAATAGACTGACTTACAGGAACTAATGGTTTTTCAAACTACGGAAAATCGTCTGACAATGGCTGCGGAGAGCAAGTCGAAACATCAGATCATACTAATCCGAGTGATAAATATCTATAACCAGAAGCGTCGTATCTTAAGAACACTGTTGATCAGTTGTCGAGTAGTAAATATTTTTGAATAAATGGTCGTTGAACGACTGATCAATTTCGTCCTGACCTTCTCTATATCATTGAATTTCTCGACAGTTTAGCTCCAGTTTCATTAAGGACAAAGCCGTCGGATAAATAGTATGAAAAGTTGAATCTTCAACGGCTTTGCGGTAACACGTAAAGTCCCTGATTGCATCAGGCATAGTCTACCGGGAATTGGCAGGATCACACTCGCGACCGCGAAGGAATTACTTCGGAGGATGCTAGGTAGGCGGGCGACGGCGGGAACAGCAGGGCTGCGGATCGCTTCCTCTTATCTTACCAAGATCCCCGCGAATTTGTTAAGCGGCCCCACGACAGTTCGGGTTGTTGATTTTGTCAAGCTCAAACAATCGCTCAAGGAAATATAATCCCTACCTTTAGGTGGCCATAACAGGCTGCGATACCTAATGCCTCAGGACAATTTAAAAACAACGAACGAAAACTGGCTGATCCGGCTGCGCAAGCTGCTCACCCATCAATGCCTCATCGGCTATGCCCTGCCGCTGCTGATCTTTATCCTGCTACACCATTCGATCGAGGAGTTTCTAAGCTTACTTGTTGTGAAGCCATTGCTTTCTAAGATCGGTTCAACCAATATCAACAATGCTCTTTTCTTCCTGGTGGCAGGATATGCGCTTTTGCTGTTTATTTCTAGGGCCAACCGCTTTGTACCCTCTGGCAAAGCATTTACCTTGCAGGTCATCCTTATGGCTATTTACTTGTTCTACCGTAATCATCAAACGGTTTGGCAGCTTCAACCGCTCAAAGGTTTCACAGTATTTTATTACACCGACCTTATTTTTGAGATCGTTCTTCTCAATGGCATGTTGCTGCTTCGGCAGTCACTGCCTGCGAAAAAAATCGAACAGGCGCAGGGTTTTCATGACGACGGCTCGCTGGGCAAAAACAAGCCTGACCTGCTGGGTTACGAACCCTATGTCCGGACACTGTCATCCCGTATTTTACAGACGAATCCTGAAACCGCCATCGCCGTCGGCATAAACGGGCGCTGGGGCAGCGGTAAGACCTCTTTTTTTGATTTGTTGAAGCGACACATGACCGATGTGGAAATTATCGTAATCGATTTTGATCCCTGGAACTCGCTAAGCCCTAAATCCATCATCAAGGATTTTTTTGAAACGGTCCGGCGCGCCATCCGGCCCTACCATTCTCAGTTGCCGCGCCTGCTTGATAACTATACGGATAAGCTGATCAATTTACACAGCGAGGGCTTGGGGAAAGTTGCCAAAGAATTGAAAAGTGTTATCGTACCCGGGAGTTCACTCAATGATCTCTACGAGCAGATCAATAAAGAAATAAAGGCCATCGGGCGAAAGATCATAATTTATATCGATGACCTCGACCGCCTCGACAAGGAAGAGATCGCCGAGGTGATCCGGCTGATCCGTAATACAGCCAATTTCAGCTATACCTTTTTTATCGTTGCCTACGACCGAGGTTATGTGCTGAACGCGATCAAGTCAATGAACGCTTTCAATCATACCCACTTCCTCGAAAAGATATTTCAGATCGAAGTAAACCTGCCCTATTTTAACCCAGCGATCATACAGCGCAAACTGGCCGACCTGTTAAAGGTCTATTATCACCAGGAGTACCATGAGACCATCGAAAAAGAGATCGTCAGCATCGGTTCATCCATCCCGCAATATTTTGCGGGCTGGATCGAAACATTGCGGGATGTTACACGTCTGAACAACGGCATTACGCTCAACCTTGACCAATTGCTGACCGAGGTCGTCTTCTCCGAGTTTGTGCGGTTGGAGATTCTAAGGCTTAAATTCCCATCGGTCTATGAAGCATTTTACAGGAACACGACCACATTCCTTTATATCCCAGATAAGCACAACAGCACCAATGGTTACCAGTTGAAATCGATCGGTGACGAAAGCGAAAAAATGCTCGGGCTAAGCAAGGAACACAGTGCTTTTGAGCTGTTTCTGAGGCAAAACGCTGAGCGTCTTTCCGTCGAACAGTACGAGATAGGTCAGATCGTCGCGCTCCTGGACGGCCTGTTTGGCGTAAGCCGGCTGACCGCGCGTTTTCGGAGCCATTTGTCGGTGGTACATCCGAGCCGCTTTGAACTTTATTTTTCCTACAGCTTACTGGAAGGCAAGCTCTCCGAAGCCGACTTCGTCCGAGCCACACAAGGAGACATCACCAGCTTTAAAGCGCAGATCGATCAATGGAACCGGAAAAATATGAATTTTGAGGTGCTAAGGCGCTTCTTACAACTCGGCAATTTCAAGGACCGGAAAGAATTTGAGACTGTTGTCGCCGGCATATTTTATTTTGCCCGGCAGTCAGACAACAATAGCCAGTTTGGCTATGAGGACCGCCAGCTCGCCAATTTGCTCAGAGACGACAGACAAAGGCTTTCTAAAAAGTTTTATAACGGGAAGCAGGAAGATTATGCAGCATTTATCCAGGATCTTTTCAGCGACGCCGTCTATCCCTTCACGTTCGACAGTACGTTTCTGGAATACCTCAATAAAAGCTTCGATCCGGCTTTTCCTATTGATCTGGATGATAGATTGCTTATGGTAATTGATCTGTTCCGGCGTTATGTCAGTAATTTTGCAGGCTGGGACTATAATCTGTGGCGCCTGTACCATGCATGCTCCTACAAGGACTGGACGCCTACCGGCGAAGGATCTTACCGCGGCGAGACAATTTATCCGGAAGAAGCGAACCGCGTTATGACCGAAACCATCGGCAAGCAACTGGAATCCTTCCTGCCGATGATCATCGACTTTCCGCCATTCGTCGATGACCAGATGTACTTCAGTGGTGTCATCAAAACCATCTTCGGCAGTTACGAGTCGTTTGGAGAATTTCTGGATAAATATGAGGGGCCCACAACACCTGCACTCGTTGAATTCAGACAATTTTATCAAAAGCTTGCCGAAAATAATTTTGCAAATGCGGTTACGTTCGAATTTAAAAACATCAAAGTGGTTAACCGGGGAACAGTAAACTGACCTATTCTCAGTAAACCAAATAATTTTTCACTCCGCCCATCTTCGCTGGTTACCGACAAATTTCTTGACGTTCCCTGTCTCTTCCGCGCTTACAAGCTTAAACCACCCCGACATAAAAATGTCACTAAATGACTTTCCTCGATTGTCCATGCTTCTACCAACAGCGACAGACCAGTAGTTAAGGGATATTCGATTGTCTTTCAAATACGAGCGCGACTACGCTTTGGTGACGACATATTTAATTACGTAAGAGGATAGTAATTGACCAGGCCAACGCAGGTAGTTAACTTAGCTTGAAAAAAGATATATGATCACATCGCTTAGTTATTGCTCCGCGCAACTGGAAAAGATCGACGAATTATTACTAGATGAGGAAAATGTGATTCCGCTGAGCTATCATCGACACAAAGTCGAGTTCCGCCATACGGAACGGACCTATAAAAACATATATAGAAATAATTTTATCGGCTTCCCGGTCGATGTGGTAGCGAGTGCGGCAGAGATTTATATTCCCCAGGATGAGATTATTAACTATCATAAATACCATGCAATTCGCAATAAAACGAGCGAAACTATGTTGTTACAAATGATCGGCAATACTAGTGATATGGACCTGCGTGAATTAGTTTCCAGTATGATCCATGAGAAAGTGATGAATCTGTCGTTTGAACTAAAAAAAGCACTCAAATGGTCCCGCTGTTGTTATTGGTTTGCAGGAGTTGATGATAATATCACGATGCTTCGCAATGTATTGAACTTATATGTAACGACCCGTCAAAAGGATGACGTTCAAGTTGCCCATTTGGGAGGTATACGTTTACCCAAGCAAATTTCGGACCTGATCACTGATATTTTTATTATGTATTTGTCGGACCGCCTTGCCATGCTGGAACTGACCGGAGTGGAAAGTAAATCCGTCATCACGATGGCTACAAACGACGGCAGTAAATTAAAGTGGCATGGTAAACAGCAACACCTGGCAGAACTTTATCTCGAACTGGAGAAAAAGGGTTGGCTGAGCGATCAGGGTTTGAGCAAGAAAAAAGTGGCGGCTTTACTTTGTCGCTTATTCGATCTTTCCAACACGAAGCGCCATCCTGATTCTAATTCGGAAGATAGCCTTTATCAGTTGTTAAAAGGCGAAACCGATAAAGCAGATAAATACAAGCGCAAGTATTTTACTGACCAGCCCAAGTACGAGCACCAATTTGATGACATAAGATATCAACATCAGTCTGACTAACCAGCTGGAACCATCACGATGGAACAATTACCGCCGGTCGATCAGGTGCGCTTTTATTTCTATTTACAATGGGTGGGCGATATGCATTGTCCGACGCTTTGAACAACAACTGACCTCGGATTATGATCAGGAAGAATTAACGGATAAATTTATTACTTGCGAAATTGCCTGCGATCGGATGGTTTAGAATTGACCGCATCGGAATTTCAGTGTTGATAAAATTGCACATGAGCCTGAAACGACCTAAATCCTTAACAAATTGCGATTCAAAATTCGGTAAGAAATACGGTGGGATTTAAATCTACTCATTTGTAAACATTGAATTAATGGGATTGCGTTCTCCTAAAAATTGACTTACAAAAAGTTATCATAAGCCTTTCGCGCGCCACTAACAATGCCGCATAACGCCCTTTTTGGCCTCAAATAAGGCGATATGAGGCATTATCAAAGAGCGGCAATGGTAGGCTTCCGTGTCAGCCTACCTACCCTTAAAGCGACTTATTTAAGCTTTAGAACGCTAAGGCTAAAAGTCAAATATTTGCCGAATTAATAAAAAATCCCGGCCAGTTGTTTAGTATGATCTGACGGCTTGCGCCGTCTGCATACTGGAAAAGCTGAAATAAGGTTATTGTGAAATTATTGAGGTTCAATCGCTCATTATCAAACCATTGGTCGTATAGACACTTTTCATTTGCCATAACAAAGGATTAAAGATTAAATAATAAGTCAACCGCCTTTTTAAATTTTTCGTCTTGGCAACTGTGTGCAGCATATTTGACAACGCGGTCATTGACGAATATCACCGTATAATCAAATGAGCCAAAAAGCTGTTCAGAAAATATTTTACTGCTTTTAACCAAATTCGGGCGGTACTTTTTTATTCGCTCATTCACCTGCTCGGATAATTGTAACCACATATCAAAGGTCATTAAACCGAAATCACATGTTCGGCGGTGTTCATCCTGATTGGTTTTCAGATCGTCGCATACCGCTTGTATGCGGTCTAAAAGTGGTGCTATTTCTTCCGGAAGAAGCTCGTGTAATAATTTGGCTTTATCTATGTTGGTGAATTTATTTAATGGTTTCATGATCTTTAAATTGAGGTTATTCGATAATTTGGATATTATCACAATCCAGTGATTCCAGTAAATTAAGGATGGCTTTTCGAACCTGTGTCGTTCCTTCGGAAAACTGTTTATCAGTTTCATCCTTAAAAACTGAAACAGGGTAAAAAGGCTCTTTACCATCAGGGGTTACCCATTGGGGTGTAACATCCTTTAAAGCCTTTTTAAATATGTTGGGTAACTGATCGCCTTTTATGGTGGCAATACAAACTATATTGTGGCGATGGATAAGCATAATCAAGATTTTATTATGGGGGCATAGCCCCCCGTTAAATTTTAATTTAAAATGTTGGTGCCATACTTGGCAAAGTCGGTACAAAGGTTAAAGGCCGCTTGGTTCTTTTGCAGCCCTGTTCCCTGCATAATGGATTTTAGTTTACTTTGGTCGTCCCGGTAATTTTTGACATTTTGAAAGTAGCCGGTGACTGCGTTGTACATGCCGAACAACGTACCTTTTGTATCTTCCTGCTGTTCAGGGCTTGTCATAGCATAATCAAAAACGCCCGATACCATGTTGGTAAACTGGCTGGTAAATTCTACCTGCTTACCTTTTTTGATATCCTCGGAAATTTCCCGGTTGGGCGACATAGTAAGTTGTATCAACTTCTTTAATACAGGGTCGGTAATTCGCACCCTTACCCATCGGTTAAAAACCGCTTCCAATTCAACCGAAAGTTGGTTGCTGATACCAAGCATTTTGTGTGCCTCTTTCAGTTTATCGGTAGCACTTGCCGTATGCCTTATTTTGATGCAATTCACATGGTTGTTTAAAGCAGCGTTAAGCGTGTTCTGACAAACTACTCTAATCGGTGTAAAGGCAATAGTAATACTCTCCGTTGTATCGTGAGAGGTCGTTAAAAACAAATATTTCTCTATGCAGTCATCCCGCCCAACCTTAATATAATCGGGTAATTTAGCGGTGATAAATATTCGTTCCCCGTTTTTGCCTAATGCCCCCGCTGTTTCGTACAAAATGCCATCTTTACCGCCAACAATGCTGTCAAAGAAGCTAAAAGCGTCAATATTTTGCACTACTTCATAATCTTTGCCTACTATGCCTAACGGCTGCTCAATGTCGGTGCGAACAGTAGCAAAATAGTCGGGTATTTCGATTTCCGGGATAACGATTTCGTTATCGGGGTCGGCTGTAAAATTTTCGGTGTCATAGGTAAACAGTGGCCGTTTTTCAACGGTGAAATTTAACCCTGCATATCCCATTGCTTCGGCACTTGTGGGGTAGTCGCTGACGATCTGCCCTAGCCCGTGCCATGCTTTTTGTTTAACAGAGAAAAAGCATGGCATCCCTGTCTGCTCGTTATAATTGATATTATGTGCCATGATGTTTAAGATTTTAATTTGTAATCCATTAATTGAGTAGAAATGACCTTTACATTTTTGGTGTCGCTAATAGATAATTTTGCTTTGCCCTGTAACTCCGCAATAGCCTCATGCACGTTTTTATGCTTGGTGGCTATGGTCGCTTTGATTAATAAAAAAATGGTGTCCTGCATAACCTAATTGCTGTAAGCGTTCAAAAACTCGTTAAATTCAAATTGATATAATGCAGGGTCGGAAACTGCCAACTGCTGGGCGTAGCCAAACCAAAATATTTGGTTGGTTAGTTCAATGAATAATTCTAACATGACTTAAATTTTTGAGGTTAAAAATTTAGAACGCCCTATGTGCCGCTGATACATAGGGCGTTATTTTCAGCTTAAGAGGGAATTACAATTTCGGCTTCGATCTCTGCCAGCTTTTCAACGCAAAGGCTATTTACATACTGCGCAACGTGATCAATAATGTAGGCGTTTTTGGTCACGAACTCGTTACCCTCATCGTCTGTTATCGTTAATTCGCAACGGTAGAATTTGTTAGTACCTGTTACATCCCCGTCCTCGTTTGAGGCGATGGTAAACGTATCAAGGTTATCAATGGTAGCCTTTAGCTTGTCACGCTGTGCGATTTTCTTGCTAAGGTCACTAACAAGCCTTACCGTTGTATCAAGGTTAAAAACCGGCTTAGTGCTCATACAGTCTTTTACTTACAATTACCCATACCGCGAAGCAGTGATCACGGCGGTTGATCGCTGGAAGACCCATTTCACTTATCTTCAGCAGGAGATTCTGGAAAACCTGATCATACTGGACGAACCTGCGCGTAAATCTTACCTGAAACGACTGACGCTCGACTGTGAAAATCATTTGAAACACGCACAAGTTACCATAGCCGACCTGGACGACTGGCTGACGCAATATCAGACTGATGTTTGGGACACGGTTGATCCGTATGCTTTTATCAAAGCTGAATTACACGAGATCTTGGCCAGTGAACCCGAAACGTTCAAGGAGAGCTTACAGCCAGGCGTGAACCCGGCTTCGACTACGATCCGCTATGCTTTTTATAACTATTTCTACGGTCATTTCCTGAGCGAAGCGCTGACCTTTATTGAAGCCCAGACGATTATTTCACCCGTCAATTTCCCTAAACTTAAAACAAAGCTGACCGTACCACAACTGTCCTATTTATTCCGCCTGCTCATGGATGAAGACATATTCGATCAAAAAACGAAAACCGAAGTTCACCGCTTTATAGCCGCAGCGTTTGAAACCAGCAAAGCCAACCAAATCAGCGCTGACAGCGTTAAAAATAATATGGATAACCCCGACGCGAAAAGTATCGACCATATTCAAGGCAAACTCATTCACATCCTGCAAACGGTTCAAAAAGATAAAAAAGACCTGGGCAAATAGCAGGGTTGCGCAACCCCACGCAACTACCCTGATTGATAATCCCGAAACATTTTTGTAACGCACTGTCACTTCAGCGCGCTAAAAAATGAAAAGGAGACTAAAGCATAACCAATTAATAATTCAACTCGTCCGTCTGATTACTTTGTTACTTGATCATTATTGGAAGTAGGCGCTTCAGCTCCCTCGTCGTTGACCAGAAAATAGCTTTGCGTGTAGGCCGTATACGACGGTAAGATGTGTTCGAAGAACATTTTGCCGAATAGTCCGGTAGCGATCACCGAATCTTGTTGGGTAGTGTTGTGGGTGACTTGGATGGCTTGGTGGTTAAAGATGAATGCGCCGTGGTCTTTTTGGCCTTCGACGGTTTTCATTGTTTCCTTTTTAGATAACCATTCGGCTTTCATGTCGAATGCTTCAAATAGCTGCATATACGGTTCCAGTTCGAGCATAAAAAATAGCTTGATACGGCCGAATAGAATATCAAAGAGAAAGTGTTTGGGGAATGGCAGGAAAAGCAAGGGTCGGTGTAAGGATTTGATGATGGATATGAAGTCTACGATTATGTACTTTCCGCCATGATGGTCGCCCAGCGATTTTAAAATTAATGGACCGAGGTGCCGGAAGGAGCCTTTATATAAAGCGACATGCAGACATTTTTCGATCACATCGTAAGCCCACATATTGCGCGTTTTTAGTTGTTCATATAAGGCATGCAAGCGGTCACGAAATAAAGGGGTTTCTTCTTGTGGCGTAATGATCCTAACCGGCTTACCCGAGGAATCTTTGCCTTTATCCGTACTTAGGATTTCCATCAAGGAAAACATTTCGCCGACTTGTTTGAGGTTACGGTCTAGTTGTTGAATGCCCTTGTTATCGAGTTTGGTATCCTTGAAAATTTCTTCCATGGACTTATCAGATTTGAACAAATCGTCCATCACCTTTAAAATCTCATGATTTTTTTTCCCTTGCTTGACTTCGACAAAATGCAATGCAGCTTTACCGTCCGTCATTAAAATATCGCCGGCCTGGATATAAGCTGAAAGGTCAGTGATCAGCGCGAATGCCAAGGGATCTTTGTTAAGTTCCTTCGCCGCTGCAATGACCGACTCAATATTTGATTTCAATAACTTCTTTTCGCCCTTGACACCATGATAAAGTCTTCTGGCAATATACAATTGGCCTTTAATAAGTTGCCAGGCAATGGTGTCAACCAAATGCCGCAGCACTGCTTCCTGATGATGAATCAAAGTGAGCTGATCTTCCAACTCATCAACCCGCGGTTTATCTTTTTTGCGGTTTAAAGTCCTTAATTCCGAGTCTAAAGCATCGGCAGTCGTTTCTAGTGCCAACATTTTAGCCAGAATTTTGTCCTGCGCTAATTTGAAACCCTCGTGTACGTTGGTAATAAAAGTGTCTTTGTTGGCTTTGATTTCGGCCTGAAATTCCTCATACGTTTTGGCCTGCGTAGCGACGGTTTTCTTCATGCCGTACTCGCAGATAAGGTCAGCGATCTCGATCACTTCTTTTTCAAATTCAGCCATGGCGGCTGCTCTGGCCAATCGTGCCGGCCGTAAAGCGTCCAGCTTTTCAATGGCTGCATCCAAATTGTCTGTTACCGTATGCTTAAATATTTCGCCTGCGTAGGCTTCGGTCAATGGTGTTTGGATACCGTTTTTGATGGCATTCCTTAGATACCGTACCCCATCCAGGCCTTTGTTGCCCGCCTCTTCTAAAATAGACTGAACGGCGAAGCCTGCTAATATCTGCGGCGAATTGACCCCAATGTTGGATGGAATGGACGTATAAATCACCTGATCAATACCTTCGAAGTTTGCTACCCGTATCACACTAACCGCATTTTTACCGGGTGCCTTAGATCTGGGGTAAGGTTTGCTTTTGCCTTTTTGGCGAGTTTCTCTCCGCCATAACATATCCTCGGCTTGCTCCAGTGTCACACCAGTCTTTAAAACTAGAATTTGTGCGTTGACAGGCGCGCCACCGTCCGCAACCGGAATGAGCGTTGGCGCATCATTGCGGGTACTGCTTAACCTCGCATATTCGATACTGAATGGCGTCTGACACGCAATTCGCAGAACAATCAAAGGTCCGATCTCTTCGCCTGGCTCATCGATCAAAGAGCCATAGGCAATAATTCCGATAGTTACTGCCATGATCATTAAGTTAGTCGCTCATCAGGCGATTGGAATAAAATCCCGAGAGCAATTTGGTATTTCTTTTTAACTCTTGAATTTTTTCTTTGAAATCGAGTGTCCCTTCCATTGAGCCCAAGCGAAAGCGAACCACGATTTTTTCACCCCATAGCTTGTCGGCGATCTCATTGGCTTCTAAAATCAAAGGCAATAAGTGATTTTCAAAGTCTAAAAACTCGTCAAAATTCAGGTCTTCATCATAATTAAGGTGGCCAATGCGTTTATTGCGATGCTCGCTTTTTAATTCGTTTAAGTTTTTTCGAAACGTTTTTAAGGTTTCCTTCAATTCCCGGGCAGCTGTAGGACTGATATTGCTGCGGGCGTAAACCGCATAAGCCTCCCGGAACGAATATTTGGAACTATCATCGTCAAGATTGGTCAAATGCAAAATGATGCCATTCTCCAGATACCGCAAAGCGATCATTTCTTCCAAGATAAATGCCCGGCTGGTTTCCTGCCACAAATACGCGAAACGATTATACTTCCGTATGAAAAAGTTCACACAAACATCCAAGTCAAGTATTTCAACCCGAAGTGATGCAAAATGCTGCTTTTGTTCTTCTGACAACATACTCAAATATAGTAGTATGCTTCGGCTTTTGAAGAGAGATGTAGCTTCAATACTTAGGATAACGTAAAAATCATATCTTAAAAAGTATAAGTAATAGACCGATAAAACCTCAAATAATATGCGTGGTCATAATTAAATAATAGCATAATAAAGCAACTATCTCCTTTCCTGCCTGAAAAGTTAAATTCTTATTCTATACCTAAAACCCAATGGTATAAACATCATACCGCTCCAAAATCGCTTATTTTGGCCAGCAGGGCACAAAAGTGATGTGGATTTAGTACCATAGAGTTCACCTTCGGTGACCTATGGTACTAACCTCAAAAAAAATTGAACAGCATTCTTTCCAAGGTTCAATTGGCCCGGCAGCGAGCTACATCCGATATTTCAAAGCAGTTTAAAGCAAGTTATGGTTATACTCCTGAGGCTGGGTTAGAAACAGATTTTAACTGATTGGCTACTTCGATTTCCAAATCCGTTCGATATGCTGAATGATCGAACAATACATGCTATCAATAAAGGATAACTGAACATTATCCACATTACTTCATTATTTTGATTATACCTAATTCTGGTATCGACTTGCAATAGAGTAAACCTCCAAAAGATAATTACTCCGCCATTTAAAAATATGCGCCTGGTCGGGCTCGAAGCAATCCCTTATCTTCCTAATTGATATAAACTTACAAGTCACGTATGGATCTGAGGTGCCGTTTTGGTGTTTTTGAGCAATCACACCATGGCTACTGCCCGGTTTTTCGGGAAATAAAATGTTTTAGTCATTTAAACGATCAACTTTCCGAAATTTTCTATCGGCTTGTAATTGGTAAGTTACCGATGAACTTTCCACTTGCGGATCTTTTATATATCCTGTTATGTCGCCCTGCTCATTGTAGGTGTAGTGTTCAATCTGATGTAATTTTAGTTTGATAATTCCTGTTTCTTCGATCCTAAAATCCCGATAGTATTCAACTTCAAAAATGAACCGACTGTCCAAAAGTAACGCATCTTGTAGTTGGCCTTCCTTATTGTAGCTGTTGAGTTGAATATTTAAGACAGGGCTATCATTCTCGCCGGTTACATTGTAAACGATGATCTTGCAATCCGTCCCTGAAAGTTGAAATCTAGCTGCTGTCAGATACCGGCCGCCAGGTTTTATCTCATACCCAAAAGGACTTTCCTGAAAGTGTGTTCCGGTATCAGCATAAATTTTGAGGTCATATCCCGAAGGAACTACCAAAGTGTATTCCCTGGTTTGCGGATTTTTCTTATAAAACTTTTGAAATTGTTGAGACGTAATTGGCCATTTAATGGTTGCGGACTTTGATAAGTCTCGCTCATTATTTTGTAATTGTACTTTTGGTATTGGTAAAAGAAAAATGGTATCATGGCCGTTTCTGAAGCGTTCGGTCATCTGTTCACCCGAATGAATGATGATCGTTTCTGAGGTGTCCGGTATGTATCCATTTTTAGAAAAGGTGATATCATCGGAAACCGCATCATTATCTTCAACAACAAAGTATCCATTTTTATCAGACTTAACTTGTTGGCCGTGATATTTCACGATAACACCCTTTAATGGGACATGCTTTTCGTTGTCATAAATGTACCCCTTGTATTCCCGCTTTCCGCATGAAATGAGTAAAAGTAAGCACGTTGTTGAAATGTATAAGATGTCGGCTAAGGGCTTTTTCATTCTGTTCATAAGGCTTTATCTTTTCTCTGAAGAGCGTAGCCAGATCAATTGGTTATTTTTATTTATGCGGTAAATATCCTGCCACCAACTAGCGCCGCCCCGGCAAGCGGTGTACAAAAGTTTTTCCTTGGGATTCAGCGTTACATCACAAAGACATGAACATTTTGCGCGGGCGTCCTTACTTTCCTGCAATTCCTTAAAACGTTTTGTTGAGGGATCATACAGCCAGATGTTAAAGGTTTGATAAACACCCATGCCGGCATCCGGAACCGAAAATGCTACGTCGTCATAGCCATCAAAATTGTAATCTTTGATATAACATGATCTCCTTGCGTCCGGCGCATCCAGTGAAAGGAAATTAGGTGTGATGACCTTACCATCCGGATAAGTAAACATGAATTGATCATCTGCACTCGTCCAAGCAAAAGTGATGAGTACGTTGTGGAGGAGATATTTTTGAATTTCGTCGGGTGAGTCATTTTTAGCAGACCCTGTCAATTTAAACCGCCTGCCATCTTTATTACGCACGTACCAGGCGTCTGTTATCTTGCCTGATTGTTCTACTACCCCATAGCTCCCCGTAATCTTTCCATTCATCAATTCATCCCACTCATAATAATATCCTTCAGGCAGCTTATTTGTATTTGTTAGCACGCTGGTTGTGAACTTTTTTAGCCTTAAAGCTAAATAGCCGGTTTTGCCCTTATACTGAACTAGGGCTGCTTTTCCTTCATCGGTGCAATAAATGCGCAAGCTAAATGGTTTACTCTCTTCAACAGATGCCAATTCAAACGACTTGGCATTAGCGATGGCTGTAAGCATAACTAAATAAACTACAGTGCTAAAAATTTTTCCGATCATATGGTCAGCAATCAAATAGTTTATTGGGTTCTAACACGGAAACCACCAATGCATAAAATATAGTTTTCCATTCTTAATGAAAAGGTTAATGTGCCCGTCAGACACATTGTCATCATCTTCTCTCAACTGCAACACCTGCAGTTTGCCCTCACCGGCTACATCCATTATGCCGATATGTTTAGCAGCGTTAGGAAATATCCTGCGTAGATCGGCCATTGTTGTATTTTTATTAAGCGTGTGGTTCTTAAAAACTAAAAAATCACCTTTTTCAAATCTTATCTCGTCAATAGCAACTTTACGCTGCGAACATTCAAACCTCGAACCATTCTTATAAAGATACTTCACCTCAGGATCCACTGAACCATCGGCTTCCTGAAAAATATTTGTACAGGGTTCTATGTCGCTTAGTAGTTGCGAACTGTCCGGTTTACCGAGTACCGACGTAAACTCATTTAAAGTGAAATAACGTTTGAGTCTCCCGTTCAGGAGGATGTCTTTTTCAGCCATAACTTCTATGACTGTGTTACCGTTCTGAGCTTTCCGGCTATCCTGTTGGGATCGTGATACCCTTTTCTGAACGTCTTTTAAGCTGTCTTGCGTTTGTTTAGTTTTTCTTGATGTATCAACGGGATTTCCACCGCAGGACACTATGGACAAACAAAACAGAAAGCTTACAAATATGCCTGGTAATCTGAACAATGCTGATAAGATAAGCCGGCTTCGACCACTGATTCGCTCCTTTGGAAAAAACTTAACGATGTGCATACCGCCTGTGGTACCTGTTATAATTAAATCACTACATTGTGATATATTATGAACATTCTGCCTGATAAAAAGTTTATACAATAGGTAAGAAATGACGAAACCTACTCAGTCATTTGCTAAAATAGAAAGGATCATGAAGATGTTATACGGATTTTGTACGGTTACCATTATTGGTCTGTTGACCTTCGTCGGCTTTCAGTTTTTCAAAAACCAGCAAACCGTATCAGACGACCTGCCAAAAGAATTTTTGCATTACACATCAATTGACAGCTCAAATGTTATCAAAGCGGGAAAAGTGTCGATGACACTATTGCTGGAAAGCACGGAGGATATAAAGACCTTTTTAACGCCAAACAACGAGGTGATCGTCTATACGGTTCCGGAAAAAAAGACGAACTCGTTTTATAAGATCAGCAGGGACGGAGTTTTAATTGACTCTTTAACGTTGAAATGCAGACAGACAGATATTGCCTTTGTCAAAGGATATATTATTGATAGAAAGTACCATCAATATTATAAATGGGGCTTTGACGGAAATAAAGAAGCTGTTAATATCCCCCTGCAAAACGAACGACTTGATTGGGATCTGAAAAAGCAACAGGAGCAACTTAAGGTTGTTAAGGAAAAATCTACAGCTGTGTATGTCGATTATGAAACTAAGACCCCGGAGCCTATTAAACCAGCGGCTGATGGTGAGATCCAGGCTGTACCAACCATGGAAACCTATACCGTCCTGACGTATTTCGTCAATGATAATTGCTTCCGGTTTTTTACGACATTGGATACAGACAAGGATTTTCCTTATTCCTATACAGAAAAACTCCTTTTAAACGATCTTTTTAAACATATCATTACCAAAGTAAGCAGCGATAAAGAGATTATAAAAACACCTGAGATAAGGTACCGCTACTTTCAAAAGTTAAAATTCGAGAAAGTCCGATTTTCTGGAGGCGGTGGTAATGCCGCACCTTTTGATGTAATGCTTTTTCACGGAAATCTTTTTACAGATGTGATATACAAAACAGACACATTAAAATTAAAGGAGTTTATGTACCTGGAACAGGAGTGGCACCAGAGTAGCATTGAAATAAATGGAAATAATATTGGTACACTTAGTAAGAATAAAAAGCAGCCTCCAAATCATATTGATGCCTATATGTATTATACCAACCCGCAACTGGCATATGCTTTATTTACGAATAACGACAAAAAGCTTTATTTGATCAAATAACTTGTATTAAGCGATGAATAGAACGTTAATTAAGCTAATCATATTGAACTTGTGCACGCTTTCAGCATGCGATTTAAAAACAAGGGAGAAAGAAAAATTAACGAAATCGGCCCCCATTGTAAAACCAAACGATAAACTAAAACACAAGAGTGTGCAACGTGCGCACATAGACCAAATGACCTTTGTTGAGTATCTTGATGACGGCGATTATTTCCAGATACTGGCGAGAAAGGGAGACAGTATATTCAGTTTCATTAACGACATAGAAGACAACAGAAACATAAACCGGGGAGATCTGGTACAGGTAAGATGGAAAAGAGACTCCATCACTGTTCCCGGCGATAATGATTCCAAAATGCCGGCGGATATATTACTTGACCTGAAAAAAGCAGCCGACGGACCAGTTTCCCGGTTTAGAAAAACCTATGGCAGGAAGCTGAAATATACCTGGGCTACCAATGAAGAATTTACTTCATCCTATCTGGATAAAGTTTACTTAATAGTGGAGTATTATTTAACCCAAACCACGAATCCCTTATTGCGACTGGCAGTAAACAGTAAGGATGAATTAACCTATTCCATTGAGTCAAAAACAAGGGATGATCGTGATTACACGGTGATCGGCATTGCCCCGGTCGGACCAAACGGAGCTAGTATCGTTCAATGGTTGTACGTTGATGAAGAATCTGATAAACTGTACGAGTATAATCTGCCGGAGGACAAATTGATTGCATTTGATTAAAAAAGGTTAAGCAAGTAATATAAGCTAGGAATATTAACTATGGATGTGAAACGTCTTGTATTTAAGTACTGGTTACTCAACCTAACGTCAGCGGTCGCAATTTACATTGCTTACAGAATTGCCATTATAAATACATCAGACACCGGCGAAGGCTTATCATCATTTATATTAGACATCCTCGACATTTTGTTGAACCTTGGTTTCTCATTGTTTTACATTGCAGCATTGGTACTCGGTTCTTTTGCCATATTTTTGAATCGCTTCAAAAAAATACGAGAGAACAAATTCCTCTCATGGCTTACTTTTTCCGGCACACCGATACTTATAGCTATAATGTTAATCATTTCACTAACGGATAGTTACCATAGCGGCATTATGACAAAAGCTACGATCGCTGCCATAGCATATCCATTGATCACAACCTGGTCCTTTCTGGAATTCAGAAGAGGATACCTCCTTAAAACCAAAGCTCAAGTAAATGACAAGAAAGATCACCAACGGCCCCGTTCGAAATAAGGAACGGACTAAGGCGACATTGATAAATGCGCTCGGAAAGATATTAAAGAAGAAGGGTTTTGCGGGTTTAAGCGCGAGCAGTGTGGCTAAGGAAGCTAAGGTGGACAGGCGGCTGATCTATGATTACTTTGGTGATTTGGAGGGACTGGTAAATGAATACCTGAACAACAAAGATTATTGGAAGATGGAACCCAAGGATGTTGAAAGTATTGTCCAGGCAGCCAGGGAAGACGCCGGTAAAGCGCTTGCGTATGGTGTACTGCAAGATCAGTTGGACAGCTTGATCGGCAATGAGGAAATGCGCCGCATTATTACGTGGGGACTAAGCGAAAAGTCGGCCATGTTAAAGGAACTTGATCTGAAGCGTGAAAATGTGGGAGAGATCGTATTGAGTGAGGTTTTCGATAAGCGATTCGCCGATAGCAAAGTGAACTTCCGGGCAGTATACGCCTTACTCATGGGTGGTGTTTATTATCTCACCTTACATGCCAAAATGCAGGAAAATACCTTTTGTGGAATTGATATCCAACAACCGGCCGGACAAGACGAGATCAAGAAGGCACTTAGGCAGCTACTTGATCTGATCTATAAATGATGCTTAAACTAAAAAGAATCGTATGAAGTGTAGTTATAAAAGCAATTGTATCGTCCTGATGCTTTTTTCTTTTGTGATGATCGCGTTTGGTTGTGATAGTGGAAATAGAGGGCCGAATTCAAATAACCATAAAAAACTCCAAAAGAGCGTTCTCACTAAACAAGTAAAAACCACTGAAGACACAAAATTATCATCCTTTGTATTGAGTTGCGGGTCCGGCTGTGCTATGACCTACACGCCGGAGAGCATAACGGGAAAGCTTCCTGTTTTGATCGTTCAATTTAAGGTAGAGATGTTTGTGGACGAAGAGCTAACCGATACCTATAATGAGCTATACGAGTTTTCTTTATAAAAGTATTTTCTGAAAACCCTTAGAAACATTTCCAGTAGTTGTATGCGGAATCAACACCAGGTCTGCGCTAGCTTCGGCCAGATCTCCCTTTAGAAAGTCTATCATCTTTTTTTTGTTACTAGATTGGATATTCCTTTCTATGACGATCCTGAAAAGGAATAGGTTCGTTAAATTAAGTTATTAATCGCCTATAATCCAAATATTTGTTGGTTGAAAGGTGGTATTAAATCATTTTGTATTATGCCAAGTAAGCTTTCTTTGAGATCTTCAAATGAAAATAGCAATATCAATTAGTTAGTCATGTGAAGTTTGAAGAAAAACTGCGAAACTGAAATATTGATGATATTAATACAGGTTTGATTAAATGACTAAAGACTCCTTAAAACAGCGATAACATACATTTAATGCAAGAAAAAACCATTGTTATTAAAAGAATCGGTAGAGATGCGAGTTCCAGGATCCCCAGCCCGGACATAATTCGAACCACTTAATAGCGCAATTGAGGATTTTAAATGAGCTATACGCTGTATAAATTAATATTTGTTGGGTAAAACGATTCCTAAATCCCAAGAGCAGGTTATAATAAAAACGGGATTAATTCATCGGATCTATAATTTGCATCGCTTTTAAAAACGCCCCTAAGTTTATTGATCAGTTCTTTGAAATTAATTGTCGTACCGCCTGTCGGCGGCAAAACTGAATTAACCGATAAATCAATATCATCTACTTCAGTAGCAATCCAGCTTATATTTTCATGAGGTAAAGCCAATTGAAGAATCATCCCCGGCAGGCCTCCAAATGATTCCGGCCCACCCGAAACAGGAATTTTATCGGTATAGAATGCAACCACATAGACAGAATCTAATACGAGGCCATTCGCCCGGTGACAAGGATAACCCGCTATATCCCGAACTTCATCAGTAAATTTCCATTTGATATTTCTCAAACTATCCTTTAACAGGTAGATTTCATCAAATACTTTTCGCTTGCTTATTAGTTGTTTATTGTTCAAATCGGAATAAACAACATTATTTTGCATCGATATCTGCGGGTCATCAAAAAAGCTGGTAATGGAGGTATTCACGCCGACGGGTGTGAACAATGTTTTATTACCGACAAATACTAACGTACTTTTCAATTCCTTGAATTGCGGGTGCTGTTGCTTATAGGTTTCAAAAGCCGATTTTAAAAGGCTTTCATTTTCTTTGTTGATATTACGCTGAATGATTGCGTACATATTTACCGTCTTTTTATACTCGATTAATCCGGAGCGGGTAAATCTTACATTTTGAGCAAAAGATGAAACGGCTAAAAAAGCCCAGACGCCAAATGTTGAAATTATCTTTTTCATGATATTATTTATTTATTTATTATCGGCCCCAATCTTGTTAAAATCATAAGATAACGAGATCATAAAATATCTCTTAATTGTTGTATAGTTGCTTTGTGTGATCAGGTTGCCGGATACATTGCGATTAAACCCTGTATTCTGATTCAATAGATCGTTACCGGAAACAGAAAGTTTTAACGTCTGTTCTTTGAGGAATAATTTATTTAAAGAGGCATTGATAATTAACCTGGAAAAATTCTGGTCAAAAGTTTTTGTCTTACTGTTATATTGGTAATTGGCATTAGAAGAAAGTTGAAATTTACCAGGCAGGTACAACGTAAAATCCCCGTTGCCCGTAAAGCCTTTGCCGTTATTATTAATGTTTTGCTGTAAGGATGATCCGCTACTGGTATATGTGGGTCCCAAACTGGCGTTGAATTCGTACACGTTCGCTTTAGCTTTTGAAAACCTTGCCTGTAAGGTATAAACGGTATAGTTTGTTTGGTTCAATTCATTGTTGGAGAGATTATAGTAGGTGTTACCGTTAATATTTAGATTGATTCCGGCATTCAGGTCAAGCGGTTTAATTTTGCGGTCAAAAAAGGCAGCGAAGTTAAAGTTGGTGGTGGTTTTATTTTTCAGATTAATGTACCTGTTAACCGTTCTGCCAGCAGAATCAGTCATCAGGCTACTTACTACCGGATTGGCATTTAGCTGGTAACCGGTAAATACGCCTACCAATTGGCCATTTAAAGGATTATATGACTGGTAGCCAACAAATGCCCGTTGGATAAAAGACGGTTTCAAACCGCGATTTCCCTGGGTAATATTCAGGGGATCGTTATTGATAAGCACCGGCTGTAACTGTGCAACAGTCGGCTCAACAGAATTACCATCGTAATTTATTCGAATAGAGGATTGCTGCGAGATCTTGTATTGTAAATTGACCTGTGGGTTCCAAAGGACAAAGTTCCGGTTTAGCTTGTTTTTTGAGTAGATATCCAATTGTCGGAAATCAACACTACTTACTTTGGTACCGAACGAGAGCATAGTTTTATTTTTAACCAGGTTAAAGTTGACGCCCAATTGATTGGAGAATTGTTTTACTTTAAAATTATTGCTGTAAAGGCTGTCTAAAGAACTATAGCTCCCATCTGCTGATCTATTGAATGTTCTTTGATCAGACGCACTACCGCCAGCGGCGAACGCATAATTCAACACCATTAAAACGGCTTTTGACAAGGGCTCAGAGTAATTAAGAATGGCATTAACTGCGTTATTGGATGTAGCGTTAGTCTTAAACTGATTGACCGATTGTGTGCTATCCGGTGAGCCATTGGAATAAAAGTTAATTTTTGAGTTTAACAATCCTGTAGCGCTGGTCTTGTTGATTGATCCAATGAGATTTAAAGAAAAGGTTCGACCGGGTTTATTCAACTTTTTTATATAAAGCACCCCTGTTGTCATATTTTGTTGATCCGCATTTGAGGAACTGTTCAATAAATTACTGTTTAAAAGATTGCCCACTTCGTTATCAGTAGTGGTAAGAGCGTGGTTATTTTGTTCTGTATTTTTAATCCCGCCATTAAAGGTAATTTTGAGGTTTGAAGTACTGTCCGGTTTAATTTGAGAAACACCATCAATTTTTTGACGGAAAACGTGGTTATGGAAAGTTTGATCAGTATTACTATTCAGCCGGCCTGTTGGAATGTTATTTTGAGTTTGAATATTGTTCGTTCCGTCTACTGTCAATGCGCCGATCTTATAGTTAACATTAATGCTGAGTGTATCACCTTTCCATTTATTATCATAATGAACTCCACCGGTACGGGCGACAGGTAACCCTTTGCCGTCATACTGGCCACTTCGAGATTCCAACTCATCATAACCGCCAAGATCGATCATCATTCCCGGAGTGGAAATGTCAATATTCGAAGTGGCGTATTTAGCGTTATCCTGCCAGTCCAGGCTTGTTTTTCCCTCGTTCCCGGTTACGCCGTAAACCGAAAACCGCTGCCTTGCACTAAAAGAATTAAACATCAACTGTCCCCGATAGTAATCATCAGTTCCAACTCCAGCCTCAGCTTTTCCAAAATAGCCCCTCTTTTTATCTTCTTTTAATTTTACATTCAGCGTTTTGTCGGTTTTGCCGTCATTCATGCCAGTAAGGGTTGCCTGATCACTTTTCTTATCAAATAGCTGTACCTTATCCACCATATCCGCACGAAGGTTTCGTGTAACTAAGGTAGGGTCATCCCCAAAAAACTCCTCGCCGTCCACAAGTACCTTGTTAATTGTTTGGCCCTGAGCCGAAATCCTGCCATCCTTATCTACTTGTATTCCCGGTAGCCTTTTCAGCAAATCCTCTACCTTAGCATTAGGACCTAATTGATAAGCTTTGGCGTTATACTCTGTAGTGTCTCCTTTTATCCGAATGGTCGATGCGGTCCCCTTTATAATCACTTCCCTTAATAGATTGGACTTTAGTATCAGGCCGATCGTACTGAAATCCCTGTTTGTCTGACTTGAATCAAGCGTGAATTTTTCTGAATAGTCCGCATAACCGGGATAAGAGATATGAAGGATATAGTTACCATCTGACATATCATTCATCAGGAAACTACCATCGGATTGAGCTCGCGTAAATTTTCTGATAATAGAATCCCTACTGTTTAGGATGATTACAACAGCATCTTTAAGCAGTAGATTGGCGCTGGTATCAACGACCACTCCTTTGAGATTATAACCCGAAGTGAGTGTCTTGAGCTTTACCTGCTGGCAAAAAACGGGCAAGACGAATCCTAATGACAATATTATTGTCATTAATTTTTTAAGGTACATGATGGTTATTTTATAGTGATGCTTTTTAGTTAAGAGGATTGTTTAAGAAGTATTTCAATTTGGGTCAGATAGGATGGGCCGATTGGAATTTCTGTTTCTTTAAGCCATACACTTCTTTTATCAACCTTTGTTATTTTTTCCTTCGCTACGATAAATGAACGGTGCACGCGGAGGAATGCGTTGGCTGGCAGCAACGCTTCGGCTTCCGCAGTGGTAAGACGGGACATTACTGGCGGCTTCTCATTTAAATGTAACTTCACATAATTACCAACGCTTTCTGTATAGCGTAAATCGGCAAGATCTATTTTTATCTGTTCGAAGCCACTCTTTATAAATATAGCTGGCAAAGCTTCCGAAGGCATCTGCTTGCTATTGCCTTTCATTTGTTGAAATTCATAAGCTTTACTGCAGGCTTTTAAGAGGCGGGAGAACGAAAATGGTTTTAACAGGTAATCAATAGCATCTAGCTCGAAGCTCTGTACCGCATGTTCGCTGTAAGCGGTTGTAAAAACCACCATTGGAGGTTTTGGCAATGAACAGATAAATTCAATGCCGGACAGACCGGGCATCTTAATATCTAAAAAAACTAACTGAATCTCATTTTCCTGGAGAAAACTAATTGCTTCAACGGCTTTAGTGAAACAGGCTGCAAGCTTTATAAAGGGAATTTCTTCCAGTAAGTTTTTTACGACCTCCAATGCAAATGGTTCATCGTCTATAGCTATGGCATGCAACATATTCATCCCTTTAGTGTTTCCGGTTCAATAATCAAATCAATAATAACTCTTTTTCGGTTGTTTCGCAGTTTAGATGGTGCCGACCTTTGTAAAACAACGCAAGCCGTTCCCTGACGTTTTGAAGGCCAATACCGGAATGCCTGCTTTCGGGATCGTTGAGGTCTGTCTGGTGCAAACTGTTCCGCACATTAAACCAGATCCCTTTGTGATCGCATGTTAAAACGATGCTGATCCATGACCTTTGGTTGATGTCAATTCCGTGTTTGAAGGCATTTTCGACAAAGGGTATCAATAACATTGGGATGATCTCATAGCTGCAATTATTAACCACGATCTTCTCGCTGATATCAATTTCGTCTGAATCCTGTATTCGCAATTTTTGCAGGGCTAAATAATTTTGAAGGTAACTAACCTCGTTGCTCAAAGGGATAAAGTCAAGATGGTTGTCATCCAGCATGAATCGCATCATGTCACCGAGCATTTGTATCGCGTTAGCCGTTCTTTTGGACCCGTCTACCAAGGCCATGGCATATATCGTGTTCAGGACATTAAACAAAAAGTGAGGATTAATTTGCGAACGCAAAAATTGCAGATCAGCAGTCGATTTCGATAATGCAATTTCGGCACCTCTTAATGCGCTTATTTTATCTTTGCGCTGCCGATAAAGTATCCACGTAACTGGTGTAATAACGACAAGTTGAATTATCCAGTTCATTAGCATCACCATTGGTGATACCCCCGTTCTATTTATAAAGACTATGAAAAGGATGGAATAGAAAAAGGTAGAAATTGCAAGACGCCAGATAAGTTTAAAAGAAATGCCCGGTGTATTTGCAAAAGAAGGAAATAGCCAATAAGTATTACTGAAATAGACAAAGATTACAGATGGAATAAAAATAAAATAAGCGCTATATATGCTATCGTCGTTAATAATGTGGAAAGCGGACGTCAACTTAGGTAACAGTAAAACGATACATAAGGTAGCTCCCACCTGATTGCGATCAATATTCGATAATTACTTTTTGATCCGAAGTTTTCAATGCGGTAAATCACATATTCCCTGATGCACGCATAGATTCCATAAATAGTTAAAAAAATGAGCGCCCTGTCAAACCCTGCCCACAAATCAGTTAAGGGGGTTTCGTTATATCCAAATGACGCGAATAAGGAAAATTCCCCATAATTATTCCAGGCCGGATGTGCATAATAAGTTGCGACGTTTACCCCAATGGCAAGCAAATAGCTCAGAACAAGTAATTGAAATAAAACCCAGGGATAAATAAAAAACGACCTATAATTTGTTCGCTGCAATTGCGGGATGGTAAAAAAATTAATCAAGAAATAAGCGATCAGCAATAACAATACTACGCCAACGCGTGGTAACAGAAGATTAGCGGAATAGTTGAAATGAAAGTTGGGATGGGTAATATTATACTGGTGAAAACCGGCGGTATAAACCGGTGCCAAATTTAGACGCTGTAAAGTATAACCGATGATTGCCATCAAACCCCAAAAGGTGATGAGCAACCGTTCATACTTTCTTATCTCAACTTTCATTGTCTTTGTATTTAGTACAATGATACAAGGTTGAAATTTACGTATTTTAAAAATGTGACGAATCGTGAATTCGAGGGATGGATAACCTAAATTCATTCGAAGTAATAACTAGTAATCAATAATGGAAAAGTAGGTTATTATCAAAATTGGAAGTTTCAAGAATATTAGCACGGTGTGTATCCATTCCCCAAACTGGGCTCGAACCAAAGTATTAACAGGCCAGCTGATTCACATTAAAAAAATGATTGGATATCATCCATTTCTGCTATCAATAAAGGATAACTGAACATTATCAATTACTAGAAAATAAGCACAAAAGTTGTCCATATCTCTTTGTTTAAGATGTCATCGTCATGGACAATGCTTTGAATTTGCTTTTTGTCTTCCATAGTGTACATCTGCCGTATTTACCCAATGCTATATTAGCAGTCGGAGTGTTGGTTATTATCTTCAAAGCGAAATTCCACTAACAGAGAGTTCCTAAGTCTTTAAACCGAAAAATTTTATATTGGGTTAAAGCTCTTTTAAAGAGGGTAAGCTAAGCTTAAGGCGCTGCAAAAGCGCTTTAGCATTTAAATTAAATATGGCGGGACTTGCCCGCCATCCTGTTAATTGAGTATCAAGGCATCTGGGCCAGTTTTGGCAAAGTCAGTACAAAAGTCAAAGGCGCTTTGGCCCCTTTGTAATCCCGTACCGTACATGATGCTTTTAAACTTGCTTTCTTCGTCCCGAAAGTTGCGGACGTTTTGGAAATAACCTGTGATGCTATTGTAGGCACCGAACAAAGTGCCTTTTGTGGTGGTTTCCTGTTGACTGTTAGCGGTCATAGCATAATCAAAAACACTGCTCACCATATTGTTATAGTGGCTGGACAGTTCATCTTCCCGGCCTGTTTTCAATTTTTGATGAGTTTCCTTGTTGGGTATCATGGCTAACTGTATCAGCCGTTTTACCTGTGGGTCGGTTATCTTAACCCTTGACCATCTGTTGAAAATGGTCTCCAGTTCAACGGTCAATTGGTCGGTCAGACCTAACATTTTGTGTGCGCTCTTTAGCTTTTCCTCGGCACTGGCAGTATGCCTGATACTAATTGCGTTGGTGCAATTGCGTAAAGCTGCATTTAGGGTATTTGAACACCAAATCCGAACGGGCGTAAATGCTATAGTTATACATCCCGTACCGTTGTGGGTTGATGTCAGGAACAAATAATTGTCGATTAAATCATCCCGGCCGACACGAATATGTTCGGGCAATTTTGCGGTTACAAATATCGTTTCACCATAACCTAATGCCCCGGCTGTTTCATACTTGATTTGATTTTTACCCCCTGCAATGCTATCAAAAAAATCAAACGCCTGCGTATTCTGCACGACTGTATAATCGCTCCCTATCTTATCGCCTAAAATGGCCTCGGTATCGCTACGAAACGTAAAGTAACTGTTATCTGATATGATGTTTATGCCACTTGGTAAAGGGTGGATATTTGGACGCTTTACGACTTCAAAGTCCAGCCACGCCTCCTGTATCGCTTCCGCACTGGTAGCATTCGGTGAAATGGTTTTGCCTATCATCTGCCATACTTTTGGCTTAACGATGTTATTATTTATAGCTGTCATTTTCTTAAAAAATTGTGGTTAAAACTATTTGCGTTTAGTGCGCAAATCCATGATTTTACTATTGATTATCCTTACATTTTTGCTATCCATGACGGTATACACCGTATTGCGCTGAACGTCCCCGATAGCATCCTGTATGTTTTTGTAATTGGTTTCAATTACTACTTTGATTAATAAATAAACCGTGTCTTTCATGGCGATTAATAATTGAAGCCGTTTAAAAACCTGGCGTATTCTAACTGAAAAGCTGCCGGATTTTCGAGGGCTAAATTTTCTGCATAACCGTCCCAAAATATTTGGTTGGTCAATTCGATAAATAACTCGTACATGGGATAGCTGATTAAGTAAGTGATTAATGATGCCCCCTGCATTTAAAGGGGGCCTTAAATGGTTTATTGGGGCAATACGATTGAGGCTTCAATCTCGGCCAGTTTGTCAACGCACATGCTGTTAACCATCTGTGCTACCGCCCAAATAATAGTCGGGTTTTTGGTTTCAAACTTCCTGCGGTTATCGTCCTCAATGGTCAGTACACAACCTGTGTAATAATTTGTGTCGGTGGTGTCCGCCTCGTCTCTTAACTCAACCTCGAAACTTTCCAGATTTTTAATCGTGTCCTGCAGCTTGTTGCGTTGGTTGCTTTTGCGGTGCATTTCTTCAATCCACTTTAACGTACCCTCTAAATTCAGGATGGGCTTAATCGCTGCCTTAACTTCCGCTTTAGTCGGCTCAGCTTGTGACTGTAGTTGCGCTTTCTGTTCGTCCTCTTTCGCCAGTTCAACTTTAGGCGCGTTTTGGTCATTCACGGGCGGTAATTTGGTTTCCGCTTTTATGGGTTCATCTTTCTTTACTTCGTCCTGTTTGGCAGATGTATTAAAGGCGGTACTAACCGGCAAATTGTTTGTTTTAGCGGTTACGCTGTTTGCTGATTTGTTTTCAACTTTGTTATTTTTTCCGCTTTCGATTACTGTAGTTTTCATTATTTCTAATTTTAAAAGTTCTTACTGATTTTGATTTTAATTCCCTGTGACGGTTTGCGGTCTGTGCTTTCCGTTATGCGTGGGGGCGCTCTGTTTCTCCGTGTGTTCATATCCGTTATGCTTTTCGAGGTCACCCTCGGCATTGCCTCCGGTGGCTTTTTGTAGGCACCCGCACCTGAACACGCCAGGCTGAGGGGCAAGACTTTTGGAAAAAAATACTACCCCGTAGCGCAGCGAAGGGCGTGGAGATTTTTTTTCCAAAACCGAAGGCTTGGTCTTGACCAGCAGCAACGGCGTTCAGAAATTTGCTTGCGAAAAAGCCAGTGGAGTAAAATAGAAGGAGTTAAAAAGAGCTCATCAAACAGGAAAAATAAACTATGACCGAGGAACGAGGTCTTGGTTAAAAGCAGTGAAGCGGCTGAATGCAGGAACGAAATGAAGCGGCTGGAACTGCTGTTCAGTGCATTTTGAAAACCAACTAAGCCCCGATAATGTGCTGGCAGCGCTCAATGTAAGCAAAGACCTTTCGGACAGGCTGCGGTGCTGATCGAAAACCGGTCTGATGCGGACATCCTGTTTGCCGTGTGTGAGATCATTGGGGAATTGTGCCGCGGTAATTTTGAGGCAGCCAAAATGTGGGTGGCGAAGATCGCCGGGCAGTTATTCCGGGTGGCGGCCTTTACGTTCGGTCCTTAAAGATCGAGCGTCTACCTCGGCTTTTACCGGACCCTGGTTAGCGTAGTCGCTGTCGCCAATGAAAACCCGGCCGGGTGGTTGGCCTTCCGCAACGACCTGCGGCGCGTGTCATATTACTTTTCATTGATCCAAAACGAAAAGCTGAACAACCGCCTGTTCGCTTTGGAAAAAGTAGCGGCGGAACATGCCCGCCTGGTTTATCGCTGTATCGAATGTGAGGAAAAGACCTATAGTGTCGACAATGAAATGTGCTATTGCTGTAACCTGCAGTTCGCGGATTTCGGCGAGTATGTCAACTGCCTACCTGCAAGGCGCCGAGGAGCGTGATTATTGATCACAATAATATCGCGATCAATAATCATGTGATGAACGGGCTTTGCCTGAATTGCGGTGAACGGCCCTCCGTTTTCAAGTGCCCGGATTGTGAAGTAGCCACGGCATTTTACGATGTTGCCGAGCTTAATACCACTTGTTTTGCCCGAAAATGCGAGCTGCGGGCTTAGTTGGTCTTTATTTTCCTAGGATCAGGTTTATGATAAAGCCGGTACAAACCAGACCAATAACATACTGGACAAGGAAGGTCACCATGAAACGTTTCTGAAAGGACATGTTCTTAAAATCAAAATTCACTTTGAAAAAAATGAAGCTGGTATAGACCAGGCAAAATCACCAGTAGGTAAATTGGCGGGCGAAAGCCCGGTGGTGGTATTTAATATTTTTGGGGTCTAATTTTTCAACGTAGTACAATTCCTGGAGCCGTTCGAAAATCTGCAGGTTGTAACCCGTAAACAGTAAGATCAGCAAGACTGACCAGGGCAGGATGCGCCACTTTTCGTAGCCGTATTTCCACCACAGGTCGCTTAACCGGTCAACGAAAACATCAAAACGATAGCGGTCATATATCCAGGATGAGAAGGTCCCGGCCCGGGTGCCCCGCAGGGTGTCCAGTTCGACCTGTTTGCGCCGGTATTCGATGTCCAGCTTTTTAAAGCTGCTGGTATAGCCATTGTTCTTGAGGTAATTGAGCGTCTTTTGATAAACGCTTAACACCTCTTCCTTGTTGGTGCTTTTGCTGACTAGCCTGAAGTGGTCATACTCAAAATTGAGGTCCTTGATCATACTGCCGTCCAAGATGAGGTCGCAAACACGGCCGTCTTTATTTTCAAAGTTCGAGATGTCGAGGCGATCGGCGGTGACGTTGGAAAGGTCAATTTCCTGTGGCAGATTCGTATTGTAAACCCGTAGTTCTGCATTGGGAAGAAAGGTAGCCCCGGACAAGTCTAACGTGCTGTCCAAAATACAATTGCGCAACGTTAAAGAACCTTTAAATTGCTGATACTGCATATAGCCCGCTTTTTTCATAAAATCTGCCGGTTGGCGGTTACCGGCCTCCGTAGCTTTCAGGTAAATGCCATGCCGGAGTGCACAGCTGTTAAAGATCAGCCCGCCTTTCAGGGAGTCCCTGACGAGTACATTGCAGTCATCGTTGAAGTACGTCCCATAAAATGATAAAGCCGGCTGACCGGAATGCTTCAAGTCCAACGTGAAAGAGCGGTTGAAATGCGCCTTGTCAAATAGGACCACCTCATTTTGTGGTTCACCCGCCAACTTATCGCCATTCAAAAATACATGACTGTAGAAGAATCCTCTAGCTGGTTCCTGATAGCCGCCCCTGCTATCCTCCTGCTCGCTCAGCGAATGGACTTCTTTTCCGGATATGGATATCGGCGGCCAGAAGATACGTATGAGCTCCTGATCGGCACTCCGCAAAGTGTCCGCCGTTGCGGTACTGATCTCCCCGTTCGTTTTATAGACCGTCATCCAATGACCTTTTACCAGGCTATCGGAAGCAAGCTTAATAACTGCCGTGTCTGTCGGAAAGAATTTGGAAATAAACCCGAGGAAGGTACTGTCGTCCAGTCGTTTGCTGAATTTTTTTTCGGGGCATTCATTTTCATAGCTGCAAACCAGCAAATAAAAAAGAACCAGCAAGCCAAATCCCAGCCAGTTAGTCCAGGTAACCGTTGATCTCATGAATATTCACTGAGGGTAAAAAATCGGGTCTTTCGTAAAGGACTTTCACATCGTCGCCGGTAATGCCGGCGAGATTGGTGATATTTTGAGAACCGCGCCCGAGTGTCCAGGCACTGTTCCATAGCGACGCCAGGGTGGTCGCCCCGGCGCTGAACAATTTGGGCAGCACGGTTTTGCCGGTGGAGGCATAAAAGCTGGTGACAAAATCCTGTGGTGAAGCGATGTAGGCATCGACGATCTCTTCCGGCGCGATGGTCTCAAAGGTATCTTTCATTAATTGGACGGTAGCTGCTGCAGCTTCCTTTCCCGAGCGGAGGGTGATGAGTTCAGCACGGGCGGCCAGCGCCTGGGCAGCTGTCATGATCTCATCATTGTAACGGTTGACCAGTTTAGCCTCGAAAGCCTCGTGCACACCTTCTCCCGATTTGCCGCCCGTTGACGGCTTTCCATTGAACATATAGGAAATGTGCAGGGGTTGGCAAGCGTCGCCGATATAGTGTGCCAGGATGCCGGCCGCCGCCAGGTAAGCGGCGCGGTCGCCTTTGCCGGCAAATTCTACCATCTTGAGGAAGATCTGCCAGGCCCGGAAAGGTAAGATCCCTTTGCTGGGATCTTTGACATCAGGGTCGGCATAATAGCTGAGCCAATCCTGCGGGGTCAGGTATTGCATGTCCTGCCCACTGCCTGAACATAGCTCCAGCAGCGTCTGGCCTTTGGAATCGGTTTTGTCCATATCTGCGAAGTGGTTGGGGTTTTCCAGCGGACGCTGGTATTCGCCGCCCCGGATCTTCCAGACCAGGTCGGGGACATCGGCCAGCGGCGTATAGCTGATCTGCTGACGCGCTTTTTTAACGCTGGTATCCTTTTTTAAAATGCCTTGTTCGAAGGTAATTAGGCTGAGGTGATTTTGCAGCAAGGTTTTCAACTCTATGTTCTTGACCAGGCTCGTCGCCAGGTTGGCGATCGTGTAATGCCCGAGTTCCCCCCAGGTATAGTCCGCCTCGGTGTTCCAGCCGGCCACGATGTCGACTTCCAGCAGGCGGAGCACGTTAGACAGGCAGGTCGCTAGTGCGTAAGTATGTTTACGGGCCTGACCGCCGCTGACAAAACAGTGCTGGCCCCATTGCACAGCGAGCGGCCGGTAGACCTTGCCCGCAGGTTCGGTAATAGGAATGGTCCAGATCGTGCCTGAGTCGCCGTGACGGGTATCGAGTCCGACGACCTTGTCGCCGGGTCCGATCAGGAAATCGCAGACATATTCTAGGCCGCCCACCGACTTGTAGCGGTAGAATAAGGCGGCGATCTCGCCCCGCAGGTGGCCGGAAATGCAGCCATAAGCCTCGGCCGGCGATCCGATCAGGTTTAGGCTGAGGTTGCTGGTGTTCAGATCAACCAGTTTGCCGAGTTCACCCAGACCGAAAATATCAGTCTTCCAGAAGTTCAGGTCAGTGATTTCAATGAGGCCGACGTCTGCGTTGACAACGAGGTTTGCGGAGCGCCAGCCCTCGTATACCTTTTCAAAGAATACATTGCCGACCTGTTTGCCAGCGCTTTTGCCAATAGGCACCAGTGTGCCTTTGAGTTTCGTATAAACGGTGGTGCCGGCGGGCCCGGTGACATGACGGTTGGTTAGTGCGTAATAACTGTGCCCGTCGGAAACGATACAGCCGATGGAAGCGATGCGCTCCACGCCCTGTGACTGGATGACGAGCGGGTAGCCGCCGCCAATATAGTCGGATGGAAAGGCCAGTTCTTCGGGGCTGACCAGGTCGGTACTGGCATCACAGCTGGACGCTTCGATGACGCAAACAGGTACTTCGCGCCCGTCCGGGAGGTATACGGTGGAGGGGATAAAGCCGTCGAGCACAGGTGATCGGCGGAACTCTTCCGGTGTCAGCCATTTTTCCACGAATACTAATAGGCAGGGCCAGGAGGAATCGTCGATATAAGTATTGTCGAGCGTTTTCGCGCCAGCGGGGTTGCCACTGCTTCGCCTGCGGTATTTGCCTACGGCTGTCCCGATGACGTTTTCCTTGTTCATCAAGTGGACGTGGAAGGCTTCCCTAGCGTCAAGTAGATCTTTGAGCGATAGGAAGCGGAAGGCATTCTCGCTTTTTGTTGCCATGATAAGTGATAAGTCGAATAATTGTTAAACTTATTGAACGTCAGTCAAATATCCAAATGTAATTTACAAAATCTGGACGATGCTTAGTGCTCTATCTTCAGTGTTTATTTGTATACGGCGGCATACAAATAACACTATTTATTATCGTCACTACACCGATTAAGCACTAAATAAATTGCTATATTTTAAATGGACAAAGTAGATTTGTTATTCTTCTTAATAAGCGCTAATGTTCATTTCTTGTATAGTTTGATTGAAGGAATACTAACCGAGGTTGGCAGTAAATACATCAAACACTAGTAAAAGCAAAGCCGACCAAGCAATAGGTTATATAAGATTGGTGTCAGTTACTATTTTATTAAGCAATATTTTATTAAATAAATGCGCTTGCTCGTCTCTGCCCAAGTGGCTTGTTGTTAATTATGGTCGCACTATAGTAACGTATAGGGCAAAGAACTTTACAAGTATTTTGCCAATTCAAATTAGAAGGATCGGATGGCAATAGGGAGGCAGAATAGCAGAGACAACTGCTAATGCCGTGTACTTAGGCACTATATCGCCTGCCTATCCGCATTTATTTCAGGTGAGGCCATGTTTGATGGTGATGAATGGACAGCCTGGGTGAATTGATCGCGAAAGAAATTAGGATTGATTTTTCGCCTGACCAAATGTTTCGGAACTGCGTTTATGTTAGCCTGATTGGGATGTACAGGAAGATCTAATCATGATACTACAAGACTTTTACAACGATCTAACGTTAGAAAGTGCCATGCACGGCACACCCGTGCGTATGAACTTTGTTCCGGAACATAGTGGTCAAGTTCAACAGAATCTCCACTTCCATTTGTACAACAGTAAAAATAAAGGAATTTACATTCGCGACACTACCCTTATTGTCTACGATAACTTTTCGATAGCAACTTTAACTGCTTTATAATTATCAGAAGATTGTATACCGATATTGTGAAATGCGTTTAGTAGCCGATCCTCAAAATCATTAAAAATATCGTGCTTAAACTGCGGCTGTTTGGCAATCTTTAACATCTTAATCAACTTAGGAATTGCTGCTGCGTCCTTCAATAAGGAAATACTTCCCAGGTTCAGTCTGAAATCAAAATTAGGTCAGGGTTTGCAAGTATGAGATCAGCCCGAAAGGCCCCGTATAAGCAGGATCACCGTGGTGTATTCGTTGCTCGCCTTGGCCCTGTCCGTGGTAATTGTCTATCGCTCCATATCACCACAATCCTTTAACAAACTGATCATCTGGAAAACGGACAAAATTCGTCCTGAAAACCTACAACGACTTACTGACTCGGTTCTATCTACGATTTGACATAGACAGTAACCGCTGAAAAATTACCGATACACTGCTTCATAGCAGTCGCGTCAAATAATCCCGGCCAAATCCGTACCTTTAACCTAGGAAACAGTCATGATCAACCTCGAAAAAGGACAATACTTAGGAACCAACCGGCAGTATCCTAGCCAGAGCGCGCTCAGCTTCATCGACACCGCCTACAAAGAAAAAGTCTTCAACGGCTGGCACGCGCATGAACGTGCGCACCTAACCCTTGTACTGAATGGCGGCAACCTGGAAAAGCGCAGTAAAAGCGAAAAAGCCCTGTTGGCCGGACAGGTTATTTTTTACCATAGCCAGGAACTGCACCGGAACGATCATACCCTATTTCCTTCGCGTAACCTCAACATGGAGATTGACAATAGTTTTTTTAGTGAATACGGCATAACAGAACAGCACATCGCCCGGGCTTTAAGCGCCGGACGGCTGACGTCGCTGGAATTTACCCGGCTGTTCCACGAAACCATCTTCAAGAACCCCGCTACACCGGACAGCCTCCACCTGCTGCTCTTAAGCTTTACCCAGGACGCGGGCAGATCAACTCCGGACTGGCTGATCCGCCTAAGGGAGTTATTGAATGATCAATGGGATCAGTGGCCCACATTGTCCGAACTGGCGGCCGCGTGTGAAGTACACCCGGTTACCCTTTCCAAATACTTTCACCGCTATTTCGGCTGTACGCTGGGTGCTTATATGCGCAAGCTTAAAGCGCAGCATGCCCTGGCCATGATCCGCAACGGAAGGTACAGCTTGTCAGAGATTTGCTATACCTGCGGGTTTGCCGACCAGAGCCACTTTATCCGCAGTTTCAAGGATGCTACCGGGATGCTGCCCAAAAAGTTCAAAAAATTCTAAGCGGCTAAATCCGTTCTATTTTTGCGGTCTACACCACTTTAGCTTTGCCAAATGAAAAAGAAACTCATATTTCTGGCCTCCGTGATGATGTGCACGCTCGGAGTTATGGCGCAAAGCCTGGCGACCCGCCTGGACAGCCTGTTCAAAGTAACTACGGACCGGCAAATGTTCAACGGCAATGTCCTCGTGGCGGAGGATGGCAGAATTATTTATCAAAAATCCTTCGGCTACGCTGACTTTGAGCAGCAACGCCTTAATGACAGGTCTACCGGATTCCAACTGGCCTCCTTGTCTAAAGTGTTCACCGCTTTAGCCGTCTTGCAGCAGTACGAAAAAGGCAGATTGAAACTGGATGATCCCTTCAGCAAATACTTCCCAGCATTTCCTTATAAAGACATTACGATACGCGGTTTACTTTCCCATACCTCGGGATTGTCAGACCAAGACCTGGATGCCGCTTTCACCGATTTCGAAACTAAAAGTAAACGCCGCCCCGCGAATCAGGACTTTGTGCCGATCATTGCCAGTGCGAGGGTCAAACTGAAACTCGCACCGGGACAGAAATGGTGGTATTGCAACCTGGGTTATGAGCTGCTGGCTACACTCGTTGAAAAAACCTCCGGGCAGCCCTTTGAAAACTATTTGAGGCACCATATCTGGGTACCGGCAAACATGAAAGACACCTATCTGAAAATGCCCGGCATTTCAGCTAAAGCAGCCAAGGCCAACAATTACGACTATGAAACACGGTATTCACCGGTCCGCATCCGGGTGGACCTGAACAAGCCAGACTACACGGAACAAAGCTTTGGGCATAGCAATATCGTGAGCACCACCGGCGATCTGCTGAAATTGGATCAGGCACTCTATAAAGGGCTGCTGTTGAAAAAGTCCACCATCGATCTGGCCACCACGCCTGACAAATTAAAAGACGGTTCCGATAATACCGTCTGGATGAATATCGGCGGTATGGGCAAAGCGCTCGACGGCCTGGGCTGGTTCATTTTCAAAGATCAGTCAGCGGGGAAAACCAGCTGGCATGCCGGCGGGATGCAAGGCGCGGTAACCATCTTACTACGCAACACTGACCGCAAACAAACGGTGATCCTATTGGATAATACCGGCAGCGAAGGGATATACAAAACTGCGCTGAATGCCCTGCATATCCTGAATAACCAGCCGCTGGTGCCCAACAAAAAGAACTTGTCCCGGATCTACGGGCGGGCGCTGCTGGAGGGCGGTATGGATCATGGCATGACCTTATTGCAAAGCTTTAAACCAGATACCGCGAACTATAATTTGACGGAGGATGATATCAATAACCTTGGTTATGCCTTAATAGCCTCCAGGCACCAGGCGGAGGGCCTGGAAGCACTCAAGGTAAATTGCCTGCTGTACCCGCTCAGCGACAACGTTTTTAACAGTTATGCCGAAGCCCTCGCCGGCAGCGGCAAAAAGCAGGAAGCCATCCTGATGTACCGGCGATCACTGGCACTCAATCCGAAAAACGAGGATTCTCAAAAAGCGCTGCAAGCTCTGTTAAAATGATCAAGGCCTAATCGAAAACTTTTCAAAATTATTGCAACCGTCCCCTAAGTTAGCGGTCTAATGAACCTTGAAGAAACGCAAGCAGAATAATGGCATAAATTGAATCAAAGACTTAAATAACCTTACCTTATGAAGATAACCCACAAGCTTAACAAGCGATCGTTCAACGTCTTCTTTTTCTACCTGCTCTTTACCGGCTCTCCGTATGGCAATTGCCAGCAGGCAAAGCAACCCGCGTTTTACGCCGCTAAGGAAGTCCGGGAAGACTTTCATTACCTGTATACAACGCTTCAGCAAAACCATTATAACTTGTTTGTCAATACCCCTAAAAAGGAATATGACCAAGCCTACCGGGAGCTTGAAGGCAAGATCAAGGACCATATGTCGTTGATCGAGGTCAACCGACTGTTCCAGCCCTTCATCGCACTTTCCGGCCTGGCTCATTGCAGCATTGCTTTTCCGTTCCGTCCGGCCTATCTCGACTACCTGAAGCAAGGCGGCAAAGTATTTCCGCTCGATATCGCTGTCAACCATGAGCAGGTATACGTAACCGATAATTACAGCAAAGATCCTACTATCAAAGCCGGTGACGAGATCATCACGATCAATTCCAGGCCGACGCTTTACACCCTAGATCAGCTCTATAATTACTTGTCCGGTGAGAATAAAGCCTTTAAAAATACACTCATCGACCTGTACAATTTTTCCCGGCTCTACTGGCTGGTGTTCGGGCGTGCAGACCACTTCAAACTGCGCTTGAAACGACCGGACAGATCAAGCTATGAAATCCTCCTGGCTGGCATTCCAGCTAAAAAACTGGAAGAGCATGCCGGCAAAAAAAAATCGATCTTCCATTCCGGCAGGGAGTTTAAGTGGATAGGCAAAGTCGCTTATCTGCATCCGGGCGCCTTTATGAACACCGAATCCGATGAGAACACCTCCGATCACCGAACCTTCGAAAATTCTTCATTCGTGCGTTTCATTGACAGCGCCTTTCGGCAGGTAAGGCGGGCCGGAACGACGCAATTGATCATCGATCTGCGCGGCAATCCAGGCGGCGATAATTCTTTCAGTGACCATATGCTGGCCTACTTCGCCAGGCAACCCTTTTCGTTCTGTTCCAGCTTTTCGGTCAAAACTAGTGCGCTGACCAAATCTTTTTGGCGAGATGTTACGGACACCGCGCTGGCCGCCTTGAAACAACAAATAATGACCCAGCCGGACGGTACGATATTTCAAACGAAGATTATCAAGCATCAACCTGTACCAGACAGCCTTCGCTACAGCGGAAAAGTGTATGTACTGATCGACCGCTATTCTTATTCAAATGCTGTAACCACCGCGGCAACGATACAGGATTACCATTGGGGTTTGCTGGCTGGCGAAAGGACTTCGGATGTACCGACCACCTATGCCGCCATCCATGAATTTAAACTGCCGCATACGGGAATGGAAGTCAGTTATCCCAAAGCTTTTATCGTCCGGCCGAACGGCGACCGGTCAGCGCGGGTCCTGGAGCCTGATCTTCAGCTTAAAGAACCAATGCTGGAGGGAATGCTGTTGTACATAAAGAAACACAACGAATGATCTGATGAAACGCATCAAATACTTTATCTTATGCTATATATTTTCCGCGAGTAGCTATGCCCAGGCACAAATGCTTTACAGCAAAGCGATAGGCAACCCTAAAAATGAGGCGCTTATTTTTATACATGGTGGACCTGGCAGCAATTCAGCCACCTTCGAAGCCACGACAGCTAAAAAGCTGGCAAATAAGGGTTTTTATGTGGTTTTCTACGACCGGCGCGGTGAGGGCCGCTCCGTAGATACCCATGCACTGTACACCTTCCAACAAACCTTTAATGATCTGAACGCTGTCTACCGTAAATATCATTTAAAAAAAGCGCACCTGATCGCCTTCAGTTTCGGAGGGGTAGTGAGCACTTTATACGCCCAAAAATACCCGGAGAAAGTGAAATCCCTGCTATTGACCAGCGCGCTGCTTTCCTTACCCGAAACTTACCAGACCATCATCAACCGTTGTGATGCTATTTACCGTACGAAGAGTGATAGCGCAGGATTGCGCCAGCTAAATGAATTGCGTTCGCTGGATCGTGGATCTTACGCCTTCCGAACAGGCTGCTTTAAGCAAGCGTCCTTGAACGGTTTTTTCCATACGCCGCATCCAAATCCCCTGGCGCAGGAGCTTTATGCTGCTGTCAAGACCGACACGCTGCTGACGCGTTTACCCGTGGATACCAGCAGCCGTGCCAGTAAGGCATTGTGGCGACACGAGCATTATTCCATGCTGAATATGATGCCCATTTTAAAAACGCTCCCCGCAAAAGGCATCCGCTTATTTGGGATCTATGGTAAGGATGACGGTTTATATACCCCGAAACAGATCGCCGCTTTACGCACCCTGACCGGCAAGGATCACCTGCTTTATCTCGACAGCGCCGCACATTACCTGTATGTGGACCGGCAGCAGGCATTTATAAACGCTATTTCCCAATGGCTCCTGCCAATTCAGGCCCAGGTCGACCTGATGGAACCTTTCCGCGACTATAAACTGAAAGGAAGTACAACGATATATGACTATAAGAACAAAAAATGGCTTTTTTCAGACCAGGCAGATGCTGGTGTGGCCATGTTACCGGCTTCGACCTTTAAGGTCGTCAATATCCTGATCGCGCTAGAGGCCGGCACGATCAAAGATGAAAACGAGATCGTCAAATGGCCGGGCAGCACCGATACCGTCAAATACGGTTACCGCCCCGAGATCTATCATGATATTAGCGTCAAAGAAGCCTTCGAAGTTTCGGCCGGCTGGGCCTTTGTCGAACTGGCCAAAAAGATCAACCGCAATATTTACCAACATTACCTCGACGCCTGTGGCTATGGCAACCATGACCTGACCGAAAAAGGTGACGATTTCTGGAATTTCGGCACCTTCGGTATCTCCCCCCGTAACCAGGTGGAATTCCTGATCAAGGTCTACGAAGGAAAGCTGCCTTTCTCCAAACGAAGTATCGACATCCTGAAAAAGGTCATGATCACGGAAAAAACACTTAATTATACGATCCGGTCCAAGACTGGCTGGACCAAGACCGGTAACCGCGACCTGGGCTGGTGGGTCGGTTATGTCGAGTGCAAAGACAACGTCTTTTTCTTTGCAACACGATTAATCAAACCCCGTGCCGGGGTCAATTCGAATTTCGGTAATGCCCGGAAGGAGATCACTAAAAATATATTGAGGCAGTTAAGGGCCTTATAAAGTAAATAGCTATTAAGCATTTTTACATTATATTTTTACAATGCCTGTAGGCTGTGTATGAAAACTACTTAAGTCAGTGGTGTGCGTTCTCAGCTGAAGAACTCCGGCTGGTCCCGGCGGCCAGTAGCGAAAAAAATACGCAAATGACAATCCATACTCCACGAAGGTGAAGTTTGGCAAAGCAATTGTTTAATTACAAGTGGCTGTTTCAGGCTTTACAGATTTCGTCCTGATGGAACGGACCATACCCTTCGCTTCGGTGTAGAAAATTAGTGGATCACCGACCAGGAAAGTGTAACGGTCTTAAGGCATAGCCGGGCATAACAGCGGCCTTCGCTTTTTTAGCCTGGTCCATGGCGCTGCCTGCAATCGTGACAACAGCGTAATTGGATTCGGTCCAGATCCGCTTTCATGATCTCAACAGGGGAAACTTCTCGGTCTCTTATCCATTTGGCAAGGCTCGTATCCTGGAAATAAATTGGCGTAGCATTATTTTTTTGCGCTTTCATATCTTTTTATGTGTATGTTTTTATTTACGGTCCTGTTTGTCAGGTACCGGAACAAAAATAACAAGCGATGCACGCTTAAAAAGAAGTCAAATGACATTGACATTTGTCACAGAATTTAGCGAAAAGACATTGCATTGTTAAAAATAATTGCAACCGTCCGCTACCTAAGCGGTCTAATAAAATATTGAGCACGAAATATGAATTTCCATATGCAGAGGAGCAACTGGTAAAAAAGATACTGGGCGGGGACAGGTATGCGTTTCACTTATTGATCAAACATACCGAGAAACTGGTTACGCAACTGGTATTCAAAATGATCCCGGTAGCTGAAGACCGGAAAGACATTGCCCAGGAAGTTTACTTAAAAGCCTACAGCAGCTTGCCGAATTTCAGGTTTCAGTCGAAACTGAGCACCTGGATCGGGCAGATCGCTTATCATACCTGTTTGCATCAGCTGGAAAAGAAGCGCCCGGTCCTACTGGAAACCTTCTTTGATGATCAACAGGACGACCCGCTGGTGCAGTTGGCGGATGCTGGTCAGAGCGGGGAAAATGAGACGGAAGCCAGGTTATTTGCCGGCGAGCTGGCGGGCACGATAACCCGGGCACTACAGCAACTACCGTTGATCCAGCAAACGATCATCGGGTTGTATTACCAGGAAGAATTGAATCTGGACGAGATCAGTGTCATCACCTGTTTACCCGGAGGTACTTTAAAAAGCCATTTATTCCGGGCGCGCCAGCAGTTGAAACAGATCTTATTAAAGCAAAAACAACTCGGAGAACTATGAAAAGTGGACATTTGAACGACGAAGAGCTGCAGCAGGCTGCGGAAAATCCGGAACTACGAAGTGGTTTGATCCAGCGGCACCTCAACCAATGCGCGGATTGCCGGCTAAAGGTTGAAAATTACAGCGCTATCGAAACTGGCCTTGCACACACGGCATCCCCGGCTTTCGATTTTGACCTGGCAGCGCAGGTCATGGCGGCATTACCGGTCAGGAAAGCACCTTATTACTGGCTCCCAACGGTCGCCGGCATCCTTGGCGGTCTCTCGATCATTGGCGCCATCGCGGTGGCCTACAACCGGCTGAGTAGCCTATGGGACAGCCTGCCATCGCCGCTGGTTTATCTGGCGGTCATTCCGGCGCTGGTTTTACTGGTCCTGCAGCTACTGATCACTTATAAAGATCACCGGCGTAAAATGGACACTTTTTTAAATGCTTAATTTCTTGCAACCGGAATGACCCTCGCCGGTCTTATTCCCTGTCATTCATAAACATGAAAAAAATAGTTAGCCTTATACCACTGCTGCTCGCCGGTTTGATCGCCAGTGCTAACCCGTCAGCAGATACGGCAGCGGCCGGAAACGAAACGGTCCTGTTTACGCTCAATGCCTTAGCAATACTGCTGGTCATTTATATCGCCTCCAGTTTTTTACTCGCGCTGGTGCGGCTTTTCCTGGGTGACCGGCTGCGCCGGACCTTGTTGGAAAAAGATGCCAGTGAAGAAGTGATCACCCGGATGCTGCCCCCCGCCGATTCCATGCGTCAAAACGCCCTGCAATGGTGCTGCCTGCTGCTGGCAGCAGGGATCGGGTTAAGCATTTGTTATTATAACCAGCCACTGGGCCTGAATTCAGCGGTCATTATGAGCTTTAGCCTGGCAGCCGGCCTGCTGGCTTATTACCTGATCAGCAAACCCAAAAAGAGCGGACAATGAAAAGATTCCCCACTTGGCTGTTTGTTTGCCTTGTTTGCTTAGTTGTGGGCCTTACCGGTAAACTATTGCTGGATAAAGAGCATGACGGCCCCTACCGCACGACAGTTACCGTCTCGGAAAGTGATGCCGATCTTACGCTGCAGGCGAAGTACCCCCTGCGCAATGCTGTCAACATCACCCAAAAGCTGGAAACCTGGGCTGCGCAGTCAGCAAGCCGGAGCGGAGATATTCAGGATCAGCTCCAGCTCAGATTCAACGATGGTAGTTACTGCAGCGTTCACGCCAACGGAAGGGAACTGAAGATCAGCGCCTCCAAACGCGCCAACAACGCGGCGCAACTTGTCCGGCTTAAGCTGGATTACAAAGCGATCCGCGATCACATCGTTTCGCTGGCTAAAGAGAAACCCAAAAAATAACCCCAATGAAAATACGACAATTCTTCGCGTTATTGCTAACGCTTGGCATCGCCATGTTCCAACTAAACGCCGCAAATGCCCAAAACAAACTACCGGTTATCCGTTCCGGCGTTGCCGATATCAGCATCCGTGATGGCCGTCAACTGAGTAAAAACAGCTGGCACCTGAACCCGCAGACCAAACCGGATGTGTATTTCGTGCAGGTACCGCGGGGGAACCGGAAGGTCACCTTTATCAGTGACCGGGATTCGATCTCTTTTGTCCCGTCTTTTGGCAAGATCTATGATTTTGTGGTCCTGCTGAACGGCAAAGACAGTTGCCTGACCCGCATATCTGCCAATTATGACGGTGCGCTACCTCATGAGGGAAAAACAGTTATAGATACCATCCCCTTCACCATGAAGAATAGCCGTATCTATTTTAAGGGCAAACTGAACGGCCGCAAAGACTTCAATATCATGTTCGACCTTGGTGCCGGTATGACCTGTATCAACAGTCAGGCCGCAGCCAGGTCAGGCATCAGGTTCGACGATAAGATCAGGGTACAGAATACCAGCGGTACTAACAGCGAACCAAGCGGCAGCAGTAATACGCTGGAGCTCGGCCGGTTAAAATGGCAAAAAGTTCCTATCGTTCAGGTACGTAACCTGGCTGAGGGTGAAGATATGATCATCGGCAATACGCTTTTTCGCGATAAGATCGTGGAGATCGATTATGAAAAGAAGATCGTCATCCTCTCAGACAGTCTGTCTAAAAACACCGCCGGTTACAGCGCGTATGACGTCACCTATTATCAGCAGCGTCCCCTTTTTGAAATAAACGTCAAGATCGGTAGCAGGTATTATCCTTTCCATTTCCTTTTTGATACCGGCCGGGACGGCACGATGCTGATCGGCGAAGATTTTACCGCCCAATATGGCTTATGGGATCAGTACCGGTCCATCCTTACCCTCGGCAACAAGAAGATCGTCGTGATTCCAGAGGTAAGGATCGGCAACCGGGTGTTCCGGGAGATTGTCACCAATGCCAACGACCCGCAGCATCCGAACGGCAAACAGAGCCTGATCGGTAATGAGGTGCTGAACCAGTTCAACGTAATCCTGGATAACCAGCAAGGCATCATTTACCTCAAACCTAATTCCCTGCAAAACGAAAACTACGCCACCTACCGGGAATTCAAGCTGCAGGCGGCGCTAGTTATCACCGCCATCATTATTGGAATCGGCCTGGTCGTATTTGTCTGGCGCCAATGGCTTAAATATAAGAAAGCGAAAAGAAGTAAAAAGAACCTATGAAAATATTGATCACGGCTATTTTAATAGCTGCCGGGCTAAACTTTGCCCCGTCTTTTAGCTATGCCCAATCTACTTCCGGTAAAATAACCGGCCAGATGAAGGACGAAACGGGTAAAATGGCTGAGGTGGCTACAGTAACCCTTAAGCGCCAACAGGATTCGCTCATAGTCAAATCCACAGGGCTCGACCATAAAGGATGTTTTACCTTATCAGCCTTAAATTCGGAAGTTGTCGGCTATAACACAGCGTTTCTGGAATCTTACTGGTCGAAGGGTCTCCATCACCTATCGGAAGGTTAAACCCAAAATGGTTCATCCGATCGATCCAGATGGAAAGGTTGCGCAATTGTTGCAGCAGACATTTAATATCAGCTCAGAACAGATCGCTCAACTGAGCAGACGGTAACTTGCGGAAAAATGGGATAGATAATAACCGAGGCCTACAACAGCTACCAACGAAAACCAATATTGTTAAGTATATTATTTATCTTTCCAACCAGATCTCTGCTGATCGCACTGAATCAAAAAACTTAGTTACCACCGCACCCACAACCATATCTATTGTCCGTTCAGCAGCTAGCTGGCTGAAGGCGCTTTTGGAATGAACCCAGGCTAATTGCCGTATACCGGCAGTATCCATTAAAGGATAAAACTCCTTCCCTACCCAGTCGGTCGCATCTGTCCAGCTGCCCTCTACAAAAGTGTTATCCGCAAGGATCTTGGTTACTTTGAATTTCGTCGCCATAGCTAAGAGACGCAGGCAGGAACGCTTAACAGTGACGATGTTTTGGTAACCATGCCAAACGCAGATCACCCAATGCCTGACGGCGTCATAGCTGATGGTTATCGAAGCGTCTCGGAAGTGATCGTCCACATCCACTTCCACTTTGTCTGTTTGTAATATCGGAAGGCGGAAAGAAAATATAGAACCTTTACCATATTCACTTTCGATCCACATGCTTCCGTTGTGGCGTTTGATGATCTCGGAAGTAATATACAGGCCCAGTCCGAGTCCGCTGAAACGCATTGCTGTATTATCAATACGGTAATATCTGTCGAACAATTTATGCAGATGCTGTTTTTCAATGCCGATTCCTTCATCTGTTACTGAGACAACTATACCAGAATCATCCAAGGAACAGGCAACAGTGATGTCGCCACCTTGAGGCGAGTATTTGATCGCATTATTAAGCAGATTGTTCATGACCTGCTCCAACCGGTTGGGATCACCCTGAAATGTGATCTTATCGCAACTATTGAGTATGATCCGGTGCTTTTGAGTCGTTATCTGGATGCTCTCAATGCTTTCCGTCAAGATCTTTTCAATATCGACGTCTTGCATATCGTAGTTAAGTTTGCCTGATGTGATACGCGATACATCAAGCAGGTCTTTGATCAGTTTTTCCAAACGACGAATATGGTCATTTGACCGTGAAGCAAGTCCGATAAGTGTTTTTTGATCGTCCGTTCTTAGCATCATCTGATTAAAAGCCTTTACACTGGTAAGTGGTGTTTTCAATTCATGACTGGCTATCGAGATGAATTCATCTTTCTGCTTTTCCAGCTCTTTAAGCCGCTGGATATCTGTCGCTGTGCCGATCCATTGGACTATTTTCCCGGCCCCATCTTTGATAGGCTCAATATTTACTAAATGCCACCGGTAAAGGCCGTCTGCATTTTTTTCCCGAACTTCAAAGCTACCGCCTGTCTCTCCGGATAGTATCTCCGCATAGGTTTCAAGATTATATTGAAGATCATCTGGATGGATGACCTCCCGCCAACCCCACGCTTTGGTTTCTTCGAATGTCAATCCTGTATAGTCATACCACCGTTGATTATAAAAGTTCACCTCACCATTTGGTTCATTTGTCCAGGCAATAGCGGGTATCGAATTAAGTAATAGTTGCGCATGTTGTTGTTCTTCATGCAGCTTTTGCCTGGCAACGATCTGAGTGGTCACGTCAATAGCAGTGCCTGATATACGCTCAGGATCTCCTTTATCATTGTAATAAACGCGGCCAAGCAATTGGACCCAGCGAATGTTACCGTCAACTTTAGAGCAGTTACAGTGGATAGACTACCCTGCACACCTTTCAGAAGAAAAATTAATTAACCCTTACCTCGCAATTGATCATTTTTTTAAAGCATATACAGTCGGACAGTATGGTGAATTGCTTAGCGAGTGGCTGGAAACCGCATTATCTACCAGTGCCGCAGATGAGACGTTGGATGCATCGGATATCATTTACGTTTATGAAAACCTGCAAAAGCTTTATGAAGCGGCATGGGTGATTAGGCAACGGGAGGTAGAGCCACCGATCCTAAAAACGTTTGTGGCAGAAGTTCCTGATTTGGAGTCTGGTCCATTGTCGTCTGACCTGTCGTTGGTACCATTGCATTGTGCTTTCAATGGTACTCTTACTGTTACAGAAAAAATGGGAATAGATGAGTTGGTCAAGATCATACTAAGCCGTATTCCTTCTGTACAAATGATCATTCATTTGGGTACACATCCCAAACCGGAGGCGTATTATCTGTTGATAATCATCGATGAGAAGGACAAAGCATTTGAACACGATATCATACATACCATTGAAGCGTTTTGTAGACCCCTGATCGATGTTTGCGTAATAGCGCATAAATCTGACGCTTTTATTAGAGGTATCAATGAAGGCGGCCGCTTCTTCTGCAATGCGCTGATGAAATGCGAGATCGCTTATCGATCAGCCAACCTTATAATGCCGGAATTGCCATCTATTGACCGGGGCGTTGTTAAAATTCAAAACGAAGCGATCTGGAAGCGTTGGGGCAAACAGGGGAAAGACTTTTTAGATACGGCTTTGCATTGCTATGATGAAGGTAACTATGGCCTTTCACTGTTTCTCATGCATCAGGCCGTAGAGAGCGCTTTAAGTGCCATCATACGGATCAATTTAGGTTACCGGCTGTCGATTCATAATTTAGAGCGGATGTTACGGATCACTTTGATGTTCACGGATGATCTGACGGATATTTTTGAGATCGGCTCAGGCAAGGATGCCGGGCTTTTGAATTGCTGCAAAGTTCTTACACCTCTGCCAGGTACAAAGACGATTTCATTGCTGATGCGGATATGGTAAAAGGCTTGTCTGATATGGTCTGCAAGTGATTGGGTTAGCCCTGGCCTTACATTGATTATAATAAGTGAACGGTGTACAGATAGCTATCAGAAACCCTTTAATATAAGCCTCCCATAGTATTTATTGGTTCATTCCAGCCTTTTCATCTCTTTATCGACGTCTGCAAAGCAGTGTAACATGGGCCGCCTACGCGCTTTAGGCGGGTGTTCATTGACTTCCGAACAAATCTTCCAGTTCCTGATCATTCAAGCCGTTAACCTCATAAAGGTTAGCCGCTAGCGTTAATGCTGCTTTTACGAAAAACTCATTTTACACCGCATATCGGAAACGCTGGCCTTTGCCGAATACAGTTAAAATGTAATGGCGATGTCAACGAAAAAAAACAACTTATACCAAATGATTTTTACACAACCGCTTCGAGATGTTTGGCATAAGCAACGAGACGATTGCTTCCGGCTAAATAATAGTTTTCCGGGTATGAAGCCTGTTGAATGCATCCCTGGCATATTGGTTTTTAATGCGCTTTAGATCAGCATAATTATCTTGAAAGTATACATGAGTTGGTATACACGCATCTTTAAAACTGATAAATGCCCCTTTCGTCTCCGGGAAATCAAAGTTCCTGCATTCCTGTAACCAATCTAATGCCTCGTTGACATACAGTTCAACGTTCTTATTTATTTTTTCCTGGTTCCACCAAACCTGATATTGTATGGTGTAGGGGCAATTCTTATACGGGAATGCGCTACCTTCGAATTTATCCCTTTTACTGGCAACCGCTTTGCTATTGTATGCTTTATAAAAAGGCCCCGCAATTGCGCCTATCGTTATGTAGCATTTTAACCCTGCATCAAAACCTTTCTGACTAAGTAATTCGGACTGGAGACTTTTAATGAGCCTTGCCCTTCCGATCTTTCCAAGTCCACCACCTTTGTTGCCCGGCTTAACTAGTCTTGAAGTGATTTTTCTTGGCGCCGCTTCATCCTGGTCGGCCGGAATGAATTCAAAACTATTCAATCCCTGATATTTAAGTTGCAGATGACTTTCCCGGTCCCAGTCCACCACCCTGTCCCATGCAGAAAGACCTCCCCAGAAACTTTCATAAGCCGCATTGTTGTCCAAGGTGGCATCAGCAGGGTTCCCCAACAATCCATCCGAGAAGCTAATTTGATAATCGCCATAACCAAATTTAAACCAGTTTTTTATGACTTTTGTAATGGCATCTTTGGGGCTTGAATTACTACTCTGGTAATAACCATAAAAATAACATTCATGTCGTGCGTCATCTGCTTTTTCTGTTATCTCCCAGCTTGCCATTATTTTCATATTGGTACCTAATAAGTCCGGATGGTCTCCGGTAATAATCTTTTCCCATTTTTTCAATATTTTCATTACCGGCCCTCCGCGTTTCCAAGCCACCGTAAATTTGGTGGTGTATGGCGGGAGCTTAAATGTTTTATAGATTAAGCGGGTAACAATACCGTAGCTCATGCCGCCTCCGCCCCTTAATGCCCACAACAACTCCCGGTCTTCGGGCCTCATTGGTGTTGCTTTTTTTTCTTTGGTAATGTTTGGCAATAATTTTTCATCCCACAACTCTTTTACAGTTCCATCCCCCAAAACGATGGTTACACCAGCCAAGCTTTCACACCCCATACCTTTAGCGCGCGTCCATGGCCCCCAGCCGCCACCAAATGTGTAACCAGCCACTCTGACTGAGTGGCAGGTGCCATGTGGTATGCCCACGCCATTTGTATTCAGTTGTTTGATCAGGTCCATAAATTGGATGCCCGGATCAATGGCTGCATAGCGGATGTGCTCCCCCGTTTCCTCGGTTTGGAAATCGTACACTTGCACCGTGTTCATACCAGACAGGTCGATCACTAGGGCATCTGTACCCATACATTCCCCCTCATGGTCATGTTTGCCGGAACAAACGCGTATAGGCCCGTCAAAAAAAGGTATTAGTTTTACAATAGATTGTACATGTTCCGTTGTAAAACACATGGCGATATATTTCGGCATAAAATCGTAATACCTGTTATGGATTTTTCGTTGCTCATCATAGTAGTAAGATTTGCCGTTGTAGATGATCTCCTTGTGATCTATACTCAGCAGCAACGGGATTTCGACACTTAGTGTATTGACAATATCCAGACGATCGGCAAATTCAGACAGTTTACTGACTGCACTTTTTAAATAAGACACAAACTCATCTGCTCCGCGTACGCTTTTTTCATACATTAATTCGGGTTTGGAAAGGAAGTCTAAAATTGTTGACATGGTTTAGCTTGCTTAGGTTAACTAAATTCGGTTTTAAAAAAAGGATAAAGTATTCGTGGCTATACTTCAACCCTGTCGTTTCAATTACAGCTACCACGGCCAATGCCGTGCAGCCGTAAATATTATCCGCACAGGGACCAACCTTTGTTCAATATCTCATCTTCGCCAGGCCGGTCATTTTTATAGGCAATTGCTTCCGGAATACCAACTTCAGGTAAATGCACATGAACAATAAAATTTGTGTTTTTGGTATCAAGCTGTTTGATAACCGCCTCCAGTTCAGGCATTGTTGATACTTCGAACCCTTTACCGCCAAAAACATCAGCCAGTTTTGCGTACTTCCATTGGTGCATTTTATTGTATGGATACACCTCGTTCATGTTTTCCACTTCATAATGGATTTTTTTAGAGCCTCTAAACGGATTAGGGTTTGTCAGCATTTGCTCAATACCATAAATCGTATTATCGAGTACAAATACAATCGTATTGTGGCCCAACCTCGCCTGATTGCTTATTGCCTGGCAAGTTTCCTGAAAAGCGCCGTCACCTACAAAAACAACTACCTGTTTTTCGGGCACGGCACATTTTACGCCGACTGCAGCCGGCACAGAATAGCCTATAGAAAGCCAGGACGCCTGAGCTACAAAGCCATTAGGCTCTTTAATATGCAAGCCCTGTGCGCCCAATAAAGCAAAACCAGCATCAGAAACCACTAAATGGTCTTCGGTGATATACTTATTCATCCGGCCAAAAAAGCTGTCGAAAGTAAGCGGCAATTCCCGTTCTGCTTTCGAAGGTTCAACAACAAAAGTCGTGTTGGTCACTTTTTTTTCGTACATGTGATGAGGCTCGTATTCTATTCCCTTGAGTTGACGGTTGAGCTCAATCATGAAATCACCAAGTGCAACGTTAGGCTCAAATTGCGCGCCTATTCTTACGGACGAATGATTGGCTAATACCGTATGCTCACCCCAAATATTAAACCCTCCCAGATTTTTACCTGTTGTCCAGGCTCCGAGCCCTATTTTAACACCAGCCTTTTTGAACCGTTCCTGCACATCTTTGGGTGAGGCATTACCATTAAAAACCCCACGGAAATACGGATTGCTTTCTGATACGATTGATTTACCCATGATGGAGGTGGTAAACTCAATCTTTGTTTCTTTTACCAATTTTAAAAAATCGTCCTGTAGGCCTTTGCGTTGTATTTCCTCACCAGCCCAAAAAATCGGCGCCCCAAATTCTTTGATCAGCTCTACAGTTTTCTTGGCCGCTTCTACTGCGTTCTGCACACAACTTTTATAACCTTTTATAACCAGGCTATGTTTAGGTGCCTCGCAGGGCATACGCCATACATCCTCAAAAACTTCAAGATATACCGGACGACCATAGATAAGGCAAGCGGTTAGTACAGCATCAATCTTATAGGGCGCGTCTATACTGCTCATCACTAGTTCAGCGGCAACCGTTACATGGCGGTAGACATTAATATTACTATACATATCTCCCGTCATATGGGAAGCCAGCAGACCTTCGCCGATACTTTTCATCTGGTCTGCATTAGTGGGCGAACCATTAATCACCAGGACCGGGCAGTGCTCCACATAGGAGCCTGCTGTAGCGTTGAGCAAAGTAAAAGCACCTACACCATAAGTTACTGCAACGGCGGCAAAACCTTTGAGCCTCGCATACGCATCGGCGCAATGGCCCGCATTAATTTCATTGGTGTCGCCAATAATCTTAATCTTATCCTGACTTTGATCTTCATCAATCGTGTTTAGAAATGGGGCCGAATAGTTACCGGCAATGCCGAATAAATGTGTAAGGCCAAGTTCTTTTAACCGCAATAACAGGTAACCTGCAACGGTTGTTTGGGTTAAGCTTTCCATCGTTTTCAGAAGGTAACGTTAGCAGTGGTTGTGTTAGTTACACGCGCACCCGCGTTAACCGAAGGTTCAAGAAGGGCATTCAGGTAAACTGGTGTTTCGTTAACCTCAAGCGCAGTTCGTATGCCCGATTCAATGGCGCCTTCTATCCATGCATGTTTTAATGAAGCATGTTCACCTGCAAAATGCGCCTTGCCATCCCATTCTGTTTTCACAATATGCTTTTGCAGTAAATGTAACTGGCCGGGATTAAATATGGCCGCTTCGCCAAAGGCATACGGGTCCTGCATCCAGCTTTGTGTAGCACCTCCAACAATGTTGCCGGGATCCGCATTGTTGCTTTGATCCCGTTTTTCCGCCTCATTGGTGACATGTAATACGGCAAGATTTTTTATCCGTCGCTGTTCCGCCAGGTCAGCCGGTGCATGCATTACGGCAATGTTCTCCAGCGCAGTTTGGTACCTGTCGATATCACGCATAGAGTCCCAGCGACTTGCCTCGTCAGACCAGCAATAGGAAGCAAGTATCAAACCGTGTCCCTCCTTACCGATATCCTGGCTGGGATAATAGACAAACCTGTTGGCAAGATCAGTAATGGTACCACCTCCAATGATATTATAAGGGGGGTTTTCCCACCAACGCTCTTTAAATTCTAGTAATACCTTGGTTGCCGAATCATAGTGCAGTTCGCGTATGGCCCTGCGTTTTTCCTGGCTAAATTTGGGCCATACATGTACCATACGGAAAGCAGAAAAAGGGATGGCCACAATCACTTCGTCAAATTCTTCGGTGTCTATTCTCTGATTTTGTACAACATATTCATCTTTTGCCTGGTCTTTCTTTTTATGGTCTTTCTCTCTGTCGGTAGTTACTTTAACTTTACCGGTATGTTCATTGATCCATAACTTAGTTACGTGACAGTCGAAATAAACCTGATCATGCAGCTGATGCTTTTCAAAAAACCGTGTAGTGAGCATATCTGTACCGCCTACGATCTGGCAAAACTGAGTATCATCCTTAATTACATTCGATTCAATAAAGCTCTGGATAAAATCATAGGCCAGACGTGATTCGAGGTTTTGCAACACAGCGATCATCTCTATCGCATTTTGCGAATACAGTGATTCCATCAAAAAGCGCATCATCGAATAATTACCGTAACGTTCTATCAGTAACGGCCAGTTTTTGTGTGGGTTTTGCGCCAGGAATTTTTTTAACGGGTTTAGCAATGCACCTAACAGCTGATCGGCACGCTGATTTTCAAAGTTATTAGGGCTTGTTTCTAAATGATAATCCAGCAGCTTGTTTACATCAACACCTTTTTGATAATATTCGCTTTGTATAACTTTAAGGTAGTTAACAAAGAGTAGCGAGTTACGCTCCTGTTCAGGCAACTCTCTACGTGTACCATCTTTGTAAGCTATAGCCTGTTCTTTATTTACCGAAACGTAGTAAAACGGCTCTGTTTTCAATTCAAGCTGTTTAATATACTCCATCACCATCAGGTGGATACTCGGTATACGCATGGCGCCGGCCTCGCAGTAAAGGGAGTCGTCCTCAAAATATTTTTTCCCTTCAGTGTTTCTGAAGGTTTTTATACGGCCGCCAACACGGGTGTTGGCCTCGGCTATGGTAACCTCATGCCCTACCTGTTTTAACATGGCACCGGCAACCATACCAGCCATGCCGGCACCGATGACCAGCACCTTTTTTTTCTTTTTGGGTTGGGGAATTTGGGTACGAATGTAATCAAGATACTTTTGGATAACGGGATCGGCGCTTTCATCAAGAAGGCCATGGAGATAGTTTTCCATTTTGACAAGGTGGTTAATTGTGATTAATAAGGTTGTTTTGGTAAGATAAAGCTATGTACAAAAAATATTATTTAAAAAAAATATTCGCTTTAAATACAAGAAAAAATAAAGAGCCGGTAAGTTAGTTATCAACCAACAGTTAGGTTTAAGCAAAATGTCTGATTAATTTGATAACCGACTATATCATCTTTCCGCTTTTAAATTTGCTTTACGGTAAATGTTTCAGCAATTAGAAAATGTTTGCCTAACCTTTAAGCATTATTTCCATATTTAATGGATTAATTAACGCATATAAACTGGTCGCCCAATTTATTGACATCGTTAACTGACGTCGGATAACACTTCTTCCTACTTTTCACCCTAAAATATATACATACAGCGCATTTTAAAGTCAACAATCTCCCGGTTGGCTGGATGCGCCAAAATGAAATGAGCTAGGAAAGGTAATGACCACTCGAACTAACCGAATAAAATAACATTAATTATAACTTAAAATTCACAACGGAATATTAGTGAAATCAATGTACTATTGATTTAAATCCCAAGGTGGAAACTTGTTCAATGGTCGGTTACCTTAGAAGTAATATTTTGACGGTGATCCATTTGGTTTGATTTTTAAGTTTATTTTGTGATCACTGTCTTGGAATCAATAACCATATTTTGCAGTTTTGCTTTTAGAATAGCCATATCAGCACCAACTTTTTCATCTAACATCTTAGCGTAGTGCTGAGTGATGCGTAGGTTAGTATGTCCTAACATCTTAGATACCGTTTCAATCGGGACACCGTTTAACAGGGTGACAGTGGTTGCAAAGGTATGCCTAGCTGTATGGAACGTGACTTTTTTATCAATACTGCAAAGGTCAGTTATTTCCTTCAAGTAAGCGTTCATCTTTTGATTGCTTAAGACAGGAAAAACCTTGCCGCGCGTAATGCATTGGGGATGATTAGAATATTTATCTATTAACTGAAGCGGCACAGGAAGCAAAGGTATGTTGGCAGGGGTTTTAGTTTTCTGCCGGTTAACTTGTATCCAGTTAGCACCGTCTAAACCCTTTACAAGTTTATTATATTGCAGCTTTTGTACATCGATGAATGCCAAACCCGTAAAGCAGCAAAACACGAATATATCACGTACCTGTGTCAGCCTTTCTGTAACAAACGTCTTATCAATCATTCTTTTTAATTCATCAGTAGTCAGGAAAGCCCTGTCAACCCGCTTCATAGTATGTTTATAATTAAGGAAAGGGCTGGTTGTTGTCCATCCGTTGGCTTCGCACTTGCGAATGATCTTGCCAAAATTTTTCATATTCTTCACCGCCGTGTTGTTCTGGCAGTTACAGCTTGACCGTAGAAAGTAATCATACTCAGTTACAAAAGTGTGATCAACGTTCCGAACATCAAAATCATTTACCTTATATTTCCATTTTATGAAGTCCCGTGTATGGCGGAGCGCCGTCTCAAAACAGGTCAGAGTTCCTTTGCTGTAGCTTCCTTTATCAACTAGAGTGGCCATTTGTTCGTTATGCTCTTTAAAGATCTCGATCAGGAGCCTTGGCTTGTCATCTTTGCCAGTTAACTTGTTCTTAATTGTTTCTGCACTGATCGTCAAATTAGCTTCTGATAATTGCCGATGTGCTTCATAGACTTTTTGGGTCAGGTCATCCAGGTAAGCATTAAACGCCCTGATTTCCTCTTTGGAACCATTAACTCGGCCAGCAGCGGCATTCCATCGTTCAGGAAGGCACTCGCGTCCTGTGGTCACTTCTGAGCGTTTACCGTTAACGGTTATGCGCATGTAGATTGGTGCTGCACCCGACTGGTAGTTCTTTTGCTTTTTCATATAGAAAAGCAGGCTAAAATTAGTTTTCATGTTTTAAACATTAAAAGTGAAACAAAATTAGCTTTGCAGGAAGCTTCAATCAAGATGTTCAATTTCTGAACTCGCTGTTAATCAAAAAGTTGTAAGCAATTCGGTGAGTAGTTTTCGAGCTATGATTTACTCACCGAATTACTCACTTTTTTGTAGTGATTTGATGAATAAAATAGCGTTTTGGCAGCAACAAAAAAAGCCTGCAATCATTTGATTTGCAGGCTTTTAATTCATTTTGATATAAAACTTGGCGGTGAGGGAGGGATTCGAACCCTCGGTACAGTTTCCCGTACGTCAGTTTAGCAAACTGATCCTTTCGGCCTCTCAGGCACCTCACCAGTGTTTTGATTATGTAACCCCGTTTTGGGACTGCAAATATAGCAAAACGCTAAAAGCAGCAAAATAAAATTTACACTTTCTAATAATCTATCCTTACGTGGTAAATACTCATCAGCATTTTTTTGAAAATATCCTTTATGGTCTGCAGATCTTTTAACGTAATATTTGAATCGTTTAATTGCCCCTGATCTAATTTATAACTGATAATACGATCTACTAAGTTACTGATTGACTGCGCATCGGGTTCTTTCAGCGACCGCGATGCCGCCTCCACAGAGTCGGCTAACATCAACACTCCGGTCTCTTTTGAGAAAGGTATCGGCCCCGGATAACGGAAAATATTTTCATCAATAAATTTTTCAGGAAAATTCTTCAAGTACGACTGATAGAAGTAATCAACCCTTGTATTTCCGTGATGGCTGCGGATAAAATCGACCACAATCTCCGGTAAATTATGCTTGCGTGCAAGTTCGGCTCCTTTGCTTACATGCTGAATAATGATTTGCGCGCTCTGTTCATAAGAAAGCTTATCATGCGGATTATAACCCGAACTTTGATTTTCTATAAAATACAACGGGTTCTCTATTTTGCCAATATCATGGTACAAAGCCCCTGCCCTCACCAGCAGCGCATTACCACCAATACTGTAAATTGCATTTTCTGCAAGGTTAGCGACCTGTAACGAGTGCTGGAAAGTCCCAGGTGCGCTAAAAGCCAACTGACGTAGTAGTGGCGCATTGGTATTGGTTAACTCGATCAGCGTAATATCTGATGTAATACCAAACACACGCTCAAAAGCATAAATCAACGGATAAGCCAAAAGCGTAAGCAGCACGCTTACAACAAAAGGGAAGAAATCCATCCAGTCGATGCTGTTAATACTGCCTTCGCGAATGAAAGATATACCTAAAAAGGCAACCAGGTAGTTAAAAGTGATAATCAGTGCCGAAGTAAGGAACTGATCACGGCGTATCAGGTTTTTAATACTGTATATGGCCACCATACCGGCCGTAATCTCATAGAAGCCAAATTCAAAGCTGTTAGGTACAAAGAACCCGGCTACGAGTATTACCAGAAGGTGTATGTTTAGTGCCAGCCTTGTATCAAAAAGTATCCTGATGATAATTGGAACAATACAATATGGGATGTAGTACAGGTTTGGTAACTGTACCCTTATGGCCCATGATAGCGTGGCCAGCATGGCCGTTGCTACCAATAAAATAAGCCCTACAAGCCTGTTATCATGGTAAATGTCTTTTCTGAACAGGTAAAGGAAAACAATAAGTAAAATAACAATTATAGATACCAGTAAAAACTGCCCCAATAATACCAGGTTCCTATCACCGTTTACGCGGGCATTATCTTCAAAAGCTTTTTTATAGGATTCCAGTTTCTGGTAAACATCATTATTGATTACTGATCCTTTTGCTACAATCACCTCGCCTTTTTGCACCATTCCATGCGTGAGCGATAAGCCATCAAGCACTTCCTTTTCAAGCCTGGATGTTAGTTTATCATCATAGATCAGTGTATTCTGAATTCGGTTCTGTATCAGATTTAAAATAAAAGCTTTGTCTAAAGTGGTTTTACTTAATGCCTGTTCGCAATAAGCTAATGCACGGTCTTTGGTAAAGAGTTCTGTTGTATTTCTATCCGTAGCAATGTTATGGTCTAATATGGTAATAGTATAATTCTCGTTATTATGCTGATACTTTGAATTTAAACTTAGTACCCCTTTGCCATAAACATACTCTAATAAATTAAGTCCTGTCTCAAAATAACGTTTCTTTAAACGCTCATTTAAACCGGCATTGTGCCATTTTATTTCAAAATCATTGTTATAGCCATCTTCCTGCTGCTGGCGTATATTATCATCAGCCTGGTAAATTGGCTTTACACTTTTCAGGGCCGCCTGACGGTCGCTTTCTATTTCCTGATCAGTTTTTAAAATGGCGAAATTATAAGGAGAGATCAGGTCCTTCTGGTTCCAGATACGGCCCTTTTCATATTCATACCTGAATTTTGCTTGTTTGGGTAAGGCAAATACAATTACACAAATAGTTGCCACAACCATTACGTATTTCAGGTTATTAGCGTATTTGCGTAAAAGCGCTCTTTGCCGCGAAGAGGAAAGTTTTGCCATCGATTATATTAAGCGTTCAAAAATATAAAGTTTCTACCATTTATATGAATACCTTATTTTGAGTGGTTTAGTTCTTATCTTTTCGTTTACACTATAATAAAATTAACTTTGCTCATCAATTTATAAATTTATGAGGGAAGTATATATTGTTGCTGCCACACGTACGGCTATCGGTAGCTTTGGAGGCAGCCTTTCATCATTATCTGCTACGCAATTAGGTGCAGCGGTCATCAAATCAGCTGTCGAAAAAGCAGGAATAACACCAGATCAGGTTCAGGAAGTATATATGGGCAATGTGATGTCGGCCAATTTGGGGCAAGCCCCAGCCACACAGGCGGCTAAATTTGCCGGCCTTCCCGACGTACCTGCAACAACTGTTAATAAAGTTTGCGCATCAGGCATGAAAGCTATGATGCTGGCTGCACAAAGTATTGCCCTTGGCGAACAGGATATCATAGTTGCCGGCGGAATGGAAAGTATGAGCAATGTGCCTTACTATCTGGATAAAGCCCGTAACGGTTACCGTTTAGGTAACGGACAGATTATTGACGGCTTGGTAAAAGATGGCCTTTGGGATGTATATAACGATTACCACATGGGTTCGGCAGCGGAGCTTTGCGCAACAGAATGCCATATTAGCCGCGAAGACCAGGATGCCTTTGCCATAACATCTTATCAACGCGCGCAAAAGGCACAAGGCGAAGGAAAATTTAAGGAAGAAATTACCCCGGTTGAATTAAAAGATAAAAAAGGTACAGTTACGCTGTTTGACCAGGACGAAGAACCTGCTATCGTTAAATATGATAAGATACCAGGCCTTAAACCTGTTTTCGCAAAGGAAGGCACCGTAACTGCAGCCAATGCATCTACACTTAACGATGGCGCTGCCGCACTGGTATTAATATCAAAAGAACGTGCAGAGGCTTTAAATCTGAAACCACTTGCCCGCATTGTATCTTATGCAGATGCACAACAAGCGCCAGAGTGGTTTACAACTGCTCCTTCAAAAGCATTACCTTTAGCATTAAACAAAGCAGGCTTATCTACAGAACAAATTGATTATTTTGAGATCAATGAAGCTTTTTCAGTAGTGTCTATCGCTAATAACCAGATTTTGAAACTTGATCCGGCAAAGGTGAACGTAAACGGAGGCGCAGTAGCGCTGGGCCACCCGCTTGGGGCATCTGGCGCGCGCATTATTGTTACCTTATTAAACGTACTTAAACAAACCAATGCACGTTATGGTGCTGCGGGTATATGCAACGGCGGCGGGGGTGCAAGTGCAATGATAATTGAAAATATACTTTAAGTATATATGAATAAAATAGTCATCATAAGTCTTTTATGTTTATTTCCTTGCTTACTTAATGCACAAGCATCTCGCTCACGAAGCAATACGGCTATACTCGAAGATAGCCTGGAAAGCCTGGGAAAAAAGATGATTAACCACCCCGAGGAGTTGGAGCGTAAAAACGCAAACTACAGTTTTATACGCACCCTAACCACGGTTTTAAGACAGCCAAATTCATACAACTTTAAGTTTGATTCGGTTAAAAGCATCACCATCATTAATTCGCCTGATAACCGCTTCCGCATTTTCAGCTGGCATATCATGAATGAGGATGGCAGCTACCGTTACTATGGTACCGTCCAGATGAATAACAGCGGCCCGCTGGTTATGCATCCGCTGGGAGATTATTCGCCCCTGATAAAAAGCCCGGAAGATACCGTGACCGATAACACCAAGTGGTATGGCGCACAATATTATCAGATTATCCCGGTAAATGCAGGTACGCCTTACTATGTATTATTAGGCTGGAAGGGCAACACCGTAAAATCGACAAAAAAGGTGATCGATGTACTTTCCTTTAAGAACGGGCAACCCGTTTTTGGCTTACCTGTTTTCGAGGGAAACCATAAAACACGAAAACGGATTGTATTTGAATACACGCGCCAGGCATCCATGATGCTGAAATATGACCAGGCGCATAACATCATCGTTTTTGATCACCTGGCACCGCCTGATAAAAAAATGGATGGCCTTTACCAGTTTTACGGCCCCGATTTAAGTTACGATGCTTATAAATTGCAGGGGGGCAAGTGGATATTTCAGGAAAATCTCGACCTGCGTAACATTGCCAGCCCTAACGACTTTGACGTTGACCCTAAAAAACAGGCAAAACAGGATTTATTGCAGGCAAGCCCGGTACACCATTAACAACATTTAACCACCTAATATTAGTAATAACATATTTTAAGCCGAATAAAATTCTGATTTAGCGGATAAATCTTATTTTCGAAAAATTTTTAAATTAAACTATGAGTGCAGAACCAGATCTTGTATCAGTAGACGGGTCTTTAGTGCAGCCTGAAAAAGGCCACCCGAAAGGCCTATACGTATTGTTTTCAACCGAAATGTGGGAGCGTTTTAACTTTTATGGTATGCGCGCCCTGCTTACATTGTTCCTGGTAAATGCGCTTTCCTTTTCTGATAAAGATGCCGCAATTATTTACGGAGGTTATCTTGGGCTTTGTTATTTAACGCCAATGCTGGGCGGTTACATCTCCGACCGCTATCTCGGTAATCGTAACAGTATCATTTTTGGCGGCATGGTAATGGGTATTGGCCAGTTACTGATGTTTGTGAGCGGTTACGTTTATTCGGGTAATATTGACTTGGCGAAAACATTTTTATGGGGGGCTTTGGGCGTTCTGATCATTGGAAATGGTTTCTTTAAACCAAACATATCCTCTATGGTGGGGCAGCTTTACAAAAAAGGCGACAACCGCCTTGATGCCGCCTTCACTATCTTTTATATGGGTATTAATGTTGGCGCCTTGCTGGGTATGAGCATTTGCCCGATACTGGGCGATGTTAAACATGGCGAAATACGCGTAGTTGAGGCATTTAAATGGGGTTTCCTGGCGGCAGGTATTGCCATGTTTGTAGGTACCGTATCTTTCATGTTCCTCAAAAACAAATACCTTAATACCACCGACGGACAGCCTATAGGTACTAAACCTAAACATGATGGTTCAACCCTTAGCCCTACAGACGAAGCTGAAAAAGCCAACTTTTCAAACACTTCTGTTTTATCCGTAGTGGTTTTAATGATCGCTTTATTTTTTGGCATCCACTGGTTATCTGTAGATCCAAATCCAATTAAAAGCTGGGTATATCCATTTATTTATGCTTCGGGTATCAGCCTTGCCGTATTGATCTTAACTGACAAGTCAATAACCAAAGTAGAACGCGACAGGATCTTGGTTTTATATGTTGTTGCTTTTTTCGTGATCTTTTTCTGGTCGGCATTTGAGCAGGCTGGTTCATCCTTAACCTTTGTTGCCGATAAGCAAACCGATACGCATATTTTCGGCTGGCAAATGCCGCCAAGTCTTGTGCAAAATGCAAACTCATTCTTTATCATCGTTTTTGCGTTTCCGTTCAGCTGGCTTTGGCTTAGATTGCAAAAAAATGGCAGAGAACCTATTTCTGTTGTTAAACAAGCTATTGGTTTGTTGTTCCTTGCAATAGGTTATTACATCATTGCGGTACAGGTTGAAGCGATTGGCAACACAGGTAAATTAGCTGTGATCTGGCTGATCATCATGTATCTGTTCCACACTTTTGGTGAGCTTTGCCTCTCGCCTATCGGCTTATCGCTGGTGGCTAAACTTGCACCCAAGAGATTCTCATCTTTATTAATGGGTGTTTGGTTCTTAGGTAACGCTGCCGGTTACGCACTGGCTGGTACACTGGGTGCATTAATACCACCAACAGGTGATAAATACCAGCTTGCGGCTTCAAAAGGCATCGACCTTAAAGCAGTACTTGATGGTAAAATTGCCGCAACAGCGCAACAAATTGCCGAACTTGCCAAAGACAAGATCGACATCCACTACCCTACATTTGTTGGCTTTACCATCCACAACCTTTACGAGTTTTTTATGGTGTTTGTTACCCTTGCGGGTGTGGCATCGCTCCTGCTGTTCTTAATCTCAGGATTGTTGAAAAAAATGATGCATGGTGTGCGATAGAAAATTCATCAACAATTAATAATAAATTAAGATATTTGGGCCGTATGATTATTCATACGGCTTTTTAATTTTTCGACCAATACTACATCAAACCCCGGTGGCCGACAGCATAGTAATTATTCCTACTTATAACGAAAAGGAAAATATAGAACGGATGATCCGTAAGGTATTTTCTTTACCCCATGATTTCCACCTGCTCATTATTGACGATGGATCGCCTGATGGTACTGCCACAATTGTTAAAAGGTTACAACAAGAGTTTCCCGACCAGCTTTTTATTGAAGAACGTGCAGGTAAACAAGGCTTGGGTACCGCTTACATTCATGGCTTTTACTGGTCTAAGAACCGCGACTACGAATTCATTTTCGAGATGGATGCCGATTTCTCCCACAATCCGGATGACTTGATCCGGCTGCGCCAGGCATGTATTGACGGTGCAGATGTGGCCGTTGGCTCAAGGTATATCAAGGGTGTAAACGTAGTAAACTGGCCTATGAGCCGAGTACTGATGAGTTACTTTGCATCGGTTTATGTACGCTTTATTACCGGCATTGATGTGCAGGATGCTACTGCTGGATTTGTATGTTACCGCAGGCGCGTATTTAACGTACTGAAACTTAAAAAAATAAAGTTCGTGGGTTACGCCTTTCAGATAGAAATGAAATATACAGCCATAAAGCATGGCTTTAAACTGGTAGAAGTCCCCATCATATTTACCGACCGTACAGAAGGCACTTCAAAAATGTCGACCGGCATTTTTCGTGAAGCATTCTTTGGCGTGATCCAAATGAAGATCAACAGCATTTTCAGGAAATACCCGGAAGGTTAGAAATGTGCAGATATGAGCATGTGCAGATGTGCTGATTAAATAAAAAATGATCTGCATATTTTCACATTTGCATATTCGCACATCAATAAAAAATGCTAATTTCGTTGGCAAATGAACGAGAATCTTAATCCTGAACGCGAGCGTTTATCAGCGACTGAACGAGACATTGAAAAAGTGCTTCGTCCGCAGGCGTTTGAAGATTTTACCGGTCAGGAGAAAATATTGGCTAATCTGCGTGTGTTTGTTCAGGCAGCCCGCTTACGCGGCGAGGCGCTTGACCATGTGCTTTTACACGGCCCTCCGGGATTGGGAAAAACCACCCTCTCGCACATCATTGCCAATGAAATGGGCGTTGGCATTAAGATCACTTCAGGGCCTGTATTAGATAAGCCCGGCGACCTTGCCGGTTTGCTTACCAATCTTGAAGCTGGCGACATCTTATTCATCGACGAGATTCACCGTTTAAGCCCCTTGGTTGAAGAGTACCTTTACTCGGCCATGGAAGACTTCAAGATCGATATTATGCTGGAGTCGGGTCCTAATGCCCGTTCGGTACAGATTTCTTTAAATCCGTTCACTTTAGTAGGCGCTACTACGCGTTCGGGCTTGCTTACAGCCCCTCTGCGTGCGCGCTTTGGCATTAATTCAAGACTTGAATACTATGATGCAAAATTATTAACTACTATCGTATTACGATCTTCAGATATACTTAAAACTCCTATTACTGATGAGGGTGCTTACGAAATTGCCAGAAGGAGCCGGGGTACCCCGCGTATAGCCAATTCGCTATTGAGGCGCACACGCGATTTTGCACAGATTAAAGGGAATGGCAGTATAGATACAGACATTGCCCAGTATGCACTTAGCGCATTAAATGTTGATGAGCATGGCCTTGATGAAATGGACAATAAGATTTTGGTTACCATCATCGAAAAATTTAAGGGCGGGCCTGTTGGTTTAAAAACTATTGCCACTGCCGTTGGCGAAGATGAAGGCACTATAGAAGAAGTTTACGAACCTTTCCTGATACAGGAAGGTTACCTGATGCGTACATCCCGCGGACGTGAAGTTACCGACTTTGCCTACAAACATTTGGGAATTTTAAGACCGGGCGGTACTGCAACGCTTTTTTAATCAAATATTTTCTATTTTCGGGAACTTTACATCCTGAAATGAAAAAATTTATTTTTCCTCTGTTGGTGCTGTTCTGCACCAGCGCTTTTGCGCAATTAGTTAATCACGTTGATGAACCCGCCGAATGGGTCAATCCGCTAATGGGTAGTTTTTCAAAGGTTGACCTTTCAACCGGTAACACCTACCCCGCTATTGGTGTACCCTGGGGCATGAACATGTGGTCGGCACAAACCGGTAAAATGGGCGACGGCTGGATGTATACCTATGATGCCGACAAAATACGTGGCTTTAAGCAAACCCACCAACCATCACCGTGGATGAATGACTATGGGCAGTTTGCCATTATGCCTGTTACCGGTAGCATGAAATTCCAGGAAAATGACCGTGCAAGCTGGTTTAGCCACAAAGCTGAAGTGGTAAAACCTTATTATTACAGCGTTTACCTGGCAGATCATGACGTTACTACGGAATTGACCACTACTGAAAGAGCAGCGCAATTCAGGTTCACTTATCCTAAAAATGACAGCTCATTTATTGTAATAGATGCTTTGGACAGGGGCTCTTATGTAAAAATCTTCCCCGAGCAACGCAAGATCATTGGTTATACCACCAAATACGCCCGCGGCAAGCTGACTAACTTTAAAAACTACTTTGTTATTTACGTTGATAAACCAATCACCATTTCAAGAACTTGGCATGATAAAACGTTTTCAAACGATTCTTTAGAGCTTTCTGGCAAACACGTAGGTGCAGTTATCGGCTTTAAAACACGCAAAGGCGAACAGGTGCATTTAAAAGTAGCTTCATCATTCATCAGCTTTGACCAAGCAGAATTAAGCCTGAAACGCGAAGTTGGAAATGACGGCTTTGATGCTACCGAACAAAAATCACGCAGTATCTGGAACAAAACCTTAAGCCGCATCAGTGTTGAAGGTGGCTCTGTTGACCAGATGCGTACCTTTTACTCATGCCTTTACCGCATGCTTTTCTTCCCTAACAAATTATATGAAGTTGACGCACAAGGCAAGCCCGTACACTGGAGCCCCTATAATGGCAAAGTACTTCCGGGTTATATGTTCGCTGGAACAGGTTTTTGGGACACGTTTAGAGCATTATATCCTTTCCTTAACCTGATGTATCCTTCTATTAACAAGGAAATGCAGGAAGGCCTGATCAATGATTATAAAGAAGGCGGTTGGTTGCCTGAATGGTCAAGCCCGGGATATGCTGATATTATGGTTGGCAACAATTCGGCTTCGGTAGTGTCTGACGCTTACATGAAAGGCCTTCGCGGTTATGATATCAATAAACTGTACGAAGCATTATTGCATGGCGCTAATAACGAAGGCCCGATCAGTGCAGTTGGCCGTGCTGGTGTTAAATATTACAATGAGTTAGGTTACGTACCTTATGATGTAAAAATTAACGAAAACGCAGCACGTACGCTTGAATATGCTTATGACGACTTTACCATTTATCAATTAGGTAAAGCATTGCACCGCCCGCAGGCAGAACTCGACATTTATAAAAAACGCGCCATGAATTACAAAAACCTGTATGATCCTCAAACAGGTTTAATGCGTGGCAAAAATAAAGACGGCAGCTTTGAAACACCTTTCAGCCCGTTAAAATGGGGTGATGCCTTTACAGAGGGTAACAGCTGGCATTACTCATGGTCAGTGTTCCATGACATGAATGGTTTAATTAACCTGATGGGTGGCCGTCAGAAATTTGTGAACAAACTTGATTCGGTGTTTATCATCCCACCAATATTTGATGATAGCTATTATGGTGGTGTAATCCATGAGATCCGCGAAATGCAGATCATGAATATGGGCCAGTATGCACACGGCAATCAGCCTATTCAGCACATGATCTATCTGTATAACTACGGTGGCGAGCCCTGGAAAACTCAATACTGGGTACGCGAAGCGATGAACCGCTTATACAAACCAACACCTGATGGTTATTGCGGAGATGAAGACAACGGACAAACTTCTGCATGGTACGTATTCTCGTCATTAGGCTTCTACCCTGTTTGCCCGGCTACAGATCAATATGTTTTAGGTGCGCCATTATTTAAGAAAGCCGTTTTGCATTTAGAAAATGGAAAAACGGTTACTATTAATGCGCCTGCAAACAGTGCCGATAACAAATATGTATCATCACTAACATTAAATGGCAAACCTTACGGTGTAAACTGGTTAAGCCACTCGGGATTATTAAATGGTGCGGTACTTAATTTTAATATGACAGCACAGCCTAACAAAACCCGTGGTACAAAACCAACTGATGTTCCGTATTCAATGTCGCTTAACGATAAATAATTGCTGATATAAAGGGGTAAGCATAAATTAGTTCACTTATAGTTCATAGATTGTATTATTTTCGCCGTTGCTAAATCCAAATTTTTATGTCTAAAGTACTGTCATCTATCTTACCCCTTTGCATGCTTGCAACAGTTGCCTGTAAGCAAAAGTCTACGGACACTAATGTTGCTACTACTGAAACAAAAACAGTTAAAACTGAAACCACGGTAGAAACTAAAATTCCTGAAGGCAAACCAGCATCAAACGCCGAAATTATGACGCGTAAACAAGTTCCGGTGGTATGCTGGCACCAGATACGCGACTGGAAGTCTACAGATTCAAAAGGTGCAAAAGACTACATTGTACAGGTACAGGCATTTAAAGATCATATCAAAATGCTTGCCGACAGTGGTTACCATACTATTTTGCCAGATCAGCTTTATGCTTATTTAGCATTTAACAAACCACTGCCAAGCAAGCCTATTATGCTTACGTTTGATGATACTGACCTTGATCAGTTTACCATTGCCCGCCCTACGCTTGCAAAGTATGGCTTTAAAGGTGTTTATTTCATCATGACGGTATCTTTAGGCCGCCCGCATTATATGAGCAAAGAGCAGGTGAAACAATTATCTGATGAAGGCAATGTAATCGGCAGCCACACTTGGGATCACCACAACTTTAAAAAGTTTGCCGGTAAAGACTGGGAGATACAACTTGATAAGCCAACCAAAAAGCTGGAAGAAATCACTGGTAAAAAAATCAAATACTTCGCTTATCCGTTTGGTTTATGGAACGAGCAGAATTTGCCTGAATTACACAAACGCGGCTTTTTGATTGCTTTCCAGTTAGCTGATAAGCGTGATCCTAATGATCCATTAATGACGGTTCGCCGTATTCTGGATAGTGGTTACTGGAGTACAAAAACACTAAGTAACAGTATCAGAAATAGTTTCTAACTCTAATAAGATAAATAAAAGAAAAGCGCCGGCTGGAATCAGCCGGCGCTTTTGCTTTATACTGCTTTTTATATTATGCTGTATGTGCAGTTTCTGTATGCTCAATATCAGCATTCTTTTTACCAAAGAAACGTTGTTTAAGGCGTACCCTGATGATGTACATACATGGTACCAGTATCAAAGTGATCAGGGTTGCAAAGCCCAGACCGAAGATCATTGTCCATGATAGCGGTCCCCAGAAAGCTACGTTATCACCACCAAAGAAAATGTGTGGTTTAAAGTCGGTAAACAAACCAACGAAGTCAATATTAAAGCCAACTGCTAATGGTATCAAGCCCATTATAGCAGCGCTGGCAGTAAGCAATACCGGCGTCATACGTGTACGGGCAGCTTCTACCACAGCATCATGCAGGTTATGAGTTTCCTCCATCACAATGTCCGTAAATTCCACCAAAAGTATACCGTTACGTACCACTACCCCGGCAAGGGCAATGATACCTACCCCGGTCATTACGATAGAGAACGTCATGTGGAAGATACTCAGGCCCAGTAATACCCCGATGATACTAAAGAATATCTCACTCAGGATTATAAAGGTTTTACCAATCGAGTTAAACTGAGCAATCAGGATAATTAATATCAATCCGAAAGAGATCATTAGCGCAGTACCTAAGAAAGTAGCCGTTTCAATCTGATCTTCTTGTGCACCACCCATCTTATAAGACACACCTTCAGGGAATTTGAATCCTTTAAGCGAGCGGTCTATCGTTGTATTGATTTCAGTTGGATTATTTGGCTTAATAACGTTTGAACCCAAAGTAATCACCCTTCTGGATTGCTTATGCTTAATATTAGCATAGGTGTTCGTATACCTGATATCGGTAAATGCCGAGATCGGTACCTGGCGTATAGCCCCACCTGTCGCTAAATCGCGATAGGTCATCTTCAGATTTTTCAGCAGATCAATATTGTAGCGCTGTTGTTCATTGGCACGCACATCTATTTCATAGTTATCTTCCTTAGTATTCCTGAAATCAGATGCTTTATAACCATAAACAGAGGTAAATAAGGCAGCGTTGATCTGAGCAGTGCTAATACCTTCGCGGTTTGCACGTTCGCGGTCTATATCAAATACAATTTCAGGTTTGTCGTTCTGCACATCGGCAGTAAGGCCTTCAATACCTGTAATTTTTTGTGCATCAATGAACTTCTTCATCCTGTCGGCAGTACGCACAATCGTATCCAGGTTGTCGCCAGTAATCTCTATACTGATATCCTTTTGTACCGGCGGACCAGAGTTTTCCTGCGCCACTGAAATGCGTGCCCCAGGTACCCCTTGTACAGATTCACGAATGCGCTGCAATATGGCTTTAGTATCTTTACCGTGCCTTTTTGCAAATTCCACAAAGGCAACGGTTATTTTACCTTTGTTATAATAGGTACCCTGATCCTCATCGGTAGGGTCGGTTACACCTACCGAAACGTTTGAAATAATAGATGAGATCACATCCTTATCAGGCTCGGCAACTTTAGCAACGCGCTTCTCCAGCTTTTCAATAACATCGTTTGTATAATTTTGATCGGTACCAATAGGCATGGTCACATATACATAAGCAAAGTTAGGGTCGCCGGATGGGAACTGTTCAACTTTAAGGTTACTTACAATAGTAAATGCAATACTTACAAAGAACAGCACGATTACACTACCCAATACCCACCACGGATTTCTAACTGCTTTTTCAAGCCACCTTGCATACCAGCTCTGAAACTTAGGCCATGAGTTTTTCTGGAACCTGTCAATCACTTTTAATAGCACAAAATGATTTAACAGGTAAAGCCCTAACGCAAACAACACAAAGTTTCCTACGCCACGATTGATGAAGTAGCCAAGTATGGCTATTACAACCATTACAATAGTGGTACGTTTAACCTTGCTGTCAAACTTTGGATTCTCATGCTCACCATCATGGTGTGGCTTCATAAAATCAACCGCAAATACAGGGTTAATGATATATGCAACCAGTAATGAAGCTAATAAGGTAATGATCAGTGTAATTGGCAGGAAGAACATAAAGTGCCCGATCAAACTGTTCCAGAAAGCCAAAGGCACAAACGGCGCAAGTGTTGTCATGGTACCTGATAATACCGGAAGAAACACCTCTCCTGCTGCTAATTTTGCAGCTTGTTTAATAGGCACTTTACCATTGGCAAAAATACGGTGCGTATTCTCAATCACCACAATTGCATCATCCACTACTATCCCCAATGCTAACAGGAAAGAGAACAGCACGATCATGTTGAGCGTAAAGCCAATGGCAGGCATTACCAGGAAAGCAATAAAACATGACAGAGGCACCGACAACGCCACAAATATGGCGTTGGTAGTACCCATAAAGAACATCAGGATAATGGTTACCAGTATAAAACCAATGATAATGGTATTGATCAAATCGTTCAGTGTTGAACGTGTTTTATCAGATTGATCACCTGTTACAGTAATATCAAGACCTTTAGGGAAAACTGTTTTTTGTTTTAGTTTGATCAGGTCATAGATCTTGTCTGACGCTTCAATTAAGTTTTCACCCGAACGTTTACTTACGTTAAGGGTAATTACGTTTTTAAAGTTTGGATTATTAGGCGTTTTCAAACGCGCAAAACTTTCCTGATCTTGAAAACCATCCTTTACATCGGCAATATCGCGCAGATAAACAGCTTTACCGGCAGGATTACGGATTACCATTGCAGCAACCTCATCGGCGCTTTTAAAATCCTGTTTAATATCTATTGCACGCTGTACACCATCATTAACCAATGCACCGGCAGAAGAAATTACGTTTTCATTCCCGATAGCCTGGATGATATCATTGTAGCTAACCTGTGCAGCAGTCATTTTAGTAATATCAACGTTGATCTGGATGTTAGGCTTTAAGGCACCAACCTCGTCAACTTTAGATATCTCTTTCATGCTTTCGATATCATCCTTCAGGTTGTCGGCATACTCCTTCAGCTTTTTCAGGTCATAGTTCCCTGAAATATTAATGTAAAGTATAGGAAGATCCGCCACGTTAATATCAGATATAACTGATTCTTTAAGGTTGTTATCATTCTGCGGTAAATCTTGTTTAGCCTTATCAACCGCATCTTTTACATCCTGTTTAGCATCTTTTATATCGATGTTGGCATTGAACTCCGCAGTGATAATAGATACGTTTTGCTGTGTATTAGAAGTAACCTTTTTTAAGCCCTTAAGCGACTTAAATTGTTTTTCTAATTGTTTGGTTACCAATGTCTCGATGTTCTGAGGCGATTGTCCGAGATATTGTGTGGTTATAAAAACCTTTGACTGCGCAATGTCAGGGAAGTTCTCTTTCGGCAGCCTGTTATAGCTTACCAGCCCAAGCAAGGTCAACAGCACAACCATAGCATATATTGCCGTTTTGTTGTCAATTGCCCAGCTCGACGGGCCAAATTCTTTTTGTAGATCTTTCATTTTAAATCTGGTTGTGTTAAAAAGATCAATTATTATCTGAAACGGCTTTTACTCTGTCGCCGTCTTCAATTTCGGTAGCACCTTCGGTGATCAGTTTATCCCCCGCTGCAATACCCGAAAGTATTTCGGCACTGCCACCATAAGTCCTACCTATCTTGACTACCTTTTTAGCTGCTACTCCGTTGTTATCAACAAACACATAGTCGCCTTGCTCCGAACGCTGGATAGCTTTGTAAGGCACTACAATTGCATTTTTATTGGTGTAATCAGCGATTTTTAAAACTGCAGTCATGTTAGGGCGAAGCGTTTTGCGTGAAGGCAGTTTAACTTCAATAGCAAAGCTGCGCGAAGCAGGGTCAATTACCTTAGCGGCAAAGCTTAATTTAGCTGTAAGCGAATCGGCAGCATCGGGCAATACAACCAATACGTTATCGCCTTGGTTAATACGGCCTGAATAAGATTCAGGAGCATTTGCCTTCACCTTCAGGTTATCTGCATTTACAATTACAATACCTGTTTGTCCCGGTTGTGCAACCTGGCCAAGTTTAAGATCCATTTGATCAACTGTGCCATTTATCGGTGCCTTAATAGTATACATAGCAGCCTGTTGCTTTAAAGCAGCTAATTGTTTCTGACTTGCCTCGTATTGAGTCTTGGTTTGAAGGAATTGCACTTCCGTACCAATTTTTTGATCCCAAAGATTTTTTTGGCGCTGGTAAAGCGTACTGTTCAGCGATACCTGTGTAGCTGCCTGAGCAATGTTCTGGCGTAACACATTATCATCAAGCTGGGCTAAAATTTGTCCTTTGCTTACATGCTGCCCTACTTTTACATTAATTTTAGTGATAGTACCCGGCGATTGCGGATAAGCTGTTACGTTATCCTGTGCGTAAATGCTGCCCTGCAACTGCACATAATTTGTAAAGCTGCCTTGCTTAACCTCAACTACGCTTACATCAGTAACTTTTGACGAATCCTGCCCGCCTGTTTTTTGTTCAAGCGCAGCAATTTTAGCATTGATTTCAGATTGCTGCTTTTTAAGGCTGGCCAGTTCTGCTTTTGGGTCTTTCGGCTTGTTGTTGCAGGCAGAAAGTGCAATCAGAGCCGCTGTGGTGTATAATAGTTTTTTCATTGCGTTATATCTGTGTGGTCTGGTTATCTGTTATTGTAATTTTCCGTATGCCCTGTCAAGATCAACTTTGCTGATCAGCGCATCATATAATCCCTGTATGTATTTGTCGTTTGCCTGCACAAGTGCTGTTTCTGCCTGCGTAACCTCAATGCTTGATCCAACTCCCTGTTGGTATTTAATACGGGTAACGCGCAATACTTCGGCCGCTACTTCCTGGCTTTTACGCTGGTTGTTTAAGCTTTGCAAACCATTTAAGTAAGTAATGCGTGCCGCATTAGCTTGCAGATTAAGTCCGTTTTTAAGGTTCTCAATATCATTCTGCGTTTTCTGAACCACAATTTTGGCTTCTTTAACCTGGTTGCTGCGCTGGAAACCTGTGAAAATCGGCAGCGTTAAACGCAAGCCAATATAGCTCGACGGAAACTGCATCGAATACAAGGTATTGAATTTATTATCCTGGTATGAGGATGTATAGTTAGCAACACCAGCTAATGATGGTAGGTATTTAGACTGGTAACGTTTCAGGTCAAGCTTATTCAGTTCAAGCTGGGTTTGGATGAGGTTGTACTCGATACGGTTTTTATAAGCTGTACTGTCAGATGCTACTGCTGCAGTGCTTTCATCAAGATTGATATCTTCCAGGCGGTCTTTCAGCAATAATTCCGCATCTATTGGCATACCCATTTGAAACTTTAGCATCTGGTAATTAAGTGCCAGTAAACGGATGGTGTTTTCGCGTGTAGTCACCAAGTCATTGTACTGAACGGTGATGCGGTCGACATCAATCTTCTCTACAAAGCCCTGTTTGTTTTGAGCTGTAGTCTGGTCAACCTGCTCTTTCAGCTGTTTGATGTTGGCATCCAGTAATTTAATACGCTCATTACTTACCAATACCTGATAATAAGCTTTAGTTACCTGCATATTAGCCTCTATCCTGCTGCGTGTGTAATTGCGCTGCGAAAGCTCCTTATAAGTTTTAGATGCCTTTAAACCAACCAAATAGCTGCCATCGAAAATGATCTGGCTAAGGTCAAGCCCTAAAGACGACTGGTATTTTACACCGAATTTAACCGGTATAAATGTACCAGGAGCACCAAAAAATTCGCCCGGCAATAACGTGGTTGGGATTTTAACATAATCCAGCAATGATGCCGATCCGTTAATTTGCGGCAAGCCGATGCCTGTTGTCTCCTTAACTTTATACTCTGCGCTTTTTACATCAAGCTGTGCATTCTTCACACTATCCTGGTGCTCATAAGCATAGTTGATGCAGTCGGCCAGTGTAAAGTTGTAAGTCTGGCTACTTGCAGGTGCCTGCTGTGCAAAACCTTTTATCGCGGTTATGCATAACAATAAACCTGTTTTAAATAAATGCTTCATGTGATTATATATGTACTGAGTGATTTAAGTTTTGATATTCTTTAAGCAGCTTGTAACCTTCCATGGTACAAACGCCATAATTAAAATGCTCTAAAAATTGTTGCTGTACCTTCCAGGGGTTAAATTCCGATACAGGAAATAATGTATTATCAAAGCCAGTCTCTACCTGCGAAAGACGCATCCTCGCTATTATCCTCACATCAATTTCAGGCCTGATATAACCCTGCTCTATTCCTTTATTAAGCAGGCATTCCATTATGCTTACAATATTATCTTCTTTAAAATTTTGTATCAGTTTCCAGGATTCCGGATGATACTTCTGCAAATCATGTATCAGAATAGGGTTCATTTTAGATACGATATCTTCCGAACACTTCATCATATCCAGCATCTGCCTTATCACATTATCCTCAGTGCTGACTATTTCGCGCATCTGCTTTTCATCCTCTTTTATACGCTGCTCAACCAAAGCTAATACCAGTTCGTTTTTATCGCCAAAGTGCTGGTAAATGGTTTTTTTTGACATGCCCAAGTGCCTGGCAATGTCATCCATTGTAACGCTTTTTATGCCCGCCCTCAAAAAAAGTTCAGACGCACCAGCCATTATCCTTTCACTATGTTCCATATTCGGACTCAAAACTATGGAAACATTTTTTGATTTCAAAGTTTCCATCAGAAAATACGTACTGCTTCATCTCATAGTTTTTTTAACTTTACACAAATTTTTAAAATGGATTTAACTGCTTTATCTGCTATATCACCTGTAGACGGACGTTACCGTAACACAACTAATAAACTGGCTGCTTATTTCTCTGAATATGCTTTAATAAAGTATCGCGTGCTGGTAGAAATAGAATACTTTATTGCTTTAGGGCAATTTCAGTTACCGCAACTACCTGTTTTAGATGTTAGCCTAAAAGAAAAGTTACAAGCCATTTATAAAAACTTCAGCCAAGCCGATGCGCAGGTAATTAAAGACATTGAGAAAACCACCAACCATGACGTTAAAGCGGTTGAATATTTCATCAAGCAAAAATTTGACGAGCTTGGCCTTTCTGCACACAAAGAGTTTATTCACTTCGGGCTTACCTCACAGGATATTAATAATACAGCTATTCCATTAAGCTTTAAAGATGCCTTAGCTGAAGTTTATTATCCTGCCTTTGATGAGTTGCTTACAATCCTGAAGCAATACGCATCAGACTGGAAAAACATACCAATGCTGGCACATACGCATGGCCAGCCAGCTTCACCCACCCGTTTAGGCAAGGAGATCGAGGTGTTTATTGAGCGACTGGAAAAACAGGTTGAGTTATTAAAGCAGATCCCGTTCTCTGCAAAATTTGGCGGTGCAACCGGCAACTTTAATGCACACCACATTGCTTACCCTACTTACGACTGGAAAGCCTTTGGAAACCAGTTTGTAAATGAAGTATTAGGCTTAAGCCGTTCGCAGTATACTACACAGATTGAGCATTACGATAATTTTGCCGCTCAATGTGATGCATTAAAACGCATTAACAATATCATTCTTGATCTGGATCGTGATATGTGGACCTACATATCTATGAATTACTTCAAGCAAAAGATAAAAGCGGGCGAGATCGGTTCATCGGCTATGCCGCATAAGGTAAATCCTATTGATTTTGAAAACTCGGAAGGTAATGTAGGTATTGCAAACGCATTGTTTGAGCATCTTGCAGCCAAGCTACCGGTTTCAAGATTACAGCGCGATTTAACGGATTCTACGGTATTACGTAATGTTGGTGTGCCTGTAGCGCATACGCTTATTGCAATTAAGTCAACCATTAAAGGCTTAAATAAACTGCTTTTAAATGAAGCCGCTTTAAGTGCGGACCTGGAAGATAACTGGGCTGTTGTTGCTGAAGCTATACAAACCATTTTGCGCAGAGAAGCTTATCCAAATCCTTACGAAGCACTTAAAGAACTTACCCGTACCAACCAGGGTGTTAATGCGGCTACCATTGCAAGCTTTGTTGATACGCTAAATGTAAGTGACGATGTACGGGCTGAACTTAAAAAAATCACACCTTCAAATTATACAGGGATATAAGTCATTAACAGGTCAAAACCATTGGAAATTAGCCGATAAATAAAAATACTGCCTAAATTTGTTACATAGCCGCGAATAAAGGCTGCTGAAAATATAAAAGACATGAATATCAACGTATATACCGAAAGCACTCCGAACCCAGCAACGATGAAATTCATCGTTAACAAATTGCTGATCAATGGCAGCGTGGACTTCCCTACAAAGGAAAGTGCTGAACATTCGCCTTTTGCAAAAGAGCTTTACAAATTTTCTTTTGTTAATGGTGTTTTCTTTGCCAGCAACTTTGTAACTGTTACCAAAACAGAAGGCACCGAGTGGAATGATATTGAAGCGATACTTAAGGAGTTTGTAAAAGGGGCGGTTGAATCTGAGCTTAAAATACAGGAAGCAGCACAAGAAGACAGCCCTAACTTTGAAGGCACAGAAGCTGAAGTGAAAATCCAGCAAATTCTGCATGATTACGTTCGCCCTGCCGTAGAGCAAGATGGCGGCGCGATCAGTTATAAATCATTTAACGAAGGTGTGGTTACTGTTGAGCTTCGTGGTTCATGCAGTGGTTGCCCATCATCAACCATTACACTTAAAGCAGGTATCGAAAACCTGTTAAAACGTATGGTTCCTGAAGTACAAGAAGTTGTATCAGAAGCATTATAATTATTAGCATATAATAATGAGCAAAGGGCGCCTTACGGCGCCTTTTGTGTTTAATTTACTTTAACAGTAACAAATAATTAAGCCTGTACTCCAACTTCAAAAGAGTTGAGTAGATTTTTTGTTGTCTTAAAACAGCTTGAATTACTTGAACCTTAACTCACTTAATATATTTGTTACCATGAAACTTAATTACTTTACAATGCTACTATCCTTACTACTTGTTCTTTTTTTTACTTCTACTAATGCACAACAACTTTCGACATCCGATAGCATAGATGCGTTTGTACAGGCAAAAATGCAGCAACGTCATATCCCTGCTTTGCAAGTCGCAGTCGTTCGCAGCGGCAAAATTATAAAAGACACCACCTTTGGCATTGCCAATCTTGAGAATAACATAAAAGCTACTGATCAAACTATTTTCTCAATTAATTCCATCACTAAAGCATTCACTGGTATTGCCATTATGCAATTGGCGGAAGAACAAAAGCTGAAGATCACCGATCCGGTTTCACTTTATATTGATAACCTGCCAGAAGCCTGGAGAAATATCACCCTGCAACAGATATTAACGCATACCTCCGGCCTACCCGATGTATTAGATGCAGAAGAGCAGGTAATGGGACATAACGACGAGCAGGAAGCAATGGAAAAAGTAAAGCAGTTGCCCATTGAATTTAAACCAGGCGAAAAGTTTAGCTACAATCAAACAGGTTATGTGCTTTTAGGTCAAATCATTACCAAATTAAGTGGCATGCACTTCACTCGTTTTATTGAAGAGCGCCAGTTTAAAGTTGCCGGTATGAAACTGACCCGCTTTGGCGACTCGTACGATGTTATACCTAAGTATGCAGGTGCATATACCATGACCAGGCAAGTTGGCGACCGTTTTGTAAGAAACAACACACCCGGCATAGCCTATATGCAATTCCCGGTATTCTTCAGAACTGCAGCGGGCATACAATCTACAGCTACAGATATGGCCAACTGGGTGATTGCTCTGAAAAGCGGAAAGCTTTTAAAGCAAAAATCAAGTATTGATATGCTATGGACACCGGCCATACTTAACAACGGCAAAATTGGAGGATTTAATTCGTTAACTAACGGCTATGCTTTAGGCTGGCCAACTGTAACACGCGAAGAGCATCCGGCGGTTGGCCCGGTAGGTGGCGGCAGATCAGCGTTATTTGTGTATCTGAAAGATGATCTTTCCATTATTGTATTAACCAATTTAATGCAGGGCAACCCCGATCAGTTTATAGACGAAATTGCAGGCTATTACATTGCGGATATGCATCAGGCTAATGGTTTTGGGTTACCAAAAAACATCAAGATATTACGTTTCGAGCTTTTAAAGAAGGGCTTTGATAAAGCCATACCCGTAGCTACTATGCTAAAAAAGAAAAATCCGGCTTATCAGTTAAATGAGAATGAACTTAATGCATGGGGATACCAGCTTCTATCCCTGAAAAATCCAGGTGCAGCATTATCAATTTTTAAGCTAAATGTTGCTTTATATCCAAATAGCGATAATGCTTATGACAGCCTTGCTGAAACGCTGGAAACGACAGATAACCCAACAGAGGCATTGGTAAACTATAAGAAATCGTTAGCATTAAACCCGCAAAATAAGCACGCAGCAGAGCGCATTAAAGCACTTGATAAATAACGATATAGCCAATAGAACAAAAGCTCATGAAACCTTATGCCGGTAATTTTCTTATAACTTTACCGACTTTAAAAATCAATGAGCGAAAAGCAATACGCATCTTTTGAAACAGAACACCGGGTTAGGCCGGATGATATAGACATGTTTCAGCATGTACACAGCAGTAAATACATGGACTATGTAATGGCTGCACGCTATGAACAAATGGAAGTGCATTACGGCATGCCTATGGAAAAGTTTATGGAGCAGGGCTTTGGCTGGGTAGTGCGCGCCGTTCATTTAAATTATAAACGCGCCTTACTTTTGGGCGATTATTTCCTGGTACGTACAGGTATTAAAACTATTGACGAAAAGGGTTGCCGCGTACATTTTACCATTACCAATAAAACTACCAAAAAGATTTGCTGCGACGGCTGGTTCGATTATACCATGATAGATATAAAAACGGGGCGCGCTTTACGCATCCCCGCTGATATTGTTGAGCATTATGAAAATGCGATTTAAGCACTGGTAGAAGCGCTTTCAATTAGCTTACTGTAAAACTCACCTACATCCATTCCGGCAGCTCTTACCTGTTGCGGGATCAGGCTGTTAGCAGATTGCCCGGGGGTAGTATTGATTTCGATGAAATAAAAATCATCTGTGTCTCCATCAAGTATAAAATCAACACGAGCCATGCCTTTACAGTTAAGGCGCAGGTAAACTTCGCTTACTATAGCTGCAATACGCTCGTTCTGCTCGCTTGTAAGATCTGCAGGTGTTACCTCTTTAGTTACTCCGGGCGTATATTTAGCTTCGTAATCAAAAAATTCCTTTGAGCTGATGATCTCGGTAGCAGGGAGTACCTTTAACTGATGATCGAGCCTGGCAATGCCAATACTGAACTCGCGCCCTTTAATAAATTCTTCTATCAGTATCTGGCTATCTTCTTTAAAAGCTTTTTCTAAAGCAGCAGGCAACTCGGCCACGTTATGCACCTTACTCATGCCTACGCTACTGCCGCCATTATTAGGTTTAATAAATAATGGAAACTTCAACGCTGCCGCTATCGTTGCAACATCATGCCCGTCTTTTCTGTGCAGCTGCATTGATTTTGCCACATGCAGGTTATGTATACCATGAACAATAGTTTTGGTATAGGCCTTGTTCATAGTAAGCGCAGATGTTGCTGCATCACAAGTATTATAAGGGATGTTCAGCATATCAAAGTAACCCTGCAACTTACCATCCTCTCCCGGCGTGCCATGTATGGTAATAAAAGCAGCATCGAATGTGATCCTTTTACCATCAACAGTCAGACTGAAATCGTTTTTATCAACTTCTACTTTACCGTTATCTGCTTCATAAAACCAACTATCGCGGTTAACCAATATCTTATATACAGTATATTTTGCAGGGTCAAGGCTGCGGGCAATATTTGCAGCGCTGTTTAAAGAAACTTCATATTCGCCGGTATAACCACCAGCAACTAAGGCAATATTTTTTGTCGGCATAGTGTCCAAATATACTTTTTTAAGCAATCAAGTCACATAAATTAAGCAACACAATAAAGCGCATCAAATCAGGTTTATAATAATTAAATGGAAAATCGTAATTCGCATTTACGAAATAATAAGCTATGTTTGATAGCTAAAATCAATGTGATCAGATAAAAATGAGCAAATTCTGGGCTTACTTAAAGACCAACAGTTTCCGAAATAATTTTCTTGCAGCAATTGGCAGTGTTGTACTTATTCTGCTTATCGCTTATTTCTCTTTAGGCTATTATACAAGGCATGGCGAAGGCGCACCTGTGCCTAAGTTAAAAGGCTTGTCCATTGAGCGTGCAAGCGATATGCTATCGCAGCAGGGTTTCAAATACCAGGTTGATTCTGTTTACGTGCTTGATCAGGCGCCTGGAACCGTTATAGAGCAAGACCCTGATGCAGGTACCAATGTGAAATCGGGCCGTACCATTTACTTAACCGTGGTTACCCGTTTGGCACCAAATATTGCCCTGCCTGATATCAGCCAAAGTACTTACCGCGAAGCTATAGCTACTTTAACCAATTTCGGCTTGAAAATTGGCGATACAACTTACCGGTCAGACATCGCCCGCGACCGTATATTAGAGATAAGATTTGGCGGACAAGTTATTAAACCAGGAACAAAGCTGCCTAAGGGATCGAAAATTGACCTTGTACTTGGCGATGGTGCAGGTGCAAGTGAAGTTAATATTCCGGATTTGGTAAACCTTGATTTGGATGCAGCAAAATTCTCTATCAAAGGTGCGGGTTTAACCATTGGTACTATTACTTATCAAGGTGCAATAAGCGATTCTACCAATCTTGTTGTTGTGTCTCAATTCCCGGCTAAAACCGATTCGCTGTCTAAAACAAGTATTGGTACACGCATTAATTTAACTGTTTCTCAAGGAAAGAAAACAGATGAGCAGCAGCCACAACAATAACGGACAGATCAGCGCCGGTGAAATAATAACACGTTTGCAAAACAAAGAGGCTTTAAATATGCTTGATGTACGCGAACCGATAGAGTTTCACACGCATAATATCGGCGGCATTAATATACCTGTTTCGCAGTTAGCAACCAGCATACAGCAAATAGACTGGGCTGAAAATGATGAGATCATAGTTATATGCAGTAAAGGCATTCGCAGCGAAACAGCAAAATCAATTTTAGAACAAAATGGTTATCATAACGTCAGAAACCTTAAAGGCGGTTTACTGGCAATAGAAAAACAACATTCCATATCCAATGGCTGAAAATACATCTACAGGAGGAACATTTAAAAAGTTTATTATCGCCCTTGTTGTAATTGTTATTGTAGCACTTGCAGCAACCGGCTTATTTTATTACCTGCGTTATTACGGGCCTAACGTTACCGATAAACGCGAGTATTTATACATACACACCGGTGCAACCTTTCAGGATGTTTATGACAGTGTACGAAAAGACGGCATTGTTAAAGACACCACCACTTTTATGTGGGCTGCACATCACATGAATTATGTAAACCGCGTAAAGCCGGGCCGCTACAAGCTTACACCGGGCATGAGCAACCGCCGGTTACTAAATAAACTGATCTCGGGTACGCAAGACCCGGTAAGTATCTCCTTCCACAACCTGCGCTTAAAAACACAGTTTGCGGCTTTTATGGGCAAACAGATTGAACCGGATTCGGCAGCGATTATCCATTTGCTTGATTCAACCCAGTTTATTCAGCAATATGGCTTTAACACAGATAATGTTTATGTGATGTTTATGCCAAACACTTATCAGGTTTATTGGAATATATCTGCAGAGAAATTCTTCAAAAAGATGAACGCTGCCTATGAAAAATTCTGGACACCAGAGCGCAAGCAGAAAGCAGCTGCCATTAACCTCACGCCTATCCAGGTATCTATACTGGCTTCAATTGTTGATGCCGAAGCACTGCATGATGCTGAAATGCCACGCATTGCCGGCTTATATCTTAACCGCATTAACAAAGGCATGAAACTGGAAGCCGACCCTACTGTGATTTTCGCTACCGGCGATTTTACGATTAAACGAGTTTTGAATAAATACCTTACTAATCCTTCACCGTATAATACTTATGTGCATACCGGTTTGCCTCCGGGGCCAATCATGATGCCATCTGTAAATGCTGTTAATGCGGTATTAAATCACGAAACACATAATTACCTGTATATGTGTGCAAAAGAAGATTTTTCGGGCAACCACAATTTCGCTACCAACATGGCCGATCACCTGGCTAATGCACGCCGTTTTCAGCAGGCATTAAACGAACGTAACATTAAAAGGTAATGTTTACTTATACTACTAAACTGCGGGTCCGTTATGGTGAAACGGACCAGATGGGCTATATGTATTACGGCAACTATGCTGAATTTTATGAGGTAGGCCGTGTAGAAATGCTTCGTAGCCTTGGCATGACCTATAGTTCTATGGAGAAAGCGGGCATTATGATGCCTGTGCTGGAAATGAAGATAAAGTACCTTAAACCAGCCCTGTATGACGAAGAGATCAGCATCAAAGTGATTATGGATAAAATGCCGGGCGTTAAAATTCATTTCCGTTATGAGCTTTATAATGAGGCTGAAGTATTGATCAACATTGGCGAAACATTACTGGTTTTTGTTAACATGTCTACAGGGCGCCCTTGCCTGCCTGCCGAGGATTTCCAGGAAGCATTGAAACCCTATTTTCAGTAATTTAGTATTGAATGAAGTGGCTTCACCGGTTTTTATGTCGTTTTAGATTCTACCAGTACTTTATCGACTGGACGAAGATCGTTATACTACCCGGTTTCAGACCATTACCGCTGCATACGGTAGCCGTATTCTTTTTTAAGGAACTGCAACAGGAATCACTTGTCAATAAAGCAACTTCACTGGCTTATAATTTTATGCTGGCGCTATTTCCGGCTACCATTTTCTTGTTTACGCTCATACCCTATATCCCGATCAATCATTTTCAGGACAAGCTGATTGAATTATTGTCTGTTGTATTGCCCAACAATGCATTCTCAGCACTCGAATCTACTATCAGGGATATCATAAAGAATCAGAATAGCGGCTTATTGTCTGTAGGCTTTTTATCGGCCACCATTTTCGCTACCAATGGTGTTTATAAATTAATGCAAGCCTTTAACAAGTCGAATTTAACTGCAGAAACCCGTAGCTGGTTAAAAAGACGCTGGGTGGCACTGATACTAACCGTAGTAATTAGCTTTGCGCTTTTTTTAGCAATAGTAATACTAATAGCGGGGCAGGCATTTATTAACATAATACAGGCCAAAGTAGGCAGCCATGGTATATTTTGGTCTTACCTCCTATCGCTTGGCCGCTGGCTGGTTGTTATTATCATATTTTTCATGACGATGGCAATACTATATCGTTATGGCCCGGCCCACAAGCAAAGGAGATGGAAACTAATAAGTCCCGGTGCTATATTGGCTACTACCCTTGCGGTACTAACGTCTTTGGGGTTCAGTTTTTACATTAATCACTTCGGGGCTTATAATAAATTATACGGTTCAATTGGTACACTTATCGTCGTAATGATCTGGCTATACCTTAACTCTCTTATTATACTTATCGGCTTTGAACTTAACGCAAGTATAGAACTTTCTAAACGAAACGTTAAAATCAGCAAACCTCGTTTCAATACTTTTAAAAGCACTGCAAAAAACTTTGGTAAGTAATCATATCTCTGATAAACATTCAGTTTAAGGCAAAATATTTTCTTTTTTAGTAGTATATTACCTATATAATAGATAAATAAATTATTAGTTAGTAAAATATTCTTATTTTGTTTAATCAATTGGGTTTATAAAGCTATTTTTAAAAGAATTAATGCAAGATTATTTCGTAAAATGCTCCTCCTAAACAACCTTATTAACATTTATCAGTCAGTCCTTAAAAAAGAGACTGAAATGATTAACCAAACCAAAATCCAGATACTGGCTGTATCACTTTTATCACTTATCGGCTTGTGCCTGTTTTTAGCTATAATTTATCTTTTTAATATAGATCAGTTCCTCTTTATAAGGCTGTTGATCTTTCTTACTTTATATATCACTGCATTCCTGTTACTGCTTTATAAAACACCCTGGACCTACGCCGGGCATTTTTTAATGCTTACACTAACAGCGCTGATATGGACCGGCACTGTGCTGTTCAGGCAGTCTGTAAATATTTCTACCATACAGCAAAATTTGCTGGTGTTAACCATAAGTTACTATACGTTGGGCGATAAATGGGGCACCATTTATTCGAGCATCAATATTGTACCTACGCTATTGTTAATTATTGCAGACCGATATTTTCCTAATTCTATTGAAGTACAGACTGTTAATGTCAATAATTTAAGCTATGTAATAGCGGTAACATTTAATTTTTTGTTACTGATGTATATCCATTATAGGTTTCTGAAAGCTTATAAGATCAGTAATTTAAAAGAAAAACGACTTAAGGAACATCTTCAAAAAGCGGTAATAGCAGCCGAAGAGCTGGCTTCGGCTAAAACTAACTTTTTATCAACTATGTCGCATGAATTGCGAACGCCATTGAACGCAGTTATCGGCATGACCAATATTTTAATGGTGGAAGACCCCAAGCCAGAGCAGATAGAAAATCTTAATATCCTCTATTTTTCTGCAGAAAACCTGATGGCAACTATAAACGACATCCTGGATTTTAATAAGATTGATAGTAGTACCATTATACTTTCTGAAGATACTTTTTCAATTACCGACCTGATGCTTAATGTATACGGTACATTTAAAACTGTAGCACGTGAAAAAGGGATAGAATTTAATTGCAACCCAGACAATGAGTTGAAAGCACTGCATGTAAAAGGTGATCAGGCCCGCTTAACTCAGATTTTGTTTAACCTGGTAGGTAACGCACTTAAATATACATCAAAAGGCTTTGTAATTATGGATGCCTTGGTTACAAATTTAACCGACAACCATGTAACCGTAAAATTCAGTGTCGAAGATACAGGCATAGGCATTCCTGCAGACAGGCACAACAGGGTATTTGAACCTTTTATACAAACACAGCATCGCAGCAGCAGGCAGCACCATGGTACTGGTTTGGGTCTTACCATTGCTAAGCGTTTAATAGATCTGCATAATGGCGACCTGGCATTTACAAGTATAGAAGGCGTAGGTACTGTTTTTACTTTTACCATAACCTATGCTATTGCCCATGATGCTGCCCGAAAAGAAATTGTAACGATTACAAGGTCATCGCTTTTAAAAGATCTGAGGGTGTTAATTGCCGAAGATGAAAGGATAAATGTGCTGGTGATGAAAAAAATATTGAAAAATTGGGAAATAACGCCAGATGTTGCCGTTAATGGTCAGGAAGCTTTACATGCTGTCATAAATAATGACTATGATGTAGTGCTGATGGATATAAACATGCCCGTAATGGATGGCTTTGAAGCCGCAAGACGAATCAGGGATATTGATGATAAAAGAAAATCCGGGATACCAATTATTGCAGTAACCGCTTCGCTTGAAGCCGCCTTAGAACAAATAAGCACCTTCAAATATATTGACGATTGCATACTGAAACCTTTCAGGCCAGAGCACTTAAAAGAAAAGTTAGAACAAGTTAGAAGGTAATGGCAGAGAATTGATATTATTGACGCTTTAATGATACGTTGGTGTCTTGTTTAATAATTAATGGCTTTTTAATAGCTCCATCAATATCAGCAGCACTTTCTACAGGCGGTTTAACTTTTTGCAGGCCTGCCATTTCATGATAAATGTTTATGGTATCATTTACCACTTTATGAATAGAAAAATTTTCTTCGGCATACGATCGGGAGTTTTTCCCCATCATTAAACGCAAATCTTTAGATCTGATCAGCATCTCAATCTTTTCAGCTAATACTACAGAATCTTTCACTGGTACTAAGTAGCCGTTATATTTATCAATTACACATTCACGGCAACCGGGAGCATCTGTTGTTACTATTGGCCTTCCAATAGCACAGGCTTCGATTAACGATTTAGGTAATCCTTCCCGGTATGAAGGCAGAACAACTATATTACTGGCTTTAATTAAACTCTTCACATCATTAGTAAAACCAACCCAGTGTATATAATCATGATCGAGCATATCCATTAACGCCGCTTCACTTATACCCGCCGGATTGTCATGATCTATTTCTCCTGCTAAAATAAACCTTGTGTAAACAGCGTATTTATCTTTCAAAAGTTTAGCTGCTTCAATAAATTCCACTAAGCCCTTATCATACAGCATACGGGCCAGAAACAAAACAATGATTGGCGAATTAGTACTTTCAGGCGAGTAGTTGAATTGCTTAAGGTCAACACCAGAGCCTTTTATAATATGAATATGGCCTGGATCTTTTAAAATATTTTTTGATTTAAAAACATTGAGATCATCATTGTTTTGAAAAATAAAATGTAAGTTTTTATTTTTCAAACTTACTTTCAACATTAGGTCAAGTATAGGCTTTACTATTCCCTTTCTGTCATTGGTAAAGGTATACCCTAATCCACTGACTGCGTTAACAACATTTTTGATTCCGGCAATACGGGCTGCTAAACTGCCATATATTATCGGTTTTAAAGTAATGTGGTGTATAATATCCGGTTTGTGACGGCTGTATAATTTAAATAAAAAGAATAAAAGTTTAGCTTCGCCTTTTGCATTTGTTCCCGAACGGGATATCGGTGCATTAATAAATCCTAAACCATGCTTTTTAATCTCCTCGCCTTTCCCTGTATCCAAAGCAATTATAGTTACATCATGACCTTGTTCTTTAGCCCCTAAAGCAATAGGAAGCCTATGAGAGAGGAAGAACCAGTCTACATTGACCACTATAAAAACTTTTAATTTTTTTTGTAACACCTGGATTAGTATGAGCTAAAATTGCTTATCTATAACAACAATTATTAAATATTGTTATTAAAATAATTGTGCAATATAGTAAAACACCACAATTGGACTATCATATTTAACATATGTTTAACTGTGTATTAACTATGTTACAACAATGCATGACCCTGTATTAGTTGTAAATAGATATTTGTATGCCTCTTTCCAATAATTTTCAGATCATATTTTTGCTGTACTACCGATCTAAATAATTCGGCTTTTGATAGTGCTTCCTGGTAATTTTTATACATCTCATGCATTACTACAGGAAAATCAATAATCTCAGCAAGATAGCCGTATTCTTTCCCGATCACTTCAGGAATACTTCCGACCGGGGTGCTTAATACCGGGATACCCGATGCTCCCGCCTCAAGTAAGGATATAGGAAACCCCTCCCATAATGATGGCAATAAAAACACATGGGCCCGTGAACATATTTCGGCTACATTTGATTGATAGCCACAAAATTTCAAAATATCCGCTACTCCTTTATCAAGTGCTGCTTTTTGCAAATCTTCTCTTAAAATACCGTCACCAACTAATTGTATTTCAAAGTCAAATTGACCTTTAAGCATAGCGGCACATTCAATTAAAGCCGAATGGTTTTTTACCCGCTCTAAACGGCCTATGGTAACAAATGTAAAACGTTGATTTTTTGGATATGATACATCATACTTTGCTGTATCAATACCATTAGGTATTATATAAGATTGCTTTTTGTAGCAAGAACGTTTCATTTTAGCTGAAAACAGAATATCAGCTTTACGTAAGGGCTTTAAGAACCTTACAATAGCAAATCTCAGGCTTGAACCTATATTGAAACTATGTGGAGTGAAAACAATGTTTATGGAAGGCAGCAAAAGCTTTAGCAATGACGCAAAAATCAGCGCATGCGTCATATGCGCATGTATCAGCTTAATATCATGCTTTTTAATAAACTTACGGGCAGTTGAAAGACCTTCAATTAGCGATAAAGGCGACTTAGTTATGTTCAAGGTATTTATGGTAATACCTTGCTGTTCAAACGCATCTTTAAATTTATCTTTATCGGTAAGACCTATAACATGCACTTCAAAATCGTTCTGCATTAGATAGGTACTCAGATCTAAAATAACTTTTTCAGCGCCCCCTCTGTCAAGCCCTGTGCTGATGTGTAATACTTTAGGCTTTGTCATTTAATAATTCAGCTGTTTTCCTGGTAATGTTGCTGGCTACTTGTTGCCATTTGTAATTTTGTGCGAGTATCGTATTGTTCTTACTTACTTCCAATCTGAAAGTTTCGTCTGATTTAAACTTACTTATAGCATCCATGTATAGTTCTTTGTCAAAAGAATCAATTACATATCCGTTAATATTGTTGCTTATAACTCTTTTCAATCCTCCTGCATTAGATGCTACTATTGGCAAGCTACAAGCCATTGCTTCTAAAACTGATGTTGGCGTACCCTCGGCTAAAGAGGTCAGTAAAAAACAATGACTTTCACGATATATCTTTGTAAGCTCTTGCGGTGATTTAGCACCCAGTAATTTCACATTACTAAGCTTATTGTTCTCTATCAAATTCAAAATATGTTGCTGCTCCTCGCCTTCTCCTGCTATATTGAAGTCGACACCGGGAAGATTCGCTGCAATGTCTAATATTAAAGGTATATTTTTCTGCTTGCGTAGGTAAGCCACCGTAATTACTGTAAATTTTTCATTTACCGTTACATCCCGAGGATCGAAATACAGATCATTGATGCCGCTTGGCTGTACAATTACCTTTCTTTTCGTTAGATTTTCGATCCTTTCTGCCGACTCATACCCTGTTGTAAAAATCAGATCAACTTTTCTAAGAAAAAAGGGCAACAGCCTTGTATGAGCAAAACCAGTTGTCACCTGCCCGTGATAAGAAAAAACAATAGCTTTTGCGCAGGTAATTGATTTCAGCATTCTGGCAAATACTAATGAACTCCAGTCACCGTGGATATGCAGTACATCGTATTTTTGTCTTCTAAATAACAGCTTAAAAGTTGCAGCAATATAAAATATGATAATGCCCAAAAATTGTGGCCTTATTAATGAAAGATTTACAGACTGTAAGACACGGATGTCATGTGCTGAGATTTTATTACCCGAATTGTATAAAAGCGTAACATCATTTTCATGAAGCTGGTGTTTGGAGAGCTGGTAAATGTGCTTTTCCATTCCCCCGGGATTTGGTGGCAGGCGATAATATGATCTCAGAATACGCATTTATCGATTTAATTTCATAGAAAGTATCACCGACCGGTAACGGGCGAAAACATTAGACCATTCGTATTTAGACAATACATCATGATAAGCGTTGTTAGAAAGTTGTTCTACAATGCTTACATCACTTAGTTTATTTACAATAGTTTTAAGGCTTTCAACACTAAAATCAGGTAATAGCAAACCATTACGTTCGTTTTTTACAACACCACTGATGGAACCAACATTAGTACTTATTACCGGCACATTTAAAGCCATTGCCTCAATAATGGTTCGGGGCATACCTTCACTTACCGAGTATTGTATGTATATATCAGCATTAACAATAAGATCTATTAAGTCTGACTGAGGCATCCATTCAATTAATCTGACACGTGCTGATAAATCAAACTTATTGATATAATCTTCATAACTACTTTTTAAAGGGCCGCCGCCAATTAATGTAAGTTGAAAATCAAGGTTGCTTTTGTGCAGGTTCTCTATCAGCTGAAGATAATTCTTCTCTTTAACAAAACGACCTACAGAAACCAGCTTTACAGGCTTTGAAGAACTAAACTCAGATTTCCGTCGGTTAAATATAGACAGGTCAACCCTGTTTGGTATTTCTTCAATGTTATGGTAACCCGCATCATGCAAACGCTTTGTCATGTAGCCATTCAAAGATCTTACCACCACAGAATTTCTGAAGCTAAAATCAACAATCTTTGCAAGTGCTTTATTTTTAAAACTGTTGCGTTTCAGATACCTAAAATACTCTTCACCATGTATTTCAGTCATGAGCGGTAATTTATAAATTCTGCTTGCCCATGCAGCCGTATAACCACCAAGAACAGATGATTGAGCGAGTAAATGGGTAACCTTAAGCTTCCTTATTAAAAGAAACATATACAGTGACGAAAAGAAAAAGATCGCGCTCCTGTCCATAATCTTAGGGATCAGGTGCAAGGTGATATTCCCTTCAGTGTAAGTATGGAAACGGTTATCGGTTGACCGGGCCATGATATGATACTCGTCGAACCCCTTGGCCAACTCTAACCATATTTTTTTCGTGAAATGACTCTGGCTTAAAGCCGGATATTTATTTGCACTTATGTGAAGAAGAACGGCCACTACTTATTAAATATAACGTCAATATACATTTGGGCAACTACAGGGGTTGAAAACCGCTTTACTGTTTCCAGGTTTTCATTTTTTAACCGCAATCTCATTTCCTCATCTGCAGCCAATGAAGAAAGTTTTATGGCAAAATCATCCCGGTTATCTTTATTAACCATAAAGGCTTGTTGCTGCTGCCCTAAAATATCAGCTATTCCACCTGCATCGGTGGTAACAACCGGCAGCCCTGTGGCCATAGCTTCAATTAGTACCCTGGGAAATCCCTCAGCATAGGTGGGATTGATAAAAATATCTGCTACCTGATAGTATTTTTGAATAATGTTGTTAGGCTTTCCACCTAAGATAAACACCTTATCCTGTAAACCAGCCTTTACAACCATTCTTTCAAGCTCAGGCTTTTCGTTACCTTCCCCTATCAATATGGATTGATAAACGTGGTTTTCTTGCTGCTCATAAAACTTCTCGAGCACATATGGCATATAAAACAAGCTCTTACGTACCGGCGACAAACGATGAACAAACAATATGATTTTCCGATCTAAAGGTATATCAAGCTCCTTTTTAAGGTTAATCTTTTCTTCATCAGTAGCTGTGTTAAATCTGTTGATATCTATATCATTGTAAAGCACCTTTATTTTGTTGCCGTCTATATGATGAACTTTCTCATAATAGGCTTTCATACTCTCTGGCCCTGTTACAAACCAGGTTGTATATTTTTTAACCATTGAAAAAGGTAGTGTGCTCTTAAAGTAGTTTTTAATTTTTTTAAGTCCGAATGGTTGTTCGTCATTAAACTCTTTAACGGTTCCGCTATGCCAGTAATAAACTTCTAAACGTTGCTTTAGAGATACAGCAATGGCTGTTAAAGCCGCAGTTGTAGATATTCTGATAAAACACTTGTGATATCCCTGTTTACAAAGCTTTGTTAAAATGCTATAAAGTTCTGTTCTTCTTTTTAATGCGCCCTTTGCCTGTTGGGGTATTACAAGTACATTGGGATGATTGATATCAGGCTGCCCATCGCATTTCTCAATGACTAAGGCTATTTCGACTCCGTGATCAGCAATTTCATATAATAAGTTTACAACATGAAAAAAATGCTGTACGCTGTTTTTAGAGTAATGGTTTAATATGTATATAAGCCTTCTGTTTCCCAAATCGTCCATGCTATTGTTTAGTGCTTGCTAAAATTGGCTTTGCAATACTTGCAATTTTAGCTGTAAAAATCTTTGCACCGTCTGCGTTTAAATGTAAACGGTTGGCAAAGTATTCAGGGTGTTGTGTAAATGTTGTATCTGTTGAAAAATCGTAGAGTATATCGCCGTATTTCTCCCGGATATTTTTTTTAAAGCTACTTAAAATTATCTGGTCGTTGGTGCGATAAAACTTAGGTGGTACAACCAACATTACCTTGATTTTGTTCTTTGTAGCTGTAGATATAAAATCGTTGATCGCATTATAAACCTCGCTATCTGGTTTAGCAGTGTCAAAACCGTAGTCTCTGTAAGCTAACTTTTGCAACTTTGCATCCGGAGTAACTGTCAAAGGCTCAAAACCTTTGTTAATTAAAACCTGCTTATCATTTGCAGATGGCTTGTAATTGCTTTGCAACAAATACAGTAACTGGGAATTATATCTATAGATATGTGAAAGCTGTGCTTTTAAAACTGCCGACCGGAAATCTTCGGACTGGTTAAGCACTTTAAAAGCATCTTTTGCACCAGCATTGTAATAAGGCAGAAGAAGAGATACCATTGCCGGCCTTTCAAAACCCTGCCCTATCAATTCCTGGCTTCTTACATCCATGATTACCAGTTTTGGCAGATGATGCCTGACGATGAAATGCAATTGTACATCATGAAAAACAGGGCACATAGCTGGTTCGGCCACGCTTCTTACGGATGTGTTAAGTTCTTGTGATAGCAAAGGAACATCGTAATGGTTCCTGGCTGTTGACGGCCCGAAAATCACTACATTCTCAGAAACGCCATTAAACGCTTTGTTAGAAGGCGAATACTTTCCGGCTATTTGTCTTTTATTAAGATGTGCAAATAGCGCACCTGTTGCCCTATCAATAACAAACACAATTAACAATAACAGCGATGCCCTGATGAGGAACTTTTTAATATCGGAGTTGACAGCCATTGTTAAAATTGAAAATAAATAAATTGACTACCATTAAATACCCCAATGCTTAAGATCATAAATATTAGGATGATACAATATGCCCATCTGATTACGGTATGACTGCTTTGAGAAATTGAGAAACGCTTGTTAAAAAATTCCTGCTTTGCTTCAGCTGCTATCAATATTAACAGACCTGCGAATGAGTAAATTAATGATTGGATAGGGCCAAGAAATAATCCGCTTTTCCAGTGCAGAATATTTTTAAATACACCGATAGCATCATTCATGGTATTGGCCCTAAAGAAAACCCATGCAAAGCTTACTAATATGAAAACGCCTGCCATTTTCAGAAAGCTGATAAAGACATTACTATCATAATTTTCAGAGGTTTTGGCTTTTTTAAGTTTGCTTAGTATGGCATTAATCCCCATAAATACGCCGTGTAATGCCCCCCATACAATGTATGTCCAGTTGGCACCATGCCATAATCCACTCAGTAAAAACACTACGAATAAATTAAATATCCACCTGTTTAAGGATACCCTGTTACCGCCTAAAGGAAAGTAAACATAGTCGCGGAACCAGGTTGATAATGATATGTGCCAGCGTGTCCAAAACTCGCGGATACTTTTAGCAAAATAAGGCCTGCTGAAGTTTTTCATGAGTTTGAATCCCATTACCTCGGCAGCACCCAGCGCCATGTCAGAATAACCTGAAAAATCACAGTAGATCTGGATAGAAAACAAAACTGCTGCCAACACATAAGTGGGGCTGCCAAACTCCTTCGACCCAACATGGTTAAATACCGTATCTACATATACACTTAGCCGGTCTGCAATTACAACCTTTTTAAACAAGCCCCATAGCATTAATTTTAAACCGCGGGAAACATGGTAGTAGTTGAATTGCTTTTTTTCATAAAACTGGTGCAATACATTCTGTGGTCGTTCAATTGGGCCAGCTACCAATTGCGGGTAGAACATTACATACAGCGCATAAATGCCAAAATGTTTTTCAGCCTTTTGGTTACCCCGGTAGACTTCGATGGTATAACTCATGGCCTGAAAAGTATGGAATGATAACCCGATAGGCAGCAGTATGGATAAGTAAGGAATTTTAGAAGGCAGGCCTATTGATCTTAAAACAACCGAGATATTTTCAATAGCAAAATTGTAGTACTTAAAAACTACTAAAACACCAATATTGGCTATCAGGCTGATCAGTAATATCAACTTTCGCCGCTTACCCTGAAACCTTTCAATTGATATACCTGCGAAGTAATCAATTACAATAGTAAATATTAAGATAAGGATGTATACCGGCACAAATGCCATATAAAAATAACAGCTGCTGATAAGCAACATCAGCCATCTGTATTTATGTGGCAAAACATAATATAAGGTAGTTACGATTAAAAAAAATACAAGGAACTGAAAAGAGTTAAATAGCATTTATAACCAAGGTTTATATAATTGCCTTACATAAATTTAAGTAAGACAATTCAAAAATTATTGAATTTGTACACCAAGTGTTCCCGGCTGCAAACTTCTTCTCATATTATTAAAAACACCTATACCAACATCCCTTTTCAATCCATTTTGTGTTTGAAATACCTTTACGCCTTTGAATATCACTTTGGCGCCATTGCCTGGTTCGTAATTTACAATTTTTACCGGTAGATTATTGTCTGTCCAGCTGGCATTTTGTATCACTACCTGACCTGATATGTTAGCGCCCCGTGAACCAAACTGTACAGCTGTTTTTGAACCTATATCCTGATGGTTGGTAATGGTTACGTTGCTTGCCTTGGGTACACTACCATTTAATGGACTCAGGTAAAATGAAATACCGTAGAGGTTATTTTTTGTGATCAGGTCATTTACCTGAATATTGTCTAAAACGTTGCTGTTATTATTTGGCTCCAGGTCTAAACCACACATAGGTGGTGTACCCGATGTGTTTGACAGTAACCCTTTGTTTATTTTAAAGTCGCGCACGCTGATCACAGATATGGCATTGCGACGGTTATCATTACAGGTAATATCGTTAAGCACCACGTGGTCTGAAAACGGGGTTTTAGCTGTACCGGCAATATAAATCCCGTCACCCCAGCATTGCTCAATGGTGCTTGAGTTAATTTGCACACTACTTGCACCACGGATTGACACACCCATGCCCCATTCGCCTGTTTTTGTAGTATGGGTATACTTATCGCCCTTTAATACCATGCCCGTGATCGTCACATTTGATACATCATGGATACGGATCATTTGATAATTAGGCTGACCGCTTGGCTGCAGCACCAGGCTGCCGCCTTTTAAAAAGGTAACATTCTGATTGCTGTTTAGACTTAATCCTTTGTCGGTAATCAGTAATGGAAATGCTGGAAAAACTACATTGCTGTACTTATCTAAAGCTGCCTGTATATACGTTGTATAATCAACCGAAGCATCCTTTACATAGCCCTTAGGTAGTATATTCTGGATATTGAAACCAATACTCTGAACATGGTTTAAGCTACGGTTAGCAACTTTGCTTTCAATAGTGCTACCGAAAGTTTTAAATGTTGTGCTTGCACTAAGGGCAACTATCAAGAAAAAAATTGGGGTGTTTATTCTCTTTGACATTTTTTTATATTTAGTTAAACATGGTAGCGTGGAACGAAGGTCTTTTTGTGACCAAATTTTTCATAAACGAAAGGCACAGGGCTGTTCATTAATTCTTTGGCTTTATCAACATTCCGGTACTTGATTATTTTAGCCGGGTTGCCACCTACTACTGCAAACTCAGGTACATCTTTTGTAACTACTGCTCCGGCAGCTATAACAGAACATTTACCAATTTTTACCCCGGGCAGAATAATAACATGACTACCTATCCACACATAATCGTCAATAACAACATTAGCGACCAAAATTTTATCATCAAATGGTAAAGCGCCTAAATCATCCGAGTTAAAATTATGTGTACGTGTATAAACAGTTACTTTAGGGGCAAAAATCACACCGTCGCCTATTGTTATTTTATCTGTAGCATCCCAGTGTGCTTGAGGGCCGATAAAAACATTCCTTCCTAAAAAAATATTTTCAGGTTTAATAAAAACAGACTTCACAATAGCGTTGCTGAATTTCCCTTTACCAAATTTCAGTTCTGCTATGCCTAATTTTAATAATATCCTTCTGATTATGCTCATTTTATATTTCAGTCTTAATTCTTTTAGATACAGATTTATAAATCAGATGAGCATAATTTAAAAGCTCGGATATAAAATACACTAATAAAATAGTATACAATGAAGTTATCTTGAAGAAGTTGCAAATAGCAAAAGAAACTACCACGAAAGTGATATAAATAATCATTGAAATATTTAACTCCCGGTTATTGTAGTCACCAAGAAATTTCATCCTTTCCACAATAAACCTACTGTATGGATAAACCAGGAAACTTAAAATCAGAATTTCAATAAAGTAATATTGATGCACATAAATTTTCATATATACCAATCCAACGCCTATAAATACAGCTTGTAAAGCCCCTCCCAATAATAGAATATGCCGGTTAAAAGACTGGTGATATTTTTCCATATTTTCCCGGTTAGCGAAAAATGCTTCGAAAGAACGGCCAAGACTTAGTACAAAGCTTGTGATTTTTATAAATAATGTAAATAAACCGATAAGTTCAGATGTCAGGATCTTACTAAATAAGACGATGATTACATTGTCCTTTACTCGTTTGATAGCTGCATTTAAATAATAAAATTTTAAGTCATGAAACTTCTGAATGACATATACAATCGGGTCTCTGAAAAATGTTTTAGAAAACTTTATGTCTTTTAAAAAGTCCTTAGCATAAGGAATCAGGCAAATTAATTGGGCTAATGATGTAGCAACAATTAACGAACTGTTATCCTTTAATAGATGCGTAAAATAGAACCAGTATATGATGATGATCTTTAATACTGCTTGTAACAATAACTGTAAAAAGTATCTGTAAAGCCGGTTTTTCGCTTGATAAGTAATATCATAATAATAAAAAGCAATAGTTGTTAAACCGTTAAATGCAACAACGCCAAACGAAAGTTCAGGAAAAGAATTTAGCAGATGCAAAACATATAATATACCGACAAAAGGTATGCTTGCTACTACATAAAAAGATGTAAGGATATATCTGTAGTTATCATCATCCTGATACTTAAACACCGAATAATTAGGTGGCAGCAAAGTGTAAATCAACGAACAAAGCCCCGTGATAGAGTTTACAAGCGTAAACTTACCTAATATACCCAATCCTAAGTTGTGAACTATGATAAAGGTTGTCAGGAAATTAAACAGCGCACCAAGCGAGCTTAAAATGGTTACACTACTCAGCTTCTTTAACATACGCTTCTTTTAAATTTATATAATAAGCCATAGTAGGCAGCATCAGGAAAAACCAAAACACAAAAGCGTTAAGGTTATTGTGCGAAGTAGAATATAAAATATCCGTTATCAAAAGCGTAAGTAAAACATTACGCTGGTATACCGGTAGTTTCCAGATAATGATTACCTGTGAAATGATGATATAAAACATAAACAACAAAGCAGGTATCCCGAGTTCGTCAACTATTCGGAGGAAGTCATTGTGAGTTACAATTTTGTCCGTATCTGCCAAAAACTCGGCTGTTGCGGAAACATAATTTGAAAATCTGTTTTGAAACTGATTATAGCCGACCCCATTAAACGGATTTGCAGCGACTATCTTTTTTGATGTTTCAATAATTTCTACCCTAACCAACGTACTTGCATCTTCATCAATGTTTCTGAAACGCTTACTGCTAATCATTTCCGTCACATTTAAAACACCAATGGCAATCAAAACGGCAAGCGTACCTCCTAATATATTAAGTACCAGCGTGCGTTTATTGCTAAGTACGTGTATCACTACTACCACCGTCATGGCTATTAATATAATACGCGAACTGGTACACATGATACTTGCACCTATGGTAAGTAGTTCGATTAGTCGCCGGGTTTTGTTTTTAGTGGTATATGCTGTGCAAAAACCTAAACCCAAAAAATATGCGAGATAGTTAGGGTTGTTTGTAGTAAGTTCGATACGTGTTCTTTCAACTATAAATGCGATAACTGTAAATATGGCTGTCAGAAAAACAAGCTTGGTAATATAGGTAAAGACCTTCTCCAGCTTTTCTGTAGTATTTATAGCCTTAAACAGATAGCTTAATACAAGGTATATGGTTATAAAATTTATTAAGCTACTTAGATAAAGTGATAGTTGAACTCCATTACCTAAGTAGCTTAATAATATAAATAGCAAAAAAACCAATAACTGCTTACCTACCTTAGTATAATGAAAATCAAACCGGTAGTAAGCCAGATAATATAGGATCACAATCAGCTGTACTACCTGATATAATACCCTATATGGTGGCAATGAATAGTTTGAGCCAAAAGATATGTAGCTCCAGAACAGCGCAAGCGTAAACAAAATACTTTTGTTCTTTTCTATCTCAAACAAAAGCAGAAAAAAGAACAGTATGGGCAGTATTTGTTTAAGTAATAGCTCCACTATTTAAATTAGTTTTCGCTCGCAGCAAAATTACTTTTATACCATTCATTGGCAATTTGTAAACCCTGCTTTACCGAAACAAGCGGCTTGTAATTGATAAGCTTTGAAGCTTTACTAATATCAGCCAAACTGTGCTTAACATCACCTTTACGTTCAGTACGGTAGGTCGGTTTCAGCTCAATTTGTTGCAATTTGCATATCTCGTTCCAAAGCTCGTTTAAAGTTGTTCGCTCACCAAAAGCAATATTCACAACTTCATGCTGCGCTGTTGGCGTAAACAAGGCCCTTATATTTGCCTGAACCGCATTTTCAACAAATGTGAAATCGCGGCTGGTTTCGCCGTCGCCATTAATATAAGCGGGCTCATTATTCTGAGCCAGTGTAATAAACAATGGAATAACAGCCGCATAAGCCCCTTTAGGATTTTGCCTTGGGCCAAAAACGTTAAAATACCTAAGGCCTATTGCATGGAAATCATAAGTTTTTGAGAAAACAGATGCATAGAGTTCATTTACATATTTTGTAATAGCATAAGGCGACAGTGGGTTACCAATCTTATCTTCGACTTTCGGTAAATCAGGATGGTCTCCGTATGTACTTGAACTTGCTGCGTAAACAAATTTCTTTACGTTTTCGTCTCTGCTTGCTACCAACATATTCAGAAATCCGCTTATATTAACATCGTTAGATATTATTGGATCAGCAATTGATCTTGGAACTGAACCTAAAGCGGCCTGATGCGATACATAATCTATACCTTTTACAGCCTCTTTACATTTTTCAATATCCCTTATATCGCCTTCAATCAGCTCAAATGCAGGGTTATTTAAAAATGGCTTTAAATTATCGATACTTCCTGTAGCAAAATTATCAAGTACCCTTACCTTACCGGCATTGTATTTTAATAGATATTCTACAATGTTAGAGCCAATGAAACCAGCCCCGCCAGTTATCAAAAAAGATTTATCTGCTAAACTATCTGTATGAAATTGCGTGTTGTACATCCTTTTAAATTATAGTTTACCATCTACCAGATGCTTTGGTAATATACCTTTAACATCATAAATTACATGGTTAGTATTGCAATAAGCATTTAAATCAAGCGACTTAAACTCATCATGCGCCACAGCAAGTACTACAGCATCAAAATTACCATTAGGTTCTACAGAAGAAAAACATTCTAAACCATACTCATGCCTAACCTCATCAGCATCGGCCAAAGGGTCATAGATGCTTACCTCTATATCATATTCGCGTAAGGTTGTAATAATGTCAATAACCTTGGTATTTCTTACATCCGGGCAGTTTTCTTTAAACGTGATGCCCATAAGCAATACTTTGGCGCCTCTTACAGAAATGTCTTTCTTAATCAGCAGCTTAACAATTTCCTGTGCAACATACAGGCCCATGCCATCATTTAGCCTTCTTCCTGCTAATATGATTTCCGGATGATAACCTATTTCCTGCGCTTTTTGTGCCAGGTAATACGGATCAACACCGATACAGTGACCACCAACTAAACCTGGTTTAAAGTTTAAGAAATTCCATTTGGTACCTGCAGCTGCCAGCACATCAGAAGTATCAATATCAAGCTTATTAAATATTTTAGCAAGCTCATTGATAAAAGCAATATTGATATCACGCTGTGCATTTTCAATTACCTTAGCTGCCTCTGCAACACGTATCGATGGTGCTTTATGGGTACCTGCAACTATAATTGAATTATATAACTGGTCAACCAACTCTGCAGTTTCCGGTGTTGAACCCGAAGTTATTTTCAGGATTTTAGACACTGTATGTTCTTTATCACCAGGATTAATACGTTCTGGAGAATAGCCAAGAAAAAAGTCAACATTCAAAGTAAGTCCCGATTCTGCAGCAAGTATTGGTGCACATTCATCCTCTGTAACACCGGGATAAACAGTAGATTCATAAATTACAATGTTCCCTTTCTTCAAAACCTTACCTACAGCCTTACTGGCCTTTAACATTGGGGTAAGATCAGGCCTGTTATTTTTATCTACAGGCGTAGGGACAGTTACAATATAAATATCACAGTCTTCTATAAACTCACTTCTGTTTTCGCAAAGCAGACCGTTACCTGTTCCATTTTCTTTTAAAACACCTGATAGATCATTTTCAGTTATTTCATTAGTGCGATCATATCCTTTTTTTAATTCACTTACACGGTCGGCATTAATATCGTAACCTATTACATTATATTTTTTGGCAAATTCTACCGCTAAAGGCAGGCCTACATAACCTAATCCGATAATTGCTATTTTTAAATTATCGATATCGATTGCACTATTTGGAGCTATCATTATATGTTATCACTTGTTAGATTTAAATTTTCTTGTAAACCAGTTTTTATCCGGTTGATCTTCTTCCATGCCATAGCTTCCGTAACCATAGCCGTACCCATAGCCGTAGCCATAACCATAGCGGCCACCAAATGATTTCTTAGCATCATTCATAACCACCATCAGATTTGGCATCTTTTTGTTGATATAAATGTCTTTTGTAATGGCAATCTGATCTTTGAATGTGTAATTGTATCTAACAAGATATAAGGCACAATCAGCAGATTTGGCTAATGTAAAGGCATCTGCAACCTGCCCAACCGGTGATGTATCAAAAATAACGTAGTCAAAATTTGCCCTTAGCTCATTCATCAGTTGCTCTAATCTTTCGCTCATTAATAATTCTGAAGGATTAGGTGGAATTGGGCCTGATGCAATAATATGTAATCCGGCTGCACCAGGTAACTCTTTGGCAATATCATTAACCGTAAGCTTAGGGTCAATTAGATAATTTGTAATCCCCGATTTAAAGCCACTTAATCCAAGATCTTTTACAACTCTTGGCCTTCTGATATCAAATTCGAGCAAGGCTACTTTCTTACCTGAAAGGGCAAGGCTGGCGGCTAAATTGATACAAAAAAATGTTTTCCCTTCACCACTTCTGCTTGATGTTACCAAAATAATCTTATCTGTTTTATTAGGTAACGCAAACAATAAGTTAGATCTTACCAACCTGAACCTTTCGGCCATTTCAGATCTGTTATTTGACTTTATGATCAGTGTTTCACCAGTTTCATTATGCGAAATTTCCCCTAAAATTGGCAAGTCTACAATTTTAGTTACGTCGCTTACAGCTAAAACTTTAGTATTTAACAATTCTTTCAGGTGCAATATCACTATCGGTAAACCCAGGCCAATTAACAGTGCAATTGCATATATCATCTGGCGCTTAGGTTTCACCGGTGTATCATCAACATAAGCACGGTCAATTACCCTTGTATTGGCCACTGTTGATGCCATTGAGATAGCAGCTTCTTCTCTTTTCTGCAATAAGAAACCGTAAAGTGTTTCCTTTATTCCTTGCTCACGTTTTATATCAGTTAAGCCACGTTCAACTGCCGGTACATTATTGATTTTTGAATTGAATGTACCATATTTTTTGTCCAGATCATTTTTTGATATTTCAAGCCCCTGTTTAATATTTTTCAGGTTTTCCCTGATGTTATTACGAAGATTGGCAAGTTGATCATTGATTGATAAAATGATAGGATTTTGTTCCTGAACGTTCTGTAATAACCTTTTTCTTTCTAATTGCAGTTCGTTAAACTTTTCGATAAGGCCATTTAATGTAGGATCTTGTATGCCTAATGAACTTGGCACCAGATTATATTTATTAACATCCTTTTGAATATAATCAGCAAGGGAGCCGAGTATATTGATTTGAATATTCAGGTCAGTAGCTTTTTCAGAGTATTGTTTAGATTGATCTACAAAAACCTGGGCATCTGTAGTTACATCAGTAATTTGATTACTCCTTTTAAAGGTTTCGACATTTTTTTCGACACCTGTAAGTTCTGAGAGTAAATATTTTAACCTTTCGTCAATAAATCCGATCGTGTTCTTAGCAAGCAGGTTTTTATCTTCAATAGCTTCCTGATTATAATCGTCTATCAGCTTATTCAAAATATCCTGCCCCTTTTCAGGAACATTATCTGTAAGATTCATTGCCAAAACGCTGGCATCTTTATTTACAGGTGTAAGTGTAAGCTTAGCGTCGTAATAAATACCGAGCTTACGCAAATCGTTAAAATTTACAAGGTAAGAAGTATTTGTTTTAAGTCCCGGTTGGGCAACAACAGTAAACGAAGAATGCTGTAAATTGATTTGCTGACCAAATTTATATGCGGTCTTATCTTCATTTATGGTAAAGCTTTGGCCATCACTAACCGTAATTTTAAGCTGCCCGGCGTATGCTGCCGAGTCAATATGCGAGATAATTAACTTTACAGGGATAAATTTCCCGTAAAGTTCGCGCGTTTTGATTGCCCCTACCGAATAATAGCTTGTTTGCAATTCAAGGTCGCTTAGTACCTTTTGCATTAAACGCTTGCTCTTTAAAACCTCAATCTCATTATTTATACTTTGAGACGACTTAAATATATCCAGGTCAATAGCTGCCGATGCATCAGTTATACTATTGTTCTTTTTATCGTCTTTAATAAGTATAGTGGCATTGATGCTGTATTCTACTTCTGCATATCTTAAGTATAAATAAGCGCCGAAGAGTGCGATGAATACAGTTAAAATAAAGAACGGCCAAATACGGATATACTGAAAAATCAGATTTTTGAAAAAGCTGTTATTGGGCTGATCCAGTGGTAAATTCGGGTCTTTCATTAAATTTAGAGTAAACGGGAAAGTAATACAGAAATGATAGTTACGCTACCAACAATGATGGAGGTTAAAATTGCGGTTCTTGTAGCGCTAAGTTTACTTTTATCCTGCTCTACATATACAACATCTCCTTGCTGTAAATTAAAATAAGGAGACTCAAAAACAGATTTGTTATTTAAATTTAAACGGGCCATGGTACGGGTTTCGCCTGTTTGGCGTACAACCAATACATTTTCACGTTTTCCGTAAACAGTCATATCGCCGGCCATTCCAAGTGCCTCAAGGATATTTATCCCATCATTTTGGACATTAAATGTTGAAGGCCGGGTAACTTCGCCTAAAACGGTAACTCTAAAATTGAGAAACCTTACATTAACAACGGGTTGTTTGATGTATCCTTTTAATAAATCAGTAATTTTCTCAGCAGCTTGTTCTTTGGTCAGCCCGGCTATTTGTACTTTACCTAATACAGGAAAATTAACATCACCCGAATGATTAACTTCATATCCGTTCTGTGCAGGAGCAGCAGGTGTAGCCGAAGTGCTTTGCAAACCTGTACCCATAGATTGGGTTAAGGGCATCCCACCATTGAAAAGCATATTGGATTCGGGGCTTGGGCTATTTACGGTAATACTTAAAATATCGCCAGCCTGGATTTTGGTCTCTGCAAGGTTTAGAACTTTGGTTTTATAAGTTGTAGAATCAGGCAGGTCACTGAAATAAGTAAGATTTCGTTTAGTGCGGCACGAACTAAACAAAACTGCAATAAATACAATTGAATATAAATAATGTCTCATTAGGTGGTGTAGATGTATGAAGCGCTTGCCCTATGAGCAGAGCAAATTCAGACAGCAAATATATATAATAAAACCTTTTACGATGTAATATTCTTGTTAATATGATTACGATAAGTTAATATTTCCTTGAGGGTTAAATATCATAATTGCTTTTATAAAGGGTTTAATTATATTGCGCCGTAATAACAGCCTTAGCTAAGGCTACCAATTAAACCATCTTGGCTCCGTATCTGAAAACCAATTAATTATGTCTGGAAAAAAATACCTCTTTCCATTTATCCTTGTTATCTCTTTGTTTTTTTTATGGGCTTTCTTACACAACATTAATCCCATACTTATCCCCCATTTAAAAAAGGCCTGCGAACTAACCGACACACAATCTGCCTTTATTGACTCGTCTGTTTACCTGGCCTATTTTCTAATAGCCATACCGGCAGGCTTTGTGATGCACCGCTATGGTTATAAAAACGGCATTATCTGCGGATTAACTTTATATGCTATAGGTGCGTTATTGGTTATTCCTGCGGCATCTGCCAGAAACTATCCATTTTTCTTAGTCGCATTTTTTGTCATTGCAGCCGGAGCTACATTTTTAGAAACTGTGGCCAATCCATATGTTACGATACTCGGCGACAAGGAAACATCGGAACAACGATTAAACTTTGCACAATCATTCAACGGGGTTGGAGCATTTCTCGCACCCATACTTGGGGGTAAATTCATCCTTTCAGGTATCGAACATTCTAAGCAGGAAATAGCTGATCTAAAAGCAAGCGGCAAACTAAACGATTATCTACAGTTTGAGGCTAATGCGGTTAAGATCCCCTATCTAATTATTGCCGGAGGGGTTGTCTTCTTACTACTGCTGTTTTTATTCACAAAACTACCAGACGTTAAAGAAGATGACAGCCAGGAAACAGCAGGACACGCCGCTACTGAATTCTCTCCAAAGGTATTTAAGCATAAACACCTAAAATGGGCTGTAATCACACAGTTCTTTTATGTAGGCGCGCAAGTTGGTGTTGGTAGCTTCTTTATCAGATATGCCCAATTTGTAGCTAACATTAATGAAAAAGATGCGGCATACCTTTGGGGGTCTGTGGCAATGGTTGGTTTTATGCTGGGCAGGTTCACGGGAACCGCATTAATGCGCATAACCAAGCCGGTAAACCTGTTGGGCATTTATTCAATCATTAGTATCGCATTACTTGTTGTTGCTTTAACAGCGCATGGTAATGTGGCCTTGTATTCGTTAATGGCGGTACCTTTCTTTATGTCCATCATGTACCCTACCATATTTGCGCTTGGTATTAAAGGCCTTGGTGAAGAAACCAAAATTGCATCGTCATTTTTGGTGATGTCAATTATTGGTGGTGCAGTGGCCCCACTGGCTATGGGGTATATATCCGACAAAACCAACAGTATACAGGTGGCCTACATTGTACCGCTTTTATGCTTTGGATTTGTATTATATTACGCTATAAAAGGGCACAAACCTAACCTTAAAACTACTATATGAAAAGATTTTGCCTTGCACTCGACCTCGTTGATGATGAGCAGTTGATTGCCGAATACGAAAAATACCATGAGACGGTATGGCCCGAAATAAAAAAGAGCATTACCGATGCAGGTATTATCAATATGGAAATATACCGATTCGGTAACCGCATGATGATGATCATGGAAACAGAAGATACTTTTTCATCTGAGCAAAAAGCATTGGCAGATGCAAATAACCCCAAAGTGCAGGAATGGGAACAGCTGATGTGGAAATATCAGCAGGCCTTACCGGGCACTAAACCGGGTGAAAAATGGGTGCTGATGGACAAGATTTTTTCGCTGAAATAATAACTATGGTATCCTAATTAATCAGGATACCATACTCTTCAATCTTTCTATATAACGTTGCCAGGCCGATCTGAAGCAGTTTTGCAGTTTCAGACTTATTCCCCTTGGTATGCCTTAATACGCGCTTAATGTGATGCTTTTCCATAGTGGCCATATCAAGCGCTACAAGATCGTAATAACCACCGTTGTGAAACTCGTTTGGTAGCAGATCAGCTGTGAGGCTTTGTCCGTCCATTAAGATGATCACGCGTTCAATTACATTTTTAAGCTCGCGGATGTTGCCGTTCCAACTGTGTTTATAGAGCAGCCTGAAAAATCCGACGTCAATCCCGGGTGCTTTCTTTTTCACTTTTGCCGAGTATACTTTAACAAAATGCTGGGCTAACAACTCGATGTCCTTTCCTCTTTCGCGCAGAGGCGGCAGTACGATCGAAAATCCGGAAAGCCTGTAAAATAAGTCAAGCCGGAAATGATGCTCCTCGGCTTCCTTCTGCAAGTTACGGTTTGTGGCCGCTATTAATCTTACATCAATTTTAGTGGGCTTCGTATCACCTATCTTTATAAAGGTGCCATTTTCCAATACCCGCAATATTTTGGCTTGCAAGTCCAGACTCATCTCCCCTATCTCATCCAGAAATATAGACCCGCCGTTAGCTTCTTCAAATAAACCCTTCTTATCTTTAATTGCACCGGTAAAAGCTCCTGCTTTATAGCCAAATAGCTCGCTTTCTAATAGTTCACGGCTAAAAGCACTGCAATTTACAGCCACAAAAGGTTTTACATTCCTGATGCTGTCATAATGGATAGCTTCTGCGAAAACTTCTTTACCCGTACCTGTTTCTCCTAACAATAATACCGTGGCGTCTGTCTGCGCAACCTTTTTTGCCAGATTTATCGCATCTTCAATCGCCGGAGAATTTCCGATGATTTTAGAAAAACCGTATTGCGCCTCATGGATCTTTTCTAACTCGTGCACACGGTATTGCAGCGAAGCCTTTTCAAATGCTTTACTTACAACAGGGATAATCCTTTCATTATCGTCGCCTTTAGTCAAGTAATCAAACGCCCCGTTTTTTATGGCAGTAACGCCATAGGTAATGGAGCCCATAGCTGTAAGATTGATTACTTCGGCAAAGGGCCTTAGTTCTTTGATCTTAGTTACCAGCTCTACGCCATTGGCATCAGGCAGTTTAACATCAGCCAGTACCACCCTTACATTTTCCTTTTCCAATATCTTCAATCCGGCTTTGGCGGTATCTGCCTGTAAAACCTGGTAGCCTTCCAGTTCCAGTATCCTGGCCATTAACGAGCGTAACTTAACCTCGTCGTCAATTATTAATAATCCTGATTTCATTAATTAAGCTCGGGGTCAAATAACATTGCAGTACATAAACAGTTACACCTGTTCTTGCCTTGTAATACATCATAATTCACACAACTTTTGCAACCATCCCAAAAGGTGGGGTCTTTGGCAACTTCTGAGTATGTTACCGGTTCAAAACCTAATCTGCTGTTCATTTTCATAATAGCCAGCCCTGAAGTAATGCTGAATATTTTAGCGTTTGGATAACGCTGACGTGAAAGGTTGAATACCTGTTGCTTAATTTGTGAAGCAATATGCTGATGGCGATGCTTTGGGGAAACGATCATCCCGCTGTTTGATACCATCGTATCATGGTCCCAGGCTTCAAAATAAGAGAAACCTGCCCACTCGCCATTATTGGTTACTGCAACTACGGCTTTACCCTGGTCTATTTTTTCTATGATTGATGCGGCTGATCTTTTTGATATACCCGAATCCCTTGCAATGGCAGAGGCTTCCATTTCATGAATGATCTCGTCGGCAAATACAACATCTGATGGGATGGCCGGCCGCACAATTATTCGTTCTTCTTCCATTTTATTAATCATTTACGGAGTATTACTCCTGATTACATGGATGCCAAAAAAATGCCGATTAATTGATATTTAAAATTACGACTATTTTGAACTGTAAAACAATCAGTTACATACAAGCCATAAAAACAACAAATAAAAAAAGCCTTTCATTTTGAAAGGCTTTGATTTTCATATTAAATGCCTGATTAAATAGTTGGACTTGGATCTTGTGATCTTGAAACTATCTTTTCTATTTTGCCGTCGGCATTGATGGCAAAATCGCTTAAACCTGTTAAAGGTTGATTCTTATTTTTTCTGTTTATCAGTAATGGGAATAAGATAAAACCAAGTAAAATGCTCACTTTGAGCATTACGTAAAATGCGGTCATCACTATTTTAAAATGTTAATGGTTACTCATAGCTAAAAGAATGCCATAAATCATTTTTATAGTATAAATAGGATCAGAAACCGGTTAACAGGCTGTCTACTGATCATGATCTATATCAAATTGATAGTGTTATATTTCTATAATAAAAAGAAAGCCCCCTGAAATTTCAGGGGGCTTTCTTTTAAAATCTTACCAGCAATGCGCCGATAAATCGCGTTTCTGAATTTACAAGATCTGGTTTAAAATCAGAGGGTACTGTAGTTGTATTGTACCCATCTGGGGAGGTTACACCACCGTGGCCTGCAAAGTAAGGCACATCAGCATGGCGGTGAACCACCTCTAAACGGAATGTCAGGTAATCATTCGGCATAAAGTCGAAACTGGTTGAGTAATCATAGCCGTGAAATTTATCCCCCGGATTTGCAGAAAACGGATGAGTGCCCACTGCTCCTGTATTGATTGCAGGGATAGGATTAGCATCACCTGTTGGATAAAGCACAAGGTAACGGCCAGGGTTGTTGATAAAACCACCACCCACTGTCCAGCCTAAATGGTTATTGGCAAACCATAAACGATGATAGATCATACCACTGGCAAAATATTGTGCAGGCCCCTTTACCGGATCAGAATGAAAACCATTTACACCATCGCCTTTTTCAAAACCAATATCGCCTGTTACTGAAAACGCAGCACGTGATATAAAGCCACCCTTGGTGTTGTTGATATATCTTACTTCTATACTGTTATCAGAATGAAATCTTTTACGGCCAGGCTTATCTTGTGTATCAGCTCCATAATAAGTATTAGTCAATGCCTGGAACCATTCTGTAGGGCGCCATAAGATCTGGCCACCAATACCAGGCTGGCTGTTGAACATACCGTATGACTGCCAGCCGTTGATTAACCAAGGCTCAATTTTCAGCTTATCCGACACGAATATCTGCACCCGGATACCGTTGAAAAACCACGGTGTATTGTCAGACGTAAACGATGGCTGATAAGCCCAGTTCTCAGCATTGTAATAAGAGAACAAACCAACGTACGACATAAATAAACCAGCGTCAACGTTGATACCGTTTAACACATTAAAATGGTAACCGGCATTGGCTTCACTTAAATAACGGTAAGCGGTAGACAGGTCGAACTGGCCGCGGGTGACGCTTAAGTCGTTACGCGGCACAACGGTTGAACGTGTACCAAACTGTGTAAGTAAGCTTGCGCGTACATTATCGTAATGGAAATCGCCACCAAATGCAATGGTAGATATCTCGAATTCATGGTCGCGTGCCAAAGCTGTAGAACCTACAACAGTGTGGTCAATCGGGTTATGGTTTGATGCTGTATAATTAAAATCCATCAGGAAACGGCCGGTAAAATATTTGGTATCCAGCAGCGACTTGTGCCTGCGGTCGTTACCGTTAAGCCAGGTAAAATCGCCAAAAGCAAACGGCTCCGGCTTGGCTGGTTTAGCCATTACGGTATCGGTTTTAGCTTTAACAGAGTCTGCGAGGCCATGAGCAAACCCTGATCCTGCAACTGCAAGAAGGGCCATAGAAAGTAGAACTTTTTTCATTTTTATATATTGGATTGTATTTGCAAGCGGCGTTTATACCGCGTATTGCGCTTGTTAATTATGGGCAGGAGTTATTTCTTTTGTTGATCCGTTACTACCGTTTATAAGTTGAAAAGGAAGCCTCTCAAGCAAACGGATGTATAAATTGATGCCTTTCTTAATATCTTCGAGGTAGATATACTCATCGGGCATGTGTGAACGGGCAGAATCGCCGGGACCAAGTTTTACAGATGGGCAATTTAGCCAGGCCCTGTCTGAACTGGTTGGCGAATCATAAGTTTTGCAGCCTAAAGATATACCGACCTGTACTATGGGATGATCGATTGAAATTGCAGAGGCTTTAAGCGCACCAGGACGAACAGTGATCTCAGAAGAAACACTTTTGCGGATGACATCCAGTATCTGTTGATGAGTATAGGTTTCGTTATTGCGGATATCAACTGTAAAATCGCAGATGCCGGGAACAATATTGTGTTGCAGGCCTGCCTTGATTTCGGTGATGGTCATTTTAACAGGCGCAATACCGATATTTTTTGATGTAAAGCGGTAGTTACGAAACCATTCGATATCGCTAAGACATTTGTATATGGCGTTATCCCCTTCTTCCCTTGCTGCATGACCGGGTCTACCGATAGCTTTGCAATCAATCACCAGGTTTCCTTTTTCAGAAATGGCCATTTGCAGCAATGTAGGCTCGCCCACTATAGCAAAATGTATTTTACCTAAGGTTGGCAACAATGCCTGTATACCATTCTCTCCTGAGTTTTCTTCTTCGGCGGTGATGGCAAGACAAAGGTTAAAGCTTAAATGCTGCTGATGATAAAAGTGCTGAAATGCGGCCACCAGCGAAACCAGGCAACCACCGGCATCATTACTGCCCAAACCGTATAATATGCCGTTGCTGATCTCCGGGCAAAATGGGTCACGTTTGTAAGCTTCATTTGGCAGTACAGTATCCAGGTGTGAATTTAAAAGAATAGTTGGCTTTGCAGGGTCATAGTATTTGTTAAATGCCCATACATTATTACCCATTCTATTTACCTGTATGCCTTTTTGCGAAAGGTTGTTAGCTAACAAGCTGGCAGCATTATTTTCCTGCCCGCTGAATGAAGGGGTAGATATTAGTTTTTGAAGAAGCGTAACAGACTCACTGAAAAGCGTGTATTGATTATTCCAGTGCAGGTCTGCAATTTTAGTACTTTCTAATCTTAAAGTTTTCATAGTTACCCGGACAATTCCTATTAGAATTGAACTGCACGGGTATTTGCCAAAAGAATGCCTCTTATATCAGCCGATACAAACTATATTGATAATTAATCATTTACGATTTAAACTTTGACAGGTAACATTTAATACCATCCCATTTTGATAGGGTTAGTTTTCTAAATGAATAAACAGGCATCAGAAAAATAAAAATTACTCAAGCACCTCGTATATCACCACAGGCTTGGCTTTGTTTTTAAGGGATACCTCGCCTATTCTTTCGCATTTGAAAGACTCTTTTGTTTTGTGATAAACATGTTCGGTAATTACAATTTGCCCCGGCTTAGCAGCCGATTGCAAACGCTGTGCAAGATTAACTGAATCGCCTATAACGGTATAATCCAGTCTTTTAAGCGATACCGAACCAATATTACCTGATACCATCTCCCCTGAATTGATACCCACAGAAATTTCTGCGTGAAACGTTTTTTCACCCACATGTAAAGTGGGTATCGTGCTCATCTGTGTCCTTACAGCAAGGGCTGCATCAATTGCACGGTCTAGGTGATACTCGCCCCTGAATACCGCCATCACCGCATCGCCCATGAATTTATCCACGTGCCCACCCTGGTTAATGATCTCTTTAACAATGGTATCAAAAAGCCCGTTCAGCAACTCTACCACTGTATTGGCCGGTACCTGTTCTGTAATTGAAGTAAAACCACAAACATCTATGAACATCACCGTACCGTCGAGAATTTCGTTTTTAAGTAAGCTATTCTCAAACTCCTTGTGCGTCATAAACTTCAGCACGTTTTCGTCTACATACATTTTAAGTATGTTATTTTCCTTTATGGCTTTAAGCGTTTCCTGCAACTGCCTTACATGGTCTATTGTTTTTTGCATGGTAAGGTCCAGGTCATCAAAATCAACAGGCTTGCATACAAAATCAAAAGCGCCGCGGTTCATGGCTGCACGTATGTTTTGCATATCGCCATAAGCCGAAACCACCACTGCTTTAAGTACCGGGTTAGCATCGGGTAAACGACTCAAAAGGGTAAGTCCGTCCATCACTGGCATATTAATATCGCTGATCACAATATCAATATCCGCATGCTCCTGTACCTTCTCTAAGGCTTCTTCTCCGTTTTTTGCAAAAACAAACTCGTAAACATTTTCCCGTATTTTTTTACGGAATTTTTGTTTCACAAGCAATTCAAGGTCTGCCTCATCATCTACAACAAGTATCTTAGCCATTATGCAGCGCTTTATTTAGTTTTTCTTTAAGTAAATTAAAATCAAGTGGTTTTGTTAAAAAATCGTTCGCACCTTTTTCCAATGCACTACGGTGATTCTCTTCATCACCATAAGCAGTAATCATCATTACCAACGGCGGCGGATTATCATAATCATGCCTTATTGTTGTAAGCAATTCAAGCCCGCTCATACCCGGCATATTAATGTCAGATAGAATAATTACTACTTCCGAATGTTTTTCTTCCAGATATTCAAGCGCCTGCTCACCAGACAAGGCAAAATCAAAATCATATTCGTGATTGCGTATCTCTTTGCGGAAACGCTGTAAAAAAAGCGGCTGCACGTCAGCCTCATCATCCACAACCAATATTTTCATACAATGCTTTAAATATAGCCATTATTGGCCAATGGGAAGCGAAATAGTAAACAAGGTACCTTCGCCTTCAACAGATTCAACGTCAATTTTACCATTATGGCCTTTTACTATAATATCATAACTAAGCGATAATCCCAGCCCTGTACCCTCGCCGGTAGGCTTGGTGGTAAAGAAAGGCTGCATAATTTTATCCTTTACAGCATCGGGGATACCGGTACCGTTATCTTTTACTTTAATAATAATAGTATTGCCGATTTGCGAGGTATTTACTTCAAGCACAGGCTTAAACCCCTGCCCCAATGACTTCTTCTTTTGATGCACGGCGTAAAAGGCATTGGTAAACAGGTTAAGTAATACCCGGCCCACATCCTGCGGAATAAGATTGGCTTTTGGCAGGTTATGATCGAAATTGGTGATCAGTTCGGCGTTAAAGCTTTTGTCTTTTGCCCGCAAACCATGATAGGCTAGTCGCAGGTATTCGTCGGCAAGGGCATTCACATCAACCGGCTCTTTTTGCCCGGTACTGGCACGGCTATGCTGCAACATACCTTTAACAATACTATCAGCACGCCTGCCGTGGTGACTGATCTTTTCCAGGTTTTGTTTAATATCTGCTGCAATGGCTTTTACCTCTTCGATATCGCCTTTGTTCAGCTCCTCCTCCATTTCATCGATCAGTTCGGTGCTTACATCGGCAAAGTTGTTCACAAAGTTTAAAGGGTTCTGGATCTCGTGCGCTATACCCGCAGTAAGCTCACCCAACGAAGCCAGTTTTTCTGATTGTATCAGCTGTTGCTGCGTAGTTTGCAGCAATGTAATGGTATTTTGCAGCTCTTGCTTTTGGTTGGTTAACTCTGCTGTGCGCTCGGCTACCAAACGGTCTAACTCCGTATTCTTTTGCGCAAACATACGTAGCTCTTCCCTTTGCTTTTTTGTAGCCGCCCATCTGGCCATTATCCATACAAAGGCACCAACGGTAGCAAGGGCAATGTAGTTATCATACTTTTCGTAAAAGCTACTATTAACGATTGAAATTAACCATGTGATAAAACCAACCGCCATGAGTGGGTAATGTGCATCCAGGTATGATCTGAAGCCTTTAAAATCTTCCTGCTTTTGAAAATATTGCACTACCCCTATCAGGAAAACAGTACCAGCAAGTATCATTGTGGTTTGAGAAAGGATGTTTTCTAACGTTACGTATAAGATAGCTATACCGATTTGCCCTAAAGACAAAGTAGTGCGCCATTTATCACGCAACGGCGTCATTTTTATTGACTTGTTGAACCAGTTAAATAGCAGGAAAATGACGACGAAATAAAAAAAGCTCATGTAAAGTTAAATTGCGATTGCTAAATATAACATTAACTATTAATATCATATACATGGGCATATTGCCTGGCTTCTTTTTGATTGCTTATCACAAAAACTCCTTTTGTTGCCGGTCAAGTAAAAAAAGACACTATTTTAGCAGAACATTACAAGCACCGTAATTAGTAGATGAAAAAACAGCTATTGCCCAATTGGCTTACCGACACCTTATATACCATTGCAGGTATCCTGTTTTGCAGTTTTGCCTTAAAAAGCTTCCTTGTTCCGAATAAGTTTTTTGATGGCGGTGTTACCGGTATCTCGCTGCTTATACATGAAACCTACCACTTTAACATTGCTTATGTAATTGTACTGGCCAACATCCCATTTATCATTATGGGTGCTTATCAGGTGAACCGCATTTTTGCCTTCAGAACTTTATTAGCTGTTGTTGGCCTGGGTCTGGGGCTACTTTTTATACCGTTCGACCCGGTTACTTCCGACAAATTGTTGGTATCCATTTTTGGTGGTGTGTTTATGGGTATAGGTGTTGGCCTGGCTATCCGTGGCGGTTGTGCACTGGATGGTATCGAAGTTTTGGCTTTATATACCGGTAAACGCATCAGCTTTACCATCAGCGAGATCATTTTAGGCATCAACATTATCATTTTCCTTATTGCGGGTATCCAGCTTGGTCTGCCTACTGCACTCTACTCAATTCTTACCTATTACACGGCATCGCGAACCATCAGTTTTGTAATTGAAGGCCTTGAAGAATATACAGGCGTGACCATTATTTCTGCGCAAAGCGAAGAAATTAAACGCCAGTTGGTAATGAACCTTGGACGTGGCATTACCGTTTACAAAGGCGAACGAGGTTATTTAAAAGAAAGCTTTGATATCAGTCACCCGGTTGATATTATCTACACAGTAGTTACCCGGCTTGAGGTGAGCCGCCTGCGCAACATGGTACACGAGGTTGACCCCAAAGCCTTCATGTTTACGGGTACCATTAAAGAAGCGACCGGCGGTGTACTTAAACGCCGTGCAAGGCATTGATATTTAATTTGTTATTCATTATAATAGGAAATCAATAGATTGACAAAAGGTATACACGTAATAAATAGTAAGAAAATCTAAAGTTTTCAAATAGATCTAAATGGCTTATATAGAAGGGTTAGAAAAAGTTAAAGTAAATAATGCGATTGTTACTTTCTTAGTAATAACTCAAGTTCTAATAGCCCCTTTTTCAGCTTTACTTATATTTAAACCAGATATACTATTTAGTCCTTACATAATTCAATATGCAATAGCTGCACTATGCTTTGGATGCATGCAATTTTCATTAATCTATTGTACAAGCTTAATTGCATATGCCATTTCAATTATTGGCAAACAGATTTTTTTGAATGACTTTTTTAGACTCCCTTTAATTCTTTCAATAATTACTTCTACTATTATTTACTTCTTTTTAATCGATACAGTAAACTCTGTTAATGTATCTTTTAAATATTTATTTACAATTTTTTTAAATGCTTCACATAGGACTTTTTGGTATGGTGTATTGATTCCTATTCTGTTGCAAATATTATTTGCTATGTTACCAAAACGAATACGTGAAAAACTAAATCACTCGGCTTTTGAATTGCATCGAGATAAAAACTAGATTTATTTATGTGTCCTTAAAGCAATTTTAATAACTGCATCGTATTTAAGGATATTTAACTCTGCAACAATTAAACTTACCATTCAGCAGTCAGATAAATTGCTTGCCGTAAAGTTGGTATAACTTATTTTAATTTGTGGATACTATATTACAACAAAGCACCTTTACTAAGGCGAGTAAAGGTGCTTTGTTTATTTAAATATTTTCTTAAAACTATTTATCTAAACCGCCTCTTCTTGTTGCTTTTACAGGTTGCGGCCATTTAATGCCTTCGGTTTTAACTGTTGATGTTTTTTCCGGATCTTCACTTGCCATGTAAGCCATTATAGCTGCAAGCATGGCGTTGTTTCTCAGATCATCAAAAACTATTTTATCATAAGTGTCGCGGTTGGTATGCCATGTATAAGTACCGTATGACCAGCCCAACGAGCTTAATGAAAAACCCGGAGCCCCTGCCGCTACAAATGAAGCAAAGTCGGAACCGCCACCACCCGGCTGACCAGGGAAGTTAGTTTTAATACGGTTTTTAATAGTATCAGGCACGGCAGAAAGCCATTTGCTAAGGTAATTTTTCGCATCGGCAAAACCCTGGCCCGAAAGGTCAACCACCCGGCCGGTACCATTATCTTGATTAAATAATGCCTGCAGGTTTTTAACAATTTCCGGATGATCTTCTACAAATGCGCGCGAACCGTTAAGGCCTTCTTCCTCGCTGCCCCAGTGGCCAACCAAAATGGTACGCTTAGGATGCGGATAAAATTTCTTTAACAAACGCATAGCTTCCATCATGGTCAGTGTACCTGTTCCGTTATCGGTAGCGCCTGTACCGCCATCCCATGAGTCGAAGTGAGCAGAAAGCATCACATATTCCTCAGGTTTTTCGGTTCCCTTAATTTCGGCAATTGTATTAAATGTTGGCACCGCACCCAGTTCTTTAGATTCTGTATGCATGCTGATCATTGGCTTGGTACCAGACTGAATCAAACGGTAAAGCAATGTATAATCTTCAAGCGCTACATCAATGGTAGGCACCTTTTTAGTGTAGGCGCTAAATATCTTATCTACTCCAAAACCGGCAGACCATGTGTTGGTAAACACACCAGCCGCTCCTGCATTTTCTAAAGCTACAGGCAATGTGCGTGTGGTATAACCAGTTTTACTGATACGTTTTTTCCAGGCATCAGTCATGGCAGTACGCTCGGCCTTCATCTTATCAAATGACTCCTTAAGCGCAAACTCCTGCCAGTTATAATCAGGTCTGCCTGTTGGCTGCGGCATCGAGATCATGACTATTTTGCCTTTAACACTCGGCATCCACTGTGCATAGGCCGCTGAATCTGCCAGGTCAGGCAATACAACAACCTCTGCTGTTACTGTTTTTTTACCCATGCCCGGGCTCCAGGCTAATTGTGTAGCTTCAAGCGTGTGTACACGCGGCGAAATCATATCAATATGTGATATACCACGCTCCCATCCGCGCCACTCGCCCCACTGTTCGTTACGGGCATTAATATCCCAGCTTTTGTATTTGTTGACAGCCCAATCATTGGCTTGTTTCATTTGCGGCGTACCCACCAAACGCGGGCCAATTTCATCCAATAATTCGTGTGCAAGCTTCTCTAACTGTGAGTTTGAATTTTCTTCTTTTACAATGGCATCAATAACTGCCGATTTGTTGCTTTGTGCCGAAGCAGGGTTGCTGCAAAATGTAACAGCTAAAGCAAAAGGGACTGCTTTATACCAGCTTTTAGTAACTGTGTGAGGCTTCATGATTTTCATGGAACCTAAAATAGATAATCGTTTGATGATTTTTGAGTAAAACCTTTAATCAAACGACAATGTTACCTATTAAGTATTAAGAAAATTTTATCGAAATATGAAAAGCAAGCAACCAAGAGATAGCCAGACAATCAGCCTGTGGCAAAACGAATTATTTGAAGGCAGTAAAAGTAACTTTAGTGAACAGGTCATATACGATGTATTGATTGTGGGCGGCGGCATCACCGGTATTACCACTGGGTTGCTTCTGCAACAGCAGGGTAAATCAGTTGTAATAGCAGAAGGCAATACCATTGGTTTCGGCACAACAGGCGGCACCAGCGCCCACTTAAATAATTTTTTTGACTCGCCGTATCCGCAAGTAGAAAGCGATTTTGGCTTTGAAGCTGCGCAATCACTTGCAAAAGCCGGTAAACAAACAATATCTTTTATAAAAAGCATGGTTGACAAGTATCAGATCGACTGTGATTTTGAATACAAAAGGGGCTTTTTATTTGCACAGGATAGCAACGAGAGCAAGCAATTAACAGATATATTGGGCTCGTCAATTAAAGTAGGTATTGATGCCAAACCGGCTGATACTAATGGCATTAATGTTCCGTATCAGACATCCATAGTGTTTGCAGACCAGGCACAGTTTCATCCGCTGAAATACATTTATAAAATGGCTGAAGAATTTGTAGCAGCAGGGGGAATATTGTTGGAGCATACTTTTATCCGCGACACTACATTTGAAAATGATATACATATAACCAAAAGCGATGACTTGCAGATACAATCTAAAAACCTGGTGTATGCTACTCACCTTCCGCCGGGCATCAATCTTTTAGATTTTACCTGTGCGCCTTATCGTAGCTATGTACTGGGTATAACTTTAAAAAATAATGATTACCCGGATTGCTTATCTTATGACATGAAGGAGCCTTATCATTACTTACGTACACACACTGTTGATGGCCAGAAGTATTTAGTTGCAGGTGGGGAGGATCACAAAACGGGGCACAATGACCCTGAGACTGCTTTCAAAAACCTGGAAGACTGGGTAAGCAACTATTATGAAATTGCTTCGGTAGATTACAAATGGTCTGCTCAATATTATGTACCAGCTGACGGCCTGCCTTATATTGGTCAATTACCTGGCGGCGCCAACCGCATTTATATAGCAACAGGCTACAATGGCAATGGTATGATCTTCGGTACGCTTTCAGCCCAAATTATTACCGACCTGATATTGCACAAAGAAAATGAGTATGCAGCGTTGTTTAGTCCATCACGGATTAAACCTGTAGCAGGTTTTCAGGACTTTGTCAGGGAAAATGCAGATGTCGCTTACAAATTTGTTGCCGACCGGATAGCTGTTGATGAAATTGAATCAATCAAAGAGATTGAGCAGGGCAATGGAGAAATTGTAAAATACAAGGACGAAAAACTGGCTATCTATAAAGATAATGATGGTAAGATACATGCACTTAGTCCTGTTTGTACCCATGCCGGGTGCATTGTCCATTTTAACAAGGCGGAGCAAAGCTGGGACTGCCCTTGCCACGGCGGGCGTTTCGATACAGATGGGAATGTTTTAACCGGCCCGCCAAGGCTGGAATTGAAAAAAGTTAATATTCAATAACATCGATCTGGCTGCATCATAATATGATGCAGCCTTTTACTTTCTATAAATCCTTTAGCCTTAAATGAATCTTTTAAAAGAAGGATATTATTTGATAGGTATTTTATTGTATCACCTACCTGTAAGTTGTGATATACTGAATATTGATACTGGCACAGATATCATTTCTGTTGTCTTAAATTCTAAATGAACCGCTTCATTTTATATTTATTTGAAAAAAAAAATATTTTTTTCAAATAAAATGCGCGATCGTTTCGGGCATTATTTATCACTATTTTGACCCTAAGCGAAGATAAGTGTTGGAATTACAGTTAATTTAATACTACTTGGCAAATTTTTCCCCGTTTGTAGCGTAAAAAGCTTTTTACAGGATGAGCTATCCTTCATCCCAAAGTATTTTTTTATTAAAAAAAATGAATATTTTGGTAAACAAATAACAGGTAATTGACGGCAATTCCATCGTAAAATTCCTGTTTTTATAACCAATTATTATAGCCATTTAAAAATTCACTACGCACAATAGGTGTGTATGGTACGCCTTGTAATCAATTATTAACAAGTATAAATTCAATCAATTATGAAGAGAAAAAAGACGAAATCTCCCCAAGTAAATCGATCAATCACTTATCAGTTCAATTAAACCTCAATTATGAAAAAGACTTTACTAAAAAAAGATCGTTTTTTTAAAAGGCCTAAACTTTACCTTGGTGCTGTTGCCATTGCAATGGCATCTGGTATATGGCAGCCAGCCACTGCCTCACTTTTAAAAACAACTGAATTTAAGGTTAACCACCTTGCCGCTATTGTTTTAAAAGGTAACATAAAGGATGCGTCCAACGGCCAAACCCTACCGGGAGTTTCCATTAAAGTTAAAGGCACATCTACAGGCACCGTTACTGATGCCAATGGTAATTTTTCTATCAAGGTTAATGAAACTGATGTTTTACAATTTTCATATATCGGTTATGATGCTATTGAAATACCTGTAAAAGGCAAAAGCTATTTCGATGTAAAACTACAGCCTTCGGTTGCAAAAAATATTAACGAGGTGATAGTCGTTGGTTACGGTACGCAGAAAAAAACATCTACAACCGCTGCGGTATCTACTATTAATACACAGGAAATAGCTCAAAAACCGGTTGTAAACGTAACCAACAGCCTTGTTGGCCGTGCATCGGGGCTTATCATCACCCAAAGCAGCGGCGAGCCCGGTTATGATGGCTCAAGCATTCAAATCCGCGGTACAAGTTCAATTGGACGTAGCAATCCGTTAACCATAGTTGATGGTGTACCACGTGATTTCAGCCGTATTGACCCTAACTCTATTGCTACTATAAGTATCCTGAAAGATGCCGCTGCTGTGGCGCCATATGGTGTAGCCGGGGCCAATGGTGTAATACTGATCACCACCAAACAGGGTAAACAAGGCAAGGCAAGTTTAACCTATAATGGTTACTTCGGTGTACAAAACCCTACAAAGGTGCCTAAATTTGTTAACTCTTATGAATATGCCTTAATGCGTAATGAGGCTAATGCTAATGATGCACATGATCAGGGTAGTACCTATCAACCATTTGCAACAGCAGCAGACCTCCAAAAATACCAGGATCATTCAGATCCGGATGGTCACCCCGACGGGCATCCGCTGCAAGATATCATTAAAAGCAACAGGCCCATTACCAATCATAACATCACCTTATCGGGCGGAAATGACGATGTTAAGTATTTTGCCTCTGTAGCTTATACGCACCAGGCGGGTATGTGGGACCCCACCTATCTTAACAAATACAATGGTGCCTTAAGTGTTACCGCAAAAGCCACCTCTACAACCAATGTAGGCATCTCCGTTAATAGCTCGGTAGAAGATCAGCATTTCCCAGCGTTTAGCGCGGGTACTATTATAGACCAGGCTATGCGCCAGGCTCCAACCACACCAGTATATTATAGTAATGGCTTATGGAGTGGCTATATCGGCCAGTCGCTTATCGGTGAGATTTATCACAGCGGTTATCAAACCAATCACAACACGGTATTGTACAGCCAATTATACATTGATCAGAAACTACCCATTGATGGTTTAAGTATCAAAGGTGTTGTTAGCTATGATAGCGGCCCCGATCCTTTATTTGGCGGTAACATTACAACCTTTTCACGCCGGTATGCTACCCCTGTTCCGTTTTATAATGTAAACACTACTACTACGCCTTATACCTACACTGCCAATGTTCAAGGCAATTCAAAAGCATCATTTTCAGAAGGTTATGCACAAAACATTAGCTTAACTTACCAGGGCTTGCTTAATTATGCGCACAACTTCGGCAAAAGTGCAGTAACAGGTTTAGTTGTATTTGAATACCGCAATGTAAACTACCAAACTTTTGGTGCACAACGTATCAACTACAACCTAAATATTGACGAATTGAATTTTGGTGGCCCGGCACCATCAGATGCAACCAATAGCGGTTATTCAAGCGGACAAAAGCAAATAGGTTATGTTTATCGCTTAGGTTATACTTATGATAACCGCTACCTATTTGAGGCAGCCGGCCGTTACGATGGCAGCTACCTGTTCGGTCCTAATCATCGCTTTGGATTTTTCCCGGCGTTTTCTGCCGGCTGGCGTATTTCACAGGAGAAATTCATGAAGGATATTACCTGGATAGACAACCTGAAACTTCGTGCTTCATGGGGACAGTCCGGAGCCTATCCCAGCGTAAGCGGAAATATCCAAACCTACCAGTACTTGAGCCCTTACAACGCCTATGGCAACTCGGCTGTAATAGGTGGTTCTGCTACACAGGGTATTTACGAAGCATTACAGGGTAACCCGAATATTACCTGGGAAAAAGCCAATAAAACAGATGTTGGCTTTGAAGCATCGTTATGGAAAGGTGCATTAGGCATTGAGGCTGACTACTTTTATGAGAAACGCTCAAACATGCTGGTAGGCATTGGCAATTCACTTCCTGCCGAATATGGTATTGGCGTTGGGTTAATCAATGGCGGTATTATGCAAAATAAAGGCATCGACCTTACATTAACCACATTTAAACAATTCAACAACGACCTTCGCCTTGATGTAAAGGGTACCTTTACTTACGCAAAAAACAAATTGTTACAAGTGTATGAGAACAGTGCGACATTTAACAACCCTAACAGGCGCCAAACCGGCAGGCCACTGGGCGAACAGTTTGGTTTAAAAGCTTTAGGCTATTTTACACCGGCAGACTTTGTTGATCCGAATGCAGCATCTCCGGTGTTAAAACAAGGCATACCAGTACCAAGTTTCGGCACAGTCAGGCCGGGGGATATCAAATATGCCGACTTAAACAATGATGGCAAAATTGATGCAAATGACATAACTGATATTGGGCATCCAAGCACGCCAGGTATCATTTATGGTCTTGAACCTCGTGTTACTTATAAGAACTTTGATATTGATCTTTTATTCCAGGGTTCGGGGCTTAGCACCAATTACTTTAATAACTATTTTGTTTGGCCATTTCAGGCATCCGGATCTGCTACAGAACTTGTATACAAAGATCATTGGACACCTACCAATACCGATGCCTTATATCCAAGGCTTACAGGCACACCTACTTCAAACAACACACAAAAATCTACCTGGTGGATGCGTAATACCAGTTACCTGCGCTTAAGAAGTTTTGAGGTGGGTTATACCTTCTCTAATAAATTGCTTGGACGCACTATTAAATCATTGAGAGTTTTTGCGGCGGGACAAAATTTGTTTACCTGGACACCTAGCATTAAGGAAACGTATGATCCCGAGCAAGGGGGTAACAACCAGAATTACTTTCAGCAAAGGGTTATTTCATTTGGTGTAAACGCAACATTTTAACTTGATCAAACATGAAAAATAGATATTCAAACAACGTTTCAATTACTTTGCTGCTTTTGCTCGTTATGGGTATTTCGGCGTGTAAAAAGGACAATTTTCTGGAAGTTCCGCCTAAAGGATCTCTTACGAATGTTTCCACATTTAGTTCCGAATCAAATGCAGACCTATTTGTAAATGACATTTACAATCAACTGCCTGATATGAATAATGAGTACCAGGTGCTGGACCAATATACAGATAATGACTTCCCGGGAGCTGCCTGGATGACGGGGCAAACTACAGTAAGGGCAAACGGTATTAACCCTACCAATGTGCCTGGTGGCCCTGCTGGCTCGTTCAACTGGGGTACTCAGTTTTCAAACATTCGTAAATGCAATGTTTTTTTAGATCAGGCTGCAAAAAACAAAGCTAACTTCTCGGCTACCTGGTATGCACAGCGTGTAGCTGAGGTTACGTTTCTGCGTGCATTCTTCTACTCTATTCTTTACACTAACTATGGCGGGGTACCCATTATCACCAAGCCATTAGATAATAGCGACGGATCGGATATTTTTGTAGAACGCAGCACCGCAGATCAAACACTGGCTTTTATTGAAGCCGACTGTGACGCAGCTGCTTCTGTTTTACCTGATAAACCTGCTCAAAATGGCCGGGCTACAAAAGGTGCTGCCTTGACCCTTAAAGGCTGGGTTGAACTTTTTGCTGCCAGTCCGCTGTCTAATCCGTCAAATGATACCGGTAAATGGGCTAAAGCGGCAGCAACAAATTTACAGGTGATCAATTCTAACCAATATTCACTTTTCTCTGATTATCAGCAGCAATTTTTGTCAACAAACAACTGGAACTCTGAAACCATATTTGCACGTGGATATGCTGCGCCAAACAAGGGACATAACAGAGAAGGTACATTAGGACCTGTAATTGTACATGGCGGCCAGCAGGCATGGGGTAACCTTGCACCAACCCAAAACCTTGTTGATGATTATGAAATGGATAACGGTAAACCAATCACTGATCCAACATCTGGTTATGACCCGCAAAACCCTTATGTAGGACGCGAAAAACGTTTCTATGAATCCATCGTTTATGACGGTTCTTCATGGCAGGGCGATATCTGGCAATCACGAATTGGCGGAAATAACCAGATCGATCTTGGATCGTCGAGCGATATTTCCAATACCGGCTATAACGCTAAGAAAACACTGGACGAGTCTATCAACGGGCAAACCAGTCTTGGTATTTCACCGGGTACGTCAAATTACATCTTTTACCGTTATGCAGAAGTACTGCTAAACTATGCTGAAGCACAGAATGAAGCCGTTGGACCCGACCAATCCGTATATAATGCGGTTAACCTGGTAAGGGCAAGGGTATCTTTACCAGCGGTTACGCCAGGCTTGTCGCAATCGGATATGCGTACCGTATTACGCCGCGAACGCCGTATTGAATTTGCTTTTGAGGATAAGCGTTGGTATGATATCCGCAGATGGGATATTACAACCAAAGGCCCTGCAGTTTTAACTTCTGCCGAGTATGGTATGAAAATAACTGTTGATCCAACGACCAAGAAGCTTGTTTATACACCGGTTCAGATTTTCAAAAATTCATTCTCTGAATATATGAACTGGCTTCCGATACCGCAAAGCGTAATTGAACAGAACAAAAAACTTAAACAAAACCCCGGTTATTAATCGGGTTTAACCAATTGCACGGTCCTGGCCTTGCCGGGGTCGTGCTTTTTGTTTAATTATGGCTAAATTATTTTTTTTGACCGCTGTATTTTTATGAACCTATCATTCAAATTTCCCATCCGGTTGATTGCGGTAGCCGTAGCGCTTATATATTGTTACGGATGCAAAAGTTCCCTAACAGACCGGCCTGTTGAAAAAACATTATTCAAGCAACTTCAACCCGAACAAACCGGCATTAACTTTTCAGATACACTAACCGAGGGCATCAATACCAATGTGTTGCTGTACCAATATTTTTATAACGGCGGCGGGGTGGCTGTAGGCGATTTAAACGGCGATGGCTTAGAGGATATTTATTTTTCGGCTAATATGGCCGATAATAAACTTTATCTGAATAAAGGAAGTATGCACTTTACTGATGTAACCGGTACAGCGGATGTGGCCGGGAGGCCCGGCCCATGGAAAACAGGGGTAACACTGGTAGATATCAACGGCGATGGTAAACTGGATATTTTCCTTAGCTATTCGGGACATGTAAGACCTGAAAAACGCATTCCTCAGCTATTTATCAACCAAGGCAATGATGCTCAGAAAGTGCCGCACTTTAAAGAAATGGCGGCCGATTATGGACTTAGTTTTCCATCGTACGCTACACAAGCCTACTTTTTTGATTACGACAAAGATGGCGACCTTGATTTGCTGTTAGTCAATCACAACCCCGAACGTTTAAATGTTTCAGATGTTTCTACAGTTGCCAGCCTGATGGCAAAAAACGACAATGAAGCCGGTATCAGGCTGTTAAGAAATGATGACGGGCATTTTACAGATGTGACAAATAAATCTGGCATTGTTAACACCACCCTCTCCTACGGCCTTGCAGCAGGCATATCGGACATTAACAACGACGGTTTGCCTGACATTTATATTTCAAACGATTACAATGTACCAGACCGCCTTTATATCAATATGGGCAATGGCAGGTTTACCGATCAGTTGAAACAGCAAATCGGGCATACCTCCTTTTACTCTATGGGTAATGACATTGCTGATATCAACAATGACCTATTGCCTGATATATATACACTGGACATGCTGCCCGAAGATAATCGCAGACAAAAACTGTTATTTGGTGCCGACAATTACGAGGCTTTTGACCTGAATGTAAAATCGGGCTTCCATTACCAGTATATGCGCAATATGCTACAGCTTAATAATGGTAATTCAACCTTTAGCGAAGTAGGCCAGCAAATGGGAATTTCAAACACCGACTGGAGTTGGGCGCCCCTGTTTGCCGATTATGACAATGATGGATGGAAAGACATTTTTATAACCAATGGCTATACCCGTGATTACACCAATATGGACTTCCTTAAATTTGCAGGCGACCAGCTGATGAACCGCAAAGTGGTACGTGAAGACTTGCTGAACCTGGTAAAGCAGATCCCGTTTTCAAACGTTAAAAGCTATTTCTTCAAAAACAATGCTGGCAACAGCTTCAGTAATGTGAGCGACTCATGGGGTATTACCCAGCCGTCAAACAGTAACGGAGCGGCATTTGCAGATCTGGACAATGACGGGTACATGGACATGGTGGTTAACAATATCAACAAACCTGCTTTCATTTACCAAAACCAAGCATCGGTTCTTGGTAAAAACCATTATTTAACCATTGAATTAAAAGGTGCTGATAAAAACACACAGGGTATTGGCGCTAAAGTATATGTATACTGCGGACAAAAACATCAATACCTGGAGCAAATGCCTACACGCGGGTATCAGTCAAGCGTATCGCCGTATTTACATTTCGGGTTAGGAAAAGAAAGCACAGCAGACTCGGTAAAGATTGTATGGCAGCGCGGTAAAGTACAGGTACTTAAAAATGTAAAGGCCAATCAGCGCATTATTCTTGATGAAAAAAATGCTCAAACTGCTGCTGCTCCTGCAAATGCAGTTAAGCCTATATTCAAACAAACAGAACCGCCGGTTAAAATTAAATATAACAGTGCAGCTATTAACGATTATAAACGACAGCCGCTGCTTGTAAACCCGCTATCATTCTCAGGCCCGTGTATGGCTAAGGCTGATATTAACGGCGACGGCCTGGAAGATATTTACGTTGGAGCGGACAATGGTACAACAGGTGCCATTTATATCCAGAAAGCCAATCATCAGTTTGCGTTGCAACCTCAACCCGGGTTTAACTCAGGTAAAGGAATTACTGATGCTTCGGCTGCTTTCTTTGATGCTGATGGCGATGGCAAAATTGACCTGTATGTAGCCAGCGGCGGATACGGAGACTTTTTTCCGGATGATGCACGACTGGCAGACCGCCTGTACATGAACGATGGCAAGGGGAATTTTAAGCTGGCCAATAACCGTTTGCCGCACGTATCAGGAAGCAAAGGCTGTGTTAAAATAGCTGATGTGAACGGAGACGGGCATCCTGATATTTTTGTAGGAGGACGCGTAATACCCGGCAGGTACCCGGAAACGCCCCAAAGTTATTTATTGATTAATGATGGCAAAGGAACTTTTATTGACGAAACAGCCAAATTTAATGCAAAGCTAAGCCACATAGGCATGGTAACAGACGCAGCATGGACTGATATGAACGGCGACGGCAAGCCAGACCTTATAGTAGTTGGCGAATGGATGCCTATTACCGTTTTCACGAATACCGGCACCCGGTTGGTTGATGCAACAAGTAATTATTTTGATAAAGCCTACAGGGGTTGGTGGAATGCACTTACCGTAGCTGACTTTAACCACGATGGTAAACCGGATATTTTAGCTGGAAACCTTGGTACCAATTCACAATGCAAGGCTTCAGACAAAGAACCAGCCGAAATGTATTATAAAGACTTTGATGATAACGGCTCTGTTGACCCCATTTTGTGCTTTTATATCCAGCATAAAAGTTATCCCTGTGTTACGCGCGACGAGTTGCTTGACCAGATGAGTAAAATGCGTCCGCGCTTTCCTGATTATAAAAGTTATGCTGATGCCACCATTCATGATATTTTTTCGGACGAGGAACTTAAAAGTGCGGGGCATTTAACGGCAAACTGCCTGGAAACAAGTTGTTTCATCAGTAATAAAACGGGTCGCTTGTCTAAGATCGCCTTACCTCCGCAGGCGCAGTATTCGCCCGTTTACACCATCAGCTGTGTTGATCTTAATAATGACGGCAATATCAGTGTGATCTTGTGCGGCAATGTATCACATGAGCGGATACACTTCGGACGCTACGATGCTAACTACGGCATACTGCTAAAAGGTGATAAAGCGGGGCACTTCACTTACATTGATCAGGTACATTCTGGCTTTAACATAAAGGGTGATGTACGTAGTGTGGTAAAGATCAATAACGACTATCTTTTTGGTATAAATGGTACAGGCATCGTCGCCTATAAACAAAGCAGGGAATGAAAAAAAGCATTAAACTGGTAATATGCGGGCTTCTTATCGTTTCGATGGGATGCCGTAGTAATAACCATAAACCATTAACAGAACGTGAGGTAGCCAGGTTTATCAATCAAATGACAGCCCTGATGGTACATGATGTAACCAATCCGCCTTTGGCAACAAGGTTTTATGCTTATTCCTGCCTGTCCGGGTATGAAATAGTTTCGCAAAATGGCAAAAGCTTAAAACCGATGTACGGCATTTTGAATGGCTATCCCAAAATAGCAAAGCCCTCGGATATCAGGGGTTACAGCACTGATCTGAGTGCGATATTAGCTATGTACAAAACTGCGGAAACGCTGCAACCATCAGGCTACCTTTTAAAAAAATCAGAGCAAAGATTGATAGACTCTTGTAAAAGCATTGGTTTTTCTGATGAAACAATTACTAATTCGGCACAATACGCGGCTTATATCAGCAAAGCGGTTCTGGCTTATGCCAAAAGCGACAGATATAATAAAACGAGCAACTTCCCACGTTATACCCCAACAGAAAAAGATGGCGAATGGGACCCTACTCCCCCATCTTACATGGCCCCGGTAGAACCTTATTTTAATACCATACGGCCATTTACCTTAGATTCTGTAAGCCAGTTTTTTGGAGAATATCCTATCCCGTTCTCATCCAAAAAAAACAGTGTGTTCTATGGCTTAATGCTGGAAAACTATAAAAAGGGGGCTAACGATTTAACACAGGAAGAAAAGAACATCGCTAATTTCTGGGATTGTAATCCTTTTGCGGTACAAGCTACAGGCCACATGCTGATCGGTTTAAAAAAGATTTCGCCGGGGGCACATTGGCTTGGTATTGCATCACTGGCTTGCGTTCAGCAAAAAACAGGCTTTGCAAAAGCATTACAGGTACATACCGTGTTATCTATCGGTTTAATGGACGGCTTTATTTGCTGTTGGGATTATAAATATAAAACCAATCGCATTCGCCCTGAAACAGCCATACGCAAGTACATTGATGTAAACTGGAAGCCATTATTACAAACTCCGCCATTTCCTGAGTATTTAAGCGGCCATTCTGTTGTGTCAGCAACATCAGCAGTTATCCTGAGTTATTTCCTGGGAAACAATTTCCATTATCTTGACAATGTAGAGGCGCCTTATGGTGTTCCGTCCCGTCATTTTTCTTCATTTGCCCAGGCTGCGCAAGAAGCGGCAGTTTCGCGCTTTTACGGTGGCATACATTTTACCGATGCGATAAGTAAAGGTTTAGAGAAAGGAAATAACGTAGGTAACTGGGTGATACAGAAATATGCACAAACAAAGGAATTAAGATAAACAGGAAAATACCTTTTTAATTACTTTAGCCAATGAATATGCAGGCAAATGTCAGTACAGTTAATAAAACTTACATATATTGTTGCAGGCCCAATAGTTAACATTTATCTCATCTTATTTATCGCAATTTTTATGATTAAAAAACTCAAGGTAAAACGTTTTAAATATTATTTCATTTATTCAGCTCTCTTGTTGGGTACAAGCAGTTTGCGGGCGCAGCCGACTGAGATCAGTCATCTTTTTTCATCCTCAGACACTGCACTTGTCCCCAAAGAGATTGAGGATCCTGAATGCATCGGAATCAATAAAGAGCCAGACCATGCAACGCTGATGCCTTATGCTTCGCTAAAAGAAGCGCTTACGGCCAACAGGCATGCTTCTTCATACGCACGTAGCCTTAACGGAACCTGGAAGTTTAACTGGGTCGACTGGCCCCAGAAACGTCCCGTTAACTTCTACAAAACCAATTACGATGTATCTACCTGGCATGATATCAAAGTACCTTCCTGCTGGCAGGTAGAGGGCTACGGCACACCTTACTATAGCAACTATAATTACATCTTTCAAAAGGATTTTCCGAAGGTAATGAGCACGCCTCCGGTAAACTTTACGGCATACCAGGAGCGCAACCCTGTTGGCAGTTACCGCCGTAATTTTGAGGTACCTGCAGACTGGAATGGCAGGCAGATCTTTATCACCTTTGATGGTGTTGATGCCGGTTTCTTTTTATGGATAAACGGTAAAAAGGTTGGCTACAGTGTGAACAGCCGTAATGCTGCCGAATTTGACATCACCAAATTTGTAAAACCTGGCAACAATATCATCGCCGTTGAAGTGTACCGCTTTACTACGGGCAGTTATCTGGAGGACCAGGACATGTTCCGGTTAAGTGGCATTTTCCGAAACGTAACCTTGTGGAGTACATCTAAAGAACATATACGAGACTATTTCATCAAAACCACCTTTGATTCTCAATTTCGTGATGCGGTGCTGCATGTTAGCGCCAAAATTAAAAACTATGGAACCAGTGATGTTCCGGCACGCAAGCTGAACATTGATCTGTACAATGGCAATACCCCGGTTGCAGGTGTAAATGCAGTACAGGATGTACCTGCGCTTAAACCCGGCGAAGAAGTGGTAGTAAATACCGATATACCTGTTAAAGCTCCTGAAAAATGGACCGCCGAGACGCCCAAATTATATACAACAGTACTTTCTTTAAAAGATGGACAGGGTAATGTGGAACAACTCTCGTCAAAAACAGGTTTCAGGCAGATAGAAATAAAGGGGCGGATATTTACCGTGAATGGTGTACCTGTAAAACTGAAAGGTGTCAATCGTCATGAAAACTGGCCTGACGACGGGCATGCCATCACAGAAGAGCAAATGGTTCGTGATATCCTGCTGATTAAACAGGCAAATTGTAACCATGTGCGCACATGCCATTACTCTGACGACCCACGCTGGTATGAACTATGCGACGAATATGGAATTTACCTGGTAGCCGAAGCTAATGTGGAAAGCCACGGCGCCTGGGATGAGTTTAACGAGGAGCCACGCATTAAAGCAGCGCTTATTGAAAGAAACAGGGCGAATGTAGAGAACTTTAAAAATCACCCTTCGGTCCTGATCTGGTCTTTGGGTAACGAGTGCGGTTCGGGTGGTTCTAACTTCAGGGCGGTACTTGATGTAATAAAATCAATTGATAATACCCGCCCTACCCACTATCAGGGTTTCGGTATCGGCAGTAAAAACCCTGCTGACATTGACAGCGAAATGTACACCCAATTGGATGACGTGGAACGCAATGCCAATGACGACAAGCTGACCAAGCCTTTTTATTTATGCGAATATGCGCATGCTATGTTCAACTCTATGGGGTCTGTTGATCTGTATAACGATCTTTTTGACAAGTACCCATCGCTGATGGGTGGTGCCATCTGGGAGTGGCAGGATCAGGGTATTTATAACGACCGCGATCCTAAACATCATATAACTGCTTATGGCGGCGGCTTCGGCGAATATCCGAACGATCATTATTTCATCCACAAAGGCGTTGTTTTTTCAGATCGCACCTTAAAACCTCATTACCCTGAGCTGAAACATGCTTACCAATGGGTTACCATAAAGGCAACCGATGCACTTAAAGGTGATTTTACCATCAAAAACAGGTATCAGTTTACTGATCTGAACAAATTTTCGGGCAAATGGTCGCTTACCGAAAATGGCGACCAGATTGCCAGCGGAACCTTTAATCCTGGCGAAATTGCACCCGGAGCCGAAAAAGCAGTACATATCTCCTACCCTTTAAAAGCTAAACCCGGCAGCGAATATTTTATAAGGCTGTCTCTGCATTTAAATAGTGATGAAAGCTGGGCACCTAAAGGCTTTGAAGTTGCAGCACAACAACTTGCTGTACCTAACAACAAACCGGCTCACGAGGTAAAATATGCCAAAGGTACGCTGGCAGCAACCGAGGACGGCGGATTGATCACCATTAAGGGCAGTGGCTTTTCTTTAACATTTGACAAGGCAAAAGGCACCTTTACACGTATCGATGAAAACGGCCGTAACCTGTTATCAGATAACGGAGGCCCTCGTTTACACTTATGGCGCGCGCCCCACCAGATCGACGATATGTGGGCCTATACAGACTGGGATAAAAAAGGGTTAACCCGTTTAAGCTGGAAAGTAAATAATGTTACCTACAAAGAGGCCGGCAACGGCGCCATCCGCATCAGTGCAGACTTGTCGGGCTACGGACGACAAAATTTCAAGGTTGATCACAAAGCCGTATATATTATTAATATAGATGGAAGAATCCACGCTGAAAATGAAGTAAGTACCAGTGATTCTACCTTTTCGCTTGCCAGGATGGGTGTACGCATGCTGTTAGACCGTGAGCTAAACCAGTTTGATTATTATGGCCGCGGCCCGATGGAAAACTATGCAGACCGTAAACGCGGCGCTGATGTTGGCCATTACTTTAGTACCGTTTTACAGCAACTAACCCCTTATGAAAAACCTATGGAATGCGGTAATCATGAAGATGTGCGCTGGGCTAACCTTAAAGCAGCCAATGGCATGAAATTAAAGGTAAAAGCAGATACATCAATGATGCAGGTATCGGCGCTGCCTTATACAGACGAAGAAATGGCGCCTGTTGCCTATAAGATCGATCTGCCTGAAAGCAAAAATACGGTTTTGGTAATCAGCCATAAAACTTTGGGCGCCGGCTCTAATGGCTGCGGGCCAAGGCCACTGGAGCAATACCGTGTATATGGTAAGAAAACCACCTTCAGTTATGATATTACTTTATAAACTATTATAGCGAGAATTTATCGCCATACAGTGAATAGATCTCCTAACTGAATATTATATCTTAAAGTGAATTAAAGCCAAACCTTATACAAGGTTTGGCTTTTTGTTTCTATAAGCTTCTTTGTGTACCTGCTCATGATTTGACGCAGCTACAGAAATATATTAATACGGAAACTAAAACATAAAAGACAACTTACTTTTTATAATGTAAGTAAAATTTTTTTAGCTCATCATCGTCTGTAAAAGTATGGAACAGCAAAAGATCAGGGTAATTATAACAGGATCAACCGGAATGGTTGGCGAAGGCGTCTTGTTGGAGTGTCTTAATCACTCTATGGTTGAGGCCGTGCTAATTATCAATCGCAAGCCTTTGGGTATTGCCCACCCCAAATTAAAAGAGATCATCCATACTGATTTTTTCAACATATCGCCTATTGTTGATCAGTTAAAGGGATATAATGCCTGCTACTTTTGCCTCGGTATTTCATCGGTGGGCATAAATGCGGAGGACTATTACAAAACAACATATACCCTAACCATGCACATTGCTGAAACATTAAGTACTTTAAACCCGGGCATGACTTTTACTTATGTTTCAGGTGCAGGTACTGACAGCAGCGAGAAAGGCCGAGTGCGCTGGGCAAGGGTAAAGGGTAAAACAGAAAACCACCTGAGCATGCTTCCTTTTAAACAGCAATTCAACTTTAGGCCAGGCTTTATCAAGCCAACCAGAGGCCAAAGCAAGGCGCATAAATTTTACAGGTATATCAACTGGATATTTCCTATTGGCCGGAAAATTTACCCTAAGGGCTTTTGCACCATGCACGAATTTACATTGGCGATGATCAATGTTACCCTGCATGGATTCAACAAAAATGTGGTCGACGGGAAGGATATTATTAAACTTGGCGCTAAGTGATTTATTAAATCACTTAGACTGTATCAAAGCGTTGGAAACTCACAAAAAATGTAGAGCCCACGCCGTAATTACTTTCCAGCCATATCCTGCCCTGATGCTTTTCCATTATCTTTTTAACAATGGCAAGTCCCACTCCTGATCCTTCATAGTCCTTAACTTCGTCTGAACGGTTAAACAGGTCAAATATCTTATGTACTTCGTGAGGTTTAATACCGATTCCGTTATCCGAAATCGCGTATTCTACATGGGTTGATGTATGTTCACCTTTAATGTTCACCACAGGGTTATCACTCTTTTTAGAGTATTTTACCGCATTGCTCATTAAATTAGAGAACACCTGGAACACCATGATCTCATCACCTTGTATAGGTGGCGTTTCGCCGATATTAATAGTCAGGTTTTCATTTTCGCTGGCAATCAACAGATCGTGTTTTAAATCAATCAGCATCTTGCTCATTTCTATTGGCCTCGACTCTATCTTTGCCTGGCCTACTTTTGAGTAATTGAGCACTTCCTGAATCATCTCCTGCATTTTCTGCGCACCGCTCAAAATGCGCTCAACCATGTATTTCGCTTTTGGCTCAAGCTCAAACTTGGTATTCAGCAGTTGCGAATAACTTTTTATAGTAGTAAGGGGATTTTTAAGATCGTGAGAAATGGTGTAGCTAAATGCATCCAACTCATCATAAGCTTCGCGTAGTTTTTCGTTAAGTTTACGCAGCTCATTTGCTCTACGGCTTATGGCATAATTCACCTCATCTCTAAGTTGAACTGCTGATCTTAAATCTTGTGGTGTCCAGGGCGTTGAAATATTATTTACCTGCTGGGACCAAAGTTCAAAAGATGTTCTTGGCGATATATGCGCCATCCCGTTTTCATCGAAAACAGTAGGCTTTCCTGGTTTACCAGCCCAATTAATAGTTGCCACTACTTCAGGCTTAAACCAAATCATGTATTCGTTTAGTTCGCGGGATATACGGCACACCAAAATACCGCTTGCGGTATCTTTTATTTCAGCCGCAGCCGGAAATACATTTGGCAATTGATTGGTTTGATAGATATCACCTTCCATATTTTGTTCAAGCCAAACTGCAAGCTCTTTTATAAAAGTTTCGTCCGGGGTATTGCCTGCTAACGTAACATGGTTATCAAAAAGCAGTGCTGCTCCTTCAGAGTCTACGGCATCCTGAATAGTGACTTCACTACAACACAATGCTTCATTTATATCATTACTTCTCAGCAAATTACGCGTTATTGCATCAATAGCAGCTTTAAGCTTATTAGATACTTGCTGATCTTCTTCATTCTGGCGGAAACTTAATGCAGAAGATAGCACCTGCCCTACCAGCTTTGCCGATTCGCGTTCGCGGTAATTAATAAATCGTGGCGAATAATTATGACAAGCCACCAAGCCCCATAGTTCGCCCTGATTAATCAGCGAGATACTAAAGCTTGATGCCACATCCATATTTTTAAGATATTGAATGTGTATCGGCGATACCGCCCTTAATACCGAATGGGTAAGGTCAAGTGGATTTGCATCATGATCTGCAACGGTAGCAATAGCTGATGGTTCCGCATTAACATCTGCAATAAGGCGTATCAGGTTAATTTTGTAAAGTTCCCGGGCTTGTTTAGGTATATCCGTTGCCGGGTAGTGCAGTCCGTACAAACTGTCTAATCCCTCATTTTTGGCTTCCGCTACAACCTCGCCATGGCCGTCTTCATGAAATTTGTAAATCATTACACGGTCATAGCCTATAATACCTTTAACCTGCTCGGCAGTTTTATTCAGTAATTGAGAAAGGCTTTTATCGGTAAGCATCTCAGCAAGCGAACGCCCAACTTCACGCTGAAGATCAGCACGCAGGTCAGAAATTTCCGGCTCAAACTCCAGCAAGTAATATGTTGCTGATTTATTAATGATCAGGTTAAATATCTTTCCTTTAATACTCAGTACATAAGGGTTTACTGGCTCAAAGCCTTTGGCGCTATAACCAAGTTTTATGAGCTGCACTAAAAAAGGTTCATCGCCACCGCCACGTTCAAGGTAAGATTCTATAACACTAACGTGTTTATCAAGGATCTCTACAGCAGTCAACGGTATGTATTCAGAAATATTTTCGCTGCTATACGCAACCTTATATTTTTGGTCAAGCGCTATTAAAAAGCCATGCGATTGTATTTTGCCAGGAATATGTATTGGCTCTTTATCGCAGTTAGTGAGATTGGGTATAAACATTAATAGGGAAATATTCTTATAAATACATAACTGATTGTATCGTATAAGTTAAGTATCAGTGAAAAATTACGCGATCAAAGATAAAACTAAAATCGAAAATCAATACTTAATTAATTACAACCTTAAATTTTTCACAATTTTGAAATAATACGATTTCTATTTTGATTACTACATTAGAAACCAAATGAAAATTTATCAGCAAATCAAATCATTGAAAGAACGCCGCAGAGGCTTTCATCTCATTACAGATGAAATAACAGATGGGCTACCACAAATAAAAGAACTTAAAACAGGCCTTTGCCAGGTTTTTATCCAACATACATCGGCATCTTTAACCATAAACGAAAATGCTGACCCTACGGTTCGTCAGGATTTTGAGATGTGGTTTAATAAAACTGTCAAAGAAAATGATCCGGACTATCTACATAACGACGAAGGCCCGGACGATATGCCTGCACATATAAAAGCTGCAATGCTTGGCAATTCGGTAACTATACCGATAAGTAATGGCAGGCTTGCCTTAGGTACCTGGCAGGGCATTTACTTATGCGAACATCGTAATTACGGCGGGCCAAGAAGAATTGTGATTACAGCGTGGGGCGAATGAATTAATAATCGTCGCTCAAATCGTCAGCATCTCCATCCTCAAATTCGTCAGGAAGATGATCGTCATCTTCTGGATCCGGCTCGTTAAGATCATCGCCTACTCTAATCTCATTCAGGTCATCTTCATCATTCATCCAGTCATCAAAGTTTTCGTCTTCTTCATCATCTACCAGTTCATCATCTTCAGGCGAAAAAGCATTGATGAAGTTCAGGGTGTCAATCTGTGAGTCGAGTGTGTTGTTTTCTATTAATAACATATAAATGAGATTTAATTTAGAACAGCTATAAGATAGCAAAGTTTGCTCAGTAAGCCGCTTTGTAGGTTTTGTTTCCGTTGCCAAGCCACAATAATGTATTTATGACTAACTGGCTTTCTTCGGGGCTATCAAATGTATGCGAGAGGTCTTTATTGATACCATGCTCATAATCAATATCGTTATGCCCCATATTAAAATAAACCATTCGATAATTCTTGTTGCTCCAAACCACGGGATAATAGCCGTTGTGCCATATTTCAGATTGCTTAGGCCCGGTGCCTAACGGAAAGCTGCTTGAATCAATTGCCAGCAAAATATCAATGTTTTTATTTTTTATGAGGTCATTTTGCCAGCGGTACCATTCATTAGGGGATGCTTTTATAATATGATTTAGTCCCTTAGTTGCTGCATGCTTGGGATCTTCGATCCTCAAAAACGCAGAAGTTGGCCGCCAAGTGTTACTTTTATATTCGCCTGAACCTAAAAACTCGTTGTGGTACCAATCCCAGTCCTGGTTATAAGTAGACTGGTTTAACGCAAAAGCCGAAAAGTGGAAGCCCATCCATCCTCCTCCGTTCTTCACGTAATTTTCAAATGCCTTGCGTTGTGCAGGTTCTTCTGGTCGGGTATCTAAGAAAATGATAACCTTGTATTTTTTCAAAAATTCCGGGTTGAGGTTATTCCAGTTATTGGTTGAATCGTACGTGAAATGATATTTCTTAGCCACTTCGGGAAACCATTTATTAGCCTCGTGAACAAAGCTTATATGCGCCTGATCATTCTTAGCGGTATAAAATGCAATTACATGGAACTTTGATTTTTGGGCATATACGTTCAATGCTGTCAGTATACAGAATGATAAAATAAACAGGAATTTATAAGGCTGGTTTAAACGGTTCATAATTGGTGATGTATAATACTAAGCTAATGTTTTAGCATCATTTGCCCATATTTTTTTGTTAGAATTGGATAATTTCTTAACAATTAATTTAAACAATCAGATAAAGCGATAGGTTATTGAAATATCAATCCGACTGATTATGAAAACTGAAAAGAAGAAACCGGAAACCTATAAAAAGGTTAAAAGCGACATTAAAACAGATTCGCCAATTAGTGAAAAGGATGAAATAAAAAGAGCAGAGGATAACATGCGCGAGGCTGCCAAGAAACTTAAAAAGTTATAAGGCGGGCTTTAGGTTGAATACATCCTTTAGTGCCCTTTTTGCTGCATGGTAACCACACATGCCGTGTACCCCCCCGCCGGGTGGCGTTGATGCCGAACATATATATAAGCCTTTTGCTGAAGTACGGTATGGCGAAGCCCTTAAAACAGGACGAGTAAACAATTGTGCAATATCCTGAACGCCGCCATTGATATCGCCACCTATATAATTAGGGTTATAGTCCTGCATTTGTTTGGCATTCATTATATGCTTTGCTAAAATGCGCTCACGGAAACCCGGAGCAAACCGTTCTACCTGGCTTTCAATCTGCTGCACCATGTTTTGCGTATTACCTTTTGGCATGTGGCAATAGCCCCATAAGGTATGCTTGCCTTGCGGTGCGCGGGTATCATCAAACAGGCTTTGCTGTGCTAATAAAACAAACGGCTTAGCAGCAACATGGCCTTTCCATGCAGCTTTTTCTGAAGCGGCAATATCGTTTAAAGTGCCGCCCAAATGCACTGTTCCTGCTTTATGGCATGCTTCGGCAGTAAATGGGACAGCGCCATCCAAAGCCCAGTCTATTTTGTAAACGCCCATTCCATAACGATAACGCTCCAGTTGCCAGCTATAAAGCGACGAAAGCTTATGCCCTGCTATCTGTAATAACTGCTGCGGGCCAACATCAAATAGTACCGCATGGCTGGATGGTAGTTGCTTTAGCGAATTGACCATTAGGCTGGTTTCAATTTTACCGCCCAGATTTATAAAATGCGCCGCCAACGCATCAGCTATGGTTTGCGAACCGCCTTTGGGTATAGGCCAGCCTTTATCATGCGCTGCAAGTAATAGCATTAATGCTACGGCTGATGTAACTGGTTTATCCAGCGGTTGCATGCTATGGGCCGCCATACCTGCCCATAAACCTTTAGCCTTTTCAGTTTTGAAATATCTTTTGGCAATCCATTCGGCAGATGGCAATGCTTTTAATCCAAATTTGGCCAATGCCAACGGATATTGCGGCAATTGCAAAGGTGCCAGGGCATCTGGTAAAATCTTTTGCCAGTCGTCCTTAAGGGGCTTTATTAATTTTTTGTAAGCTAATTCATCTTTACCCAGATCTTTTGCAGTTAACTCAAGCGATTGCCGCAAAACGGCGGAAGTACCATCATCAAGCGGATGCGCGGCGGCATATTCCGGGTAGATAAATTCAAGTCCGTATTGATGTAAGGGCAGTTTACTAAAAAACGGAGAGTTTACCGCAAGCGGATGTATAGCTGAGCAGATGTCATGCTTAAAGCCCGGCAAGGTGAGTTCGGCCGTTCGCAAACCACCACCGATGGTATCTTTACCTTCTACAAGCAGTACGCATAACCCGGCTTGCTGCATGGTAATTGCGGCAGCAAGGCCATTAGGCCCCGATCCTACTATTATGGCATCATAATCTCGCTTAGCTAACACTTCGGCAATTTAATATTAATTGATTATTGATGCGATGCCACCCCCCAATAACAGGCATTCCTGATTCTGTTGAGTGCCGCTGTATCGACATTTTTTATCACATAGTATTGCCCGCTGCCATTGTTAAAGTAAAGTTTGGCATCTTCGTTATTATAAATAAAGGTGGCCATTTTATTAGCAGCCTGTTCCGTATTATCATCCACAAGCACCTGTATACCATTGGTTATCTTAGGATTGCTGCTTTGTAGGTCAAGGTCATCTGCCTTAACCCAATTCGCGACAAACTTAATATTGCTTTGGCTTTCTCCGTTGATTAAAGTTTTATATTCCTTTGTGGCTTGTATTTGCTGTAATAATATTTTCATACATGGGCCGGAAATAGTTGCCGTACCATAATTTTTAGCAGTATTGTTAATCACACTATCTTTTTTACCATTAACGGTAACAGTTGTTTTTGTAATATTCTTAGAAACCGGCTTAGGTTTTTGATTACATGCGTTTAAAATAAACACAGCAGAAAATAAAATGAGCAACCTTAACCTATTCATAATTAAACGATTATTTTATAAATACAGCTATCCGGCTTTAATTGTTTAACAGGGTTATATAAACACTATATAGTGGCCACACGTTCGCATTTATCGTAAAACAAATAGTGTAACTACAGGTTAAAATAAACATTGTTACATTTTTAAAGATGACACAATGAGCAAAGAGTAATAAAGTAACGGGGAATTCTGCATAACTAAAAAGGTATACCATTTAACAAAATGGGTTCCCGGTATTAAACTTTAAATTGCAAAGTTTAAACCGCAACATTATTGTAAAAATTACAACATGGATAAAGCAGCTATCCAAATATTTTGGTAAATATGCACAACAATAGAAAACGCATGATAAGCGTTCGATCTACGAAATGAGCAACGGAACATCTATAAGACAAGAAGCTGACGTAATATTAATTGGTGCCGGTATTATGAGCGCCACGCTGGGTGTGATGCTAAAAACCTTACAGCCAGAGCTTACTATTGAAATATTTGAGCGTTTGGATGTTGTAGCAGCCGAAAGTTCGGACGCTATGAACAATGCAGGCACAGGGCACTCTGCCTTTTGCGAGCTCAACTACACGCCTCAATTAAACGATGGTACAGTTGATATTACTAAAGCGATAAAAATTGCTGAGCAGTTTGAAATTTCTAAAGAGTTTTGGTCATTTCTGATTGAAAATAAGCTGATCCCATCTGCCGAAAACTTTATTACTAAAGTTCCGCACATGAGCTTTGTTTGGGGCGATGACAATGTAAACTACCTTAAAAAACGCCACGAAGCTTTAAGCAAACACCATTTCTTTAAAGAAATGCAGTACAGCGAAGATAACGCCCTGCTTAAAGAATGGATCCCATTGGTAATGGAAGGCCGCGACGTTAACGAAAAGGTATCGGCCACTAAAATGGATCTGGGTACCGACGTAAACTTTGGCAGCCTTACTAACAGCCTTTTCAACTGGCTTAAACTTCAGCCGGGCGTAAACATGAGCCTGCTGCACGAAGTAAGAGACATTAAACGCAAAGGCACTAACTGGAACGTAAGGGTAAGGGATCTGACCAACCGTTTAAGCCATAAGGTTAAAGCTAAGTTTGTGTTTGTTGGTGCCGGTGGCGGTGCGTTGCCTTTACTGCAAAAATCAGGCATACCAGAAAGCAAAGGCTTTGGTGGTTTCCCTGTGAGCGGCGAATGGTTAGTGTGTGATAATCCGGAGATCATTAAAAAACATCAGGCTAAGGTATATGGTAAGGCATCGGTAGGTTCGCCGCCAATGTCTGTACCGCACCTTGATACGCGTATGATCAATGGCACAAAAGCATTGCTGTTTGGCCCGTACGCTGGTTTCTCAACACGCTTTCTGAAAAAAGGATCATTACTTGATCTGTTCAAATCAATAAAACTGAATAACCTTTACCCGCTTATTAAAGCAGGTTTAGACAATATTCCGCTTACACGGTATTTAATCGGTCAGGTAACACAATCGCAAAACGACCGTCTTGCTGCATTGCGTGATTATTATCCGCAGGCAAAAAGCGAAGATTGGAAATTGGAGATTGCTGGTCAGCGTGTGCAGGTGATCAAGAAAGATCCTAAACTTGGTGGCGTGCTTGAATTTGGAACAGAAGTAGTTACCGCTGCAGACGGTAGCATTGCAGCACTGCTGGGTGCTTCGCCCGGTGCATCAACATCTGTTCCTATTATGGTGCAACTGATTGAGCGTTGTTTTAAAGATCAGGTAAAAACGGCAGAGTGGCAGGAGCATCTTAAAAAAATGATACCATCTTACGGGCAATCATTAGCTAAAAACCCGGAGTTAAGTGCAGAAACGCGCGACAGGACAACCAAGATTTTAGCTATAGGATAAGGCAAAAAATATCCAATATTTACTTTACTTATATTAGCCCGAAAAATTCTTGTAATAAATTCGGGCTATCAGCCGTTTAACACGGTAATCATATGAAAATATTAGTGACCGGCACAGCCGGATTTATTGGTTTTTATGTTGCACAACGTTTAGCAGCCTTAAACCATGAAGTTGTTGGCGTTGACAATATTAACGACTATTATGATGTAGCCCTAAAACATGGCCGTTTAAAGGCTACGGGTATCGACATCAAACAACTAACCGGTACCGCCCCTATCCAAAGTACCATTTATCCTAATTACAGCTTTGTTAAATTAGATATTGCAGACCGTAACAAAGTACGGGAGCTTTTTGATATTTACCGATTTGATGTAGTTTGCCATTTGGCAGCGCAGGCAGGTGTAAGATATTCTATTACTAACCCTTATGATTATGCCTTGAGTAACCTTTCCGGCTTTTTAAGCATACTGGAAGGTTGCAGGCAGATGCAGGTAAAGCACTTGGTTTACGCCAGCAGTTCAAGCGTTTATGGTTTAAATGACAATACGCCTTTTTCTGTTCACGAAGGTGCAGCACACCCCGTTAGCCTGTATGCTGCCAGTAAAAAGAGTAACGAAATGATGGCGCACAGTTATAGCCATCTTTACAATATTCCTTCAACCGGTTTGCGCTTCTTTACTGTTTATGGCCCCTGGGGTCGGCCTGATATGGCATACTTCAGCTTTGCTGATGCGATATTAAAAGGCAAACCTATCAACGTTTATAATAATGGCCAAATGCAGCGCGACTTTACTTATATTGATGATATTGTGGAGGGCGTAATACGTGTAATTGATAAACCTGCCGTGCCTAACCCAAATTGGGACAAAAAGAACCCTGATCCGGCTACATCACTTGCACCTTATCGCTTGTACAATATCGGTAACTCGTCGCCTGTGAAACTGCTTAATTTTATTGAGGCGCTGGAAAACGCCATAGGTAAAAAAGCGGTTAAAAACATGCTGCCGATGCAACCGGGTGATGTTTTATCAACCGATGCCGACATGTCAGATCTTGAACAGGACTTTCATTATCATCCTAAAACGGATATACAAACAGGTATTAATCAGTTTGTAAACTGGTACCGCGAGTTTTACAACCTTTAATTTTGATTGCTTTACACAGGCTGTAACCATCTGATTGTTTAACCAACCTTTTTCTTATTTTTGCTCGTTCGCAGGTTCCGTCTTAAGGAACTGCGGAAACTTTACAAATGGATATATCTGTAGTAATACCCCTACTTAATGAGGTTGAATCGTTACCTGAGCTTACCGAATGGATAGCACGGGTAATGAAAGATAATAACTTCACTTATGAGGTTCTTTTGGTTGATGATGGCAGCAGCGACGGTTCATGGGAAATGATCTGTGATTTGCATCGTCAAAATCAAGCCATAAGGGGTATCAAGTTTAGAAGAAATTATGGTAAGTCGGCTGCCTTAAACACTGGTTTTGAAGCTGCGCAAGGCAATGTGGTAATTACTATGGATGCTGACCTACAGGACAGTCCTGATGAAATACCGGAGTTATACCGTTTGGTCACTGAGGATAATTACGATCTTATTTCAGGCTGGAAAGCTAAAAGATATGACCCGCCAAGCAAAACCATTCCAACAAAACTGTTCAATGCCGCTACACGCAAAATGTCGGGCATTGATAACCTGCACGATTTTAATTGCGGCTTAAAGGCCTACCGAAAGGCTGTGGTAAAAAACATCGAGGTCTACGGGGAAATGCACCGCTATATCCCTGTGTTGGCAAAATGGGCAGGGTTTAAAAAAATCGGCGAAAAAGTGGTTGAACACCGTGCCCGCAAATACGGTAAAACCAAATTCGGCATGAGCCGCTTTATCAATGGTTTTCTTGATTTGCTTTCTATCTTCTTTGTAGGCAAATTCGGCAAACGCCCCATGCACTTTTTTGGCAGCATGGGTGTGCTTAGCTTTTTTATAGGTTTAGTAATGGCTATATGGATTATATGTGAAAAACTATATCACATTGCACATAATGAAGCCTACCGCGATGCTACACAAAATCCCCTGTTTTATATTGCATTAGTGGCTATAATTGTAGGTTCACAACTTTTTTTAACCGGTTTTGTGGCAGAACTGGTATCGCGCAGTTCACAAGACAGAAACAATTACCAGGTTGAAGAAAGGGTATAATTTCGGAATTCAGACTTTCAATTTTGGATTTTATAAAATGCGCAAATGAGTACATCGCAGATATGCAAATCACTAAGATTTTTCAACATCATACCTGATACAACTTTTAATCTGCACATTTGCAAATTAGTACATCTGCCTATCTAAGCATGTTTTTCTCTATCATCATCCCTCTGTATAACCGTCCGCAGGAAATTAAAGAACTGCTGGAAACGCTGACTCTACAGACCTATAAAAACTTTGAGGTGCTGGTAATAGAGGATGGATCAGTAAATGATGCGGCTGATATTGTCAAGAGTTTTAAAGGTCAACTCGATCTTCATTATTATTCTAAGCCAAACGAAGGCCAGGGCTTTACCCGCAATTTTGGATTTGAACGTGCCAAAGGAGATTACTTTATCATATTTGATTCTGACTGCCTTATCCCTGAAGATTATCTGGAGATAGTAAACAACCGCCTGCAAACCGATTGGCTGGATGCTTATGGTGGCCCGGATGATGCGCACCCCAGCTTTACCCCCATTCAACGTGCCATCAGCTACTCCATGACCTCCCCTTTTACTACCGGCGGTATCAGGGGCAATAAAAAAGGCATTGGTCAGTTCCACCCACGTAGCTTCAACATGGGTATTTCACGCAAGGTTTGGGAAACCGTAGGCGGATTTATTATTACCCGTTTGGGTGAAGATATCGAATACAGCATCCGCATACATACCGCCGGTTTCAAAATCGGCTTAATACCCGAAGCTAAAGTATTTCATAAACGACGTACCAGTTTTTACCAGTTTTACAAGCAGTTACATTTTTTCGGCAGGGCGCGTATTAACATCTATAAATTTTTCCCTAAGGAGCTTAAAGCAGTGCATTTTTTTCCGGCGGTGTTTACGCTTGGGCTTTTGTTTACTGTTATCACCAACCTAACAGGCTGGAGAATAGCAGTGTTGTGTAATGCAATGTTAGCATTATTTATATTGTTAATATTTTTTCATTCGCTGGTTAAAAATAAATCATTAAAAGTTGCATTTTTGAGCATAGCAGCTGCCTTTATTCAGTTAACCGCTTACGGTTTAGGATTTATGCAGGATTTTTGGAAGCGTATTATATTAAAATTGTCATAAGCGGGTATGTATCATCCCTTTTCGGTACCAGAAACGATTAAAACTTCGTGGGATATTTTCAGGAAAAATGTAGTCACCATTATGGTTTACTCAACCATTGCGGTATTTATCATTTTCCTGGTTGGTTCATTTTATCAGTTTGCAGACCCGCAGGATGATTTTACGCTTGCCTTTGTTACTGCCGTTATTATTATGCTTATTCAGGGATATACTACGCTTGGATTATATAAGCTTATTTTTACCCTGATTGATAGCGAGTTTTACGAGTTTGAGTTCACCCAGATCATACCCAAGATCCGCATGGTGCTCAGCTATCTTTCTATATCTATTATGTTTGCCATCATCGTTACAACATTTAAAATGTTCGTGCTTGATGGCTTGCTGGCCAAATACCCGTTGGCTACCAACATTGTAGAAACTATAGAGCTGTTTGTGATCCTTTATTTTGCATTGCGCTGTATGTTTTGCATCTGTTTTATTGTGGATGACGACTCGGGCCCAATCGAATCTTTGCAGCAAAGTTTCTTCGTCACTAAAAATAACATTCTTAAAATACTACTTTTACTTGCTATCACACTGCTATTAATAGCATTACCAATTATTATAGCTAACTTTTTTAAACTAAGCATATTCGGCGTAGGCCTTATTTTAACCTACCCATTTGTCAACATTATTCTGATCGTTGCTTACCGCAAATTGGTATACAGCCATCTGGATATTGATGATGATGTAAGTGAAACTGTCTGAAACCCATGGGATTTAAAGCCTTTATTGGAAAGCTTTACGCAAACATTGCGCAAAAACATATTAATAACATTCGTAAAAATGCGCTAACACTGCAGGATAAAACATTTCGCTACCTGGTAAGTGAAGCTGCAAATACTGTTTTTGGCGAAGATCATGGCTTTAATGATATCCACAACTACAACGACTTTAAAAAACGAGTACCCATACGCGATTATGAAGGCTTGCGCACTTATATCGACCGTATCATAAAGGGGGAAGACAATATTATGTGGCCGGGTATACCAGCTTACCTGGCTAAAACATCAGGTACTACATCAGGCATCAAGTATATCCCTATCTCAAAGCAGAGCATGCCCGAGCATATTAACGCGGCACGAAATGCTTTGCTTAACTATGCTTACGAAACAGGTAATACAGACGCGCTTGATGGTAAAATGATCTTTCTGCAAGGCAGCCCCGAGCTTTATGAAACCAGAGGTATACCAACAGGCCGGTTATCGGGCATAGTGGCGCATCATGTGCCGTCATACCTGCAAAGCAACCGATTGCCAAGCTACCCTACCAATTGCATTGAAGACTGGGAAGAAAAGGTGGAAGCCATTGTCGGCGAAACCATTAATCAGGATATGCGACTGATATCAGGCATCCCGCCCTGGTGTCAGATGTATTTCGACAGGCTTTCGGCACGTGCAGGTGGCAAAAAGATCAAGGACATCTTCCCTAACTTTAAATTGTTTGTTTACGGCGGCGTTAACTACGAACCCTACCGTGCACGAATTGAGGAAAGCATTGGCTTCCCGATAGATTCTATTGAGACTTACCCTGCTTCTGAAGGTTTTATTGCGTTTCAGGACTCACAGAAAGATAAAAGCCTGCTGTTGCTGGTAGATTCTGGCATCTTTTACGAATTTATCCCGGTTGATGAATTTTTCAATGAGAACCCTACCCGCCTTTGCCTGCGGCAAATCGAACTGAATAAAAATTACGTACTTATCTTAAATACCAATGCAGGCTTGTGGGGTTACAATATAGGTGATACTGTAAAATTTGTATCTAAAAACCCATACAAAATTGTAGTTACAGGCCGTGTTAAACATTATATATCGGCTTTTGGCGAGCATGTAATCGGTGAAGAAGTAGAACAATCGCTGATGCAGGTAGCGAACGAAGAAGGCGCCGGGATTAGTGAGTTTACAGTAGCGCCGCAGGTTAACCCCGAAGTGGGGCAACTACCCTATCACGAATGGTTCATAGAATTCAGCAACCCGCCTAAAGATATTAAGGTATTTGCTGAAAAGGTAGATAAGGTACTACAGGAAAAAAATATTTACTATGCCGATCTTATTCGCGGTAACATTTTACAACCTTTAATCGTCAAAGAGTTAAGAAAGAATGCTTTTGTAGATTACATGAGATCTGAAGGGAAACTGGGTGGGCAAAACAAAGTTCCGCGCCTTTCAAACGACAGGGTAATCGCCGATAAATTATCGGATTTTGTAATAAAATGATAACTTTAAAGTTTTAAGTCCTGTTGTGAAAACAGCATTGCGGCTTATAACTATATCAGAAATAAGAGAAGGATTGAAACATATTGCTATACTTGGCTCAACAGGCAGCATAGGGACACAGGCACTGGAGGTAATAGAGGGTAATGCTGAATTATTTAAAGCCCATGTTTTAACAGCCCAAAACAACGCTGCGCTTCTGATACAACAATGCCTTAAGTTTAGGCCCACTTATGCAGTTATCTGCAATACTGATAAATACACCGAGGTTAAAGAGGCGCTTGCAGGTACAGGCACTGAAGTACTTGCTGGTCACCAAGCTGTAAAAGACATTGTTACCGATAGCAAAATAGATGTTGTGCTTACCGCTATGGTAGGCTTTTCAGGCCTGGAACCCACCATAAATGCCATTAAAGCAGGTAAAGATATTGCCCTTGCTAATAAGGAAACGCTTGTTGTTGCAGGTGAACTGATCACCTCACTGGCCAAGGAACACAACGTAAAATTATTGCCGGTAGATTCTGAGCATTCTGCAATTTTCCAATGCCTTGCCGGGGAAGAAAACAACCCGATTGAAAAGATCATTATTACCGCTTCTGGCGGACCATTCCGCGGTAAAACAGCGCAATATTTGACCGAAGTTACCCGCAATGAAGCTTTAAAACATCCTAACTGGGTGATGGGTGCTAAAATAACTATCGACTCGGCTTCGTTAATGAATAAAGGTTTGGAAGTGATAGAAGCTAAGTGGTTGTTTGATTTAGCGCTTGATCAGATTGAAGTAGTTGTACATCCGCAATCTATTATCCATTCAATGGTACAGTTTCAGGACGGATCGATAAAAGCACAAATGGGCTTACCGGATATGAAATTGCCGATACAATATGCATTGGCTTATCCTAACCGTATTACCAACAACTTTAAGCGTTTTGATTTTACGGCCTACCCTACCTTAACTTTTGAGCAACCCGATACAAAAACATTCCGTAACCTTGACTTGGCTTACCAGGCATTGGCTAAGGGCGGCAATGCACCTTGTATTATTAATGCAGCTAATGAAATAGCCGTTGCTGGCTTTTTAAATAACGAGGTGGGCTTTTTAGCCATGAGCAATGTTATTGAAACCTGTATGGATCAGATAACTTTTATGGCCGACCCTGTTTTAGATGATTATTTAAATACTGACAAAGAAACACGCATTTTAGCGCAGCAATTGGTGCAGCAAATGCCCGATGCTTTAACAATTTGAAAAGATAACTAATGAGTATATTGATAATGGTAGGCCAGTTGATACTGGGCCTTTCAATTCTGGTAATTTTACATGAGCTTGGCCACTTTGTAGCGGCACGTGCATTTGGTATTAAAGTAGAGAAGTTTTACCTATTTTTTGATGCCTGGAACATTAAACTATTTAAATACACCTACAAAGGTGTTGAGTATGGCATAGGCTGGTTACCACTGGGTGGCTATGTGAAAATAGCGGGTATGATTGACGAATCAATGGATACCGATCAAATGGCTGGCCCGCCGCAACCGTGGGAGTTCCGCTCAAAACCAGCATGGCAACGCCTTATCGTTATGCTTGGCGGCGTTACCGTAAATATTATTTTAGGTGTAATCATCTTCTGGATGCTTACCGTAAAATATGGTGAAAGTTATATCCCTAATCAAAGTGTTAAATATGGCATTGTACCCGGTATAATCGGTAAAGAAATTGGCCTTAAGGCAGGCGATAAAATTACTGCTGTAAACGGTAAACCTATTGTACGCTTTGATGAGCTGCTTAGCTCAAAAGTATTATTAGGTAATACTGTTTTAGACGTAAACCGCGATGGTAAGGATGTTAAGGTAACGGTACCAGGTAATATATTAAACGACGTTGCCGATTACGGCATTGGCGAGTTTGTTACACTTAGAAGTAAGTTTGCCGTTGATTCGGTAGTAGCCAATAGCTATGCTGCGAAAGCCGGTATATTAAAAGGCGACAGTATAAAAGCAGTAAATGGCGTGCCTGTTACCTTTCAGGATCAGTTGCATGACCAGATGCAGTCGCACAAAAACCAGCAGGTAAACCTCACCATTAGCCGTAAAGGAACAATTATACCTATTACTGCACAAGTGAACAAAGAAGGTTCTTTAGGTTTCCCTGACGGCAAGTTCGGTATCAAAATGACCAACGACGAGCCACCGGTTACTAATTTGAAATATGGCTTTATACAATCATTACCTGTGGGCGCATCAAAAGCCTGGGGCACATTTGCAGACAATGCTAAAGGATTAGGTAAAGTGTTTAAAGGCGAAGTAAAGGCAAACAAAGCATTTACAGGCCCTGTAGGCATCGCTACCATGTTTGGCAGCCATATTGACTGGAGCCGCTTCTGGAGCCTTGTAGGGCTACTTTCAATGGCGTTAGCATTAATGAACCTATTGCCTATTCCTGCACTTGATGGCGGACATGCTTTATTCCTGATTATTGAGATGATTAAGGGTAAACCATTAAGTGATAAGTTCCTTGAACGTGCTCAGATTGTGGGCTTTGTTATCCTGGTTACTTTAATGGTATTTGTGTTTGGGAACGACATTGTGAAACACATTGTGAAGAAGTAATCTCACAGTCTTTATATCAAACAACAAAAGCAGCCAATGGCTGCTTTTGTTGTTATTGGACAATAGATAAAGATTAAATGAGCAAACAATTTGTATTATGTGACATCACCTTTCCTCCTCAATTGTCAATTTTCTATTGCTTACATATTGGCAAAAAAAACCGGCTTTATGGGCCGGTAGTTGTTTATTTAGTTTGTTTGATTAAACAGTCGGATCAACATAATCATCTGCAGTGTAAGTGTTACTCATAGAAAGTGGAGGATCTTTTTTGAATATGGCTGCAAAGATCATTGCAATTACAAACATAAAAATTAATGAGATACCTACACCTGATATGATTTTTACGGGTGTCATATTATTTTGAATATCAAATTGATCTCTCATCTTTTTTTCCTGCTCATCAATCTTCTCCTGATCAACACCCTGCTTTTCCATCACAGCCGTAGTAGCGCCAACAACCTTCTCTTCTGTTTTTTGGATAGCCTGAGGTTCAATAACTCTTACAAATAATAAATTGTAACCTATATAACTAACTACATAGGCGCAAAAAAACATTATAAAAATACCTGTTACTGCCTGTCTGAACGTCCAATAGCCACCTATCTTCTTTCTAAGATCGCTGGTAAACAGTATTGCGATGATTAAAGGAATGATAACAGAGAAGAACATTGGCCCTAATGTTATCATCCAAATGGATGTAGCGATAGTAGTGATAAAATAGAATGATAGTACACTACAAACTATCAGTACGATGCCAAGAATGATACCTGATGTTGCACTTTTTTTTTGAAGATCCCGAACAGACATTTCCATAAATTGGTAAGGTTTTATTTAAACGTATCTAAGATAGCATAAACTGAATTATCAAATGCCTGTTCATCGGAATTTTTTATCAGTTCGGCCTTAAGATCCTCACCGGTTTGCAGGTGCTGGAAGAAGGTCATTAACGGATAAAACAGTTCTTTAATCTCAGAATCGTCCTCTATGTTATCGGTAACGCGTTTAATTTCGCTAACCGGGCTTTCAATTAATATTTGATTAGCAATAAGCGGTTCGTAAATGCGGTACTCATCCTGAAACTCGTCTTCATCAACTAACAAAAACTCTTTCAGGTAATCCTCTAAAGATGGCTCAATCTGCTCATCGCGGCACTCGTTCAGGTACAACAGCATGTTCAGTAATTCGGTACCACGGTCAAGTGTTTGCTCTTCGATACCTTCCCACTCTGGTGTTTCAAGGTAATCTTCTTCAAAGCGCTGTACATCGGCACTAAAAAAGTTGACCAGCAACAAGTCAAAAAACACCTCACGCAATGGCTCCAGTTGCGGCATGTCGTCAAATACGGCATCCATGTCATCAACTTTATCCAAAAAGTCTTTGGGTGCTTTAAACACTTCGTCGAAACGGTCATGGGCAGTAGCTTCTACTGGTTGGTACTGGTTAAAAGCCTGTAAAGCTGCGCGTAATGCAGCGTGCACTTTAGGATCTATCTGCTCTGTCATACTTTAAAAATTTGATTGTTGTTAATAGTTAACAACACCTTGCCTGTTAACGTTTGACCGATATATGGCGAATTATAAGATTTTGACTGATTATTTTGTTTTGTGTACTGCCATTGCTCCGCAGTATCAAGCAATACTAAATTTGCCAGCCCACCATCTTTAACCGAGGCTGCTGGCTGATTTAAAATATTACGCGGATTAACGGCCAGCTTTTCGGCAATTTGTTCAATGCTTAAACCGGCTTTAAGCGCAAGCGGCAGTACGGTTTGCAGACCTGTAATGCCAAATTCGGCAATTTCAAACTCCACATCCTTAAACTCAACTTCATGAGGGGTATGCTGAGATACAATAGCATCGATGGTGCCATCATTTAAGCCGGACAGCAAAGCATCTACATCTTTTTGTGTGCGTAGTGGTGGCTTAACTTTATAATGGCTGTCGAAACCTAAAAGCGCCTGGTCTGTAAGTACTAAATGATGCACGGCAACATCGCAGGTCACCTTAATGCCTTTCGCTTTAGCTTCACGTATCAATTCAACCGATCGTGCTGTTGAAATAGTCGAAAAGTGTATTGGTGAGCCGGTATACTCAGAAAGGTACAGATCGCGGGCAACCATCAGTTCCTCCGCTAATGAAGGGATGCCTTTCATCCCTAAGAGCGTGCTTACCTCTCCTTCGTGTACCTTTGCTTTTCCGGCAATAGCAGTATCTTCAGGATATGAGAATATCAGCGCGTTAAAACCGTTGGCGTACAATAAAGCACGTTCCATTAGTCCGGCATCCTGCACAGGGCGGTTACCATCAGTAAAAGCACGTGCACCGCTCTGGTACATATCATACATTTCGGCCATGTCTTTGCCTTCGCGCTTTTGCGATATGGTACCTAAAGGCACGATATCCACAATATTATTGCGCGATTTATTGACAAGGTATTCGACCTCGGCTTTAGAATGGGCAGGTTTTTGCGAGTTTGGCATTAAAGCTAAACCTGTAAATCCTCCGGCTGCGGCAGCTTTAGTGCCTGTTGTAAAATCTTCTTTTGTTTCAAAGCCCAGTTCACCGATGTTACAATTCAGGTCAAAGAAACCTGGCAACACATACTTACCGGCCGCATCAACAGTTTCAACATCAGCGGCAATGCTGTTGCCGATCTGTTTAATAATGCCGTCCTGAATTAAAATGTCGGTAACCTGCTGATGAAAGGGGGAAGTGGGATCAATAATAGTAGCAGACTTGATGAGCAAATTCATTGAAGTTTGATTTGTTCGTTATGATTTTCCGGACTGAGCATTTATTGTCTTATTCATTCTGTAGAACCTGATCAGCACAATTTCCGTCGCCAGAAAAATCAGGGATAAAAGTAGGCAAAGTTTCCATAATTGTAAGCCAAAATTTGCACCTGATATTATACTGTTAACAGATCCGTTACTTTTAGTGATGACATTGCTGCTTTTAGGCGCTATTTTCTGCAACTCAGACTGGTTAAAATAATGAAGATCAGACTCTGACTTGCTACTGTTAAAAGCAAGTAAGGCCAGTGTGTTGTCACCTTGTTTTAAGGTGTATATTCCGGGTTGCTGTAACTGGTCTGAAACGAATAAGTATGTATTGCCATCCTGTCGGCGCACATCGGGGATAATTTTCTGCTCACCTTTGACTAATGTTAACACCTGGTCGGCACCTACAGCTATTGAAGGTATGTCGATAGCTTCGTTGCTACCTAACTTATAATACAAAGGATTATTTTGCGCGCTTATTAAAGCCATACGCAGCATTGTGGTTACAAAAAGCGCATGGCGTGGCAGGTTACTAAAACTTTCGTCTAAGGGCACTGCGCTTACAAACACGCTGCCTTGTTTAGCTTTTTGCTGTACTAAAAATGGCTGGCCTGTTGAAAGTGACATTAATTTTTCAGCAGTTGTGCTTGTATTTAGCTGGTAATATGCTTTAACCAAAGGCAGGTCAGGGTTTTCAGGCATATTCTCAAAAGTATTTTTATATAGCTGAGATTTTAAATTAAGAACAGAGACCCGGGTATCCTCTTTTAAAAGTTTTTCGGGATAGGCTGCATGCAATGGTTGAAGCAAGTTTTTATAGCTGCTTAAATCTGCATCCCCCGCCGGGAATACGCTTAACGTCCCCCCTTTTTCAACATATAGTTTTAGTTGCTGTGCCAATCCTGATGATACCGTCTTAATATTGCTGAGTACAACAAGGGGAAAGTTGGATAGCCCATTATAATCCACCCGCCCATCAGCCGTTTCGGTGATCTTAAAAAACTGATCGCTATTAAAAACAGCCTCCAGGTATTTATCATTGCTTCCGCCGGTTACGATTAAAACCGGCATTTGCTGCTGAACATAAAAGCTACCGAAGAACTGGTTATCAAACGTGACTGGGTTATCTTGTAGCTGCAATTCCATTTTTTGCCAGCCTGCCTGCAAGCCTGAAAATGTTAAAGTATCAGTTATAGTCTCACCTGCATTAATGGTATAGCTACCCAACGCTTTTTGTGTGTTGTTGATCAATAGCTTTAAGGGTATTTTCTCTGCTTTTTCTTCGGCATAGTTATGCAGTTTAACAAGGATCTTCTCTGTTTCTGCGGGACGATGCAATGGATTAACAGACCAAACGCTATCAATGGCAACATTTGGCAGTGGGTTGGCTTTAAGCTGTATCAGGTTGATCACTGTACCCGAATCAGTTTTAAGTTTATCGGCACCCATATTTTTTTGAAAGTCTGATATTACATATAAGGCTTTGTTAGCCGTAGGCTGCGTTTGAAGCAAACTTTGCTGCCGCTCAATAATAGATTGTAAATTGCGGCTTTGCGGACTGATCTTTACAGCGTCGACAGCATCGTTAAATTCGTCACGGCTTAATAAACGCTGGTGTTTTCCTTCAAAGTCCTGTGTTAGTACCTGGAAATGGGTGTTGATATCATAAGCAGCTGCAATTTCTTTAGCTTTTGTTTTGGCTTCGTCAAGCAGTGCCCCTTCGCGGCTAAGCGCCTGCATAGAGTAAGAATTATCAACAAAAACACTTACCAGTTGCTGGCTTCCGGCTGCGATTTTACTATTGTTTGCAGGGATATAAGGCCTTGCAAAAGCAAAAACTAAAAATGCTAATGCCAGTAAACGCGTTGCCAGTATTAAGCGTTCGCGGAGCTTTCTTCCGGAGGCTTGCTGTTCCTGCACCTCTTTTAGAAACTGCACATTGCTGAAGTAAACCTTTTGATACCGCCTGAAATTAAACAGGTGAATGATCACAGGTATGGCCAGTGTTAACAGTGCAAAAAGAAATGCCGGATATAAAAAGTGCATACGCTATTACGCAAATGTGCAAGTAAGTAGCATAAATAACAATGTTAACGGTAAGTTTATTGCTGCAAAACAGCGATTAATCTTCAAAAACGGGCTCTTCTACCTTTACTAAGGTAACTGTAAAAGTACTGCCGTGCCCATAATCGCTTTCAATATCAAGGCGTCCATTCATCTTCCTGATCAGGTCGCGGATCAACATTAATCCCAACCCGTTACCATCTTCATTAGCTGTACCACGTGAGGTATAATGACCCTGATTTTTGATATGCTGAAGCACCTCCGGTTTCATACCAATTCCGGTATCCTTCACGGTAATGCTTAATTCCTCATTACTGTTATAGGCGCTAAAGGTAATCGCACCCTCGCGATGAGTAAATTTAATGGCATTAGTAAGCAGGTTACGGAAAATAATCTTTAACAGTTCAGGCTCGCCACGGTATTCAAACAAGGTTGAAACAAGGTTTTGTACAACCAGGTGCTTTTTCTGGGCTTCCAGCTTTTGCTCTTCAATAAGGCTGTTTACAAGCTCATGCAAATTAACATCGCTTTTACGCGGCTTGTCATTATGGATCTGGCTTTTAATCCAGTATAGTAGATTATCAAGTAAGGTAACTGTACGGTTGTACTGCGCTTCTAAATGGCCAAATAGTGTTTCTGTTTCCTGATGGTTTACCAGCCGCAGGTTAATTAAACTTAAAATACTCTTAGTGTTAGTAAGCGGATGGCGCAAATCGTGTGATATTACCGATAGCAGCCTGTTTTTAAGCTTATTATCCTCTTCAAGTATATTGTTCTGTGCTAGAATCTTTTTATTAAGTGCAGCAACAGAATCTGAATGCTCGTTAATTTGCTTGTTCTTTTCATTAAGTGCAGCAGCATAAGCCTGCGCTTTTCTGTAGTTATTGGTTACCGACAATACCAATAACAGAACAATAACCATTACAATAAGGAAGCACACCAATAAAACAGTTTTAACCTGGGATATTTTCTGTATATCCGCTATCTTTTTCTGTATACCTAATTCATGGTCATGCTGCTGTTTTAATACCTCTACAAGTATAATGGCATCATTACGGTCTATTTCTTTGTTTGAACGCTCAATGGCTAACAGCTTGTTCTGCCATTTAATAATATTTGGCATATTATTTTTAGCAGTGGCTGTCTTCAATAATGTTTCTATAGCAACAACCGCTAATTCCTGGGCGTGTACGCTATCTGCATTTAACTGAGCTGCATTAGCGTATTTTGCAGCTTCATCAAACTGTTTGTTCTTAAAATAAAGGTTCGCCAGGCCATTATAAGATAAAGCCTTACCATATCTGTCATGGGTAAGGGTGTCAATAACCAAAGCCGTTTTGTAATAATAGATTGCAGAATCTATGTTATTAATTTCTCTATACAGTTCGCCCCGGTTATAGTAAGTTTTCTTTTCCCCGTATTGAAACTTTATACTTTTAGACAGGTCATGTGCTTTTTGAAACATGAGCAAAGCCTGCTGGTATTGTTTCTCTTTTATCTTTAACAGGCCTAAGCGCAATTGCACATTTACAATGTCAATTGGTTTGTTCAATTTTTTAAAGATCGAAAAACACGTATCCAGCATTTTTTCGGCATCGGCCAGTTGCCCGTTATGGCGTTTAATACTGCTGATATGTTCAAGCGCCCTTGCTAAGTTATAAAGGTCATTGTTTTGACGGCTAAGGTCGAGCGAGTTATAATACAGTGCGATAGCCCTTTTTGTGAAGCCGCGCTGATTAAATACTTCAGCCTGATACATGTAGTTGATAGCCAAGCCTTTTTTATAATCTATCTTATCGCACATTTGCTCGGCATCGGTGAGTTGCAAAAGCGCTTTGGAGACATTGACGTGTACCTGTCTGTAAGCCCTTTCGTTAAGTGAATCGATATAAGCAGTAGTAATGGCAGGCTGAGCATTATTCGCAAAAATGTTTGATTGTGCAGTAAGCATCATGACACAAAAACATATCCTCAGCAGTTTTAACATAAACGGGGACTCAATAATTAGCTTATTAATACGGCAAAAGCAAGCTATTTGTTTCGTAACAATAAAGCTAAACATTAAACGCGAATATTAATTTATAAAGTATGACTGATTGGTACATTGGATGTTCGGGGTTTTCATACAAACATTGGATAGGTGGATTTTATCCCGAAGGCCTTCCGCAAAGCAAGTGGTTTAATTTTTACGGCGAGCATTTTAAAACGCTCGAACTTAACGTTACATTCTATCGTTTCCCGCTGCTTAAAACATTGCAGGGCTGGTATCAAAAAAGCGATACCGACTTTCGTTTTTCGGTAAAGGCCTATCGTACCATTACGCATTTCAAACAGTTTCATGACGCATACGATCTCGTAAATCAGTTCTACGATGTGGTCAACAATGGTTTACAGGAAAAATTAGGGCCGGTATTATTTCAGATGCCGCCGCGTTTCAGTTACAGCGAAGAACGTTTGGAAAGGATCATCAATAGTTTAAACCCTTCGTTTAAGAATGTGGTAGAAATGCGGCATCCAACCTGGTGGCGGCAGGATGTTTACAAAATACTGGGTGAGCATCATATTACCTTTTGCGGCATGAGCCATCCTACCCTGCCGGATGACATGATCCAAAACACGCCAATTGTTTATTACCGCTTTCATGGCGTGCCCGAACTTTATAAATCACCTTATACAACAGATTTTTTACAAAAGAAAGTTGATGAAGTAAAGCATCATCATAAAACCAAAGAGGCTTGGTTTTACTTTAATAATGATGTAATTGTTGCTGCGATTGATAACGCAAAAGAAACTATTGCAATAGCCAAGCAATAATTACAGCTAATACTTATAAAAACATCTATAAAATGGAATACAGAAAATTAGGAAGAACAGATCTTGAAGTATCAGTGATAACTTTTGGTGCATGGGCAGCCGGTGGCTGGATGTGGGGTGGAAATGATGATAATGATGCCATAGGTGCTATGCATGCGGCCTATGACCTGGGAATTACTTCTATTGACACTGCACCAATTTACGGGCAGGGCAAAAGTGAGGAATTAGTTGGGCAGGCCATTAAAGATTTCCCGCGTGATAAGGTGCAGATCCTTACCAAATATGGTATGCGCTGGGACGATAATAAAGGCCAGCTGGCTTTTAAAAGCAAAGACAACAGCGGAAAACCGATTGACATTTATAAATATGCCGGTCGTGATAGTGTGATCATGGAATGCGAGAACAGCCTTAAACGCCTGGGTACAGACTATATCGACCTTTACCAAATTCACTGGCCTGATGTAACTACGCCAATTGACGAGACCATGGAAGCTGTTCTAATGCTGAAAGAGCAAGGTAAGATCCGCGAAGCAGGTGTATGTAATTATGATGCACAGCAAATGCAGGAGGCTGAAAAAACAATAAGCCTGGCATCAAACCAGGTCCCTTTTAGCATGGTTAACCGCGGTATACAAAATGAACTCATTCCACATTGTATAGAACATAACAAGTCGATATTGGCTTACAGTCCTTTGGAAAGAGGCTTGTTAACCGGCAAAATGAAACCGGGGCAGGAATTTGGTGAAGGCGACCACCGTGCGGGCGTTAAATATTTTAAAGATGAGAACATTAAACGCACCAACGATTTTTTGCAAAAGATCAAACATATTGCCGATGACAAAAATGCCACATTAGGCCAGTTGGTATTGCGCTGGACAGTTGAGCATCCGGGCATTACTATTGCGTTGGTAGGTGCACGCAATGCCGATCAGGCTAAACAAAATGCCAAGGCTATAGAGGTAAAACTTACCGCCGAGGAAATTGATTTTATCAATCAGCAATTAGATCAGCTACAAATAATTGACTAACACCTGTAATAAAAAGGAGAGACACAATATTTGTATCTCTCCTTTTTCGTATCTATATATAATCTGGCCTCTTGCTTCTGATTTCTGGTCTCTGACCTCTCGCCTCTGGGTTACCTTCTATGCCTGTGTTTCTTTTTCTTCTCGGTTTTATGAGAAGTTTTCTTTTTGGAGGATGATGATTTCTTTTCAGATATTTTGGCAGTTTCTTTCTGCTCTACTTTAGGCTGGCTGATTACCACGCCATCCTTAGCGGTATTTACAGTAGAATCTTTACTTACCTGCTTCACAGAAAATTCGTTGCTGTGCAGGCTATATTCCAGTAAACGTTTTTGTCCGTTTGGCTTTGCTGTAGCACCGCTGCCATCATAAACAGGGAATTCGCGCATCAGCTTATCATCTTTAATAAACAAACGGTCGCCGCCGCGATAGCCTTTTCTTTGCGAAACGGTAAGCCTTGGCCAATCTATTTTTTGTGCGCGCTGGTCGCGGTATTCGTACACATAAACGTTGGTATAGCGGTTGGTGTCTATGGAATTAGCCTGGATGATAATTTCAGGGTTACCGTCTGTATCTAAATCGCTGTTAAGCACATCTTTAATTGGCCCGTCTATATCGCCTTCGGTGGTATTGTATTTCTGCTCTGTAGAATCAGACCGCAGTATCAGATATTTGGCACCCACTTTAGTGCCTCTTCCCCAGCTTAACACATCATAATACTGGCCGGGGGAAACCTCTATCATTTTATGAAATTTAAACGGCTCGCCGGGGCCTTGCTGTTTGGGGGCAACTGGTGCTGTAGTAACTGCTTTATTATCCTGCTGACTGCATGATGCTAAACCCACGCAAGCCGATAAAAGCAGCATCAAAGATCTGGAGCTCATTTTATTATGGTTTAATCGATAGTTTTTAGTTAAAAAGGAAATCTGATGTTAAGTCCATTTTTATTTTGCCCGGCTGTGTCCAGTACACCTGCAACGTGCCCGACGAGCCTTTGTCAAAATACCTTACCCGGAAACGATGATAGCCTCTTTGGAGCAACACTTCTCCCCCTTTTTCAAAAAGGCTGTGCTTGCCATCATTATCAACCACCAACTGGTCATCTATCATCAGTACCGATCCGTCGTAAGATTTTGTAGAGAAAATGTACTTACCATCATTATCAATACGTATATAGCCGTCGTATATTATACCGAAACCGTTTCGATTGGCTTTTTTGAAATCCGTAGTATAAAAACCCTTTACCAAGCCTGTGTCAGTTACCGCCGAAAGATTGATCTGATCGGTGTTCTTAAAACTACCCGCCACCAACTGATATTTTAAACCTTGCTTTGTAGGCTGATAGTTAACAGCAGGCAATGCCGCATAATTATAAATGGTACCTTTTGTAGTTACACTGCGGTGCCCGGCAGGTGTTATAACTATGGTTTGCAGCTGGCGGTAATTACCAACCGGTACATTCAGGGTAAAAGGATGCTCATAAAGCAGATCGGTTTCTCGCGGTGTGTAATCGTCAATAGTGTAATAAACTTTTGCGCCTGCAACCGGGCTTTTCATATTAACGTTAAGCGCGGTACCCACCATAATACTATCAGGTGCGCCGATAGCCGTAGGCACCCTGTAATTAGTGCCGCTTTTATCTATCGCCGCCAAATGTTTTGGCAAACGTGTTGCAGAAAAATCAGTAAAGTTTTTGTTTGCCAACGGCGACCACGCAACCTCTGCAAGTGCAAGCATCCTTGGTAGTAACATATATTCCAGCTTACTGTCGGTTGCTATGTATTCGGTCCACATGTTGGCCTGCACACCGATAATATATTTCTGTTCGTCTGCACTTAATGCGGCAGGTGTTGGGTTATAGCTGTAAGTTTTTGATAATGGCGCATAGTTGCCGATACCAACAGGCTCTTTATCAGATTTACCTTGCGCATGATCAAAATATAAGCCACCGCTGCCCGGTGTCATAATTACATTGTGATGCTGCTTTGCGGCCTCTATGCCGCCAGCTTCTCCACGCCAGCTCATCACTGTGGCATTCGGCGCTAAGCCGCCTTCTAAAATCTCATCCCATCCTATAATGTTGCGGCCTTTTGAGTTTACAAACTTTTCTATGCGCTGTATAAAATAGCTTTGCAGGCCATGCTCATTTTTAAGATGCAGGCGTTTAATGAGGCTTTGGCAAAAAGCAGATTTTTGCCATGCATCTTTAGGCACTTCGTCGCCACCTATGTGAATAAATTTTGAAGGAAAAAGCTCCATCACTTCGGTAAGCACATCTTCTAAAAACGCAAACGTTTTATCAGTAGGGCAATAAATATCTTTAAAAACGCCCCAGGTTTGCGCTACCTGGTATTGTTTATCAGGATCACAACTATATTCCGGGTACGCAGCTAATGCGGCTGTAGCATGGCCCGGCATTTCAATTTCAGGTACGATGGTAATATATCTTTCTGCTGCATAACGAACCACATCGCGTACCTCATCCTGCGTATAAAAGCCACCGTGCGGCGTATTGTCATATTGCTGCGGAACACGGTCGTGGAAATTACCGATCACCGTTTGCGCACGCTGACTACCCACCTGCGTAAGTTTAGGATACTTCTTAATCTCGATTCTCCAACCCTGGTCGTCGGTTAAGTGCCAGTGAAAAGTATTCAGCTTGTAAGCAGCCATCAGGTCGATGTACTTCTTCACCATTTCCACAGAGAAAAAATGGCGTGATACATCGAGGTGCATACCACGGTAACCAAAACGCGGATAATCTTCAATTGTTAAACAAGGCAGGTTTACACTGCCAGCCTTCTCAAGTGGAAGCAGTTGCATCAGCGTTTGTATACCATAAAATAAGCCTGCCCCTTTACCTGCTACAATTACCTGTTGCGGGGTAATGGTTAAACGGTAACCTTCTGCTGGTAAGCCCTCGGTACCGGTTGAAGTAAGCACAATGATGTTTGCACCAGTTGTACCCGTATTAAGGCTTAGCTGGTTTTGCAGGTTCCATTTATTTTTAAGCAAATCTGTGAAGAAAACCACCGCTTTGTTATTTAGCGTATCGGCTAAAATTCTGGTTTGCTGGCTAAGCACAAAACTACCCGCACTTTTAGTAAGCTTAACTGGTGCAGGTATAATGCTTGCATATGGATCTGCCTCCTGAGCCATAGACACAGACGTTAAAGTTGTTAAAATAGTAATTACTAAAAGAACGATGTATAAAGGTCTCTTCATTATTTAATCTAAGTATTAACCGGGTGATTAATTTAAAAACCGTGAATTTAACAGATTTTTGCGCGTAATGAGAAATATAGGTGTTGATTTTCAAATTTAAGGGATGTAAATTTATTGTGATATAACGCCACTATTAATCAAATACCATCAATCATGAAACCTGTATTTGCGCCTGTGCTTACCATTCCGGATGGTACAATCAATATTGACTTCTACATAAACGGGCTCGGCGCTACCGAAGTAATGCGAATCACTAATGATGATGGCAGCCTGCATGTGGTAGAGCTTTCGCTTGAGGGTACACTTTTTCATCTGCATCAGGAAGGCAGAGGCAAATTTGATCCGAAAACATTGAAAGGCGTGAGCTGTGAAATAGGCTTATTTGTTGATGATGTACACGCCTTTACAGACAGAGCCATAGCACACGGCGCTACGCTTGTTTCTCCCGTACAGGATTTTGATTACGGCTATCGCCAGGGCGAATTTGATGATCCCTTTGGCCATCGCTGGCAAATACAGAAAAGGATATAAAACACAAAAGCCACTTTATAGGTGGCTTTTGATTATGAATTGAATGCTGATTAAGCTTCCATTGCAGCAGCTTCTTTAGCTGCCAAATAACGTTCGGCATCAAGCGCTGCCATACAACCTGTACCTGCAGCAGTTATAGCCTGGCGATAGATATTGTCCTGAGCATCACCACAGCAGAAAACACCTTCTACGTTAGTCTCTGTACTGCCCGGTTTTGTAATGATATAACCGGTTTCGTCCATATCAATTACCCCTCTGAAAATATCTGTATTTGGGTGGTGACCGATAGCCACAAAGAAACCTGTTACATCAAGTATAGATTCTTCGTTAGTTTTGTTATTATGTACCCTTACACCGGTTACATTTTGGCCATCGCCTACAATCTCTTTTGTTTCGGTGTTATAAATTATTTCAATATTAGGGGTATTCATTACGCGGGTTGCCATAGCTTTTGAAGCACGGAACTCATCGCGGCGAACCAGCATATAAACCTTACGGCAAAGTTTGGCAAGGTAAGTAGCTTCTTCGGCAGCAGTATCACCAGCGCCTACAATGGCTACGTCCTGTCCGCGGAAAAAGAAACCATCGCATACGGCACAGGCAGAAACACCAAAGCCGTTATATTTTTGCTCAGACTCCAGGCCCAACCATTTTGCAGATGCACCTGTAGAAATAATTACGGTATCAGCTAAAATGGTAACAGTTTCGTCAACCACCACTTTATGCGGCAGGCTGCTGAAATCAACAGAACTTACATAGCCAAAACGGATATCAGTACCAAAACGCTCAGCCTGTTTGCGGAAATCTTCCATCATTTCGGGGCCCATAATTCCATTAGGGTAGCCTGGAAAATTTTCTACATCTGTAGTTTGTGTAAGCTGTCCACCGGCAAGCATACCAGTGTATAATACAGGCTTAAGATCAGCGCGGGCGGCATATATGGCAGCAGTGTATCCGGCAGGACCCGATCCGATGATCAGGCATTGTACGTGTTCAAGTTCTTGAGACATGTTATGTGAAATATGATGCGAATTTACGCTTTTAACGTACAATATTCAAGCCGCTTTGGGTCAAAGCAGTGTAGTTTGTTTTGGGTAAGATTTGTGGCTCATAGATCATGGATGATAGGTAAAGATTAATGGTTATTAGTTATTAGGATATATAATTAATGACAAATGACTTCACAATTGACTAATGACCAATGACTATTATATCAATGACTAATGGCACTAATGACTAATGAACCAATAAACTAATGACTAACACCCTTCCTGTTTGCCTGCCATACCCGGATAAAATTATGCCCTAATATTTTGTCTATGTCAGACGGGCTGTAATTCAATTTGGCAAGCTCGTCTGTAATTTTCGGATAATCTGCTACGCTATCCATACCTAAAGGGTATGATTCCGCGCCATCAAAATCAGAACCGATACCTACGTGATCGGCGCCGATGAGCTTCACCATATAATCAATGTGCTTTATCAGCAAGCTAAGCGGTGGCCTTAAGGCATCTGATTCCTGCTTGTGAATTTTATTAAGCCTGATAACTGCCAGGTCGAAATCGTTGTAAACCTTTATCAGCGAATCTAATTCTGCCTGATGTGCTTTTAAGAACACTTGCTGCTTCGGTATGTAAGTGCTGTCTAAGAATCCGCTGTAAAAATTCACAAATACCACTCCCCCATTTTTGGCAATCGCTTTAAGCTGATCATCTTTTAAATTACGCTGGTGCGGGCAAAGTGCATACACACAACTGTGCGAAGCAATTACCGGCTTTGTTGAAGCAGCAATAGCATCATAAAATGTTTGCTCGCCCACATGCGACACATCCACCATTACACCCACTTCATTCAGGCGTTTAACTACCTGCCTGCCAAAACCGGTAAGGCCTTTATGTGGCAGCGAGTCGGCCTTAAAGGTTTCATCCTTAGCAGAAGTCGCCCAACTGGTACTATTGTTCCAGGTAAGCGTAAGATAACACATACCGCGGCTGGCAAGGCTGTCTATATAATCCAGCCGGTCTTCTATCATATGTCCGCCTTCAACACCAATCATGGCACCCAACTGCCCGTTGCGCTGTGCAATTGCAAGGTCAACAGGTTTGTTTATCATTCTTATCTTGCGCGGGTAACGCTTTATCAAAGCGTATAGCGAATCTATTTCGCGGGTAGCAAATCTAAAAGCAGTCCCATTACCATATTGCGAACCACACCAAACAGAGAAAACCTGCACGTCCAGGCCGCCTTCTTTTGCCCTTACCAAATCAAGGTTACCGTCCTGCTGCAATTTGCCTAAATCAACTTTGGTTATCAACTGGTTAGATAAAGCATCATTGTGCGTATCCACTAATACAGCCCTACGGTGAATGGTATTGTTTTGAGCATAAGTTTTAAAGGAACAAAGGAGCAGAACCGATATGAACAGCTTTTTCATGATTGATAAGTGGGCTTTATATTATAAAGAAAGCTGTTGGCAAACCGGAAAAGCGTTTATAACAACTTTTTTACAAAAGTTTAAACCAGGTTAATTAAATTTCGTTTTAATGTGTATCTTGAGAAAAAATATATGCTGATCATCACGTTTATATATTTGTGCAAAAGATTTAAGCTTGCAGAACGCATCCAAAGAAGGATAGTGATTACAAAGGTGCGTGTAGCAGGCGTTATTTAGCCTTTGCTCAGCAATTCAATGATCTTGTTCTTATCTTCTATCTGGCTTTCAAGCAGTTTTATTTGCTTTAGTAATATCTCCCTGTCATTGCCATAAGCCGCCTGTGGTTCTGCCGCTATGTGATAGTTTGATAAATGTTTTTTGGTGTATGAGCGTATACCTTTTGTTGGAAGAATGAATTCCTCAAAAAAACTTTCGATAGGCTGATGTAGTACTTCAGACAACTTTTTTAAAGTTTTAACCTTAATACTTTCAGACGATAACATCTTATAAAAACCTGCTTCAGTCATGCCAATAGCTGATGCAAGCTCAGATAATGTAATTTTCTGATACCGTGCATGCTGCCTGATGTTAGATTCTATAATATTAAATAATTTATCGTGTTGGTTTTCAGCCATGTACAATAAAAACTATAAAAAAGTTGAAAATTATTTTGCCTTTGCTTAACTTTATTATAGTTTAGTGAGGCAAATGTTTGCCTAAACATAGAAAATTTTTACCAAAGCCGATGCACAAAACAGTTTTTAAGTACCGGATAAACGAGCTGCTTAACAAGTTTTCCGTTTCGGAGTACAAAAAAGTTATGCTTTTAATACCCCAACTGCTAAGTGTCAGTCAGAAGACACTTAACAATTATAGAAATATAAAGATCGACGATTTACAGGATATACCCCATGAGAAGGTTGTAATACTTGAGAAATTATTCGGACTTGAACCCGGTGATTTACAAAACTTTATTTATGTAATTGAACCCTTGCATACCATGAATTTTGAAAATCAATTGCAACCTTTAAGAGTAAAAGCCAGTAAAAATAAACATGCACCCAAATGAAAACACCATCCTGCAACTGATGCAGGAGCAACAGCAAGTTAAACAGGAACTTGACTGGCAAATAAGGCTTGACCTGTTAAGTGTAAACATTGGGGAAGAACATTACAATCATATCAAAACCCTTGCTGCAAGGATCATTCAGATTGAAGGTATTGTAAGCGAATGGATTAATCAGATCAACGTTGGCGAACTCTATACAGAGTTATAACATGGATTGTATATAGAAACATCTTAAAAGGCATGATTTTCAGATAGGGAAATGGTTTCGTATATTGTGCCATTCTTTTTCTGCTACCTTTATGAGATTCAAATTTACGCTGCTTTGCTGTGCCACTGCTTTATTATTTACAAATTACGTAAATGCTCAAAGCCGTAAAAATCGCACAAGAGATACAATAACCACTAACTACAACCCTGCTGCTCTTTTTGCTCCGCTTTTTTACCAACAAAGAGGTAACGAATATCATTCGGCCAATGGCAATCCTGGTGCTAAATATTGGCAAAACCGTGCCGATTATGTTTTAAAAGCTACTTTAGATACTACTGCTAAAACCATTACGGCCACTGAAAACATTACATACACTAACAACAGTCCCGACGCTTTGCCGTACCTATGGCTACAGCTTGACCAAAATACATACCGCTCTGGTGCGCGGTCAAACTTTTACACCGGCAATTTGCCAACGCAGCATACAAGCGGTTACAATCTGCAATCTGTTGAGATCAGCCAAAACGGTAAAACCGAAAAAGCCGACTACATTGTAAACGACACCCGCATGCAGATCAGGCTGAATAAAGCTTTGGCTGCCGGTGGCAAAATCAACCTTTTAATTTCATACAAATACACCATACCCGGCGATTTTGGCGGCCGTACAGACTATACAGATACTAAAAACGGCAAAATATATGAAGTAGCGCAATGGTACCCACGCATGTGCGTATATGATGATTCACAAGGCTGGGATACTTTACCATTTTTAGGCAGCGGTGAATTTTATTTAGACTATGGTGATGTGGATTACCAGGTTACTGTGCCGTGGAACGTGATTGTAGCTGGCTCCGGAGAACTTGTTAACCCTACCGAGGTATTGACACCAACCCAGATCAGCCGATTAACGGCAGCGCGTAACAGCGACAAAACAGTGATGATACGTACCGCTGAGGAAGTGACAAAAGCAAGCTCTCGCCCGGTACAAAAAGGTACGCTTACCTGGCATTTTAAAATGCAGAATACACGCGATGTTGCCTTTGGTGCTTCTTCTGCCTATATATGGGATGCGGCGAGGGTTAATCTTCCCGGCGGGAAGAAGTCGCTGGCCATGTCTGTTTACCCTGTTGAAAGTGCAGGTAACGATGCATGGGGACGCGCCACCGAATATCTAAAAGGTTCTATAGAATATTTTTCGCAAAAATGGTTTGTGTATCCTTACCCTGTTGCCATTAACGAGGCAGGCATTGCCGGAGGAATGGAATATCCAGGCATTGTTTTCGATGGTATTAACGATAAAGGAAAAGAACTTTTCTGGGTTACGGCTCATGAAATTGGGCACAACTGGTTCCCGATGATCGTCGGGTCAGACGAGCGCCGTTATGGCTGGATGGATGAAGGGTTTAACACTTTTATAGATGTGTATGCTTCTGATATATTTAACCACGGTGAATATGCCCCTAAACGCGACAGTGAATATGCTCCGGGCGGCGGTAACCCTGCCGATGAAATCATCCCGATAATTGCAGATCCCAATGCGCCGGTTATATTAACAACGGCTGATGCTACGCCGGAGAAATACCGCCACCCTATTACTTACTTTAAGCCTGCATTAGGTTTAATTCTTTTGCGTGAGCAAATATTAGGTAAAGACAGGTTTGATTATGCGTTTAAAAACTACATCCACCAGTGGGCTTATAAACACCCGCAGCCCGAAGATTTTTTCCGCTCAATGGAAAATGGCGCAGGCGAAGACCTTGCCTGGTTTTGGCGCGGCTGGTATCAAAACAACTATCAGTTTGATGTAGCCTTAATAGATGCACATTACACCGAGGTGAACAAAAACAAAATGCTGCAGATTACTATAGCCAATAAAGAAGCAATGGCCTTCCCAGTTACTGTAAAAGTGATTTACAAAGATGGCGGCGAACTGCGCACACAACTACCTGTAGAAACCTGGATACAAAATAAATCTGCAACATTTAACGTACCGGGCAGGCGTGAAGTTTCGCAGGTAATACTCGACCCGGATTCGGCACTGCCTGATATTAACAGGAAAAATAATTCGATCAGAGTAAAATAATTATGGAAGGCGGTTTTGACCGCCTTTTGTTGTAGAAGGTAATTAGGAAATCAGCCTTACCAATTGCTGATAGAGTTTTTCAGTAGGTAAACCTACCACATTGGTATAAGAGCCACTGATCTTTTCAATACCGGTTAAGCCTATCCATTCCTGTATACCGTAAGCACCTGCTTTATCAAAAGGTTTATATAGCTTAACATAGGTTTTAATCTCTTCATCGGTTAGCTTTCTGAAGAAAACCTCTGACACATCAAAAAACTTATTGTATTGAGATTTATATAAAATACAAACACCTGTTACCACGCGGTGTACCCTGCCCGATAACATTTGCAGCATTTCTACAGCATGTTCTGCAGACTCTGGTTTACCTAATATCTTGTCATCAATACAAACAATGGTATCAGCGGTAAGCACTATTTCATTGCCTATGGTATCATCGTAAGCTTTGGCTTTTTTTTCGGCAATGTAAACAGCTACTTCTTCAGGACTTAAGTCATCAGGATATGACTCGTCCACTTCTTTCAGCACAATCTCAAAATCAACATCAAGCAAACGTAACAACTCCTGCCTACGCGGCGATTTTGAAGCAAGAATGATCTTAGGAAGTTTGTGAATGCTTTTCATTTATTGATCACTTGTCATTGGTTCATTGGTCAATAGTTCATTGGTCATTAGTTTATTAAGTATTATACAAATACCTCGCATAAACTATGAACTATCATCTACAAACTAAACGTATCTCTACCAGCTATACGCCTGCTCTCCCATCCATTTTTTCTGGATTTTGAGTACTTTTTCAATTACATCGCGTACGCAACCTTTACCACCTGCAAACGGCGAAATATAGGCGCTTACAGCTTTAATTTCTTCGGCTGCATCTGATGGGCATACGGCCAAACCTACAAGTTTCATTACTTCCAGGTCAGGTATATCATCGCCCATGTACATTACGTTTTGCGGGTTGATACTTTTCTCTTCGATATAGGCTTTGAAGTTAAGCGTTTTAGTATGTGCACCTATATGCACATCCTTAACCCCAAGGCTGTTTAAACGGTGAAGCGCTATTTTGGAGCGGCTGCCAGATATGGCACAAACATTATAACCGCATTTTACGGCAAGCTGTACGGCATAACCATCCTTAATGTTGAATTGACGAAACTGCTCACCATTGTCCATTACGTAAACAGAACCATCGGTTAGTACACCGTCAACATCAAAAATAAAGGTGGTTATATCTTTAAGTTTCTCGAGCATTTTATCGGGCAAATATTATTGGTTATCGCGCCATTCGTAAACCCATGCGCTTTGTATCTGCTCCAGGTGGCCTTCGTTGCTTTCTTCGCGTGTGCCTGCAAAATTAGGAAGTGTTAAAACCCACTCTAAAAGATCGGTAAAGCGGATACGGTAAATCTTTGATTCATCAAAATCATCGCCGAATTTTTCATACAAGCCCATGGCTATGTCTTCGTAATCATTCCAATGAATGGGGAGGGCAAATTTATCGTGCATAATATATCTTACGTTTTACGTATGTAATATACGTTAATTAGTGTCCTAAAAACTGTGACTGATCTGGTATGGTAACTTCAATGTCGCCATCAATAACAACACACTGACAACCCAGGCGTGAGTTGATACGCGGATTAACTGCACGGTCGATAAAGTCTTCTTCCTTATCAGAAATCTCCTGCAGGCTATCCATACCCTTATTTACATAAATGTGGCAGGTACTGCAACCGCACACACCACCGCAATTGTGCTGTAACTCAATTCCGTTTTCGAGGCAAACATCCAATACAGATTCACCTTCGGCTATAGGCAACACAACTGGCTCGTGGCCCTTTTCCTCAAAATTTATTTTAATGTTGTAAACATCCATCGTGGCAAAAGTAACAAAATTACGGTGCCTTAGGTTCAGTTTTTCTCCATTTTCATGATGCCTTCACTCATTAAAAGGTAAAGATTTTGTAAAAAAGGATTGTTGTCCAACAAGTTGATATGCGCCTGCATGGTTTGCTCATCATTCCTGATAGCTGGCCCGGTTTGTACATCAACCGGCAAGGCACTTTGTATTTTATCTGCCGTTTCGTTAATCAATGGCTTCAACAAGTCGAAATCAAGCTGATGCTGTGCCAGCAACTGCTGCGACACATGATACAGATAATTAGGAAAGTTACAGGCAAATACTGCCGCCAGGTGCAATATCTTACGCTGGTCACTACTTACCCTGTAAACATTATTACTGATGGTATGTGCCAGCTCGAAAAGCTGTTGTGTGATTTCCTCTGAAGCACCTTCTATACATAAAGGCACTGACCAAAAACTGACTTTCTTTTGCTTGCTAAAGGTTTGCAGCGGATAAAAAACGCCTGCATTTTGCGTATGTACACTCAAAGTATTTAAAGATGTAGCTCCAGAAGTATGTACAATTAACTTGTTAAAGGCTGACAGGTGCTGCACAACTGTTTCGATGGCATCGTCCTTTACAGAGACGATATACAGGTCTGCCTCAGCATTCATATCCTTCATATCACTTATCGCCTCTGCTCCAACATGGTAAGCCAGCATAGCAGCGTTGTGCATATTAGGGCTGTAAACCTGCAAAATACTGTGACCGGCATTTTTTAACGCAGCTGCCATATGCGTAGCCACGTTGCCCGATCCTATAAATGTGATGCGCATGCTGCAAAATTAATTAAATCACAAGAGAGAGAGATGGCTGTAAACAAAAACTGCCTCATTATGTGAGGCAGTTAATTTGTTATGCTTTTTCAAGTTGCTTTTCGCGTTGGGCTTTCGGTGATTTGTCTGCCCTGGATAATTCGTTATTCCTACGGAAAATTGCCATCAGGAAGCCGATAACCATAATAATAGTACCAGACCAGAAGAAGTTGATGAACGGGAAGTTAATGGCACGCATTACGATGTAAGGCTTTTTGCTTTCTGGTTGTTGAAACACCATCAGCTCCACTTTATCCTGCTGAGGCAAAATCTTAGAGAAACGTACCTTTAAACCTGCATCGTCAACCTTGCGGGCAAAATCAAAAACATTACCATCTTTAATCATGTAGATAGGTTCGGTGCGGTAAGTTTTACCGTGCGATACTACATCAAGCACTGCCCCCACTGCAACATCATTTCCTTTCAGCGGAATGTTTTGTACTTTGGTTTCTTTAGTTAAGCCACGCAATACCATATACCCTTCGCGGAAACGCACCGTATCACCTGTTGAAACCATGTGCGATATCGGCGCGTCATAGTTTTTATTATCCTCTTCTTCCGTGTGGTTATCGTTATCAGGGTTCAGATCATCTTTGATCGGTGCCATGGTAACGTGTGTATACAAATCATGGAAAAGGTAATGTTTAGTATCAGGTGATGATACCAAACCCATTTTTTGATTAGCCTGAGAGTTTGGCTTCAGCGTAAAGTCTTCGGTTACTTTCCCAGCCGCATCATACTTTTTGTAGTTAACCTTAAAGTAGTGGTTAGGCGCAACAATAGAATCGCCGGTATAGGTTACTGTATAATCGCCCATTTTAATAGGCTGATTTTTATACAGCATAATGTTTTCTTTAGGATTACTTGCTTTGGCAAACTCGTCGCCAAAACCAATGCCGCTATTATTTTGAGATACAACTGTGCTGGTACCAGCAGCTATCAAAGCACCTACCAGTATCAAACCAAAACCGATGTGCGCCACAGCCGATCCTGCCAGTTTAAATTTGCCTTTAAATGCATCAGCCAAAACCTTGGCATTAGCCATGATCGAATAAATGGCCCCGATCATTACCAGCGAGAACACAAAATGTAGTTTGTAAACACCGGTGGTGTAAACAATCAGTCCGCCTAAAGCAGCTGAGAACGCCAGGTAAACAAGCGTAGTAATAAAAAAGCGGGTTACATCGGTATTTTTATATTTCAGGAATTGTGTGAAACCTGTAAGCAAGGTAATTACTACAGCAAATGATGCCTGTATTACATTATAATGTTTCACCGGCTCTGCTGGTGGTGCAAGCTTGGTACCAAATATCCAGTTCCAAACCGGTATTGATGTTACCAATACCAAATGGAAGCATGAAAGCGCCAAAAATATGGAACCTACAAACAGCCAAAATTCGCGTGAGTATGTTTCTTCGTCTTTTTTAGATATCGGAAGATCTTTCCAGCGTGCAATGATTAAACCGGCAGACAACCCCAGGAAAAGCAATACATCTATTAATAGATGCCATTTTAAACCGGCATCTGTAAATGAATGTACAGAGGTTTCTCCCAGGATACCGCTACGGCTCAGGAATGAGGCATACAGAACCAATACAAAGCTGATCAGTACCAGGAAAGTAGCAGTAAAGTATGAATGACCTGTATTTTTATAAACTATAAGAACGTGTACTGCAGCTATGAGCGTAACCCACGGAATCATGGAAGCATTCTCTACCGGGTCCCATGCCCAAAAACCACCAAAGTTCAGTGATTCATAAGCCCAGAAAGAACCCATAATAATACCTGTACCCAAGATCATGGTTGCAAAAAGCGAGTAAGGCATAGCAGCCTGTACCCAGTCTTTATATCTTCTTTGCCAAAGGCCTGCAATAGCATAAGCAAACGGAACCACCATTGATGCAAACCCTAAGAACAGAGTTGGCGGGTGAATTACCATCCAGTAGTTTTGCAGCAGCGGGTTAAGCCCGTTACCATCTTTTATGAAAGTCATGTAATCCGGGCGGCTGAATATCGGCCCCTGAATTGCCTCACGCAATAAGATAAATGGCGAGCTACCAACACGTGTACCAAAAATCTCCACCCCCAGTAACATCGTAGCCAGCAATGTTTGCGAAAGGCCGACTATGGTCATTACCGGTTTTTCCCAGCTCTTAGCTTTCCAGATCAGGATGTTACCTAAAACGGCCTGCCAAAAAGCAAACAGCCAGAAGCTGCCTTCCTGTCCTTCCCAAAAACAGGAAATGACGTAATATACAGGTAGTGTGCGCGATGAATGCGCCCATGCATAATGGTATTCAAATAAATGATTGAAGATGATATAGAAAAGGCAGACAGCAATACTTACTACCGCTAAAGTGTTTACATAGAAGCTGTAACGCCCCATCAAAAACCATGATTTGTCCTGCTGGTTTTTATTGGTAGTTGCAAAGTAATAGCTAATGGTTGACAGCAGTGCCGAGCCAAATGCCAATATAACAAAGAACTGGCCTAACTGGCCGGGTAAAAGGTGTTCGCCTTTAAAAGCTGTCTCCATCAAATCCGATTATAAGTTCGCCGATTGGGCTTTAGTTTCTGTGATCTCTACTTTATCCTGAGTGTATTTAGAAGGGCATTTCATCAGGATTTTTGATGCATGAAATTCGTTACCTGCCATTTGGCCGGTTAATACAATTTGCTCAGAACGCTCAAAATCCTGCGGTTTGGTGCCTGTAAAAACCACTTTACATTCCTGGCCTTTATTATCAGTCATGTAGAAAGAGAAATAGTTGGCATCTTTATGCGCATCGTAGTACAGCTCTTTATTCTTTACCAAATGGCCAACAACCTGTAATGATGTCTGCGTTTTTTTTGCATCATTAAAAGTGCCGTAAGTACTTGAGCTTGAATATGTGCTGATGATTACCGCAATAGCAATTGCTATTACAATAATGCCGATAATTGAACTTTTTTTCATGCTTGTATTTTGGTTCCTGCAAACGGATTTGCAAAAATACAAAACGTGGGGCTAATAATGTTTATTACAACACATATATATTATTTAGAATCATTCTTTGCATAGAGATAAGAGTCCAGAAACAAAATACAAGGTTGACTTGCCAACGTTGTTAATGTCGCAATCCATACTTATAACAATTCGTCATTGCGATGAGTGAAACGAAGAAGCAATCCCCCACCTTAAATGATACTTGTATAGTTCGCGATTGCCGCGCTACGCTCGCAATGACAAAAGGAAGAAATGTTTAAAATTCATTACAGTACGTCTTGTAGTTTTAGTAAATGTGTCATTGCGAGCGTAGCGTGGCAATCTCACCTAAACTATTTATACCAGTCTTCACTAAGATCTTTCCAGCAGGGATCTCATTTAATATTAAGTCTATTTTCTTTTGCCTTGGCCCTGCTTTTAATTTCTTTTCACGTTTAATAGCGTCCTGTATCCATTGATAATTCTCAAAATACACAAGCTTATCGCAATTATACTTCAATGTAAAACCTTTAAATACTTTTGTTTTATGTTCCCAGATACGAGTAGTGAGATTGCTTGTTACACCGATATATAAAACAGAATTTGTTTTATTAGTAAGTATGTATAGGTAATATTGATGAATACCAATCATCATGAGCAAGGTTTAATAAAGCAATATATCATTTAATTGAATAGATAGATTGCCACGCTACGCTCGCAATGACACGTTATTAAATTAACCCCTACCCAACCCTCCCGAGGGAGGGAGCTGTAATGGCAATCTATTTATTTTAAGCCCTCTCCTTCGGAGAGGGTTGGGTGAGGCTAAAATAACAAGTCCAGCTTTTAACAAAAAAGCCGCTCTGCAATTGCAAAGCGGCTTTGTCTTGTATCTTGATTCTAAACGATCACGGCCAAACACCAAGGTTTTGGTAAGAAACCGCAATTTTATTGATAGCGCCCACAAATGCAGCAGTACGCAGGGTATCAATTTTAGGGTTGTTCTTATAAGTCTCGCGGATCTCGTGGTATGAGCGGATCATGGTATCTTCTAAACCAGAGTTAACCAATTCCAGCTCTGATGCGCCTTTAACAATGGTAGCACGTTGAACTGGAGTTAAAGAAACGCCTGTGATACCTTCAACCATGTTAACCAGGTTAAGGTTGGTATTTTCTTCAAATCTGCGGTTCATACGGCCAAATGCCACATGCGAAAGGTTTTTCAACCATTCGAAATAAGATACAGTTACGCCACCCGCGTTGGCGTACATATCCGGGATGATGATGCCGCCTGCTTCATAAAAAGCTGCTTCTGCTTCAGGACTGGTTGGACCGTTAGCGCCTTCGGCAATAATTTTCGCCTTGATGCGGCCAACGTTTGCTAAAGTGATCTGGTTTTCCAAAGCTGCCGGTACAAGAATATCGCAAGGCTGCTCTAAACCTTCGCCAGAGTCTTTAAACTCCTGAGTAGCTTTTGCAAAACCTAATATCGAGCCGGTATTTTTACGGTGGTTAAATACCTCATCAATATCTAAACCATCTGCATTATAAATCGCACCTTCAAACTCACAAAGGCCAACAATAATGGCACCGTACTCTACCAAAAACTTAGCAGAATGGTAACCCACGTTACCTAAGCCCTGTACAATAACTTTTTTACCGGTAAGGCCTGCGGTAAGGCCAATTTTCTCCATGTCTTCGGCAACACTAACACACTCGCGCACAGCAATAGCCACACCACGGCCCGTAGCTTCACGGCGGCCTGCAATGCCATGCAAGGCAATAGGTTTACCTGTTACGCAACCCAAGGCATCCAGCTGGCCTGGGTTCATCGTAGCATAAGTATCGGCAATCCAGCTCATTTCGCGCTCGCCCGATCCATAATCCGGAGCAGGTACGTCAATGCTTGGGCCAATAAAGTTTTTCTTAGCTAATTCAACCGTGTAACGGCGGGTGATGTTTTCAAGTTCCTGTACGGTATAATTTTTAGGATTGATCCTGATACCACCTTTGGCACCGCCAAATGGCACGTTCACAATAGCACATTTATAGGTCATCAGTGCGGCAAGCGCCATCACTTCATCCTCGTTTACCATATCACTGTAACGGATACCACCTTTGGTTGGCGACTGGTGATGAGAGTGTTCAACGCGCCATGCATCAATTACCTCGAAACCATTACCCTTACGTATCGGAAAACGAAAACGGTAAACACTATTACATGATTTGATCTGATCTAATAAACCGGCATCATGCGTAGTAAACTGAGCTGCATAATCGAAGTTTTTACATACATCGGCATAAAAGGTTGTATCTCCGTAAACAGCATTTTTGTTAATAGCCATAATTAAAGTATTGAGTATATAATTGGTTCAAACAAGGAATATCACTTATCGTTTTCGAGTTTTCGGAGCCTTCGGTCCATCGAAAACAAATAAATAGCAAGACCTGTAAAAATGATGGCAATAACGGCTATTACCACATATATTTTACCAGAGCTTCTGAATGCATCTGCCATTTCAACCTGGTTGGCAGGCTGGGCAAAAGCGGTTATAAAGCTGAACAGCATTACAAATATGAGGGGTAGTTTTTTCATTATATTAGTCAATAGCGTTTCTTTTGTGTTCAATTAAACGGATACGGTAACGAAGCGTAGCTATCCATAAGCCGATAAAGCTCCAGCCAAGCATGGCCGGATAAAACGCTATTTTCATACCATTGTCCAGATCATATCTGCCAAAGGCCGGGTTACCACCGCTGCCAGGGTGCAGAGAGTCGGTCATACGGGGCAGTACAAATATGAGCACCACCATCACCGGAAAAGCAAAAATATTGTATATGGCAGAAATTTTGGCACGTTTCTGTTCTTCATCTATCGAGTTGCGCAGCACGATATAGGCGCAGTACAGCAGAAAGGCAATAGCCGCACTGTTTTGCTTAGGGTCGCCGCTCCAAAATTCGCCCCAGGTATATTTAGCCCACATCATACCGGTAATTAAACCCAGTACATAAAACATTAGGCCTGTATTTACACACTCCACAGCGGCCAGGTCGTCTTCTTCCCTGCCGTTTCGCAGGTATTTTATACTGAAATAAACAGATACCACAAGTACGGTTAACATACCCATCCACATAGGGACGTGAAAATAAAGGTTCCGTATAGTCTCGTGCAGTACGGGCAGTTTTGGGACTTTAAATAAGAGGCCGGTAAACAGTGTAGAAAACACCAATAATACGGCAATTACTTTCCACCAGGTTTGATAGATAAACTTCATGCGTTTTTAAAACGCAGCAAAGTTAAACTAAATAACATTGTTTTACTATGCTTGCATAGAAGATTTATAATGTTGATACACTAAGGCGGTTAAAAAATGAAGAGTTGATAAATTAAATTATCACAGTTGAAAATTGCTTAACCAGCTAATGGTTTTGATATTTTTTTGTAAACCTCAGTTTCTGCATATTACTACCTACAGACCCGCTTTCTGCTCATACAGCGCAGGCTTTAAGCACAGGCCGTATCCGCTGCAATCAGGTTTATTAATTATTGGCTTTGGCGTCTTCGGGCGAGTAGTCTACCGGTAACAATTCAGCTGCCTTTGAAAGTGTCCATGAACCTTCATATAACGTGCTTCCGTTTGAGATTACGGTACCATTGCTATCAAATAGCGCATAAGGCTTATATAGTGTAATCACGCTGGTTTCAAAGTTTTCCATATCCAGCGGACGGTACAAATCTTTAAAGTCAAATGTTTCATGCCTTTTAGTATAGATCACGTATAAGCATTCGGGGAATGTAAGTGCATAAACACCGCTCACATCTGTACGGCGGGCCACCTGCTCGGCGCGTATGGGTGTGCGTATCAGTTTCTCATCATACTTAGGCAGATTTTCCATATCAGCCCAATACTTTAACGAGTCGCGGTTCATAACCTGGTATTGAAACCTGTCCAGTTTTTTCTGGATCAGTTCTTCAGAGGGGCGGTTTAAGTTTGGCCTGCGTTGCAGGATCATCAGTTTGTAGCCATCATCATCCAACCTGTCGCTCATTAAGGATCGATAAAAGTGCATGCTCGATCCATAATATACCTCCCGGCGGCGATCTTCCCATTTTTTCTTTTGTTCGGCATTACCGTTCATTTCCTGGAAAAGCACTTTACCCTGCCACGAAATAATACGGTTTAGCGCATCGCTTTTAAACTCTTTTAAAAGTATGCGCACCTTATATCCCAGGGCATAATTATCCATATCAATAAAATCATATGAATAGCCCTCGAGGTAACGCTTGGTTTTATGGTTAATCAGGTTGATATCCTTGGGATTAAGGATTTTGCATTTCTTTGCATCGGCAGAAGTGCCTAAAAAATCACGAAGAAAGTTTTCATAGTTCTTTTTCCAGTTGCCGCCGCTGGTAATTATCACCTCGCGCAATTCGGTAACCTTTTGCGACATTTCGGCATTGATCTTTAGCGGTTCTTTGCCCACCATAATGGTTTGCACATAGTCTTCGTACCCTACCATGCTTATTACCAGTTCATATTGCCCTGGCTTCACCCCTCTCAACGTAAATGATCCGTCCTGGGCACTTGCCGTACCAAATGACGAATTGCTTAAAAAGATACTTGCGTTTGATAATGGCGCATGGCTGCTTTTTGATACTACTGTACCTGAAACGGTACCTTGCGCAAAGCTTATAATGGTAAATAAAAGGCCCGCTAAAAAAAGCAGCAGTGCTCGCATATTAATCAGGATATATCTACAAGGATAAAAAATCTTAATGAAGACCTGGTGAAATAAAGATAAAATAAATATTTAATCCTGCCACAGGTACGGGAATAAAATTAGTGAAGCGCCTATCACAATTACATTTATAGCTGCCAAAATCCCAATATTACCATAAGCAGCGCTGCGTTCCAGGCCGTCCATAGCTACTTTGCTGGTACGAATAAGCAATAAAATGACAGGTATTACTACCGGAAAACTAAGAATAGCCATCAAAGTACCGCCATTGCCGGCCTTAGCCGCAATAGCTGATATCATGGTGAATACGGTTGCAAAACTGATGCTGCCCAGTAATACGGTTAAAAAATAATAAAGCGGATCGCCGAGTGTATTATTAAAAAACAGCATATACATCACCAATGCCAGTATGCTTAACAATGACATCAGCAAAGCGTTATAAATAATTTTGGAAAGAATAATAGCTTGCGGACTGGCAATGGAATAGTAATAAAGTAACCGGCTTTTGCTTTCCTGCAAAAAGCTTTTTGACATGGCATTTACTGCGGCAAACAACATAATGATCCAGAACAGCACGTTCCAAACAATTGGATATGATTTGGTTTGCGAAAATCCGGCGCTTAAATTGAATGAGATGTAGCATACAAACACAGTTGATGCAATATAAAGCAGCACACCATTAAAGGCATACTTGGAGCGCCACTCCAGAAGTATCTCTTTTTTTAATAAATCACGTGTTTGGCTCAATACCGACATACCACGGCAAAGGTATTAAATAGATGCAAGACCCCGGCATCTGTAAACACACTTAGCTTTAAACTTTCATACGTAGTAATTTGCTCATTTTATCATGCAGCTGATACGGCTGAAAAGGCTTCGCCAGTACCTCGTTCATACCTGACTGAAGCGCTTCTTCCTGCTCATGGTCAAACGAAGCAGCGGATAGGGATATGATGGGAATGCTGCTTTTAGGCTCGTCAAATTTATGCCTTATTAAACGCGCGGCTGTGTAGCCGTCCATTTCGGGCATGTGGGTATCCATCAGTATAAGGTCGAAGTCCTCTTCTTCCAGTTTATTAAGGGCCTTCTGCCCATTGTCAACCATTTCAATCGTTACATGCCAGTCTTTTAATATTTTAGAAAGCATAAACTGATTAACCAGGTTATCTTCGGCAACCAGTACCCTTACATTTTCAAATGGCGCTAATGATTTCACACTTGGTTTTGGGCGGCTGTCTTTAATTTGTTCGGCTTCTGCATACCAGTTGGTAAAACAGAACAAACTACCTTTACCGGGTTTACTGCTTACTTTAAGTTCTCCGCCCTTTAGTTCAATTAACTTTTTAACAATGGCCAGGCCAAGGCCAGTACCACCATATTTTGCAGCAGTATCATCGTCTGCCTGCTCAAACGAGTCAAATATCCTGTCGATGCGATCCTGTGCAATGCCTATCCCGGTGTCTTCTATACAAAATTCGATCTTTGATTTATCCTGGTGACTTTCCAATACCTTAACGCTTAATTTCACCCACCCTTTTTCTGTGAATTTAATGGCGTTGCTCAGTAGGTTCATCAAAATCTGGTTCAGCCTCAGCGAGTCGACCATAATGTACTCGGGTACACCCTGATCAATATGTAGTTCGAGATTAATGTCCTTTCCGTCTGCTTTATACTTTAAAAGATCAACAACTGATTGTATGATGCTGCGCGTGTTACCGGGCGTACGTACGATCCTGAACTTCCCTTCCTCTATCTTAGATATATCAAGTACATCGTTGATAACGCCTAACAAAGACTGTGAAGTGGTGCCAAGCAGGTTTACCATGTTTTGCTGTTGTGCATTAAGGTCAGATTTGCTCAGCATATCTGTAATACCCATAATACCGTTTACAGGGGTACGTAACTCATGGCTCATATTAGCCAGAAAGCGTTCTTTTACTTTGCGGGCATATTCGGCGATTTCTTTAGAGCGTATTAAGTCTGACTGAAAATTTTTCTGATTGGTAATATCGCTTATGTTAATGAACAGGGTGCCATTACGATAGGCAACGCGGCATTCAATCCATTTAACTTCGTGGCTAAGCGTTTCAAACTTACACTCAAAACAGCCAAATGCAGTACGGTCTGTTACCACGGCACGCAGATGCTTCTCAAATAAATCTGTTTCTTCCTGCTGGGCAAGCATGCTGATACTTTTCCCTAATAAGGATGCGGGCTTATATCCCGTTATTTTTTCTACCGCCGGATTGATTGTAAGTATCCGCAGCGTTTCGGCATTGACAGTACAGATGATATCAGCAGAGTTTTTTACCACAATGGCATAATTCTGCAATTCCTCATTTTTTTGTTTAAGATCCAGTTGCGTACGGGCTAACTGTATAAAAGAGTCGACCTTGGCAGAGGTTACATAGGGATCAAGTGGTTTAAACAGATAATCAACAGCACCTGTACCCAGGCCCTTAACAGCATACTTTGTTTCTTTTGAAATAGCCGTAACAAAAAGCACCAGGATATCGCGCGTACGTGGATTAGATTTCAAAACCTCTACCAGCTCAAAGCCATCCATCTCGGGCATCTGTACATCAACCAATGCGATAGAAATAGAATTGTCCCACGCTATTTTAAGCGCCTCGTTTGGCGAAGTTGTTGTAAACAAGTTAATATCATCGCGATTTAAAAGAGCTTCAAGCGCAATGATGTTTTCTTCGCGGTCATCTACAATTAATATATTGATGGGGGACATTATGATATGGGGTCTGCTGATTTATGGTTGAATGTAAACGCAAGGGAATCTAAATAATTACTCCCTTCTTCTTTATTAAGAGCGTAATTTAATCGGAAATCCCTATTCATATACGAAAGCTTCATTTACATGGTTTCACTAAACGCAAAAAATTAAATTAAACGCCAACTTTTTGATAGATATTTTCCTTTTTATTGATCACCTTGAATTTTTTTGAAAAAGTGTCTGACCTGATGGCTTCTTTACTGCCCAGACACAAAAATCCAAGCGGACAAAGGCTGCGGTAAAATAAGTCGAGTATCCTTTCCTGCAATTGTGATTCAAAGTAAATAAAAACATTACGGCAAGTTATTACCTGAAACTCGTTAAATACCTGGTCTGATATAAGGTTATGTACCGAAAAAAGGGTTTGCTGCTTATATACCTGCTGTATGGTTGCGGCTTCATACATCAGCGTAAAATGATCTGTTAATGAACCGCCCAGGCCCGTTGCCAGATAGTTTTCGGCATATTGCTTAACCTTGCGCAAATTATAAATACCCTTACGGGCATCACTGATCACCTGTGTATTTACATCTGTGCCATAAATAAATGATTTGCTTAACAGGTTATTCATTTGCAGCAGGATGGCCAAAGAGTAAACCTCTTCTCCTGTAGAGCAGCCTGCACTCCATATCTTGATGTTTTGGTAAGAAGATATATAAGGCAACACATGCTCATTCATCGCCTTAAAAAATTGCGGATCACGGAACATCTCCGTTACGTTTACCGTAATTTCCTTCAGAAATTCGTTAAAAAATGCTTCATCATTAATCAGCCGGTGCTTTAAATCATAAAACCGAAGCCTTTTAAGCTGCATTACACGAATAACCCTACGCTTAAACGAAGCCTTTGAATACTGCGAAAAATCAAATCCATGAACCTGTTTTACAAGCTGCACAAGTTCTGCTAACTCATCTGGTTCGATATTATATAAGCTTAAAGCTAACTCATCATCCATAACACGCTCAGTTTTGTAACCAAAGCTGCATTAACGCCACCAGTTGATCCATATCAACTGGTTTGGTAATGTAATCATTTGCACCGGCAGCGATACACTTTTCACGATCATCTTTCATTGCCTTAGCCGTTAATGCAATTACGGGTAGTTTAGCCCATTTGTTTTGCTTTCGGATCTGCCTTGTAGCTTCATAGCCATCCATTTTAGGCATCATAATATCCATCAGCACAATATCAACTCCGGGCGTATTTTCCAGCTTTGTTAATGCCTCTTCACCATCATTTGCTATTTCTACTTCCAGATCAAACGATTGCAATGCGCTGCTTAGTGCAAATATGTTGCGCATATCATCATCTACAAGCAGCACTTTCTTACCTTTTAGTGCACCAACTGAGCCTGCCACTGCTTTTGACTTCGCTTTTGCAGGTGCTGCAGGTGTTACGGGTACTGTATTTAATTTGTGCAGAAACAAGTTCACTTCATCTATCAGCCGGTCTGATGATTTACTTGTTTTAACCACCATGGCATTGGCGTACTGCATTAACCGGGTCACCGAATTTTTGTCGAGTTCCATTGCCGTGTTAATAATTACCGGCAAAGCGCTAAAGCGTTTGTCTCCCTTAATTTTATCTAACAGGTCAAGTCCTGAAATATCGGGCAGGTTCAGATCAAGCACCACACACTGGTACTCGTTATGTTGTAGTTTGTCTAAAGCAGATTGTCCGTTAAAGGCTTGGTCAACCTCAATGTTCTGCTTTTGCATCAACTCTTTTAAAGCATCGCTTTGTGCTTCCTGGTCTTCTATCAGCAAAATATGTTTAAGCGGGGCGCCATGCTGATGGCTTATATCACCGAATAGCTTGTCAAGCGCTTCTGTGTCCACCGGCTTTTTCATAAAGCTGATAGCGCCCTCACGTTTTACGCGATTCTCGGCCGCCTCCCCTGCCGACATCAAATGAACCGGAATATTTTTGGTTTCGGGTCTATCTTTCAGCTCCTTTAAAATCTGCCACCCGTCTTTTCCGGGCAGCATAATATCCAAAATTACAGCATCGGGTTTTTGTCCGGCAATAACATCAACGGCCGTGCTGCCTGTATGCACTAAAACTGCTTTGTAACCATGCTGACCTGCATAATCTTTTAATATGTCCGCAAAATTGCGGTCGTCTTCAACAATAACGACCAACGGTTCATGATCGCTCGCAATGCTTTCTGCAGGAGCCAGGTTGATTTGTTGCGGCGAAATAAAAGTTTCGACATCGGGCACATGGTCTGCCTTTGGTGATTGAACAGCAGGCGTAAGCGGAATAGTAATGCAAAACTCGCTTCCCTGCCCCGGCTCGCTTTTTATCGTAATCTGACCGCCCAAAAGCGTTGCCAGTTCGCGACTGATGGACAAGCCTAAACCTGTACCGCCGTATTTGCGGCTGGTAGAACCATCTGCTTGCTGAAATGCCTCAAAAATAAGCTTCTGTTTATCTGCCGGTATACCAATGCCGGAATCTTTTACACGGAAAGAAACCGTATCCTCAACAGCACCTTTAGTAACATCTAACTCGATATGCCCGCCCACAGGAGTAAACTTAAACGCGTTTGACAACAGGTTTTTAATCACCTGCTCCAGGCGTATGCGGTCTGTAATAAGGCTGCCAAAATCAGCGCTCACATTGGCAGTGAAGTTGATCTGTTTATTTTCAGCAATCTCTGCAAACAGCATTTGCATGTTTTGTACAATCTCATCTGCAGAGGTGGTATCATTTTGTAATTCAACCTTACCCGACTCAATTTTTGCAAGGTCGAGTATATCATTAATCAGCGTCAGTAAATCATTACCAGCATTAAAAATTACGCTGGCATATTTGATCTGCTCGTCAGAAAGGTTTGCGTGTTTATTATCTTTCAGGATACGTGCAAGTACCAGAATACTATTAAGCGGCGTACGCAATTCATGACTCATGTTAGCCAAAAACTCCGATTTATACCTGCCCGTAGTTTCCAGTTCTTCCACCTTTTCGGTAATGGCGGCTCGTGCCCTTTCGATATCATGATTCTTTTCTTCGAGCAGGCTGGCCTTTTCTTCAAGCTCGGCATTTATGGTGCGCAGCTCCTCCTGCTGTACTTTTAGCTCTTCTTCAGATGCCTGCAGTGCCTCTGTTTTCGTCAGCAATTCCTCGTTGGTAACACGCATTTCCTCCTGCTGTGCTTCCAGTTCTTCGGCCTGTTGCTGGGTTTCTTCAAACAGATCCTGCATAATACGGCGCGCCCTTGCCGTGTTAATAGCTACCCCAATGGTATCAGCAACGGCAATGATATAATCCTTGACAGATTTTGCCATAGTTTGCTGAAAGGCAACTTCCATTACGGCGATCAGCTTTTTATCAAAAAATACCGGAACAATAAATATTTCGGCTAACTCCTGGCTGATGATAGATGTTTCCAGCTCGAGTTTCTGGTTAAGGTTGCCTGTAATGGTTGCTGCTTTTTTATCCTTTGCAACCTGCCCCATCCAGCTTTCTGAAAGCTTTATTTTTTGCTTAATTAAGCTAAGATCATGGTAAGCGTACCATGCGTTCAGTTCAAGTACCTCTTCTTTATCATCGTATAAATAAAACGTACCGGTAATAGCGCCGGCATAACGGCAAACCTCTGCCAGTACATTTGAGGTAAGCTCTTTCTCGGTTTGCTGGCCCTGCATTTTACTGTTTAAGTCGCCCGCACCGGTAAGCAGCCAGTTCTTTTCTTCATTCTCTTTCAATACACCCTCAAGCTGGGTATTGGCGTCTTTAATCTGCTCTTCTATCTGCTTTTGCTTTCTGAAAGTGCTTTGGATATAATAAAGCATGAAAACAATGATCACTAAAAAAATACCCGACCCACCGATAATGGTTCTTACAGTAAATACCGTTGCATCATCTGATACGGCCTTTCGGTTAGAAAGTTCAGCGCTTTCAAGCTTATCAATACGGCTGATCACACTGCGAATGCTGTCCATGTTCTGCTTGCCGTTGAGCAGCATGTTATGCGCAACCATTTGTTCAAGGCCTATTTTATCCCGGCTTTCGATATTAACTTTCAGCATCTCCAATTGCCGGGATACCAGATCGCTTAGCAAAAGAATATTAGCCTGTTGTTCTTTGTCTGTTGCGCCAAAACTTTTAAGCTTGGCCAGGTCATCATTTAAACGGGTAAGCGAAGTTTTGTACGGATCTAAAAACACAGGCTTATTGGTAGCTGCATATCCCCTAACGCCTGTTTCTCCATCAGTAAGCAGCTGCAAAACATGATTAGAGACTTCAATGACATCCTGGCTAAACTGTATTTCCTGTTCATCTTCTTGTAGCTGTTTAATACTACGATAAGAGAAAAAACCAACAAGTAGTACTAAAACAATTGAAAACGCAAAGCCAAGCAAAACCTGGTTGCGGAAGGATAATTTAAGCATGTATCAATATTTGATGTGAAGCTGCGATGCAATAAATATAGTAATCTGTTTAAGAAAACGGTTACTGCTCCTCATACGTAATTTTAGCACTTGCGGTTGTAAAAAGCATAAAAAAAGCGAAGCTTTTATAAAGGCTTCGCTTTAAAATAAATTAATGTCGTTTATTTAATCTCTTTACTTTCTTCTGCTTGATATTGCGGCCCCCAAACCTTTTGCTTAGCGCCAAGGGTACTGATCACCGAAATTATAGCACCTGCAAACAATACATACCAGCCCCATTTATATTTAATCATGTGGCTTAAGCCAGCAGATATTTTTTTAAATGGAATAAAACTGAAACTGGTATTTACCTTCATTATGGCAGCTATGTAAAGTAAAATGATAAGTACTAACGATAACAGCGCACTCACCTTAGCCAATTTAACCTGCCCGGCAATAGCGCTTGCCAGGCCAGCTATGGCAACCACAAATACGGCAATGCCATAAGGTTTGTTTAACCCGTAAATATCCCAGCTAAACAACCCGAACGGGCGCAGCAGCGGACAATAAGTGCCTATTATAATCAGTAAAAAACCAATAAAAGCTAAAAGGGTACGCGGTCGCATATGTTATTTAACAATTTCCATTTTTTCTGCAAAGTGTGCGCAGTAGTCGCGCAAATCTTCTACAATGTTTGTTTCGCCTGTAGCACGTAAAAAGCTGTCGCCCATGGTCATTAATGTTTCATAGAAGAAACGTTTCATTTCGTCAACAGGCATATCTTTAGTCCACAGATCAATGCGCAGGGTGTTTTTGTAGTTATTGTCCCACAGTGCCAGCATCATCGATTTAACAGGCAATGCCTCTTTATTTTGCGAGTCGGTTGATTCCCACATAATATTCTCAGGCACGTTGTTATCATCCAGATCTATGGTAAGTTTAATTTCGGCAGTCTTCATGTAAATTATTTGATCAATAAAAATATAATTGCGGTCAAAGTTATAAAGCTTAGCTCCACAATCCATACGTTTTTAAGCTTAGGGAAGAAATTACGGAAGATTAGATCAAGAAATGACACTACAATAGCGAAGAGCACGAAGATCCAGGCAATGGTATTGGTTAAGTGCGTATATATACCACCACCTGTTACCCTTACACCACCGGTGATCCAGATATAAGCCGACAATAACAGGAAACCTGCTGTACAAAAATTTAAAGGAGTAACCTTTAGCTTCATTTTATCTTTTCTTTTTAGGCTTAAAGTATTTGCGTTTAGCGTTATCTTCTAATTGTTTTTTGTAACGCTTTTTGGCTTCTGCGCCCTCTTTGGTATTAGCCAGTTTCTTTTCGTGGAAAGCCCCCTTAAAGTCAGGGTTTTCCTTGCGCTTCTGCATATCAATTTCTCGAGCCTGAGCCTGGCGTTCTTCGTATTCGGGCTTCTCTACAAAAACATCGTCAGGCAGTGGCAGTACATCAATAGTTTGGCGGATAAGCTTCTGTATTTTATTGATGTAATATTCCTCGGCAGGGTTACAAAAGGTAATCGCCTCGCCATGTTGGAAAGCCCGGCCTGTACGACCTATCCTGTGTACATAATCTTCAATAACAACAGGGACATCGAAATTAATTACGTGGCTTACATTGCTTACGTCAATACCACGGGCAGCAACATCTGTAGCCACCAATATACGTACTTCTTCAGTTTTGAAGGAGTTAATAGAGTTGATACGTGTGTTTTGCCCTTTGTTGGCGTGCAATACTTTTACTTCGTTTTCACTAAACTTACGAACCAGGAACTTATATACATCCTCTGCCGCTGTACGGGTTTTGCAGAATACAATAAGTTTGTCGACCTCATTATGATCAAGGATATATTTAAGCAGGTTGATCTTGGTTTTAACTCCCGGCACTTTATATAATACCTGTGTAACGGTTTGCGCAGGTGTTGCCTGTGGCGTAACTTCAATTAGCGTCGGAAATTCAAGAAAGTTACCTGCAAGGTTATGTACCTTATCTGACATGGTAGCCGAAAAAAGCAGGTTCTGCCTTTTGCGCGGCACCACTTCCAATATGCGGTTGATCTGTGGCATAAAGCCCATGTCCATCATCTTATCCGCTTCGTCTAAAACCAAAACTTGTAAAGGCTTGGTTTGGATATGCCCGGCAAGATAAAGGTCCATAAAACGACCGGGAGTTGCCACAATAAGATCGACACCTTTCTTCAAAGTTTCAATTTGCTGTTTAGGGCCAAGGCCACCATAAAGGGTAACCACCCGCAGATCGGTATATGTTGCAAACATACGGATGTGTTCTTCGATCTGCATAGCCAGCTCGCGGGTTGGCGCAATAATCAACGCACGGGCATGTTCGCCCTGTGCATATTTCAGCTTCATGATGAGTGGCAGCACATAGGCGGCAGTTTTACCTGTGCCGGTTTGCGCAATGCCCATTACATCCTGCCCGTTAAGTATCGGCGGAATAGCTTTTTGCTGTATCGGCGTAGCTTCGGTATACCCGGCATCAGCCACTGCATTCAATATCTGCCGGTTAAAATTAAAATCTTCAAAAACTACAGCCATTCGACAAAGATAAGGATTGATTGAGTCAAAAGTAGAAAGTCAAAAGTAGAAAGTCACTTAAGCCTCTCCTTTTGAGTGCTCTCATTACATATTATTAACTTTAAACTTTTCACTGATAACTTTTAACTTAAATTTGCAGTATGTCTTCCATTCTCATTAAATCCGCGACAATAGTTAACGAAAATAAGCAGTTCAACAGTGATGTACTGATTAATAACGGCCATATTGAACGTATTGACAGCCATATTGATACTACTGCTGATAAAGAAATTAATGCTGAAGGGCTATACCTGTTGCCCGGCTTTATTGATGACCAGGTGCATTTCCGTGAGCCGGGATTAACGCATAAAGGTAATATCTATACAGAATCGCGGGCGGCTGTTGCCGGTGGTATAACCAGCTTTATGGAAATGCCTAACACTGTGCCTAACGCATTAACGCAAGAGTTGTTAGAAGACAAATACCGCATTGCATCGCAAAATTCGCTGGCGAACTATTCGTTCTTTATGGGTGCCTCGAATGACAACCTTGATGAGGTATTGAAAACAAACGCTAAAAACGTATGCGGCGTTAAAGTTTTTATGGGTTCATCAACCGGCAATATGCTGGTAGATAATCCGAACACTTTAGACAAATTATTTAGCCAGTCGCCTATGCTGATTGCTACCCATTGCGAGGATGAGGCAACCATTAAAGCCAACATGGCACATTATAAAGAACTGCTTGGCGATAACATTACCATCGAATACCACCCTATTATTCGCAGTGAAGAGGCTTGTTACCTGTCATCGTCAATGGCCGTGGAGCTTGCTAAAAAACACGGTACAAGGCTGCATATCCTGCATATTTCTACCGCAAAAGAAACTTCGTTGTTCGATAATACTATCCCATTAAGCCAGAAAAAGATTACTGCCGAAGCTTGCATACACCACCTTTGGTTTAGCGATGCCGATTACAAAACAAAAGGCAACTACATCAAATGGAATCCTGCCGTAAAAACTGCTGAAGACCGCACCGGAATATTACAGGCGGTACTTGATGGCCATATTGATGTTATTGCTACCGACCATGCACCGCATACTATAGAGGAAAAATCGCAGCCATACTTACAGGCACCATCGGGTGGGCCGCTTGTTCAGCATGCGCTTACCGCCTTACTCGAGCTATACCACCATGGCAAGATGACTTTAGAACAGATTGTAGAAAAAACAGCGCACAATGTGGCTACCTGTTTCCAGATTGAAAAACGTGGTTTTATTCGCGAAGGTTACTGGGCAGACTTAGTATTGGTTGATCTGCACAAACCGTGGACCGTGGACAAAAACAACCTCTTATATAAATGTAAATGGAGCCCGTTCGAGGGGCAAACCTTCGGTTCTGCTGTTACTCATACTATTATATCAGGTACTTTGGCTTACGAAAACGGCAAGCTGATTGAGCAAAAATCAGGCGAGCGCATGACCTTTGATCGTCCGTAAGCATTTTTCATTAAGCATTCGTCTTAAATACGCGATTATGCTTATTTTGGACGCATGTTCAACCGTCGTAAATTCATTAAACTTTCTGCTGCCGGGGCATCGGTAGCCGCTTTATCGCGTACTGGTTTTGCCGCTGCAAAACCTTTGGCCGGGCAATCATCATTACCTGTTGTGATCTCCACCTGGGACTTTGGCGTTCCGGCGAATAAAGCTGCATGGGAAATTTTAAAAAAGGGCGGCCGTGCTATTGATGCTGTTGAAGCCGGCGCACGTATACCAGAGGCAGACCTGAACAACCACAGCGTTGGACGTGCTGGATACCCCGACCGCGACGGGCATGTTACCCTTGATGCCTGCATTATGGACGAATCCGGTAACTGTGGCGCAGTAGCAGCAATGGAAGACATTGACCACCCTATCTCTGTAGCGCGTTTGGTGATGGAAAAAACACCGCATGTTTTATTAGTCGGCGATGGTGCCCGCCAGTTTGCTGTTGAACATGGGTTTAAGGCACAAAAGCTATTAACGCCCGAGTCTGAAAAGGCATGGAAAGAGTGGTTGAAAACTGCTAAATATGAACCGGTGATCAACATTGAAAATAAAAGCTATAAGCGCGGAAGCGAATACAACCATGATACCATAGGTATGCTGGCGCTTGATGCTAAAGGCAATATCAGTGGTGCATGTACTACCAGCGGTATGGCATGGAAACTGCATGGCCGTGTAGGCGACAGCCCGATTATTGGTGCAGGCTTGTATGTAGACAATGAGGTTGGCGGCGCTACTTCTACTGGTGTAGGCGAAGAAGTAATCCGCAACGTGGGCAGCTTTTTGGTGGTTGAGTTAATGCGCCAGGGCCGTTCGCCGCAGGAAGCCTGCGAAGAAGCCGTACACCGCATCATTAAAAAGAAGCCTGAAACTGCCAAACAAATACAGGTAGGCTTTTTAGCCATTAATAAAAAAGGAGAATACGGTGCTTATGCTATCCAAACCGGGTTTACATATGCCGTTTGCGATTCAGAAAAACAAGACAAACTATTTAAGGGCGAAAGCTTTTACAAATAAACATTAGCTTTTAAACCTCCACATGACGAAAACTGTATCGCTCGAAGTTTGTGCTAACTCATTAGCTTCGGCACTTGCTGCACAACAAGGCGGCGCCATCCGTGTAGAGCTTTGCGAAAACCTGAGCGAAGCGGGCACCACCCCGTCATTCGGGCAAATTGCAGTGGCTCGTAAACTGCTTCACATCAAATTATATGTGCTGATCCGTCCGCGTGCGGGGGATTTCCTGTTCAATGAAAATGAAATGGATATCATCCTTACCGACATTGAAAACTGCGGCAAAATTGGCTGCGACGGTGTAGTTATCGGTGCATTGCAACCAGACGGCAGCATAGACAAAGTAAACACCGCAAAAATGGTGGAAGTTGCTCACCGTTACAACATGGGCGTAACCTTTCACCGTGCCTTTGATATTTGTGCCGACTATTCGCAGGCGCTTGAAGATATTATTGAATTGGGATGTGAGAGGATACTAACCTCCGGTGGCAAAACAACGGCTATAGAGGGTGCGGCAACCATAGCTCACTTAGTTGAACAGGCCGCAGGACGTATCGTTATAATGGCCGGCAGCGGTGTAAACGAACAGAATGTAAAAGACCTTGTGCATTTTACGGGGGTTACCGAGGTGCATACATCTGCCAAGGTGCGTAATACCAGCCGCATGCAATATCATAACGATCATATTATGATGGGCAATGCGTTCCATGACCTTTATACTTTTGAAAGTACCGACCCCGAAAAGGTAAAGCTCATAATCGAAAGGGCAAACGCATTAGAATAAAGTAAGCGGCACAACCAGCTCGAAACGGTTGCTGCCGTGCGTTCCCAGATCCTGGTCTAAAAGGCGGGTGTACCTTAAACCAAATGTTAACGGTAATTGGTTAAACCATTGCGTGTCAAAAAACAGCTCCCCGCCTGTTGAACGAAAATTACCGTTAAAGGCTAAGCCGTTGGTATAAAAGTCTTTCGCACGTGTGTAATCAAAAAAGGCATTACCGCGAAGCCGCTTTATGTAAATCAGGTTGGCAAATCCGGCATCGGGATAAGCAATGGGAAAATGATAGTTTAGTGCTACCTTATCCATTTTGTAAAGATTGTAAACGGTATAACCTCTTGAAAAAGGGAAACTGTTAGAGAAATCGATCACCGTGTTTTGGCTTCGCTGCTGATGGGCTAAACCAATTACCAGATTATGGTTAACAAACAAGCCCGGGAAATAAAAATTACCTGTAGCCAGCAACTGATAGTTATACTGGTTAATTATCCCCTTTTTATAGTTAAAATAAATGCTTTGAGCAAAATGCGGATAAATGTTTTGTACGGGCTGTGAAATGCTGTTACTAAAGCTGATATAGTTATTTAAGTACGTATAGTTTTGATCCTGAAATCTGCTGCGATAAGCCTGCTGAAAATTTACCGAATTGTAATAAGCATCGCTACCGAAAGTAAAGAACGTGCTATGCGTGTTACGGCTTAAGTTCAATGGTATTTGCACGCCACCATGAACTGCGGTTTCGTTCCAGTAGATGCTTTCTCCCCTATAATAACCCTGCCTGTCAAAAGTATGGCTTACGCCGGCATCTATGTAAGGAAAAAGCGCTCCGTAAACGGCGTTAAAACCAATTTGCTTGTAACCTTCGTTGCGGTTATAAGTGCCGTATAAGGATGATTGAAAAGTATTCAGTACGTTTTCGCCCGCTATGGATAGCGTATAATCGGGATCTTCAAAGTCGGGCAGTAAGCTGTGAAAATTAAACAGGTTGTGCCACTTGCTGTACCTGCTTACTTTTAAAGGCTGTGTTTGCACACGGTCGAGCAAATCGGCAGATGTATCCTTAGTTAAAGGCGCAATATTGTAGTTATAAAGCCCGCCCGGCGACTGTTTATTTTCAATAGGCTGCCATTTTACATCTTGCAGATCGGAATGGTGTATCTGGTAGCCATAATTAGTAAAACTTACCCATGCTAACTGCTTGCCTGCAACCGATGGTTCATAGTTGCCTATAGCGTTTTGTAAAGTATCGTTTCGTAACTGATACAGCTTTTTGTCGTTAAGCGATAAGGCATACAGGCGGTCGTTTAAACCGGTGGTGGCTGTAAAGTAAACCGTATCTTTCTGCACATTTAAAAATCCAACCGGCACATTATTATAAGCCATTAAAGATGCAGCCTCTCCAGTTTTGGTATCTACGGTGGCAAGGGTCATTTTCCCCCTTTGGTTACGCACACCTGCAACTATTTTATCGCCAGCATAAAAACGCGGATAAGTGTAATACAACTTACCCGGGTTAGGTATCGTGTTTAAAACAATTCCGTTAACTGCATCTATTATTACCAGGTTATTTTTCCCTGACGGTTCGGTTTCTACTGCTATGATCTGCTTACCATCTTCACTAAATGAGGGCGAAAAGTATTTGGTGTGATGCGTTATCCTAGTCTGTTTACCTGTAGCTACATCAACTATAATCAGTTCGTTATAGTTGCGGTAACCCCACCGCAGATCAGGCCGGTATGATGCATAAACTATCTTGCCTTTACGATAGTTAAAGTGCTTATCCAACGATAAATACTGCACTGCTAAAACTCGTTGCTTTGACCCGCTTTTAACCACAAGCATTGGCCGCTTTTTGTAACTGCTTTTTACATAAATAATAGTGCTGTCATTTACAATGGCAGGGTATTCTGCATCGGCAATAAAGTGCTCATTATCTTTAACCTTAGGAACCAAGGCCTTATCCATCGGTAAAGCAATTTGCTGTTTAAAATAATTTAAAGCTTCGGTTCTGAATTTCGGATAGCTGATACCGGCATATTTTTTAACCCCATGCTGAAACGGATAGATCAACGGCTTAAAGGATGCGGCATCATGCGTCACATTTCGCCAAAACATAGGCCCATATTTCTCGCGCCCGTAAGCGGTCATCATATAACCTAAGGGATACCAGTCGGGCACGTAATCCCTGTAAGAACCGTTCCGCAGCTTCATCCAGCTGTAGTTTTTCCCGGCTTCCCAAACCCCTCTAAAGCCATTAAAAAAAAAAGGCAATCGTCCCCTGCCCTGGTCGCTTACCAGTGTTTCGTTAAAAACGGCGTCACCCTCGTAAAACCAATCGGGTATGGCAGCCGAATTACCAAGCAGCTGCCCGCTTTCTCCGAAAAGAATATGAAGCGCCTTTGATAAGCCTACATTAAAATTATTGTATTGCTGTACATGCCTGAACTCGTGAATAGCAAGCTGCTCATCCCAAGGCAAAGTCCCCAGTTCAAAACTATTCTGCGATGGGGTTAAGTAAAACTCACTGCGAAATGGCGCTAACTGCACAAACCCGTTAGAAATAATGGTCTGATTCTGCAAAACGATATTTACCTGCTTCTGCTTTACACCAATAGTTGGCTTTATCCGATTATTCATTTCCTGAATAATACTGGCCACCCGCAAACCAACCGAATCAAGCCCGTAGGGAAATATCACCCTTGCAGCCGGTGTATTGATTTGCTGCCATTTAACAGAGGGCGGGTTTCCGCCAAATTGCTGGCCATAGCTATAGGAACATATGAACAGCAAGGCAACAAGCAGTAACTTTTTAGGGGGCTTCAACATTGGCTATGAAAATAATTACTTGTACGCATTAATACAAGCAAAGGCAATATACACTACCATGACAGACCATACAACAAAACTCCATACATTTGCCACTTGTTAAATACACGTTATGGCTATAGTTTCAATTAACCTGGCAACAGGTTCACTGCAGCAGGAAGATATTATTGTAGGCATCGACCTTGGTACCACAAACTCGCTGGTTGCTTTTATTAACCCGGATAAACAACCGCAGGTTATTAATGATGCAGGCAAAGGTGTACTGGTGCCATCAGTAATACATTTTGGTGCAACAGGTGATATTACTGTGGGCAACGATGCTAAAACCTATTTAACAACCGACCCGCAGAACACCATATTTTCGGTTAAGCGTTTGCTTGGACGGTCATATAAAGACATTGAAAACTATCAAAGCTTTTTCTCATACAAAGTAATTGACGATGATACCGAAAGCCTGGTAAAGATCAAGGTTGGTGATAAGTTTTATACACCTATCGAACTTTCGGGCCTGATATTAAAGGAACTTAAAGAACGTGCCGAACACGCATTAAAAACTCCGGTTAACCGGGCGGTAATCACTGTACCTGCTTATTTTAACGATTCGCAGCGCCAGGCTACCCGCGATGCAGGTAAACTTGCAGGTTTAGATGTATTGCGGATTGTTAACGAACCTACCGCAGCCAGCCTTGCTTATGGCATTGGCTTAAACCCTGAAGAAACAAAGACAGTTGCCGTTTATGACTTAGGCGGTGGTACTTTTGATGTTTCTATCCTGCAGATCCAAAACGGCATTTTCGAAGTATTATCAACCAATGGTAATACATTTTTAGGTGGCGATGATTTTGACCGTGCCATTGCCGATTACTGGATAGAACAGAACAAACTGGATAAAGCAGAACTGGCCAATAATAATGAGCTTACACAGCAGATCCGTTTAAAAGCAGAAGAAGCTAAAAAAGCATTTGCGCATCAAAGCATCTTTAATGAGAAGCTTGGCGATATCTGGCTCACCATTGACCGCAATACCTTTGAGCAACTGATACAGCCTAAAGTAAATGAAACCATTGAAAGCTGTAAAAACGCGTTGAAGGATGCCGGCTTAAAAGTAACCGACATTGACGAAGTGATTATGGTGGGTGGCTCAACCCGTACCGCGTTGGTTAAAAATAAAGTTGCTGAATTCTTCGGCCGCCCGGTACATGATGATGTAAACCCGGACGAGGTAGTTGCCCTTGGTGCTGCTTTACAAGCTGATATTTTGGCCGGTAACCGTAAAGATATTTTATTGCTGGACGTTACCCCGCTTTCTTTAGGTATTGAAACGATGGGTGGCTTAATGGATGTTATTATTCCGCGTAATTCAAAAGTACCTACCAAGGCCGGTCGCCAGTATACCACATCTGTTGACGGGCAGGTAAACATGAAAGTAACCGTTTATCAGGGCGAACGTGATTTGGTAAAAGAAAACCGCAAACTGGCCGAGTTTGATTTAAAAGGTATCCCGGCAATGCCTGCTGGCTTGCCTAAAGTTGATATTAACTTTTTGCTGAATGCCGATGGTATTTTGAAAGTGCAGGCTATTGAACTGCGTTCGGGCGTTAAGCAGGAAGTTGAAGTAAAACCAACTTACGGTATTACTGACGATCAGGTGGAGCAGATGCTGATGGATAGCATTACTCACGCTAAAGACGATGTGACCCAGCGTATGCTGATTGAAGCCCGCACGGAAGGCGAGCAGATGGTTTATACCGCACAGCGCTTCATGGAAAAGAACCGCGAATATCTTTCTATTGAAGAACTTGCACAAACACAGGCCTATGTAAAGGCATTACAAGATGCACTTACCGGTGGCGATAAAGACGCGATACTGAAAAAGATTGATGAACTGAACGAGTATACCCGCCCTTTTGCCGAACGTGTAATGGATATGGCTATCAGCCATGCTATGAAGGGTAAGAGCATTGATGGTGCGGGTGAATAACGAAACTTACGCATCAATTAAAACTCCTGAAATTAAAATGCGTTATTTGTAGCAATCTATAAATAACGCACTTGAAAAACATTCTTAAACTTACCATAGCAATCTGCTTCGCTGCATATTCTTTTAAGTCAACAGCGCAAACAATACAACCCGATAGCACTTTAAAGCCTGCTAACCTCGATACTGCCCGTTATGATTCGTTGATGCTACATCTGGTCCACGGTGACACAACCGGTAAGTGGCCGGTGAAGAATGCACCTTATCCAAAACCGGGTGCAATTCTGCCGTTTTATAGGGTGGTTGCATACTATGGCAATATGTATTCCAAAAACATGGGGGTGCTTGGTCAGTATGAACCATCAGTAATGCGGGAAAAACTTAGGGCTGAAGTAAAAAACTGGGAGGCTGCAGATCCGGAAGTACCGGTTAAACCGGCGCTTCATTATATCTGTGTAACTGCACAAGCCGATGCCGGCGCTAATGGCCTCCACAATCTGCGTATGCCTTTTAGCCAGATTGATAAAGTAATTGAAATGGCTAAACCGATTAATGCCCTGGTATTTTTGGATATACAGGTAGGCTACAGCACTGTTCAAAAAGAACTTCCCCTGTTAGAGAAATACTTGAAAATGCCTAACGTGCATTTCGGTATTGATCCCGAATTTTCGATGAAAGAAGGCAGCGTGCCGGGCAAACGTATAGGAACATTTGATGCAGATGATATAAACTTTGTAATCAAATACCTAAGCTCACTTTGTGATAAATACAATCTGCCGCCTAAAATATTTGTGGTACATCGTTTCACTAAGCGCATGGTGACCAACTATAAAAACATTAAGTTAGACCCTAACATTCAATTTGTGATGGATATGGATGGCTGGGGCGGACCGGAATTAAAAAAACGCACCTATAAATACTTCGTCGCTGGGGAACCTGTTGAATTCACGGGATTTAAGCTTTTTTATAAGAACGATATAAAAAAAGTGCCCAACCGCATGATGACACCCAAGGAAGTGCTGAGTTTAACACCTGCTCCCATTTACATACAGTATCAATAGCATTAAACAATAAAAGCCAGGCAAATGCCTGGCTTTTATTGTTTTTATCTTAAATGAAGAAGATTACCTGTTGCTAATAGCTTCCTGCTCTTTCAAAGCAGAGATATTATTTTTGTTACTGAACTCATTGGTTTGTTCAGCAAAGCTGTCAAGTATTGAGCTTATGTTGTCAAGGTTATCAGCAATACGCTGGTGCATATCAGGAAGATCTTTTTCCAAACGTTTATCACCTAATTCGATATTGTCCACCTCAATTTTAGAAAGCTTTTGAACACATGCCTGCTGGCTGTTTCTTAAATCCTCCAACTCACGGACGATCTTCTCCATCAATTCAAATTTCCTAATCTTATCCATTTGTTTTAAATATTGATTCAATTAGTTAACATCTTTTTTCAAAAAGTGTTTGACATATCAATATCAACTAATAACTTAGTTAAAAATAACAACCTATGAAATTTTGCCTCAGCCTTGTTCTGTTGCTAATGTGTGCGGCAACATTTGCTCAAAACAGTACTACAAAAACCGACTCAACTTTGATTGAACTTTACCAGACACAAAAATTTGGTGAAGCTGCCGATCTGCTTAAAAAGACCTATCCTGAACCCCTAAACAATAAGGTACTTGCGCAGCTGGCCTATGCCTCAAACCAGGCAGGCCGGTTGCCCGATGCCGAAGCTTATTATCAACGCCTGTACAGTATTGATTCCACCAATCTTTCGGTATTGTTCAGCATGGCCAGCATCCAAATGCGGCGGGGTAATAATGCAAAATCACTCGCCTATTACAAACGCATCCTTAAAATCGACAGTACAAACTTTAGCGTTTACAGGCAGTTAGCTACTCTTAGCAAAAACACGGGTGATATCGTTGCTAACTTGGTTTACCTGCAAAAAGCTAACAAAATCAACCCCGAGAATGGTGACGTAGCCTATGATCTTTCTACGGCAATGATCGGTTTTAAACAGTTTGAGCAGGCAGAAAAAATAATTGATGTGGCATTACATGCTGATACATCGAACATTTTACTGTTGACGGGTAAAATGCAGGTAGATTTCAATTTGAAGAAGTATCCGGAAATGATAGACATCTGCACCAGGCTGATCAATAACCAGGCACAATCCACGCAGGTAATCAACTACAAGGGTATAGCAGAGTTCAGGCTTAAAAAATATAAGGAGTGCATTAAAACCCTGCACATGCTCGACAGTACCGATACCCAAACTGAAACTTCTTATTACTATTTAGGCCTAAGCCATAAGGCTTTAAAAGACAACGCTAAAGCGATTTATTATCTGCAAAAAGCCATTAACGAAGGTATATCCCCAGCTACAAACAGCTATTACAGCGAGATCGGCGATTGCTACGATCAAATGCATTTGCCTAAAAAGGCGATAGCGGCTTATCAGCGCGGACTAACATTCGGCGAGAAACCGATGGCACTTTATGCTATGGCTGCTATTTATGATGTCTCACTGAAAGACACTTTAATGGCTGTAAGATATTATAAAAAGTATATCTCGTCTAAACCACCGGCAGATAGCCAGCAATCATTTATCGAATATACCAGTCACCGAATCAACGAATTACATCGTTAACGCTTCATTAGCCTGGCGACATATTTACCAATGATATCAAATTCAAGGTTTACTGTGTCGCCGGCTTTTATATTATGCAAATTGGTATGCTCGTAAGTGTATGGAATAATCGCCACCGAAAAACCGTTATCTGTTGAGTTTACCACCGTAAGGCTAATACCATTTACACAAATAGAACCCTTTTCAACGGTAACGTTACCTATACCGGCATCATACTCGAAAGTATATACCCAGCTGCCGTCCATTTCCTCAACAGATCTACAAACAGCTGTTTGATCTACGTGCCCCTGCACAATATGGCCGTCTAAGCGGGCGTTCATTTGCATGCAACGCTCCAGGTTGATCTCATCCCCCGCTTTAAGATAAGCCAGATTGGTTTTATTTAACGTTTCTTCAATGGCAGTAACCGTGTGCAGGCCATCGGCAAGCGCCACAACTGTTAAACAAACCCCATTGTGGGCTACAGACTGATCAATCCTTAATTCTGATGCGATAGTTGATTCGACAGTGATATGCAGGTTGCCCCCATCTTTATAAAGATCCGTAACACGGCCAAGGGTTTCAATTATTCCGGTAAACATAATGCGGCAAAACTAAGTATATTACAGCTTGTATTTAATAAACCACATCAATTCAATGTCATTTTGACGGCAGGATAAATTTTCTACAAATATCAAGGTGAAGAAGATATTTCGCTGCGCTCAATATGACAACATTATTATATGAAACAAAGCGCAGGCGTTTTGCTATATCGTTATAACAAACAGCAATTAGAGTTTTTCCTGGTGCATCCGGGCGGACCATTCTTTGCAAAAAAAGATGCAGGTGCTTGGTCGATACCCAAAGGCGAGTTCGACGAAAGCGAAGAACCGCTTACCGCCGCGCAACGTGAGTTTCAGGAAGAAACAGGCCAGCCAGTTGAAGGTGACTTTATAATGCTTGAACCCATAAAGCAAAAAGGCGGCAAAGTGGTACACTGCTGGGCCGTTGAAGGCGACATTGACCACGAAAACATTGTAAGCAATGTTTTCACAATGGAATACCCATACAAGTCGGGCAAGTGGGTTTCATATCCCGAAATTGACAAAGCTGCATGGTTGGAAGCAGATATTGCTTTGCAGAAGATTAATCCAGCCCAGGCCAACTTAATACTACAATTAATAGCCATTAAACAACAAGAGGGCTAATAGCCCTCTTGTACAGTTCTTATTTATCTGCTTTCTCCACCAGCTCCATACCGCATTTTGGACATACGCCGGGTTTATCCGAGCATACGTCTTTATCCATAGTACAGGTGTATTTGCAATTTGCCTGTTGCTGTTTCTCTGCCTTTTTATTGGCAGGTGGGTTTTGCGAACACGCGGCTACCATTAAACTGGTAACTGCAATTAAAATGTATCTTTTCATATTATTGATTTTTTAAGAAAGCGGCGAAGCCAAATAACGAAACCACTAAAATACCCAAAGCAGCAAGCATGCTCACAATATCACGGATGTTTTTGCCTGCCCATGACATGCCAAAGTATTTATGTAGAAAAATGAAAGAAAATCCTTCAGCACGGTCAAGCCCGGCTACTTTGGTAGCTAACTTAGCAGTAGCAGTTTCTATATACCAGTTCTCGCTGCCATAACTTACTTTTTCAACCGGCAGGCGTTTATTGATAAATCCATACTCCTCGTTAAACTGTTTAATCAATTCGGTTTTACCCGGCTGAATATTAGTTGTGCTGCCGCTGGTTTTTCGGTAATAATCTGCCAGGTAGCTAGCATAACGAACATCGCCGTCTGGCAGTTCTTTACCATTAGCAGCATCGATGTAAGCCATACTTTTATCCCTTTTGAGTACCTGGTAGTAAACCTTGTTTTCAAACATAGCTACCGAAACCTTTTTGATCAGGGTATCTGCAACGGGTAATTGTAAGTTTGATAATTGTAACTGGTCGCGATTAATTAGCTGACTATATGGTTTGCTCTCCGGCCTAATGTTATGTAACTTAACAATGAGATGAAAAGCTGCGCTGAAAGTAAATGTGAGCATCAGGAAAGACATAATAAGCCCCAACTGCCTATGGAAGCGATGAACAAAGCGCGTATCTTTTTTACCGCTTGCTTTGCGTTTCTCGGATAACTCTTTAAACCTGTTCCACAGAAAGCCATACACAATCAAACCACTCAACATCGACAAGAACATGCAGCCAACCAATACGATCAGTACCCCTATTCTCAATTTTTCGCCGCCTATCGCTGCCAGAAATTGCCAGGTATGAAACTGCTCAAATAAACCCAGCATTGCTTTACGGGTATTATTATTGAACGTTCCCATGCGGCTTTGCCCTGTTTCTATATAAACATCCATACCATCCGGCCGAAGAAAGCTTACCTTCCAAACGGGTAACAAATGATTAATGGGCTGATACTGGGCATCAAACTTAGTCTGTAAAGTGATGCGCTTTATTTTAGAAACAGAATCTTGCGTAAGGTAGCGTGCTAGGTAGGTTGCATATAATTTGTCGCCATCTGGCAGCACTTTACCATCATTAGCCGAATAGTAGCTATAGCTACTATCGGCCTGAAGCACCTGGTAATAAGTTTGCCCTTTAAAATCTACTAAACCAAAATTGCGGATAACAGCAACCTTGTTTTGATCAAGCACCTGCTGTAAAGACATTACAGGTTTCATCTGTGCCTGTGTTAGCGGCTTAAAAGTTTCATTAGGAATAAACGGCCTGAACCAGTTTGACATAAACGGGTGCGATAATCCGCTCAAGGTCCAGCATATGACCGGTACCAGAGCAATTAAACCGATGATACGGTGCCACTTGTAAAAATTACGGCGCAACTTATGATTGTTGTTTTCCATTATCAATATTTTGAAAATGCATAGCTGATACCTAAAGTATAAATGCGCGGAGGCGCTGCATTATAGGTATCGCCATACTGATTGCTGGTTACTGTTGTAGCGTACAGCTTATTGGTTAAGTTAAGCACATTGAACCATATACCGGCTCCTTTAAGCACAGTGGCTTTAAAGTCGTAACCAAGGCGCAGATTATACAAATTGTAACCGCTGTAAGTTTTGGTATTAGCCGGATCTGTATAATAATGGTTGATGTGCTGCCACTCTGGCGCTATGCGGAAGCCCGGTAAAAATGAAGGTTTATAAGTAGCTTCTGCGTTGGCTATCCATGCCGGTGCATTGATCATGCGGTTACCATCATACACTATACTGTAACTGTTGCCGGTGCTGTAATTCTTAGCCACTTCACTATAATCCAGATAGATGTGACGCGCATTTGTACCGCTAAAGCGTAGGGTAACGTCATGCACAGGCGCATAGGTTACTGAATATTCTATACCCTGGTGCCTGGTAGCACCTGCATTTTGGTTTTGAGTGGTGTTATCAGGCAACAGCTGACTGATAATCTCGTTTCTACCTTCCAGATCAAACAAACTAACTTCTGCATAAAGCTTTTTATCCAGGGCAGAGAACCATCCGCCTATTTCATAATTTTCAAAAGTAGCTTGCTTTAACGGGGTTAACTGGCGCGAACTGTATAAATCGCCTGTTTCAGGCGGCTGGAACCCAACGCTGAAGTTACCATAAAAGCCTTTGTTATTACCCAGGTTATAGGTGAACCCTATTTTTGGTGCTACGATGTTAAAGTTATTGGTCTCTTGCTGCTTATACTTCGTGTTTGACGGTGGCAACCCATTCTGAAAATCATAATGTACACGGTCATAACGTAAGCCACCAACAATACGTAAGGCATCAAACGGCCTGATCTCGTATTGTGTATATGCAGCGGTATTAAATAACTTAATGCGGTAATCATCAAGATAAAGGCCCGTATTGGTAAAACCGGTATAGTAATTATTCACCACATCTTTTGTAATGTTTAACTGCTGTGCATAATAAGAGCTTGGGCTGTTATCCAGATAAACACCTGCTATTAATCGCGAATGCAGAAAGTCAAAATCTGTACGGTGCTGCGCCAGCAAACCGAAACTGTGGAACTTCTGATCATTCACCTGCCCGTTCGAGCTTAAATATTTGCCGTTCGCATCCCTTACATCTGAGATATAATAACTCGGCAATTGCGCTGTTGAGTTATCTCTGTAAAAGCCGGTTACAAATGTAGCGCTGCGCTCGTTCCAGGTATGGTCTAAACGCATATTAGCCCTAAATGCCTCTACTTTACGGTAAGTAAAACGCTGGTTACTGCTGTATGTCCTGCTGTAAAAATGTGCGCTGTCTAAAGTACCGGGTGTTTGCGTATTAAGATAATTGTACGCAGCCGCGGCAGTCAGCTTTGTTTGATTATTAAAATCGTAAGTTGTTTTCAGGTTAACCGAATACTTGTCGAAGTTGGTATAATCCTGCCAGCCGTCTTTCATGTGGGCTACGTAGCCACCTGCATACAAACCGAATTTTCCATCGGTAAAACCTCCATTGGCATCAACCCGGCGGTAGTGATAATTATCGCCTTGTAATGATACACCTCCAGCATAACCCGACGGCGGACCCTGTGTAATAAAGTTTACTGCGCCACCAACAGAATTACTGCCATACAGTGACGATGCAGGGCCTTTAACAACTTCGATATCCTTAACACCCGACATGTTGATTTCATATAAAGAATTATGGTTGAAGATACCCGTAGGACGGATAGGTAAACCATCTTCCATATACAAATAAAGTGCATTATAAGTAATCGGCTGACGGATGGCCATGGTGTGCTGTTCGTTTCCAAGATCAACCATATAAACGCCGGGAACTTTATTTAACAGTTGATAAAGTGCAGTTGCCTTAGTGTCTTGTATCTGCACCTGGTTTATTTTGCTGATAGCAATCGGCGCATCCTGACGCGCCTGTTTCTCGCGGCTGGCAGTAACAATTACTGGCTGCAAATCAAGCGATGAAGGCTGCATAGCTACAGATAAAGGATTTTTGCCGGATGCAACCAACTGAGTAACATAACCAACCATACTGAAATGTAGCTGATCAGCATGAGCGATAGAAAAACGGCCGTTACGATCAGTCACGGTTGAATTAGATGTTGTTGTAGTGCTTTCGCCAGCGGTGACGGTAACTCCGGGCAATGGCTCGTGTGTAATGGCATCAGTTACAGTACCAGTGATGCGCTGGCAAAAGGCAGCCTGTATCAGGCCTAAAAATATTAGGGTAAGGTAATAACGTTTCATTGAAATAAATAGTCGCAGGGGCATACTTATGCCATGCAAGTAAAAAAATGACAGATAAGCCAACAGCAACTAACAGGTGCAACCTGCTTGCTTATGGACAAATCATATTAATTAAAGAATGAAGGAAACGTTAAACCTTTGGCGGCTGAAAAATAGAGGTATGGCCTTGTGGCAGCGTGAAAGATGGCTCTTTCACTACAAATGTTCTGCTGATCTGGGCATCAAATACAAATGGCTCTGGCTGAGTGAAAATAGCTACCTGGAAAGCATTCTTTTGATTTTCGCGTTCGGCAGCACGCTCTTTGTCGGCGGCTTGCTTTAGCTTTTTCATCAGGTAACATCGGCCGTTACAGTGCATCCACGGACGGCTTTTGTTTACACACAGCTTTTCTGCAATGTATTTCCGGTTCAGATCAAAACCTGCCACAATAAAGTACTGCGAAAACTGGGCGCAAACAAGCCCCAAAAGCAGTAAAATACAGAGTAACCGGTTTTTCATTAGCAAAAAAGACAGTTTTAATTATCTATAACACAGTTTTTGCAACCGCTGTTCAGATGCCGCAAAGGTAAGTATTGAAAGTTTTAAAGAAGAAGTGTTAATTTGATTTTTTGATTTAATTGTATAAATATTAAGAAGGTTGTGAATGTTACTTTTCTTGTCCGTCAATGAGCCTCACCCCAACCCTCTCTAACCGGAGAAAGATAAATACCGTTGCAATTAAATTAATTAGTTCAGTTCCCTCCCTTGGGAGGGTTAGGGAGGGATTGAAGATTAAAACCGTCTTTGCGAGGAACGAAGCAATCACAAATATGCTAATCTGTTTGCTGATCGGGGATTGCTTCTCCGTCTTGCAACGGATCGCAATGACGCTTAAATTTTTTGTTTGCGAAGAACGAGCCAATCGATTAATAGGCCTCAACCCAGCCCTCTCCAAATGGAGAGGGAGACATATTACAAATTACTAATTTAAATGGTAATAGGTTCAAAACTTTATACACTCTCCCTTGGAGAGGGCAGGGTGAGACTTTTTACAAAGCCGCCGTTTCCGTCACCTGTGCGTTTTTCAGTTGCTGTAATGCCAGCATTAGTTTATCGCAATCAATGGGGTACTTTGTAGAGTATGAGATGGCATGCTCATTCTTATAGTACTCGAGCAGGTGAGCTTTTAGTGCCGGATTTAAATACCTGAAATTAGATTTCTGCAAACTGATCAGTAGCTCGGCATAAGTTTGGTCTGCAAGGCCATATTCACCATTGTTAGTTGGGCGGCCGGTATCAAAGTCGATATCCTTTAGCTGTAGAGTATTACTGCGGATGGATTGTATATCTGTACTGTAACAAACTAAAATAGTATCGAAACTGTGAATAAAAAACTGCTCGCCTTGCTGACCTGGATCTACATATTTTAAGGTTTTAAGCGGTCCGATCTTCGGCATGGCATTAATTACCCAGCTTAAAAAGCTTGCCCAGAAACCCGGTTTAGATTCGCCTTTTCCATATTCCTGGTGAAACTCACGGCCTTTCATTTTGTATTTGAACCGCTTGGCGGTCATCCCCGGCTGGCGTTTCATAATACTGTCATGCTGCGATTTCCAGGTACGACGTATCAGCGTAGGCATCAGATTCTTCACTCCCCATCTGAATGTTTTAACGCTACCCTCAAAGTTGCTGAAAAGCTCATTCAGGTCTTCGCCATAAGTTTTACGGAATGCACGCTCTAATACGGGCTTAGAAACGTTAAAGCCTATAAAATCATGATATGATTGTGTATTGTAATTGCCCCTGGCTATCTGTAGCACATCATAAGAAAACTCGGTACGGCTGTGCGATACATTATCATCGCCATACGTCACAAAGTTGCCATACTTCTGTTGCAGGTTTTTATAAATAGTGGGTACAGTAAGGTTGGTAGCACGCGAATGTCCGTATTCATCAGCCAAATAATGCGATAACGCGCCTAATGCAAAAGCCATTTCATTTACATTCTGCGCTTCCCTTATCAGGTTTTGCACCATTTCGCCACTGCGCACATAATGCAGCAAATCGCTAAAGTAAGCACTACCCATTGGCAGGTAACCCATATCTGCAACCATTGCTCCACCATAAACATAAGAACGGGCAGCACGCATGGCGGAATCTGTAGTAGCAGGGTAACGCTCAAGCAAAAGCGGTTTGATATCCTTAGCCCAACAGGCGTCAACTATGGCCTCGTGAGCAAGTATAGCATAAGCTTTTGCAGAAAAACTGGTGCACAAACAGCAGCAGATAATAATGATGTAACGGAAAAAAGGGCGCAGCATAAATAGTAAACTTTGTACTAAATATACAATGCTGCTAAAATGTTTGTAACATTAATATAATGCGCATAGTTATTCAGCCTAACCTTCTATTGCAGGCAACTTCTTACCTATACTGCGCTGCCAGAAATAATACAGGATAAGCCCCGTAAAAATGATACCGCAGGCCAGTAAAATAAATTCGAGCGGACTGGTGATCAGTATAAACAGCCAAACAACTATGGCAATAATAGCCGGGATGGGAAATAACCACATTTTATAAGGACGTGTATCCTTCGGCTTATTTTTATGCCATAACAGCACACCAAAGGCCTGCCCTAAAAACTGAATAATGATGCGCATGGTGATGATAGCAGTGATCACCTCTTTCATTTTAAACAGCATGCTAAATACAAATGCAAACGCACCTAATACCAGCAGTGATACATGCGGAAACTTTTTGGTTGGATGTATCTTACCAAACATCGGGAAAAAGTTACCATCTGCTGCGGCAGCATAAGGTACCCTTGAATAGCCTAATGTAACAGAAAACAATGAGGACAATGCGATGATCAGCACAAGTCCTGTTGCAATTTTGGCAACGCCGCTGTTATAAATCTGCTCGAAATAAATACTTACAACAAAGTTTGATGCCGCTACCTTTTGCCAGGGCAATACCCCTAAAATCATGATCTGCATGCCCAGGTACAATACGGTAATACCTGCTATGGATATAAAAATGCTCTTAGGGATATTTACTTCAGGCTCTTTGATTTCGGCACCTAAATGACACACATTATAATAGCCTAAAAATGAATAGATCGTTTTTAGCGATGCCTGACCAAGGCCCACAAAGAACAAAGGCGTAAAGTCAAAAGCGTCTTTTGAAAATGTAAAAACTTGTTTACCATTGAAAGAACTAAACCCTGAAAAGATTAGCCACAGAAATGTACCGCCGGTAATAATCCAAAGGATAACGGATATTTTACCAATGGTTTTAATGTTGCGATATAGCAGCAATACCAGTAAAATCACCAAAGCCCCGCTCACCATTTTTTGCTGCATCCCGGTTAAATGTACCAGGTAGGTTAAATATTGTGCAAAACCTATAGCTCCGCTTGCAATCACCAATGGTGCTTGTATGGTAGTTTGCCAGATGAATAAGAACGCAAACATGCGCCCCCATTTACCGTATAAATTTTGCAGAAAAACATAGCTGCCGCCAGCCATAGGCCATTTAGCTCCCATCTCGGCCCAGATAGAACCATCCATAAACGCCAGTAAAGCCCCAACCAGCCAGGCAATGATACATTGCGGCCCCCTCATGGCGCCAACAATAAGCGGTACGGTAACAAACGGACCTATGCCTACCATATCAATCATATTGATAGCTGTAGCCTGTGTAAGTGAGAGGCCGCGTTCGAGCTGATGTTTTTCGTTCATTGATTTTTGCTGACGTGAGATAAAGATAGCGGGGTCAAAATAAATAAGATAATCGGCTTATTTAACAGTGTTAATCTAAAAAAGATGATCAGGTGACAATATGTTATTCATTAGTCATTAGTCATTAGTCATTAGTCATTAGTCATTAGTCAGAATGAATTATATCCTGATTGTTTTAACCATTTCTTATTCTTCAATCAACCCAATATCAAATCAAAATCTCTGCTTCAAAAAAGTTACAATGCATTCGCAGTCAATTCCATAAATTGCTTATCAACTTTAAACTAAAACATGACCCGGAAACTTACCCATTGCCTGGTATGGGGTATGCTGCTTGCTTTTGGCGCATCGGCACAAACCATACCTACTCCTAAAGAACATTTCGGTTTTGAAATTGGCGACGATTATAAACTTGCCAATTACACGCAGACCGAGGCTTATATCAAAAAACTTACTGCTTCTCCCCGTGCCAAATATGTAGATATGGGCTTAACCGAAGAAGGCCGCCACGAGTTTATGCTGGTGATATCATCGCCCGAAAACATTAAAAACCTCGATAAATACAAAGCCATTTCACAAAAATTGGCCCATGCCGAAGGCTTAAAAGACGAGCAGGCGCATGCACTTGCCTTACAGGGTAAAGCTGTTGTATGGATTGATGGCGGACTGCATGCCAGCGAGGTTGTTGGCTCACATCAGTTGATCCAAACGGCCTATGATTTAATCAGCCGCAATGATGCCGAAACTAAGAACATCCTAGACAATTGCATTATCCTGATGGTACATGCCAACCCCGACGGGCAGGAACTGGTAGCCAACTGGTACATGCGCGAAAACGACCTAAAAAAGCGAAACATGAACGTACCGCGTTTATGGGAAAAATACATCGGGCACGATAACAACCGAGATTTTTACATGATGAACATGAAAGAAACGCAGAATATTACCCGTCAGCAGTTTCTGCAATGGTTCCCTCAGATTGTTTATAATCATCACCAAACCGGCCCGGCAGGATCTGTGGTGGCTGGCCCACCTTACCGCGACCCTTTCAATTATGTCTTCGATCCATTGATGGTCACCACGCTTGATGCCGTAGGTGCCGCGATGATCAGTCGACTGAATACTGAGAACAAACCAGGCTATACCAAATTGCAAGGCACAGAATATTCTACCTGGTGGAATGGTGGCTTGCGTACCACTACTTATTTTCATAACATGGTAGGTTTACTTACCGAAATTATCGGCAGCCCTACCCCATCAGAAATTCCGCTGGTGCCAAGCCGGTTGATCCCCAACAGCAGTACGCCTTTCCCGGTAACGCCGCAACCGTGGCATTTTAAGCAGTCTATCGATTATTCAGTATCGCTTAACTACGCCGTATTAAACTATGCTGTACGCCAACGCGACATGCTGCTTTATGATATGTACCGCATGGGAATGAACTCAATTGAACGCGGCAGCCGTGACAACTGGACGCTATCGCCCAAAATGACCGACTCGATCAATAATGCTTACAAAGCCGACATGGGTAACACTACTCCCGCAAATGGCGAGGGTAACCGTGGCGGGGCAAGCGGCGCGGTATCATTAGGCAGAAGCGGATCAATACCTGTAAAATATTACGACAAAGTTTTAAAAGACCCAACCCTGCGCGATGCACGCGGGTATATTATATCTGCCGATCAGAATGATTTCCCGACCGCGGTTAAATTTGTTAATACATTGATACGGGCAGGTATTGTTATCCAAAAAGCAACAGTACCATTCAAAATAAATGGTGTAAACTATCCGGCAGGAAGTTATATCGTAAAAACTAACCAGGCTTTCCGCCCGCATGTGCTGGATATGTTTGAACCGCAGGATCACCCGAATGATTTCTTATATCCAGGCGGCCCTCCTATTCGCCCTTATGATAATGCCGGTTGGACATTGGCTTATCAAATGGGCATCAAGTTCGACCGTTTGCTTGATGATTTCGACGGGCCATTTAAACGCATCCCTTACGGCGAACTGCAATCGCCGTCAACGGTATTGGTTCCTGTAATTGCAAAAGGCGGCTACGTGCTTAGTCCCGATGTAAATAATGCGTTTATCATTGTAAACGATCTGTTAAAAGCCGGTGCTCAGGTATACCGCGCGCCTGCCGGAGTGAAAGGTGTGGCAGATGCTGGTCCGGGCGCATTTTATATCCCTTATTCAGCAGCTGCAAAGACAGCACTTGCCGTTGATGCTAATTTAGGGGTTAAGGTAAGTGCAACCAACAAAACGCCTAAAGGCTTAATCAAACTATCGCAGGCACGCATGGCGCTATGGGATAATTATGGCGGTTCTATCCCTTCAGGCTGGATACGCTGGATGATGGAGCAATACCACTTCCCTTTCCATGTGATTTATCCGCAGGAGATTGACAATGGCGACCTGAAAAGTAAATATGATGTAATTGTATTTGTTGGCGGCGCAATTCCAGACCCTAATGGCCGCAACTTTGGTGGTGGTTTTCGCGGCGGTAACATGGAAAACCTGCCTGATGAATTTAAAACCTGGACCGGCCGCATCACAGCCGAAAAATCTATTCCACAACTAAAAGCCTTTTTGGAAGCAGGCGGAAATATCGTCACTATTGGCAGCAGCGCTAACCTTGCTTACCAATTAAAACTCCCTGTACAAAATGCATTGGTTGACAATAGCGGCAAGCCCTTATCAGGCGATAAATTTTATATACCGGGCAGCGTATTGCAAGCCAGTTTCAATACATCTGTACCAGCAAACTGGGGCATGAAAGCTAAAACAGATATATTATTTGATAGCAGCCCTGTATTTAAACTGGATAACGATGCCGAAAGTAAAGGCGTTACAGCACTTGCTACTTACACTACTGACAAACCATTGCGCAGCGGATGGGCCTGGGGACAGCAATACTTAAAAAATAACGTAGCTGCATTTGAAGCTAAAGTTGGTAATGGTAATTTGTATGTATTCGGGCCTGAGATCACCTTCCGCGGGCAATCACATGGAACATTTAAATTGCTCTTCAACGAACTTTACGAAATGTCGAAAAAGTAAATACTCTACCAAAAACAAAGGCTGCCCAATTGGGCAGCCTTCTCTATCTCCGATCTGATATTGTTAACTACTTAGTATCTCTCTCACATCATCTTATCGGCACAAAACGTTAGTAGCTAACATTTAATGTTATAACATTTATTATGCCAACAGCAGGCTCGCCAGTAAAAATTTATTTTTTAATTAATATCTGTTTAGCAAGCTCGTCCGTTCCGTCAATCTGAGGCGGGTTTTGCAATTGTAATATTTTTTGAACCACAGGATAAACGTCCACATTTGGGAACGGGTGTACAGTAATCCCTTTTTTAATATCCGGCCCCCAAGCCATAAAAACTGCCCGCATTTCTTTCACTGTTATCGGATCATATCCATGTGCGCCCATGTTTAATTCCCCTTTGCCCCAATAAAAAACTTTGGGCCATTTAGGTATCAGCACAATGTCGCCTATACGGTTGTATCTGTCATCTTTAGCACCATAATGTAAATGTGCCGGTACATCCTGCTTCAGGTAAACATCATAATCCTTAGCTTCAGCCTTTAGTTTTTCGTAAGCCGGTTTTATGTAAGCTGGATCTTTTGCATAAAGCTGCATAATAACGCCTTCATCTAAATTGATAAACTTAGTTGTATCGCGTGTTAATGATGGTTCGGGCAATTTATGCTCACGGTCAATTGCCGTCATTCCGTGGTCTGATACTACCACATAATTAACTTTTAATCCCGTTTTCTTAACAGCTTCAGTCAATTGATAAATAGCTGAGTCTACAAAATGAACGGCATCGGCAGTTTCTTTACTATCAGGCCCGAAATGATGGCTTTGATGGTCAACCTCCGGAAAGTAGAAAGTGATCAAGTGTGGACGGCGGTCAGCAGGCTGCTCCAACCAGTTAACAACGCAGGCAATGCGGTTATGTATACTGATCTTCTCGTTATACTTGTAGTAATAAGTGGGTAATGTGTGCTGTATATCAGCTTCTGACCCCACCCAGTAAAAGCTTGCCGTTAGCATTTGTTGTTTTTCGGCCAGCACCCAAAGCGGCTCGCCTCCGTACCACTTGCCCTCTACGGCTGTTTTACCCTTCATGGAATAAGTTGCCTTGAAGTTTCTATCGTAATAGCTGTTGCCTACTAATCCATGATGCGAAGGATAAAGCCCCGTAACCAACGTGTAATGGTTTGGGAAAGTTAACGAAGGATAAGAAGGGATCATGGCTTCGGCACGTGCACCATTATCACTTAATTCTTTCAAATGTGATGCATGGTATTTATTGAGGTAATCATACCTAAAACCATCCATCGATATCATAATCACATAGGGTTTTTCCTCTTGTTGCTTGCTGTTATACCTGGCTGTATTCACTTGCATACTGGTATCAACCTGCGCATTAACAACTTGTAACCAAAACAGGGAAACGATTAAAAGAGCGTAATATTTCATAAAAAATCCGGGTGCCAAATTATATCAAATAAATGGCTTTGTTATGAAGTAAACATTAAGAACAGGCAAACATAAATCCTTGTAGCTGCTCAAGTAGCTTTTTGCTATGAGTTTCTGAGCATTTTGCCCAGCATACGGCTCAGAAACTCGGGAGTTACGCCAATATAGGTAGCAATATCTTTTTTAGGTAAGGTGTGTATCAGCGTGGGGTACCGTTTGCAAAAATTAAGATAACGCTCCTCGGCGGTAAGGCTTAAATTGTCCATCAGCCTTTGCTGGTAGGCCACCAGGGAATTTTCTGTAATGATCCTGAAAAAACGCTCGAACTTTGGCACTTGTTCGTAAAGCTTTTCCTGGTCGGCTTTGGATAAAAGCAATATATCTGTCTTTTCTATGGCTTCTATATTCAATGTTCCGGGCTTTTGACTGATCAGGCTGTACATATCGGCCATCCACCAACCTTGGGGTGCAAAGCTGAGTACATGCTCCAGCCCGTTTTCATCAACGGTGTAGCCACGCAAACATCCGGATAATGTAAATGCAGAATACTTACAGATTTGTCCGTCTTCCAGCAAAAATTCTTTGCGTTTTAAACTACGTGATTGCAGCAGTGATGTGAAATATGCTTTTTCATCAGGGCTTAAGTTTACATAACGGGATATGTTTTGCAGTATCAGATCGGTAGACATGCCGCCAAAATACAAAATCTATTTTGGAAGCCGGAAGATCAGGATAACTCAACTTAATCGGCAAGCAGCCTGTTCCACTCCGGGTGGCGTTTCAGGTAGATCTGCACATATTGGCAAAGCGGAACCAGTTTAAGCTTATGCGCTTCCATGTAAGCAAAGGTTTTGCTTACAATTGCTTCGGCAATACCCCTGCCCTGTAAATTTTCGGGTACTTCTGTATGCACCAGAAATAGCTTATCGCCTTTTGTACGGTAATCAATAAAAGCCCTTTCGCCATCCACAAACAATTCAAAATTGTGAATGGCTTCGTTATTTATCAGTTCTGTATTTTCGTAACTCATAATATCTGCTTTGAAAGCTATTAACCGTTAAAGGATCAATTTGTCTGATCAAAAATTACTTCGTTAGCCAGTTTTATTTCAGGCATGCTGATAGTATGCTGGCGGCCTTTATAAATTTCAAGCCTGATATCGGCATTTAAACCTTTTAAAACTTCCACACTTTCAAGTACCCTTGTTACAGGCACGTGCGCATCAGGATCGCCAGTGGCAATAAGTATAGGTGTGTTGTTGAAATCGCCCTGGTAATTATCCAGTTGCAGCTGTTCGCCAATCAGTCCGCCTGTAAAGGCAACAACACCGGCATATTTTTTTGCGTTACGGGCAACATACTCTAATGTTAGGCAAGCGCCCTGGGAAAATCCTGCAAAATAGATCCTGTCTTCAGGGATACCATCGGTTACTGCTTGTTGTACGGTTTCCTTTATTAACTCCAAAGCCGAGCTTAGTGCAGGTTCATTATCTTTCACCGGTGCCATAAAGCTGTAAGGATACCAACTGTGGTTACTTGCCTGTGGTGCATAAATTGCTAAATCTTTAATATTCAGCACAGAATTAAGGCCGATAATGTTATCGGCCGTGCTTCCACGACCGTGTAACATTATAATTGCGCCTTTTGCATCTTTTGGCTCTGCACCTGCTTTTACAATATTTTTATGATGAGTGTACATAATTAATTGATTTTAGGTAATGTAGTTTCAAGGCTTGCACGGAATGACTCATATTTTGCAGGCAGTTTAAGATTCTGGCCTAATTCTTCCAACGATTCGTCAACAGTAAAGCCCGGGTTATCAGTAGCAATCTCAAACAATACGCCACCTGGTTCGCGGAAGTATAATGAATAGAAATAGTTACGGTCAATTTTTTCTGTAATGTGCAATCCAAGCGCTTCAATTTTATCGCGATAGTGCATTAAAATCTCTTCGTTTTTCACCCTGAATGCTACGTGGTGTACAGAGCCACCTGCTACATGGCCGGCAATTTCGCCCGGAACTTCTACAAGGTCAACAATGTTGGCATTGTCTACATTATCATTGATAAAACGGTACCTGTTTACATGTTGCTCTAACAAACGGTAACCTAAAACACCAGTCAGCACATCGGCAGTAGGCTGCATTTTATTAGTGTTAATAGTAATATTATGAAACCCTTTTAAACCGTTTTCAGCTTTGATCTCATCAGTTTCCCAAGGCAAGCGATTATCCGCAGTTTTAGAAACTGTTAACTCCAGTTTCAAGCCGTCAGGATCAAGCAGGGTTAAATAAGGTTCGCCAAATTTTTCTGCTACTTTATTATAAGTTACGTTATGATCTTCCAGACGTTTTAACCAAAAGTCGAGGCTGTTTTCCGGAACAGAATAACCTATCTCAGTAGCCTGCCTTGCTCCACGGCGTCCGGTCATAATGTTTTCCCATGGGAAAAATGTCAGTATAGTACCGGGTGTACCGTGTTTATCGCCGTAATAAAAGTGATAGGTTTCAGGATCATCAAAATTGACGGTCTTCTTTACTAATCTTAAACCTAATATATTAGTATAAAAATCATAGTTGCGTTTGGCATTTCCTGCGATAGCAGTGATGTGGTGTATGCCTAAAATTTGATCTTCCATAGTTTTAATAATCTGCTTAATTGAATTAACACTACAAAGGTATGGCAGCAAACGTAGGTAACACTTGACCTGGGTCAAGAAAGAAATATCTGTTGACTTAACGGAATATTAGTAAAACGTTTTATCTTGTGCTTTAACTACTTAAAACTCTTAACATGAAAAAGCACATTTCACTTTTATTTGCATTGGTTATTGCCTCAACCCTTTGTTTTGCACAGCAATCAGCATTATTTATGAGCATGGGTAAACCTCTTAAATCAAAAAAATCGGGCAACACCGTTGGTTCACCCTATTTAAATGAGGAATTTCAAAAAGCTGAAATAACAACCAATAATGGCAAAAAATTAACTGATTTACCCATACGGTATGACGAGCTTAATCAGCACATAGAATACAGCATAGATAATAATTTATATGACATCACTGATTCTGTAAGCAAATTCACGGTTCCACCAAGTGAAAACCATACCGGCAACTTTACAAAGATTAAAACCATCGACAGCAAAGCGCCGGTATTTTTAGAACTTGTTGCCCCGGGTAAGCTGAGCATTTATAAATTAACAACTGTGAAAGTAAACTCTGAAGAAGATTTTTACACTAAAAGAGTAACTCAAAAACTTGAACCGATGATCACTTACTACGCATTTGATGGTACTAAGTATCAAAAGATTGGCAACGGTAAAAAGGACTTTCAAAACTTTTTTAAAAGCAATGATAAGGTGAAGGAAATAATAAAAGCTGATGATTTCAATTTTAACAGCGACAATTCTATTGCAACGCTGGCACAGGCTGTAAACTAAACGTCGATTCTATAAACTTGGCCTGTATTGTTTGTAACAATGCGGGCTTTTTTATGTCAAACCGTTTAATTAACCAATTGCTAATCAACTAAAACTGCTCCATGAAATTTACTAATCCCTTTAAACGTAAAAAAAACGAAGCTGATAAGCCAAAGAAAAGTAAAACACGCGAATGGTTAGACGCCATTTTGTTTGCGGTTGTTGCTTCGACTATCATCCGCGGATTGCTGTTTTCAGCTTATGCTATTCCATCGGCTTCCATGGAAGGTTCATTGCTTACCGGCGACTACCTTTTTGTAAGTAAATTTCATTACGGCGCCCGCATGCCAATTACGCCTATTGCCATACCTTTTTTAGAAAGTACAGTAACAGGCGCTAAAATCAAAACCTATTGGGATGGCATCCAATTGCCTTACTACCGCTTACCGGGAATTTCAGAATTAAAGAAAAACGATGTGGTTGTTTTTAACCTGCCATCAGATAGTTTGATCCCTGTGGACATGAGGTCTAACTATATCAAACGATGCCAGGCTACCCCCGGCGATGTGATCAGCATTGTAAACTCACAGCTTTATGTAAACGGTAAGGCAAACCCTAATCCGCCAAAAGGGCAAACATCTTATGAAGTTATAACCGATGGTTCCTCCATAAACCCACAGGTAATCAAAGACCTTAAAATTGAGATATATGCACAGCTTACCGACAAATCATACATCATGATTATGCCTAAAGAAAGCGTTGCAGAGATGAAAAGTTATAGCAATATCACATCAATAAAACCCTTTGTTGAACCTAAAGGCGAATTTGACCCTTCTATATTTCCGCATAACGCCATGTTTAAATGGAACAACGACAATTTCGGCCCGATGTTAGTCCCTAAGAAAGGAGCGACTATCAGGCTAACCGATTCTACGGTGGCGCTGTATGCCCATACTGTTCAGTCTTACGAGCATAACAAGATCACTAAAGCCAATGGCGTATTCTACGTTAACGGCAAACAGGCAAACACTTACACCTTTACTCAAAACTATTACTGGATGATGGGCGACAACCGCCACAATTCTGAAGACTCAAGATTTTGGGGATTTGTTCCGGAAGACCATATTGTTGGTAAGGCCATAATTACCTGGATGAGTATTGACAGTACGGGGACATTTTTTGACAAAATACGCTGGAACCGTATTCTGAGGCCTATTAAATAACTAAATTCTGATAAATAATCTGTAGATCAGCTATTTCGATCTTGCCACTGAGCCTTAATATTTTTGAAATAGAGGTATATTCGAATATTATAACTATATTTGTATCTCAATACAATATTAAATGAATACAGGAACAGTAAAGTTTTTTAATGAGACCAAAGGTTTTGGTTTTATTAAAAGCGACGATGGACAAGAAATTTTCGTCCACGTATCTGGTTTAAAAGAAAACATTCGTGAAAACGATTCAGTAACTTTTGACGTACAAGATGGCAAAAAAGGCCTTAATGCAGTAAATGTAAAACTGGCTTAATCTATTATAGATTTGTCTAAAGCACCTGCCTTGTATAAGGCAGGTGCTTTTTATTTTATTACACTTTTAAAATTTAGAAAAACATGGCGAAATCACAGGCAACCTTTATGAAAAAGCAGCGGGAGAAAAACAAACAGAAGAAAAAGGAAGATAAAGAATTTCGCAAAAAGCAAAGACAGGAAAACTCAACAGGCGGTGATCTTGACAACATGCTAGCTTATGTAAATGAGGATGGCGAGATCACTTCTACCCCACCAGATGCAAAGCCACAAAGTCGTGCTTAATGTACTGCTAAAGTCAAAAATTACTTTGTAACTTTAAACAGCGCACGCAAACGCATATTACTTATAGTTTTGCGGTAAGTACCTTATTCTAATGCTATCAGAACCTACGTATTTGGCTGCCCGTATGGTAGCACCTGATATTGAAGCACACTTTGCAAAACACCTTGCCCTTGCAAGGGAGACAGGATCAACCAACCTGGCTTTGCAACCTGTAGCAGAAATTATTGAAGCTGTTATTGATGTGGCGTTTTGGGCCAGCCTTCGCCGCGAAGAAGGACATGAGCCTAAAATTTCTATAGCGCTTCTGCCGCCGCATCAGGTTAAGCAGCCGCTAAAGTTTGGCAATAAAATAAGGCTTACACCGCATAATCTTAAAAAGCTATCGCCCGCTGTTGAAACACCGGGCATACACCTGGGTGTATGGCTTGAAGGTACAGATCTTTATATTTGGGGCACCACCCATTATGTACCCGGCATTTGCTTTGTGCTTGAAGTAATTGAACCCGGTTTACTTGTAATTAAACATAGCCGCGTAGATGGTTTTGGCAAGTATGTAAACGTTGCCATATTAAAAGGCGACCAGATCAAGCTGGTTGATGAAACCAACGCTAATCTTGTAGATTGCCCTGCCCTGGTCAATTCATTGATGGATATGCCTCAAATGTCATATCTGTCAAATACCGTAAATGTACTGGTTGAGCTTGCTGCTGCTATGCGCAGGCATCAGCGCGGCGGGCTGGTACTTATTGTTCCGCCAAATAGCAATAAATGGCAAGAATCTATTGTGCAGCCGGTTAACTATCCTGTTGAGCCGCCATACAAAGTGATCGATAGCCTGATGAAACAGGATATAGAAGATCGGAAAACACTTGAATGGCAGGATCAGCTTTTGCAGGCAATAGATATTATCGGCGGGTTTACCGCTGTTGACGGCGCTACCGTTATTACCCGCGAAAATGAGTTGCTTGCTTTTGGTGTAAAGGTTGCCCGTTCGGCAATAAGCGGCCCTGTTGACCATTTGATTGTAACAGAGCCCGTTGTTGGTTCTAAACCCTGTAAAACACATCCGGCACGCAATGGCGGTACTCGGCACTTAGCTGCCGCACAATTTGTGCATGATCAGCATGATACGTTGGCTTTAGTAGCCTCACAAGACGGTAACTTTACAGTATTTGCATGGTCAGAACCATTGCAAATGGTACATGCACACCGTATAGATGTTTTATTGTTGTAAAACATAGAAATTGTCATCTCGAACAGCATGTGAGAGATCTTAATACTACATAAGATTTCTCTTAGCTATGCTCATCGAAATGACAGCATGCTTTCTATTCCATGGCTGGCAGCCCCATAAGTGCCCACTCTTCTTTAGATGGACCGAACAAGCCAGGAACAGGTAGACCAAGCACACGCATAATCACGGTCATCTGGCTACGGTGATGAGTTTCATGTCCAACAAATACAGATAGTAATTCTCCTTTTTTCCATTGCTGGCCATACATAGGTATTACATCTTCAAGTGAACTGTCGGTCCATTTGCTGCGTACTGCCTGGCCAAGTAACGCATTGTATTGCTGGTATACCGTGATGATTTCGGAAAATGTAGATGGTACAGCATAATCTGCCAACAAATCGCTTTCAAACAAACCTGCCTGTGCGCCCATTTCTGTAATGGTATGGATAATGTGCCATGCAAGCCTTTCTAAGCTGCGTACATTTTCATTGATCTTTTGCGATTTGGTCTCTTCTGTAATCGAAGAAAAAATCTTTACGGTATTGCTCTCCTGCGTTTTCCAATCGTTTAAGAAATCCTGAATATGACGATACATGAGTTGTTTTTACTGAGTCGCAAATTTTAAAAAAATTAGCGATGTATTTGTACCAAGTTTTAAACATTAGCTAATTTATTTTCTGCTATTAAACTAAATGAACTATGTACTATATAGACTTTCTTTCTTTTACATATATTTGCTTTAGTAATTTAACGGATGCTGTCTAAAAAAACCAAATACGCTATAAAGGCGCTGGTCATATTAGGTAAACATATGGATCAACCGCCGATGCAAATTTCAAGGATCGCGGAGTTGGAACGTATACCTAAAAAATTCCTTGAACAAATATTATTAGAGCTGCGCAACTCTGGCTTTCTGTACAGTAAGAAAGGTGCTGGCGGCGGCTATAGCCTTAACAAAGACCCTAAAGACATTTATCTGGTTAATATCCTTCGCATTACCGATGGTCCTGTTGCCATGGTACCCTGTGCAAGCTTAAATTTCTATCATAAATGCGACGAATGCCACCAGGAAACCACCTGTGGTATAAGAGATGTATTTATACAGGTGCGCGATGCAACACTGAAAATTCTTTCAGAAACCAGCATTGCCGACGTTATTTCTCGCGAGAAAGACCTTTCGTCCATTATCTGATTTCTCTTACCTTTTGAAACCGGAACAATAAATTTTCAAATAATTACTACTATTTCTCTATACTATATATATATTTGGGTGTTTAACAATGATAACGACGTATACAGATATTAGAAATAAAGTGTGTTGCTGTTTTAAAGGGCGATAATACTTGGATGTATACGATAACAAGATATTGAATCGCCCCTTCAGTTAAATACCGAAGGGGCTTTTTTATAAAAAGCAACATGCAAAGCTTTAGAACAGAACTTGAAAACCCGGTAGTAGAAAAAGACATACTTGACCTTGAGCGCAAGATCCGCGCTTTCAGGGAAGGCAAGATACATGATGAGAAATTCCGCAGCCTAAGGCTGGCACGCGGTGTTTATGGCCAGCGCCAGCCCGGTGTACAAATGGTACGTATCAAATTGCCATTTGGCAAAGTAACTTTTAAACAACTGTTGCGCATTGCTGATATCTCTGACGAATATGCCAGCAGTAACCTGCATTTAACTACCCGTCAAGATATACAGGTACATTATGTAAGCCTTGACCGTACGCCGCAATTATGGGCAGAACTGGAACAGGACGATATTACCCTTCGCGAAGCCTGCGGCAATACTGTCAGAAATGTAACCTCATCCCCTACCGCTGGTATCGATCCGCTGGAACCATTTGATGTATCGCCTTACGCACAGGCCACATTCGAATACTTTTTGCGCAACCCGATATGTCAGGAGATGGGGCGTAAATTCAAGATCTCTTTTTCATCCAGCGATACAGATACAGCCTTCAGTTATATTCATGATCTGGGATTTATTCCCAAACTTAAAGACGACAACCAGCGTGGCTTTAAGGTAATGCTTGGCGGCGGCCTTGGTGCGCAGCCTGCTCTGGCGCACATTGTTGAAGAGTTTTTACCCGAAGATGAACTGATCCCTTATATAGAGGCCATTATCCGTGTGTTTGACCGCCATGGCGAGCGCAACAACCGCAATAAGGCCCGTATGAAGTTCCTGGTGCAAAAAATCGGGCTTGATGAATTATTACGCCTGGCAGCTATTGAAAAAACAGCCAACAAGGTTAAATCACTTAAGGTTGACCGCGATGCTGTGCCTCAGCTGGCTATCCCTTCACTCGCAGAAAACCTGCTTAGCGTCGAGCAATTAGCCAACCCATTGCGTTACGAACAGTGGCTGGCAACAAATGTGTTTGAACAAAAGCAGCAAGGTTTTTATGGGGTGTATGTAAAAGTACCTGTTGGCGATATTCATTCAGACACCGCCCGCAAACTGGTAGCGGCAATAAGTCCTTATGTGGCCGACGAGATCAGGGTTACGCAAAATCAAGGATTGCTGTTAAAATTCGCCCGCAAGGAAGCTTTACCATCATTATATACCGAATTAGAAAAAATTGACCTGGCTGCGCCCGGTTTTGATAGCGTCGCCGATGTGACTACCTGTCCCGGTACCGACACCTGCAACCTGGGCATTTCCAATAGCATGACCTTATCAAAAGTGCTGGAAGATGTCATCTATAAAGAATATGAGGAACTGATCTATAACCGCGAAATCAAAATCAAGATCAGTGGCTGCATGAATTCGTGCGGGCAGCATGGGCTGGCGCATATCGGCTTTCATGGCAGTTCGCTTAAAGCAGATAAACGGGTACTGCCATCGGTGCAGGTATTGTTAGGTGGTGGCACAGTTGGTAACGGCATTGGCCGTGCGGCCGATAAGGTAGTCAAGGTACCAGCCAAACGCGCCACCCATGTGCTGCGTGCTGTTTTGGACGACTTTAAAGCAAACTCAATAAAAGATGAGACCTTCCACGGTTATTATGACCGTTTAGGCAAGGATTATTTTTACCAGTTACTTAAGCCGCTTGCTGACCTGACCACACTGACCGATGATGAGTTTGTAGACTGGGGGCACGAAGAAACGTTTGCTACCGCAATCGGCGTGGGTGAATGTGCCGGTGTTATGATTGATTTGGTAGCGACACTCATTTTTGAAGCTGATGAAAAACTGGGCTGGGCTAATGAATCATATAACGCGGGTGCCTGGGCCGATAGTATTTATCATGCTTATGCAGCTATGATAAGCGGCGCCAAGGCATTGCTGTTACAAAAAAACGTTAACAGCAGCACGCAAACAGGCATCATAAAAGAGTTTGACACTAACTATGTAGACACAGGCGACGTCGTGTTAAACTCCTCGTTCAATGATCTTGTACTGCAAATCAATCAGAACGAACCATCTCAACAATTTGCAGCAAAATACCTGTCAGAGGCAACTGCATTTCTGGAAACAATAAAATCAAAAAGAGAGGCATTAGTATAATCATGATAGAGGTTAAAACCAAGCATAACATCAAAGAACCGCGGATAACGCTTGTAGGCGCAGGCCCCGGCGATGCAGAACTGATCACTGTTAAAGGGATAAAGGCACTGCAAACTGCCGATGTTGTATTATATGATGCTTTAGTAAATGAAGAACTATTAGACTTTGCTCCTGCCCATGCACAAAAAGTTTATGTGGGTAAACGCTCTGGCGATCACTCCTACTCGCAGGAGGCAGTTAATAAACTAATGATTGACTATGCCCTTAATTATGGCCATGTGGTACGCTTAAAAGGCGGTGACCCGTTTGTATTTGGGCGTGGTTATGAAGAACTTGACCATGCGGCTTCTTACAGCATCCCTGCGCAGGTGATACCCGGTATATCAAGTTCAATCAGTGTACCCGGATTACAGCAAATACCAGTTACCCACCGAGGTTTAAGCGAAAGCTTTTGGGTGGTAACAGGCACAACTGCCAGCGGCACTGTTTCAAATGACTTATACGAAGCAGCACGCACCAAAGCTACTGTTGTGGTATTGATGGGCTTAAATAAGCTAAAGGAAATTACTAACATATACAAAAAAGAAGGTAAAGGAAAGCTACCTGTAGCTGTGATACAAAGCGGCTCAACCGCCGAAGAAAAGGTGGCGATTGGTGTTGTAGATACCATTGTAGAAGTAGTTGAAGAAATGAAGATCAAAGCACCGGCGCTTATAGTACTGGGCGATGTGGTATCACTGCATCCTAAGTTTCAACCGATCAGGGAATTTTATGACATCATTGCCTCGGAATAACATAGCGCAACAAACAGCAAGCGAAGAAAAAACCGGCGGCAACCAGTTGTTCCCGGTGTTTTTAAAGCTCAATAACTTGCATACGGTTGTAGTTGGTGCAGGCCCTGTTGGTTTTGAAAAACTGACCGCCCTGTTAAACAACAGCCCCGATGCAAGAGTAACTGTTATTGCCCTGTCTGTTTTACCCGAGGTTCAAACGCTTGCAAATCAATTTCCGCAGATCAATATTCTACAAAAATCCTTTTCAGAAGATGACCTTGACAATGCCGACCTGGTAATTGCTGCTACTAATGACAGCATTTTAAATGAATACATCCGCCAGGCTGCACATGAAAGAAAACTGCTGATTAATGTGGCAGACAAACCCGCACTGTGCGATTTTTATTTAAGCTCGATCGTGCAAAAGGGCGATCTTAAAATCGCCATATCAACCAATGGCAAGTCGCCTACCGTCGCCAAACGTCTTAAAGAAGTTTTGAACGATGGCTTACCACCTGAGATAGATGATACACTTCAGCAATTAAACGCGCTGCGTGATACGCTTAAAGGTGACTTCGCTTTCAAAGTAAAAAAGCTAAATGAAGTGACTTCTGTATTGGTTAAGCCGAAATCTGAGTTTAAAAATCTTTTTCGCTGGCTGATCTGGGGCACTATTATTTTATCCATCGGCATAGTGGTTACGGCGCTTTGGTTTAAAGACCCCAACTTTAAAAGCTACGTACAGGATATTAACCCTTTATTCTATTATTTCCTGGCAGCAGGCTTTGTCTTCGCCATGATTGATGGTGCTATTGGTATGTCGTACGGGGTAACATCAACTGCGTTCTCGTTATCTATGGGCATATCCCCGGCATCGGCAAGTATGGGTGTTCATTTATCCGAAATTTTAAGCAACGGTATTGCCGGGTGGATGCATTATCGCATGGGTAATATCAACTGGAAACTATTTAAGCTGCTATTAATTCCCGGGGCAATTGGTGCAGTAACAGGTGCATACCTATTATCATCACTTGAGCATTATAGCATGTACACTAAGCCTTTTGTATCGCTGTACACATTAATATTGGGGATTGTCATTCTGTCCAAATCAATCAATTTAAAGCGCAAACGTAATTCAGCAAAAATTAAACGCATTGGCTTATTAGGCTTAGGCGGTGGCTTTATTGATGCGGTTGGCGGTGGTGGCTGGGGTTCAATCGTATTATCGACACTTATTGCAGGCGGCCGAAATCCACGTTTCTCATTGGGCACAGTAAAGCTGTCACGCTTCTTTATCGCGTTAATGAGTTCGCTCACATTCATCACCATGCTAAATGGTGCTAAATGGTCGGCTGTTTTAGGTTTAATTGTGGGCAGTGCGCTGGCCTCTCCTATTGCAGCACGCATATCAAATAAGATTTCAGCTAAGGCGATCATGATGTCGGTATCTATTATCGTTATCCTCATCAGCATCCGCAGTATTATAAATTTTGTGATTAAGCTATAAATGAGCGAAGTAGTAAAACATATAAAGCACATTACCGAAGGGCATTCACCAGTTAAAGCCTTACGGAAACTTGCTGATTTATTTCCGGGTGAGGTTATATTTTCTACCAGCTTTGGATGGGAAGATCAGGTGATCAGCCACATGATCTTCAATAATGACCTACCCATCAAAGTATTTACGCTGGAAACCGGCAGGCTATTTCCGGAAACCTACTATACCTGGAACCGTACTTTAGAAATGTATGGCAAGCCTATTCATGCTTACTATCCGCAGCATGAGACACTTGAGGCTATGGTGAATACCAAAGGGCCTAACTCGTTTTATGAATCAGTTGAAAACCGTAAAGAATGCTGCAACATCCGCAAGATTGAGCCTTTAAGCCGTGCGCTTGCCGGCAATAAATGCTGGATAACAGGCATAAGGGCCGAGCAATCGCCTAACCGCCAATTTATGGAACCTGTTGAATGGGACGAAAGTAACCAGATGGTTAAGTTCCACCCGATTTATAGCTGGACATTAGAAGAAGTGAAAACATACATAAACGTAAATAACATACCGTACAATCCACTTCACGACCGTGGTTTCCCAAGCATTGGCTGTGCGCCATGTACCCGCGCTGTTCAGCCCGGCGAAGATTTTCGTGCAGGCCGCTGGTGGTGGGAAGACCAATCGAAAAAAGAGTGTGGTTTACATGTTACAAATAATTAATAGAGATGAGTAAGTACAACCTGGATTACCTGGACGAACTTGAGGCAGAAGCAATTTATATTCTGCGTGAAGTGGCAGGACAATTTGAAAAGCCTGCTTTGCTGTTTTCAGGTGGTAAAGATTCTATCACTCTGGTACGGCTGGCCGAAAAAGCTTTCCGTCCCGGTAAATTTCCGTTTCCGCTGGTACATATTGATACCGGCCATAACTTTGCCGAAACCATTAAATACCGCGATGCCATGATTGAGCGTTTAGGCGAAAAGCTGATCATCGGCCACGTGCAAGACGATATTGACAAAGGAAATGTGGTAGAGCAAACCGGGAAAAATGCCAGTCGCAACGCTTTGCAAACCGTTACCTTATTAAATACGATTGCTAAATACCAGTTTGATGCCTGTATTGGTGGTGCCCGTCGCGACGAAGAAAAAGCACGTGCCAAAGAGCGTATCTTTTCAGTCCGTGACGAGTTTGGGCAATGGGATCCGAAACGCCAGCGCCCGGAACTTTGGAGCATTTTCAATGGCAAAATTCATAAAGGCGAGAACGTACGCGTTTTTCCGATCAGCAACTGGACCGAACTTGACGTGTGGAACTATATCCGTCGGGAAAATATCCCGTTGCCATCTATTTATTTTGCTCATCAGCGTGATTGTATAACCCGTAACGGCCAGTTGATGGCGGCTTCACCATTTTTAAATATGGATGATCAGGATGTTGTGGAACGCCGCAATGTGCGCTTCCGCACTGTTGGCGACATGACCTGTACTGCAGCTGTTGAATCTTATGCTTTCGAGATTGACGATATCATCAATGAGATCAGCGAATCAAAGATCAGCGAACGTGGCGCACGCATGGACGATAAAGTATCTGAAGCCGCAATGGAAGACCGTAAGAAAGGAGGCTATTTTTAATGGAAATCTTAAAATTTATAACCGCAGGTAGTGTCGACGATGGCAAAAGTACATTGATAGGCCGCCTGCTATATGATACCGATGCGATTTTAGCCGACCAGTTAGAGGCTTTGCATAGCTCTAACCGTAAAAACGACGATGGCAGTATTGATCTTGCCATATTAACCGACGGCCTTAAAGCTGAGCGTGAGCAGGGTATTACCATAGATGTTGCCTACAAGTACTTTCAAACCGACAAGCGAAAATTTATTATTGCCGACGCGCCGGGCCATATCCAGTATACCCGTAACATGGTTACCGGTGCATCAAATTCAGATTTGGCAATTATTCTTATTGATGCGCGTAAAGGCGTAGTAGAGCAAACGGTAAGGCATTCGTTTCTGGTATCACTATTAGGTATACCTAACGTTGTTGTAGCCGTTAACAAAATGGATATGCTCGATTACGCTGAAGATACCTTTAACAGCATTGTAAACGATTACAGAAAGTTAGCAGCCAAAGTAGACCTGAAACAGGTAACGTTTATACCTGTCAGCGCCTTAAAGGGCGACAATGTGGTTAACCGTTCGGCTAACATGCAATGGTATACTGGCAAAAGCCTATTAGAACACCTGGAAACTGTTGAGATAACTATAGATAACAGCGGCAGCCACGCCTACTTCCCGGTGCAATGGGTAGTACGCCCGCAAACCGATGAATTGCACGATTACCGCGGTTATGCAGGCCGTGTGTTAAGCGGCTCATTAAAAGTAAATGATCATGTAACTGTGCTGCCTTCGGGATTTACTTCAACCGTTGAGCAAATCGAATTGCTTGACCAGCAATACAACGAGGCATCGGCAGGTAAATCGGTAACCGTCTTGCTTAAAGACGACATTGACATCAGCCGGGGCGATATTTTGGTAAGCAGTGCTTTTAAGCCACAGGTATCGCAATTAATAGAAGCTGACCTTTGCTGGATGGATACCCGTCCGCTGGATATTTCGCAAACCTATTTTATTCAGCATAACAGTAAACTTACCCGCTGCAAAATTCAGGAAGTGCTATATAAGGTGGATATTAACACACTTGAAAAAGAATACAGTGAAGAGTTTAAACTGAACGATATTGGCCGCGTAGTAGTTAAATCTGCCGAGCCATTGGTTTTTGACCTGTACCAGAACAACAAAAATACTGGAGGTGCTATTATCATCGATAGCCGCACCAATGTAACTGTTGGTGCTTTAATGTTTCGTGCTAACGCCGATTAAGCATTTAGATAATTCTTTAAAAGCCATCCCTTCAGGATGGCTTTTAAATTTCTATAATTTCCTTTTCATTAAATAGTGGCCTTCATAACCAACATTATTAGGGTTTCTTATAATAAAAGAGTTTACCAAATCCCAACCTTGGTCACCCATATAGTTAAGTGCAGATAATATCGTGTCAAACTTAATTTTCTTACCCAGTGCATCTTTAGGATTGCCGCTCCGTACGGTTGTATCACCATAATCTACATAAACGTTTACTCCTTTACCAAACACCTTACCAGTTTCTATCAGCATGCAATATTTAAACCTGTTATTGGTCCCTGGATTTTCTTTTTGCGCTATGGCAAAGGCAGGCAGAAACATCAATAAAAAAAGTAGTTTTTTCATAATTGGTTTAGTTTAGATAAGCAATGTAAAAAAAAGCTATTAAGACTGCATATGCGTAATTAAATCTTTACTAAACAATAAAGCCCCTGCTTACGCAGAGGCTTCCCAACATGAACAACCCTAATTTTCCCAAATCATGAGAAATATCTTTAATGCATCATCAACGGCATATCGGGGATTGCTTCGCCGCCATCCGGCGTATCGCAATGACGCTTATTGTATTATAAACTACTTACCGCTCAGCAAGCCGTCCAGCGTAACTGAAGCATAGTACAAAGCCCCAATAGTTGGTCCGCCGGCGTATTGGATATATCTTTTGTTAAACAGATCTGTGCCGCCAACCTTTAGCGTTGCATAGTATTTTGGTATACGCAAACTCACCTGCGCATCAACCGTGTTAATGGCAGGAACCGTCCCGGTTACCAGCGGGCTTTCCCACAAGTAAGATTGCTGCCATTTATACACAATGTTGAAGCCGACGTTTTTAACCACCTCACGGTTGCCGAATGACAAATTACCCGACCATTCAGGCGTATTGAAGCCTGTCAGGAAAATATCTGTGGTTTTCTGCTCCTGTAGTTTGTTAAAACTAACATTGCCGGATACCGTATACCTTCTATAAAAATTGTAGGTAACTGCCGCAGATGATCCATAATTGTTATAAATGTTTTTAGCATTGGTATAAACGCGGTAACGGCTTTGCCCCTGGCTGGCAGCATTAGTTGCAGTGGCAGTTGTCGGGTCGCGGTTAATATCCAGCATAGCCAATACAGCCGCATCTGTCCCCACAGTAGTACCATTAGGAACATAAACCTGTATCTGCCCTAAAAATCCATTGTACCTGTTGGCGTAAGCATCAACATCAACAAACACTTTGCTATCTGCAAAAATGCCTTTATAGCCTACCTCAAATGATGTAATTTTCTCAGGGCGAGCTTTTGGCAGATCTGCCACCTGTAGAATATTACGGTTGGCAAGCGCTGTAGCATCAGTACCACTGGCAGTGCCCGGAGCCGCCTTTACAGCTGCGTTAAATGCCGCCACCGAAGCTTGGGTATAGCTATTATCCAGATAACCCAAGCCATCATTTATAAATGGCAAACTGCCTACACGCTTAACGCGGCCATTATTTACATAAGATAATGCTTCAAACAATGATGGAAAGCGGTATCCATTCTGAAAGGTGAATCTGAAATTATGATTTTCGTTAGCGCTATAAACTGCAGCAATACGAGGTGTAAATTTAGGATCGAAGTAAGGGTTATAGTCCCACCTGATAGAGGCAAACAATTTTAAGCGTTCCTGAAAGAAGGTTTTGGTTACCTGCGTAAAAGCTCCGTATTTTTTATAGTAAACATCATCACCAAAACTACCATCAGCTTCAGGCTTGTTACGGTCAGCAATCGGTCGGCTAAAATCAACAAAGTTATTTCCGTCTGGTATGATCTGGTAAACCCGGACATCGCCACCTATCAGCAGATCAATGAATTTCACCTTACTGGTTAAATCCCACTGCGCCTCTGCATTGTAGAAATGGCTTTTCTGCCACAAGGCCGCACCTCCTGTTGCCGGGGCATCAGGTATCTGTGCAGATTTTATATCCCAGTTATTAGTACCGATAATGGTCTTCTTCAATGCATCAAACTCCGGCGTGCCGGGTACTACCCTACCTGCATCAGCAGCAGCACGTGCGTAAGCTACAGCCGCAGCCAGATTTGCCGAGGTTAAGCTACCACCATGCGTAGTGCCATACTGCGTAAGTGCATTTTTAAATGTAGCACCCCATACCGAGTTACTGGCATGGTTAAGATCAAGGTTATCGGCCAAAGGTTTTACGTTATAGGAGTTGCCTGTATTTTCAATCGACTCGTAAGCCCGTACCAAAAAGTCGCTTCCTTTCAATTCTATCTTATGGTTCTGTACACTGGCGCCATTCAAAGCGATTTTATTGCCGCGCTGAAATACTCCATCCAAACTTCCGTAGCGATAGGTGTATGACAATTGCAGATTAGGAGTAAACTTATAAGCCAAAGTAGCATCAGCCTTAATGTTTGATACCTGTGGATCGACAAGGTCAACCTCGTTATAGCCCGTACGCGCCACTGTAAGATTAGGCCTTGCAACACCATTTACGGTAACACCTTTTATAGATACCGTATTACTACCCGCCAAGGCATCATCTCCATATTTATTCCAACCGTCGTAAGCCGCATTGTTAGCGCCTGTCAGTTCAGGATAAGCCGGGTTAGCCGTTAACAGGTTGCCGGGGTTTTGATCTTTGATAGTGTTCGACTGCCAGTCTTTACCCTGCATATAACTAAAGTTCACTTTAAACGCAAACTTATTATTGAATGCTTTGGCATACCTAACGGCATCTTCGGTGAGCACACTTGCACCAAGCGGATCATTGCCCACATGGTTAACCCCTACCCTTTGATAAAAGCTTAATCCCTGATAGGTAAAGGGATCTTTAGTAAACAGGTTCGATAATCCGTTAATCGCATTGGTACCATATAAGGCCGAAGCAGCACCGGGGGTTAATTCCACACTGGCTATATCAAGCTCTGTTGGCCCAATGGCATTACCAAGTGGAACGCCTAAAGTTGCCGACTGCATATCAACCCCGTCAACCAACTGCATGAACCTAAAGTTATTAGGGCTGTTAAAACCACGCGTGTTAGGAACCTTTAAAGTAATACTGGTGGTGGTCATTTGTACGCCTTTAACATTTTCCAGCGCATCATAGAAACTGGCGCCGGGCGACTGCTTTAATGCAGTTATGGTAAGTTTTTCAATGGCTACCGGAGATTTAAGCAGTTTCTCTTCCCGTCGCGATGCAGTTACAACCACCTCATTAGCTAAAATAGTTTGGGTAAGCAGCTTAATGTTAAGTTCGTTAGTCTGTGAATTTTTTACCTCAAATTCTTGTGGCTGGAAACCCACATAACTAAAAACCAATGTATACGGAAATTTCAAGTTAGTAGTGATGGTGAATTTGCCATCCTGGTTACTGGTAGTTGCAATATTGCTGTTCTTGATTTTTACGGTGACACCTGGCAAAGGCTTGCCATTATCGTCGTTCACCTTGCCCGATAATACATAGCTTCCGTTAAGCTGTGCAAATGTTATGGCAGGCAGTAAAAGCATAAATAGCCCTAAGAGTTTCGTTCGGGTAAAAGTTTTCATGAAAAGTTTAAGAAAGTTGTGATTGATTTTTTTATTAGTTACTGACGAATGGGGTTCAACAGCAACAACAGCATGAGCGTAATATGCAGCAAGTAGCAAATGATTGAGACGCTATATTATACATTGTCTATAGAAATAGTAGACAAATATAATTTTAAATAACGACCCTCCAAATATTTCATCAAAAAATTAAATACAAGGCTATTATAAAAAAGAAAAGCGCCGTGGTAACCGGCGCTTTAAGTAATAAGATATGAAGTTTAGAATGCGTATACAGCAGCTATTAAAAATTGTGATGCAGATTGTGTCATGGAGTGATCGCTTGCTATAAACACTTTTTCTTTGTTATGATCCAACCTTACCTCGGGTATAATGGTAAGCGGCCCTGCTTTAACATTGGCGGTTGCAGTTAAACCCAATACAGATCTGCCCGGCGCAGGACCAACAGTAAGATAATCGCCGCTTTTAGTTTTGAAATACTCTCCCCTCAAACCCAAAGTAACTATTGAAGACGCTGCTACCTGCGGATAAAGCGCCACGCCTGTAAAACCACCTTTTGTTCCGCTTGGTGCAGAATAAGTAGCCGCATTTAGCCCTAATTTAAATATACTGGTCATCTGGTAATTGGTAGTCAGATCTACTTCTACACCAGATTCATGCCCGCCTAAGAAATTTAAATAAGCTGTCCAGTTTTTAACGGGTACCAGCATTAGCTGTGCACCAAACGTATTTACCTTTTTAACTGATTGATAAAGGTTCCACTTATCATTAAATATACCTGCCATTAAACTTACCTTGTCAGAAAATGCATAAGTGGCTTTTAAACCTGCATTTTGAAATGGCCCGTTGGTAAATAAATAAGAGGTAGAATAGTTGAAGTTACCTGCCGGCGAAATAACCTCATACCCTAAAAAAGTTGACATATAACCTGCGGTCATGTTAAACTTATCAGTCAGATCATACGATACATACAGGTTTTGAATATGAAAACTGTTATTCTGTTCATCGTATGTACCGGCAGCCGTTGGTATGGACTGTGCCTGCCCTCTTGGCCCAAATGATAATTCGCCAACAAATGCTGCTTTACCTACTTTCTTTTTCAATCCGACATCTATCATGCCTATTGAAACAGAATTTTGCTCATTTGCAAAACTGGTAGGGATATTTGAACCGGCAGGTCCTTTGTAACCAGAGAAGTCATATTTGTAATAGGCATCCACAGAACCATAAATAATCAGCGGCGGATTGGTTACCGCTTTAGTGGTGTCCTGGGCATTTGAGAAAAAAGCGACACTGGTAAATAATGATAACAGTAAAAGTTTAAGTTTCATGTTTAATTGTTTTAGGGTGATTGGTTGAATTTTACTTTAATATTTGAGCATAGAAATGGCTGTCGGTGCCTAAAAGGCCCGTTTAGTTACACAATTAGAATTTTTAGTCAGTTACAGGCCGGTCATTATCTGGTTCGATCAAGGGGCGTGTGCGAACCGGCAGTAAACAGAATTTAGAGAAAGGCGCATGACTAAAAAGCCATGCGCCTTGAATAATTATACAGTAAGCGGGCTTTTTACAGCACCACCTTCAAATAAGCCGTTGATATCGATATCGTCATCATCTTCGGCATAAGCTTCGGCACCATGTTCAAATACATCAAGGCCGCCTTTGCCAAGTTCGCCATGCTCTTCAACACGCAGGTTCCATGGATGAGGTAACTTACGGATGATGAACATCATGGCAAACGCTATAATAAACGTTGCCGCTACAACAGTTCCGCTGCCTATTGCCTGCGCTTTAAGCAGATCAAAACCACCGCCGTAGAATAAGCCTGTAAACGGTTTTGAGTTATCTGCACCTGTTGGGCCTGTTAAACCATATTGCCCTGATGCAAATAAGCCCAGTGACAATGTTCCCCAGATACCACAAAGGCCATGCACCGGCACAGCGCCTACCGGATCGTCAATTCTTAAATATTCCAAAGCATAAGTACCTGCAAATATGACCAGTCCGGCTATAGCGCCTAACAAAATAGACCCAAGCGGACTTACCCAATAACAGGGACAGGTAATGGCAACAAGGCCGCCCAATAAACCATTCACTGTGAAGCCTACATCAAACTTTCCTTTTGTAGGGCCAAACCATAAAGCCAGGTACATTGCGGCAAAACCGCCTGCACATGCTGCTAATGTTGTATTTGCTGCAACACGGCCTATCCCCTGCATATCCATGGCAGATAAGGTACTGCCCGGATTAAAACCATACCAACCGAACCACAGTATAAATGCACCTACCGCAGCAATGGTTAAGTTATGAGCAGGTGGCATACCGCCTTTAATTTTATCGTCGCGGCGGAAGATACGGCCTAAACGCGGACCAAGCACAATAGCACCTGCCAGTGAAGCAATACCGCCAATGGTATGTACTACAGTTGAGCCTGCAAAGTCAAGGAAACCCATGTTAGCCAGGAAACCTCCCGGCCCCCACGCCCAATGGCCAATAATAGGATAGATAAAACCTGTAATACCTATACTATATAATATATCGCCGCGGAAACTGGTACGGCCAATCATAGCGCCTGATACAATGGTTGAGCAGGTATCGGCAAAGGCATACTGGAAAACCCAATGTGCAAGAACCGGAATACCTGTTGCCATATAAGTAGCAGGGGCGCCTGCCAAAAAGAACCAATGATAACCAATAAAACCGTTACCCTCGCTAAACATAAATGCGTAACCTACCGCCCAAAATAACAAGCCGCATAGGCATGTATCAAAAATACATTCCATTAATACGTTGACAGTTTCTTTTTTACGGGCAAATCCGGCCTCGAGCATTACAAACCCTGCCTGCATACCAAATACCAGGAAAGCAGCCACTAATGTCCAAATAGTATTAGCGGTGTTCATCAGTGCTGTTTCGGTTTCTGTTGGCTTATCGGCTGCATGTGCGGGTGTACCCAACAATCCGGGCAAAATGATCATTGCTGCGATCACTATAAATGTACCGATAAGCTTACCTGCAAAAATTGCAGCACCTATGCGCCAGTTTTTTTTGCCTTTTTCAAACATTGAGGCAAACAATTCATGTTGTTTAGACAGGGGTTTCATAATTAATGATTGTTTTGATTGAGTTTTAAAGAAAGTTAGTATGTGATATTTAGTTAGTTTATAATTTTTGTGATATAAGAGTAGATTCATTATCAATATTTAATAAATCATATATCATTATGATGAAATTATAAAATAAATTCATCAATTCATTTATATTTAAATAGAATATTAAATTTTTATTAAATTCTTAAATATTAACGAGTTGTTTATTTGTGATTTTTAATATTTTCAAGAAAACAGATCAAAAAAAACGAGTTATCTAATTATATATTTATTAAATAACTATTTCATATTGAAAAAAAACATTAAAGTTCACCTTTTAAATACTCATAAATGAAAAAATTAAGTAAATTACTGAAGAGAGTATAGAAAATCTATAGGAAATACATATAAAAAAGACCAGCACTCGACTTTTAATGATTGTTCGCCCGAATCACAGCAGATAAACATACTTCTTGCGAAATCATCATTTTTTTATACTATTCATAAAGCTTTTTTACAAAAATTACAATTTTACCCCTAACAACTTTGTTTGAGAAGGAAATAAGTACAGATTTTTATTTTTATTTGAGATTTATTCGCAATATTTCACTAAAACTATATAAATTCACACGTTTTAATTAAAATATATTAATCGCTTAACCCTAATTTTATAATTCTCAAAAAACATGGCAGCTAAACTTGAGTACATTTGGCTTGATGGTTATAAACCTACACAAAGCTTACGCAGCAAAACTAAAATTGAAAAAGATTTCAGTGGTAAATTAGAAGATTGCCCACTTTGGAGCTTCGACGGTTCTTCAACCGAACAGGCACCAGGCGGTTCATCTGATTGTATCCTGAAACCTGTTTTCATTTGCCCTGACCCTCAGCGTAAAGAAGGTTATTTAGTAATGTGCGAAGTTTTAGATTCTCACGGCAACCCGCACGAATCTAACGGACGTGCCCATATCGAGGATGACGATAACGATTTTTGGTTTGGCTTTGAGCAGGAATATTTCCTTTGGGATCCTGAAACTAACAAACCTCTTGGCTTCCCTGCCGGCGGCTATCCTGGTCCGCAAGGCCCATACTATTGCTCGGTAGGCGCTAACAACGCTTTCGGCCGCGAAATTGTTGAAGAACACTTAGACGTTTGTTTAGAGGCTGGCCTTAACGTAGAAGGCATCAATGCAGAGGTTGCTGCAGGCCAATGGGAGTTCCAGATCTTTGCTAAGGGTGCAAAAGAAGCTGGCGACCAGATCTGGGTTGCACGTTACCTGCTGGAAAGAATTGGCGAAAGCTATGGTGTTGCTATTAACTGGCACTGTAAACCACTTGGTACATTAGACTGGAACGGTTCTGGTATGCACGCCAACTTCTCAAATACTACACTGCGTACCGCTGGTAGCGAAGATACTTACAAAAAAATCCTTGAGGCTTTCCGCCCGGTAGTGAAAGAGCACATCGAAGTATACGGTGCTGACAACGAGCAACGCTTAACCGGCAAGCACGAAACTGCTTCTATCCATGATTACAGCTATGGCATATCTGACCGTGGTGCTTCTATCCGTATCCCGCTTTATACGGTACAAAAAGGATGGAACGGTTACCTGGAAGATCGTCGCCCTAACTCAGCTGCCGATCCGTACAAAGTTGCTGCACGTATCATTAAAACTGTAAAATCAGCTATCTAATAAGTTGGATTTATAAATATCCAGGCTACTCTTAAACGGGTAGCCTTTTTTGTGTTATTTAACCGACAAACTAAATCACGCATCAGGATGTTAGCATATAAAATACATCCTTATGAACGACGAACAATTTAATGATGCATTTACATTGCACATTCCGCCAGCTTACAATACAGAAGACACGCAGAAAAATAAAATCATTTTCGCACTGGCCAGCTTAGGCGAAGGTACCGTTAACGAAGTTGTTGCCAAACTGGAAGACCTGGAACCAGGCATCACCTCAGAACAGTTGACAGCAATGGCTAATATCGTTTTAAAAGAACTGTATGATAAAGGCTTAATCAAAGGGAGCGAAACCAATGGTGAAATGCATTATGATACCAGCAAAATGCTTAAACCTAATGAGGGAGCGGTAAACGTTGGCTTGCTTGATCCGGACAAGGACCGTTAAAAGCAATAAAAAAGGGAATGAGTAAACACCCATTCCCTTTTCAGCTCATGCAAAAAAGCTTATTCGTTCATGTGAAGCCAGTCTTTCTTAGCTAACAATTCCTCTTCTGTTTCACGCACGTCTTCATCGTCTACACAACAGTCAACAGGGCAAACGGCCGCACACTGCGGTTCGTCATGAAAACCTACACACTCAGTACATTTATCAGGTACTATATAATAAATATCGTCAGATAGTGCCGCCTGTGATTCTTCAGCATTAAGGGTATTGCCATCGCCAAAGTCAATAACACCTTTTAAACCGGTACCGTCTGAGAAACGCCATGCAGCACCAGCGTCATAAATAGCGTTGTTCGGGCATTCTGGCTCGCACGCTCCGCAGTTTATACATTCGTCGGTGATTTTAATCGCCATATGATTAAATTTCTAATGATCTTAATTTACCTTTGCATTTAATTAAATGCGAACGCAAATATAACAAAAAAGGCTTGTTAGGGTTTAAAAAACCTCAATTTAAAATGGTTATAACTGACAAAAATTACATTATAAACGTCATTGCTACACTTGGTAAGCAGCTATCTGCACCAGATGAGACGCTATCGGCAATAATTAACAACGAGCGTTATCATAATGCATGGTTTACGCCGGAAAGCGTAATGAGTGCGGTAAAGGCCACCGGCCAAATGCTTAACGAAGCCGACATAACCGCATGGGTCAACCGCTACCCGGTCAATAATCACCAACCTAAGCGTATTGGATTAATACTGGCAGGCAATATACCAATGGTTGGGTTTCATGATATATTATGCGTGCTGATCACAGGACATATTGCGCTGATTAAACTTTCTTCGCAGGACTCGCGCCTGATACGCCACGTATTACAAATGCTGATAGAGCTTGCGCCAGAGCTTAAAGAACGAATCGTTTACACGGAACGCCTCGATAACTTTGATGCGGTCATCGCCACCGGCAGCAACAATACCTCGCGTTACTTTGATTATTATTTTGGTAAAGTGCCAAATATCATCCGCAAAAACCGTAACAGTGTAAGTGTATTAAGCGGCTTTGAAACCAAAGAGCAACTACAACAATTAGGGCACGATATATTCGACTATTTTGGATTAGGCTGCCGCAATGTATCTCATTTGTTAGTACCAAAAGATTACAATTTTATACCCTTTTTTGAAGCCATTGAAGAGTTTAATCCCATTGCCGATCATCATAAATATCATAATAACTATGATTATAATAAAGCCATTTTCCTGGTAAACCGCAACGAACATCTGGATAACGGCTTTTTATTATTAAAGGAAGATGAACGCCTCGCCTCGCCTCTTGCTGTTGTTTATTATAGTTTTTATGACACTTACGAAGACGCCGTTAACAAGCTGAACGACCAGCAGGATAATATACAATGCATTGTAAGCAAAATGGAACTCAATACTGGGAACCAAGTCGTAGAGTTTGGCCAAAGCCAGTACCCTAAACTTTGGGATTATGCTGATGGTGTTGATACGATGGCATTTTTGACGGAGCTATAATAGTATTTAATGAGACTGTAGTTAATTTCTTGGCTGCATAGCACAGATTAATTATATGCAATTAAAAATTCTGTTGCTGTTAGTATTAATAACAAAATAAACATACCGCCAAATATAAATGCAGCTCTTTTCAATTTCTCCTTATTCTTGGTGTTCCTCCATGCCTTAAAATTAAAAAAAACATATACCATACAGATAAGTACAGATATTAACTTAACAATGGTTATGATTATGTAGACTGTAGTTTTATTCATAAACTCAAAGTTCTCTACTTGGTGAGATTTGCAACCAAAGTAGTGCTTATGCTGAAAAGCACAAAATGACATAACAGTTTTAAATGTGACCTCGGGCTTGTTGGGGAAAAAACTGGTAGTGCTAACTTACTGAAGGCACAAAGCAACAAGGCCAAAGTCACGACTTTTCTTTGTTACTTTCTTTTGGGGAGAAAAAGAAAATAACATTAAATAGTGCATACTTTTATTCAACATTCACAGCCCTTACTTACATTTTCTCCTTTAACTTAATTCAAAATAACAATACCTTTGAAGGACATGTATATTATTAAAGTAAAAGGCGTAGCCAAAATCCCCGACTATGTGCAACTGCGCGACGACAAGTTTACGCTGCTGGCATATTTCAGGTTAGACAGACCCGAAAAGTCGCTGGATAAAGTGGGGTTGAGCGACAAAGCCGATTACATAATGAATATCGTAAAAGATTTACCCTTTGGGCAGATATTAAAACTGGAACTGTAATAACAATGATTGGAAATTCGATAATAAAACTTCAAAACGTTGATATTTTTCAGCAGAAGCATCTTGTACTCTCAAACGTTAACCTGCATGTAGATAAAGGCGACTTTGTGTGGCTTATCGGTCAAACAGGTTCTGGTAAAAGTAGCTTGCTTAAAGTTATTTATGGCGACCTTAAAATCAGCACAGGCGAAGGCCATGCTGGAGGATACGATCTAAAGAAACTTGCTGATAAAGATATTCCCTACCTGCGCCGTAAGCTGGGCATCGTTTTTCAGGATTTTCAATTACTTACTGACCGTACCGTTGAGCAAAACCTGCACTTTGTAATGAAGGCTACCGGCTGGAAAGACAAAAAATTAATAGACGAACGTACTAAAGACGTTTTGGAAAAGGTGGGCTTACGCTCAAAGATCAAAAAAATGCCGCATGAACTGTCGGGTGGTGAACAGCAACGCGTGGTAATTGCACGTGCACTGATCAATGATCCTGAAATAATCCTGGCAGATGAGCCTACCGGCAACCTTGACCCGGATACTTCAGAGGAAATTGTAATGCTGCTGAAACAGATTAGCCAGTCGGGCACGGCGGTTTTAATCGCTACACACGACTATCATATTATCCGTGCTTTTCCTTCGCGCATTATTAAATGTGAGAACGGCCAGGTAATTGAAGACGCCCAGATCGTTTAATAGTATAAGTTAATACGATTTGTATCTGCAAGCCAGCCATAAAAGCTGACACTTTATACTGCCACAAGTTTCCACTTCTGCCAAATTGAAATGACAGTCTGAGAAAAACTGCCAAGCTGACCGCGAACAGGCAATGGCAGGATACTTGATTTGCATTATATAAATATGATTTTTAAGAAAATGCTGAGAAAGAAGAAATCTAAGGAAGCATCTGAAAATATAAATAACGTGAGTACAGAGAATAAACAACAAGAAGAACAAAATCCGCTTGCGGACGAACTGAATGTAAATGCACAAGGTGAAGAGGCGGTTGCACAACCAGAGGTTGAAGCACAATCTGAACCTGCTTTATCTGCAGAAGAGAGATTGAAAGCGGAACTGGTAAGTGCGAATGATAAATACCTGCGCCTGTATGCCGAGTTTGACAATTTCCGCCGCCGTACCAATAAAGAGCGTGCAGAAGAAAGGTTATCTGCCGGTAAAGATACTATTGCTGCTTTACTACCTGTACTTGATGATTTTGAGCGCGCACTTAAAGCGATGGAAACAGCTACAGACGTTGTTCCGGTTAAAGAAGGTGTAGCTCTGATCCAAAATAAACTGAAACATATTTTAAGCAGCAAAGGCTTAAAAGAAATGAATAGCAAAGGTGAGGTATTTGATGCGGATATACACGAAGCCATTACCAACATACCTGCACCTACAGACGACCTTAAAGGTAAAGTAGTTGATGAACTTGAGAAAGGTTATTTCCTTAATGACAAGGTAATCCGCTTTGCCAAAGTTGTTGTTGGAGCATAAAATTAGGTGATTACGTTATTTGGTTATTGAGTTATTGTAGCTGTATTGCTTATACCTAAATAACGCAGTAACATAATAACAATAGATATTATGGCAAAAAGAGATTATTACGACGTACTTGGTGTTGCTAAAGGCTCCAGCGCGGATGAAATTAAAAAGGCATACCGCAAAATGGCCATTAAATACCACCCGGATAAAAACCCGGGTGATAAGCAGGCTGAAGAAAATTTTAAAGAAGCAGCTGAAGCTTATGAGGTATTAAGCAATGCTGAAAAGCGCCAGCGTTACGATCAGTTCGGCCATGCTGCAAATGCAAGTTCTGCGGCAGGTGGCGGCTATGGTGGTGGCGGTGGTATGAATATGGAAGACATATTCAGCCAGTTTGGCGATATATTTGGCGGCGGCAGTCCGTTCGAAGGATTTTTCGGCGGTGGCGGGCGTCAAAGCAGCGGTGGTGGCCGCAGGGTAGCACGTGGAAGCAACCTGCGTATCAAAGTAAAGCTTACGCTTGAAGAAATTGCCAACGGCGCAGAAAAGAAAATAAAAGTTAATAAACAGGTAGTTTGTAAAACCTGCGATGGTACGGGTGCGAAAGATAAGTCAGCATTTCAAACCTGCCAGACCTGCGGTGGCTCGGGAGCGGTTCGCCGTGTAACCAATACCATCCTGGGCCAGATGCAAACTACAAGCACATGCCCTACCTGTAATGGTGAAGGTTCTGTAATTACTTCTAAATGTAATGTTTGCCACGGCGATGGCGTTGTGCGTGGTGAAGAAACCATCAGCATTAACATCCCGGCAGGTGTGAGCGAAGGCATGCAACTAAGCATGAGCGGCAAAGGTAATGCTGCTCCGCGTGGTGGTGTACCGGGAGACCTGATCATCCTGATAGAAGAAATTCCGCATGAAACCTTAAAACGCGATGGTAACAATGTGATCTATGACCTGCATATCAGCTTTGTAGATGCGGCATTGGGTTCAAGCGTTGAAGTACCTACTATTGATGGCAAGGCCAAAATTAAAATAGAACCAGGTACTCAAGGCGGCAAGATCCTTCGCTTAAAAGGTAAAGGTGTGCCTGAAGTTAATTCATATCATCGCGGCGACCAATTGGTACATATTAATATATGGACACCAAAAGCGCTTAACCGCGAAGAACGCGAACTGTTAGAAAAACTACAGAATTCTCCGAACTTTAAACCTAACCCGGGTAAAAACGAAAAAGGTTTCTTTGAACGGATGAAGGAATATTTTGAGTAAAACTTAGAAACAAGAAAGCCCTGACAATGTCAGGGCTTTCTTGTTTTATATCATCACTAATATTAATTATTCAACTGGAAGGTGATTGGTATATTAAATTGTACGCGTACTGGTTGACCAGCTTGTTTCCCTGGGTTCCATTTAGGTGCCATTTTTAATACGCGGACTGCCTCATTATCTATTTCAGGACTAACGCCTTTTACTACCTTAATGTTAGAAAGACTACCGTCGCGCTCAACAACAAAAGTCAAAAATACACGCCCCTGTACTTCAGTGTCCGGATAGCGCAGGTTTTTCTGTAAGAATTTAGACCATGCAGCCATACCCCCTACAGGCTCTGGTGACACTTCTGCAATAAGCAATGGTGTGTTATCACTTGGAGCTGTACCAGTACCGCCGGGAGTGCCTGTTGTAACGGGTTCAACGTTTACAGCAGTTCCTGTTCCTTTAGAGGTTTCAGAGCCAATGGTTGAAGTTGCGATCTGCGCATGTGTTGGTGGATCTGTATTTACAGGCTCAGAAGTTACATGCGTAGGGATAACCACAGAGGGTGCGCTTGCGGTTGGCTTCAAAGGCTTTACGGAATGTGGCATAGCCGGTTTTGATTCTGGTGGAGGCTTTAGCTGATGAATCTTTGTCAAATTAATTTCTGTTTTATGCTCAATTGGCATTTGCACAGGGGTGTCCGTTTTTGACCTTGAAATAACAGTTGCCAGTACCGCTGCGGCAACCACAGAAAACACAGTAATACCTAATGCCTTTAGCGTGGTTTCGGCATGATGGCTTCTTAATTCGTAAGCGCCATAATTTTTGTTACGATTTTCAAATACAAGTTCGAGCCACTCTGACTTGTACAAATCAAATTTTGAAATAAGCATAGTGATTGAAATTAAATTTCTTATATAACGCATTCGCATATATAATATTTTACTTGTTTAAACTGTTTTATCATATCAATCACTTTTATAATAGTCGCAATAAATCACTATTAAGTTGCATTACTTTGATATGGTTTACTTCATTTTATTGAATTGTTTTTAGCCAATCACCATTCAGATCAAACTGTATTTCTTATTTTTAGCAAATTTTTTACCTGAATAAACCAAATTTTATGTCAAATTTTCGCTTTCAAGCTTTACAGGCTGTGCTAACCCGTACAATACCAGAGGTCAAGACACCGGCAAGCAAAATTTCCGACTACTTCGCAACCAATGTTTTCGATAAAAAGAAAATGCGCGAATATTTGTCGAAAGAAGCTTATCAAAGCATAATAAATTCTATAGAAAACGGTGAACCAATTGCGCGTGATACTGCAGAACAGATTGCTTCTGCTATGAAGGCGTGGTCTATGAGCAAGGGAGCCACCCACTATACGCACTGGTTTCAACCATTAACAGGAACCACTGCCGAAAAACACGATGCCTTTTTTGAACCTGGACCCGATGGTGCCATCGAAAAATTCAGCGGCGATGCCTTGGCGCAGCAAGAGCCTGATGCATCAAGCTTTCCAAACGGCGGTATACGTAATACCTTCGAAGCACGTGGCTATACAGCCTGGGATCCATCATCCCCCGCATTTATTATGGGCCGTACACTTTGTATCCCTACCGTATTTGTAGCTTACACCGGCGAGGCTTTAGATTATAAAGTACCATTATTAAAAGCCTTAAACGCACTTGATAAAGCAGCAGTAGATGTTTGCCATTACTTTGACAAGAGCATTGAAAAAGTAAATGCTTCATTGGGTATAGAGCAGGAATACTTCCTGGTTGATTTGGCCTTATACAATGCCCGCCCGGATATGTACCTTACCGGACGCACACTTTTCGGCCACATGTCGGCTAAAAATCAGCAACTGGAAGATCATTATTTCGGATCTATCCCTGATCGTGTGTATGCCTTCATGCAAGACTTTGAAACCGAAGCATTACAATTAGGCATCCCGCTTAAAACCCGCCATAACGAAGTTGCACCGTCACAGTTTGAATGTGCTCCTATTTACGAGGAAATCAACCTGGCAATTGACCACAATTCGTTGTTAATGGACTTAATGGATAAGGTTGCCAAACGCCATAATTTTAAGGTATTACTGCATGAAAAACCTTATGCTGGTGTAAACGGCTCTGGCAAGCATAACAACTGGTCGATGATTACCAATACCGGTAAAAACCTATTGTCGCCAGGCAAAACGCCTAAAAACAACCTGATGTTCCTTACCTTTTTTGTGAACACCATAAAGGCAGTATCAGAACATGCAGACCTGTTAAGGGCATCTATAGCCTCGGTTAATAACGACCATCGCCTGGGGGCAAATGAGGCTCCCCCGGCTATTATCTCTATTTTCCTGGGAAGCCAGCTTAGTGATGTATTAGACGAGATCGAAACATCACGCATCAGCAAAAAACTTAAGGACGAAGCATCTTTATGGCAAGGTATCCCAAAAATTCCGCAAATCTTAAAAGACAATACCGACCGTAACCGCACCTCTCCTTTTGCATTTACAGGTAACAAGTTTGAATTACGTGCCGTAGGCTCATCTGCAAATTCAGCCAATCCGATGACCATCCTTAACCTGATCGTAGCAGATCAATTAAAGAAGTTTAAGGTTGATGTTGACAAACTGCTGCGCAAAGGCGAAAAGAAAGACGTTGCCCTGCTTACTATAATCAAACGCTATATCAAAGAATCGAAGGCAATCCGCTTTGAGGGTAACGGCTACAGTGCAGAGTGGGAAAAAGAGGCAGAGGGCCGTGGTTTATCAAACATTAAAACAACCCCTAAAGCACTTGATGTACTGGTTGCTGAGAAAACAGAAAAGCTTTTCGAAGATACCGGCGTTTTCACCCGCCGCGAGGCACATGCCCGCCATGATATTTTGTTAGAAGAATTCTACAAGAAACTGCAAATAGAAGCCCGTGTAATTGGCGAACTGGTCAACAGTGTAATTATCCCGGCTGCTATTGAGTATCAGAGCAAACTGGTTGAAAACGTGAAAGGCCTAAAAGAAATAGGCCTTGATAAATCAAGCTATGCTGCTCAGTTAGATATTATAACCAAACTGGCAGAGCACATCAATTTCATTAAAACCAATGCTGATCAAATGCTGGAAGAACGCAAAAAAGCTAATAGCATTGAAGGCACTCGCGAAAAAGCAATAGCTTATGATGAAACGGTAAAGCCATATTTCCAGAGCATACGTTACCATGTAGACAAACTGGAACAACTGGTTGACGATAACCTATGGCCTTTGCCAAAATTCAGAGAGTTATTATTTATTAAATAGCTCTTAAACAAAAAACGCCGTTGATAGATGACGGCGTTTTTTGTTTATCAATGTCCAAAAGGATCCGGCTGGTGATGCTGCCCTATTAAAACCTTGCGGTATTCGGTCAACATGTTTGATTTCGATACAAAGCCAACAAACCTTCCATGATATACTACGGGCAGTTGCCAAACATCCAGCGTATCAAATAAGTCCATTACATCCTCAGCGCTCTGATTATATTCAATAACGGCAGGCGGCTCAATCATCAGGTCTTCTATTGTAGCAGTGGCAGATAAGGTGCCATCTACTATCCGTTTACGTAGTTCGTCTAACAGTACAACGCCTTGCAAATGCTTTTCATCATCCAATACGGCAAAAATGTTTGTGCTGGTTTCAGCCATTAACTTATAAAGTTCTTTGATCGGCCTGTTGCGTTTTACGGCAGTATATTTCCGGTTTACAACTTTCCTGATCTCTATGGCGGTCAGCATTTCATAATCTTTATCCGGGCGCACATTTTTCTCATGTATCAGGTCATGCCAATACATATTGTGTGAGTTTGACAGCCTTGCAATGATGTAAGATATTGCAGAAACAATCATCAGCGGAATGAAAAGAATATAACCGCCGGTGATTTCGGCAATAAGGAAGATTGCTGTTAAAGGCGCATGTAAAACACCACTTAATGCACCTGCCATGCCTACTGCAATAAAGTTACTGGTATTAAGATGTACCCAACCTGTAAGGTTTACGGCATAAGCCACAAAAAGCCCTAAAAATGCACCGGTGAACATAGTAGGTGCAAAAGTACCGCCATTACCACCCGAGCCCAGCGTAATGCCTGCTGCAATTACCTTCATAAATACCAGCGCAGCAATAAATCCTGCCATAATTAATGGGTGTTGCAACCATGTACTAAACAAAGATTCTTCCTGTAGTACATTGATATTTCCATTCAACACTTCCTGGAGATAATGGTATCCCTCACCAAGCAATGGCGGGAAGATCAAAATGATCACACCTAAAATCAAGCCGCCAAGTACGGCCCTTACATAACGATTCTGTTTCTTAAAAATTCCTTTTTCCAGCTTATGTGCAACGTTACTGATATATATCGCTGTCCATCCGCTTAAAAGCCCTAACAATAAATAAAAGGGTAAAGCCTGCAAATGCCAGCCTTCGGTAGCCAAGTGAAACAATTGTCTTGAATAAAGGATCTTAGCCACAACCACCCCCGTTGCAGAAGCAATTAAAAGTGGAATAAATGTAGGGATACTGATCTCTCCTAATAAAATTTCCAGTGAGAAAAGCACACCTGCAATCGGGCTGTTGAAAACAGCAGCGATACCGGCAGAAGCGCCTGCTGCAATAAGCAAAGATTTTTGGTGGGTGGTCAGTTTAAAAAAACGGCCTGTTACAGAGCCAATAGCTGCACCTGTTGAAACAATAGGCGCCTCCAAACCAGATGAGCCACCGAAGCCTACAGTAAGCGAACTGGTTATCAAATGCGAATACACATTATTAAACTTCATATTCGCTTTGTTGCGTTTGATATTAAATATAATAGTGCCTATACCCTTCTGTATCTGGTCGCGGTTAACCAGGTGCTGGTATAAAATAGTAAGTAAAATACCCAATGCAGGCAGGAAGATGTACATGAAGTGAAATGGTACATGAGCACCAATATTCCGGCTCAGATCTTCCATAAAATGGACCAGATATTTAAGCGCTACAGCTGCCAGGCCGCCCATAAGGCCAACGAAAACACTGCAATAAATCAGAAAATTATTCTTACTGATCTTTATTAACCGCCAACGGTTAACGTTTATATAGTGAAGAATGGTTTTTAACATAATAGAACGGGAAGGGCTGCAATTTAATAAATTAACGTATAAAAGTACTGATATGCGTATATTTGAAGCATGATTTCTTCGCAAAGGTATGACCAACGAGGCGTATCCGCATCAAAAGATGATGTACATAATGCCATCAAAAACATTGATAAAGGTATTTTTCCCAAAGCTTTTTGTAAGATCATCCCCGATATTTTAGGCGGCAATGCCGATTGGTGCAATATAATGCACGCTGATGGTGCCGGTACAAAATCTTCATTAGCGTACTTATATTGGAAGCAGACCGGTGACATTTCGGTATGGCGGGGAATTGCACAGGATGCCATTATTATGAATGTGGACGACCTGCTTTGCGTTGGCGCTGTAGATAATATACTATTATCATCAACTATAGGGCGGAACAAAAATTTGATTCCGGGTGAAGTTATTGCTGCGATAATCAACGGCACAGAAGAAATCTTAGCCGAACTGCGCAATGCAGGTATTGGGATATATTCTACAGGCGGCGAAACTGCCGATGTTGGCGACCTGGTACGCACTATTATCGTAGACTCGACTGTTACCTGCCGTATGCAGCGCAGCGATGTAATTGATAATGCAAACATCAAAGCGGGCAATGTTATTGTCGGGCTGGCTTCTTACGGAAAAGCCACTTACGAAAGTGAATACAACGGTGGCATGGGTTCCAACGGATTAACATCTGCCCGTCATGATGTATTTGGCAAGCAATTGGCAACCGATTATCCAGAAAGTTTTGACCCTGCCGTTCCTTTTGATCTGGTATTCTCAGGCAGTAAATCACTTACCGATAAAATTGATATCGGCAATGGTGAAACCGTAGATGCCGGTAAATTAGTACTATCTCCTACCCGCACCTATGCACCGGTAATTAAAGCCATACTTGATAAATACCGTTCACAAATTAATGGTATGGTACATTGCAGCGGCGGTGCGCAAACTAAAGTACTGCACTTTATTGATAACCTGCATGTAATTAAAGATAACCTGTTTGATGTCCCGCCATTGTTTAAACTGATACAACAAGAATCTGGTACCAGCTGGCAGGAAATGTACAAGGTATTTAATATGGGGCACCGTATGGAATTATACGTTCCGCAGGAGATTGCCCAGGATATCATTGCCATTTCCGAAAGCTTTAATATCTCTGCTCAAATAGTAGGTCGTGTAGAAAGCGCAGCTACCAAACAAGTGACTATCCGATCTGAGTTTGGCGAGTTTATTTACCAGTAAGCGCTGATTTATTAGCAGACAAGTATTTTATACTTTTCATTATAAACAACAAAGGCCCCGGATAATATCCAGGGCCTTTGCATGATGTACTTTTTCTAATGATTAGAATGAGTAACGAACACTTAACTGACCTCTCCAACGAGATAAATAGTCGTTGTAAATGTAAGCTTGTTGTTTGCCTTCAACTGTGTTAAGTTTTGTTTTGTCGAAGTTGAAAGTAGGATTAGCACCTTGTGTAACTACTTGAAATAATGATACAGACTGGTTGCTTGCATAATATGAATGTCCCCAATCTTTATTTAATAAGTTACCAACGTTCATGGCATCAAATGTTACAGACAAAGTATGAGTTTTGTAAACTCTGAAGTCTTGTTGTACTTTTAAGTCAAAGTGATTTTCCCAAGGCAACCTGTCGCCATTACGCTGAGTATTTTGGCCAAGGTGTTTTTTCAAATATGGGTTACTGTTAACATAAGCCATATAATCATCAAACTGTTGTTGTGGGCTTATGGTAGTAGTACCAGATTTTAATGGTGCAAACTGAGCCTGAGCCAAGGTAGTTGGCAGATAAACTAAGTCAGCTGAAGAACCTTTGCTTGAAGCGTCATCACCATTGATGTTTTGGTTATACAGGTAAGACAAAGTTTGACCAGACTGACCGATGTAAACTAAACCAACAGTTGTTGACATTCTGTTATTCAGGTATGAGAAACGTTTAGAAACATAACCTACCACACGTGATCCCGGATCATAGTTGGAACGGCTTACGTCCAGGCTATTTAAACCGTTAACATTGTAAGCAAAACGCCAGTTAGAAATAGCGGTTGAGCTTGTACCATCATTAAGTGAGGTTGAATGACCATAGGTATAAGCGATACTTCCTGACCAACCTTTAGAAAATGGTTTCTGAATCTGTGCAGTTAAGTTATATGCGTAACCTTTGCTGGTATTAGTCATGTAAATAACATCAGTATAACTGTTATTTGCACGGGTGAAGTTATAGAACGGACGGGTTGTGTTACCTAAAGTAACATTAGTTACGTTAGTAGTTAAGTTAAGATTCTGATAATTGATATCGTTGATCTTTTTAGTGTAAATACCCTCTAAAGTTCCGATCAATCCCCAGAAAGGCAATTTCTGATCGATTGCAAAGTTAGCACGTACAGTTTGCGTAAACTTAAAGTTTTTATCTGTTAAGTCAATTTCACTTGGAGCATTACTTGCGCCTAATTGAGCACCTAAATGCGGATCATTGGGATCGTAGTGAAACTTGATGTTGGAAATAGATGGGTTAGTACTATTACCAGCTGTGAATTTGGTAATTGTTACACCTGTACCACCATATTGGTTAGAGATCCATACAAAAGGTACACGGCCGGTAAATATACCTGCACCACCACGTAATTGGGTAGTACCATCGCCGTTAACATCATAGTTAAAGCCGACTCTTGGTGCAAACAGCGGCGTAGATTTTGGCGCCTTGTTGGTTTGTACACCGTATTGTTGTGCAATAGCAGTGGCATTAAATGCAACGTTTTCAGCAGGGCTATTTAAAAACACCGGCATATCAATACGTAAACCGTAAGTCAATTTAAATTTGTCGCTTATGCTCCAAACATCCTGGCCATAAACCGCTAATTGAGCTGCTTTTAAAATTTGATTGGCATTATCATTACCACCAGCATTTGAGTAATAAGCACTGTAGTTAGCAGGAGGTTGCTGATTATTCTCAAATTGAGCTATGGAAGTGTATTTATTGTAGTAACCATAATAGTATTGCAGGAATACGTTGTTTGATTTGTACAATAAGTTATCAGTACCAAAAGTAATGGTGTGTTTGTTTTTGTAAATGGTAAAGTTATCAGTCAATGTCCAGCTGTCTTGTGCAAGGCTGTTTCTTACTGATGAACCATCACCACCAAAATTATAATTTAAACCACTTTCCTGAATATACACCTGAGGAAAATCGGCAGTAGAACGCCTGTCACGGGTAGCTGTATAAGTTAAACGCAATACGTTTGATGCGCCGCTGCTAAAGCTTGAGTTCAACTCTGCAACTGCCGAATTATTTTTGGTTTTAAATGTATAACCGTTGCTGGTAAAAAATATGGTTGTAGGGCTACGGCTGATCGAGAAGTTTTCACCATCTGAATAGCTATGGCGTACAGTTAACTTATTTCTATCATTGATATTCCAGTCTAAACGACCGAAAGCATAGTGTGACCCTTGGTTTTTGTTAATGTTACCGTAGCTGTCACCGATATCGAAATTATAAGTCTTTTGTACAAAGTCACGTAACTGTTGTAATACAGCAGGATCAAATTTAGATCCGGAACCAGCCTGAGCAGGATCATTGGCTAACGGCGTAGAGTTGTCTATACGCTCGTAGTTACCGAAGAAGAACAATTTATTTTTAACAATTGGCGCACCCAAAGTAAAGCCATAAGTGTTATTCTTAAAATTCTGATACTTTAAATCGGTACTTGGGCTTTTGCCTACAAAATTTTGATTTTGCAAATAACCATAAGCTGAACCATGAACTTCGTTGGTACCGCTTTTAGTTACTGCGTTGATACCACCACCGGTAAAACCGCCTTGGGTAACATCATAAGGTGCAAGCACAATCTGTAACTCCTGGATAGATTCGATTGGAATAGGGTTTGCACCAGCCTGGCCACCATTGGTACCGCTGTTAGCCAAACCAAAAACGTCATTACTCATGGCACCGTCAACCGTAAATTGGTTAAATTTATTGCTTTGGCCACCAAACTGGATACCAAGCGGGCTACCATCAGAACTGCTATTTACAGAAACAGCCTGTGGCGTTAAACGTGCAAAATCCTGTACGCTCCTGGTAATGGTAGGAAGGCTTTGAATTTCACGTGCAGAAACGTTAGTTGAAGGGCCTTTTCTTTCAGCGCTGATAACGCTGCCTTTTTTAGCTGCTGTAACATTTACTTCTGCAAGGGTTTTACCTTCGTCTAATAAAGTAATGTCCAATTTGGTTGGTGTACCTAAACTTGCGTTAAGGTCTGTAAAAGTACGGGTGGCAAAACCAATAAAGCTGATCTTTACGGTGTAAGGGCCACCTGCTCTTACGTTTGGAATAGTGAAATCACCATTACCACGAGATGTAGTACTATAATTAGTACCGGTTGGCACATGTGTAGCAACAATGGTTGCGCCTGGTAGCGGCAAACCTTTTGAATCTTTAATGGTGCCTGTAAAACTACCTGTAGTAACCTGTGCAAAGGAAACTACCGCAGCAAATAAAAATAATACAGAGAGAAGTATCTGTTTTCTCATGCTTTGTTTGTTTGTTTAACTTATGTTTAAATAACGCGCAAAGATAAGAAATAGAAAAGGGCTAATGTTAAGTTAATGTTAACAATATCAAATCTATATAAACTAAATATTAGTATCGCTAAACAAATTGGCTATTGAATTGTATTGAGGCACTATTTCACGAATTTAAACATTACCTGTAATTAAAAAATTACAATAAAACTACCTTTTAAGTATGTATATATAACACCAGCGTCATGTTAAAGCATGCGTGTTTAATAGGGTTTCGCATGTCAGTGTTTTTGATTAGTTTTGGCACACATTAAAAAAGCATAATCAGTATAACTATGAACTACGATGTAATTGTTATAGGGTCTGGTCCGGGTGGCTATGTTGCTGCAATCCGTGCTTCCCAATTAGGTTTTAAAACCGCAGTAGTTGAAAGAGAATCATTGGGCGGTATCTGCCTTAACTGGGGCTGTATCCCTACTAAAGCTTTATTAAAGAGCGCACAGGTATTTGAATATATTAATCATTCGGCTGATTATGGCATTAAAATAGAAGGCCAGGGTGTTGTTGATTTCGAATCTGTAATTAAACGCAGTCGCGGTGTTGCCGATGGCATGAGCAAGGGCGTTCAGTTCCTGATGAAGAAAAACAAGATCGATGTGATCTATGGTACAGGTAAATTAAAAAGCAAAGGCGTTGTTGAAGTAAAAGGCAACGATGGCGCTACATCTGAGTACCAGGCTAAACATATTATATTGGCTACTGGCGGCCGTAGCCGCGAACTGCCAAATCTTAAACAGGATGGCAAAAAGATCATCGGTTACCGCCAGGCCATGAACCTTCCGCAGCAACCAAAATCAATGGTAGTAGTTGGTTCAGGTGCAATCGGTATCGAGTTTGCTTATTTCTATAATTCAATTGGCACTAAAGTAACAGTTGTTGAGTTTTTAGATAACATTGTTCCGCTTGAAGACGAGGATGTTTCTAAACAACTGGCACGCAGCCTTAAAAAGCAAGGCATCAATATCATGACCAGCTCAACTGTTGAGTCTGTTGATACCAGCGGCGAGCTTTGCAAAGTGAACGTTAAAACTGCAAAAGGCGTGGAAGTATTAGAAGCCGAAGTAGTATTATCTGCTATCGGTATCAGCACCAACCTTGAGGGCTTAGGCCTTGAAGAACTTGGCGTTAAGACTGACAAAGGTAAAGTATTGGTTGACGATTATTACAAAACCAACGTTGACGGCATCTATGCCATCGGTGATATTGTAAAGGGCCAGGCGCTGGCACACGTTGCATCTGCCGAGGCTATTACCTGTATTGAAAAAATTGCAGGCCTGCATGTTGAACCGATCAATTATAACAACATTCCTGGTTGTACTTACTGCTCGCCAGAAGTTGCTTCTGTAGGTTACACCGAAAAAGCTGCCCGCGAAGCAGGTTACGAAATTAAAGTAGGTAAATTCCCATTCTCTGCATCTGGTAAAGCCAGCGCAGCAGGTGCGAAAGACGGCTTTGTTAAAGTAATTTTTGATGCCAAATACGGTGAGTTTTTAGGTGCACACATGGTGGGTTTCAACGTGACCGAGATGATTGCTGAAGTTGTTGCCGCACGTAAACTTGAAACTACCGGCCACGATATTATTAAAACCGTTCACCCTCACCCTACCATGAGCGAGGCATTAATGGAAGCCGCAGCTGATGCTTACGGCGAATGCATACACTTATAATAGTCGAAATAAAAAAGTCCGGAAGACACTTATCTCCCGGACTTTTTTTATAACTCTGAGTAAGAAACGGTACTGCTGTTATCTCATTATTGTAAAACTAATTCCTGATTCAGCTTTACCAACTTCACTACTAAAATGAAGCTATATACCATTGATACAGGCTTGTTTAAGTTAGATGGTGGCGCTATGTTTGGCGTGGTGCCAAAATCTATCTGGCAGAAAACTAACCCGGCAGATGAAAACAACATGTGCACCTGGGCCATGCGCTGCTTGCTGATTGAGGACGGCAACCGCCTTATTCTGATAGATACTGGAATAGGCAATAAACAAAGCGATAAATTTTTCAGTCATTATTATCTGCATGGCGATACTACCCTGAATAAATCTCTGTCTAAACATGGTTTCAGTGCTGATGACATTACGGATGTTTTTTTAACGCACTTACATTTCGACCATGTAGGTGGTGCCGTAATTCGTGATGGAGAAAAGCTTGTACCGGCGTTTAAAAATGCAAAATACTGGAGCAACGCCAAACATTGGGATTGGGCGGTAAATCCTAACGAGCGGGAGAAAGCTTCGTTTCTATCAGAAAATATTTTGCCTATACAGGAAAACGGACAGCTTAATTTTATTGATGTAACGGAGCAAACCAGTTTCATGGATAATTTTGATGTGCGTTTTGCTTCGGGCCATACCGAATCAATGATGCTGCCGCTGATTAGTTATAAAGGGCATAAAATACTTTATATGGCCGATCTGCTGCCTTCTGTTGGGCATTTACCTATTCCTTATGTAATGGCTTATGACATGTTTCCGTTAACCACCATGACAGAGCGTAAACTTTTCTTTAAAGAGGCTGCAGATAACGACTATATACTTTATTTAGAACATGATCCGGTGAATGAATGCTGCACCGTTCAACATACAGAAAAAGGCATCAGAATAAAGGAAATACTACATATTAACGAGCTTTAGGTAAGTATGCTGTAATATTTTGAGCGTTTCAAAATATTATTTACTTTACGGGTAACTTTTCATACCTTTGCACGTTCAATTCTATATCAAAGAATCGAGGTAATAAAAATAGATGAGACAACTCAAGATCACGCAATCCATTACCAACCGTGAGTCCCAGTCACTGGACAAATACTTGCACGAAATTGGTAAGGTTGACCTAATCACTGCCGAAGAAGAAGTAATTTTAGCGCAAAAAATTCGCGAAGGCGACCAGGCCGCGTTAGAACGCTTAACCAAAACCAACTTACGTTTCGTAGTTTCCGTAGCAAAACAGTACCAAAACCAGGGCCTTACACTTGGCGACCTGATCAATGAAGGTAATTTAGGCTTAATTAAAGCAGCTAAACGTTTCGATGAAACCAAGGGTTTTAAGTTTATCTCTTACGCAGTATGGTGGATCCGTCAGTCTATTTTGCAGGCTATTGCCGAACAATCACGTATTGTGCGCCTTCCGCTAAACCAGGTAGGTTCATTAAGCAAAATCAGCAAGGCATTCTCTAAATTAGAGCAGGAGTATGAGCGTGAGCCTTCACCAGAAGAGCTTGCCGATATCCTGGAAACCACTGTTGATAAAATTTCTGATACCCTGAGCAATTCAGGCCGCCATGTTTCAATGGATGCCCCGTTTGTACAAGGTGAAGAAAATACGTTGCTTGACGTACTGGAGAACCAGGAACCAAACACGGACTCTATCTTAATTAACGAGTCGTTGTCAGAAGAGATCAAACGTTCACTGTCAACACTGACAGAGCGCGAGCGCGAAATTATCGTTCTTTTCTTCGGCCTTGGCACCAACCATCCGCTTTCACTTGAAGAAATTGGCGAAAAATTCAATTTAACACGTGAGCGCGTACGTCAGATTAAAGACAAAGCACTGCAAAGACTAAGACACACTTCAAGGAGTAAAATCCTGAAATCATATTTGGGTTAACCTTTATTGAAAAAATTTGTAGGGCCTTTGGTGAACAACCAAAGGCTTTTTTGTTTGTATAAACAAATGATCAATAATATTTCGCCTTCTGATTATCAAAGCCTCACTCCTGCCCAGGCCATTGCTTACCAAAACCAATTGAGGCAGCAAATAAATATTGAGCCGCTTGATAAAGAAATTAAAATCATCGGTGGTGCTGATATCTCTTTTAACAAATACACAGATGTAGTTTATGCAGGAATCATACTACTGAAGTATCCGGAAATGACCTTTATCACAAGTGCATCTGTAAAAACGACTACAACGTTTCCTTATATCTCTGGCTTATTGGCTTTCAGAGAAGTGCCAGCACTGCTTGAAGTATGGAACAAGCTTGAAGTAAAACCAGACTTAATGGTGCTTGACGGGCAAGGTATTGCGCATGAACGCCGTTTAGGTATCGCCACACACTTCGGCTTACTGACAGACATTCCGTCAATAGGCAGCGCCAAAAGCAGGTTAAGCGGCAAATATGCAGAACCGGCAAACGCGGTATTTGCTCAAAGCCTGATGTACGATCGCGATCAGGTTGTCGGTGTAGCGCTTCGCACTAAAAAGAACTGTAACCCTATTTTTATATCACCCGGCCATCGGGTAAGCATGGGGCAAAGCGTTGATATTATAAAGAACTGCATTAAAGGTTACCGAATACCGGAGCCTACCCGCCAGGCACATTTGCTGGTTAATAAAGTGCGTGTTGATGACGGCAGTAATGATAGCCAGCTTTCCATGTTTTAAAACAAATTACATACATTTTCGTTATTGTCTTGTTAATGTAAACTTAGTTGAAGCTTAATACATGTTTAAACATATATTTTTAACTTTGATTATAATTTAAAACAATCATACCATGGCAACAACAAAATGGGTATTAGACCCAATGCACTCAGAGGTACAATTTAAAATTAAACACCTTGTAATTTCAACAGTAACAGGTTCATTCAATAAATTTGAAGGTACTGCTGAAACTGAAGGTGACGAGTTTGAAAATGCAAACATCGAATTTACATTAGACGTTGACAGTATTGACACTAATCAGGAACAACGCGATCAGCACCTGAAAGCAGCTGATTTCTTTGATGCTGAACAATATCCAAAAATTACTTTTAAATCTACATCGTTCACCAAATCAGGCAGCGATTTCAAATTAACCGGCGATCTTACAATTAAAGACGTTACTAAATCAGTAACCCTTGATGTAGAGCACGGTGGTACAGCTACCGACTTCTATGGCAACCACAAAGCAGGTTTTGAAGTAGCCGGTAAAATCAACCGTAAAGAATTTGGTTTAACCTGGCATGGTGTAACCGAAGCAGGTTCTATCGTTTTAGGCGATGATATTAAATTAGATATCAGCGTACAGTTTACAAAACAAGCTTAATCGATATTAAACTTTAAAGAAAGAGGCTGCCAATGGCAGCCTCTTTCTTTTTTAAAACCATTTGTTGCTTAAGTTTGCTATATTATCATGCTAATCAGAATATATCCCGAAAACCCTAACCCGAAGGCAATTGAACAAGTGGTTGATGTACTGCGCAAAGGTGGCGTGATCATCTACCCTACTGATACCGTTTATGGCTTGGGTTGTGATATCACCAACCATCGTGCTATTGAAAAAATTTGTCGGATACGTAATATCAAACCCGACAAGGCGAATTTTTCTTTCATTTGCTATGACCTAAGCCACATAGCCGACTATACCAAGCCAATTGATAATACTACCTTCAGGGTATTAAAAAAATCTTTGCCAGGGCCGTTTACTTTTATTTTTAACGCCAGCCATATGGTGCCAAAAATGTTAAGCTCTAATAAGAAAACGGTTGGTATACGTGTGCCGGATAATAACGTAGCACGGGAGATTGTACGTGTATTGGGCAATCCTATTGTTTCTACCTCTATTCATGATGAGGATGAGATCATTGAATATTCAACTGATCCGGAACTGATCTATGAAAAGTACCGCGACCTTGTCGATATCGTAATTGATGGTGGTTACGGCGGTAATATTGCATCAACAGTGGTCGATTGCACCGGCGGAGAATTCGAAATCATCCGCCAGGGCAAAGGTGAACTGGAAGTTTAATTTGGCTTAATTAAGCATCGGGTTTTCCGGGAAGTTAGCAATGTGCGCATAGCGTTGGCCGAGGCTAATCACTACCTCTTTCCACAGGTTCTGCTCATCATGCGTAAATATAATATCCGGGCTAAACTTATTCGCTACAATCCAGGTGTCTTCCTGCAACTCAGCATCAAGCTGGCCTTGTGTCCAGCCAGAATAACCGGCAAAAAATTTAATCTCATCGTCAGTTAACTGGTAGGTGTTAATCAGTTCTTTAACTACTTCAAAATCACCGGCCCAATACATACCGTCCCAAAGCTCGGTTCCGCCTGGTATTTTATCAGGACAGCGGTGTACAAAGTGCAATGTATTATTAGCAACAGGGCCGCCAACATATACAGGCAACTCAGAATAAGAAATATCCGGCAGCAAATCGCCAATCATATATTCACTCTGATGATTAAGCACAAAACCCATTGCCCCTAAGTCGGAATATTCAGTCAGGAGTATTACTGACCTCTTAAAATTGGGGTCCATCATAAAGGGCTCAGATATTAAAAGCCTGCCCGCGGCTGGTGCAATTGTGCTTAGCATATCAAATCTGTTTATGTAATTATAACACGAACGTTAAATTAATGTTCTTTTTTATAAAAACGCAAGGATAAGGTGACCTTCGTCATGAAATTTTACAGTTACGTATTTGTAGATTTGCAATGATGGATCAAAAGGAATTACAAAACCTGCGACAAGATTATGCCGCAGCCAGGCTTACAGAAAAGGAAGTTAGCCAAGACCCTATAAAGCAGTTTGAAAAATGGTTTAACGATGCAATGAAAGCGGGCATACACGAGCCTAATGCCATGACGTTGGCCACAGCTACTAACGACGGCAGGCCATCGGCACGTATTTTACTCTTAAAAGGCTTTACGCAGGAAGGTTTTATATTTTATACCAACTACCTGAGCCGTAAGGGAAGAGAAATGGCTAAAAATCCTTTAGCATCTATTGTTTTCTTTTGGGGCGAAATGGAGCGACAGGTACGGATTGAAGGCACTATTGAAAAAGTAAGCAAGGAGGAATCAGAAGCTTACTTTCATAGTCGTCCTAAATTGAGCCAGATAGGTGCATTAGCTTCGCCGCAAAGCCAGGAAATTGCCGACAGAACTGTTATTGAGAGCAAAATGCAGCAATTAGAGGCGCAATATGCAGATAGCGAAGTGCCTAAACCATCGCACTGGGGCGGATATATTTTAAAACCGCAATTGGTTGAGTTTTGGCAGGGTCGCCAAAGCCGCCTGCATGACCGTATTGTTTACAAAAAAGCCGACAAAAAAACCTGGAAGATTGTTAGGTTAGCTCCATGAGTATGGAAGAGATCAAAAATTTGCTTACTGCAAAGTTCGGCAGTGATATCATTACAGGCGAAGAGGCTGGTATGTTACAGCCTGCTTTGCTTATTGATCCGGCCAGAATAGCCGAGGTATGCCTCGAGCTTCGTGATAATGAAGCAACTTATTTTGATTTCCTGGCTTGCTTATCAGGGGTAGATTATGGCATCGATGCGGGGAAATTCGGCGTGGTGTATAACCTGTCATCAATCCCTTATAAAACCCAGCTTACCTTAAAAGTAATCAAAGAACATGGCCGTGATATTAATGATCTGCCATCATTCCCGAGCCTGAGCAGTGTTTACCGCACGGCAGAATGGCATGAACGTGAAGCTTTTGACTTAGTGGGCATTTATTTTGAAGGGCATCCCGATCTGCGCCGCATACTTTTACCGGATGATTGGGAAGGTTACCCTTTAAGAAAAGATTATAAAAACGCGGAGTACTATAAAGGGATAAAGATTGATTGATTTCCGCCGTTATGTCATTGCGAGCGGTAGCGTGGCAATCTCCTCAGAATAAATGAGATTGCTTCGTTCCTCGCAATGACAAACCTAAATTGAAATGAATTATAACGAAGCATTAGAACGATACAACAAAAAAATAGCCGAGGCTGCCACTGAGGATATGATCCTCAACATGGGGCCTCAGCACCCGTCTACGCATGGTGTATTAAGGCTTGAACTGATCACCGATGGCGAGATTGTTAAGGAGGTAATCCCACATATGGGTTACCTGCACCGTTGTTTCGAGAAACATGCCGAGTCGCTTACCTATCAGCAGACCATCCCCTTTACCGACCGTATGGATTACCTGGCATCCATGACCAATGCACATGCATGGGTAATGGGTGTTGAGCGTATGATGGGTATTGATAAAGAGATTCCCAAACGGGTGGAATATATACGCGTTCTGGTTAGCGAGTTGAACCGCATTGGTTCGCACCTTATTGCTATTGGCACTTACGGCATTGATATTGGTGCTTTTACGCCGTTTCTATGGTGTTTCCGCGACCGTGAACACATTATGAACATGTTGGAATGGGCTTCAGGTTCGCGCCTGTTATATAATTACATTTGGGTGGGCGGCTTATTTTACGATCTGCCGGTTGGTTTTGAAGAACGTTGCCGCGAGTTTGTAGATTATTTTAAACCTAAACTAAAAGAACTGAACGAACTTTTAACCGACAACCAGATATTTATAAAGCGTACTGCCAGCGTGGGCGTTTTACCACATGATGTAGCCATTCAGTACGGCTGCTCAGGGCCAGTGCTTCGTGGCTCTGGTATTAAATGGGATCTGCGCCGCATAGATAATTATTCTGCCTATCCGGAGATTGACTTTGATATCCCAGTTGGCAAAGGAGAAATGGGGAAACTTGGCGACTGCTGGGACCGTTACAAAGTGCGTGTTGATGAGGTAGCCGAATCTTTAAAGATCATAGAGCAATGCCTTGACCGCCTACAGAAAGAATTAAAACGTACACCAGACTTTGATCCCCGTGCAAAAATGCCGCGCAAGATTACTCCTAAAGCACAAGACTTTTATATGCGTGCCGAAGGTGCAAAAGGTGAGCTTGGCTTTTATTTTATTGCAGACGGCCGTACCGAAGTACCCTTCCGTGCTAAAGCCCGCGGACCAAGCTTTAATAACCTGTCTGTTGTTCCGGCCATTTCAAAAGGCGTGATGATCGCTGATTTGATCGCTATTATCGGCTCAATCGATTTTGTGTTGGGCGAGGTGGATAGATAGCGTTTTAGCTACCAGCCTGCAACACTTTCCTTCTAAACCACAGTGGTATAAGTAGTACTGTCAGCAACAAGCTGGAGCAGATGGTAAATACGCCTATCAGATGAAAGCTTTGATCACTTACTCCGTTATGAAATAGCATTTTAATTTGTGTGCTTGATACAATTGCGCCTAAATAACCAAAGGTACGCATCAACCCAAATGATACCCCTTTTTGTGCAAGCGGCGCTTCCTGATTAAGCAGCGCCTGGTTGGCAATGATATTCACACCTTCGGCAATGCCTAAAATCAACGTAATACCTAAAATATAAATGATACTGCTGCCATGACCAAGCGTGAACCAACCAATGCAGGCTAATAGCATCACGGTTACGCCTGTTAAATTTTGACCGAAAATATTTTTGCTTTTAGCAATCAGGTAGGCAGATAACATGGCCATTGCCGATTCGGGCAGCATCATTAAACCAGTTTTAGCAGGCGATAACAGCTTAACACCTTCCAACCATTGCGGTATGGCGTAAAGCACCTGGTAGAGGATGTAAGTTGTAGCTAATGTACGCAGATAAACCATCAGCAATGCAGGTTTTGAAGCCAGCAAACGCACATCAATAAACGGCGATGGCTGTTTCCTTTCCCACAGTATCAGCATAACAAATAATGCCACTGATATTATCGGCAAAATCCATGTAAACTGGTGATTGATGAGTGTAAACAACAAGGCAAGTAGAAATCCGCTGAATATTGTTATGCCTGCCACATCAAGGCGTTTAAACAGGCTGGTTTCTCTGCTGGCTTTAGCGGGTGGATAATCAGGTATTGCTTGCGATAGTATGATGGCTACAATTACCCACGGTATATTGATCATAAATATCCCACGCCAATTGAACCACTGGGTAAGTAAGCCGCCTAATACCGGACCGAGTACCATACTTACCTGTGCCGATATAGCTATGATACCTAATACCCTACCCGGAACTGCCTTTCCTTCTTCAGCATATTTTCTGTTAATGATAGCCATAGCTGACGGATATGCCGCAGAGGTACCCAATCCTAATAATATTCTGGACACGATCAACCACTCGAAACCCGGCGCCGCAATACCAACAATGGCCGCTGCTAAAGCCAGTACAAAACCGATGGTATTGATTTTCTTGGGACTGTATATATCAGCAAGCCGCCCCATCAGGGGTTGAGCTACTGTGGAAGTAATGTATAATGACGTGATAAGGATAGCACCCTGGCCTATGCTTACTTTAAACGATTGGCATAAATTCATTAATGCCGTAGCCAGCATGGTAGAATTTAGCGGGTTAAGCATAGTACCAAGTATCAGCGGCAGCAAGAAGCGCCACTGGATACTTTCCTTATTCACAGCTTCTGTCATTTAAATTTCGTTTAGTTTGGTGATGATTTCTTCTGTTGTTCCGACCTCTCCAATCCGCGGAAAAATAAGTGAAAGGCTATGCTCATGTGCCGAAGCATGCAGATCTGTCATGGCATCGCTTGCAAAGGTGAGGTTGTAGCCATTCATGTTTGCATCGCGAGCTGTACCTTCTACACCTATGCTTGTAGCAATACCGGCTAATACAATTCCGGTAACTTCCAGTTCCTGAAGCTTTTGATGTATGTCTGTTTTAAAAAAGGCGCTCCAGGTGTGTTTAGTGATATGTACATCCGTTTCACGGGCATCAATTTCAGGCACCAGATCAAAAAATCCGTTTGCCGTCATGGAGGCAATAGTTTGTTTTACAGCTTCCGGATCTTTAGGCATTTTACTTGGCTGATCGGCACGTACCTGTGTCCATTTAGAGCCAACAGGATTAACATTTACATATACTATTGGCAATTCCTTTTCACGAAAAGCTTTTACCAATTCAGCTGCTTTTGCAATTACTTCTGACGAAGGGTGTGCTGTCGGCATACTTGCGATACCCTTTTGCAAGTCTATTAAAACCAAAGCTGTTTTCTTATCAATTGTTGTGATCATTTTATCTGTTTTTATTAGTAGTCTGATAGTTTTTCCAAAACCTTTACTGCTTTTTCCAGGAGCTCAAGTTCCTGTTTATTAAGTGTAGCATTCATAGCTTCTGTTAACCAGCTATCACGCTGCCTGCGCGATTCTTCTACCAGGTGCTTTCCTTTCATCGACAGCGTAAGCGCTATTTTGCGCTTGTCTATATCCGAAGGAGTCCTTACGATTAATCCTTTTTCGTCAAGCAAGGCCACTACCTGCGAAACCGATTGCGCCTTTATCCTCAACACCTCCGCCAACTCAGACGGATAAACTGTTCCGTTAAAATAAAGCAGTGAGAGTGCTGTAATTTCTGATAAAGAAAGCCCTTCACTTAGCTTGGTATGAACACGCAAGGTTTTATGAAGCTTTGATACTTCCAACCTTAAAGCTGATGCCAGATCATGAATTTTCATTCGATATAAATAATAAGGCAAACTTATAAGTTTAACTTACTATTTACAAATATATTTACTACTATTCAGAATTGAACTATAATAGAAATTAATGACAAACGACTGTTGACAAATGACTTAAATGTAGAAACGAAAAAAGCCCCTAAATAGGAGCTTCTTCAATTCTGTTTAAATTATATATAAAAGGGTTGAGTGATTTTAATATACCTTAACCTGGTATACGTAATTTTTCATTTTCTTGATCTTATCCTTGCGGCTTAAGCTGGCAAGTGTATTTTTAGAATTGATGTTGATCTTTTTGGCTACTGAGTCAGCAGGGATGCTGTGAATAGCTTTTAATAAGTATTGAGATTTGATAGCGAAAGCAGCACCTTCAACTTGTCTTTCCTTACCGCTGATGAAACCGATCACGTTACCTTTATTATCTAACAGCGGTGCACCACTATTGCCCGGATTTACAGGGATAGATACCTGGTAAGCAGTTGTATCATCTCGGAAACCGTTTGCAGAAGAAACATAACCTGAGCCAATTACAAGGCTGTTACCCGGATAACCCAATGTCAAAACGTCCTCGCCTAATTCGCTGTCAGCCTTCTTAATTGAATAAGGTAAGGCAGCAGCAGCTTTAAAGGTAGTATCGTCAATTTTTAATAAGGCAACATCATATCGCGGATCAGTATAGATCACACGTGCATGATAAGCTTCACCTGCATCGTTTTGAACATAAACAGAATCGGCGCCATTAACAACGTGCGATGCAGTTACCAGGTAACCATTCGGAGAGATCATGAAACTGGTACCACCAAATTTAGCAGGATCAGTAACGCGACGGCCTTTCTCCAAATCATTTTTCAATGATGTGGTAGCATGGCTTAACCTGTCGGTACGTTGTTTAACGTTATTAAGTTCGGCACGCAGCTGCGTGTAGTTTGAATTGTTGCCCCTGAAATATCCTGTAAAGAACAGCGTACCCAGCATGGCAAAAATAGCAATGGAAGCCGCAACAGAAATTTTTGAGTGGTGATTGCGCCAAAGCTTAACAATAAAATTAGGATGAACCGTAACTTCTTCCTTCAATGCCTGTACATCAATTTCCTGATGTATAGCATTTAAACGCTGTTCAAGTTCGCGGCGCTCATTATATTGCTTAAGCATACCAACAAACTGGCGATGCTCATTTACTTCGCGATCAATCGCTTTATTTTCTTTCCTAAGCGCATCAAAGCTGATCCGTTCCTCACGGCTCATCTCCCCTTTAAGGTAGCGCTCAATGTCTTCGTGTAAATGCCTGTCTTTCATGTTTCCCTCCTACCTGTTAATTCAGCTGAAAAAATAACTTTTTCAACCGTTGCAAACATTTGTATTTCTGCGTTTTGGCATTGTCTGCGTTGGTATAACCAAAACGTTCGCATATATCCTGCATGGAACGGTCATGCATGTAAAAATCTTCAATAATGGTACGGCAAGGTTCGCCAAGTTGTTTCAGAGCGCTTTCCATTTTATTATACTGCTGGTCGCGGTCTGTTTGCTTTTCCACATCATCCTCAACCGGCAGGTAATCCTGAAAATCCCTTATATCACCCTCATACCGGTTCAACTGGCTAAGCCGCTTAAGCCAAAGCCGCCTGCATACCGAGTATATAAATGTTTTAAGCTTACTGGTAAGCTCAAAATCCCCGCTTTTTATCTTATTATAAAGAACAATGATGGCCTCCTGATAAATATCCTTGGCATCGTCTTCATTACCGTTGTTATTGATGATCAGTTGCAGCACCATCGGGAAATAAGCAACGTATAAACGTTCTAAAACCGTGTCTGAATTATTTAGTATACCAAGTATAACTTCGCTATCTGCTGGTGCTGAACCTTTTATCACTTTACTCACTATTAATACTATTTAAGGCAAATAGTAACCCAATGTTTCCAAAAATAATTAATTGAAAAATTTTTAATGCAGCGGGTTACCTTTTGCAATTATAGGTATTAACTAATGGTAACTTAACACAAACTTTTAATTTTACAAACATGAAAAATTTCGCAAAATTAGCTATCGTAGCTTTAGTAGCAGCATCATTTGCAGCTTGTTCAGGTAACTCTTCAACGTCTACCACTGATTCAACTAAAGTTGATTCAACTGCTACAACTACTACTACTGTAGACTCTACTGCTAAAGACAGCACAGCTACTGACACTGCTAAAGTTGATACTACTAAAAAAATGTAATATTTGCTGATCAGCAAGATCTTAATAAAAAGGTAACCCACAACGGGTTACCTTTTTTGTTTTCTGGTATTAAGATTTAAAACAACATAATTGCTATGAAAACTTCACTTAAATCAGCACTTTTTATCTTAGCCGTATCAACTTCACTTGTAGCATGCAAAGGCAACAAATCTGGTAATGGCAGCGACTCTACTAAAACTGATACTGTTGCTAAAGATTCAACTGTAAAAGTAGACTCTACCGTTAAAGTTGATACTGCGAAAAAAGATTCAGCTTCTAAAGTTGATACCATCAAAAAAACTACGGAGAAAACCACAGTAAAAAAATCAGTTACTGAAAAGAAATAATTGATTTTTAACTGATTAAAGGTAATTGTTAAAAATTTTTAAAATTAACGGTTACCTTTTTCAAATACCGGTATTAAAGAGAAACTATTAATCACTTAATATTAAAATTCACAAAAATGAAAAATGCATTCAAATTAGCTATCGTTGCTTTAGTAGCAGTTTCTATGGCTTCTTGCAAAGGTAACAGCTCAACTACTACTACTGATTCAACTAAAGTTGACAGCACTAAAACTGACTCTACTGTTAAAGTTGATTCAGTAAAAAAAGACAGCGTTAAAGCTGATACTTCTAAAATGGCTAAAGACACTACTAAAAAAATGTAATAACCCATTTTTTAATACAAGAAAGGCCCTGCAAATTGCAGGGCCTTTCTTGTTATGTGTAATTTACAAATTTATTTCTTAGGATCAGTTGTAGTAGCCGCTGGAGTTGCTGCTTTTGCTGTACTATCTGCTGGTGCTGCAGTTGCTGCCGGGGCAGGTGTAGATGTTGCAGTTACAGGCACGCTTCTAACCTTCATGTGGGTAGTGTCTTTTTTAATGTGAGCACCACCAGAACCACCGCTTTCTACCATACTCGCCTCGCCCATGGTATTAGTTACTCTGAACGTGTCAAGGTTTGATGGAACATCTGTATGATTCATTACCGAATCTTTGCCACTGTCTGACATATGGTCGCCACTGCATGCGCTGAAAGTACAAGCGCCAACTACTGCTAATAATATAAGTTTGTAGTTTTTCATTGAATGTTATTTTGTCTTTTTCTGTTAATATCGTAAGCTGCTACAATATTACTCCTTTTATACAATAAAAGCACATTGACAATCAATGTGCTTTTAAATATTTGTAAAAAAACTTATTCAGCGTCGCGTAGTGCTTTAATTTGATCATGCGCTGCATTAAGCGCCAGTTGCTGCCTAACTAAAATATCCTTAATAAAAGCAGGAACTTCTTCTACTTCAAGCGCATCTTTGTAAGCTTTTTTAATAGCGTCTTCGCCAAACTCGCACTCTTCAAGTATGCTATGGGTGCTGTGGCCGGTAAAAGCAGCTTTAACCTCTAACCAGGTACGGTGTAATGAACCACTTGTGCTGGTAGTGTTATCAATATCATGGCCAAGTGCCTGAATTTCGGTGCTTAGTTCCATTTTATTTTGGTGGCTCTCACCAATCAGGCTTGTGAAAAGCGTTTTCAAATCCTCGTGGCCTTCGCCCAGATCCTTTGTAGCTTTTTCAAAACCTTCTATACGATCGTTATTGATCTTTACCAGATCATTTAATGTTTCAATTGTTATTGCTTGTGTGTTTTCCATAGTGATTTTAGAACAGGCAGAGATTAGCGTTTGTTTGTCAAATTTGTAATTGTAACTCTTACTTTCTGAATAATGATACCAGCCAGATAATAATAAGAATAACTACAATAACTGCAATAATACCAACAGCTGCTCCGGCTTTGAAAATACCGCCAACAACAGCACAGCTGTTTAAACACATAATTGCTAAAGCGAATAAAAGTACAGGTAAACGTTTCATAGGGTAAATTATTTTAATAGTGATGTGATAATAAATACAATAAGCGTACCTGAATCGCGTTACGAGCCAGAAAGCCTTAACTTTCTCAAGTTTTTTAAAAGAATAAGTGTTTTTACACTTTAAAAGCACCACCATTTAATAATAACATCCTATAACTATAGCCAATAGTTTTGAATAATAAACATATATAGTTATTAACTGTACTATAAAGTAAAAAGTTAAATGAATAGTTTATCATCAACATTACTCAATACTTTTCTCATACTAATCATATTATGGTTCATTATCCTGGTAATTGCCATTATTAGTCTGGCTAAAAGAAAAGATATGCTTATGCCGGTAAAAATATTTTGGTCAGCTGTATTATTTATAGCACCAGTTGTCGGGCTGATATTTTATCTGCTGTATGGTACCAGGCACAATCACGGACTTACAAAGCTTTAACTAAAGGCTTCTCTTTCTTACTGAGTAGTCGCACAACTCCTGCAGCCACGTAGTCGCACAACTCCTGCAGCCACCAAGCCCCCTGTTAGATAATAGAGTACCGACAAGGCTTTAGTTTTCTGTGTACGGTTACTATGCCTAGGATTTAAGCCCATTGGTTTGGGCAAATAAACCGCACCTACACCCGCAGCCAATCCCATTATTGAGCCTTTTAACCATGTTGATTTATTGCCCATACCGACAGCACTGTAATAGATCGTATTTCCAATAATATCGCCTGCAAGTGTAATTGGATAAGCATTCTTTTGAAACTTAGCACCCAGGCCAACTTGACTGGCAATTTTGCTCAGCGTTTCTATACCCAGTAAATCCATACGGGGTGCATCTTTAGGGTCTGTATTTTTGATCAGCTGATGTAATGCTGTTACAGCTAAAGCTCCGGCTAATCCGCCTGTTAAAGCAACAATTGATTTCATAATATATTATTGTGTTGGGCGTTGATATAATTTACGCAACTTGTTTTTAGCTTTCTCTAACGGTTCCTTTTCTTTCTTCGTCAGATTTTTTCCCGCCCGGTTAATGTAAAAATTAAGCATAGACATGGCCGACTGAAAAGGTGATGCTTTTCTGCGGTCGCTTTCCTCAGCTGAATGTTTTAATGACTTAGCAATTTTCTTAGGATCACCCGATTTGAACACATCCTTTTTCAGGTCCATTGCATTGCTGTGGGCGGTTACATTACCCGACCACTTACGTTTTGTATTTCTATGCTTTTGCTTTTTCGCCATTGCCACTCATCTTAACTTAAACGAATAACATTTTACCTTTGCTTTTTGTTGACAGGCTTTTTAATTTGCCACCGTCATGACTCCACTCCTATATCTTGAACACATTAGTGCTTCAATTCAAAATCAGCGCATACTTAATGATATATCATTAACGGTTAATAAAGACCAGCACTGGGCTATCATAGGCAAAAGCGGCTCGGGGAAAAGCGCTTTGCTTAAAGCCATTGCAGGTAAACAAAGCATTTCAGGCGGAGCTATAAATTATTATTTCCAACCATCAGAAAACCACAATCCTGCCGAAACTATTACCTCGCAGCATATTGCATTAATTGAATCGAGGCATCATTTCAAGAATTTTTCTAACACTGCTGACTTTTACTATCAGCAACGCTTTAATTCTTCAGACTCGGAAGATGCCCTGACGGTTGAACAATACCTGGCTGCTATTGAACTTAAAGCTGCGCCTCACCATTACTGGACATTGGAACGCGTAATTGACCGGCTTAATCTTAAATCGCTATTTGACAAAGAGATCATTAAGCTATCAAATGGCGAAACCAAACGTTTACGAATAGCTTCGGCATTAATTAAAAGCCCGTCGGTTTTATTATTAGATCAACCGCTTACCGGGCTCGATGTAAATTCGAGGCAGCATTTTGGCAATCTTTTACAGGAGATCGCCGATTCAGGGATAACAATTATCATGGCTACTTCGCCTTATGAGATTCCATCGGTAATCAATAACATTGTGGTCATTGAAAATGGCAGCATTGAAAATACATTTTCTGCAAAAGGCTTTGATCCTAAAACGCTAAATTGGATCCATCAGGTACAAATTGATGAAAATGAAATAACGGCGCTCCTTAACCAATCGGCTGGAGAAAGCTTTCAGCAGATTATTACCATGCGCAATGTACATGTGCAATATAGCGATGTAGTGATCTTGAACAACATTAACTGGCAGGTGAAACAAGGCGACCGCTGGGCTTTGCTCGGCGCAAACGGTGCCGGGAAGTCTACTTTACTAAGCCTTGCCTATGGCGATAATCCGCAGGCTTATGCAAATGATATAACTCTTTTTGACCGTAAACGCGGCAGCGGCGAAAGTATCTGGGATATCAAAAAACGATGCGGTTTTGTTTCTCCAGAATTATATCAATACTTTCCTTTAGATAATAATTGCCTCCAGGTAATTGAATCTGGTTTTTACGATACTTTAGGCCTTTTCAGGATGAGTGACCCTAAACGCGCCGGATTAGCTTTGCGATGGATGCGTGTATTAGGCATACACCAGTATGCACACAAACTATTAAAAAATATCCCGGCAAGTGCGCAAAGGTTATGTTTGCTGGCAAGGGCCCTGGTTAAAAACCCAACATTGTTGATACTTGACGAGCCATGCCAGGGCATGGACGACCAGCAGCAGCAAAAATTTAAACAGGTAATTGATACTATCTGCCAAGAGAGTAATATTACGCTGATCTATGTAACGCATTACCAGCATGAAATACCAAATGCAGTTAACAAATACATCCGTTTAACCAAAGGCGAACCTGCTATTATAGAAGGATAACGCAACATCTTACTTTAAGCAGACTTTAACTACATTGAATATTAAGGTAAATGCAGTTATCTTTGCTTTATGAATACTGCGGAACTGTTAAAACGTGCGTTAAATTTTGAATTTCTGAGCATTGAAGAAGGTGTTTACTTATACGAGCATGCCTCGACACCTGACCTGATGTACACAGCTAACGAATTGCGCAAAATACAGGTACCGCATGGTAAAGTAACCTGGCAGATAGATCGCAATGTTAATACAACCAACGTTTGTATTGCCAACTGCAAATTCTGCAACTTTTTCCGCCGCCCCGGCCATGAAGACAGTTACATTACCGACATTGAAACGTATAAACGTAAGATTGAGGAGACTTTCCGTTATGGCGGCGACCAGCTTTTATTACAAGGTGGCCACCACCCCGATCTTGGTTTAGCTTTTTATACCCAGTTATTTAAAGATTTAAAAGAGTTATATCCTACGCTAAAGCTACACTCCTTAGGTCCGCCAGAAATTGCACACGTGTCGAAACTGGAGAACATGAGCCACTACGATGTATTAAGCGCCATGAAGGATGCAGGCCTTGACTCATTGCCGGGTGCAGGTGCAGAAATCCTGAACGACCGTGTACGCCGTTTAATTTCAAAAGGTAAATGTGGTGGTAAAGAATGGCTGGATGTAATGCGCGCTGCTCACAAATTGAACCTGCCAACATCTGCCACCATGATGTTTGGCCATGTGGAAACTATTGAAGAGCGTTTTGAGCATTTGGTATGGATACGCCAGGTGCAATCAGAAAAACCTGAAGGCCATTATGGCTTCACGGCGTTTATTCCGTGGCCATTCCAGGACGACGGCACACTATTAAGAAAGGTCCGTGGCATTACCAACAACGTAACCGGTGATGAATATATCCGTATGATTGCATTAAGCCGCATTATGCTGCCTAACATTAAAAACATACAGGCATCATGGTTAACCGTTGGTAAGCAGGTGGCACAAATATGCCTGCATGCCGGTGCAAATGATTTTGGTTCGATCATGATTGAAGAAAACGTAGTTTCTGCAGCAGGTGCCCCTCACCGCTTTACCGCTAAGGGCATACAAACTGCAATAGCCGAAGCAGGTTTTGAATCGCAGTTACGCAACCAAAAATACGAATGGCGCGAACTACCTGTACAACTTGAAGAGCAGGTGATCAATTATTAATTTGGGAATTTAGATTTTCGAATTCATCAAGCTAAATTTCGTCATGCCGAACTTGTTTCGGCATCTCACATGCTTTGTGCTGCTCCACCATTTTTTCAAGTCATAAAAAAAGGTCGGACAAACTCTCGCAGTTTTATTCCGACCCTACATCTACCTATGAAAAACAGCCCTTTTAGTAGGGCATATAAATATAGACAATTGGTGTGCCATTAACAAAAAACTTTTACCATAACGCAATAGAGGGGTTTTATCAATTAATTTTTTAAACCTGTAGAATATCATACACTATAAAAGGATAAAAAATTCCCCAAAACTAAAAAGCGCCCCAAAATGGGACGCTTTTTGTGATTGTATTACGGAGTGATTATTTTTTGATGAACAAAGAAAGAATGGTTACAACCTGATCTTTGGTCAATATTTCATCAAAAGATTCTGTAGCTGCGTTAGCAGAAACAATAGTACTGATATTAACACCTGCCTGTGTGGTATTATCTTCGCCGGCATATACCGCTGCGGCTGCTGCAATTGGGATACCGCTGGTAGTACCGGTTATCCACGGCTTAACAGCAACACCACGTAACTGACGCAGCCTGCGCAGGTACGAAGCATGGCGAGCCTCTACAGAGTGAATATTGAGCGCCGCGGTTAAAACCGTTTGATTACCCAATAAATTTGCAGCCTGGCCTTTATAAGCGCGCACACCGGTATCCTCAAATGCCTGTGCAAGCGCTAAAAAAGTATCATAGCTGGTTTCAACACTTGCAAAAGGGCCTGTACCCGAGCCAGAACCGCCAGAAAAATCAAACGTTGGTGACGCAATGGCTGAACTGCCTAACACCGATTTAAGGAATTTTACGTGATTATTCTCATCTGTAGTAATCAGTTGTAAACCTGGCTTATCGCTTGCAGCAATGTATGATTTATTAATGTAGGTATTATAAAAAGATGACTCAAGGTACTCGGCGGTTAAAGCAAAGTTTAAAACGTCAGTAACGCTTGAAGTTGATGTTTGACCGTAAGCCTTTTTAAATAATGTTGAAAAAGCAAATGGTAATGCTGCTACAGCTACTTTTGAACCAAAACTGGTGATGTTTTTAATAGCAGCACGACGAGGGCTTATCCTGTCTTTAAATTCAGGATCGGCCGTTTGTATATCTTCAATTAAGTTAAGTAAGTTCATGATAATATGTCTTTATAGGATAGATTAATAATAATAACCAACACTTGAGAAAGTGATTTTTTTACCAGAAAGATATTTGTTGGCAACAGTAAGCACTTGTGCAGGTGTTTTAGAAATCTCTAAACTGGTGTTAGCAATATCCACCACGCTCGAATCTATAAACGTGTTTGGTGTAATCAGTTCGCGTATTAACGCAGCATGGCGCGCTTCTACAGAAACTATTTTACCTGCCAGTGTTAAATAATCAGCTGTTTTGATCATGTAACCTACACCGTTGTAAGCAGATACACCTAAATCTTCAAATGCCTTGGCAGCGCCAAGTACACTTGTACGGCTTGTAAAATCGATAGAACTGAAATCGGGCGTTAAACCTGGAATAGCATTACCTTGTAAAGCAGCTTTGAAAAACTCACGGTGAGCAATTTCATGATCGCGGATGTCTGTCAGGTAAGCAGATTCCTGTGCGCTGATGCCCGAATACGGAGTAGCAGCAACCTGCGTGTAAAATGCGGCTTCTAATTGTTCAAGCGCATAGGCATAGTTTAAAATTGCCGGGTCGCCCGAGCCAAGATCGATGTGATCATTGTACACATCGTGATTTTTTGAGCATGATTCTAATGATAAAACTCCGGCAGTAATTGCAGCTCCAGCTCCAGCATAACGCAAAAACTGTCTCCTGGCCATTCCACCCTGCTGTGGAGCCCCCTTTGTAGATGTTTCCATAAAAGATAGAAGTTTGTTTTTAAGTGAAAAAAATTGATTTATATTTATTACATATACGTGATTGTAATGTTCTTTGGATTTATATAATAACGATAGCCATAAGTTGTAAAGCATATAATATCTTTGTAACAGATGGATCACATAGCGCAAAACATTGAAGCCCTGATTTTTGCATCAGAACAAAGCATCAGGCTGGAAGAGCTGCAATACTGCCTTCAAAGCGTTTTTAATACAGATTTTTCGCCTGAGGATATTTTAAAATATATTGAAGAAATACGCATCAAATACAATGATGCACATTTTGCTATAGCGCTAGTGAAAACAGGTAACGGTTATCAGTTTTTAACCAAAAAAGAATATCACCAGGCAATAAACCAGTTGCAACTGCAACGATCAAAAAAGAAACTGAGCCAGGCCGCTATTGAAACACTGGCTATAATTGCTTACCGGCAGCCCATTACAAAACTGGAAGTGGAACAGATACGTGGTGTAAACTGCGATTATACTATTCAAAAACTGCTGGAAAAAGAGCTGATCAGTATCACCGGTAAGTCTGAGTCGGTGGGTAAACCGCTTTTGTATGGCACAAGCCCTATGTTTATGGATTATTTCGGTATTAACAGCATCAGCGAACTTCCACAGATGAAAGAACTGGTGACAGAAACCGATAGCATTGGAGATCAGGCTGAATAAATTTATTCAGCCTTTTTGCAGATTATTGATTTTCTTTATTTTTGTCAGACCTTAAATTTGCAGGTAAAAGGGACAAATTTCTATATTGCTTATACATTTCACTAATTAAGTTTTAAGTCAAATGGCAACGCCTAAAAAGAACGACAAAAAAGCACCCTCTAAAAGCGCTAATCCGAAAAAGTCAGATAAGTCTGTAGATGCTAAAGCTAAAAAAAGGCCTTTAGACGATGATGATGATGACGATTTTGAAGGTGGTTATGATGATCTGGATTATGAAGGATTAGACCGCTTTGCAGAAGAAGACGACTTTTAATCATTTCCTGATATAACTCATTTTACAGGCATCCGGTTGATGAGACTGGATGCTTTTTTCTTACAACTGATTTTCGCCCGCCACCAAAAAATGACCATCAAAGAAGTTAAGGATAAACAAGCCCGAAAAGCATTTTTAGATGTTGCCCGCAAAATTTACGCGAACGACGAAAATTGGATCTGCCCGCTTGATAATGATATTGAAGCTGTTTTTGATCCTGCCAAGAACAGCTTTTTTCAGCATGGCAAATGCACCAGGTGGATTTTAATTAATGACAAAGGTGATGTAACTGGGCGCGTGGCTGCTTTTATCAATGACAAAAAAGCCTATACCTACGAACAACCTACCGGCGGCATGGGCTTTTTTGAATGTATTGAAAATCAGGCTGCAGCCAACCTGCTTTTTGATACCGCCAAAAACTGGCTGCACCAGAATGGGATGAAGGCAATGGATGGTCCTATCAATTTCGGCGAAAATGATACTTTTTGGGGCTTATTGATAGAAGGATTTATCCCGCCATCTTATGGCATGAACTACCACCTCCCCTATTACAAGGCTTTGTTTGAGAACTATGGATTTGTTACGCAATACGAGCAAATTACCAACTGCGTAGATGCACACAAGCCGTTCCCAGAGCGTTTTACAAAAATTGCACAATGGGTAGCCAAAAAACCCGGATATGATATTAAGCACCTCGAAGCTGCCCGTATTGAAAAATTTGCAGCAGATTTCAGGGAGATATACAATGATGCCTGGAAAGATTTCAAAAACTTTGCGCCTATATCCCAAGAAGCCATACTGGATAGTTTCAGGCAAATGAAACCAATTATGGATGAAAACTTGATCTGGTTTGCTTATGTAAACGGCGAGCCTGCATCGGCAGTAGTAGTATTACCTGATGCTAATCAGATCATCAGGCATCTTAACGGTAAGTTAAATCTTTGGGGCAAAATCAAGTTTTTATACTACCGGTGGAAAGGTGTAAACCGCATGCGTGCAGTGGTAATGGGCACTAAACAAAAGTATCAGAACCATGGCATCGAGTCGGCATTATTTATTAAAATGAAGGAATATGTATTGCCGCTTAACCGTTATAACGAAATGGAACTATCATGGGTGGGTGATTTTAACGACAAAATGCTGGCTTTACATGGTGCTATGGGGGCAACATTTAGTAAAAAACACGCCACCTTACGGTATATTTTTAAATGAAAAAGCCTGGCAAAAAACCAGGCAATTCTATCTATTATATGAAGTGGTTGCCTGGTTATGCTGTAGCTTTACTCTGACGTAGTTCTTCAAAAAGTTCAATAACTTTCTTCTGTAAATCAATTACTTCGGTTTCCCGATCCATCAGCTTTTTGTTAACTGTTTCCAGTTCGCTTGCGTATTTCTGGTCACCCTCAATATCGTTAAAAGTTAAAAGTTGTACCACTGACATTTCAAATAAATCAGCTATTTGCTCAAGGCGTGACAAGTTAATGTCGGTAATACCCGTCTCAATCTTTGAGAAAGCAGGTATAGATATGTCTAATCTTTTCGCAACATCCTCCTGGCTCCACCCCTTTTGGTGACGTAATAATCTGATTTTTTTTCCCAGTGTTTTCATTCTAAATTTTAATTAAGGGTTAAGGTTTCTCAATAGTTAATAAAGTTACTAATTAATTTGATATAAAATTATAATTCTAAAATATCTTTTTCAAGATATTCTGCGTCAGTTGATTGAGGTCTATACCCCCAAAATTCCCTGAACTCATCATTAATATAGTTACGTTATGTGGTTGAATATTTTCAAATAATTTAACAATATTTTCAGGGGTATTATAAAATATCAAATCGTCACGTTTAAAAGCATCCTTTACCGTTTCAGCCGGATATGGCTCCATTTGCTTCTGCTGAAATGTTTTTAGATCAATGAAAACAACTGCTTCATCAGCCAGATCCATTGAACCCGAATACTCATTCAAAAAGTCTGCATTTAAGCTACTAAATGTATGCAACTCCATACATGCTATTAGCTTACGGCCTGGATATTGTGTTTTAACTGCTGCTATGGTTGCCCTCAATTTTGATGGCGAATGTGCAAAGTCTTTATAAACATTAACATCTCCCTTACTACCAAGTAACTCCAGCCTGCGTGCAGCTCCTTTGAAAGTGCTAATATATTCATAAAAGTTGTACGTATCAATTCCAAGTTTGTTACATACAATACGGGCCGCTTCAATATTTGACAGATTGTGCTGACCAAAAACATTTAATCTGTATGCCTTTGATTCATACATGATATAAGTTATCCCATCCCTGATCTCATACTCTGGTAGTGTATAAGACAGCTTATTGATCTCAGACAAATCTTTGATAACCATCTCATTAAGCACCTCATCTGATTGATTATAAACCAGCGTACCGCCAACGGTGATAGTTTCTATAAATTTCTGAAACTGCTCAACATAGTTAGCAAACGTTGGGAAAACGTTGATATGATCCCACGCAATACCGCTTATTACAGCTATGTTGGCTTTATATAAATGAAATTTCGGACGCCTGTCAATCGGCGATGCCAGGTATTCGTCTCCTTCTATAACAATCAGCGGGGCGTCTGTAATACTTACCATGGTATCAAAACCCTCTAACTGCGCACCTACAAGGTAATCAAATGCCATACCTGCATGCTGTAAAACATGCAGTATCATTGATGTAATGGTTGTTTTACCGTGGCTGCCGCCAATAACCACCCGAAGCTTATCTTTCGATTGTTCGTAAATATACTCCGGGTACGAGTATACCTTAACACCAAGGCGCTGCGCCATCAGCAGTTCGGGGTTATCGGTACGCGCATGCATACCTAATATAACTGCATTGAGATCTTTAGTAATTTTTTCGGGGAACCAGCCATATTGCTCTGGAAGCAGGCCGTGTTTTTTCAGTCGTGATACAGAAGGTTCAAATATAATATCATCAGAACCTGTAACCGTAAAACCCTTTTTATGCAAAGCAATAGCCAGGTTGTGCATTGCACTGCCACCTATGGCTATAAAATGTATTTTCATAATAGCTAAAGGGCAAAAATAATATAATTTGATAAGATACGAATATTTTGCAAAACTAATATTTGCTCATAAGTAAAAAAAGTTGCTTAATGATTTCAGTATACTTAAAATGATGATTTGGAAATAAGATAACTTGTTTTTACTTTTGTACTGTAATAATTTTAATTACAGTTATGAACGCCCGTTTCCAGACTGCCACACACATCCTTACCCTACTGCATCACATGCAGGGCCAATACGTATCGTCTGATTTTATTGCAGGCAGTATCAATGCAAATCCGGCATTGATCAGAAAAGAGCTTAGCGCCTTACGTAAAGTAGGTTTGATAGAAAGCAAAGAAGGAAAAAGCGGCGGTTATTTGTTAGCCAAACCATCGGGAGATATTACGATGGCCGATGTTTACCAAACGGTGAAAGCGGTATCGCCATTTGGTTTATCTAAAAACCAGCCTAACCCCGCCTGCCCTATTGGCAAACAGATTAATCAACATATTATTACGTTATATAACGATGTAGATAATGGTATAATTAAACAATTGAGCAGTATAACACTTGCTGATTTCAGCAATAAATTTTAGTAACTATTTTTTTAACAAAAACTGTAATATTATTTCTTACAATTAATTAAATCTTATGAAAATTGCATTAATCGGTGCATCTGGCTTTACAGGCACCAGTATTTTAAAGGAAGCTTTACAACGCGGTTATACAGTTACAGCTATAGCCCGTGATACGCAAAAGATCACTGTTGAAGATGAAAAGCTTACCAAAGTGGCTTTAGATGTTTATGACCTGGATAAACTTACTGAAGCTTTACGCGGGCATGATGCTGTAGTAAGTGCTTTTAATGCAGGCTGGACTAACCCAAACTTGTATAACGATTTTATTAAAGGCGGTGAAACCATACAGCAAGCTACTAAACAAGCTGGAGTTAAACGCTATATCTTTATTGGTGGCGCAGGTAGCTTAGAGATACAACCCGGATTGCAACTGGTTGATAGCCCTAACTTTCCGGCAGAATGGAAAGCCGGCGCTACAGCTGCCCGCGATTATTTAAACATACTTAAAAAAGAAAACGAGCTGAATTGGACATTTTTAAGCCCGGCCATTGATTTGCACCCCGGAGAACGCACAGGTAAATACCGCACCGGAACAGATCAACCGGTATTTGATGAACACCACAAAAGCGCTATAACTGCTGATGATCTTGCAGTAGCCCTGCTTGATGAATTAGAAAAAAACCAGTTTGTAAAACGCCGTTTCACCATTGGTTACTAAAAACAAAGAAGCCTGAGCAATGCTCAGGCTTCTTTGTTTTAAATTCATTATTTGATCAAATACCTTCGGTACCTGGGTCATCTCCGATCATACGACCAGTGGTGCGGCCATGTGGGCGGGCTTCAAAGTTTGTTTTGGCATGCCCTTCTGACGGAAACTCATGCTGCTCCGGACGGGTAACGTCAATCTGCTCACTCCATGAAGTATTGCTTTCGTTTTCCTGCGGATTGGTAGTATCTTCCTTAGGATAACGCAAATCTTCACTGTCTGATTCTTCTCTTTCCGGTGTTTCATCCTGGTCAAAATCAGGCTCTGGGCTTTCAAAGTCATCATCAGGATCGGCATCACTTGCGCTGATGATATTGCTATTTGCATCAATCAGATCGTCATCTTCCTCCTCATCCAGATCATCATCAAGCAAATCCTCCTCATCATCACCCGCAATGCTTGTTTCATCATCAAGATCGGTGTCATCACCTAAATCATCATCGTCGTCAAGCAGATCGTCATCCTCCGGGTCAGGTGTTGCTACGTCAGAAAAACGATTATAATTTATCTCGTCAGTTCTATACTGATTGTCCTGTTCTGTCCAGGAATCCTCTCTAAAAGCTGTCATAGTTTTATCTGTTTAGTTAATATAATAACCAAAGCGATAACGCTATTGTTTTTAGATTTGGAACAAAAAAGCACAGCCTCACAGCTGTGCTAATTAAATATTTGATAAGAAATCCCCTATGCATTAACCAGGCAGATCTCGCGGATTTTACCTACCGTGTAATCCACTTCTTCTTTCGTATTGTATTTAGAGAAAGAAAATCTTACAGCAGGCCTGTCTGGATTTGCACCTATGGCATTTAACACGTGTGAACCAATATTGGTACCCGAGCTACATGCACTGCCACCCGAAGCGGAGATACCCGCAATATCAAGATTAAATAACAGCATATCTGCCATATCCATTTCGGGGAACGAAACGTTTAATACTGTATATAAACTTTTTTCAGGATCCGTTTCGCCATTAAAGTGGATGCCCGGTATTTGCGCTTTAAGGCTTTCCATCATATAAGTTTTCAAGCCTTGTATTTTTTCCTGGTGCTCATCCATTTCTGTATAAGCCATTTCCAGTGCCTTTGCCAAACCTGCAATACCGTAAACATTTTCGGTACCGCCGCGCATATTACGTTCTTGCGCACCTCCATAAATCATTGGGTCTATTTTTACCTTATGATTGATATATAAAAAGCCTACGCCTTTAGGGCCGTGCAATTTATGCGCTGCACACACCATAAAATGCACTTTAAGCTTGCTCAGATCGTGCCTGTAATGGCCAACGGTTTGTACGGTATCGCAATGATAGATAGCATTGTATTGCTCACAAAGCTCGCCTATGCGCTCAATATCATTCAAAGTACCTAACTCATTATTGGCATGCATTAAAGAAACAAAACTGCGTTCGTTATCCTTTAACAATTGCTCTAAATGCTCGTAGTCCAGGCTGCCATTTTGGTCTACGTTTACAAAGCTTAATTTTATAATACCGGCTTTTTCCAACGCTTCCAGTGTGTGTACTACAGCATGATGCTCTAACCGAGTTGTAATTGCGTGTTTAAGGCCATAGCCGCTGATACCGCTACGAATGGCCATGTTATCTGCTTCGGTACCGCCTGATGTGAAAAATATTTCTGCAGGCGAAGTATGCAACAGGTTTGCTACCGTACGTCTTGCTTTTTCAATCAAAGCCCTTGCTTCGCGGCCATGCGCATGTATAGATGACGGATTACCAAACTGGCTTTCCATTACCCTGTACATTTCTTTCATTACCTCCGGGTCCAGAGGTGTTGTAGCAGCATTATCTAAATAAACACGCATTTTAATTATGATTAGTGAGTTAGTGAATGAGTAAATTCTTTTTTTCCGATATACTTTTTCTCGCAGTTGATACCACTTTCAAAATTTCGGTTGCTTCATTCATAACTATTATTAATTTTTCCTTTTCCATTATTTGAGACTCTATCAGCAACTCCATCCAGAATAAGCTTTCATCAACCTCTTCAATAACAATTGACAATTTAGAGGAAAACTCATTTTGTGATCTTGCCCGACAAGCTGCTCTATAATTAGCACCAACTGACGTAGAACAACGAAGCCATTGCTTACCTATGATCTGTGCTTCAACACTTCTTGGCAATAGCCTATACAACTTTATAACTTCTAAAACAAAGTGTTTAGTTCGAGCTCGAAATTTTTCAGCAAAATCGTTATTGTAATTTTCCATATTAATCACTAACTCGCTAATTCACTAATCACTAATTGTTAGTTTATATGCAAAATTTCTTTAATGTCAGCAATTATCTTGTTTGCCAGGTTGTTTGCAACCGTTTCTGAGTTACCTTCTGAGTAAATACGGATAATAGGTTCTGTATTTGAACGGCGAAGATGTACCCATTCTTTGTCGAATTCAATTTTAAGTCCGTCTATAGTGGTATGCGGCTGCTTCTTATATTTCTCTTCAACTTTTAACAATAACGCATCTATATCCATTTCAGGTGTTAACGTAATTTTGTTTTTAGAGATATAATAAGCCGGATAACTTGCCCTTAAAACCGAGATCGATTTACCAAATTTAGCCAGATGGCTTAAAAATAAAGCTATGCCAGCTAACGCATCGCGGCCATAATGCAATTCGGGATAGATAACCCCTCCATTGCCTTCTCCTCCTATAACCGCATTGGTTTCTTTCATTTTGTTAACCACGTTCACCTCGCCTACCGCGGCACCTTCGTAAACACCGCCTGCTTTTTCGGTAACATCACGCAGCGCACGGGTTGATGACAGGTTTGATACGGTATTACCTTTGGTGCTTTTTAAAACGTAATCGGCAACGGCTACCAACGTATACTCCTCGCCAAACATCGATCCGTCTTCGTTAACAAAGCATAAGCGGTCGACATCAGGGTCAACAGCTATACCTAAATCTGCTTTTTTAGCAACCACTTCCTGCGATAGCGCAATCAGGTTTTCTGGCAGTGGCTCGGGGTTGTGCGGAAACTTACCATCCGGATCGCAATACAACTGATGCACTGTGTTTACGCCTAAAGCCTTTAGCAGGGCCGGCACAAATAAGCCTCCGGTTGAGTTAACACAATCAATTACTACGCTGAAGTTAGCTTTAGCAATAGCGTCTTTATCAACCAATGGCAATGCTAAAATGGCATCAATATGTTTCTGAAGATAGCTATCATCAGTGGTAACGGTGCCCAACTCATCTACGTTGGCAAAATAAAAATCACTACTTTCTGCAATATCCAATACTTCTTTACCGTCAGCATCGCTAATAAATTCACCGTCCGCGTTCAGCAGCTTAAGCGCATTCCATTGCTTTGGGTTATGGCTTGCGGTAATGATAATGCCACCTGCGGCTTTTTCCATCGGAACAGCAACTTCTACAGTTGGCGTTGTAGATAAGCCCAGGTCAACAACATTTATCCCCAGGCCCTGCAGCGTACCAATAACAAGGTTATTCACCATGCTGCCAGAGATACGGGCATCGCGGCCAACTACAATTTTGTTATTGCCCGATTGTGTTACAGCCCATTTACCATATGCTGAAGTAAATTTTACGATATCGATAGGTGTTAATCCTTCGCCTGCCTTCCCGCCAATCGTACCGCGGATCCCTGAGATAGATTTTATTAATGTCAAAATACTTTTATTAGAACGCAAAAATAGCAATTAAAACCCTACAGCAATAACCTTTAACAATGTTTTGCACACTACTGATTATAGCTATATTTGAAATCACTTACGCTAATATCTACAAAGTTGCTACAGCTCGACCGGCATTTATTTTATTTCATCAATCACGACCTTACCAACCCGTTTTTTGACGTGGTAATGCCATGGCTGCGTAACCCTAAGTTTTGGATACCGCTCTATGTATTCATCGTCCTATTTTGCATCTGGAAATATAAAAAGCAAGGCATTGTTATCATTTTGCTGTTATTGGCAACCGTTGGCGTGGCCGATTTCACCAGTGCGTCGCTTATCAAATACCAGGTACAAAGGCTTCGCCCCTGCCGCGAACCTGCTTTGGCCGGTAAAGTAATTAGCCGTGTTGGATGCGGTACGGGATACAGTTTTCCGTCAACCCATGCTACCGATCATTTCGCAATGGCGGTTTTCCTAATATTGATCTTTTGTAAAAAATGGAGATGGATCTGGTTTTGGGGGATTTTATGGGCCGGACTGATTAGCTTTGCCCAGGTTTATGTTGGGGTGCATTATCCTGTTGATGTTACAGCCGGTGCTTTATACGGCTCGCTCATCGGAACATTGTTCGCACTGCTAAACAAAAAGCTTCAACCTGCATTTTACAATACATGATCTGGCAATCGCTTTTATTATTCTCAGCTGCATTTTTTGGCGGCATGTCTGTTTTTTTATTTAAAGGTGATAACCACAAGCAACTGCGGCTGATCCTGTCTTTCAGCGGGGCATATTTATTTGCCATTACGGTACTGCACCTCATTCCGGATGCTTATCATGGCAATGATAACCTGGTAGGGGTGTTTATACTGGCCGGATTTTTATTCCAGATTGTATTAGAGCAATTTTCGGATGGTATTGAACATGGCCACATGCACACACATGACCATAGTGCATTTCCTGTAGGCATTATGGTGAGCTTATGCCTGCATGCGTTTTTAGAAGGAATGCCATTGGCACAGGGCTATCAGTCGCAACTGGTTTTCGGTATTGCCCTGCATCATATCCCTGCGGCTTTTGCCTTGGGTACGGTGTTACTGCACAACAATCAGCGTAAAACAGCAATAGGGTTTTATATCCTGCTATTTGCATTAATGTCCCCGGCAGGATATTTCTTCAGCGAAACGTTAAGTAATGGGGGGATAGGAAATTTACAACACTATTTCAATCGCATAATGGGTGTTGTAATCGGTATCTTTCTTCATATATCCACCACCATATTATTTGAGGCCGGGCCGGATCACAAATTTAACCGCCGTAAACTGATGGCAGTTGTATTAGGTGTGGGGATTGCACTCGGAGGCTTCGTTACTGAACTTTAATCTGCTCCTTCACAGCAGTCGCCTTTGGTGCATGGAGCTTCAGCCCCCCTCAGCTTATCAAGCAAGTCGCTTAACTGTTCAGCTTCCTGTTCAGTTAAATGCGCTTGTATAATATCCCTGGTTTTAAACTCTATATCCATTTTTTTCAGCACCTCAAGTCCATCTTCGCTGATTCGGATATCCACAGCGCGGCGGTCTTTATTATTTATACAACGCGAAACCAGGCCTTTTTGAACAAGGCGGTCCACTATACGTGATGCATCAGACATTTTATCGAGCATACGCTCTTTTAGCAGATTAACTGTAGCCGGCTTTGGATACTGGCCGCGTAAAATACGCAGAATATTAAATTGCTGACTTGTAAGATTATAGCGTTCAAACTGGTAGCGCAGCAAATTATTGAGCCAGCCATAGGTATAACTTAAATTAACTACAACACGATGGTAGTCATCCTCAAATTTCCCCTGTATCTCTTCGTCTATTTTCATGACAATAACTTAACTGCAAATATCGCAATTATGTTTATTTATTTTTCTGCTGCGCTTTATCCTTATCATTACGCCCATAACTCCAGGGGCAATGCAGGCATTTATTTTTGCAGCAATATCCACGCTTTAAATGATACTCGCGGGTAAAAACATAGTTACCATCCTGGTTAATGTAGTAATCTATATCTTCTATCAACGGCATCAATTTAAAATCTTTACAAAGATATTATTCTCAAAATGATTTTTAAGATGCTTGCCATCGCCATGTAAAGTCCATATCTGTTTGGGCTCAACCTGCTGTATAGCGGTGAGTATGTCATTCCAGTCGGCATGATCCGAAATAAACAAGGTATCGTGCTGATTAACCTGCAGGTTTTTCCAGCCTGAGGCAAATATCCGCTTTACTCCTGTAGCTCTGATATAACTATCAAAAGTAAATGGTGGCACAATGTAAACATACTCATCCTGGGTTTTCATCAGTTTACGATTATACAATTGATGCATACCAAGAGTATATCCCATTTTCTGATAAATGGCATTCAGGGGCATAATTTTATGGTGTACCAGTACTTTTTTCTGCGGAACATGCGTAGTGATGAGATTAATCAGCCGCTGACTTTTACCTAAGCCATAAGCACCCAGTAAAATATTGGTTTTAATATCATTCAGTTTATTTATCTCTTCAACCGGGTCGGGATGTAAAACCACCGGATCAGCAAAGGTACTTTCTGTAATTAATACATCTGCCTTTAGCCATTCAATAGGTTCACAGGTTGCATCGGTCTGCAACTTAAAATCACCGGTGTATAAGTAGCTTGCGCCATTATACTCCATATACACCATTGCTGAACCTAACATATGGCCGGCAGGAATAAAGGTAATCTGAATCCCTTTTATTTGAAACGGCTTGTGCCAGTTGACAATATTAAAAACCTTTGCTGCATTTTTACCATATCGCAATTGCATAAATGCAGCGGTAGCTTCGGTACTATATACCTCGTTATTACCTGCTATGGCATGGTCTGCATGGGCATGAGAAATTACCGCAGTTGCAACGGGCTGCTGCGGATCAAGATAAAAATCACCGTAGGGGCAATAAATACCTTTATCGTTAATATAAATAAAATCGTCTAAAATCATTTGCTTTCGGCCAGCTTTAACAGCTGCTGATGCAGCGCCAGCACCTGTGGTATCACTAATTCGGTATCGTCATTTTTTATTCGGAAATCGGCAAGTTTAACTTTTTCCTCTTCCGGCATTTGGCGGCTGTTGCGGCTATCGGCTTCTGACGGAGTAATATGATCCCGTTTAATTACTCTATCCAAACGCATTTGCAGCGGCGCAGTTACAATAATATTATAATCACATAATTTATAAGAACCGCTTTCGAACAGAATAGCAGCCTCTTTAATCACATAGGGTACATCGGAAAACCCTTTTACCCATTCGTCAAAAGATCGGAATACTGCGGGATGTACCAATGCATTTAACTTCGCCAATTCTGCCGGGTCTGTAAAAACCTTTGCAGCTATATACTTGCGGTTAAGTTCCCCATTATCAAAATAAGCCTCGTTGCCAAACTGCTGTTTTAATCCGCCTATCAATAATTGATCGGTTGTCATCACCGCTTTTGCAGCGGCGTCAGCATAAAAAACAGGGATGCCAAGTAATTCAAAAATCTTGCTTACAGTTGTTTTGCCGCTGCCAATGTTTCCGGTGATACCGATCTTCAACATCTATTTTTTTATAATGAAATCTACAGTTTGCGGTTCAATTTTCACAATACGGCAAAAGGCCGGAACTCGGTTCAGTTTAACAGGTAAAGAAGTGTAACTATGCTCCCGCCAAAGATTAAGATCTACTGTTGCCTCAAAAAAATCAGCATCTATCTCTGGGTAACGGTTTAAAGATGTAGTAAAAGTTACTTTTACCTTTTGCGGAAATATCTTTACATCATAATAGTTTACATTACCTGTTACTTTAACCGGCACCTCAATTGTTTTTTCTGTAAACTCGTCAACCGGGATCTGCACCTCAACCGCTTTAGGATAAATGCTCAGGTTACCTTCACCCCCACGCTGCAGGTTTACACGTGTACTTACGGGTTCATCAATATCATTAAGCTTAAGCGAGTCGGTTTTCCAGCTTGTAATTTTATCTATAACATTACTTGGGCCGCTTAAAGTAACATAGGCAGGGCGCAACGTAATATTACCTGCCAGGTCATATTGCTGCTGATAGTCGATTTTTGACTGCAGTTTTACCGGCACCCGCTTGGTACTGCGATTAGTAAAGTCAAAATAAAGCGTATCAGGGTCAAAACCGATGATTTTCTGTTCGGGGTCTTCTTTACGGCCGTTGATCTGATTGATCTGATTATAAAGCGCGATATAGTTTTTGGTCTCCAGCGAATGCAGGTCGACGTATATACGCTCGTCAACGGGCTTAAACCTCGAGAATAGCATATCCCACCCGGTACCCTGTACAGTAACGTCTATCGTATCAGACTGTAAAGCCTTGAACGCGCGGCGTTGCGGTACGTTTGCGTAAACCAGCAAACGACGAACTTTAAAGCTGTAATCATTAGAAAGCGTAATAAGTATCCACGCCACAGCAGCAAGCACAAGGCATGTAATAAACGCGGTAAGACGCCTGCGTTCTGTTACTGATAGCTTTATTATTGGCATAGTTCTTAAACTTTCTAAATTAAAATGCCGCTCAATTATTTACAACTGAACGGCACTTGAATCTTTATATTGCTGTTTAAGCTTTTGCGGGAGCCGGATTGTTCAAGGCTCTCGACGCTTCTAAAGAGATCGCTGATTTATCAAAACGGATCTTAACACCGTTATCAACCTCAACCAAAAAAGTGGTATCATTAATGTCGGCAACTTTACCATGAATACCAGCAGTGGTAACTACTTTGTCTCCTTTTTTAAGCTCGTCAACATATTTTTTCTGATCTTTTTGCTTTTTAACCTGCGGGCGTATCATGAAGAAATAAAACACAACGATGATTAGCACAATTGGTAATAATTGTCCGAAACCACCTAAGCCGCCAGCAGCCTGTAATAGAATTGTTGATATCATTTTTTATTTATTATTTACTGTCAACCGTTACATCACCGATAAGGTGTACCCTTGATTCGGCTGGGTTAGTATTTGCTGTAATTGTAATTTGTTTGTCTTGCAGGCCCATTTTACCGGTGCTGTTAAACTCAACGTGTATAACACCGTTTTCGCCGGGTGCAACAGGGCTTTTAGGATAATCTGGTTTTGTGCAACCGCATGTAGCAGTAGCATTGGTAATAATAAGCGGCGATTTACCGGTGTTGGTGAATTTAAAATCATATTTCACTACATCGCCCGATTTTACTTTACCAAAATCATGTGTTTCGCGCTCAAATTTCATCACCGGCAGGTTAGCGGCAGAAACTGTGGTAGTGCTGTCGGCCTTTGCATTGTTTGATGACGATGCCTGCTTACAAGCTGCAAGCGTACTAAGGGCAATAAGGGCTAAAAAAACTTTTTTCATTTGATTATTCAATTAATCCCCTACCGGTTTTTCTGATTTTGTTACCGGCTTTAAGTTCAAATAAAATCTTATCAAGTATACCGTTTATAAATGAATTACTTTTAGGTGTACTAAATTCTTTTGCTATTTCAAGATACTCATTAATGGTTACCTTAACCGGCACTGAAGCAAAATTAATAAATTCTGTAATGGCCATTTTCATCAGTAAAGTATCCATCATGGCAATACGCTCAGGCTCCCAGTTTTGCGTTTTATTATTGATCAGTTCCTGGTACTCTTCGTCGTGGCGAATGGTTTGCTGGAAAAGCTCGATGATAAACTCGCGGTCTTCGGTCCAGTTGCCTGTAACCTCTGCCAGTTTATTCTGCCTTGGATCATCGTATGAGAAGTTTTTGAAGGTTTTTGCAATAAGCGCCTGCAGAACGTCTCTGTCAACCGGCCAGTGAATAAATTTATCTTCAAACACCTGTTCGGCCAGTGAAGATTTCAGGATCACTTTTTTAAATATAAACTTGATAATATCTTTATCAGTCTGAATGGTATCATCCTTAAATTCAAGATATTCTTTATACTCCGGCGAATTTTTCAGTATCGTAAACAAAGCTTTGGCAAGCTCAGGGTCAAAATCCCAGGAAATTTTATATTTTTTAATTGCCGCAATATAATCTGCGTTTTGTTTAAGTGAAACCAGGAAACGATTTTCGCTGATCTTAAAGTTAGGTTTCAGATCTTCTTCAGTGGGTAGATATTTGTTTGCACGCTCTTCGGCATCTGTAACTACATAGTCTGCCACTTCTGAGATAAGCGACAACATCCAGATATACATTTCGTATACCTTGTCGATACTTTGAAGCAGATTTTTTTCATTCAGCTTCAAGTCTTTTTTTTCTGTTTGATAATAGGCGTATAAAGCCTGTAATACTTTTACCCTAAGGTGCCTTCTGTTTAGCATTTAATAAGAACGATTTTGGGCAGCGCCCTGTTACAATTTAATATGATGATTTAACTTTTTTAATGTCAGAAATACGCTTTTCGGCTATTTTGTTTGCTGCCTCAATTGTACTTATGTTTTCGGCTTTTGATAGTTTTAAAATATTACGGGTAGCGTTGTATATATTCTCCGTAAGCTGTAGCGTACGTTTTTTGCTGAAACCCATTAACTCGGAGTAACAGTTAATGAGGCCCCCGGCATTTATAACATAATCCGGCGCATACAGAATACCTTTTTCCAACAACATATGCCCGTGGATGTTTTCGTCTTCCAACTGATTATTTGCCGATCCCGCTATAATAGCGCATTGTAATTTATCAATAGTACGGCTGTTGATGGTAGCCCCAAGCGCACAGGGAGCATAAATATCAGCCGGAACATCAAATATGGTATTATTGGCAATAGCTTCAGCACCATATTTTTTGGCTACCTGTACAAGCCGTTCCTCATTAATATCGCTAACGTAAACCTTTGTATTTTCTTCACGAAGCAGCTTAACCAGGTTTTCACCTACATGGCCTATTCCCTGCACTATTACAGACCGTCCAGCCAATGTATCTGTGCCAAACATCTCCTTCACTGATGCCTTGATACCCATAAATACACCTTTGGCGGCAATTGGTGTTGGGTCGCCACTGCCCCCTATGGTTTCAGGAACACCGGTTACATGTTCAGTTTCCATGCGGATATACTCCATGTCGCGGGTGTTGGTGCCCATATCTTCGGCTGTAATATATTCGCCGTTCAGATTTTTAATAAACCTGCCCAGGCGGCGCATCATAGCTTCGGTTTTATCCCTGCGAGGGTCGCCCATAATTACTGCACTACCACCGCCCAGGTTAAGGCCGTTAATGGCCGCTTTATAGGTCATGCTTTTTGATAAACGCAAAGCATCTGTAAGCGCATCCTGCTCGCTTTTGTAAGTCCACATACGCGTACCGCCTAATGCAGGGCCTAATGTAGTGTTATGAATAGCGATAATTGCTTTTAAACCGGTATCGGGATCATTACAAAAAACTACTTTTTGATGCCCCAGCGCATTCAAAAGATTAAAAACAGGGGTTGATGTGTTATCCGTAGACGGCATTTTGCGAGTCGGCTGTTGAAACCGCTACAAAATTAGATGTTTTTTTGAGAGCAGCAAAAGTAATATGCATATAGTAAAATATAAGGGCAGCAAACATGCGCAGGAGTTTCACACCTATGTAAATTGGAGCATAGCAAATTAGCGCATCTGCACATCTTCTTGTATTTTTACCGCCAAGCTTATGAAAGACCTTGCATTTTTAAACCGATTTTTTTACAAATACCGCTGGCGCTTTATTCCGGGGATATTATTTGTAATCATATCCAATATTTTCGGTGTGTTGCCTGCAAAGGTTATCAGTGTTGCTTTTGACCTTGTGGCAGAAAACATTGCTATCTATAGACTTTACAACGGTTTTAACCGACAAAGTGTGATCTATGATATTTTCGGGTCGAGCTTATTGCTGTTTGGCATGCTGGTGCTTGCATTGTCGTTAGTGCGTGGCTTGTTCTTGTTTTTCATGCGCCAGACACTGATCCTGATGTCGAGGCATATTGAGTATGACTTGAAAAATCTTATCTATAATCATTACCAGCAGCTTTCATTAGCTTTTTACCGCAGGCACAGTACAGGGGACCTGATGAACCGTGCCACCGAAGATGTTACCCGTGTGCGCATGTATCTTGGACCGGGTATCATGTATTCTGTAAATACTATTGTATTATTTATATTGGTGATATATGCCATGATGATGGTTAACGTAAGGCTGGCGCTATTCTCTGTATTGCCAATGCCTATACTGGCCTTAACCATTTATTACGTTAACAGCATCATCAATTACCGCAGCGAAAAGATACAACAGCGGTTATCAGGCATGTCGAGTTTTGTGCAGGAAACCTTTTCGGGCATTCGTGTAGTTAAATCATACGTACGTGAGAAGTTTATCCGCGACAGCTTTGCCAACGAGAGCGAGAATTACAAAGTGCATTCGATGGGGCTGGTAAAAGTACAGGCGCTTTTTTACCCGCTTATGCTGCTGCTGATTGGCATCAGTAATGTGATCATTATTTATGTTGGCGGTGTAGAGGTAATGAAAGGTACGGTTACACCGGGCAATATTGCCGAATTTATCGTTTATCTCAACCAGCTTACCTTCCCGGTAATGGCCTTAGGTTGGGTTACTTCTTTAATACAACGTGCAGCAGCTTCACAAAAGCGTATCAACGAGTTTCTGCAATCTAAACCTGAAATAAAATCAGGCGACGTGCCACATCATGTAAACGGTGAAATTACGTTTAACAATGTCTCTTTTACCTATCCTGATACCGGCATAAAGGCTTTAAAGAACGTTTCTTTTAAAGCTAAACCCGGAGAAATGGTAGCAATTATTGGCCGTACAGGTTCGGGGAAATCAACGATTGCCAACCTGATCATGCGCATGTATGACAGTACATCTGGCAATATTTTAATTGATGGCCGCCAGTTGCCTGAGCTTGAATTGAATAATTATCGCTCGCAGGTAGGATTTGTACCGCAGGAAGTATTTCTTTTTTCTGATACCATTGCCAACAACATTGCCTTTAGCGCTGATACATTGAATATGTCTGCGGTTGAACAGGCTGCAAAAGATGCTGCTGTTTATGGTAACATCATAGAGTTTGATGAAGGCTTTAATACCATGATCGGTGAACGTGGCATTACATTATCTGGTGGACAAAAACAACGTGTATCAATTGCACGTGCCATATTTAAACAACCGCAGATATTAATATTTGACGATTGTCTTTCGGCTGTTGATACCCGTACCGAAGAAGAGATATTAAATAATATGGGGCAAATTATGCAGGGCAAAACCAGCATTATTATAGCACACCGTATCTCCACTATTAAAAATGCCGACCAGATACTGGTGCTTGAGCATGGAGAGATTATTGAACAGGGCAACCACGAAACTTTAATGGAGAAACGTGGTGCCTATTTTGATCTGTATGAAAAGCAGCTACTTGAAGAACAGGAAACTTCTAATAATCAATAATTTCTATATTTGCGGCTTCGGGTCCCTTAGCACCTCTTTTTACATCAAATGAAACCCGTTGCCCTTCTCCTAACGATCTTAAACTTTTATCTTTAATTTCTGAATGGTGTGCAAATAAATCCTCTTTGCTATCCTCTGGTGTAATAAAACCAAATCCTTTTGCTTCATTAAACCATTTTACTGTACCCTTTGCCATATTGTTTATAATTAGTCGGCACAAGATAATTTTAAATATCAGATAACTATAAATTAATTGATTGCGGGCATTGAATACCCATCATTTTTAAAATTGTTTTAAATATTTTAAACAATATTTCAATAATTGCTTGCAGTTTGAAAAATTATTTATATTTATGCCAATCAAACTATACAATACTTTAACAATGGGAGATTTTGAAAACAGAGAGCGGGAGGAAGTTTTTTCAAAGAAGGTAAGAGCGGGCAAAAGGACTTATTTTTTTGATGTAAAAGCTACAAGGTCAAATGATTACTATGTGACCATAACCGAAAGCAAAAAACGCCTTGAAGATGGTGTATTTGTTAAGCATAAAATCTTTTTATACAAGGAAGACTTTGAAAAATTTGCAGAAGGATTAAAAACCACCGTTGATTACATCAAATCTCACCAGGAAGTAGTAGAAAAACGTTATGAGTTCAGCGATGCTTCTGAGGTTTCCAAAGCCGACGAAGATTTCTCATTCGAAATATAATACCTCACAACTAACTAAAACAACTAAATATCCACCTGCCTTAGTGCAGGTTTTTTTTATGCCTTTATTTTAGATTAGGCATGATAGCCAAAGCAATTGAAAAATAAATGATCAGGCCTGTAACGTCAACTAATGTGGCCACAAACGGGGCTGATGAAGTAGCCGGGTCTAATCCAATTCTTTTCAACAACAACGGCAGCATCGACCCTGCCAGCGATCCCCACAGTACAATACCCACCAACGAAAAACCTACTGTAAAGGCCGTTTGAAGCCAGTAAACACCATAGATATTACTAAATAATGTCCATACAGAAATACGGATAAACCCTATTGTGCCCAATATGGCCCCGAGCAATAATCCGGATAATATTTCGCGCCGCATTACTCTCCACCACTCTTTAACAGTAACTTCACCTAAAGCCATAGCCTGAATAATCAGGGTTGATGCCTGCGAACCGCTGTTACCACCGCTCGACATTACCAGCGGTACAAACAAAGCCAATACAACGGCTTTTTGTATCTGCCCCTCAAAATACCCCATTGCTGTAGCAGTAAGCATTTCACTCAGGAAGAGGATGATCAGCCAGCTTACACGCTTTTTTACCAGCCTTAAAAGCGGCATGTCCAGGTAAGGCTCGTCTAAGGCTTCGGTACCCCCAATTTTTTGTATATCTTCAGTATATTCTTCGTTAGCTATCCAAAGGATATCATCAACCGTTACTATACCTAATAATATATTTTCATCGTCTGTCACCGGTAAAGCAACACGGTTATTCATCCTGAAGATGTTAATGGCTTCCTGCTGCGGGTCATTTACGTTAAGCGCAATCAGGCGGTTATCCATCAACTCACTCATCTTAGTCTCCGGCGTTACCAATAGTATTTCACGGATACGCACATCATCCAGCAGCACACCATTACTGTCAATCACATAGATCACATCAATGGTTTCCGAATTTTTACCATACCTGCGGATATGGTTCAACACCCGCTCTACATTCCAGGTTTTCTTAACGGCTACGTAATCCGGCGTCATCAAACGGCCTACGCTATCTTCCTCGTAACCTAATAATGCAAGTGCTTCTTTACGGTCGTCGGGCGGTAAGTGGATGATCAGGTTTTTTACCGCATCGCCATGCAGTTCGCCAAATAAGGCTGTACGGTCATCGGGCGGCAGCTCGTTGATCAGCTCGGCAGTTTTCTGTCCCGAAAGTTTTTTGATGATACGTTCCTGTGTAGGAAAGTCCAGGATACGGAAAACATTTACCGCCCTATTAAGCGATAATGTTTCGATAAATAATGCGCCTTCATCGGGCAGCTCATCAATTAAATGTTCAACATCCGATATATTGAGGTTGTTCAAATAATCCTGCAGTTGATTGTGATCACCCTGCTCCAGCAATGCTTCTATTTGCTCAACCATTTCTTCCATATCGGTGCCTCCTATTTTACATTGGTGTATATTTATACCTATTTATTTATCGCTCGCAAAAGTCGTTTATTTTTTCAAATTATACGGATGTTTTTTATGTTATCTTTGCGGGATTTTTGAGGCGTAGTATATTTCTTGTCGTACAACGCCGATACATAACACAATAAAACGAAATGGGTTTACAATGCGGTATAGTTGGTTTGCCAAACGTGGGAAAATCAACTCTTTTTAACTGTTTATCAAATGCAAAAGCACAGGCGGCAAACTTTCCGTTCTGTACTATTGAGCCAAACGTGGGTGTAATTACTGTACCTGATGAGCGCCTTACTAAACTGGCCGAACTGGTAAACCCGCAAAAGATTGTGCCTAATACAATTGAGATTGTTGACATTGCCGGGCTTGTAAAAGGTGCCAGCAAGGGCGAAGGCCTGGGTAACCAGTTTTTGGGCAATATCCGTGCTACTAACGCTATCATCCACGTGCTGCGTTGTTTTGATGATGATAACGTGATACATGTTGACGGCTCGGTTGACCCTATCCGCGATAAAGAGATCATTGACACCGAATTACAGCTAAAAGACCTGGAATCGGTTGATAAGAAATTACAAAAGGTAGAAAAGGCAGCAAAAACCGGTGATAAGGAAGCTAAAAAAGCTTACGATGTGTTAACGGTTTATAAGAACCACCTGCTTGCGGGTAAATCTGCACGTACGGCTCAGGTTGCTGAAGAAGACAAAGAGTTTATTGCCGACCTATGGCTGCTTACTGCTAAACCGGTAATGTATGTTTGTAACGTTGAGGAAAAATCCGTGAACACAGGCAACGCTTATGTTGAGCAGGTTAAACAAGCTGTGAAAGAAGAAAACGCCGGTGTGTTGGTGATCTCTGCACAAATTGAATCAGAGATTGCACAATTAGATAGCTACGACGAACGCCAGATGTTCCTTGACGATCTTGGCCTGGAAGAATCGGGCGTAAACAAATTGATCAAAGCTGCCTACCAACTGCTTAACCTTAGCACTTATTTTACTGCCGGTGTGCAGGAAGTACGTGCCTGGACCATTACCCAGGGCTTTACAGCGCCTCAGGCTGCCGGTGTTATCCACAGCGATTTTGAAAAAGGCTTTATCCGTGCAGAGGTGATCAAATACGAAGACTTTGTAAAATATGGATCTGAAAGCGCTTGTAAAGAAGCCGGAAAACTAAGCGTTGAAGGCAAAACTTACATTGTACAGGATGGCGACATTATGCACTTCCGTTTTAACGTATAAACCCCTTTCCCCCAATTGATATATAAATACAAGCGCGGCAAATGCCGCGTTTTGTGTTTATATGTTTTTACAATAAAAAGTGTAACAAAAAAGATATATTGATATATGAATCTTCTTATTATACTGTAAATGAACATATAAGCAAATCATTTTTTACTTCTTTTTAAGTGTAAACAAAATTTTAAGGCCATAAATTGTTAATTTTGTAACAGCCATGCTGAAAAGAATAGCTTATATACTGATTTCTGTCTGGTTGATCAACGCATTGGTCTGCTTTCATCCTACTGATGCGGCAGAAATTCATGCGGAGGCTGCCAAAGCAACCAATGGGCCAAGCTTTTCAGACAATACACTTTTAGATCTGCTGCTGCATCACATCAGCGATGATGACGATTACAACGGCAGCCACCAGCACCACAAGATAGCCAACCGTAACAGGTATGTACTTACACGTACTTTAGGATTTAATCTTCAGGTACCATTTACACACACATTCCAGTGGCTTAATGCCGTACAATATCTCCATACGTATTATGGCCGTTTTTGGGAAAAGAAGGTATTTCTTCCGCCCCATCATAATTTCCTGTTCAGGCTCAGTCCCTTTTAATTTGATATAACATTTCGCTTTACGGCAACTCTTAAGTAGTTGTCCGCTTATCTTTTAACGGCTTTATGTCGTTACTAAACGCTTTGTTATAATCAAAACTAAAAATGAACCGTAAGAAAATTTTTTACTGGCTTGCCGCCATTATAATGCCTGCAATGTTCTCGGCCTGCTCATCGGGCAATGCCGAAAAAGCCGACAACGCAGACAGCCTTAAGCTCCCCGTTATTACTTTAAAAGCTAAAGACACCGTTTTACAAAAGGCTTATGTAGCCGATATACAGGCCGTAAAAAACGTAGAGATACGTACGCGTGTAAAAGGCTTTCTCGAAAAAATATTTGTTGATGAAGGTATGCTGGTAAAAAAAGGCCAGCTACTTTTTAAGATCAATGACCAAGAATACCGCGTAATGCTAAGCAAGGCCAAAGCTGAGCTGAGTAACGCTGTAGCCGCTGCACGTGCTGCCGAACTTGAGGTAGAACGTACAAAGTTACTGGTGAACAAAAAGGTGATTGCCAAATCAGAACTTGATGTAGCTGAAACTAAACTGGCCGCAGAGAAGGCAACCATTGAAGAGGCGCGTTCATCGGTACAATCGGCAGAAAACCATTTGGCGTATACGGCAATACATGCGCCTTTTGATGGCATTATTGACCGTATACCGCTTAAAGCAGGAAGCCTGATTGAAGAAGGCGCACTGCTTACTGATCTGTCAGACATCAGCGCCATGTATGCCTATTTCAGTTTCCCCGAAAACGAGTACCTGCAATATCAGCGCGCAAGCAAAACAACTACAGCTGAGGCTGCCAAAGAGGTAAAACTGGTACTTTCTGATGGTAGCAATTACAGTCACCCCGGCCAGATTGAAACCGTTGAAGGGCAAATTGAACAAAATACCGGTTCAATCGCTTTCCGCGCACGTTTCCCTAATCCTCAAAAACTGTTGCGCCATGGCGCTACAGGCAAGCTATATATCTCTACTGATGTGGATGATGTACTACTTGTTCCGCAACAGTCTGTATTTGATATACAGGACAAGAGCTACGTTTACGTGGTAGATAAACATAATATGCTGCACATGCAAAGCTTTACACCGGTTACCCGCCTCGCACACTACTATGTAGTACGCGAAGGTTTAAAACCAGGCGACCGGATCCTATTTGCAGGTACGCAAAACGTAAGGGAAGGCATGGTTATTAAACCAACTGCCGCTCCCGCAGCTATGCTGGCCATGAAGCAGTAATTCTGCACGGGCTGATGTTTAATTATCTATCTAAAAACTATGTTCAACATATTTATCAGGCGGCCGGTGTTGTCGCTCGTAATTTCATTAATCATTACCCTATTGGGTGTACTGGCGTTGCTAACCTTGCCGGTTACCCAATTTCCGGACATTGTACCACCGTCAGTTACCGTAACGGCTAACTACACAGGTGCAAATGCCGAAGTATGCGCCAAAGCAGTAGCCACCCCGCTCGAACGTGCTATTAACGGCGTACCGGGCATGACGTACATGTCTACCGTATGTAGTAACGACGGTTTAACCGTTATACAGATTTACTTTAACGTTGGAATAGATCCCGACCAGGCGGCGGTAAACGTACAAAACCGCGTGTCGACCATCATAGACGAGTTACCCGAAGAGGTTATTAAAGCTGGGGTAACTACAGAAAAAGAGGTGAACAGTATGCTGATGTACCTGAACGTTATGAGCCAGGACAGCACGCTTGACGAAAAGTTCATTTATAACTTTGCCGATATAAACGTTTTGCAAGAGCTTAAACGTATTGACGGTGTTGGCCGCGCCGAAATTATGGGTGCGAAAGAGTATGCCATGCGCGTTTGGTTAAAACCCGACCGTATGGCGGCATATCACGTTTCAACCGATGATGTCATTAAAGCCATACGCGCGCAAAACGTTGAAGCGGCTCCCGGAAAAACCGGCCAAAGTTCTGATAAGTCTCCGCAACTATTGCAGTATGTATTGCGTTATCCGGGTAAATTCTTTGAACCGGATCAGTATAAAAATATAGTACTCCGTGCAGATAGCACGGGTTCTATTTTAAAGCTGCAACAGGTTGCCGATGTAGAGTTTGGCGCCTTGACTTATGGCATGGTATCAAAAACTGATGGCAGGCCTTCAGCTTCTATCATGATCAAGCAGCGGCCGGGATCAAACGCGCGTGATGTAATCAACAACATCAAACAGCGCATGGCAGAATTAAAGTCTACACAGTTCCCGTCGGGAATGACCTATAACGTCAACTATGACGTTTCGCGCTTCCTTGATGCTTCCATACACGAGGTACTACGCACACTTGTTGAAGCCTTTTTGTTAGTGTTTATTGTTGTATATCTTTTCCTTCAGGATTTCAGGTCTACCTTAATACCTGCCCTTGCTGTACCTGTGGCATTAATAGGTACACTGTTCTTTATGCAGACTTTAGGTTTCTCCATTAACCTGCTTACCCTGTTTGCACTGGTACTGGCCATTGGTATTGTTGTGGATAATGCAATTGTGGTAGTTGAAGCTGTACACGTAAAAATGGCTGAAGAACACTTGTCGCCGATGGATGCTACCATTGCCGCCATGAAAGATATCAGCGGAGCAATCGTGGCCATTACGCTGGTAATGTCGGCAGTTTTTGTTCCGGTAGCATTTATGTCGGGTCCGGTTGGTGTATTTTACAGGCAGTTTTCGTTAACACTGGCCATAGCTATTGTTATTTCAGGTATAAATGCCGTAACACTTACCCCTGCCCTTTGCGCCATTATGCTGAAGCATCAGGACACAGGCAAACGCAAAGGTTTACTTGGTCGTTTCTTTGGCGGTTTCAACAAACGTTATGATGCTATATCTGATAAGTACTCGGGCTTTGTAACCAAAGTGGCGGGCCGCAGGATAATCACCTTTGTAATGCTGGCCTTCTTTTTTGCGGCAACCTGGGGTTTAAGTGCCATTTTGCCTACAGGCTTTATCCCTACCGAAGACCAGGGTGTAATTTATGTGAACGTTACCACACCATCGGGTGCAACGGTTGAACGTACGGAGCAGGTACTTTCTGCCATACAGGAGAAAAGTAAATCGATAAAAGATATCGAATCTGTATCCACACTGGCAGGTTATAGCCTTGTCAATGAGATTGCAGGCGCCTCATATGGTATGGCCATGATCAACTTAAAATCATGGGATGAACGGGATGCTTCGCTTGAAAAAGTGATGAAAGAACTGGAGGCCAAGTGCCGTAACATTGCTGATGCTTCTATCCAGTTCTTCCCTCCTCCTACCGTACCGGGCTTTGGTAACTCCAGCGGTTTCGAGATCAGGGTATTGGATAAAACCGGAACAGGCGACTTGCAAAAGACAGCACAGACAACTAACAAGTTCATTGATGCCCTAAATAAAACGCCGCAGATTTCCGGCGCGTTCAGCAGTTTCGATGCCAACTTCCCGCAGTATATGATCTCTGTGGACCAAGCTATGGCTGCGCAAAAAGGCATTACCATTGACGAAGCAATGTCGACCCTGCAAACGCTGATGGGTAGTTATTATGCATCAAACTTCATCCGCTTTGGGCAGCTTTATAAGGTGATGGTACAGGCCTCGCCCGAGTTCCGGTCGAAACCTGAAGATGTATTGCAGCTGATGATCAAAAACAATAAAGGCGAAATGGTTCCATTCTCCACCTTCATCAGCATGAAACGTATTTTCGGGCCAGAGCAGTTGACCCGCTATAATATGTATACCTCCGCCATGGTAACGGGTGATGCAGCGCCAGGTTACAGTAGCGGCGATGCTATTAACGCCATTAAGCAGGTTGCTGCCAAGACACTGCCAAAGGGTTATACCTTTGAATGGTCGGGCATGACACGCGAGCAGATCCTTTCCGGTAACCAGGCCATCTATATTTTCATTATCTGTTTAATATTTGTTTACCTGTTACTTGCAGCGCAGTACGAAAGCTTCCTGCTACCCTTACCAGTAATCCTGTCGTTACCTACGGGCATATTCGGGGCATTTTTCTTCCTCAAGGTTTTAGGTTTAGAGAATAACATTTATGCACAGGTGGCATTGGTAATGCTCATTGGCTTGCTGGGTAAAAATGCCATCCTGATCATCGAGTTTGCCGTCCAAAGGCAAAAGCAGGGCCTCAGTGTTTTAAATGCCGCTGTTGAAGGCGCGGTGTCGCGTTTGCGCCCCATCCTGATGACATCCTTAGCATTTGTGGCTGGTTTAATACCATTGTGTATTGCCTCCGGCGCAGGTGCAATGGGTAACCGTTCAATAGGTACAGCTGCTGCCGGGGGTATGCTTTTCGGTACCATTTTCGGTTTGCTGCTTATCCCTGGCTTGTATGTGATTTTTGCAACTCTGGCAGCCCGTAAACAAAAGCCAAAACAAGAACATGCCCATCACCCGGTATTAGAAACCGATTCTGTTAACATGAACTGATTATGCACACTTTGAAAAACTATCATAAATATACATCCATATTTATCTTGCTGCTGTTTGTAGCGGCAGGCTGTAAAAACTACAAAGCCGTAACGGTAAAATCGGCTATGGTTTTACCAGACACATTTGAACGTACAACCGATACTACAAACGCAGGCAACACCCCGGTAAGAAGTTTTTTCAGGGATGCTTACCTGCTGCAATTAATTGATACCGCTTTGCACGCTAACCTTGATTTGCAGGGCGCATTGCAACGCATACAAATGGCTGGCGCTAACTTAAAGTACAGCAAATCGTTACTGTTGCCTACCATAGATTTTAATGCAAGCGCAGGTATTGAGCGCTATGGCGACTATACCATGAACGGCGTTGGTAACTATGATACCAACCTATCGCCAAACATTAATGATAAACAGCGTATCCCCAACCCTACGCCTGATTATTTTATCGGTTTGCGCAGCTCGTGGGAGATTGACATCTGGGGAAAGCTGAATAACCAAAAGAAAGCTGCCTTAGCACGATTTCTGGCAACACAAAGTGGCTTCAGGTTAATTACAACCGAGCTGGCTGCGGAAATTGCTTCGCAATATTACCAGCTACTGGCGCTTGACCTTGAACTGAATATCATTAAGCGCAACATTGTGTTGCAGGAAAACGCACTTGAAATTGTTAAAGTACAAAAACTGGGTGGCCGTGCTACAGAACTTGCCGTACAGCAGTTTGAGGCACAGCTGGCACATACCCGCGGCTTGCAATACACAACTTCCCAGCAAATTACCGAAACTGAAAATCAGCTCAGGTTATTGACAGGTAAATTTAACGCGCCTGTTTTGCGCGATACTTCAATCATGACGTTGACCATGCCTGAGAAATTAAAAACAGGCGTACCTACGCAACTGCTGCTTAACCGTCCCGACATTCGCCAGGCAGAGTTAGAGCTAACGGCACTTAATGCAGACATCCGTTCGGCACGTGCTGCCTTTTTCCCTTCGTTAACACTTACGCCGTATGCTGGTTATAATGCCTTTAAGGCAGCAGTATTGTTTAATCCGGGTTCGGCAGTGTTTGGGATTATTGGTGGCTTAACAGCGCCCTTGTTAAACCGCAGCCGCATTAAATCGAACTACAACTATAAAGTTGCCGAGGCTAAAGCAGCCCTGTATGGCTATCAAAAAGCGGTGATCTCCGGCTATCAGGAAGTAATGAACAGCCTGAAAGGCATGGAAAACTACAGCAAGTTTTTCAGCTACAAACAACAGGAAGTAAACTCTTTAAAAAATGCAGTACAGGTATCCAATGATTTGTACCTGGTTGGCCGGGCATCTTATCTGGAAGTAATTACCGCTCAGCGCAATGTACTTGATGCTGAATTGGAAATGGCCAACGCCAAGAAGAATATCTTTTTAAATGAAGTAAGCCTCTACCGTGCGTTAGGTGGTGGTTGGAAATAACACCTGAGCGGGCATTGTTAAAGTGCCCGCTTTTCTTATTGCGCCTTTATTTAACAACAAGGGACCCCAACAAATTTCATAACTGATATAGTTGGTAATGTTGTTCATTATTAGTACGTTAGTAGTAATAACATTTAAACCAATGCCCGAATAAAATTTTCTGCATACGGCATATATAGTCACTATCAGTTTAATCATGAAAAAGATATTCCAATTTCTACCGATAGCCCTTTTGTTTAGTGTAAGTGCATATGCACAATATGGGTCAAACTCGCAAACCCCTGTTACTGACAACTTAGGCAACCCAATACCTGTAAGTACTTTTGCAAAGGTTAAAGGTTCGCCTTATGTATACGATGACTGGGTGCCCGGACAAATTACCAATCTGGATGGTAAAACATTTAAAGGGCTCATGTTAAAATTTGATGAGAGTAATAATCTTTTAACTTTTGTTTATAACAAAGGCGACGAACCTCAAAGATTTGCAACGCCTGTAAAAATCTTCACACTTTATGGCGACCGTGAGCGGGTATTTGCCAGTCAGTTTCCGAAAATAGATGGCTTAAAAAGTGATACTTATTATGAAGTGATTGCTGCAGGCAAAACAATGCTGCTTAAACACAATAAAGTTTCCATAAGACAAACGAGAGATGACAACAATGCTCCCATTGACGGAAGATATACTGAGACCCGAACCTACTATATTTTCAGGGACAACAAAATAGCAAGAATTAAACCTAACAGAGAACAATTACTTGCCGTTTTAAATGACAAAGCACCTCAGCTAAAAAGCTATATAGATAGTCAAAAAATCAATTTTAATAATGAAGATGATTTAAAAAAGTTGATCACTTATTATAATGGGTTGTAATAAAACCAACAAGATATCTGGATTAATAATGCATTGCGTGTATCACTAAATGACATTATCGCGTATTATGATTATAACCTTCATTAACCTAATCTTATAATCATGACTAAAAACTTCGCAGCCATAATTCTGATTTCATTATTTGCTTTTGCTTCATGCAAAAAAGATAATAATGAACCTGTTAAAACATTAACAGAGTACGATTCAGGTAAAACATTAGCAGTAAAAGCAGGCCAAACCTTTCTGTTAACTTTAGGCAATCCGGGTGATAACGGCTATCGTTTTAACGACCCCATACTTGATGCCTCAATACTTACTTTAATTAGTCACAGCCATAAAGACCCCTCCAACAAATCTATGATGGGAGATTTTGGAACAGATACCTGGAAATTCTCGGCTATGAAAACAGGGTCATCTGTTTTAAAAATAACTGCCTCACGAACTAAAACAGATTCAATACCGATGTTCACTGATACAATTGCTGTGCAGTAATTAAAGGCAAAATCATTTTAACTTTTTGCTTGGAAAACAAAAGGCGGTTTAAATTAAACCGCCTTTTTTGTGTTCCCGAAGGGATTCGAACCCCCATCATCAGAACCGGAATCTGACATTCTATCCATTGAACTACGGGAACTAATGGTGCGCAAATATAAATTATTTTAAGAGGTTTTGGGCCTCAATTTGGTTTCTTGTCGTAACAGTATCCGTAAAGCGATTATAATACTACAAACCATCGAAAAATATAATGCATAGCATTTCCAATATAGCTCTAATACACTTCTAATATATTTCTAATGCACTTCTTAATCAAATCTTCACTATCGTTTTCAACATTTGTCAGGAGATAAATGAAAAGGCTGATATTAAATACCAGCCAGTATGATAACTAAATGAAGTGGGTATATCTTTTTATTGGGATTGTTTTTGAGGTACTAGGAACCATCTCCATGAAATACGCCGAAGGCTTCACCAAGTTGATTCCATCTGTCTTAGTGTTTGTTTTTTACAGCTCCAGCCTGGCGGCCCTTGTGTTTGTACTCGAAAAAATGGAAGTAGGTATAGCCTACGGCATCTGGGCATCCGCAGGCACAGCATTGATAGCCATTATCGGCATTCTGTTCTTTAAAGAGCAGGTATCTATAGCAAAGGTAGTATCAATCTCTCTGATCATACTTGGTATCCTCGGACTGGAGCTTTTTGACTAGTATATAATTGTATTAAAATGGAAATATTTTTGACAGGTGCAACCGGCCTCGTCGGTGGTGAGGTTTTGGTAAAACTTTCCAAAAAGAGCGAAGTAAACAAAATTTTTTGCCTGATAAGGGCGGCATCAGTTGAGGATGGGCGGAATCGACTACAGCACATATTTGCGCTGCATAACGACGAATTTGATGAAACGAAGATCATCCCTGTCATCGGCGACTTATTTGATGACGGCCTTACCACTCAATTAAAACAGAGTCCTTTATTAAACAACGTTACAACCATTATTCATTCTGCAGCCAATACATCATTTGCCAAAGTAAAAGATGACCTGGTTGAAAAGGCAAACATCGGTGGCCTGACAAAAATTTTATTATGGGCAAAGCAGCTGAACAGCCTTAACACATTTATGTATGTAGGCACTGCTACCATCTGCGGAAAAGATGTAAAACACAGGTTGGTGACCGAAGATGAATCTCCAAATAATAACGCCACTCATTTAGTAAAATATACTTACACTAAACTCAGAGGTGAACAATTATTAAAAGAACACCTGCCCGAAGATAAGATACTTGTTGTCAGGCCATCTATTATTATGGGCGATAGCCGGGGCATTGAACCTCGTTCGCCTGTAATTTTATGGGCGCTTGCAACCATGAACAAGTTACGCTTAGTGCCTGCCAACCCGTATGCGTCTTTGGATATGGTTCCTGTTGATTTTGTCGCCGATGTAATGACACAACTGCTTTTTGTAAAAAGAAACTACCGTGTTTATCATATATCTGCCGGTAACGATGCCTGTACATCGGCTTTGCAATTGGCAAAGGTGTTTGATCATCATTTTGATGACCTGTTGCCACACCAGTTTGTTGGTAAAGAAATGCTTAACCCTTTAAAACTTTGGGCTAAAGGCAAGCTTCCTTCAAATCATGAATTATTTGAGCACCAGGATTACCTGGATTATATTGAGGAAAGTTTTGAAGATGTAACCAATCTAAGGATCCTTTTTGCAGGATTAGACCCTTACATAGAATTTGCAGAGTTAGGACAACGATTTGACAACTCCCGCATTATTGAGGATCTGGGTATCACTCCTTCCCTGCCAGGCCATGTATACATTCATAAGTGTTTGAAATATATCGAGCGCATCAACCTGTTAGAAGGCGCAATAGATCCGTGATCAAACTCTTTAAATCGCTTTACCCCTATTATATTATATAAAGCAGTAACAGATTGTGCCTTTAACCCGGCGCAATCTGGCTATTGCGCCCCGTTTAGTGAAAAGTCAACTCAAAGTTTGTGAAATGATTTTTCAATTAAGATGCTGATACTGTAAACAATGCAAGTTTGTTTTAAAGGCAGCCTACCTTTAAAGGTTGTTCTCTATTTTACATCAATTATCCTGCTGTTGATGTGCAACAAAGTATACGCCCAGAAAAGTAGTGTTGGCTCCCGTATTTATTTCCCTGAATTGTATGGGATAAGTATTCCTTCTGCCTCAAATAATGCGCAAATAAACTCTGGCTTTATATTCTCCAGCGCTGTAGAATACCGCTTACCTCAAAGCCACTGGTTTATGCGTTTTAATTATGACGACCTTAATAACAGATATACGAGTAACGGCACCACCAACTATTCAAATATTATCAGGGACAGAATGTCGAATAATTTTCTGGTACTGGGCGGCGGATATCGCACCCATATCCATGATAAATTAGCTTTTTATGGCATAGCACAGGCAGGGATGTCTATCTCAGGCTACAATAAAGGGTTTGAAACGGAAAATGGCATTATTCTTACACCTGTATCAAACACTGCCCCCAGTGTAAAACTGGCGTTGGGCAGCGAATATTATTTATTTAAGGGCTTCGCTATAAATATAGAAGTCTCGCAGTATAATATATTGCAAAGAACGGGGTTCGATCACAGCCGTTTCCACGCGCTAAGCCTATCATTGGGCATTACTACAACACTTTTTTAAGTATCTTGTAAAATAAGCTGATTAAATTATTAAACTGAGTGTATATATGGAGCTCACTTATTTTTTAACCCATCCCACCCAAACTGTTTATGGAAATGAAATTGCTAAACTGCTGATTTCAGTAATTGCCGGTTCTGTGCTCGGATTAGAAAGAGAGATCCGTGGTAAATCTGCCGGTTTTCGTACCATAGGTTTAATATGTGTGGGCGCCACTATTTTTACCATCTGCTCCTACCTATTAGGTGTTCAGGACAACCGTGACCGTATTGCTGCAAATATTATAACTGGAATAGGCTTTATAGGCGCCGGGGTTATTTTTCGCAACAATTCTTCAATAACCGGTATTACTACAGCCGCATCTATATGGGTGGCTGCCGCTATAGGTATGCTAATTGGTATTGGCAATTATCCATTGGCCGGCATAGCCCTCGTGATGGCATTGTTTATACTGTATGCACTTGATTTCATCCAGGAATGGGTAGATTATAAATTCCAGCACCGGACGTATAAAGTAGTATTCCGGAATAATTACATGGGTGATCTGCTACAGCAGAAAGCCTTAGACCTTAAACTACAGTTGAAAAAAACAAAGATCTTACGAAACGATCAGCAGATCATTTTTCAATTCACGATCTCTGGCAAAGAGAGCAACCTGATATTACTTAATCAATGGCTTTTAGATAATCAGTCGATACTTTCATTTGAGTGGTAATGCGGCAGTAAACATTTATTCACCCCTTCAATCATCTTTAACTATATGGCAAGTATATATCAACGGTTAACCAATTATAATAATGGGCTGATACCGGAAATGGTACAGTTGAAATATAAACTGATGTTAGAAAACGCTTTTCGGTTCTTCAGAGGTACTTGTCATCTTTTCTATGAAGACTTAAGCAAAGCCAAAGATTTTCCGGATGGCCCGGCAAGTTGGATATGCGGCGATCTGCATTTAGAAAACTTTGGTAGTTATAAAGGCGATAACCGCATGGTGTATTTTGACCTGAATGATTTTGATGAATCTATACTTGCCCCGCTAACATGGGAGGTTGTAAGGGTACTTACAAGCATTTTTGTTGCCTTTGATACACTAAACATAAGCCCGGCAGAGGCAAAAAAGGCTGCAAGGCTGTTTTTAGATACATACACTACCACCCTTTCAGGAGGTAAGGCCTATTATATTGATCCAAGGACAGCCAAAGGACTTATAAAGGACTTTATGAAAACTGTTAAAAAACGGAAAGAGGGCGACCTGATACGGCATGTTTGTCAGGGCAAGGCTGCCGCGTTAAAAATAGCAATAGATAACAAAACGCATTTTAACATTGACCCCACCTTGAAGGAATCATTAAAGCTTAAAATAGCCGGGTGGATTGAGCATGTACCCGAGTGGCCTAACCACTATGAAATCAAAGATATTGCATTCCGTGTAGCAGGTACCGGAAGCGTAGGATTAAAACGATACATGTTTTTACTGCAAAGCAACAATAACAAACATAAGTACCTGATTGTTGAAATGAAGCAAACACGGCCATCTTGCCTATCGCCATATGTTACAGTTAAACAACCCGAATGGAAATCGGAAGCCGAGCGGTTAATCTCTTTAAAACGCCGGATGCAAAACATCCCGCCGGCATTATTAAGTGAAATTGAATTTGAAGGCGAATCGTACATTTTTCAGGAAATGCAACCCCTGGCAGATAAGATCAATTTTGAATTGATTGAAAATAATTACAAGGATATTGAAAGCGTGATCAGATCAATGGCTGTGTTAACCGCTTCTGCTCAAATCCGCAGCAGCGGCAGGCAGGGTTCTGCAATTACTGATGAATTAATTGCTTTTGCAAAACGAAACGACTGGCAGCCCAAATTACTTGAATATGCAGCCGGGTATTTACAACAGGTAGAAAAGGATTACGACCAGTTTACGGCAGATTATAAAGACGGAAAGTTTGCTTTAGCTTAACCTTAGGAGATATAACAATAGTTATCAGGAAATAACATGAAAATGAAAAGGTTGCAGCTATTAACTGCAACCTTTTCATTAACTAACTAAACTAACTATAAAACTATTGATAAGCTTGCGTTCCCCAACACAAGCGTACTATGCTTTTTTTGACACTGCAAATATCGGCACTATAATATATTTTCTTAAAAATAACTTAAATTTGGATGAATATTCTACCATTTACCACAATGTTAGATTTTTAGTTTATTACAACCAATTATATATCGCTACAGCAGAATATCTTTTTGAAATGAATGAAGTATTAGATGAAACCGATATCCGCATATTGCAGCTTTTGCAACAAAATGCGCGGCTTACCAACAAAGAGATTGGTGAAAAGCTGAATAAAACGGCTACCCCTATTTATGAAAGAATAAAGCGCTTACAGGAACAGGGTTATATAAAGGGTTACATTGCCGTGCTTGACCATAAGAAAATCGGGTTTGGTATGATGGCTTTTACCCAAGTGCATATACGTAACCATTCGCACGAAAACCTGAGCCACTTTGTTGATGATATTATCAAGTTTGATGAGGTGCTGGAGTGTTACCAAATGTCGGGCGAGTATGATTATTTATTAAAAGTTGCTATTAAAGATCTGGAAGCCTACCACGATTTTTTAATGAATAAGCTTTTCAAGGTCGTTCCGCTGGGATCTGTACAAACAACATTTGTGTTAAAAGAAGCCAAACGCGATGCCGGCTTTCCGCTTACCCTGAATAAAAAGAAAGGCAAGTAATTAACAGTTTCAATCATATTATCGCACTTTGTAATTTTTAGTTAATTTTAGCGCTGTAAGAAAAGTTCAATAAACATTGCTTATGACCAATAAAAAATCTAACCGCAAGATTGCCTTAAGGGCAGCACTGGCTTTACCAGTCACAATTGCATTAACGGTTGTGTCGTTACATGCTAATGCACAAACTACACCACCAACCCCACCTCCGCCGCCGCCATCACCCGGCGAGGTGTTCAATAAGATCAATCCCTTTAAAAAGCATAAAAAAACGGCAGAGAAACCTGCCGCTGAAAAAGAACCTGTAACTACAGAAAGCGAGAAAAGCAAGGCCACCCCGGCTAAACCAGAAGGTCCTCAGCCGCCGCCATCACCCGGTAAGGTGTTCAATAAGCTTTTCAAAAAGAAAAACACAACAACACCTCCGCCACCTGGCGAGAAGGCTTAATATAACAAAGCCGTATTGGACGCAATACGGCTTTGTTATTTGCTTGCGTTAACGATTACAATGCTGGTTCCATACGGGTGCTGATGGCTATCCGGTTCCATGCATTTATCGTTGCTATTGCCATTATCATTTGCGAAAGATAAACTTCGTCAAAAACGGCGGCAGCTTTGTTCCACACTTCGTCCGGCACATGATTGCTGCTGATCAGGGTCACTGCTTCTGTAAGCGCCAGTAAAGCGCGTTCTTGCTCGTCGAAAAAAGGTGTTTCGCGCCAGGCATTTAATGCGTAAATGCGCTGCTCTGTTTCACCAAGCTTACGGGCATCTTTAGTGTGCATATCAATACAAAATGCACAGCCATTAATCTGCGATGCCCTTATTTTTATCAGCTCTTTATGCCTGGGATCAATGCCGGTGGTTTTTAAATAATTTTCTAAAGCATACATAGCTTTGTATGCAGCCGGCTCTACCTGGTCAATTTTAATTCTGCTCATTTTTTTATTGTTTTGTTAACACAAAGGTGCCATACAAGCGCCTTCAAAAAAATGAACTGAGTTTAAGAAATTATACTTTTTTGGCCCTTAGCCTGCTCATAAACTGCGGCGTAAAACCAAGATAACTTGCCAGCATGTATTGGGGAACACGCTGAACAAAGGCCGGGTTCAGTTTCGAAAAATAACGGAAACGTTCTTCGTCAGATTGGTTGAAGATGAATCCAATGCGCCTTTGCGATGCCACATAAGCCTTTTGCATCATGATGAAGAAATACCGTTCAACAGCGGGTACCCTATTAAATAGATCTTGCCGCTCATTTTCAGGCAATAATAAAAGTTCGCAATTTTCTATAGCTTGTATATAGGTTGTTGCAGGCTGGTGGTTTAATAAACTGTCCTGATCAGCAATCCACCAATCTTCCAGCCCAAACTGAATAATCTGCTCATTAAGCTTCTGGTTCACAAAATATTGCCGCAGACAGCCTTTCAACACAAAATAGTTTCCAGCGCATTGTTTACCGGCTTGCAAAAGGTATTCTTTTCTTTTTAGCTTAATGTGCTGCAGTTTGGCAAACAGTATTTCCTCTTCATTGGCAGTAAGCTGAACAAAACGCCTGATATGTGCTGAGAGTTGTGGAAACATTTATTCAATATACTTAATTATTCTTTCCAGAATTATATCAGCAGGCTCAACCGTATCTGCCAACAGTTCATCATCCTTTGCCGTTAAATGCATCACTCCATAGCGCTTTTTAAATTCCTCAAAACTGGTAATAAGCTGATTGGGTCTGGGGTTATCATTCCTGCTTTGTAATCTTGCCGACCATAAAGCTTCATTGCTACACGTTACCAGTATAACTTTTAGTTTTACACCATGATCATGGCACCAGCCTTTAATAACACTAAGATCGCTATCGGTTTGAAAGGGAAAATCTAAGATGATCGTAATTGAAGTGGTGCTATTGCTTTTCAAAATACGGTACAAAGCGTCATACGCTGCCTTGTTTCGCAAATCGTGATCGGGTATTATAGCAGCTACAGCATCGTAAAGATCATCTTTACTTAAAACCATACTATGAATGCAACCGGCTAATAGTTTAGATAAGGTAGTTTTACCTGTCCCTGGCCTGCCTCTAAATAATATTACCTTCATAAATTTCAAATATTACTCATATAAGCGATTACATCATAGCAATATTAATAAGCATCTGAAATTAACAGCCGCTGCCCGGAACTTTACATATAATAGATATTCAATAGTTCTGTTTTTCCCTTTATTGATTTCACCATACCTTTTCGGTTTCCGTCAAACCGGTCATAATAAGCAAACTGTGTGTTACCTATTTGCTTTAATTTACCAGCATTGTCATTGTCGAAACGGTCATAGTAAGTTAATTTAACATCGCCAATTGATTTAATCTTACCCTTATTGTCCTGATCAAAACGATCATAATAAGTAAAAGTGACATTACCGATCGATTTCACCTTTCCCTGGTTATCCATATCGAAGCGGTCATAATAAGTGATTTTTACATTCCCCACCGATTTTACTTTACCAACGTTATCAAAGCCGTCTGCCTGATCCAGGTAAGCCACCTTTGTGCGCCCTATGCGCCCCGTATGTTCAAACTCCCACTCATTGTCAGTCGTTTCATCATACTCTGCATGAGTATCAGTATAGTCAAAATAACGGTCGCACCTTACTCGTCCCTTGCTGTCAACACTGATCATTACATCACCGACAATAAATTTAGAGGTGGTTAACTGCACTTGGAAATCAGTCACTTTAACATTGATAGCAGACAGTGTTTGGGATTTAGCTGCAAAATTGATCACACAAAATGCGACAATAATTAATAAGTATTTAGGCTTCATACGCTGCAAAATTAAGTGAATTTATTTCTCTCTTAATCTTATACGCACAAATATTCATAATTATAACAAGTGATTATAAATATTGCCAGGCGATGGAACGCAATAAAAAAGTCCGGAAGAACTTTGTCGTTCATCCCGGACTTTCAATTTCAATATGTGTTTCTAACGTTATTTGCTGATCTCGTACCCTAAACCAATGGCAAGCGATAAAAATACAGCACTCTGGCTTTTATTGGCACCATTTAACGAGTGGTCGTCAACGTGCCAGTCGCTTTTTGCTGCATTGATGTAATAACCGCCCCTAATGCCGATAGGTATACTGCGTTTAATAGTAAAGCAGTCAACCGTTTTAGCCTTAACCGGTATGGCATAATCAAAGCCGAGGCCTAAATCAATGCCAAAGTTTCCCTGGTAAAAAGTTTTGCTCGATGTGCTGTTTAATAGCTCAGTTGAGAAATCATCGGTGGCATTGATACGGTTTTTATCCTGAATGCGTAGCATAGCACCTGTTAAGTTAATACCTGCGAATGGGAAAAAGCGGTAATTAGGGCCGTCGGCAATATCATACCCAATGCGGGCGAATAACTGTGCCTGGTTAAATTTAGCTTTTAAACCGTTATTGTTATCGGCAGATGAAGTTGGCGTAAAACCGATACCATCTTCAAATATTACCTTTTTGTGAACGTGCATCATACTGGCGTTGATCCAGAAATCGTTACCTTTTAACGATGGTATACCGTTTGCATTTAAGGCACTGTTTATCTGACCCAGATCCGTATTACGATAAGTGCCTCCTATTTGTATAGCGCCGGCAACGTTTTTACCCATCCAGTTGCTGGTTTGTGCATTTGCATTAGATGCAGCAATAAGGGCAAAAAATAAAAAAGTAGCGTTGAATATTTTTTTCATAGATGTGTTTTAAACTTATAAGTAATACAGAAAACGTTACTGTTTGTTTAAAATTACACGGGCATAGCGCCACAGGTTGTCAACATATCCATTATAAAGCTTTAAGTCGCCACGTTGCCTGTATCTTCCCCCGGTTTCTGAATTTCTCTAACACATCTGGTGGTGTCACTTCTAAAAACTGATTAAGCGAACTTAATTCTGTACGATCTGTCACAGCTTCTTTATCCAATTTAAATCCATTTTCTTCAAAAAATCTTGCTGCAGACTCAAAATCATCAAACTTATTGTCTTCGATATGATGATCTTTGAAAAATTTATCGAGTTTATCGTTTCCAAATAAAGCACGGTCTTCTTTTCTTTTCACATATACATCGGCAGTAATCCAGCAGCCACCACGTTTTTGTAAAACCTTGCGGATGATAGTACACAATTTGCGTTTCTCCTCAGTATTAAGATACATCAGCAAACCTTCGTTCAATATCACAATTTCACCTGGTGGCAATAGGTTAACTGTTTGCATAAAAGCGTCTTCGTCGAGCGCGTTAAGGGGCATAACCTTCAAACGGCTATTACCCGCTAAGGCATCCGGGCTTAATTTTTCAATCAACTTGCGTTTAGTGTCTATAACATCGGGTAGGTCGGTATCTATATAATGTACAGCAGTGTTTTCCATAGCGGCCAATCCCCTTAATGAAAAGCCTGATGATATTTCGAGGATATTAGTGATACTTATATCTTTCAATAAGCTGTCTACGCTTTTATAACGGCTTTCAAAATGCAGTACCTTTCCCCAAAACATAGCCGGCTGCCCTGCAGCATCAACATCTAACGTATTCTGTATGTTGATTGCATTTACGGCCTCACGCGCATAAGGGATATCCGTAAGCGCTTTAAGATACATGAGTGATACCGCCGAAGGGCTGATGGTACTAAAATCGCGATTGTCTGATGTTGAACTATTCATGGCTGCAATATCAATAATCAACTACTTAACAAACGGCAATTTATCCTGTTTAAGTATTAATCTACCAACTGCTCATACAGCTTCTCCAGTGTTTCTGATGCACTGATGCATAAGCCCGGATGAACCTTTGATGCCTGTACCACTGTACTTCGGGTTGCGGTTATCCATCGAAACCGAGAAGGGGCATCCAGTTTGGCTATCGGTCCGCCTGCTTGTGTTCCCTGGCAAATTTGCTGTAAGGCATCCATGTGGCATTTCAACTCATCGATGTCTATATCCGGGCAAAGCGCTAATAACCTATCTGCTTTAATAGCACATTTGATCTGTAAAAACTTTTCCTGCTTGCAATAAAGGATTACCCCAACATTGATAAACTCTTCGCGTTCTACCCTTGGCACAACACGTATTACAGCGTACTCAAATAGATGTTTCTCTTGCATGTTGTGCTTCTTTTACAAATATTTCTGACGCCGCAATGCGGATATTTAAAAACTGTGCATATACCTTACGCAGATCTTCGGGCTTACCATCCTGCCCCATAGCCAGCAACCAATCATCAGGCACCAGGCTTACAATGGCTTCGATAACATCTGGTGTAAGTACCTTTTTGAATTCCGTATCAACAGACTCTAATTCTGTAGCGTATGGCAACAACACATGGTCTTTCACCTGAACGAATGGGCGCTTCGCCTGCTCTTCCCAATTTACCCATGAATGGTGAAAATATAACGAGGCTCCATGATCTATCAGCCATAGTTCTTTATGCCATATCAGCATGTTAGTGTTACGTGCAGTACGATCAACATTGGTCAGCAGGCAGTCAAGCCAAACGATCTGCGAGCTTAATAAACCGTCCAAACGGGTAACCACCGGATCAAAGGTTATGGCGCCTGACAGGTAATGGTTAGCCAGGTTTAAACCTACGCTTGCCTTAAGCAGGTCCTGTATTTCCTCGTCCGGCTCAGTACGTCCGAATGCAGTATCAAGATTAGCAAAAACTATTTCGGGCACTTTAAAACCAAGAACGCGTGCCAGCTCACCTCCTATCAGATCAGCAATGAGCGCCTTAACGCCCTGCCCTGCCCCGCGGAACTTAAGCACATACAGGAACTCATCATCTGCCTCTGCAATGGCAGGCAAAGAACCACCCTCGCGCAGTGGCGTTACATAACGGATCACATTTACCGTACGTAGCTCGGGTTTAATAAAACTCATATCTTGAATAAAGCGGCAAATTAATAAATAAGGCCCATTAAACATATCGAATACATTTAACAGGCCAATCCTGAATTTTATAATCAGTAATTAGTCGACTGGGATCTTAGCTTATAACAGCAAAAAATTTATTGCCTAATTATTTGGTGCCCGATGGCTTTGGCCTGTTTGGCTTTTTGCCTTTATTTCGGTTTTGTCCTGTAGGCCTGCGACCTTTATTACGGGTGTTTGAATGAGGCTTAAACTTTGGAGCTTCTCCCAATTCGGGCGGTAAGCTTACTTCCTCAATCTGTTTATCAATTAGCTGCTGAATATTGGCCAAACGGCGCTGATCGCGCTCATTAACCAGGGTAATAGCTGTACCTGTTGTAGCAGCACGTGCTGTACGGCCTATACGATGTATATAATCTTCAGGATCACCCGGAACATCATAGTTGATAACCAGATCGATACCTTCTACATCGATTCCTCGCGATAAAGCATCGGTACCAATAATTACCGGCAGCTGGCGGTTTTTAAAATGAAGTAATATCTCCTCCCGTTCACGCTGCTCAATATCGGAATGGAAGGCATCAACGTTTAAGCCTGCGGCTTTAAGATCTTTGGTAAGCGCCTTTACTTTTTCTTTGGTTGAGGCAAATATGATAGAACTTGCAAACTGCCCGCTTTTAAGTAAAGTAGCTATCAGAGGCGTTTTTTGCTCGTCGTGTACTTTATAAATCTGCTGCAAAATGCCCTGTGCAGGCTGCGATATCGCAATATTGATCTGCTCAGGCTCGTGCAGGATACTACGTGCAAGGGTACGGATCTTTGGCGGCATGGTAGCAGAGAACAAGAGTGTTTGCCGCTTTTTAGGAAGATAGGTAATGATCTTCATAATATCGCTATAGAAACCCATGTCAAGCATACGGTCAGCTTCGTCCAACACAAAATACTGCAGATGATCAAGTTTCAAGGCACCAGAGGTTAGAAAAGAGATCAAACGCCCCGGCGTAGCAATCAGGATATCTACTTTATTAAGGATACCTTTCCGTTGTTGCTCGTAGGCAATACCATCGCCGCCGCCAAAAACTGCCAACGAGCTGATGCCTGCAAAATATGCCAGGCCTTCTACCTGCTGGTCGATTTGTTGCACCAGTTCGCGCGTTGGCCCAAGTATTAATGTACTGATCTGTGTTTGATCGGTATGGTGGATATTGTTAAGCACAGGCAATAGGTACGATGCGGTTTTGCCGGTGCCGGTTTGGGCACAGGCGATCACATCCTTACCCTGCATGATAACTGGTATAGCCTGCTGTTGTATGGCAGTTGGCGTTTTATATCCCATACTGCGCACACCTTCGGCCAGCCCCTCGTTAAAATTAAAGTCGTTAAAAGTCACGTATTTATTTATATAATGTGCAAGGTACTTAATATTGTCTTTATCTCTAAGTATTTCGACCACTGACAATTATTTCATTATGTTTGATTTAAATATTATGAAGCCTTACTCTTTTGACATCATTCTAAAATATATCATTTTAGCTTCCTCCCCTTTTGTTTTGATTGAAAGTATTTTAAGTCTATTTGACATTGGCACTTATAAATTTGGCGGGGCCGAGGTACATGGTATCTTTGCTTTTATCCTCACTTTAATGAGCTCATTATTAACCACTTTGATCTTTTCTATTTTCATTTGGTTTGCATTGAATTTCGGAAAGTGGCTAAACGACATTCTCTTTAATAAGTAGAGTTAATAATTGTTAATGGCAAAAACTCAAAAAATTGGTTTGTGGACCAGCACTTCACTGGTTGTTGGCAACATGATTGGTGCCGGTGTTTTCCTGATGCCTGCAGCGATGGCAACATTTGGTAGTGTAAGCTTATTAGGTTGGGTTTTCTCGGCTATCGGCTCATTCTTTTTAGCAAAAGTATTTAGTAACCTAAGTCGAATACTACCTAACAGCACCGGCGGGCCATATGCTTATGCCCGGCACGGGCTTGGCGACTTCGCAGGGTTCCTGGTAGCATGGGGTTATTATCTGGCAACGGCATGCGCCAATGCTGCAATAACGGTATCCTTCGTAAGTGCATTAAGTGCTTTTTTCCCGGTGCTGGCTACAAACATGGTAGCTGCAATAGCCACAGGCTTATCAGCCATCTGGTTACTTACGTGGATTAATACAAGAGGCGTTGCCGTGTCAGGCAGTGTGCAACTTATCACCACTGCTTTAAAATTGGTCCCCTTACTTATCATATCCGTAGGAGGCTTGTTTTTCATAAAGGCTGCAAACTTTCACCCTTTCAATAATTCCAATACGTCGCTATTTGGCGCGGTTACAGCTACCGCTGCCATGACTATGTTCTCATTTGTGGGTATTGAATCGGCAACTATACCGGCTGGAAATATCCAGGACTCAAAAAACACGGTTGCCAAAGCCACACTATTAGGCTTGCTGATTGCAACGCTGGTTTACATTTTAGGTACGGTAAGTGTAATGGGCATCATTCCGGCAAATGTGCTCAGGCAATCTGTTACACCATTTGCAGATGCAGCCGTAGTGATGTTTGGCCCATCAGCCAAGTATTGGGTAAGTGCAGGCGTTGCCATCGCAGCATTTGGGGCGCTTAACGGGTGGACATTGTTACAAGGCGAAATGCCATTTGCTATTGCTAAGGACGGCCTGTTTCCCGGCATATTCCGCAAACAGAACAGCAAAGGCATGCCCTATATAGGTATGGCTATCAGCGGGGTTATTGTATCGTCATTTATGGCGATGAATTATACAAAGGCATTGGTAGAGCAATTCAGGTTCCTGCTACTGCTATCTGTATTTACTATGATGGTAGCTTACCTGTTTTCGGTCATCGCTTATGCCATTATCAGCCTGAAAAGCAGCACCATGAATGGCAAAAGAGCATCGGCCATAGTATTGGCCATTTTAGCTTTTGTTTATATTCTGTGGGAAGTTGCCGGGGCTGGCCCTAACTCGGTATTTTCCGGCTTTATATTACTGATGGCAGGCGTTCCGTTATATGCCTGGAGCGTTTGGAAGAGAAACGAAAAGCAGGAATCAGGTCACCTGTAAAGATGCCTGATTCTTTTCTTTGACCCTGAAAAATTTACCTGCCTTATTTTGTGTATTGTTTGTCTAAAAATAAATACCTGTCGCGGTAACCGTCTGCTTCAAGACGAGATTTTACATCAATATTCATGTAGTGTACTTTGCTGCCTTTGGTATTCGCTTCCCACTTTGGTAAGCCCGGTCCATTTGGATTTAAGGTTTTAACAAAATTGGCAAAGTAATTTTCCATGGTATTTGATACCTTATAATCATCAGCAGTCCAGTCGTAAACTGTATTCGTTTTTAAATTACCTAAAGCATATTCAATCTCCGATGCGTGAGCTGCACCATTAAAGGCAACCGGCGGCTTTGGCTTATTGGCATCAGCAGCATTACCTTTAATAACGCCACCCGCAAGCCCGGCTGTAGCATTACCCATCTTAGCGCTCATTGGCGGGCGAGGGTGCGAAAACAAATAACGGTAAACAGGTTTGCCCCCAGTCTCGGCTTGCAGATCGGCCCACTTCCAGGTACTGTATACGATAAAACGGTCGCTGGCTAATTCTGTAGCCGATTTAATTACTTCCGCTTCATCCTTACCCGGATAAAGTTTTAACACCTCATCGGCTTTGTCGCCATAAGCTTCCTTAACCAGTTTTGCGTAGTTTTCAGGAGTAGGTGCTTGCCCGCGTGTAAAAGCCATGTAAGGTATCTCAGCATTATTCCATCCCACTAATAATGGCACATGCGCCTGCTCGCCTGCATTGAAAACATCTATCGGGGCTTTAGTTAAAAAGTAACCGTCAACAACTGTTGCATTTGGCGGCATGCCCGGTTTGTATGAATCATCTAATAATTGCTCGGCAGGGATTGCACGAAGATCAGCCAGCGACTTAGCACCCACTTTTTCGGCAAAGGTCACTCCATTCTTTTCTCCATCTGCTAACGGGACAGGGAACAAAGTTGGGTTAAACGGCGCACCGCTTTCGCCTATGGCACCTGCTATCAGGTTTCGGGATAAAGTCGAGGCCATTTGCGCACATACAGAAATTGACCCGGCCGATTCCCCTGCAATAGTGATCTTATCAGGGTCGCCGCCAAAAGCTGCGATGTTTTGTTTCACCCATTTAAGGGCAGCATTCTGATCCAGGTATCCATAATTGCCTGATGCATGATTAGGCGATTCTTTGGTAAGCTCGGGATGAGAGAAAAAGCCAAATACCCCTAAACGATAATTTACGGTAACCGCAACAAGCCCCTTTGTAGCCATGCTCTCGCCGTCGTATCTTGGTTCAGAGCCATCACCTGCAACAAGGCCACCGCCATAAAAGTAAACCATCACCGGCAGGTGTGCATTTGCTGATTTGGCTGGTGTCCATACATTTAAGTAAAGGCAGTCTTCGCTTAAACCATCAGAACGGAAACCCATATCGCCAAATACCGGTTTTTGCATCGCCCGCGGACCAAAATGATCAGCTTTACGTACGCCATCCCAGTTTTTTACAGGCTGCGGTTCGCGCCAGCGTAAATCGCCAACGGGTGGTTGTGCAAACGGTACTCCTTTAAACATGCGGATACCGGTTTCAGCAGATTTCACACCTTCAAGAACACCATTGGCCGTTTTAACCTGCAAGGCGGGTGCTTGTGCCATTACTGCAGCAGACAACAGCTGCGTGCAGATCAGCAAATAATTTCGTAATGTTTTCATCAAGAGGCTTATTGGTTGGTTTAGTAACAAGCACAAATTTCCATTGTGTCTGTTTGATACAATAATAGTTTTCTCAAATGATAACTACAAATACCAACCAATAATGTTACGCAAGTTTACGTGCAACGCACATTAATGTGAGCGCGCTTTTGGAAGCGTCGGGGTTGCGCCCAGATAACAAGTTACCCATACGGTACTTCTTTTCGGCCCTGCCTCGTTTACCCTCAAATATTTCTGCACCTAAATCATGGTTATGCGGGTACACATTCACCTCAAAACCCATTGGCTTTAATATGCTGTTAAAAAGCTCGTGCGTTACACCGTCACCAGGTTTGTGATGTGTTTCGCAGGCTAAACCCCATTTTTGCTGTTCGCTGGATTTATGGAAACTGTGCCCAATTATCCTGTAATACCATGTACGTGCATTCCATAGCAGCATGGCTATGCCTTTATAATCCCATGCACTGCGCTGCGGATCATGATCTGTAATTAACACACCTCCCGGTTTAACCAAACGAGCTGCTTCTTTTAAAACAGAAGCCATATTATCGGTATGGTGCAATGTGGCATTCAGGGTTACCACATCAGCAATATCTGACTTAAAAGGCAAGTGATTAGCGTCTGCCAAAACGGTGGTGTAACCTTGTTTTGATGCGAATTTTAAAGATCCCGGCGCCACATCAACACCAATTAATTTTTCAGGCTTTTCATCGAAGTTGGCAAAAATATTACCCGGACCACAACCTATATCTATCACAGTTTTACCGGTAAGCGGCCCCATCGCTGCACTCCATCTGCTTTTAAATGTATCTTCCCTGTGGCAATAGGTTAGGTATTCCTCGGCCCATTCAGCATGGCCGAAGTAATAAGCATTCGCTTCGAGCGATTGTGATTTCCCAAGGATGGGAAACTCATAATAAGTGTCGTTGATTTTCGGCTCATACCCGTCTTTTAAAAGCGGGGCAATATTAGTGATCATAGGTATCTTGTTATCAATCTAATTAACGCTGACTTATACGGCAAATTTTTAAATAAGTTTAATCATTAAGTTAATTTTTAACTATTTTGATAATACTTACATAATATTACTTTAAAATTCGCAATAGCCATTTATAATCATCACTCTTTTAAATAATTACAAAAACATTTATGATAATGATGAGCTTTTATAGAAATGAAAAAAACAGTCGGATTGGTATTAATTATTGCAGGTGTAGTGATGCTAATATGGACGGGCTTTACCTACACTAAGAAAGAAAAGGTAATTGATGCCGGCCCGTTGCAGGTATCAGCAGATAAACAGCACACCGTTGCATGGCCACCTTATCTTGGCGGGATTTTACTCATTGGCGGGATAATTATCTTCGCTACGTCAAAAAATAACAGATAGCTGGTAACAATACTTACCACTGACATTTGATGCACAGTTATTAGCTTACTTAGTGCCCATTAACTTTATTATGGGTATCAAACTAAAAGCTTTACTATTTTTATCGGTTTTAATTATAAACACTGCAGCATTTGCACAAAGCGATTGGAAACTTAAAACTGAAGAGGAAGGGATTAAAGTTTACATGCGCTCGGAGCCTAACTCTAACTTCAAGGCTATAAAGGTTAATTGCGAGGTGGATGCTACGCTATCGCAGTTTGTAGCTATTATAATGGATATCAAAAACAGCGTTAACTGGGCTTATCATACCAAATCGGCTACTGTACTTAAACAGGTATCGCCGTCTGAATTATATTATTATTCTGAGGTTGAAGTGCCTTGGCCAGCGCAAAACCGCGATTTTATCTCGCACATTACAGTAAAGCAAAACCAACAAAACCATACGGTTATTATTGACGCCCCCTGTATTCCTGATTATGTACCTGCAAAACCAAATATAGTGCGCGTACCCAGGTCGGCTGGTAAATGGATTATTGAACCTGTTAGCGACAAACGCCTAAAAGTAGAGTATACCCTATCGCTTGATCCGGGTGGTAATGTACCGGCATGGCTAATCAATATGTTTGCCGCCCAGGGCCCTATGCAAATGTTTAAAGCGCTAAAAAAAGAGCTGCAAAAACCGGCGTATCAGCATCAGCAATTAGCATATATTATTAATTAGAAGGAAACAAAATTTGCAATTAATAAACTAATGATGTATATTGTAACACGCTCCTTCAATTAACCGCCCGTTATTTGTTAAAAAATGTTATCTGCGTAATATCATAACACGACATAGCGTTTTATTTTTTCAAGGGCCTGATTATTAACTTTAATACAGAATTTCTTATGGAAACACGTCACAAAACCATACTCGTAGCTGATGACGACACAGCTATTGTTGATTCAATTTCCAGCATATTAAATTATGCAGGTTACGAGGTTCTGTTTGTATATGACGGCACTTCGGTAATGGAATCTGTAAAAGCACAACCAGACCTGGTTTTACTGGATATAATGATGGAAGGCCACAGCGGCGTAACGGTTTGCAAGCAGCTAAAACGTATGGGGCGGACGCAAAATATTCCGGTATTAATGATGTCGGCCCGCACCAATGGCGAACAACTTGCACGTGAAGCCGGAGCTGACGGATACCTTGCTAAGCCATTTGATATGGAAGTGCTGCAATCCAGCATATCTGACTTGCTGAGTGTAAGTGTATCTGCTTAAATTAATCTAATATTAGCCCTTTCTGATTTGTTGCCTGCATACTGCCAAGCAAACCTTAAATCGTGTGCAAATGTTAATGTTAAACCAAATAACATTAGCATGCCTGCAAAAACTACCACCAAAACTGCATCCGGTGCAGATCAATTGTTAGCTAAAGCTCCGAAATCTGAGTTTCCTATAGGTTTAAAACCTATGCTGGCCACGCTGGTAGATCAGCCTTTTGATGACCCCGACTGGGTTTACGAGGTTAAGTGGGATGGCTACCGCGCTTTAAGCTTTGTTAATAATGGCGAGGTTGAGGTTTCATCGCGCAACAGCAAATCATTTAACGAGAAATTTTATCCGATTTACAATGCTTTAAAAAAGTGGAAGATCAATGCCGTGGTTGATGGTGAAATCATTGTACTGAATGAGAAAGGCGTTTCCGACTTTAACGGCTTGCAGGGCTGGCGCAGCGAAGCTGATGGCGAACTTGCCTATTATGTTTTCGACCTGCTTTGGTACGATGGCAAAAATCTGATGGAGTTGCCATACACACAACGCCGGGAAATACTAAAATCTGTTTTGCCAACTAATGATGATACGATACGCCTTAGCCAGGTTTTTAACGCCAGTGGCACCGACTTTTTTTCTGCAGCCGATAAAATGGGCCTGGAAGGCATTATTGCGAAACGAGCTAATAGTGGGTACCTGTCCGATGTACGTTCAAAAGACTGGCTAAAGATTAAAACAGAGCGTAGGCAGGAAGCTGTAATAGGCGGTTATACGCATAATGAAAACAGCCGGAAAAAATTCAGCGCCTTGTTAATGGGGGTATTTGATAACGGCGTATTTATTTATATCGGGTCAGTGGGCACTGGTTTCAGTGATAAGCTGCAAAATGAGATTGTGGAGAAATTAAAGCCACTGGAAATTGAGGAATGCCCTTTCCCTGTAGTACCAGATTTCAACAAGCCGTCACGTTTCAGGCCTAACCCGCCTAAAGCTACTGCAACCTGGGTTAAGCCTGTAATGGTTGGTGAGGTTGCCTTCAGGCAAATGACCAGAGATAACATTATGCGGCATGCCTCATTCAAAGGCTTACGTGAAGATAAAGATGCCCGCGAGGTAGTTTTAGAAATTCCTGACGCTACAAAACAAGTGATCGCCGATGACCACGAGCTTTCAAAGCAAAAAGTAATTGAAGCCCCTAAAGCCAAAACCCGCAAAACGCTGCTGAATCCTAAAGATGCTTCGCAGGTGCGTAGCATTAACGGACACGATCTCAAATTCAATAATCTTAACAAAATTTACTGGCCTGAGGATGGTATCAGCAAACGTGATATGCTGAACTATTACTACCAGGTTGCGCCTTACATATTGCCCTATCTTAAAGACCGGCCACAATCGCTAAATCGTTTTCCTAATGGTATAAACGGCATGCACTTTTACCAGAAGAACTTGAAAGACAAGGCACCCGACTGGTTAGAGACATTCCCTTACACCACGAGCGATGGTGAGCATAAAGAGTTTCTGGTGGGCACAGATGAATACAGCTTGCTATACATGGCATCGCTCGGCGCCATAGAAATGAATCCATGGTTTAGCCGGGTGCAGTCGCCGGATAACCCAGATTATTGCGTAATTGACCTCGACCCGGATAAAAACACATTTGAACAGGTAATTGAAGCTGCCCTTGAAGTTAAAAAAGTACTTGATGCCATTGATGTACCCTGCTGGTGCAAAACGTCGGGTTCAACAGGTATGCATATTTATATCCCGCTGGCTGCTAAATATGATTACGATCAATCGCAGATGTTTGGGCGTATGATCGTCAACATTGTACACAAACAAATACCTGATTATACCAGCGTTGAACGGATGATTGCCAACCGCAAAGGCAAAATGTATCTCGACTTTTTACAGAACCGCCCGGGCGCTACACTTGCCTGTCCTTACTCGTTGCGGCCTAAACCAGGTGCAACCGTTTCCATGCCTTTACATTGGGACGAGGTAAAGCCCGGCTTAACCATGCGGCAGTTTAACATACACAATTCGATAGAGCGCGTTAAATCAGAAGGCGATCTGTTTGCCGGGGTTTTAGGGAAAGGCATTGATCTGGAGAAAACAGTAAAGAAAGCCAAAGAGATATTTAGCATTACTACAATAAAGTAGCACCTATTATACTTAATTTGCATTCATAACTAAATGATGAAAAACGCCTTTTTATTAGCCGCTGCACTTACTTTTGCACTTTCAGCAAATGCGCAAACAGCTACCAACTTTGGTTCAAAACAAAATGTAAAAGTTGGCGGAGAAGTTGAAAAGCCTTTCACTATCACTTCGGCATGGCTGCAAAAAGCTAAACAGGTATCTGTAAAAGCGACCGGACACGATGGCAAATCACATAAATATACAGGCGTACTGTTATCTGATATTATAACCGAAGCGGGCGGCATCCCGAACAATCAGCTGCGCGGTAAAGCACTGGCAAGGTACATCCTTGTTAAAGCAGCAGACGGCTACCGCGCTGTAATTGCCATGGCCGAGATCAGTAATGAGTTTAACGATAAACAAATTATACTTGCCGATAAGGTAGATGGCAAACCGCTTGATGATAAAACAGGTCCTTACCAGGTCATTATCGCCGGTGAAAAGAAATGGGGACGTTGGGTACGCGAAGTAAACGAGATTGATGTACAAACTGCAAAAGATTAAACCTATGCGATTAAATAAGCTGATTACTCTTTGCGCCTTCTTATCTTTTGCTTTCTCTGCAAATGCTCAGAAATTACGGATAGCCGTTGCAGCCAATGCCCAGTTTGTGTCGCAAAAGTTAGCAGAAGAATTTAAAAAGGAAACCAACGTTGATGCCGATCTGATTGTAAGCTCATCGGGTAAGTTAACTACACAAATAGAACAAGGCGCGCCGTTTGATGTATTCCTGTCGGCTGATATGAAATACCCACAGGAATTAGCTGATAAAAACCTCACGCTTGAGCAGCCACGCATTTACGCTTACGGCCAGCTGATTATGTGGATGCTGAATAAAAGTTTAAAGCTGTCGCAGCCTGCCGACCTGCAACAAAATGCCGTTAATAAAATAGCTATAGCCAATCCATCGCTTGCACCTTATGGCGAAGCTACCTTACAAGCATTAGGAAAACTCAATTTGACGGATAAGCTGAAAGGCAAAATCGTATATGGCGAAAGCATTGCACAGGTAAACCAGTACCTTTTAAGTGGCGCTGCTGAAGTTGCATTTACGGCAAAATCCATCGTGCTTGATCCGCAGCAGCAAGGGAAGGGAAAATGGGTGCCGGTGAATGATAAACTGTATAAGCCCATCGCACAAGGCATAGTTATCCTTAAATCATCTTCAGGCAAAAACCTGGAAAGTGCTCAAAGGTTTTATACTTTTCTTTTCGGCCCAAAGGCGCGTAAAATTCTAAAAGCTTACGGATATAAGTAATGGATATTGACCTGCAACCACTCTGGCTTACCTTTAAACTGGCATCTGTAACTACTGTTTGCCTGCTTACCATCGGTTTGCCTATGGCTGCATTGCTGGCCCAAAGCCGTTCTAAAATAAAACCGTTTTTCGAGGCGCTTATTAGTTTGCCGTTGGTGTTACCCCCTTCGGTACTTGGCTTTTATTTGCTCATTGCGCTTAGTCCTGCACATGTGTTTGGTAGCTGGCTGCAAAGCTGGTTCAATATCAGGTTAATATTTACTTTTCCGGGACTGGTTGTCGGTTCGGTGATTTATAGCCTGCCATTTATGGTTCACCCTATTCAGGGCGGATTAGAAGCCTTACCAGCCAGCCTGCAACAAGCCGCATGGACATTAGGCAAAAGCAAATCAGAGACCTTTTTTAAAGTATTGTTGCCCAACATTCGCCCGGCATTGCTAACCGGTATTGTACTGGCATTTGCACATACGCTGGGCGAGTTTGGTTTGGTACTGATGATTAGCGGAAGCCTGCCGGGCGTAACCAAAGTTGCATCCATCGCCATTTATAACGAGGCCGAGGCTTTAAATTTCCATTCGGCACATATTTACTCGGCCATACTGCTGGTTACATCTTTTTTGATTTTGCTGTTGGTTTATCTCATCAATAAACGGTTGGTAAAAAACAGGTTTGCCTTATGATCAGGATCAACATTTCAAAAAAGCTGAACCTTGCAGGCGGATCTACTAACCTGTTAATTGATGCCGAAATTCCTGATCAGCAAATCACCGCCTTGTATGGTGAATCGGGGGCTGGCAAAACAACCTTACTAAAAATGCTTGCCGGTTTAATAAAACCGGATGAAGGTTACATCGAAGTAAATGGGCAAGTTTGGTTCAACAGTGAAAAACGCATCAACCTGCCACCCCAAAAGCGAAATATTGGCTTTGTTTTTCAGGATTACGCCCTGTTCCCTAATATGACAGTGAAGGAGAACATGATCTTCGCAGCAGGTAAAAGTCCGGATCATCAGCAAATTGAGCATCTGCTTAAAATTGTACAATTAAGTGGTTTTCAAGATCATAAGCCTTCTGCTTTATCCGGTGGTCAGCAGCAAAGAGCAGCTTTGGTAAGAGCGCTGATGCGCAAACCACAGTTACTATTGCTGGATGAACCGCTGTCGGCTGTGGATCACGAAACCAGGTTGCTGATACAGCAGGAACTATTGCAATTGCATCAGGAATATCGCTTTACCGGTTTACTTGTGAGCCATGATAAAGACGAAATATTCAGCCTGGCTAAAAATGTAATTTGTATTGATACAGGCACTATTAGCCAGTCTGGCCATCCGGTTGATGTTTTCGCCATAAAAAATGACGACAATAAATTAATCTTTACCGGAGTGATAATTAGTTTAAACAGCGGCTTGGCTGAAGTACTGATTAACAACCAATTAATTACTGTACCTGCCAACAACAATTGGAAGCCGGGCGACAAGATTCAATTAACATACCCGGGTAATTCTTTGCTGCCATAAACCCGGATTAAAACCTACATTGCCTATATTTGTTCAACAGGTATAATCTATGGAAATACTGCTTTTCGGGATCACGCGCGATATTACAGGCAAACAAAAATTGACTGTACCTGCTGATGCAAATATCAGTTCGGTAAGCCAGCTAAAAACTTGGTTAGGCCAACAATATCCGGCTATGCAGCAATTAAGCTCATTAGCTGTAGCCGTTGACAGTGAATATGCCAGTGACGAGATTGCTTTGCATGCCGACAGTGAAATTGCTTTGATACCACCAGTAAGCGGAGGATAATAATGCTGATCCGCCTGGTTGAAAATATAGATATTAATGAGGCTTATGCTTACCTGGAAACAGAAGAAGCAGGTGCTGTTAACCTGTTTGTAGGCACGGTACGAAATCATACAAAAGGCAAAGCTGTTTTAAAATTGGAGTTTGAAGCGTATGAACCGATGGCCATTAAAGAACTTGAGAAAATCGCCTTGGTTGCACAGCAACAATGGCCGCTTTATAAGGTATTAATCATACATGCACTTGGCGCAAAACAACCGGGCGAGGCTGTAGTGATTACCGGTGTATCATCTGCACACCGCCAGGCATCATTTGAGGCCTGTCAATTTTTGATTGATGAACTGAAAAAGACGGTACCGATCTGGAAAAAAGAATATTACGAAGATAACAGCGTTTGGGTTAATGCCCATCCATAACAAATGAGAGAAAGTTTATTAGTTGATCAATACGGCAGGCGGCTGAATTACCTGCGGCTTTCGGTTACCGACCGCTGCAATTTCAGGTGCTATTACTGTATGCCTGAAGAAGGGATCGACTTTGCCAAACGGTCCCAACTCCTTTCATTTGATGAAATGTACCGCCTATCAGCCTTGTTTGTTGGCTTGGGCGTTGACAAAATCCGGATCACGGGCGGCGAACCTTTTGTTCGCAATGGCATCATCCCGTTTTTGGATAAACTAAGTAAGCTGGATGGCCTTAACGAGATCGTTATCACCTCCAACGGCACCCTTACTACTCAGCACCAGGCAGCGTTGAAAAATATGGGTATCAGCAAGATCAATATAAGCCTTGACTCGTTAAATGCCGAACGCTTCCATTACATTACCCGCCGCGACAGCTTTGATACAGTTTATAACGGCATTATGCAAATGCTCGACAATGGTTTCGATATTAAGCTGAACTGTGTAGTAGCCGAAAATAAAAATATAGAGGATATCATTCCTTTCATAGAACTAACTAAAGACCATCAAATAGCTGTTCGCTTTTTGGAAGAAATGCCTTTTAATGGCACTGAAACTTCGGGCTATACAGGCTGGGATCATACTAAGATTTACGAGCACATTGCTGCTCATTATAATCGCATCAATAAGATCATCAGCGAAGCTAACTCCACTTCTGTAAATTACCAGATAGCGAGTTATAAAGGTAGTTTCGGCATTATACCATCATTCAGCCGTACATTTTGTGGCACCTGTAACCGTATACGGTTATCTGCTACAGGCGAATTGCGCACTTGTTTGTACGGCGCTCCGGCTGCAAACCTGCGAGACCTTATACGCTCTGGTGCAAGCGGCGAAGAATTGGAACAGATCATACTGAACGCCGTAGCCAAACGTGAACGCGATGGCTTTGCTGCAGAAGCAGCAAGCCGGCAATCTATTCACACATCCATGTCTGTTTTAGGGGGGTAATCAATGGCAGAGAACCGTTACAGCAGGCAGTTACAAGTCAACGGCTTTGGAAATGAAGCACAGCAAAAACTTGCTGATGCTAAAGTGTTGGTGATTGGTGCGGGTGGCTTGGGCGTACCTGCGCTGCAATACCTTACAGGCATGGGCGTTGGCACTATTGGTATCATGGATGGCGACAAGGTAAGTCTCAGCAACCTGCACCGCCAGGTGATCTATAACGAGAATGAAGTAGGCCAGCTAAAGACAGATGCCATTTTGCCTAAGCTTAAGGCGCTCAACAGTACTATTATATTTAAGGGTCATCCTTACTTTCTTAGCGTTGCCAATGCACTTGATACCATTAAAGGCTACGATCTGGTGATTGATGCCAGCGACAATTTCGGTACCCGCTACCTCATCAACGATGCCTGCGTAATACTTAACAAGCCTTTTGTATATGGCGCTATTCAGCAAATGGAAGGGCATGTAAGCGTTTTTAATTATGATAATGGGCCTACCTATCGCTGCGTTTACCTGGAATTGCCGCAAAGCAATGAAATACCAAACTGTAACGAAGCCGGTGTTTTAGGTGTTGTTCCGGGGATTATTGGCTGCCAGCAGGCATTACAAGCTGTTAAAGTTATTATCGGCCTTGGCAAAACATTATCTGGCTATCTGCAAATTTTTGATTTTAATAATGACGAGCAACTCAAAATAAAACTGAAAGCTGATCCAAATAAAAAAGCAATAAGATCGCTGCAAGCCGACTACGATACACCTTCAGCAGGTTTTACTGGCAGTTTAACAGTTGATGAACTTTTTGAATGGTATACCTCAGATAAGCCATTTTTGCTGGTTGATGTACGAGAAGCAAAAGAGTTTACACAAGAGCATTTACAAGATTCTGTATCCATACCGCTATCGATGTTAAATGACAAGGCTGATGAGCTTCCGGATAACTTACCAATAATTACCATTTGCGAAATTGGTGGCCGTAGTAGCAGAGCGGTACAGGTCATCAGCAAAGCAAAGCCAGATGCAACAGTATATAATGTTATTGGCGGCATTGAAACCTGGTTTGATCAACTTGGCGATCAATTTATCATCGAACCTAAAAACGCTTAAAATGATTTCCGTAGCCAAAGCTTTACAACTGATAAACATGCAGGTGCGCGATTTTGGCGCGCATGATGTTGATTTGCTTAATGCTAATGGCCGTATCCTTGCCCAGGATGTGAGCGCCGACCGTGACTATCCACCTTTTAACCGCGTAACGATGGATGGGATAGCCATTAGCAGCGAAGCATTTAAAACCGGCAAACGCGAGTTTAAGATTGAAGGCATACAGGCAGCTGGACAAGAGCAACAAACACTTAAAGATCCGCTAAATTGCCTTGAAGTGATGACCGGGGCTATGTTACCCATTGGTTGCGATGCTGTGATTCAATATGAGCTTTGTGAGATTACCAGCGGAATTGCAAAAGTTCAAAGCGATGTAATAACTGTCTTTCAAAACATTCATCCACAAGGCAATGACAGTAAGCAAGGCGATATTTTAATCAAATCAGATACAACCATTACTCCTGCAATTACAGGGCTTTTAGCCGCAGCCGGGCTGACAAAAGTAAGAGTAAAAAGGCTGCCTACTGTTGCCGTTTGCGCCACAGGCGATGAATTAGTTGAGATTGATCAGCAACCACTTCCGCACCAGATCAGGCAATCAAACAGTTACATGTTGTTAGCTGAACTGCAACAAGAAGGCATTGAAGCACAACGCTATCACATAGCCGATGATCCGCAAACTATGCTGGCGCAGCTAAGTACCTTGGTACAATCTAACGATGTGATTATGCTGTCGGGTGCGGTATCTAAAGGCAAGTTTGATCACCTGCCCAATGTATTAAAGCAGTTAGGCATGCAAACCATCTTTCATGGCATTACACAACGCCCAGGCAAGCCGTTTTTATTTGGCGTGATGCCCAACGAAGCACTTGTATTTGCATTTCCCGGTAACCCTATCTCCACGTTTGTATGCTACCAGCTTTATTTCCGTGAGTGGTTATATGCCTGTATCGGCAAAAAACAAAAGACGGCCAAAGCATTTTTGAGCCGTCCTGTATCTTTTAAACCGCAGCTCACCTATCACATGCTGGTAACGCTGAGTTTTGAAGCAGGCTTATTAAAGGCTTCACCTATCAGTAATTCTACCTCCGGCGATTTAATAAGCCTTGCTCATACAGAAGCCATCGTGAGTTTCCCGGCCGACAGGCAAGAATTTGGCACAGATGAACCTTTCGACCTATTGCTTTTAAATTAGTTGGCTTTGGTAAAAGTGTAAGGATCGTACTCCAATCCATCGTTCACCTTTATTTCGGTTGATACTACCTTGCCGTTCTCTGTTTTAAATTTAAGAGGGAAAATACCATAAGCACGATTGTTATAAGTCAACAGCCACTCATTATTGTCCATGTACTGCACAGTAGCTGTCAGGTATTTATGTGAACCAAACTTAATCAGCAGGTCTTTTTTATTGGGTACGATCTCGATTTTTCCATAAAGCTCATTGGTGTAAATCCCTGCATAAGCTTTTAACGGTAATTCAGGCGACTGCCCTTTAACACGCTGCTGCATGCTTTCGGTTTTCTTCACCGTTTCGTCCATTTCCTGGCGGAAACCTTTTAAAGCTTGTTCGCTTCGGTTAACATACGGCACACCTAAGTACGCATCCAATATCTGGTAACGTAAAGCCTCAAAAAAGCTCTGATTATCATTATTGGTTAAAATAGTAATAGCCAGGTGTTCTTCAGGTACAAAGCAGGTATTGGTTACGAAACCGTCTGCGCCACCAGTATGCCAGAAGATCTGCTTGCCATTGTAATCTGCTTCGAATACGCCTAATCCATACCCTTGAAAATGCTGTGGGTAACGTGGCGACAAACGGCTGCTGAGTACGGTGTTCTCATCGCGTGTTTTACGAACAGCCGTCCACGGAATAATTTGCTTGCCCTCAAACTTACCGCTATCCAGCTGCATAGTTAACCATTTAGCCATATCTTTAACATTACTGATAATGCTGCCTGCCGGTGCAAGGTTATCTACGTTATCATAAGGCAGCTCGGTAAGCTTGCCTGTAAAACTGGTGGTGTATGGTTTTGATGCTTCCTTGTAGGTCGCAATCTGGCTGCTCAACGGGTGGGTTGTCGTCATGCCCAGCGGGGTAAGAATATTGTCCTGAACGTACTGCTCCCAGGGTTTACCGCTTACCTTTTCAATCACCTGACCGGCGGTTAAGAAACAGCTGTTGCAGTAACCAAAGTTCTGCCTGAACTCATAAACCGGCTTTAACAGTTTCATCCTGTTCATAATCTCCTGACGAGATAACGTCGAGTTCCAGAAAGTAAAATCACCCTGAAATGTTTTTGTTCCCTGGTGGTGACTAAGCATATCTTTAATGGTTACCAACGCAGTTGTATTAGGATCATACAAACTATAACCCGGGAAATACTTACTGATCTTATCATCCAATGAAAGTTTTTTCTCTGCTTCTAACTGTGCTAATGCCGTGCCGGTAAACAGTTTACTGTTACTGGCAATCATAAACAAAGTATTTTCGGTTACCGGCTCATTGGTTTTAACATCCTTCACGCCATAACCTTTCATTACCACTACTTTGCCATCTTTAACAACGGCAATGGCAAGCCCGGGCAGGTTCCAGTCCTTTAAGCCTTGCTTAACATAGGTATCTAAATCGTTTGTAATAAATGTGGGCTGTTGCGCAAAAGCGGTTACAGATAATAAGCTGGCAAATGCAGCTACCATTAATTTCTTCATACTTTGAGTAGCAGTAGTTATGTGGCGAAAATAGGCATTAGTGTACTTTAAAGAAAATCTATTAAACCAATACGGGTCTTTCTTTGTAATCTAACTAAACATTTACCATTATGGAAACCGCACAAGAAAGAAATATTGCAGCGTTAAATCATTTAATAACAATTGCAACCGATGGCCAGCACGGTTATTCAACCGCTGCCGAACACGCCAAAGACCCGGTTTTAAAAGCTTCGTTTATCAGGTATGCGGCAGAGCGTGCTGAGTTTGCGCACGACCTGCGCACCTTGGTTAATAAAACCGGCTATGAAGCAGACCAGGGCGGTGGCCCGGTGGGCGCATTGCACCGTGCATGGATTGATATTAAAACAGCCGTGACCAGTAACGACAATAAAGCCGTTTTACAAGAGTGTATTACCGGCGACCAGGCTGCCGTTAATGCTTATCAAACCGAACTGAACGACAACTGGCTTACAGACGAGCAAAGATTAGTGTTAGAAAGGCATTTAAAATTGATAAAAGATGCTTTATTTTACGTGGAGGGAGAACATCGCAAACTCAATTAAAAATGCAGATCACTGATGCTAAAAATGTAAAGCGTTTTCAACCCGGGGCTTTTTTTATAAGCCTTGGGATAACGCTTTTTATAGGTATGGTTGCTTCTTACTTTACACGTACACAAATACCTGTATGGTATCGTTTGTTGCTTAAACCTTCATTTACCCCGCCTAACTGGGTATTCCCGGTTGCATGGACAACGTTATACATCCTCATTGCCACAAGTGCCTATCTTGTCTGGAAGCGTCGTTTTACGCGTACCGATTTTAAAAAAACATCGGTTATTTATGCCATACAATTAATGCTTAATTTCTCCTGGTCTATTGTATTTTTCGGTATGCATCAGATATTGGGCGGACTCATCAATATCATTATATTATGGATATTTATCATCCTGAACATCATTGCATTTAGCAAATACAGTAAAACAGCAGCATGGCTACTGGTGCCTTATTTAATTTGGGTGAGTTATGCTACCATACTCAATCTTGCCATTTTGACCTTTAATCCTAACCCTCCAGTTTTGTAACCCCCTGGTTGCAATAATTAATTTTTATTTACTTTTAACAGTAATTTCTGATCACAAAAATCAATGAAAATTAAACTTCTGTTTACTGCGCTACTGCTTTTAGCGGTACGCTTCAGTTACGCCGAAAACGTAGCAATCACCAATTTTATGGCTAAGTCAAATCCATTTGCTGTTGATGAGATTGCCATTGTTGCCACCGATACTGCTAAAAACATTGATGAAAGAGTAAGCGGGAGTTTCATTTTTACCATCAACGGATTTGAGGATACGTTAAAGTTTGATAAGGGTACCGCCTTTTATCATCATAAGATCCAGAAATCAAGCTTCATATATGCCAAGCATCGTAATGACGAAGGCACCTATGGCATGCTATATTATGTTTATAAGCATGGACATGACCTTACCTTGCTACACATTAGCTGGATGTTGTTATTGATTATACCTGTTGGATTAGTGATTATCGCTTACGTGTTTAAGCGCTTTATCATCTTTGCAGTAATCATTTTCTGCATTTTCTTATACTTCAACTACCACAACGGATTAAGCATTCCAACCTTTTTCGAAAGCATTTTTGATGGTTTAAGGCATCTGTTTTAGCAGCAGGCTTTATGATCTTATTTAAAACGGCAAGCCAATACCAAAATTGAGCTGCATGTAATGATAGCGTTCCTGGTTATCACGGTAGTAATTGTCTTTAAATGTGCCGTGGCTAAACAGTTCACCAAAGTGATTAAGCATCACCCACTGATCTGAACCGCTGAATTGTGGGTCTTTAAATTTGAATGCGGCATCAAGCCTGAACACAAAGAAGGTAAGGTCTAAACGGAACCCTGCACCTATATCCATAGCTGATGATTTGAAAAAGTTATTGAATTTGAATATAGCAGCCGATCCGTTTTCTGATCTTGCGGTAGAATCATTTAATCGCCAAACGTTACCAAAATCAGCAAAAAACGCGCCCTTTAGCTTCGAGCCAAAAAAGTCGTTAGCAATCTTATACCTGTACTCGGCATTGGAAATAAATTTGATTTCCCCAAACTGGTCCAGGTATTTAAACCTGTTCAAATCGCTGGAATTATTGTAAAAAGAAGCCCTGTTAAATTGCCCCGGCCCAAGGGTACGTGGCAGCCAGGCACGCATATCGCTTGCACCGCCTGCATAAAAGTTCTTTTCAAAAACCAGTTGCCTGCTGTTGCCATAAGGTATACCAATACCGGGGTTAACACGCAGTATCAGCTGCTGTTCGCCGCCCAAATGCCTGTACCACCTTATATCTCCCTCCAGTTTGGTGTATTGTGAAAACGTATATCCTAAAAACTTACGCTGCCCGAGTGTATCTTTCGGGAAATTCAGCAATTTACTTGCCAGGCTAAGTGTATTGCCACCCAGATCAATAAAGCCACGGAAATAGGTAAAGTCATCAAGCGAATTGAGCTTATTGGCATTTAGCTGGTAGGTGTACTGGCTACCTAAAGTAAATACTGTACGGCCGATTAAGTAAATGTATGAATACCTGTTATAACGCTCTAAAGCCGCTCTGGCTGAATCTACAATAGTACCCCTTGAAAACTCAATGCTGATTGGCGTAAAACTATGCAGCTTGCGAGAAGTCTCCGCCCAGTCATAGGTAAGCGAGTTGATCCAGCTTTGGCGAGTTACCAGGTCCTTTTGATAAAATAACTCATAGTTTGATGAAAACGTAGTATGAGGCACACCGTATTTACCCAGAACAGGCAGTTTAAAAGGAGATATAATACCCGGAAAACTTAAACTACCTCCAATTTTAAAATCCTGATTTTCTATACCGCCTGAATTGGCCGAGTTGCGGTTATTATCAAAGAGGATACTCCAGTTTGTTTTTATTTGCAATATTTCAGCACCTTTAAACAGGTTTCTGTTGGTAAAGGTATTACCAATATTATACCCGTACCTGCCGCCGCTAAAAAGCACCTCTCCCTCTACCCTGTCAGTCATCTGTTTTAACGGAATCATATCAAGCCTTACGTCCAGCCGGTGCGTGCTATCCGGCAGTTTGGTATATGTTGGGTTAGGTACGTTCCTGAACACATTCAGCTCTGACAGCCTTGATGTAGTAAGCGTTTGTTTATCAACATCATACAACTCACCTTTTTTCTGAAACGTGTAGGTTTTAACGATTTTTGGTTTGAATTTATGCGAATAGTCAACAAACCTCAATTGCGAATCAACCTGCACAGTATCCGCCTTGCCAGTTGTTCTGCCATTGCTGTTGGTAACTGAGATGAATGTATTGTTAATGGTGTATACCGGGTGCGATGCCTTACCTATGGGATTACTTATAATTACCTTTAAATCTACCACACTTGCGTTAAAGGTAGAATCATAGTTAAACGTGATGTAAGGCCTTACAAAATCAAAATAACCGTTACGGCGCATTACCAGGTAGAACTCATCGCGGTCATAAGCCAGGCTGTCTGTATCAAACCTGCCACCCGGCTGTATGTGTGAAAACACCGACCTGTTGGTACGATACAATTTACGCACATTAGGGTCGGCTATACTGTCTTGAAATTTCCTGATGTGAAAAAGCGGCCCTTCTTCTGCAGTAAAAGTAAGCGATGCCCTTTTATTTTTAATCGCTACAGAATCGGTAACCTTTGCTTTAAGGTAGCCCTTATTGCGTAAAAATTTCTGTATTTGCAGTCGCGAATACTCTACCAGGTTGCTATCCAAAACTGATGGAGCCTCGCCGATATTTCTTTTCCCGTTTTTACTAAAAGTGAGGTAAAATTGCAGGTTGAGCCAGTTATTGGGCTGCTGTGCCTTATCTATGTACAGGTAAGCGGCTTCGTCGAATTCCTTATCAACACCCTTTATTTTTACATGCCTAACCAACGCCTGGTTATCTTTAAGCTTGCGTGTTAAACTACATGCCGAAAGCAAAAGCAGCGTTAAAATAGTTAATATTGTAAATCGTAAACCCGCGGGCTTGATATATGCTTTCAAAATCTCAAATCAGTTTAATAACTTCCTTACAACATAAAAAATACCGCTGGCAACATCAATTATTTATAGTTGAGGGATATAAATCGGTTACAGAATTTGCACAATCGCATTACGAAACCGACATCATATACCACTTGCCCGAGTTTGCCCCAAAATTGCTGAATTTATCTAAAAAAATAAATTTTCAGGAAATTTCTGCGGCTGAAATGTTAAAAATCAGTTGTCTTAAAACACCGCCCGGGGTACTTGCTCTTGTAAAAATCCCTTTACAATCCGAGCTAAATTACAATTTATTGCACAAAAAGTTTTCTCTGGCGCTTGATGGCGTGCAGGATCCGGGCAATCTGGGTACTATTATCCGTACCGCAGACTGGTTCGGAATCGGTAATATCATCTGCTCTGAAGATACGGTTGATGCTTATAACCCTAAAGTTGTGCAGGCAACCATGGGTTCTTTATCAAGGGTAAATATTCATTATACTAATTTGCCGGACGTTCTACCGCACTTAAACCTGCCTATTTTCGGCGCTTTGCTCAATGGGCAAAATATTTATAATACCAATTTTGGCCATGAAGCGATATTAGTGATGGGAAATGAAGGCAATGGTATACGACCTGAAACAGAGCACATTATAAATACTCCGGTCACTATTCCGCAGGCTGGCAAAGCAGAATCTTTGAACGTTGCTATGGCTACTGCCATTTTTTGTTCAGAAATATCCAGAAATACATTGAAATAAAATTGCCTGTCAACAAATAATTACTATTTTTGCATTCCTTAAAAAATGGTCGGATGGCCGAGTGGCTAGGCAGAGGTCTGCAAAACCTTTTACAGCGGTTCGAATCCGCTTCCGACCTCATCAGGGGATAATTAAAAAATTTAATACCATGGGTGTTACACGTTTAAAAAGAAAAGACAGAAGAAATAAAACCGTATCTCGTTTAGAGGTACAATTCTTGAAACTTGCTACTAACTTAGAGTTAGGCAGCCGTTCAGCAGAGCCAAAAAAGAGCCAGATCGAGAAAAACAACGAAGTTTTAGCTAAACTGGCTGGTAAATAATTTTACCTTTTAAGATCTTTGTTTCATAAAAAAATCCTGTTGGTTTATACCGACAGGATTTTTTTGTTGATCCGCCCTATCAAACCGGGGCCTTCATATATAAAGCCGGTGTATAATTGTATTAATGAGGCACCAGCGTTTAATTTCTCTATCGCATCTTCGGCTGAGTGGATGCCCCCCGCGCCTATTATTGGAAATGCACGGTTTGATTTTTCTGAAAGATAGCGTATCACCTCGGTTGATCTTTTAGTCAATGGCTTTCCGCTTAATCCGCCAGTTTCTTTAGTTATCTTCTCCGGCGAATGCAACCCTTCCCTGCTTATGGTAGTATTGGTTGCAATAATGCCATCAATCCTTGTTTCGGCAACTATTTCAATAATATCGTCTAACTGCTCATTAGTAAGATCCGGGGCTATTTTTAAAAGCAATGGTCGACGGATACCGTTTTTTTTATTCCGTTGCTGCAGTGCCATTAAAATTTCAGTCAAAGGCTTTTTATCCTGCAATGCGCGTAAGCCCGGCGTATTGGGTGAGCTAACATTCACCACAAAATAATCGACCACATCAAACAGCCTGTCAAAACAGATGATATAATCATTTACAGCATCTTCGTTAGCTGTATTTTTATTTTTGCCAATGTTACCACCAATCATTACGCCTTGCTGTACAGCCGGGCGGTTTTTACGCCATTCTGCTATGCGCGCAGCAGCCATATCCACGCCTTTATTGTTAAAGCCCATGCGGTTGATCAGCGCTCCATCAGCAGGCAGGCGAAACATCCTTGGCTTATCATTACCTGGTTGTGGCAGCGGTGTTACCGTTCCAACTTCAACAAAGCCAAAACCAAGGTTAGCCATTTCACTGATGTATTCGGCATTTTTATCGAAACCGGCAGCCAGCCCAACAGGGTTTTTAAATTTCAGTCCAAACACTTCGCGTTCTAAACGCCGATCGTCCACCTGCCAAAGGGAACGGCTTATTGCACTACCGCCAGGGAACTTATTGAAGCGACGAAGATTTTTTACAACAAAGTGATGTACGTTTTCAGGATCGAACTTAAAAAGGAGTGGCTTTATCAACTGATACATGGCGCAAAGTTATCCATTTTTAGTTTCAGGCTTTTATCTTACAAAACAATATTTATATTCGTTGCTGTTGCCGGTTTATGATTAGCGTAATCTGAACCAAAACCTATGAACTACTAACCATAACCCCATGACTAACCGCCGTAATTTCATCACCAAAACCGCTGCTGCAGTTATTGCTTCAACAGCTATACCTAATATCATTTCTTCTGCCTTTGCTGCGGAACGTGGTAAGAAAAAAATCACGCTTGATAACAACAGCATTGTATTGCTTCAGGGTGACTCGATAACCGACTGGGGACGTGATAAAAAAGAGAATACGCCTAATACCTTTGGCATGTTAGGTACTGGTTATGCATATTTTACAGGTGCCGGGTTATTAGATAAGTATGCAAACAAAGGTTTGCAGGTTTGGAACCGCGGCATCAGCGGGAATAAAGTTTATCAATTAGCCGAACGCTGGGACAACGACTGTTTAAATATTAAACCAAACGTTTTAAGCATACTCATTGGCGTTAATGATTTTTGGCACACCCTAAGTGGTGGCTACACCGGCACCGTTGATAAATACCGGACCGATTACAAAGCCCTGCTTGACCGCACCATGAAGGCACTGCCAAATGTAAAACTGATCATCGGTGAGCCGTTTGCACTTAAAGGCGTAAAAGCAGTAGACGATAAGTGGTACCCTGCGTTTGACGAATACCGCACAGCAGCCCGCGAGATTGCCACTCAATACGATGCCGTATTTATCCCCTACCAATCAATTTTTGATAAAGCCCTTGAAGTTGCTCCGGGAAGCTACTGGACAACCGATGGCGTACACCCTAATGTTGCAGGAGCCCATATGATGGCCCAGGCATGGCTGGAAGTGGTGAAAGGATAGTTGATGTTTGTTGCCGGTTGTCTAATGCCAGTTACCGAGTAATATTTATCCTTTTCCTATTGTCATTTGTACAAAGGACTCCTTCGAAGAACGTTAATAAAGAATCTGTTATAATTGATATTTAAGGCAGGGTAGAATAACATTGTTGCCTATTCTACCTCCCCTATTTATTTGCTTCAGTGTGGCTGTTAATAATATTTACAATGCCTTCCTGTTCTATAATTCGCATTCCTAAATGTTCATCGGAAATTCCATCCTTTAACTTATAATCATAAACGGCTTCATTCTCTTCAATAGTAGAACGCAGGCATTTGAAATGCACATTAGGAAGGTCTTGTAATTGAGGAGCCACTTCGGTTATATGGGTTGAAACTATAAATACAGAACCTTTAACTTTAGCCAATGCCCTGATAATAGCAACCGATCCCTCATAGGCATCTTTAACATTAGTGCCTCTGAACAACTCGTCGAATATTACAACTATGCTCTGCAATTCGCCAATAAGGGTAGCTACTTGCTTTATCCTTAACACTTCTGCATAGAAATGGCTATGCCCTACATTGATATTATCGGATAAATTAATTGTAGTAAACAAACCTTTGAAAACAGTAGTGCGCATGCTTTTGGCTGGTACTGCAAAACCCAAATGCGCCAGGTAAACAGCAATACCCACAGCCTTAAGTAAGGTAGACTTGCCTGCCATGTTTGCACCGGTAACAAAACACATATTGCTGTTCTCGCCAAATGAAATACTGTTATCTACCGGATGGGTTAGCATTGGGTGATATAATCCGCCTAATTCTAATACCGGACTGTTATACTCCAACAATTCAGGATAGCAATAATTATCATTTTGCACTTTCTTAGCTACTGCTATGTAAACATCTAACTGGTAAATTACATCCAATACTTCTCTTACCTGTTTGTATGCTGTTTTCCTTAACCATTCGTCCCAAACCTCGGTATCCCATGCGGTAAAACTTTGCGTTTTGTAATTGGATGGCGCACCCTCAAACAGGCTTGCCGTTTTAATAACAGCCGTTTTTAATAATTTGGTAAGTTCCTGATGATACTTTTGCTGTAGCAAATCATGCAGTTGTTTAAATATTTCAACAGCTAACATTACACCACGTTCAATAACATAATAATCATGTTCTGGCATCAGCCTATATTTTAGTTTATCCTTGTATGCTTTTAATTTCGATGCCTTTTTTGTGCGATTAGCACGCAGGTAATGTTCTACAAAATCAATATCATCCCTGTCGAATTTTAATTCGTCAAAATGCTCACCAGTATAACGTATGGCCTCAATTCGCTGTTTAATCAGATTTATATCGGCCAATGGATTTTTAAAGAGGTGTGTTAACAGTTCCACACCACCATAGGTGACCGGGGTAAACAAACTGATGATGCTTCTATCAATGGTTGCCCCAAACAGGGCAAGGTCGCGCTGAGTTTGTTCATCAGTTTTGAAGGATAAGTCTGCCATATAGCCAAAATAAATACTCAACCGGTTAATTAAGACATTAACGATTATTTATTATCCTGAATATAATTTATTACAATGTCTTGTCTCTTGGTTCTTGTCTCTTGGTTCTCTAAACGGTATCTTTGCGGGTAAATGATTGCTATAAATAACCTTACGTTTGAGATTGGTGCGAGGGCCCTTTATGATGAAGCTAACTGGCATATTAAACCCGGAGAAAAGATTGGCCTAATTGGGGCCAACGGTACCGGTAAAACAACATTGCTAAAGCTAATTGTGGGCGACTACTCACCTACATCCGGCACGATATCAAAATCTAAAGAGCTTACCATAGGTTATTTAAATCAGGATTTGCTTTCTTATGCTTCTGATAAATCAATCCTGCATGTAGCAATGGAGGCTTTTGAACGCCAGAACCAACTGCATACCGAGATTGAAAACCTGTTAAAGAAACTGGAAACTGATTACAGCGAAGATTTACTAAATAAGCTGAGCGATAAGCAGCACGAGTTTGAAACACTTGACGGCTATAACATTGAGTATAAAGCACATGAGATTTTAGCAGGTTTAGGTTTTACAGAAGAGCAAACGCACCGCAAGTTAGCCGAATTTTCGGGTGGATGGCGCATGCGTGTAATGCTTGCCAAAATACTGTTACAGGCTCCGGATATTTTACTACTGGATGAGCCTACCAACCACCTGGACTTACCTTCTATCCAATGGCTGGAAGAATACCTGCGCAATTTTGAAGGCGCTATTGTAATCGTATCTCACGACCGTTGGTTCCTTGACCGTGTAATTAACCGTACGGTTGAATCGCGCAAAGGAAAGCTGACTGTTTATGCAGGTAACTACACCTTTTATCTGGAAGAAAAAGCTTTGCGTGAAGAGATACAACGCGGCGAGTTTAAAAACCAGCAGGCTAAAATACGCCAGGAAGAACGCCTGATCGAGCGTTTCCGTGCCAAAGCATCCAAAGCAAAAATGGCGCAATCGCGTATCAAAATGCTGGATAAGATGGAGCGTGTTGATGATGTGGATGATGATAACCCATCAGTAAACTTCAACTTTAAATTCAGCAAGCAATCTGGACGTAATGTTGTAACTATTGAAGACCTGAGCAAAAGCTATCCGGGCCTGCAGATTTTGACGCATACTAATGCCATTATTGAAAAAGGCGACAAGATTGCGCTGATTGGTGCTAACGGACGTGGTAAATCTACCCTGTTACGAATAGTTGCAGGTGCCGACCATGATTTTGAAGGCAAAGCAGAAACTGGCTACAATGTAACCAAAACGTTCTTCGCGCAACACCAGTTAGAATCACTGCACCTGGAGAACGAAATACTTTCTGAGCTGCAATCATTTGCCCCAAAACATACCGACACCGAGCTGCGATCTATTTTAGGTAGCTTCCTGTTCACTGGCGATGATGTATTTAAAAAGATCAAAGTATTATCGGGTGGTGAAAAATCGCGTGTGGCATTAGCCAAGGCGCTTACTGCCGATGCTAACTTCCTGATACTGGATGAGCCTACCAATCACCTGGACATGGCTTCAGTAAATATCCTGATACAGGCATTACAACAGTACGAAGGTACTTTTATTGCCGTATCTCACGATCGTTATTTCCTTGATAATATCGCCAATAAGATCTGGTTTATCGAAGATCAGCAAATCAAGGAATATCCGGGCACATACCAGGAATATGAAGAATGGCAGTCTAAACGTAAACTGGAGCCTAAAGCTACAGCAGCAGCTCAGCCCAAGAAGGAAGAGAAAAAAGAAACAGCCCCTGTTAAGCAACAATCCACATCCGACGATAAGTCTAAACAGATCAAAAAGCTGAACAGCGATCTGCAAAAAATGGAAGAGCAGGTTACCTTACTTGAAAAAGAAGTAAAACAACTGGAAAACAAACTGGCTGATCCACAAGTTTATAACGATAAAACTAAGCTTAACGATACCAATACACAATACAAACAAAAGCAAAACCAGCTGAAACAAGTACAACAGCAATGGGAAACCCTTGCCGAACAAATTTTAGAACTGGAAGCTTAATAGAATGATGATGATGGAGAAAAGACAATTGATTAAAGGGTTACTGTTTATTGTTACAGTTATTCTTTGTATTTTCTCCTTCATTCCGAAATCTGCTGCACAGCAACCAAATTGGGCTGGCAAGTATGAATTTGAAGAGGCTACGTCTGGTTCCTCAAATTCACCTGGAATGGTTATGGAATGGGATTTTACTGTTAAAAAAGTAAATGGTCAATTTCAAGGATCATTAGAAGTTGCAGGACAAACAACCAACTTTACTTATAAAACTGATTTAAAGCTTTCTGGCAATACGATTAATGTGTACTATAACAAGCAAACAGACGGCCCTGTTTATGACGAGGAAGCTTATAAAAAAGGCCAGCTGCTGTTTTCTTTAAGTAATATTAATGGTAAAATTACAACACACTGGGCAGCCTTAAAACCACAGTTAAATGAGAAAGCTCCTGCTGTTTGTAAAAACTGCTTTGTAAGAAAAACTAAGTAATGAAGCAGCTATGGGCTATATTGTTTGTTGCATGTTTTGCTTTTCAGTCACAAGCCCAAATTACTTACACTGACCGTGTTTACCGCCCCAATATAAAAACTGTTGAATTTTATAACAGTGAAAAAGAGGGTTCTTTCCCAATTATATCACTTGGCTCAAACGAACAGCTGCTTTTAGCATTTGACGACCTGACCAACAACAGTGCAACTTACAACTACACCATTGAGCATTGCGATGCTGATTGGAATCCATCACGCATATCGCCTAATGAATATTTGCAGTCGTTCAATGAAGATCGGATAATGGACTATCGTTACTCGGTGAATACTTTAAAAAAGTATGTACACTATGAGTTAAGGTTTCCTAATCAGACCATCGCACCCAAAATTTCCGGCAACTATCTGCTGAAGGTTTATGAGAATGGCGACACTAATAATCCTGTTCTAACCCGCCGCTTTTATGTGGTAAATCAACGTGCAAATATTTTGGCTCAAGTTGTACCTTCAAATAATGTAGCCAGCCGCACCACCAACCAAAAGGTAAATTTTGAAGTTGATTTTCAAGGCTTGCAAATCAATAATCCTTATAGCGATATAAGGGCGTTTGTAATGCAAAACGGCATTTACGAAACTACGCAGATCAACACCAGGCCTACTTTTATTCGTGGCACATCATTGGCTTATAACGATATCAACATAAATGACTTTCCGGGAGGAAACGAGTTCAGGCATTTTGACACACGCTCATTAAGATTAAATTCTGAACGGACACAACGCATTTTTAGGGATACAGCCAACGCAGTTTTGCTTTTACCCGATCGCAGCCGCAGCCAGGAAAATTACCTGTTCACTTACGATAACGACGGTAATTTCTTTATCCGAAACCAGGAAGGACGCGATCCCCGAACAGACGGCGACTATGCACAGGTGTACTTTAACCTGATTGCACCCGGCACATCAACCAATGATGTTTATATAGTAGGTAAGTTTAATAACTACGTAATGGATGCTGCAAGCAAAATGAATTTTGATGCTACACGCGGCGCCTATTACTTTAATACCATGCTAAAGCAAGGTGTTTGCGATTACGAATTTGTTACTCCGGGTAAAGATGGGCACATGGACTTAACCCAGTTTGAGGGTAATCACTTCGAAACGGAAAACACCTACCAGGTACTTATCTATTTTCGCCCGCCCGGATCGCGTTGGGAAGAACTTATCGGCTACAGACAATTAAATTCCACAAACCGATAAGTTTTGCCGATTAATTAAAAGTGATTATCTTTAGAAATATCACTTATTACAATGCAAAATAAAACCAACTCAAAAAAACTTATTGCCACTGTTGTAATAGCGCTTGCGCCACTTACTTATAAAATCTGTAAGGATGTTTATCTGATGGGTGTTAAAGATGGCAAAGCCACACATGCTATGCTCACAAAGGATAAATAGACTTTAGCTTATTAGTTTCCCCTGCTTAAAACTTCATCAATCATACCAAATTCGCGCGCTTCTGTGGCTGTCATCCAGTAGTCGCGGTCAGCAAGGTCGTTGATATGCTGGTAGTCTTGACCTGTGTGCCTTTCAAATATTTCGTATAGTTCGCGTTTTAGTTTAAGGTATTCGCGTATGGCAATTTCCATATCCGAAGCCTGCCCCTGTGCGCCGCCATGTGGCTGGTGCATCATTATGCGTGAATGTGGTAATGCTGCACGCTTTCCCTTAGCCCCTGCGCAAAGCAACACCGCCCCGAAAGACAATGCCACACCCGTACAAATGGTAGCCACATCAGGCGTAACAAACTGCATGGTATCATATATCCCCAAGCCTGCATAAACAGAGCCGCCGGGTGAGTTTACATACATCTGTATATCCTTCTTACTATCGGCAGACTGCAAAAAGAGTAGTTGTGCCTGAATGATGTTGGCCACGTTATCGTCAACTGCTGTGCCCATAAAAATAATGCGGTCCATCATTAACCTAGAAAATACATCCATTTGTGCAACATTCAACTGGCGCTCTTCGGTGATATAGGGCGTCATGGCAAGCGGGGCAGCCATTTCCGAGGTCGCCTTAATATAATCGTCTGCGAAAGTACCGGCAATACGGAGGTGCTTCACAGCATAGCTGCGAAATTCATGTTTATTCATTCCCTTAAATTTTGATTAGTTTTTTGGCCCGAAGATGCTTCTGATCCGCTGTGCGAAGGAACGATGTTCAGGTGTTGACACCAGGTTTTGAAACACAGTTTGAAGTTCAGCCTTAAGCTGTTTACGCCCATAATTGTTTACCAATTCATAAACCTTTTGCTGATCGGCAACTTTACCTTTCAATTCAGGATTAATAATTTGTTTGGCATCAAATAGCAATCGGTCTTCGGCAGTTCCGGTTATAAACAAGTACTGCTCAATGTCCTTCACTTCAATCAATAAAGTCCTCATATTGCAATGCTTGTTGTTTAACGGTGTCTCTTACTTTTTCAAGGCACTTGTATTTTTGTACCGTCGCTGAGCGTTCGCCTGCATAACCAAATACTTCTGCTATTTGCCTCAACGAAATTTTATCGTAGTAAAATGCCTTTAAAAGGTTCATGCATTTTTGCCCTGTGGTTTGCAGGTAATACATCAACCTGTCAGTTGCCGGTTCCGTATAGGCTGATTCGGCAATCAGTATTTCATCTACGCTATCTAAAGACAAATTACCTGCTGCGTTCAGTTTCTTTATCCAGAGGTTTTTGCAGGCTCCCATAATATAGGCTTGCTCATTTTCGATATTCAAACCGGATACAAGCTTTTCATAATAGGCAATAATACCATCCTGAAAAATGTCGTTAGCATCTTCAAGGCTGCCGCCCCTTTTACTGATGTACTTTGCTACAGCGGGAAAAACCATCTGGTACAAAGCAATAAAAAATGATTCGCGTTGAGCTATGGTTGATAGATCTGGCTGCTGTTTCATATCTGCATTTATTACGATGTACCTGATGAATAACAATTATCACCAAAAAGAAAGAATATATTTTACAACTGCAATTAAAGCGTATATGGCTTAAGCAATAAAATTGTGTTAAAAAGTTATCTTTGCCCACTATGATCAAAAAGACACCTACCGATAGCTATACCGTTATGAATGAGTTGGTTTTACCCAATGATACCAACATGCTTGGTAACTTAATGGGTGGCCGTTTATTGTATTGGATGGATATTGCTGCCGGTATGGCTGCACAAAAGCACAGTAACCGCATTGCGGTAACTGCATCGGTAGATAATGTTTCTTTTAAGAACCCAATTAAACTGGGCGATGCCGTGATGATTGAGGCAGTGGTTACCAGGGCATTTAATACTTCGCTTGAAGTGCGGCTGGATGTTTGGTCGCAGAACCTGCCATCGGGAACTAAAATAAAAAGCAACGAAGCTTATTACACCTTTGTAGCGCTTGAAAAAGACGGCCACACCGTAGCCGTGCCCGAACTTACACCAGAAACCGACCGCGAGTTGGAATTATACGATGGTGCTTTACGCCGCCGCCAGCTACGCCTTATTTTAAGCGGGCGTATGCAACCAGACGATGCTACCGAATTGAAAGCATTGTTCACTGCAGCTAAGAAATAACAGCTTTTTATTTCGTTTGTTCTATTAGTCCGTCCTGGTTGATTGACCAGTACTGGGTACCATCATTTACAAATGCCATAAACTGGTGGCTGGTGGCTTCCAATTGTAGCTGATTGTCTTTACCGGCAACTGTAGCCTTTTCAGGGACCGACAGCTCACTTAAACTTGCAGCATACTGTTTATGCTGTTCGTAATATTTTTTCTGCTTGTAGTAAACCAGCCATAATAGCTTTTTCTGATCTTCGCTGTAAGGTAGTACAAACTGAGGCGCTGTTAACTGCTTTGTAAATTGCAGGTATCCCCAACGCTCGGGGTAATGCATGTTGATGATGTTTTGCGGCGACCATACCCAGTTATGTTCGGGGAGCGGATGGCCAAGGCTATCCTTCAATTTTACATACTTGCCATTCTCCACCTTGGTATCCCACTCTACGCGCGAAAAATTGATCCGCCATAAGGTTCCCTCTTTAGGTGCTATATATCTGTCGAACGTAAAAGCCTTAAAGGGAATGGCCATTTCCACCGTCCAGCCTTTGTCCTTGTCAGCCGGATTGTTTAATGTACCCTGAACTTTTACAGCAGAGATCAATCCCGGCGCATCCCAGGCAACAAGTGGGTTGCCGCCATTGCGGTACGACTTATTAAGGAACAGATCGAATATGGTATTTAAGGCATTTACCTCTATCTCAAAATACTCGTGTGTAGTATTCAATGGGTCAATAAATACCTCGAAGTCATTATCATGATAAATCACTTCATCACGCTTTTTCAGTGTTCCCCACACATGGGGGTCATGCAGTTCGGCAGCGATGTACAGGTATTGATCGTCCCAAAGCATTTTTACTTTGGTTGGATAAATAGGCTTCGGGCGGATGTCGCCTTCTATATCTTTAAACTCGCTTGTCCAGGTGGCTTGCTGCCATGCAGCATCGTTGATATTACCGTCGATCTTCGGAGCAGCAGGTGCATACTTAACCACATAATCAAGCGGTGTTTCAAAAAACGGCTTAAAGTCTTTAAAAATATCCTGAGCGAATAAATCAGCCGGAACAGCAAGGCCTAAAAGGCAGGCTATGGAGATAGAAAGTTTTTTCATTACTATGTTAGCTTCCCAATTCGATGATACGGTCAAACTCTTCGGCCTTTAAGCCCATTACCGACAGGCGGCCCTGGCGCACCAAGCCAATATCTTTCAGCTGCTCATCGGTTTTGATCTGTTCTAAAGTAACATGCTTTTTCAAAGCCTCAACCGGCGAAAGATCAACCACTACCCAATTGGTGTCATCAGTAGTAGGATCCTGGTAAGCCTCTTTAACAACTTTAGCAATACCAACAATCTCCTTCCCTTCATTACTATGGTAAAACAGCACCAGGTCTCCCTCTTGCATGGCACGCAGGTTATTACGCGCCTGAAAATTGCGGACACCATCCCAAAAGGTGCGCCCATCCTGATTGAATTTTTCCCAACTGTATTTAAAAGGTTCTGATTTAACGAGCCAGTATTGCATTTCAAATATTTATTTAAAGTATTGTAGAGGCATTTTCTACCGCCAACACCTCAAAGGTGACAAAATGTGGTGAAAATTTAAAATATAAAGTAGCTTAGGTGAAAAAGCAAAAGCAGTATTTAACAATTCGCTTTTGGAGAACTGTTAAGTTTCCTTATTGGGGCCTAAACCCCTAATGGCGTTATATATAAATTGTTTTTTTATGAATTGAGATTAGCAATTCAACGTTGCAATTAAATTTCTATTAATTTAATTAAATTTGAATAACCTAATTACTTAAATATTAATGAACGAACAATTTAAAAAGCATCTTTTTGATGTTGCAGCGACAAGAATTAGACAAAGAGGGATGCCAGTTCCTCTAATGATTTCTGAGTTGCTTAGAGAGACCATAAATACCGGTGTTACTAACATGAGTGAATCTGAATTAAACGACACAAGCAAGAGACAATTGGCTGAGAAAAATCTATTGTTTTTGGTTGATAGTATGATTCAAAGAAGCTTATATGAAGGGCTGCAAACAAGAACATTCTCAAATGCTAGAAAAAGCATTTGTCCTTTATGGCCATTTTGCTAGTTTCTCATGAAAGAAAATCAAAAGAAGGCATTTGATTTTGCAGCAGAGACGACCAAGCAATTAATTACTATAGCGACTGCAATAATAACTCTTACTGTCACTTTTTCAAAAGATATATTGGGTGGTGCTCAAGAGTCAACAAAAACGTTTTTGATTTGGACTTGGGGTGTTTTCATTGTCTCCATTATTATGGGGATAGGCACACTTATGGCTTTAACTGGTCGCTTATTACCAATGAATAAAAACTTAGTTGATCAAACACCACCTTCTGAATCTAATCAACCAGACAATGTAGCCGCTACTATAACTAATCAAGAGGCAATACCAAATGCCAATTCTATAACATCTTCTAATACAGCAGAAACTCTAGTTGATAATACAGATGATATACATATAAATCATCGCAACATTCGATTCTTTTCAATTTCTCAAGCACTATTATTTTGTTTAGCAATTATAATGACTGGAGTATTTGGCTACAAGTCTCTACATATAAAATTGGAGACTAAATCGAAAAATGCATATAAAGTAATAAGGAAATCGATATTAAATGATGATACAGCAACCATCTATATTGATACTTTGTATTTAAAAAAATGATTAGAACTTCATTAATAATTGAAGTATTTTAACTTGTTAAAAATTGAACATTATTCTAAGATACCAGTTCAAGCCAACTTCTCAGAATGCTAAGTACTCATAAAGTACTACTTTGTGCCCCCCTCCTAAAAAAAGCTCTATCCACCATCACCCCAATAACCACCCCTATCGTATAGCACAGAAGATCGCTCCATAAAAAGCCCTGGCCTAAAATAAGCTTGCCCAATAAGGTATGCCTTAAGTTGTTAATCCACGATGCCTGGTAAAGCTGGCTGAACTCTATTGCATAACTGAATATTAGGGAAGCTATAATAGAATAACTTAAAGGTTTGACGATAAATAAGAACCGTGCAATAAAATAGACCATTGTTGCCCAAAGTATATCGCCAATAAACAATGGAATAAATGAAAAATGCCGGGATAGCAGTCCTGCAATTACTGTAAGTGTAGTTAGCAGCAGATATGTTATTCTTGATCGCAGCATAGGGCGGTATTTAAATGCAGGTCAAAGTATATAAAAAAATCGTAATCATTTAAAAAACAATATACTACGTCTTCTTTGTTAGCTTATTTACACAACAGTAAAAGTTTGCTTTTTAACTTAGGGTTGTTAACTTTAGTTGACCTTATGTAAACCCGGCTTAAGCGTTGTAATCACAATAATAACATTTTTGAAGTATGTGCCATGGATACGCTTTTAGCTGTTAACGAATCCGATATTAGTTTTGAGATCTTGTTTCATCAAAATCCGCACCCGATGTGGATTGTTGAAGTAGCAACTTTGCGCTTTCTGCTGGTGAATGATGCTGCCATAAAGCATTATGGCTACAGCTATAAAGAATTTATGCACTCCATCACCTTAGCTGACATACGGCCGAAGGAAGAACAAAAGGATATGCGCACATTGATAAAGCGCATTAAGCATAACCAGACCGTTAAAAAGAAACTTACCCATATCAAAAAAGACCGCTCGCTGATTTATGTTCATATTACTTCATACACGGTATTATTCCATAACCGGGAATGCCGTATGGTATTGATTAATGACATTACCGATCAGATCATTAAAGACCAAAAAATCACGGATGCCTGGAACCGTATCTACCTTACGCTCGAAAGCATTACCGATGGCTTTATTACGATAAGCAATAACTGGCGGATTACTTACTGGAACAAAGAAGCCGAAAAGACTTTTAACATTACGAAGGAAGAAGCTATAGGTAAAAGCTTCTGGAAAGTGTGTCATTATGGGAAAAATGAAACTTTATACGAGGAATTTACGCATGCACAAAAAACCAGGGAAGCAAAAAAGTTTGAGATATACCTCACTTACTATAACAAATGGCTGTGTATCAATATCTATCCCGGCAAAAATGGCTTAACTGTTTACTTTCAGGATATTACAGCTAACAAAAACGTAGAACAACAAATCGAAAATAAGGATAAGCGGCTTGATGAGATCGCCTATCTTAATTCGCACATTATCCGCAAACCTATCGCCAATGTAATTGGAATTGTGCATACACTTGAAGATGACCTGAAAGACGAGCCTCACTATCATCGCTGTTTGGAAATGCTAAAACAAAGCGCCGAGGAGTTAGATGATGTGATTAAGGTGATCAACGCCCGCGCCGAAGATAAATCTGTAGTTCGCCATATGTAAGCTTACATCGGTTCATAAACATTTTATCAATAGCAACTGTTAGTCTTCATAATATATTTGATATGAAGAACGGACTATTTGAATACGGCGACCAGGTTACCATTTCTGCTACGGATGAAAAGGGCATTGTAAATACACAGCAACTTAATGAAGAGGATGCTGTAGAAGTAAAATTAAATTCGGGAGAAATTAAACAGTACGACGCTGACGATCTGGAATTTGATCTCGACTTTCAGCCGGATACTGGCGAGTGATCTTAATGCATGATCTTAAAAACCAGTTCTTTCAGCAGCTCGCCATGTTCAGCTGCTGAATCAACACCCTTGCTTTTAAGGTCGTACTCGCGCAGCAAACCGATGATATACATGGTTCTGTATTGATCATAACTACGGGAAGCCTGCTCATAATCTTTAGTAAAATATGGGCTTATCCCTAATTCTTTGGCAATACTTGCTGACGATTTGTCCTTGAGGTAATGCACCTGCAATATTTTGCTGAAAAAACTATACAAGTTGGCCATTAAAACCACAATAGGATTGGCCTTTGGGTTGGCATCAAAGTAATTAATGATCTGGTTGGCTTTTACTACGTCGCGCTTGGCCAAGGCTGCCTGCAGTTCAAATACATTATATTCTTTACTGATACCGATATTGTCATGTATCTCCTTTAAGGTAATTTCGCCGCCTTCCTGAATATTTAACATCAGCTTATCCAGCTCATTCGCTATTTTAGACAGGTCGTTTCCCAGGTACTCGGCCAGCATGTTTGACGCCTGCGAGTTGATGCGATATTTCTTATCGCTTACATAACCTTCAATCCAGCCAGGAATTTTATTATCATATAGCGATGCTGATTCAAATATCAACCCGTTTTTTTCGATGGCTTTATAAGCTTTCTTCCGCTTATCAAACTTGCCGTACTTATAACAAAAAACTAAAATGGTACTGGCCAGCGGCTTGTCGAGGTAGCTTTGCAGGGGGTTTAGCGTTTTTTTATCATCATCTTCCTTCCCCCACTTTAAATCCTGTGCCTCCTTAACCATTACCACCTGGTAATCGGCCATCATAGGATAGCGCTTCGCGGCATTTAAAACACTGATCATGTCGGTATCCTTGCCGTATAATATGGTTTGATTAAAGCCTTTTTCTGCATCTGGCAATACATGATGTTCGATATAATTGCTTACTACATCAATAAAGTAAGGCTCATCGCCATGCAGCAGATAAACAGGTTTAAACTTGCGGTTTTTTAGATCTTTAAGAATTTCAGGAGCCGTCATACCAATACGGTGCAAATTACAAATTATGCGGCAGGAATAAGGAATGGCCAGGGATTAAAGTTTGTGCGTAGCAGTGCCTTTGCTTTAATATACCCCTTATTAAAGTTACTGCCGGTACAAAGTCTTTAATGTAATATACCCCTTATCAGAGTTTGTGCCGTAGCAAAGTCTCTAATGTAATATACCCCTTATCAGAATTTGTGCCGTAGCAATGCCTTTGCTTTCCCCTTTAAAGGGGAAGACTACCGCCGGTGCAACCTTTAGAAGCGTAAATAAGGGGTCACAATTTTTAATATATACCTCTTATTAGATCTTATGCCGTTAAAAGTCTTATAATGTAATATACCCTTATCAGGGTTACTGCAGGTGCAATGCCTCTGCTTTCCCCTTTAAAGGGGAAGACTACTGTTAGTACAACACCGCACTTGCATTAATAAGGGGTCAACATTCCGCACATTTATAATTATCCATCAAGTTTTGGTAATTTCGCATTGTGAGTTTGTTGCAGCCTTTAAATTTACCACCCTATCCTTTCAAGATCACCGACAACAACGGACAACTTTTCATATTAGATGAAATACGTAAAAAACAAATCGTACTTACGCCCGAAGAATGGGTTAGGCAGCACTTTGTTCAGTACTTAATTCACCATAAAAAATATCCCAAGGGACTTATAAAACTGGAAGGAGGCTTAAAGCTGCATGGTCTTCTTAAAAGATCAGACATTGTGGTGCATGATGTAACGGGTAAAAAGATATTGCTTATAGAATGTAAAGCGCCAACTGTTAATATAGACCAAAAGGTGTTTGACCAGGCAGCCCGTTATAATATGGTACACAAAGTGCGGTTACTGGCTGTTACCAACGGCCTGGTAAATCACTGCTGTAATATTGATTATGAAAATAACAGCTATTCTTTTTTAAAAGAATTGCCCGATTATACAGATTTAAGCCATAGCAAGTAAACCCAGCATTTTTTCTTTCAGCTCGTCGGGTTTAAAAGGCTTAGAAACATAATCATTCATACCTGAACTAAACACCTGTTCTCGAATGTCAACTAATGCCGAAGCTGTTAAAGCAATAATCGGCAAATTGGATTTTCTGTTATCAGCCAGGTTTCTGATCTCTGTAGCAGCTTCAAAACCGTTCATTACCGGCATTTGCAAGTCCATCAGGATAATATCAAAATTACCATATTGAACCATCTCAACCGCTAATGCGCCATTTTCGGCAAATTTTGGTGTAATATCCCACTTAGAGAGCAGTTTTTTCATCAACATTACGTTCACCGGGTTATCCTCAGCAATAAGTACACGCACATCACTAAAATTACCACTAAGTTGTTCTTGCTTGGGATGTTCTAATACAGGGATTAGCTGCTCCGCTGGCTTTTTCACTTCAACATCAGTAGGCACCGTAAATTCCATATTGAATGAAAACTCTGATCCAACGCCCGGCTTGGTATCAACATACATACTTACCCCCTGCAATTCTAACAAGCGTTTCACTATGGATAACCCTAAACCCGTACCTCCATATTGGCGCGTGGTACTCATAGACTCCTGCGCAAAGGGTTCAAAAATAGTACTCAGATTGTCCTTATCTATCCCTATACCGGTATCTTTAACAGAAAAGTGTATAGCTAATACATTGTGACGATCCTGAATACAATTTACATTAACCCATACATTGCCTTTTTCTGTAAATTTAATGGCATTGCTCACCAGGTTGAAGATCACCTGCGTAAGGCGTGTTGGATCGCCTATGATGGTACGGTACTTTAACGAACTATCTACATTAAGACTAAAATTAAGTCCCTTTTCAATTGCTTTAATAATTTGTGCCCCGCAGATATTATGCATCAGTTCGCCCATGTTAAAGCGCACGTTTTCAAAGATAAGCTTACCCGACTCGATCTTGTTAAAATCAAGCACGTCATTCACAATGGCAAGCAGATTATTGGCAGAAAATTTAAGTATCTCCAGGTTTTCCTTTTGGTCAAGGCGCGGATTGCTCATCATCAGTAGGTTAGACATACCAATAACCGCATTTAACGGCGTACGGATCTCATGCGACATGGTCGACAAAAATTCAGACTTCGCCTGAGACGATTTTTCAGCCTTTTGTATGGCAACTTCCATCTGCACATTTAGCTGCTTCTGCTTTTCGCTGGTTTGTTTCAGCTGTTTAATGTTTTTTAGAAAAGCACCATAAAAGTGGCTATGTATGAAAATGATAAGTATGAAATTGCTAAGTACGGATACTATGGTAAGCGATTGATCTACTTTTTCGGGCTTAAAATTAATGATATAGCTACTATAGTACTCCAGCACCATAAATGCCAATACCGGTATAATGTTAACCAACGAATAAAACAAACCAAAGCTTTGTCCAAGCATATAAAAGCTGAACAAAACGGTGATCAGTATTAATTGAATGGTAACCAGGCTAACACTTTGAACCAGTACATAAACATTGCTAAGGTTCAGCAGCGTAACCATTGTCAGCAGCACGTGCGATATTCTGCGCCAGTCGGGACGCCAGGTCAGGTATTTAAATAAACCCAGCAGCAGTACGGCTGTAAAACCCGAAATAATAGTATTCACTGTACTTGCCTGCGCAAAGCTTGTAAATATTAAAGCTAAATCGGCAATAAAGGCAAGCCATAAACCAAAATACAACAACCTGATACGCGCCTTATCAAGTATTGAATGTTCAGCGGTGAGTATGTTATTTAAAGAAATGTTAAAAAAACTTGCCTGATGCATAATTGGTTAAAGCCCCTGTATAAATCAAGATAGCACGATGTGTAATAACCATCATGCTATCAGACTTATATATAAGGCAATTAACCTGCCAAAGATGCAAGGCTCTCTTGTATCACCTTGATCTTAGCTTCAGTATCCGCTTTTTTCTTTAACTCGTTTTCTACTATTTCCGGCTTGGCATTTTGCATAAAACGTTCGTTTCCAAGCTTTGCGTTAACCGACTTCAGGAAACCGTTAAGATATTCTATTTCTTTTTGTAGTCTTTCGGCCTCTGCAGCAGGGTCAATATTTTCTGCAAGTGGTATAAAAAACTCGTCGGTAAGTACCATAAAACTGGCAGCACCTGTTACCTTTTCATCAGCAAACTCAACTGTGCCCAGATTACTTAAATGAGTAATTACCGGCAAATAGGAATGATAATTGATATTTGAATTTTGCTTTATCACTAAATCAAGCATTTCTTTAGGAGAAATCTGCTTAGCATTACGAATATTCCTTATTCCACTAACAATTAGTTTAACTGAATTTAATTCATTGTTAAGCTGTAGATTTATATCCCCAACTTCGGGCATTTTTGCCACGATGATACAATCCTTTTCAGTACGTTCACCAAATATCTCATCATGCCATAATTCCTCTGTTAAGAACGGCATAAAAGGATGTAAAATCTTCAATATCTGTTCAAAGAAAGCTACTGTTGCTCTGTAAGTTGCTGCATCTGCCGGCTGCTGATACGCAGGTTTTATCATTTCCAGATACCATGCGCAGAAGTCGTCCCAAACCAGCTTATAAGTAGCCATTAATGCTTCTGATAAGCGATACTGGCTAAAGTTTTCTTCAATCTCTTTTAAGGCTTCATTAAAGCGGCTTGCAAACCAGTCGATCGCAATCTGATTTTTATTTTCAAGGCTTTCGTCAACTTCCCATCCTTTAACCAAACGGAAAGCATTCCAAACCTTGTTAGCAAAGTTACGCCCCTGTTCGCAATAGCTTTCGTCGAACATCAGGTCATTACCTGCCGGTGAAGATAACAGGATGCCTACCCTCACACCGTCTGCGCCGTACTGTTCAATAAGGCCAAGCGGATCGGGCGAGTTGCCCAATGATTTTGACATTTTACGGCCAAGCTTATCACGAACGATACCAGTAAGGTAAACATTGGTAAAAGGCTTTTTTCCGCGGAACTCGTGGCCTGCCATAATCATACGCGCCACCCAGAAGAATAAGATCTCCGGTGCAGTTACCAGATCATTAGTTGGATAATAATAATTGATATCTGCTCCATCCGGATTTTTAAACCCGTCGAATACGGAAATAGGCCATAACCATGACGAGAACCAGGTATCAACCACATCCTCTTCCTGGCGAATGCTGGTCACTTCTATACCTTGTGCCGCAAATTCTGCTCTTGCTTCTGCTTCGGTTTTGGCAACTACCCACTGCCCTTTTTCATTGTACCACGCCGGGATGCGTTGTCCCCACCATAACTGGCGGCTGATACACCAATCCTGAACGTTTTCCATCCAGTGACGATAAGTATTTACAAACTTGTCGGGTATTAGCTTAACATCACCATTTAACACATCGGCAAGGGCGGGTTTAGCCATTTCGTCCATTTTGCAGAACCACTGCATAGAAAGGCGTGGCTCAATAACGGCATCGGTACGTTCAGAAAAACCTACCTGCGATTTATATTCTTCTACCTTCTCCAAAGCACCTGCTTCTTCAAGCATGGCAGCAATTTTTTTACGGGCAGCAAAGCGGTCTTCGCCAACTAATATTTCTGCAAGATTATTTAACGAACCATCATCATTCAGGATGTCGATAACCTGTAAATGGTGTTTCTGCCCAAGCTCATAGTCATTTAAGTCGTGCGCCGGGGTAACCTTTAAACAGCCGGTACCAAAGTCCATGGTTACGTATTCATCCGTCATGATCGGAATTACACGATTCACCAACGGAATAGATACGCTTTTGCCATGCAGGTGTTTATAACGCTCATCATTAGGGTTAACAAAAACCGCAGCATCCGCCATAATAGTTTCCGGGCGGGTAGTGGCAATCACAACATAGTCCGGAAGTCCGGAAGTCTGAGAGTCCGAAAGCGCGTCTTCCTGACTTGCGGACTTACTGTCTTGCGGACTTATTTTATATTTAATATAATACAGCTTCTGATTCACTTCCTTACGGATAACTTCCTCGTCAGATACGGCAGTTTTACCTTTCGGGTCCCAGTTTACCATGCGCACGCCACGGTAAATCCAACCCTTTTTATATAAATGAATAAAGGTATCAATAACGGCTTCGCTCAGATCCTCTTCCATCGTAAAACGGGTACGGTCCCAATCGCATGATGCACCAAGCTTCTTTAATTGTTCAAGGATGATACCGCCGTATTTTTCTTTCCACTCCCAGGCATGTTCCAGGAACTTTTCGCGTGTTAAGTCTTTCTTCTCAATGCCCTGCTCTTTCAGCATAGCAACAACCTTAGCTTCGGTAGCAATACTTGCATGGTCGGTACCGGGTACCCAGCAGGCATTTTTACCCTGCATACGCGCACGGCGTATCAGCACATCCTGAATAGTGTTGTTAAGCATGTGGCCCATGTGCAGCACACCGGTGACGTTTGGCGGAGGGATTACAATTGTATATGGCTCGCGCTCATCGGGCACCGAACGGAAAAAACCGTTAGCTAACCAGTAATTATACCACTTGGCTTCTGCTTCTTTTGGCTGATAGGTCTTAGAAATACTCATAAGCCGCAAAAATAAGCTTTTTGTTGGATGTTATGAAGCATGAAAAACCTTTACTGTAGCTGCTTAAATAACCCTGTTTTTGCAGTACATCATAAATGTTACAGTTAAGTTTTATGTGGGTTTTATTTAAAATTATCAGTGTAGAAGCACAATAACCTATTAAAGCACGAAATTTATTTAACCCGCCTTAGGTTTAATAAGGCAAGCTATTGTAAGGGTAAAGTATAATTAAGTAAATTCAACTTTTCTTAATTAATTGCATGAACTCAAAATTTACTCACTTAGTGCTTGCAAGTGCGTTGTGCTTATCAGCAAACGCTTTTGCTACAGGCAGCGGTAACGATGCAAAGAAATCTGATCCGCCTCAGAAATTTATAGATCCGACCAACATGGATCCTGAAGTTAAGCCTGGCGATAACTTCTTTGAATATGCTAACGGTGGCTGGTTAAAAAAGAACACCATCCCGGCTAAAGAAACCCGTTGGGGAAGCTTTGGTATCCTTGCTGAATCGAACAACAAAAAAATGCGCACCATTTTGAACGAAGTAAGCAAAGGCCCGACTCAGCCTAAAGGCAGCGTTAAACAACGCGTAGGCGACCTGTATACCAGTGGCATGGATAGCTTAACCATCGAAAAACGTGGCTACGAACCGATTAAGCCAGATTTGCAACGTATCGACAAAATCAGCAGCCTTAACGGTGTAATTGACGAGATTGCTTACCAGCGTACCGTTGGCGAAGGCAGTCCGCTGTTCCGTTTTGGCGTAGGCCAGGATTCTAAGAACGTTACAAAATATATTACCAGCTTAGGCCAGGGCGGCACCAGCCTGCCAGACCGTGATTATTACCTGGTTGATAATGCACGTAACAAAAAGATTTTAGACGCTTACAAAACTTATCTTACTACCCTGTTCACTTTAACAGGAACAGACCAAGCTGTGGCAGAAAAAAATGCGGCAACCATTATCCGTATAGAAACTGAACTGGCTAAAGTACAAATGAGCCGTGTTGCCATGCGCGACCCTCAAAAAACTTATAACAAGTTTGCCGTTGCTGATTTAAGCAAAACTACACCTCACTTAAACTGGGCAGTTTTATTGCCTAAAATGAAAGTGAACGGACAGGACAGCATATTGGTTGCACAACCCGACTTTTTAAAGAGCGCTGATGCGATGTTAGCCTCTGTACCGGTTGAAGACTGGAAAGTTTACCTGAAAGGTTACATTTTGCGTGGTTCTGCCAGCCAGCTAAGCTCACCGTTTGCTAATGCAAGCTTTGCATTCAGCAGCGTGTTAAGCGGACAGAAAGTACAGGCTCCGCGCGAAGAGCGTATGGCGGGTTTGGTTAACGGCGCATTAGGCGAACTGTTAGGCCAGATCTACGTTGAAAAATACTTCACACCTGCTGCTAAGCAATATATGGTAGGCCTGGTGAACAACCTTAAAGGGGTTTTAGGCGACCGTATTAAACGCTTAGAGTGGATGACCCCTGAAACTAAGGAACGTGCGCTAAAAAAACTGAATGCATTTACTGTTAAAATCGGTTATCCTGATAAATGGGAAACTTATAATGGTGTAACCATTAATCGCGATGACTATTACGGCAACCTTAAACGCATTTCAGTTTGGAGTTACAACGAAATGATTGGCCACTTAGGCAAACCTGTTGATAAAACCCGTTGGGGCATGACACCTCCAACCGTTAACGCATATTACAATCCGGTTAATAACGAGATCGTATTCCCTGCAGGTATCTTACAATTCCCATTCTTTGATTTTAAAGCTGATGATGCCATTAACTATGGTGGTATCGGTGCTGTGATCGGTCACGAAATGACCCACGGCTTTGACGACCAGGGCCGCCAGTATGATGCCGATGGCACACTGCGCGACTGGTGGAAAAAAGAAGATGCTGACAAATTTAAAGTGCGTGCCGATATGGTAGTTGACCAATACAACCACTACACCGTTCTTGATACCATGCACGTTAACGGCCGCTTAACTTTAGGTGAAAACCTTGCCGATCTTGGCGGTTTAAACATTGCTTACGAAGCATTCAAAAAAACAAAAGAAGGCCAGTCTGGCGCAAAAATTGATGGATTTACTCCAGATCAAAGATTCTTTTTATCTTGGGCACAAGTTTGGAGAAGCTTACAGCGCCCGGAATCAGCTGCATCACGCATCCTGACAGATCCGCACTCTCCTGAACAATACCGCACCAATGCACCATTAACAAATATTGATGCATGGTACCAGGCATTTGACGTAAAACCAGGCGATAAAATGTATAAAAAGCCTGAAGACCGCATTAAGGTATGGTAAACAGCCTTAATTTTTAAATCCAGGCCACCGGAAAATCCGGTGGCTTTTTTTATTTACATACCCGCTACACAAGCCATTTCAGTAAATAAACAATACCCTTATCTTTGCGCCAATGTTTATACATCAGTTTTATGATAAGGGCCTTGCACATGCTTCATACGCAGTGCTCAGAGCCGGTAAAATGATCGTAATTGATCCGGCACGCGACCCACAGCCTTACTATGACTTTGCTACACTGCACGAGGCAGATATTGTTGGCGTGATTGAAACACACCCGCATGCCGACTTTGTAAGCTCGCATTTAGAAATACATGAGCAAACCGGTGCTACCATTTACGTGAGCAAACTGGTTGGCGCAGGCTATCCGCACCAAACATTTGACGAAGGTGATGTTATAGAACTGAACGACATTAAACTTAAAGCAATTAACACACCAGGCCATTCCCCCGATTCTATCTGCATTTTGGTAGAAGATGAAACTGGAAAAAGCACAGCCATTTTTACTGGCGATACGCTGTTTGCCGGTGATGTAGGCCGGCCTGACCTACGTGAGAATGCAGGCAACATCACAGCTAAAAAAGAAGAACTGGCACGAGACCTATATCACTCTACCCGCGAAAAGCTGATGACCTTGCCGCAGGATGTAATTGTTTACCCTGCACACGGCCCCGGCTCTTTATGCGGCAAAAGCATGAGCCCTGATCTGCAAAGCACTATTGGCAAAGAATTGCGTGAGAATTACGCCCTGCAATTGATGAACGAACTACAATTCGTTGAACTAATGACCGGCGATCAGCCATTTATGCCACGTTACTTTGGTTACGATGTTGAACTGAATAAACAAGGCGCACCTGCTTTTACAGCTTCTGTTAATGCAGTACCAAGATTAGCAGCAGATGCAGAACTTGAAGCCGGAATATTCATTGTAGATGTCCGCCCGGAACAGGATTTTAAGAAAGGCCACATTAAAGGTGCTGTAAACATTCAGCTTAACGGCAAGTTTGAAACATGGCTGGGTGCTTTGCTAAATGGTGATGAACCTTTCTACATTATCGCAGCCGATAATGAACATTTAGACCAGGCTATTGCAAGAGCAGCTAAAATAGGTTACGAACAAAATATTAAAGGTGCTATAACTGCTCCGGCTCATACTGATACCACGTCGCCAGTATTGAATCAGGAAGATTTCAAATCACATCCTGAAAACTACACAATAGTTGACGTGCGTAACTGGAATGAGATCAACCAGTCGAAGATATTTGATGAGGCATTGACCATACCCCTTCCTGAACTGCGTGAGCAATTGAATAATATCCCTACCAATAAACCAATAGTTGTACACTGTGCAGCGGGCTACCGCTCGGCTGCCGCAAGCAGTATTATTGCCACACAGGTAAATAATGTACCCGTTTATGATTTAGGCGATGCCATTGCTGGTTTTGCAAGCCGTAAGAATGGATAATCAATTGCAACTTGTTACCACTGCTGATGGGTCGAAAACTATTTTCAACCCGCAGGTTAGCGAAAACTACCATTCTAAACATGGCGCCTTGCAAGAGAGCCAGCATGTTTTTTTAAATTCAGGTTTAAGGTACTTTCTTGCAGGTAAGGATGTAAATGAAGTCAGCGTGCTTGAGGTGGGCTTGGGTACAGGTTTAAACTTCTTACTCACTGCCGAATTTTGCACAGCAAAAGAGATCAACCTGAATTATACCGGCATAGAGGCATATCCATTGTCGCAGGAAATGATCTCGCAAACAGGGTATGACCAATATCTGTCACCCGCAACATGGCAGGCTTTTATGCAGCAGTACCAGGCATCTTTAAAACAGCCTGTCCCGCTTAATCCTTTTGTTACCCTCACTACCGATACCCGTCAGCTTATTTCATTCAATACCGGTCAGCTTTTTGATGTTGTTTATTTTGATGCATTCGCGGCTATTCATCAACCCGAAATGTGGAATGAAGAAGCCATAAGCCATACTGTAAAATTTTTAAAACCGGGCGGGGTATTTGTCACCTATGCCATTACAGGTAATTTAAAACGCATGCTTAAAGCATTAGGGCTAAAAGTTGAGAAAGCACCCGGCGCACCAGGTAAGCGCGAAATGCTTAGGGCAATAAGGTAGTTTACGTTGATTAATGAATTACATGATTCATTAATTTAAAATTCACTCCTTCGCAATGGTAAACTCCATACATTTGCTGTATGGCATTAACACCTCCAGTACAATCAGATACTCCCGGCGGAGCGTTCAATCGCTTGCTTACCATTATGAATGATCTTCGTGCAAACTGCCCGTGGGACATGAAACAAACCATGGAAAGCCTGCGCCACCTTACCATAGAAGAAACTTATGAGCTTTCTGACGCTATTTTGAGCGGCGATATGGATGAGATCCGTAAAGAGCTTGGGGATATTATGCTGCACATGGTTTTCTATGCTAAAATAGGCTCTGAAACCAATGCCTTTAATATTACTGATGTACTTAACGGCATTTGCGATAAACTGATCAACCGCCATCCGCATATTTACAGTGATGAGGAGGTGAACAACGAAGACGACGTAAAACGCAACTGGGAAAAGATAAAGCTTAAAGAAGGTAATAAATCTGTTTTGGGCGGCGTGCCGGCATCATTACCTGCATTGGTTAAAGCATCGCGCATACAGGAAAAAGCACGCGGCGTGGGCTTCGACTGGGAGGATAAAGGCCAGGTTTGGGAAAAGGTTGAAGAAGAGATCAAAGAATTCAGAGATGAATTTAATGTGGAAAATGAAGCCGCTATTGACCATGAAAAAGCAGAAGGCGAATTCGGCGACCTGCTGTTTTCATTGATCAACTATGCAAGGTTCATTAATATCAATCCTGAAGATGCGCTGGAGAAAACTAACCGTAAGTTTATTAAACGTTTCCAGTATCTCGAATCAAAAGCTAAAGAAAACAACCGCCAGTTACAAGATATGACCCTTGCAGAAATGGATATTTTCTGGAATGAAGCAAAAAAATTATAAAATATTAAACTAAACGTAGCGTTTACACTCTAACCTACGTATAAGTCTTAAAGAACCTGATAAGAAGTTAGTATGCATCGTAAAATTCTCTACCTACTACCCTTTCTGATAATGGCTTTAAGCAGCTGTTTAAAAGATAACACCGACACTACACCGCTACCGGTACCTTCGGGAACTTTCAGCGGGCAATTTATTATCTATCACAAAAGTAAAGCTACGGGTAAAATTGATACTACTAAATCAAATTTTACCATGGATATGAATACCACTGCGGTTGCAGGGTATAAGGTTACAAGTGATACCACAACTACGCATGCTGGCAGCTATGGTGATTTCAGCATTAACCCTCAGTATATCTTATTTGTTGATAAAACGGCAAGTACCACTGGTGTGCCTCCTGCTAAAGTACATTTAGCTGGTGTTTACGTTTACCAGTTTGATGGGTCAAGCGTGTTTAAGTTTTATACAACTGCATCAGATACGATCATCTATCAATACGATCTGAAGAAAATAAAATAAGCATAACTTATTTAAATAAAGGCCTGTGCAATAAATGCACAGGCCTTTATTTTTATCAGGATTTTACGTACTCGAACCTGTTATTATCGTTATTGCGTTGACGTATAAGCTTGCCTTCGTTAGATAGTTTAAGCAGTATCCCAGAAAGCTCTGATGTTTTAAAGTCAGCTTCGAATTGATCTCTGCAATGCTCAGCTATTGATGAAATGGATTGCGGTATATTAAAAAAGTCACTTGCGAGTAACTGGTATAAAATTTTAGTGGCGCCTGGTTTCTTTTTACCTATCAGCCTCTCTTCATCCCCGTTTCTTGGTGTGCGCTTACCTAAATTATCCACATCTGCTTCGCCACGCTCGGCTTCGAGCATCGTGTCAAGCAATTTATCCACAATCCTCAGCTGTACCGCCTCTGATTGGAATGCGTTGACAACTTCTGAAATTTCCAGCAGTTGTTTTTTTAGTTTCTCGGTGTGTTTGCTCATTATTACCCCTAAAATGAAAAATAACAAACCGGACCGTTGATATAGCCGGCCGTTAATTATAAAATACTATTTTGTTTAGTTATTAAACGATATCACACAAGTATAATATCTTAATTGCAAAAACAGGGGTACATATAGTGTTTAACTTACACGTGTAGCAAGATTATTACATATTTAAAGTTCTGTTAAAACAGCCTTCATAATATTTACACCTTCATCTATATGGGCTTTGTCCATTATTAATGCCGGGCGGAAACGAATGGTCTTTTCACCACATCCTAAAAACATGGTATTGTGGTCCAGTCCTTTTCTTACAAAAGCATCTCTTGTTGCAGCATCAGGAAAGTCAAATGCTGTTAGCAAGCCCTTGCCGCGTATATTACTGATTTGGTTATAGCTTCTGCTCAATTCGTTAAGGCAATGCTGAAGATAAGTTCCTGTTTGGGCTGCATTGGCACACAATCCGTCTTCTTCAATAATTTCTAATATTTTGGCTGAGCGCACCATATCTGTCAGGTTGCCGCCCCAGGTTGAGTTAATGCGCGATGGTACACTGAATACGTTTTCAGGATTTTCTTCCACACGCCTGCTGGCCAGTATACCGCAAACCTGCATTTTTTTACCAAAAGCAATAATGTCCGGGCGTGCCTTGTCTCCAAAGTGTTCATGGCACCAAAATTTGCCTGTAAGTCCTACCCCGGTTTGCACTTCATCATAAATCAACATGGCTTCATGCTCATCAGCCATAATACGCAGCTGCTCTAAAAATTCCTTTCGCACATGATTATCGCCACCTTCAGATTGTACAGGTTCTATAATAATGGCGCATATATCGTCTTTGTTATCAGCAAAGGCTTTTTCAATTTCTGCTAATGATTGTTCTTCGCGCAGGTAAAGCGATTCCGGATCGTTTTTAAATTCATCAAAATCAATGTAAGGGATGCTTACACGCGGCCAATCGAACTTGGCAAACCATTTGGTTTTAACCGGCTTAGTGTTGGTTAAGCTTAAGGTATAACCCGAACGGCCATGAAAAGCATGTTCAAAATGGATTACTTTAAACCCTTTTTCTGATCTGTAGCCTTTGGCGAAGTTTTTCTGTACTTTCCAATCCATTGCCGTTTTTAGTGCATTTTCAATAGCCAGTGAGCCACCTGAAATGAAGAAGGCATGTGGAAGGTAATCTGGTATGCCTACACGCTCAAAAGTTTGCACAAAACGGGCATATTGTTCAGTGTAGATATCGCTGTTTGACGGGTTGGTTAATGCGGCCAGTAAAAGGTCCTTTTTAAAGGCTTCATCATTCAGCATTTTAGGATGGTTGTATCCTAAAGGTACAGATGCAAAGCAGGTAAAAAAGTCGAGCAGGGTACGGTTATATTTAGAATCGTAGATATAAACGCCCTGGCTTTTCTCCATATCAAAGGTTAGGTCAAAGCCATCGGCAAGTACGTGTCTCTTTAAAACTTCGTGTACATTCTGGGCAGTTACTGGCATCATATTCATAAGGAAGCGATTTTCTCAAATGTACGAAAATGCCTTAAAATAAGCTATTTAAGCCGTTTTTGTACTCAAGTGATATAAAATATGTTTAAACTGTTTAAACCTTGCTTTTATACCAAAGCGCAAATTGGTTCGCATAATTTTTTACAGATTGTTGTAAAAACTCTTTGCTGTTACAGCAAATCTCCGCTTAAAATAAGTTGATGTAAACGTTTAATATCATCGGCAAAAATACGGTCGTCGCTAATAAAGGGTACTTGCTCCCTTACCATTTTATGGCAGCGTTCAAGTATTGATGATGACCTTAGCGGCCGCCTGAATTCCATTGCCTGTGTGGCATATAATAATTCAATGGCCATAATGTACTCCACATTATCAAGCACCTTGTGCAGTTTACGTCCGCTGATACTGCCCATTGATACATGGTCTTCCTGACCAAGCGATGTTGGTACACTATCGGCGCTGGCCGGGAAACAAAGAGTTTTATTCTCGGTAACTAAGGCTGCAGTGGTGTATTGCGGTATCATTAAACCCGAATTAAGCCCGGCATCAGGTATCAGCAATTTGGGCAAGCCATAACGACCTTCATTCATTAGATAACAGCGGCGGTCGGCAATGTTGCCTAATTCTGCAGCTGCAATGGTGGCATAGTCAAGCGCCATAGCCAATGGCTGGCCATGAAAGTTGCCTCCGCTTATGGTATCATCAGCATTAAAAATGATCGGGTTATCGGTGACAGAATTCAGCTCAATTTCAACCAGGTCATTCAGATGTTTCCAAGCATTGCGCGATGCACCATGTACCTGCGGCATACAACGCAGCGAGTATGGGTCCTGCACACGGTCGCAATCGGCATGGGCCACCATGATTTGTGAACCTTGCAGCAAGCGGCGAAGATTAGCGGCTACTTGCTTGCAACCCTCAAACGGCCTTAACTCATGCAGGCGGGCATCAAAGGGGCTTGCTGATCCCATTAAACCTTCGAGCGACATGGCGCCTACCACATCAGCAGTAAGCAGCAGTTGATCTAACCGTTCAACAGCTTGCACGGCAAATGCCAGTATAAACTGTGTGCCATTGATAAGTGCAAGGCCTTCTTTGGGGCCAAGTTCAAGCGGCAATAACCCGTGTTTTTCTAATAACTCCTGTGCCGGTACACGGTTGCCATCCTCAAACACTTCTCCCAAGCCAATAAGCGGCAGGAACAAATGCGACAAAGGCGCAAGGTCGCCGGAGGCACCTACTGATCCCTTTTCGGGCACCACAGGGATAATGTCCTGTTCGATATGCCATAAGATACGTTCAAGCGTAGTAAGTGCAATACCTGAATAACCTTGAGCAAGAGCGTGCACTTTTGTAATCAGCATGATCTTGGCAATCTCAACTGGTACAGCTTCCCCTACCCCTACGCTATGGCTTTTTAAAATATTGGTTTGCAGTTTACGGGCATCCGTAGCAGATATCTTCGTATTACATAAAGGCCCGAAACCCGTATTAATGCCGTAAACAGATGTATTTGAATTAAGAATCTCTGCCACATAGCTTTCTGAGCGTTTTATATTTTCAACTGCCTGCGCACTTAATACACCTTTAATCTGGTTGCGTGCAATAGCAAGGCAGGTGTCAACATTCATGCGGCCTGTACCGTATGCAAATAGCTTATCCATGTTTTAACTGATTAATAATTTGTTGCGTAAGTGCTTTGGGGGTAAGGTTCTCCTCTAAAGAGGATAACATTGGCAATACCGCCATTTCAAGAGAGAATGTTTGCCTTTCAACTACTGATTGTATTGCTTGCCATACTGGTTTTACTTTCTTCAATAAGTGTTTGCCTTTATCTGTAAGACTTATTTGCTGGGATCTGGCATCATCAGGGTGTTGTACAGATGCCACCAAACCATGTTTTTTCAGGGCAGTAACTAACTGACTTGCTGCGGGATGACTGCTGCCCATTGCCTCGCTTAATTGTTTAATGGAAATGGCTTTGTAATGATCGAGCAGGTAAAATGCAGGGAACCATCCAGCTTCAAAACCGATATTGAGTTGCTGATAAACATTATTTACTGCTAACAGAAAATCCTCGCTAAGCCGCCTGAAACGGCTGCCTAAGATCAACACACCGGCACTTTGATAATAATTCACAAAGCAAATTTATATAAGTACTTATATAAATTCAATAATTATTTGTTGAATTTGTCGCGCATGCCAAATAAACCCATTATACCGCCGGTGTGAATAGCTAAAAGGCTGCTACCGGGTTTAAACATATTTTTTCTGACCTGATCAAACAGGGCATAAAACATTTTACCGGTGTAAACAGGCTCTATTAAAATACCTGTTTGTGCAACAAAATCTTTAACAAAGCTGATCAGTTGGGGAGTAGTTTTGGCGTAGCCGCCAAAGTGGTAATCGAGGTGCAGTTCAAAATTTGCATTAGGGTCAATGGCATAATTCCGTATTTCATCGCCAATAAAGCCTCCATTTTTTAAAACGGGCACAGCGTGTAAAATGGTGGTCAACTGATGTGTAATTATTCCATTCAGGATGCCAGCTGCTGTAGTGCCGGTTCCGCAGGCGCAAAAAATATGATCAAAAATTTGGGGCAACTCATCCATAAGTTCGCTGCAACCTCTGGCTGCGGCTTCAGATGCGCCACCTTCGTCAATATAAAAGGCATTATCATCATTACCGAAATGCTTGTCAAACAGGGCTGGCTTATTGCGGTAGCTTTCACGGTCAACAAATATCAATTCCATGCCATGCATGCGGCACAGCATTAACGAATCGTTGTGGATATCTTCGCCTCGTACAAAGCCTGTAGATTTAAAACCAAAGGTAGCTGCCGCAGCCGAAGTGGCCAGCAGATGATTAGAATAGGCGCCGCCGAATGTGACCAGGTGATTTTCGCCGCCTTTATTGGCTTCGGCAAGCAAGTATTTAAGTTTGCGCCATTTATTACCCGATATCACCGGGTGAATCATATCATCGCGCTTTACAAAAACTTTCAGCCCCTTCTCATCAAATAGCGGGTGCCTGATCTGTTGAACTGGGCTGAAAATTTCTAAATCAAATACCATAAAGCTATTTAAAAGCCTAAACCTATGCCGGCGTTTACCATGCTGTAACTTTCGGCAAGGCCATAAGAAGCATAAAAACGAACCACCGGCAGCTTGATCTGGAAGCCGATATCAGCGCGAACACCATTGATACTGCGTTCGTCAATGTTTACAGGATTACTGTAAGTAGTATAAAATTTCTGGTTTAAAATGCTGCCACTTGTTATCGGGTAATTACCCTCAAGCGCTACATTAGTTTTAGAAGTATTGTAACCAACTGCAAGGTAAGGGGTAAAAAATAAGATTTGTTTAGAAATGATGGCTTCAAATAAAAAGCTATTTAAATGCCCGGTTATGTGCTGGTTGCTAAAATCATTTGATTGTTGTGCATCCGCAGGCAAGGCACCGCTTTCGGGCTGTACATTTAAGTTTTTGTTATAGTTAAGCCTGTTGTAGTTAAATGCCAGTGCCAAATCAAACGGAATCAGCTTCTCAGTACGCGAGCCGAAGATATCTCCCATAATATTGTGCTTAATACCAAAACCGATCATGGATACTGAACCAATATCATCGCTTACATTTACTTTAGGCAATGCTCTTAAAGTAACATCGGTATTATGGATCAATCCAACAGTTACCTGTAATTGCGGTGTGGGTATTACCGATTTCAACTGTCCGCTTGGCATGGTGAACGAGCTTACTTTGTTGCCGTTATCATCGTAAATATTCATTAACGGGCCGTTGGCTTTAGTGTTACCGCTAAAGGTGGGCGCAATAACATCATTCGGGTTGTTTGGCCTTACACTGTTTGATAAACCGATCTGTGTAACGTTAAAAGATTGATCTGACGATGGCGCAAAAGCCGCAGTAGCAGTAAAGCGTACATCAAAGTGTAAAAGCCCAAGTGTTTGTGCGGTATTGGTCCATCCGCTGTTTGTGCCTAAACCTAATCCTTTAAAAAGAGGCTTTGCATAGGCATCGGTTAGTTTGGTAGCATCTGCAGGGCCCGATTTAATTAACTGATCGAAACCGCTTTGTGCCTTTACGCTTTTTGCAGTAAAGAACGAAATGCCCAACAGGGATAAGTAGAAGATTTTTTTCATAGTAAGAGTTTAGCTGCAAACTATTAGCAAAATTCATTCCTTATTGTTTACTAATTTACAATAATTCAGCGATTTTATCTTTAATAAGAGGAAATCGTTTGTAAACCTGCTCATCATGCCCAGGTATGATATATTGATCGCTTGGAACCATCTTTTTCATTCTTTTCATCTGGTTTACATAGGCAACCGGATCAAGCGTGCCGCCCGGAGCGGCAGGTAGCATGTACTCCAAATTTGAATAGATCCATACATTGTCTGATGCCAGTATGATTTTTCTGTTTGCAGAATTGACCAGAACATACTGGGATCCATAAGTATGTTTTGACCCGGTGTAAACATGAATGCCCGGAAATATTTCTTTATTGTCACCATTTACCAGCGTTAAACGCCCTGATACATTCAATTCTACAAGCTTTACCACATCGCGCTTGGCGAAACCACCAATATCAAGCGGCTTTTGCCATGCCTTGCCTACAAAATAATTGTAGTCGTCTTTTTGTATCCAAAAGTGTGCTTTAGGAAATAAATTCACACCGTCAATATGATCCCAGTGCGGGTGGCTGATGATTACGTCTGTTATATCTTCGGGATGAATATTCAGCGGTAACAAAGCAGAATCCGGCCTTGTATAAGATGTTAATTTAAACTCTTTGGCATCTTCAATATCATACTCAAACCCGGCATCAACTAATATTTTTTTATTATTACTCTTAATAAGCCAGAAGGAGAAAGTGATGTTGACTTTTTCTGATTTTGAACCACCTTTAGCCCAATCGGCTGCCGTAAACGGATATCCTGAAGTTGCAAACTTTACAGCATAAACCTTATAAGGGAGGTCTTTTGCATTTAAGTTACAATGGAAGAGTAGTAATAAAGCAATTACCGTTTTAACAAGCGCTTTCATAGTTATTGCAAACAGGTTACGGCTTAAATATAAGCATACTAAATGTGAGAAATGTTACTGATGCTTGTAAGTATGTTCAGGAAAGTTTATAAGTATTAAAAAACCAGTATTTTTGCCTGATGATACAGGAAACAGACTCATACGATAATGAAGAGCAGGATTTGTATGAGCACTTTCGGATTGTAGTAGATAAGGGGCAGTCGCTATTGCGGATTGACAAGTTTTTAATGCACCGCATTGAGAACGCTACCCGTAACCGTATACAGAATGCCATTGAGCTGGGTAACGTACTGGTTAATCAAAAAACTGTTAAGTCCAGCTATAAGGTAAAGCCTAATGATATTATCTCGGTGGTTTTACCGCATCCGCCGCGCGATACCGAGGTTTATCCTGAAAACATTCCGCTCAACATTGTTTATGAAGATGATGATGTACTGGTAATTAATAAGCCGGCAGGCATGGTGGTCCACCCAGGTTATAACAATTACACGGGCACCCTTGTAAACGGATTGGTATATCATTTTCAGCAATTGCCGCAACTGCCGGGTAATGATGGCCGCCCGGGCTTAGTGCATCGTATTGATAAGGATACGTCAGGCTTATTGCTGATCAGTAAGAATGAGCGTTCGATGACCTATCTGGCCAAACAATTTTTTGACCATACCATTACCCGCAAATATCTGGCCTTGGTTTGGGGCGATTTAACAGAAGACGGAACCGTAACCGGCTATATTGGCCGGAGTTTAAACGACCGCCGTGTAATGGCTATTTACGATAGTGAGGAGAAAGGCAAATGGTCTGTAACGCACTATAAAGTACTGGAGCGTTTAGGTTATATAACGCTGATAGAATGCCAGCTGGAAACCGGCCGCACGCACCAGATACGCGCCCACATGAAACACATAGGTCATCCTCTATTTAGTGATGCAACCTATGGTGGCGATAAAATTTTGAAAGGCACCGTTTTTGGCAAGTACAAGCAGTTTGTAGAAAACTGTTTTGAAATGATGCCCCGCCAGGCACTGCATGCGCAAACACTGGGCTTTGTGCATCCGGCTACCAAAAAATATATGCATTTTGAAGCGCCTATACCACAGGACTTTGAGTCTGTTTTAAACAAATGGCGAAAATATATTGCCGCTACATCAGATCAAAACGCTTAGTTAAACGTTTAGCCTTTATCTATGCAACCTCTGTTTATCAATTACAATGGCGAGTTTATAGCAGCAGACAGCCCTGTATTAACATCGGCTAACCGCGCTTTTAAATATGGCGATGGTATTTTTGAAAGTATGCGTGTGGTTAAAGGCCAGCTGATGTTTGCCGACCTGCACGCCGACCGCCTACAGAATGGCATGAAAGGCCTTAAAATAGAAGGCTACTCGCAGCTTGATGATTGGTTTTTGAAAGAAAAAGCCGCTGATCTTGCAGTACGCAACAAAATTAAAAACGGACGGGTAAGGCTTACCGTTTACCGCGATTCGGATGGTTTATATACCCCGGTTCAAAATAAAATGGGGTACTGCATGGAAATAGAACCCTATGATAACTGGCATTATGAGTTAAATACCAAAGGCCTGATCATGGATATTTTTACCGAAGTGCCTAAGCCTTTAAATTACCTGTCGAACTTAAAAACCTGCAATTCGCTGCCGTATGTAATGGCAGGTATCTATAAATCTCAAAATAAACTTGATGATGCTTTCCTGCTAAACCAAAATGGTTTTTTGTGCGAAGCCATTAGCTCAAACATATTTGTCTGGTACAAAAATCACCTTTATACACCCGCATTAAGCGAAGGTTGTGTGAGCGGTGTAATGCGTAAAGTAGTGATTGATCTTGCGCTTAAAATGGATTTACCCGTTACCGAAGCACAAATTAACCCTAACATATTGTACGAAGCTGACGAGGTGTTTTTAACCAATGCGACTCGTGGTATACAATGGGTAATGGGCTACGGCGTTAAACGTTACTTCAACCGGTTGAGCAAATCCCTTATTGATGAGTTGAACAAATTGTAGTTCATTTGTTCAATGGTTCATTAATATGTTAATGGATACAATGACTAATGACAAGTGAACTAATGAACTATTATACTAACGTGCCAATAGCTTCTGAGATGCCGTTCCAAAGGTTAATGCGTTGCTGTAATGCTTCTTTAACGGCCTGCTCGGCTTCTGCCCATTTATTTTCATCATCACCGCAAAGTTCGGCTGTCATTTGGTAAGCTAACTGCGAGTGGTGGTCGCCGTCAACCTCAATGTGCCTTTCCAGGTAATATAAAAACTGGTCCACCTTGCCCGGAAACTGTTTGTTGATTTCCTTTACCATGCTAATAAACATGCCGGGGATCAGATCTTCGCGCCCGAAAGTAAATACAGCCGCTTCTATATGTGGTTTGTTGGTAGCTATAACATTAAAAGTATGCTGCACAAAGCTTTTTGCTGCCTGTGGCATGTCAATAGTTAGCAAAACCTCATTTATTGTCTGTTTATTTTGTAAAGCAGCCAGCAAGTCATGCATGGCGGTATGGTCAGCACCGGCTTGTTCCATTGTTTTAAGATAAAGCTCAAAATGGCTGCTGCGATTGCCTTGCTCGTCAACATCGCTTTCTTCCCCGGTTACTATTTCATTGATCAGGTAGCGTGTGTTGGCACTACCTATAGGCATCCAGGGTACTTCAACGCAAGTAAGCGCGCGCTGTAAGGCTTTAAGCAACGACATAAAATCCCACACGGCAAATACGTGATGCTGCATAAAAACGTGTAAATCTTCGAGCGATGTAATCTGAGCATAAAGCGGGTGTGCTATTAACTGTTCGCGTAAAGGTGTAATTGCGTTTTTAAGGGCTAAAATGCGTGGGTGGATCTGTGTCATAACAATAAAATTACGGCGGCAAAGGTACTTCGGATTTTCTATCTCTGTCATACAAATGTATCTTATGACGATTTGCTGATGCTGATTTAATGCACCCCAAACTTTTTCTTAAAAGCAGCATTCTATTTTCGGTAATAAATAATTGCTGCTATGAACCAGATCCCGCTCGATCACGGACTGATATATACAGAGACCAACTTAAATCATTTCTTCCCGGAACCATGGAACATGGTTACTTCGGCATTCTTCCTGATACCGGCTTTTTACTGGCTAATTAAATTAAAGGGCTTTAGCCGGGAGTATGTGTTCCTTAGTTTGGCTACTTGGTTGTTACTTATTGGCTGTATCGGTAGTACAGTTTATCATGGCTTAAGGCGCTGGCACATTTTTATTTTTATGGATTGGGTGCCTATAGCTTTATTGTGCCTTATGGCAAGTGTGTATTTCTGGATGAAGGTTTTGGGCAAATGGGTTTATGGCTTCCTTGCGTTGCTCATTTTTATTGGGATGGAATTTGCCGTACGCAAATTATTTACAGGCTATGATGTGCAACTGATGATCAGCCTTAATTACGGCATGATGGTGTTAATGATTCTGTTGCCTTTGATCTTACTGCTTGTTAAACTGAAAGGGCATAACGCCTGGCTGGTAATTACTGCGCTGTTAGCATTTGGTGCTGCATTATTTTTCAGGGTAGCGGATAGATGGGCTATATTACCGATGGGTACCCATTTTCTGTGGCATACCTTCGGTTCAATAGCTACATCGCTGATGTTTGTGTTTATTTACAGATTGTATAGTGTGAAATAGTCAGCTGTCATTAGTCATTGATGCTGAACACCGATAACTAATGACCAATGAATTATTGAACTTTATATCCTCTTAAAAACTCCTCTACTCCCATCCGCTTTTTGCCTTCCAGCTGCAAGTCGGTTAAGCTGACATAGCCATCTGTCCCTGCAAATTTCAGGTAAGTTTTACCGTCGGTACTGTAGCTACCGGGCGCATCATTGACCTCACCCGATTCTTTTTCGGCCTTGAAGATTTTAAGTGTTTTACCGTTAAGCGTTGTAAATGCAGTGGGGTATGGACTTAATCCGCGGATGCGGTTATAAATTTGTTCAACCTGATTGTTCCAGTCTATACGGCAATCGTCTTTAAATATTTTAGGGGCATGTTTCAGCGACACACCTTCTGCCAACTGTGCCTGTGGCTGCTCTGTGTATTTACCGCTTTCCACTGCTTTTACCGTTTTTACCAATAGGCCTGCACCTTTGTTCATTAGTTTATCGTGCAGGTCGCCAGCAGTAAAATCTTCAGGAATGGTTACTTTCTCAGTAAACAAAACATTGCCTGTATCAATTTCGTGCTTTAGCAAAAAGGTGGTAACACCGCTTTCTTTCTCGCCATTAATTACAGCCCAGTTAATAGGTGCCGCACCGCGGTACTGCGGCAGTAAAGAAGCATGCAGGTTAATGGTACCCAGCGGCGGCATGTTCCAAACAACTTCGGGCAGCATCCTGAATGCAACCACTACCTGTAAATCTGCACGTAGCGCACGTAAGCTTTCTATAAATGCAGGATCTTTCAGCTTTTCGGGCTGCAAAACTTTGATGTGATTGGCAACGGCAAACTTTTTAACAGCAGACTCTGACAGTACCTGGCCTCGGCCTGCCGGTTTATCGGGCGCGGTTACAACGCCAACAACTTCGCAACCTGCATCAATCAGTGCTTCTAAAGAGGCAACCGCAAACTCGGGCGTGCCCATAAAAACTATCCTCATTTAATATCTTAGCTATGCTAACGGATAAGCGTTAACTATTTATACAATAAATATTTTTGGCGCATTTGCTTGTAATTGCTTAGTGCCGGTTCCCAGCTCTGGCGTATTTCCTGTTCAGACTTACCGGCTTCAAGTTGTTTACGCAAATTCTCTGTACCGGCAAGCCTGGTAAAGTAGCCATTAAAGAAATGCGCTTTATCCGGGTATGCCTTATACATGCTTATCAACCAGTCTATGTTAAGTTTGCCGTTTTTTCTGATCTCATTAGTATCGAAATTGCAATAATCAATGCCGTAGCAAACCTGGTCTTTCAAAGGAGGGTTATCGCTTACACCCGGTATGCTTACCGGTTTAAACGAAAACGGATAAATGCCTTTTAAAGCAGGGCTGCCAACAACCGTGAACGGAAAACTTGTGCCACGACCAAGGCTAAGCGTTGTACCTTCAAACAAACAAATACCGGGATATAACAAGATAGATTGCTGAGTGTTTAAGTTAGGCGACGGATGTACAGGTAGCTCATATGGCGTATCATGTGTATAGTTAGCTACCTTAATAATTTTAAGTTTACATTTTACATGATTTTTCAGCCAGCCTTGTCCGTTTATCATTTGCGCATATTCGCCCAGTGTCATGCCGTGTACGATGGGTACAGGGTGCATCGCTACAAAAGCATGTATGCCGGTATCTAAAACCGGTCCGTCAACATAAAAGCCGTTAGGGTTAGGTCGGTCGAGTATTAACAGTTCAATGTTATGCTCGGCACAGGCTTCCATTACGTAATGTAAGGTTGATATATAGGTGTAAAAACGTACGCCTACATCCTGCATGTCAAATACCATTTCATCAATGCCCTGTAAATCTTCGTCGGTTGGTTTATAGTGTTTACTGCCATAAAGCGAAACCACGGGCACACCTGTTTTTGCATCAATTTCATTCCCTACGGTAGCGCCATTGCTGGCATTGCCCCTAAAACCATGCTCGGGCCCGAAAATCTTCTTGATGGTAATACCCAGCTTTAAAAGGCTATCCGGGCTTGGTGTAAGCTTTTTACCGATAACCGATGTTTGGTTAACTACCATGCCCACCTTTTTACCTTTTAGGTAGGGCACGTACAGGTTAGTTTGATCGGCGCCGGTTACAGGTACAGACTTAAACTCCGGCGAATCATATTTTAAAGTCGTCCTTGTTTTTGGATTGATTTTTTGAGCGCAGGCAACATTGGTAATAATACCAAGCGCAAGCAAAAATTTAACGGGTATTTTCATAGGTAAGTACAAACAATTTGTTGCAGTGCTGTATTTAACTGCAAAACCGCATATTTGCGAAAGTACAAAATAAACATAAGCAGTTGAGTTTTTCTTCATTCATAGCAGGCCGCATTACGTTTAAAACTAAACGTACATTCTCTAAGCTGATTGTGCGTATAGCGATTATCGGTATTATGCTGGGCCTTGGGGTGATGATACTTTCTGTAGCTGTAGTTAATGGGTTCAAGCAGGAGATACAGACAAAGATCAGGGGATTTTCTGGCGATATGCAGGTGATCAAATATGATAACAACAACTCTTACGAAAACTCACCTTTTAAAAATGACCCGGAATTTTTAGCACGCGCTGACAAGGCTGGATACATTAGTAAAGTAATGCCTTTTGCCACAAAGCCTGGGATTATTAGGGCTAATGATGAGATAGAGGGCGTAGTGATGAAGGGCGTTGATAAAACCTACGACTGGTCGTTTTTTAAATCAGTGATGGAAAGCGGTACTGTTATCAATTTTGCCGATTCTGTTGCTGCATCTAAGCAGATACTAATATCAAAATATACCGCTAACCGCCTAAAGCTTAAAACAGGTGACGATTTCATCATGTACTTTGTACAGGAGCCTTTACGCAAGCGTAAGTTTACTATTGCCGGCATATTTGACAGTGGCGTTGACGAGGTTGATAAAACATTTGTGGTTGCAGACTTAGCCATTATTAAACGTTTAAACAACTGGAAACCAGACGATATTGGCGGATACGAAATACGCGTAAACAACTTTGATAAACTTGCCATATATGCGCAGTCTGTTACCCAGATACTGCCCATTAATTTACGGTCATACACCGTTAACGAAACTTATCCCACCATTTTTGAATGGCTTAGTCTATTAGACGTTAATGCACAGGTAATGCTGGTACTGATGTTGCTGGTAGCTGTAATAAATATGATATCGGCATTGCTGATTATGATCCTGGAACGTACTACGATGATCGGCATGTTCAAAGCATTTGGTGCAACTAACTGGGCCATACAGAAAGTTTTTCTCTATAACGCCACTTACCTGGTTGGCATAGGCTTGGTTTTAGGAAATCTGTTTAGCCTTGGTTTGGGCTGGTTTCAATACAGCACGCACTTTTTTAAGCTTGACCAAGCGTCTTACTATATGAAGTTTGTGCCGATAAAGTTTACCTTACCCGATATATTAATTCTGAATGCAGGTACGCTGGTAATCTGTATGCTCGTGCTGATTATTCCGTCAATGCTGGTAAGCCGCATTACACCGGTACGTGCGATCAGGTTTAAGTAGCAAAAAATAATTATTTCTTAGACGACTGGAAATTCAATTTCAGGTTAACGCCGCCTGCTCCGAAGCGCAAATCCTGCTGGCCTACACCACCAAGCGGGTATTTAACAAACGGTTCAATCACCAACCTGTTTCGTTTGCCCAGCGGATAGCCCATACCAAACGAAAAGTTTAAGGTTTTAGCAAAGTCAAACGTACTGAAATGCTGTCTTGTGGTTGTTTGCTGCTCCACCTCAGATACATTGTTGGCAGTAGCCGAGTTTGTAAAACTGTAAGGATTATAGTTGTTAGTGTAGCTGTAAGCAGAGCTATATTTCTCGTCTATAAAAGTACCCGAACTGATACCGGCAGATACAAATGTATCGCCGTTTTTGCCGAACTGATATTTTAAGTTCAGTGGTACATCTATACCTATTAAGCTGGCATTATAGTTTTTAACAACGGGGACAGGAGTAGCAACTTTAGAAGAGAAAAACATCTGCGGGGCGTTTGATGCTACCGCCGAACTCATGGTACGTGCATTAGCTTGTTGAGGGATGTTTTCTGAGCTGTTATAATTTAACGAGTTTTGTGCAATAGCTACACCCGTAGAAAATTTCAGCCTGTTTGTAAGTTTAAAATCAGAGCTAAACCCTGCACCTACATTTACTGCATTATCACTTCCTTTTGCATAATTCACATAGGTAGCCGCATATACGCCCAGTACTACAGATTTTTGTTTAATAACTTCGCTGGTGTTCTTATCCTTACCGGATGCCTTCTCTTTTGCTTTATCACTGGCCATCATCCTTAAAACGGCATCACCTTGTGGCTGTAGAACAACCGACTGTTTCTGGCTGTCGTTTTCTTTTACATCGGCCGATGCGATTTTATTTTCAGGCTCTTTATTAAGCTTGGCTTTATCATTTCCTAAAGCGTCTTCTTTAACCGAAGCCTGCTGATCTGTAGTTTTCGACTGAGATAAGTAATTGCCAACTGTAGGAACGATTGAATTATTGCCTGTATTAGATTTTTGAGTAGGGTTTACATCTGCAGCAATTTGTTCCGTTACACTATTGTTTGTAGCTGATGATTCAGTGTTAAAGGTCACCCGTTCAGGCTGATGATCATTGTTTTTGTTTTTTATTACAGGTTGATGCTGGCCTGCGCTACCATCAGCAATACGTTGATTTTTTGAAAGATCATTGTGATCTTCATTAGTACCATCATTTGCTGATTGGCTGTCGCCTTGTGAATTTCCCTTCTTGTTTTCTGAACTATTTTGAGGCTGGTTTTTAGAAATGTTCTGATGATTGTTGATTACTTGCTGAGGGCGCAATAACCAAACGCCAAGACACAGCAATACAATGGCAGCGGCCGTGTACCACCACCTGGCAATAGGGCGTACTTTTTCCGGCTGTTCAGGAAAACGCTGGCGCAATAGCTGCCAGCCTTCCTCAGCCGAAGTATCCTCGTAATTGTCGAATACTTCCCGGATGCGGTTTTTAAAATCGTTATCCAGATTATCGTTCATGTTGCTGCGCTTCGGTATTTATTAAATTTCTAAGTTTTTCTTTTGCCCTGCTCAGGTACACCCTCGACGAACTTGCCGGTATATCCAGCATTACGGCAATCTCTTCGTGGTTGTAACCATCAATCTCGTACAAGTTAAAAATGGCACGTTGTACAGCAGGCAGAGCATCCATTATTTTTAAAATATCATTTACGTTTAACCTGTCAACCGTAGTTTGCGAACTTGGCAAGGGTAACGAATCATCTATCTCTGTGGTAAACTGATGTTTCATGTCCTTGCGGCGGCGGTCAATAGCTGTGTTCACAACTATTGTGCGCAACCAGCCTTTAAATGCCTTGCTGCTATCATAGTTACCAATGGCATTAAATACTTTAATAAAGGCATCGTTCACCACTTCCAATGCATCGTCGCGGCTAAAGCTGTAACGCAGACTTATACCCATAGCGTAGCCATAGAACTGCTTATATAGCAATTCCTGGTGCTTCAGGCTGCCTTTTTTACATTGACTGATCAGTATATCATCAGCAATGCCATGGTTTTTCTGCATTAATTTATACTTGGCCCGGCTGACGATTTATTCTTTGTTGCCATGTACGTACATGCAAAGCAAAGTGATACATCACAACCAAAATTAATTTTGCAGCGTTACTAAGATTAAGCTAAATCAAAAAGACTATTAACACCCAGCAAACTGCGCGACGTAAAACCTTCGGCAAACTTAACCCCTATTGCTTTACCGTATTCACGTGCGCGTGCTTCAACAACCTGTATAAATTCGGGTGACGAGATATAGGTTTGTGGTTCGTTTTCCCGGTAATCGGGGTGATGAAATTGTGAAGTATAGGCAAGCACGCTTGCAATTTTTGCATCCCAGTATTCGGTTACATCTACTACAAAATCGGGTTTTATGTAACGGTCCTGTATAAAATGCAAAAGCTGGCGCGGACGCCACTCTTTTTGTAATTCTCCGTTAAGCGTGGTCTCTATTTTCCTTAAACCCGACAAAAATGCAGCATCCTGAACCAATTGGCTTGCACGGCCATGATCGGGATGGCGGTCATGATAAGCGTTGGTGATCAAAATATCTGGCTGGTACTTACGTATGGCAGCAATCACCTTTAACTGATATTCTTTATTATTCTCAAAAAAGCCATCCGGAAAACCCAGGTTTTCACGTACACTAAGGCCTAAAATTTTTGCAGCTTTAGCGGCTTCTTTATCACGTAATTCAGCGGAGCCTCTTGTACCCAGCTCGCCACGGGTAAGGTCTACAATGCCTACGGTATAACCCATTTTAACATGCTTCAGTATTGTGCCCGAGCAGCCCAGTTCGGCATCGTCAGGATGTACTGCAACAACCAGTATATCTAATTTCATTGTGCTGTTAATTGCTTTTCTGTAAGCAAATGTGCTATCTTTTTTCTGATCCTGGAAGATACAGGCTTGGTAAACGGGTAAAAGAAGTCAACCACGCGGCCATTACGGTCAATCAGGTATTTATGAAAATTCCATCTTGGCGATGCATTTACCCGGCCATTCTGCTTTTTATCAGATAAAAACTGGTATAAAGGATGCGCATAAGGCCCCCTCACGTGTATCTTATCAAGCATCGGGAAATTAGTATCAAATCGTTCGCAAAATTGCCCCAGCGCCTCCCCTTCCAAAGGTTCCTGGTTTCCAAAATCATTTGACGGAAAAGCCAGTATCTCAAAGTCTTGGCCTTCAAATTGTTTTTTCAACTCAACAAGTTCGCTCATTTGCGGGGTAAAACCACATTGCGAAGCGGTATTCACTATCAGTAAAACTTTGTTTTTGTAGTGTGCAAGGTTAAGTTGGGCACCGTTTAATGTTTCTACATTAAAGCGGTAAATATTACCTGCGTCCATTGGATATAATTAGTACAAATATGAGGTATAACCAGCCTGGTGTAAAATGGTTTCGATGTCGCGTTCTGTAGTAATATCGTACTCTTCCTTCAGGTTGTGCCCAAAAATACGTGCTACAGACTGGTACATAAAGGCATGCAAACCGCCTTTTAAATCTTTGGCCAGATCAAAGGTAGTGGTGCCCGTTTCCCGGCTGATGAGTTTGATCAGTACCTCGCCCTGGTTAATGGTAAGGTTCTTTATTTCGCGGTTAAATAGATCTTTAATTTCTGTCTCGCAAGCCTTTACCAGCTCTTTCTGCTTTTTCTTATCGCCTGTTAAAGCCAGATCACGTTGTAGTTTCTGATAACGCTGACTTGCAAAACGGGCATAAGGCAACACCTTCATTACGTTATACTTCAGGCGGTAATAAGCCTGGCGGTCAGCTTCGCTTTTAAATATGCGGACGTCTCTTATCTCCACTTCCGGCGTTACAATCCATGGAATAAGCTCGCCCTCGTATTCGGTGAGGTATGTCTTTACAGTATCATTTTTACCAACCTTAGGATGCGGCAAGGGATTTTGCGCCGAAACAGCACAAGCAAGCAAGCAAAAACCTATTAAAAGCGGCAAAAATTTCATATATTTACTATTAACAAAAATAATTAATTTTTTCCGTTGCATTATGCAGCAACTAATAATTAATTTTTGTGTTAGCACTTAGTTATTAAAGAGATACGCAGTAGATATACTATGAAAGAATTAGTGATAGATCTGGAGGCCGAGAAGAACGAGATATTGAAAAGATACAGGGCTTTGCTGCGTGCCTGTAAACCTACTTTGCAAAAGGGTGATAAAAAGCTGATCAGGCATGCGTTTGACATGGCGCTTGAGAGCCATAAAGACATGCGCCGTAAATCTGGCGAGCCTTATATATACCATCCTATAGCGGTTGCACAAATTGCAGCGGAAGAAATTGGATTGGGCACTACCTCAATTGTATGTGCACTTTTGCATGATGTTGTTGAAGATACCGACGTTACCCTTGAAGATATTGAACGTGAATTCGGCAAAAAGGTAGCCAAGATCATTGACGGGCTTACTAAAATATCGGGGGTATTTGATACCAACAGCTCATTACAGGCCGAGAACTTCCGTAAGATGCTGCTTACCCTTGCCGACGATGTAAGGGTAATTTTGATTAAACTGGCCGACCGCCTGCATAACATGCGTACGATGGAGTTTATGCCGCGCGATAAGCAGCTTAAATTATCATCAGAAACGGTTTACCTGTACGCTCCCCTTGCCCACCGCCTGGGCTTATATGCTATAAAATCTGAACTGGAAGACCTTTCTATGAAATATATGGAAAGCGAAACTTACCAGTTTATTAAAAATAAGCTTAACGAGAAAAAGGCCGAACGCGAGCGTTTTATTCGCGACTTTATTGACCCTTTAAAAAAGGTATTGGAAAGCCAGGGTTTACATGCCGAAGTTTTTGGCCGGCCTAAATCCATCCACTCCATCTGGAATAAGATGAAAAAAAAGGCGATCCCTTTTGAAGAGGTATATGATCTTTTTGCCATCCGTGTTGTTTTAGACAGCACCCCAGAAAATGAAAAATCAGATTGCTGGAAGGCCTATTCGATAGTTACCGATTTGTACCGCCCTAACCCCGACCGCCTGCGCGACTGGATATCGTCACCTAAAGTAAATGGCTACGAGTCTTTGCACACTACCGTAATGGGGCCGCGTGGACAATGGGTAGAGATACAGATACGCACCAAGCGCATGAACGAAATTGCAGAAAAGGGTTTCGCGGCGCACTGGAAATACAAAGAATCGTCATCAGATACCGGGCTTGACCAATGGATACAAAAGGTGCGTGAAATGTTGCGTAACCCGGAATCCAATGCATTGGATTTCCTGGATGATTTTAAAATGAACCTTTTCTCTGACGAGATTTTCATTTTTACACCTAAAGGAGCATTATTGCAGTTGCCTGTTAACGCAACCGCATTGGACTTTGCTTTTGAAATCCACTCTGATGTAGGTGCTACGTGTATCGGCGCGAAGGTTAATCATAAGTTGGTACCGTTAAGTCATAAGCTACAAAACGGCGACCAGGTAGAAATCATCACCTCCAGCAAGCAAACCCCTAAAGAAGACTGGCTAAACTTTGTGGTTACTGCAAAGGCTAAAGCCAAAATTAAATCGGCGCTAAAGGAAGAGAAACGGAAAATTGCAGAAGATGGTAAAGAGATTCTGGAGCGTAAACTAAAATCGCTAAAGATCACTTATAACTCTGAAAATATCCATAAGCTTAGCTATTACTTTAAACTGCCTTCCACACAGGATCTTTTCTACAATGTAGCAAAAGGCCTGATTGACATGAAGGACCTGAAAGATTATCTGGCCTCTGAAAAGAGCGTTGAAAATAAGCCGCAGGAAAAGATCGAGCAGGAACAGGTGCAAAGCATGCTGCGCAGCATCAAGACCAAAGACAGCGATATACTGCTGATCGGCGAGGATATGCAGAAGATTGATTACAAGCTTGCCAGCTGCTGTAACCCTATTCCGGGCGATGATGTTTTTGGCTTTATTACCGTTAACGAAGGTATTAAGATACACCGTACCAATTGCCCTAATGCAACCAAGCTGATGTCAAACTACGGTTACCGTGTGGTGAAAGCTCGCTGGACCAATCAGCACGAGCTGGCATTCCTGACTGGTTTACGCATTACAGGTATTGATGATGTGGGCCTGATCAACAAACTGACCACTGTTATATCAAACGATTTTAAAGTGAACATCCGTTCTATTACCGTTGATAGTGACAATGGCATTTTTGAAGGCAGCATTATGGTGTATGTAAATGACCGCGACCACCTTGATAATTTAATTAAACGTTTAAAAATGGTTAAAGGCATAACCGGAGTTACCCGATTTGATTCGGCGCCGGTGGAGGTGAGTTAGTCATTGGTCATTAGGCAATATTCATTAATACTTATATTTCTAACAATGACTATTGACCGATGACCAATGACAATTTCCCTAAATTATTTTTACCTTTGGCCTGTTAAATACTTACTATGCCTCAGCAAGAAACCATAGATATGGTTAAAAAAATTTTCGAGGCGTATCTCGAAAATAAAAGTCTCAGGAAAACCCCCGAGCGTTTTGCCATACTCGAAGAAATTTATTCACGTAATGACCATTTTGATGTGGAGTCTTTGTACATCCACATGAAAAATAAAAAATACCGTGTTAGCCGTGCTACAGTTTATAACACACTGGAGTTACTGGTATCATGCGACCTGGTTACCAAACACCAGTTTGGTAAAAACATGGCGCAGTTTGAAAAATCATATGGGTACAAGCAGCACGATCATATTATTTGTATCGACTGCGGCAAAGTAGTTGAGTTTTGCGATCCGCGCATACAGCAAATACAAAGCATGATGGGCGAATTACTAAAATTCGATATCAAACACCACTCTTTAAACCTTTACGGAAACTGTGTTAAATTAAAAGAAGGTTTCTGTGACAGAAAAGTATAACTTTGCCACCTTTCATTTCACACTCACTTTAACAAATGGCTGTTGATGTTTTATTAGGCCTTCAATGGGGCGACGAGGGCAAGGGAAAGATCGTTGACGTGTTAAGCGCAGATTATGACCTTATTGCCCGTTTTCAGGGTGGACCAAATGCTGGCCACACGCTTGAATTTGACGGTAAAAAATTCGTTTTAAATACTATACCTTCAGGTATCTTTTTTGAAAACACCATGAACCTTATCGGTAATGGCGTTGTGATAGACCCGATCACGCTTAAAAAAGAACTTGACAAATTGAAAGATGCCGGACACGATTTGCTTGCTAAACGCAACCTTCAAATTGCAAAAAAGGCACATCTGATATTGCCTACCCACCAGTTGCTTGATGCAGCTAACGAAAAGAAAATGGGCGAAGGTAAAATCGGTTCAACGCTTAAAGGAATTGGCCCTACTTATATGGACAAAACCGGGCGTAACGGCCTGCGAATTGGCGACATTACCCTACCCGACTTTAAAGATCGTTACAACAAACTCGTTGAAAAACACAAATCAATGCTACAATCGCTTTATGGCGAGGTAGTTGATTTTGCAGAACGTGAGCAGGCTTTCTTTGACGCGCTTGACGTGATCAAACAATTCCCACTGGTTGATTCTGAGCACTTAGTTAACGATTACCTTAAACAGGGTAAAAAAGTATTAGCTGAAGGTGCACAGGGCGCTATGCTGGATATCGACTTTGGTTCATACCCGTTTGTTACCTCATCAAACACTACTGCGGCAGGTGCTTGTACCGGTTTAGGTATTGCTCCCCGCCAGATTGGTGAAGTGATCGGCATATTTAAAGCTTACTGTACACGTGTTGGTGGTGGCCCCTTCCCTACCGAATTAGATAATGAGATGGGTGAAGAACTTCGTCAAATTGGACACGAGTTTGGCGCCACTACAGGTCGCCCACGCCGTACCGGCTGGATTGATCTGCCTGCATTAAAATACGCTATTATGCTTAACGGCGTTACCGAACTGGTAATGACCAAAGCTGACGTGTTAAGCGGATTTGAAAAGATCTATGCCTGCACGCACTACAACTATAATGGCGAAGTGATTGATTATATGCCTTACGATATCTGTTCTATTAAACCAGAGCCTGTATTAAAAGAAATTGATGGCTGGCACGAGGATATCACCGGCATAACTGAGCCTTCACAAATCCCTGCGAAACTGAAATCATACATTGATTTTCTTGAAGCTGAATTGGGCGTTCCGGTTAAATATTTATCAGTAGGCCCCGATAGAAAACAGACGCTTACTTTGGCTTAAGTTCAGAAACAAGAATTAAGATATTATATAGAATTTAAAGGCTCCTTTTTAAAGGGAGCCTTTATTATTTTTGTGCAGTGATTTTTAAAACAGATAGCATTTCATCTTTCAAACAGAAAGCCCTGCATTGGGCAGCTAATTTTGAGGTATGCTGTTATCTCGATTCCAACAATTTTACTGATCCTTATTCCAAGTTTGATCTGCTCATAGCGGCAGGTATCAAACATGATGTAACGGATAGTAGTGGTAATGCATTTACAGAACTGGCAAATTTTAAAAATCGGCATCCACAAGAATGGATGACCGGCTTTTTCAGTTACGACCTAAAGAATGAAACTGAACAACTGCAATCCTCAAATGCAGATCACCTAAGTTTTCCGGATCTTTATTTCTTTATCCCTGAACATCTAATTGTTGTTAAAGATGGTGAAATCGACATCCAATCAGAGGATGCTGAGGACTTGTTTAGAGAAATCAATAAAACAGATATTATATTAAATGATATACCCAGAGATTTTACCATTTATCCCCGCTTTAGCCGGAATGAATACATCGAAACTGTAAATAAAATAAAAGAGCATATCAGCCGTGGCGATATCTATGTCACCAATTTTTGCCAGGAATTTTATGCTGAACAGGCGCAGATTGATCCTGTAAATGTATTTGAACGGTTAAATGAAATATCACCTAAACCGTTTGGATGTTTCTTTAAATACTACGACAAATATATCATCAGCGCATCTCCTGAACGCTTTTTAGCCAAGAGAGGCAATAAGCTAATCTCTCAACCCATTAAAGGAACTGCACCACGCAGCGCAGATCATCAGCAGGACGTTATTAACAAATCGAACTTGCGCAACAATTCTAAAGAGCAGCAGGAAAATGTAATGATTGTCGACCTTGTTCGCAATGACTTAACCCGGTCTGCCAAACCTGGGACGGTTAAGGTAGAGGAGCTTTTCGGCATTTACAGTTTTGAACAGGTACACCAAATGATCTCAACGATAGTATGTGAGCTTGCTGATGATGTGAATATGATTGATGCCATAAAGAATGCCTTTCCGATGGGTAGCATGACAGGCGCACCGAAAGTAAGCGCCATGCAACTGATGGAACAATATGAGCTCACTAGGCGTGGCATTTATTCCGGTGCAATAGGCTATCTTGCTCCAGATGGCGACTTTGATTTCAATGTGGTCATCCGCACGATTTTATATAATGCCACAGCCAGATATCTTTCGTTTCAGGCGGGCAGTGCTATTACTTACCATGCCGATGCCGAAAAAGAATTTGAAGAATGCCTGCTTAAAGTAAAAGCTATTTTGGCAGTATTGGCTCGGCCAATATCTTACCCGCAACCCTGACTGATACTTCTGACCCCAATGCAAAAAACGCTGAAAAGGGCTGCTTGCTTAAATAAGGTTCAAAAGACTGATTATATAAGCCGATGATATCGGCATCAAAAACAGGGTTGGTTACCTGGGCTATTTTCCACGGTTCGTGTTCTACCTGGTATTCCAGCGTTTTTGTGCCATGTATACGGTTATAACCCCAGTAATGCTCAAATATAAATTCTTCGGCACTATCTTTCTCAATAGGTACAAACTGGTTACTTACTGTGGCAGCCAGTTTATTCCACCGGTCTTTTAATTTCCATTCATAACTAAAGTGCGAAACATCCTGATCTACTACAACACTATGCCGCATTGGCATTGCTTTGTAATGCTCATTGTAAAGATTATTGGCCACAAGCGGGATAATGCGCTTAGGCACAATTTCACTTACGAAAACAGCGCCCCGCTTCCATTCTTTACCATCAAAATGCTTAACGTAAAAGCGCAGATTAACTTCCTCAAAGTTTACGTGCCCTGGCCATTTAATACCCATAACTCGGGTGTTCATAAACATAAAACCTACCATGCTTACCAACGCCTTACCCTGCCATAAATCTAAAACAGTATATGCTGGCAGATAAGGCTCCAATATCTTTGGGTCAACCTCATAGTTAAGCATGAGCAGGTTTTTCCATGCTGCACTCAGAAATTTAATTTTAGACATGGTTATTATCGGCGATAATATTTCATCGCGTTAGGCAACTCATTTTGCAAAGCTGCAATACGCGTAGCATCTGCGGGGTGAGTACTTAAAAACTCTGGCGTACCTCCACTGGTGTTTGCGGCTGCCATGCGCTGCCAAAAACCAATAGCCTGATGAGGATCATACCCAGCCATAGCCATAAAGGTAAGCCCTAATTTATCGGCCTCAGATTCTTGATTACGTGAGTATTTTAATAATAATAAGGATCCACCCACACCATATAACTGGTTAACAATGCCTACCGTAGCCGAACTGCTATTACCTGCGGCAGTACCAATTGCAGAGCCTAAACCCTGTGCTACATATTGCTGTGAAATACGCTCCGCTGAATGATGTGCGATGGCATGACCAATTTCATGGCCTAATACGGTTGCCAAACCTGCATCGTCTTTAGTATAAGGTAATATACCGGTATATACAGCAACTTTACCTCCGGGCATACACCACGCATTTACATCGCTGCTTTGGATCAGGTTAAACTGCCAGTCGAAATTATACTGATTACCATAACCATTTTGCTGTAGATATTGCTGAATAGCTGTTGCAAGTTGTCTGCCTACTTTTTGAACGCGCTGTGCATCTGTTGTACCAGATACGACTTTTGTTTTAGGGTCAGACAATAGCTCTTTGTAGCTGGTAGCAGCTGATTGATTAACTTCCGCATCGCTAACGACATTGAATTGCTTGCGCCCGGTTAGCGGAACTGTTGAACATGAGTAAACTGCAACAGCTAATACTATTGCTCCGAAAAATTTGTAACGTTTTAACATAATGAGTCAGGTTGTTTTCTTTTTAAACAAAGCAACTTTAGACTCTTTGCCTTTCAGTAACCGCTCTATGTTTTTCTGATGTGTAACCAGTATCAGCACGCAAATGCACATACCGTAAATAATTACCGATTTTATATAAACCGGGAATACAAATGTTACCGCTATAGGATACACAAACCCAGCAACTATAGAGCTTAATGAAACGTAACGCGTTATCAATAATATGATGATAAACACGCCTACGCAAAGTAAAGCTGCCTGCAAGTGTATAGCCAAAACCATTCCAAACAGTGTAGCTATACCCTTTCCACCTCTGAAACCGGCAAAAACAGGGAATAAATGGCCCATAACAGCTGCAATTCCTAATGCCAGCTCATAGTTCATAAATGCTATAGAATGGTAGCCCCCGGTAGTAGTAATGCCTATAAAATAGGCCAGGTTTGTAGCCGTCCAGCCTTTCAGAATATCGATCAGCATTACCGGGATACCAGCTTTTTTACCTAAAACACGAAAGGTATTTGTAGCCCCTGCGTTACCGCTGCCGTACTCCCTTATATCAATACCATAAAATGCCTGCCCAATCCAAACCGCAGTAGGAATAGAGCCAAACATATATGCAAGAATAAGTGCTGAAACAGAGTAAACAGTTATCATTCCACCACAATATTAGTTAAAAGATACGGTAACTGACATTTCCCTTTATGCTTTAACTGCTTTTAAACTCAGGTCTAAACTTTTAACAGAGTGTGTTAGTGCGCCAACCGAAATATAATCGACACCACATGAAGCATAATCCAGGATATTATCCGGCGTTATACCGCCCGATGCTTCTGTAACATACCGGCCTTCATTAAGCGAAATGGCCTGGCAAATCATGTCAGGTGTAAAATTATCAAGCAAAATTCTGTCAACTCCTCCTGTGTGCAACACTTCTTCCAGTTCTTCCAGGTTTCTTACTTCAATCTCTATTTGCAGCTTTTTGTTTTGCTCTTGCAGGTATTGATGAGCATTATTGATGGCATTTTTTATTCCGCCCGAGTAATCTACATGATTATCCTTGATCAGGATCATATCATATAAACCAAACCTGTGGTTAACACCACCGCCAATTCTTACTGCCCACTTTTCCAGATAGCGTACTCCCGGTGTAGTTTTGCGGGTATCCAGCACCTTTGTGCCGGTATGTTCAAGCATCTCCACAATCTCATGTGTACGGGTAGCAATGCCCGACATACGCTGCATACAATTCAACACCAAACGCTCGGCTTTTAATATGCTATGCACACTACCACTTACCGTTAAAACAACATCTTTAACTTTTACAGCCTCGCCGTCATTAATAAAAACTTCAACGTTAAGCTGCGGGTCTACTTCTTTAAAGATTTCAAGTGCAAGCTCTACACCGGCAATGATGCCATCTTCTTTAACCAGCAATTGTGCTTTGCCTTGCGTACCCGGTAGTATAGTTGATAACGAAGTGTGATCGCCGTCGCCAACGTCTTCGGCAAGAGCACTCTGTATAAATTGGTGTATAAGTTCTTTATCCAATGCCAGTATGTTTTGTGGTTCAAAAGTAATGATTAGTTCTGTTTGTTTAAAAGCAGTATTGCATTCAAGTGTTTTAAATAACTACATAGATTGCAACTTTACAACAATTAAACACGCAGAAAATCTTAAAAAACTATATTTGCATCCGTGGAACAACAAAAAAAACTCGCTTTATTGATACTTGATGGCTGGGGTTATGGCCGTCATGACAAATCAAATGCTATCTGGAATGCAAAAACTCCTTTTTTTGATCACCTGTTAGCTACCTACCCTAATTCAAAACTTGAAGCTTCGGGCATGGCCGTTGGCCTTCCCGATGGGCAAATGGGCAACTCTGAAGTTGGCCACATGAATTTAGGTGCAGGCCGCGTGGTTTACCAGGAGCTTGGGCGCATCCATAAAGCAGTTGACGACCATGAACTGCCTGAAAACGCTGTTATTAAAGACGCGTTTGAATACGCTAAACAAAACAATAAAGATGTACACTTTATCGGCCTTGTGTCTGATGGTGGTGTACACTCTCACATCAAACACCTCAAAGGCCTTTGCGATGCCGCAGGCGAATACAACCTGGAGAAAGTATTTATTCATGCTTTTTTAGATGGCCGCGATACTGACCCTAACTCAGGTGTTGGATATATTACCGATTTAGAAAACTATATTCAGGGCACCAATGTAACCCTGGCTTCTGCCATTGGTCGTTACTATGCTATGGACCGCGACAACCGTTGGGAGCGCGTTAAATTAGCTTATGACCTGATGGTGGGCGGTGAAGGCAAACCAACTGAAAACATTATTGAGGCCATTAAGGAATCATACGCAGAAGGTGTTACCGACGAATTTGTAAAGCCGATTGTTAAAACCGTTAACGGACAGCCTGCCGCAGTAATAAAAGATGGCGATGTGGTATTATGCTTTAATTTCCGTACCGACCGCGGACGTGAAATAACGCTTGCATTAACCCAAAAGTCGTTCCATGAGCAGAATATGCACCCGCTTAACCTGCGCTACATCACCATGACCACTTACGACGAAACATTTAAAAACGTAGGTGTGGTGTTCACAAAAGACGACCTTACTAAAACCATCGGCGAAGTTTTGCAGGATGCCGGTAAAAAACAGATCCGTATTGCCGAGACAGAAAAATATCCGCACGTTACCTTCTTCTTTTCAGGCGGCCGTGAAAAAGAGTTTGATAATGAAAAGCGCCTGTTAATCCCATCGCCTAAAGTTGCAACTTATGATCTTCAGCCTGAAATGAGTGCCGAAGGTATCCGCGATGCCATTATCCCTGAACTGGTAGCAGAATGGCCAGACTTTGTCTGCTTAAACTTTGCAAACACAGACATGGTTGGGCATACAGGTGTATTTGAAGCCGTAGTAAAGGCTGCTGAAACTGTTGACAGCTGCACTAAAGCCGTTGTTGAAACAGGCTTACAGCATGGCTATTCATTTATCATTATTGCCGACCATGGTAATGCTGACTTTATGATTAACGAGGATGGCTCGCCAAATACGGCACATACCACTAACCTTGTTCCATGTATTATCATCGATAAAGATGTTACATCAGTTAAAGACGGTAAACTCGGCGACATTGCCCCTACTGTTTTAAATATCCTAGGTGTTGACATCCCCGAAGAAATGACCGGTAATGTATTGGTATAAAACATACAGCCCCGCTAAACGGGGCTTTTTTTTACTCTGCCTGTTATCAACTGTGGCGGCTTGTCGCCCCGATATTAAAGAGACAAAAAAAGAGTACAAGTTCTTTGATCTGCGCGGGTATATGAAGGCAGACTCTACCAGGTTAAAGAAACTGAATCCGCTGGTACATAAAACCGTTTCTCACAACGGCGACAGCCAAACACAGGATACTAAAATTGGTAACTGGGGCCATGAGCTAAGTTTATTTACATCTTCAGATATTAACAAACCATCTTGGCGCGAAAGCTATAAAACAGAAAATACGGATAGCTCTACTATATACAACGCAATAACACCCTCGTTAAAGACGCAGCAGTTGGAGATCATAAAATCAGGTGATCAGGTGAAAGCCATTCATATCGTAAATCATACAAAAAACTTGTTGTATGAAACTACTGAGAAATTAAGTTACCTGCCCGATTCCCTTTACACAATTGATAAAACACAGCATGTGCTGTTTCTGGGTACTAATCACTACGTAATAAAAGGTGTGCTGAAGAAATAGTTAGTGGTGCCCCTGTGCTGTGGCAAGTTTTTCTTTGGAAATATCAAGCAGCGAGGCAATGTCACTACGCGACGGGTTACCGTTGAGCACTTTCTCCAAATCGGCAATTGAAGCTTTAAGAGCATTAATGCCCCTGTTTTTATCGTACGCCTTTGATGAAGCATCCAGTTTAAATATGGCATATTCCCTGTATGCAATTCCACGGTTCTGGAAATATTTATCCAAATCACCGGGATCAGCATCTGTGTTTATGGCTTTTGTAAAATCAACAATAGCGCCTAACAAATATTTCTCTTTATCCTGGTAAGATATATTGTTGTCTTTGCCTAACTTACTTTTGGCACGTGCGCGGTAATAATAAGCGCTGGGATCGGCAGGCTTCAGCGCAATGACCCTTGAATATACAGAAACAGATTTTTTGAAGTTTTCACTGTGATAATAAGAGTAACCAAGCATCCATAGCGCGTCAGCATTGGTCGAATCTATAATGCAGGCTCTCTCCAGTCGCTGTACTGCAACCTTAAAATCACCCTCCATTAACGCCTGCTGCCCTAACTTAACGTAAGCATTTTGCGCATGCGAGTACTTAACCGAAGTTATCATCAAAGCCAGGAATAGTACCGGTAACCTCATCTGAAGTTTGTTCTGAACAAAATGAATATTGTAATAACTATATATTAACAAGATTATTATGCAACTATACCAATATTTTGCAAAATTATAGCAAACTCTTACTGGTTTAATCGTTACCTGACTTTTTTACATATCATCAATAAACCCATTTTCGTGGGTTAATGATTCAACGTTCTTTAAATCAATAATTTATTAGCAAGTATATACATTAGTATGCCAAATTTTTATATTGGCATAGGTATTGAACCTTATACCCTTACGGTAAGCACATCATTGTATAACCGTAATTTAACCAGTTTTGAATAGTCGAAACTGACATCTTGACGTTTTAAATATTTTAGAAAGGGTACTAATGAGCTACGATCCGTTTGATTTTAAAAGTGCATTACCGGTTATAAACGAAGATTCTGAGTTTTTTCCGTTAATGTCAACTGAGGACGAAGAGGAAATGAACAACGAGCTGATGCCCGAAGTTCTGCCTATTCTTCCGCTTCGTAATACGGTGCTGTTCCCGGGCGTGGTTATTCCAATAACTGTTGGTCGCGATAAATCTATTAAACTAATTAAGGATGCCAATAAAGGCAACCGCATTATAGGGGTGGTATCACAACAAGATGTGAGTATCGAAGACCCTAATTTTGATCAGCTTAATAAAACAGGCACTACAGCATTAATTGTAAAAATGCTGCAAATGCCCGATGGTAATACCACCGTTATTTTACAGGGAAAAAAACGCTTCCATTTAAAAGAAGAAATACAAAGCGACCCGTACATCAAAGCATCAATCGAGCCGTTTGATGAAATAAAACCCAAAGCAGATAAGGCTTTTAAGGCTATGGTGTCTTCTATTAAGGATCTGGCTATGAGCATTATTCAGCTTTCGCCAAATATCCCTACTGAAGCGGGTATTGCTATAAAAAACATTGAAAGTATTTCGTTTCTGATCAACTTCATTTCGTCAAATATGAATGCCGAAATGGATGTTAAACAGCGCATGCTGGAAACAGTTAACCTGGGCGAACGGGCACAATTACTATTGGAGCACTTGACCACCGAGCTGCAGATGCTGGAATTAAAGAACCAGATCCAGTCTAAGGTACGTACAGACCTTGATAAACAGCAGCGCGATTACTTCCTTAATCAGCAATTAAAAACCATCCAGGAAGAACTTGGCGGTAACACGCCTGACCTGGAAATGGAGAACTTGCGCGAAAGGGCTTTAAAAAAGAAATGGAGTAAAGAGGTAAGCACCCACTTTAATAAAGAGATGGATAAGCTGGCACGTATCAATCCCGCCGCTGCAGATTACTCTGTACAAATCAATTATCTTGAACTGTTGCTCGACCTGCCATGGAATGATTTTACCAAGGACAATTTCGATCTTAAACGTGCGCAAAAAATACTTGACAAAGATCACTTCGGGCTTGAAAAAGTAAAACAGCGTATCATCGAATACCTTGCCGTGTTAAAACTTAAGCACGACATGAAAGCGCCTATCCTTTGCCTTGTTGGCCCTCCGGGTGTAGGTAAAACTTCATTAGGTAAATCAATAGCTAAGGCTTTAGGCCGTAAATATGTGCGTATGGCCTTAGGTGGCGTACGTGATGAAGCCGAGATCCGTGGTCACCGTAAAACATACATAGGCGCTATGCCTGGCCGAGTGATACAGTCAGTTAAAAAAGCTGGTGCTGCTAACCCGGTATTCATATTGGATGAGATTGATAAGGTAGGTAATGATTTCAGAGGGGATCCTTCATCTGCCCTTTTAGAGGTACTCGACCCGGAACAGAACAGCACGTTTTATGATAACTATGTGGAGCTTGACTTCGACCTGTCGAACGTGATGTTCATCGCTACAGCCAACTCTCTTTCTACCATACAGCCTGCCTTGTTAGACCGTATGGAGATCATTGAAGTAAATGGCTATACCATTGAAGAGAAAATTGAGATTGCAAAACAACATTTACTGCCTAAACAACGGGAAGCACATGGCGTAAAACCTAAACAGGTGACCATGAAAAACGATGTTTTAGAAAAAGTAATTGAGCAATATACCCGCGAATCGGGTGTACGTTCGCTTGATAAAAAGATAGGATCGGTTGTTCGGGGTGTTGCTAAAAATATTGCCATGGAAGAGCCTTACAATCCATCGGTAAGCAAAGCTGACGTAGAACGCATTTTAGGTGCGCCTATTTTTGAAAAGGACCTTTACGAGGGCAACAAGTTTGCAGGTGTAGTAACAGGTTTAGCATGGACCCAAGTTGGCGGTGATATACTATTTATAGAAGCCAGCCTTAGCCCTGGTAAAGGACGCTTAACCTTAACCGGTAGCTTGGGCGATGTGATGAAAGAGTCGGCAACCATTGCACTTGCATACCTGCGTGCGCATTCTTCATTATTTAATATAGATCAGCGTTTGTTTGACCAGTGGGATGTGCACATTCACGTACCTGCAGGTGCAACACCAAAAGACGGCCCATCGGCTGGTGTAACCATGTTGACCGCACTTACTTCGGCATTTACCCAGCGTAAGGTAAAACCTAACTTGGCCATGACCGGCGAAATCACCCTTCGCGGACGTGTGTTGCCTGTAGGTGGTATCAAAGAGAAGATCCTTGCAGCCAAACGGGCAGATATCAAGGATATCATCCTATGCCAATCAAACAAAAAAGACATCTTAGAAATTAAGGAAGATTACATTAAGGACCTTAAATTCCATTATGTAACTGAGATGCGCGAAGTAATCGACTTAGCGTTACTAAAAGACAAAGTGGAAGAAGCAATTGATCTGACCGTTAAGGAAGATCCAAAGCCGGTACTCAATTAATAATAAAAGTGTTAAATCATATAGTAAAAGCCCTGATAATTCGGGGCTTTTGTTATTTTAGGCAGGATTTTCCACCCCTGTATTAATGAAAAAACTTTATACTACGCTATTCTTAGTTTTAGCCGGCACCACCTTACTTAAAGCACAATACCGTACTATGGAAGCGGGATTGCAAACGGATAACGATTCATACCTGATGCAAGGATCAGACCGGTATTATACCAATGGCATTTTTATCTATTTCAGGCAAGCTTTACCGTTTGATGAAGATGGCAAACTGGCTAACAAGGTTTTGGGTTATGAAGTAGGCCAAAAGATGTATAACCCACAGTCGGGCAATATAAACCCATTTTCCAATACGGATGTTCCTGCTGTTGATATTAATAACATCGACCGTCCGTTTGCAGCTTATTTATATGCGGGCGGTACTTATAACCTTTTGTATAAAAATCAAAGCAACTTAAAATTCGGGGTACAATTAGGTTTTATTGGCAGCAAGGCACAAGGTAAACAGGCTCAGGATTTTATACATAATACCTTTGGATTTTATCCGCCTTTTGGATGGGATCATCAAATAAAAGGTGGCTTTAAGGCTACCCTTACCGGCGAATACAACCGCATGCTGATCAGGGAGCCAATATTTGATATCAATTTTAGCTCTTATGCCAATTTGGGTAATGCCTTTACAGGATTAGGTTTTGGCCCATTATTCCGCATAGGAAGAACCAACAAACTTTTTAATTCAGTATCTACACAAAGCACGGTGATGAACCGTAATGGTATAAAAGCGAATGACCAGGAGTTCTTTTTATATTATAAGCCAATGGTGAATTTGGTGGGATATAACGGCACAATTCAAAGCAAATCAGGTGAGATACCTTCAAAGATCGACCTAACGCAAGACCCTGCAATTTTAAGCCAGTTGGAGGTAGCAGGTACGCCAAAAAGGGTGATTATCAGTAACCAAGTCGGTGCAGCATTTAATAGCGGCGACAGGTGGACAATTGATCTGTCAGCTACTTTTATCACCAAGGAGACTAAAGAAATATTACGCTCGCAACAGTGGGGTTCGGTAACCGTAATGTATCACTTTAATTAATAGTCGAAGTTTCGTTTACGGGTTTCTTTTTTAGCCGATTGTAAGCGTTTGTTATCTGCACGTGCAGCTTTTACTGCCTTGCTTATTTTAGTAGGCTTTCTTGGCTTAGGCTTTTCAAAGGCTTTATGCAACAGATGATAAAGTTTTTCGATTGCTTTTTCGCGGTTAAGGTATTGGCTTCGCTCCTCGTCGCAGATTACCTGCACCTCGCCATCTTTATTTAAACGGTTCGCTAATTTACTTAACAGCAATTGCTTCTCCCCTTCATTAAATAACACAGACGAACGCACATCAAACGCTATTTCTACTTTGGTAGAAACTTTATTAACGTTTTGTCCGCCTTTCCCCCCGCTCCTTGAAGCTTTAAAGTTTGTTTCGCGCAGTAAATCTGCTTTAGTAAAATTCATATTCGATGCAAAATAAACAACTTACTTTAAATATAGTATCATATGCTCTTAATGCTTTCATCTATAAACATGACAGAAATGATGAAATGAAATGCGTAATTTAGCACCTCGATGAGCAATAACATTGTAGTAGCCATAGATGGTTATTCATCTTGCGGAAAAAGCACCTTAGCTAAAGCCTTAGCCAAAAAACTCCATTTTATTTACGTTGATAGCGGTGCCATGTACCGGGCAGTTACCCTTTACTTGATACGAAAAAACATTGATGTTAAAGATGAAGAGGCTGTTAAAGCTGTACTTGCAGATATCCATCTGAACTTCCACGCCCGCGATTATCAGACACATATTTTGCTTAATGATGAGGAAGTGTCTGACGAAATCCGCCTGATGCCCGTTTCAGAAAACGTGAGTGCCGTTGCTGCTTTAAGAAGTGTAAGGCACGAAATGGTAAAACAGCAGCAACGCATGGGCCGTTCGAAAAACATTGTGATGGATGGCCGCGATATAGGTACTACCGTGTTCCCTAATGCCCAGGTAAAACTCTTTATGACTGCCGATCCGAAAGTACGTGCAGAACGCCGCTTTAAAGAACTGCAGCCTACACATCCTGAGATCACTTTAGAGGAAGTTTTTGAGAACATCGCCCATCGTGATTTCCTGGATACTACCCGTAAAGAAAGCCCGCTTGTTCGTGCCGACGATGCCATTATCTTAGATAATACCAATCTTACGCCAGAGCAGCAATTGGATTTTGCATTAACGAAGCTCGAGCCTTTTCTTAAAGCTCAAGACCGATAGTTTCATCGTCGAATTTCATTGCCTTCACACCAAAGTGATTCAGAAAATCAACCCCTTCGTCACTTGGCAGGCCTTTGTATTCGGCATATGAATGGCGAAAGTAAACTTTTGAAATACCTGCAGAAAAAATAAGTCTTGCGCATGGTAAACACGGCGAAAGTGTAGTGTACATCGTTGCCCCTTCCAACCTTGCACCGTTCTTCACTGCATAAAGTATGGCATTTTCTTCAGCGTGAAGCGCCAATGAGCAACTTCCCCGTGCATCGCGCGGGCAACCGGCTTCAGGCCATTCTTCGTCGCAATTATGCGTGCCAGATGGCGGCCCGTTATAACCTATTGAAATGATACGTGTATCTTTTGCCAGTACTGCCCCAACCTGTGCCTTAACGCAATGGCTGCGCTTAGCCAGGTCAGTAGCCAGATTCATGAATATGTGATCGAAACTTAGTTTCATGTGTTAGTCATTGGTTCATTAGTCATTGGTCATTTCTTATTTTATAATAACTGATGACCATTGACTAATGACCGAATATTAATGTCCTCCCTTTACCTGACCATCATGCTCGATGTGGCCCAAGTTTTTCCAGCAATAATAGCCGAAATAAACGATGTAAAGATAACATATCACAGGCAGGATGAGTGCATGTTGCACACCTATAATATCTGCAACGGCGCCTTGTATCACAGGGATTACCGCACCACCTAAAATAGCCATGACCAGCAGCGAAGAACCCTGACTGGTGTATTTACCCAAACCGGCGATACCAAGGGTAAATATGTTGGAGTACATAATTGAGTTAAACAAGCCAATACCAAGAATTGACCACATCGCTACAGCCCCGTTGGTGAACATAGTAATCAACACCAAAACAACGTTAACGCAGGCAAATACGGCCAGCGTTCTTCCCGGCGAAGATTTACCTATTAAGAAACCTACCAGGTTTAGCGCAATAAAAATCAGGAAGTAATGTATCTGTGCAAAAGACAGTGTTACTATTGAATAAATTACACCGAAAACGACCACGGCGGTAATTAACATGTAGATTATCTTTTTAGTAGTATCAATGCCTTTGCTTAATGAAATAGCACCTAAAAATCGCCCGATCATGGCACCACCCCAATACAACGACAGGTAATTTTTGGCAACAGCCTCGGGCATTGAACCCATATTAGCCTGCCCAAGTAAACTGATAATAAAACTACCGATAGCTACTTCGCCACCAACATAGAAAAATATCGCAATAACACCCAACCTTAAGTTTTTGTATTTCAGCGCACCTAAACCTTTGCTTTCAATCTCTTCCGAATTAAATTTAGGCAGCTTTACAAAGGCAATGATGATACCCAGTAAGATAAAAAGGCCTGCAAATATGAGGTAAGGGATTTTGGTAGACTGCGCAGATACCACGCCGTTTACCGCGAAAAATTCCTGTATTAGGTAACCGCCCAATACCGGCGCAATGGTAGTACCTAAAGAGTTAAACGCTTGTGTAAGGTTTAATCGGCTCGATGCACTTTCGTCTGGTCCTAACAACGATACGTAGGCATTGGCAGAGATCTGCAATAAAGTAAAGCCTAATCCTAAAATGAATAATGCAGCTAAAAATACACCATAAGACGATAATGTGGCAGCCGGGTAAAACATAGCACAACCAATTGCCGAGATCAGCAAACCTAATAATATACCCTTCTTATACCCTATTTTATTGATAGGGTCACCGCTGTAATAAGATATGGTAAAATAGATCAACGACCCGATAAAGTAAGCCCCGAAAAAGCAAAACTGTATCAGCATCGACTCAAAGTAAGTAAGGCTGAAAAGCTTTTTAAGATACGGGATCAACACATCATTCATGCAGGTGATAAATCCCCACATAAAAAACAGCGATGTAAGCGTAATTAAGGGTAGGGTATAGTTCTTCCGTGGTTGCGTGGTGTCAGAAATCATTTTTAGGGTTATAATATAAAATAAGACCGGCCTTGCATGGTCATATGCAAGGCCGATCAAATTTAAATGATATAGTCTATACCTGTATGTATTTTTCCCCCAGATTAATACGTAATTTATTACGTAATCAGACTGTTACAAGTGTATAACTGACAATAATGATTAGTGACCAGCACCTGTTTCAATGTGGTCAATATCAATACCTTGTTTACGCAACTCTGCACCGGCTTTCCAGGCAAAGAATGCCAGGTAAGCAAAACCAATTAACGGTACGATATATGAGAAGTGGATACCGCTCATGCCTGGTACAATTCCGTTAGCACCGTCAGCTAAAATACCTTGCACCGGTGGAATAATAGAACCACCCAGAATCATCATAATTAATAATGACGCGCCCTGGCTTGAGTATTTGCCTAAGCCTGCTAATGATAATGCGAAAATTGAAGGCCACATAATTGAGCAGCATAAACCACCGCTTACAAAAGCATAAGTAGCTATGATACCGTTTGTAAGCAAACCAATTATCATAAATGATACACCAAGTAATCCGAAAATAGTAAGAGTGCGGATCGGCTTTTCCTGTCCTAAGAAGAAACCCACGATCAGGAATATTACGCAGATACCGTAAGGTAATATCTTCATGATATCGGCGTGGCTAATGGCATTTGCACCTAATACCACTGCGAAGGCAATGTAAGGCACAAGCACCGTCATAACAGTACGTGTTTTTTTAGACATATTGAAAACGCCTATGGCACCCGTCCAGCGGCCAATCATTAAACTGCCCCAATACAGGGAAATATAAGGAGCAAGCCCTTTTTCAGGGATACTGCCAAAAGCCGAAGTATTTAATAATGCGCCAAAATTACTTTGAATAGTTACCTCTACACCTACATAGGTAAATATGGCCAGCATACCTAAAATCAGCTGAGGATAACGCATAGCGCCCCATCCTTCCTTTTGCTTGGTGGCTCTTGAAGATGCAACTATAAGCGTAAGTACAATAATCAGTAATGCGCCGTAAACAAGATAACTTTTATAACTCTCAAGCGTTTTTACGTACTCGATAAGGTTACTTTTTACGGTAGCGCCTAAATTAAGCTTGCTTATTTCATCGATACTTGAAGCTGCGTATTTATTGATCAGATCATTGGAAACCACAACACCTTTAGAACTTAACGTAGAGTTTGTTATAGCTTGGCTAACCGGAGTAGCGGCCAAAATCATACAAAAAGCAATAAAAATTACGAACAGTGGTAAATTAGCCTTTGAACTTGGCTCAATTTGCTCGTCGCTGGTCACCTTTGGTAATTTAGATACCCAGAAGAATACAGCAAGCGCCACAAACAATACTACCAAAATCCAGTAAAGCGTGTTTACCGACGAGATAGAAACGATAGCATTACTGTTACCTGATGCAGAACCGAATAGCAGGAAGCTTACCACAACCGGGCCTAAGATACTACCGAAGTTATTTACCCCACCAGCCAGGTTAAGGCGAGTTGCACCTGTTTCGGGCGGGCCTAAAGCCACAATAAATGGATTTACAGCCGTTTGTTGTAACGAAAATCCAATTGCTATTAAGAAAAACGAACCTAATATAAACCCAAACACACCTGAATTAATCGAAGGGACCATAAGCAAGGCACCTACAGCCGATATAATTAAACCTATTACAATGGCATTTTTATAACCTATTTTGTTCAGGATATCTACACGTGTAATTTGAGACGCATAATAAAGTACTAATGACCCGATAAAGTAACCTCCGTAAAAGGTAAAGTCGATCAGTTGTGATTCAAACTGTGTTAAATGAAAATGAGCCTTACAGAAAGGAATGAATACCCCGTTTGATGCTGCCGAAAAGCCCCAGAAAAACCAAACCGTTATCAGCGAGTATAATGCCGAGCGGTTACTGTTTGCGTTAGATTGTTCCATCCGTTTATGAAAAATGAATATATATATTGGGTTTAAACGTGTTTAAAGCCACTAACATAAGGCATTTTTTTCATTCCCGGGCACTTTCAAAAAATAAATAAAGCCAAATGGTGTGTTTTTTTGTTAAATGCCTAAAATTGCACAAGCAAATAATGTGCGACCTTAAACTTCGTTAATGATAGAAGCTATTTTTTCGGGTATAGGTATTGGGTTAGTTTTAACCTTTATCACCGGCCCGGTATTTTTTGCGCTGATCAAAACCAGTATTGAAAAAGGTTTTCAAGCAGGGGCCGCGCTTGCCCTTGGCGTTGTAACAAGCGATATTGTGTTTGTTGGCGCTATACTTTACGGTTCAGAGTTTTTTGACGTATCAGCACCGGTAAAGGTGTGGTTCGGCATTATTGGCAGCATCATATTGCTTTGCATCGGTATCTATTACCTGATGAAAAAGCCCGAGGTGGATTACAACCCGCATACACCGGCCAGCGTAAACCGCTTCGGCTATTTTGTGAAAGGGTTTGTGATGTGCATCTTTAACCCTACCCTGCTTTTCCACTGGATAACTGTAATCACCACCGCCAGCACCATTTACCATTTAGGTGTGCCGCACAGGCAATTAAAGTTATCTGTCATGTTTTTAACAGTGCTTTTTGTGCAATTTGGCATGGATCTTACCAAAGCATTTTATGCCAATAAGCTGCGCGATAAGATCTCGGTTAAGTTTGTACACCGGTTAAATTATGTAGCCGGCGGGGCGCTTATTATCGCCGCGTTTATCATATTTGATAAACTGGTTACGCACATCATCTTCTCAGGTTTACCGCAAGGTAAATTTTAATTAACGGCTTTCTTATCGCTAAATTTGGTATATTATAAATTCACAAATAATGGGAACCGATTATCTGGAAAGCGCTAAAAAACAATTTGCTTATTATAAACTGTTAGGCGAAAAAACATTTGATCAACTAACAGTCGAACAACTTAACTGGCAGCCCGACGAACAAAGCAACAGCATAGCCATGATTGTAAATCATCTGGCAGGCAATATGCTTTCACGATGGACAGACATTTTTAATACAGACGGTGAAAAGCCTGACCGTAGCCGCGACGCTGAATTTGGAACGATAAATTACTCGCGCGAGGAATTACTAAACAGATGGAATGCGGGTTGGAGCTGCCTACTGTCGACACTGGACACACTAACACCAGATGATTTAGACCAGATCATTTACATCCGCAACATGGGACATACAGTGATGGAAGCTATCAACAGGCAGCTGGCACATTACCCTTACCATATTGGGCAGATTGTATTTATCGGCAAAATATTGCTCAATAATAACTGGAAGTCGCTGTCGATACCCAAAGGCCAGTCAGACAGTTACAATGCTGATAAATTTGCAGAAGATAAGCGGCGAAGCCACTTCACAGATGAGTACATAAAAAAAGCGGGGCTTTAATCAGCCCCGCTTTTTTTACATATAAGCTCTTTGGTTTTTACCTTCCATCCAGTTGATAAAGGCGCGGTTAACAACCTTATTACCTCCCGGGGTTGGATAATCTCCGCTAAAGTACCAGTCGCCCAGGTTTTCAGGACAGGCAACGTGTAAGTTGTCAAGGGTTTGATAAATCACCTCTACTTCAGCTTTAATATTTGGTGGCGTAATGATCTTAGCTATGCGTGCTGATATTTCCTCGTCTGTAAAAGGCGCATAAATGGCTTTAACATGATTTACGACCTCTTCTTTAGGATGAGTAAGGCTTGCCTTGCATTTCTGATAAACATCAAGGATCACATCCTCACGGCCGCTATCTTTAAGCAGGCTTATTGCTGCTTCAAAAGCAATAAATTCACCCATGCGCGACATGTCAATGCCATAACAATCAGGGTAACGTATCTGCGGAGCCGACGAAACCACAATGATCTTTTTAGGGCCTAAGCGGTCTAATATTTTAAGGATACTTTGTTTAAGCGTGGTACCACGCACTATCGAATCGTCGATAGCCACCAATGTATCTGTCCCTTTGTTAATCAGCCCATAAGTGGTGTCATAAACGTGTGCTACCATTTCGCCACGATCAGCATCCTGGGTAATAAACGTACGCAGTTTAACATCCTTTATGGCAATCTTTTCAACGCGCGGGGTTATCGCTAATACTTCAGCCAATTCCTCATCGGTAATTTTACCATCGCGGCCAAGCAGTTGATCGCGCTGATACTGCTTCACATAATTATTAATCCCTTCAACCATGCCGTAAAAGGCAATTTCGGCAGTATTTGGGATATAAGAGAATACGGTATTTTTAATATCGCTGTTTACAGCATCTAATATCTGCGGGCAAAGTAGGTGGCCAAGTTTTTTGCGCTCACGATAGATAGCCGCATCGCTGCCGCGCGAAAAGTAAATACGCTCAAATGAGCATGACTTTTTCTCTAAGGGCTCACTAAATTGCTCTTCGGTAACTTTACCGCTTTTCTTAACAATAAGGGCATGTCCCGGTTTTATCTCCCTGATCTCTTCAAAAGGAATGTTGAATGCCGTTTGGATAGCCGGGCGTTCTGAAGTAGCAATTACTATTTCATCGTTTTTATAATAAAACGCCGGGCGAATACCTGAAGGGTCGCGCATTACAAACGCATCACCGTGACCAAGTATACCTGCAATAGTGTAACCACCATCCCAGTTTTTAGCTGATTTTCTAAGGATCTTGGCAACATCCATATTGTCAGCAATCATTCTGCTGATTGCAGGATTATCATCATTGCCTTCTCGTTTGATCTGGTCAAATAAGCCTTGTACTTCAGAGTCCAAAAAGTGGCCTATTTTTTCCAGTACAGTTACGGTATCGGCCTTTTCCTTCGGATGTTGGCCTAAGTCATATAACTGCTGTAATAACTCATCAACATTAGTCATGTTGAAGTTACCGGCAATAACCAGGTTACGCGTCATCCAGTTATTCTGGCGAAGAAAGGGGTGGCAGCTTTCGATACTGTTTTTACCATGAGTACCATAACGCAGGTGACCAAGTAACACTTCGCCTGTAAAGCTCATGTTTTCTTTCAGCCAAACGGCATCTTTCATTTTTTCAGGATACTCCTTCTCTACCTCGGCAAACTTTTTCTGAATGTATTCGAAAATATCCGCAACAGCATTTGATGCCATAGAGCGGTGCCTGCTGATATAGCGTTTACCGGGTTCAATATCCAGTTTAATGGTAGCAACACCTGCGCCATCCTGGCCGCGGTTATGTTGTTTTTCCATTAAAAGGTATAGTTTATTTAGTCCGTAAAGCGCAGTACCGTATTTTTTCTGGTAGTAAGACAGCGGCTTTAAAAGGCGAATGAAAGCAACGCCACACTCGTGTTTTATCTGGTCACTCATGAGTTATAATGAGGCTGCAAAAATACACTTTTAAAGTGAACTCAACAGAAACTTTATGTCATAATAAAGCATTAAAATTTCACGGGTAAAATAAGTAAAGGCGGGCTGTAACAGCGCCGCCTTCGGAACATATATTAAATAATCAGAGGAAAAATATTATAACTTCTCACCATGCTGGCTAATGTCAAGACCTACAGCCTCTTCATCAACAGAAACACGTAACGGAGAAATTATATCGGTAATTTTAAGCAAAACATATGAACCTGCAAAGGCAAATATTGAAACACCGATCAAAGCCATTAGCTGCACCAAAAATAAATGAGTTTCACCAAAAAACAAACCATTTGTTGTAACAGCAGGGTTAACTGCTTTATTAGCAAATACACCGGTTAAAAGCATACCTACCATACCGCCAACACCGTGACAAGGGAAAACATCCAGCGTATCATCAATTGATGTACGTGTGCGCCACTCTACCATCAGGTTACTTACAACAGCAGATATAATACCAATTGCCAGCGAATGCGGAATAGAAACATATCCTGCTGCCGGCGTAATGGCTACTAAGCCCACAACAGCGCCAATACAGGTACCCATTGCCGATGGTTTACGGCCGCGCAACATATCAAAAAATATCCAGGTTAAACCCGCTGCCGATGCTGCCGATGTTGTAGTAGCTAACGCAGATGCCGCCAAAGCAGAAGCGCCCATAGCCGAACCAGCGTTAAACCCAAACCAACCGAACCATAACAAACCTGTACCGATGATAACATACGTAATACGCGCAGGCGCATGGCTTGCCTCAGCCCTGCGTTTTAAAAATATAGCCGAAGCCAGCGCTGCCCATCCTGCCGACATGTGTACTACGGTACCGCCCGCAAAGTCGAGCACACCTAATTTGGCCAGAAAACCATCAGGGTGCCAGGTACAATGTGCCAGCGGCGAATAAATAAATATGGCGAACAATACTAAGAAAACCAGGTAAGAATTAAAGCGGATACGCTCTGCAAATGCACCGGTAATAAGCGCCGGTGTAATAATGGCAAATTTTAGCTGATACATAGCAAAAAGCACCAATGGAAATGTTTTAGCCCCGGGCCATACAGCATTGCCCAGCATACCTTTCATCATAAAATAGGTAGATGGATTACCAACCACACCGCCAATATCATCGCCAAAGGCAAGGCTAAAACCAAAAGTTACCCACAATACCGTTACAATTACCATACAGATCAAACTTTGCAGCATGGTAGAGATCACATTCTTTTTGTTTACCATACCGCCGTAAAAGAAAGCCAAGCCAGGTGTCATGATCAGTACCAGGGCTGTGGAAACCAGCATCCAGGCAATATCACCTGTATCAAACTTTGGCGTTTCACCGGACGTGACCGGCGTGACGGATGGATGAGTAAATGATAGTATTAAAACTATCACCATTAATGCGAAAGGAAGGTAACGTTTCATATTTTGTAAAGTTTTCGGAGTTATAGAAGCTGAAAATACAAAAAATTAAACGTTTTCATATAAATATTGAAAGATAAATGAAAATATCAATAATATTCGCCTTGTTAAAACAAATCAGCTAAAAAATGAGGAAAAATTCCTATAAGAAGAATCATAAAAGTTAAAAAAACAGAAATTGATAATAACGCTTTATTGGATTGAAATATATTATCAGGATTTACGCTTTCCGACTTCCTCAAAAACATATTTAAAGGAATTTTCAAATAGTAAAAAAGAGAAACAACCGTAGTTATAGCACCGGTTATCATTAAAATGAGCAACCAAACGTTATGATTTTGCTCGTAAGATTGGTAAACTGACGAAAACACCAGCAACTTTCCATTAAATCCTGCTGAAACCGGCAAGCCGGTAAGGGAAATAAGAATAATCACAAAACATACGCCCGCTACAGGATATTTAAATCCTAAACCTTTATAAGCATCTACATTATCAGCCCCAGTAGCTTCTTCAAGATATGAAGCCAGCATCAATGCAGCTACATTTGCGAAAGCATAAGCGGCCAGATAAAATAACAGCGATGAAATACCCTGCTGAGAGAAGGTAGCCACAGCCATCAGTACAAAACCGGTATGCCCTATGCTCGAATAACCAAGCAATCGCTTTACATTTTTTTGCCAAACGGCTGCAAAGTTCCCCACAATCATGGAAATGATGCCTATGATTGACAGGAACAGCCTGAAATCAAAAGCCGACCATTTAGCAAAAAACACAAATGGTGTAAGAAAATTGATCAGCAAAGCGAAGCCTGCAATTTTTGGCAATGTAGATAAATAAGCGGTAACAGCAGTAGGCGCGCCCTGGTAAACATCGGGTACCCAGAAATGCATAGGTACAAAAGATAGCTTAAAGCCAATACCTACTAAAGTAAGGGTTATGGCCATCCCAACCATTACCGGGTTAGCAGCCATAAGGCCATCAATCAGGTTGCCATTAAAGTAACTTAACGAACCGGTAAGGCTGTAGATAAGTGAAATGCCATACAACATAACAGCCGATGATACCGCACCGAATAACACATATTTTAAACCTGCTTCGGCGCTAAAGCCATTTTCTGACCGGTAAGCTGCCAATAGATAAGAGGCCAGCGATACCATCTCGATAGCCAGGTAGGTTGACAGCAGGTTAACTGCCATGATCATGATATGCAGCCCTAAAACGGAGGCAACAACAATAGTATAAAGGTCAGACAGTCCTTTTGAATGTTTTTTCAATTTACCATCCAAGCCGAAAAAGATTATAAGAATGATTGCAAAAACATCTACAATCATTTTAAATGATACGGCAGACTGATGCAACAGCATCATATCATTAAACAGAAAGCGCGGCCCGAAACGCAGCAACTGCAATTGTGCAATATCTTTTGAAAGTACAAGCAATAAGCCGCCAGCTGCAATAATGCGGCAAAGCCATGCCGAATGCCTGCCGTAAAAAAGATCTGTAAGCAGTACAACAATAAACAGTACTGCCAAATACACCTCCGGAACAAAGTACGGCAAGCTGCCGAGTGCGTTTGATATTTGCAGTGGTATATTTGACAGTAACTGGTTCATTTTTAATTATTGTACAATAACAGTTTGGTTTTTGGGGTATTTAACCTGGTAACGCAATTCAAGTTTTTTCTCGTCAAGCGGGTTCAGCTTTAAGCTCCATGAAGCCCTACCTGTATGAACATCTATTTTGGCGCCTGAAGTTTCTTGCACATCTACATTAATGTCGCTGTTTTGAGATACCGGCACCTGATCTTCGATCAGCAAATTTACAGGTTGTGTTTTACGATTCTTAACGGTAATTAACCAATCTTTTATTTCTTTTCTGCTGCTGCCCAGTAAGCCCTGTTTATCTGACATATTTTTTTGTGCCGTGCGGGTAATAACAATGTTTTTGTCTACCCCTAAAGATAGGTCAAGCGTATCGGCAGTTGAATGGGTATCTAAAAGCGATTTGCCAATGTAAGTACCTTCAAAAAACAGGTTTGCTTCGCCTGATAAGAAATTATATTGATTCCAGTTGATCAGCTTAGCGGTAAGGAACACATCAGTGCTGAGTTTTGGCGCAGCATAGTATTGATAATCTGCTGGAACTTCGATCTGGTTAATTTCTACCAGGTACTGCTTGCCATCGCTCGGTATCGTGTACGGGTTATCTATTTTAAATTCAACGTTGGTTTGGTTTTCAGTCTGTTGTACGACAACTGGCACAGTACTGATCCCTCTGATCATGACCTTTCTTTGCGGTTCAACAGGACTAATGGTAGCCATATTGTAAGACATATCACTTTTATAACCAACAGTAACAACTTCATTTAATGAAGAGGTTGCTGGGCGCATATAAACGTTCAGGTGTTCATTACTCGCGTACAAACTCTGCGGCTCGTAGCCGATATAGCTAAACTCGAGCATCTGGTTACCTGATGGCAATTGAATACTATAGTTACCATTAGGGTCTGTAACCGCCCCTATCGAAGTACCTTTTACCTTTATGTTTACATCAGATAATGCATTACCTTTTGCATCCCGTACTGTACCCGATACTTGTTTAATAACTGCACGGCTATCGTAATTCATTCCACCACCTAAATAATAGGGTGTAAGATCCGGCTTGCTGCCATTAACCGATGGGTTACCTGTGGATAGGGTTAACTTAATATTATTCCACTCTTCGCCACAACTCTGGCTCACATTAGCTTTGTAGGCAATAGTAACCGGGCTGTTTACATTTTTCGCTCTGATATCATAAGTGGGGTACCAGCTGGCTGTTTTTACCACGTAAGTAAGTGTAAAAATTGAAGATGCTGCCGACTTTGAAGAGACATTGACAATGATATTACCCGTAGGCTTGCCGTTATCTTTTGAAATATCACCAAGCTGTTTCTCATATTTCTTTATCTCTTTATTCAGCAGGTCAATTTGTGCATCTATTACCTGCTCCTTCTTTTTAAGCTCTGTTAAGCGTAAGGTCTGAAAGTCGAGGGCTAATTTCAACTTGGCTACATCCAGATTTGTATTTGATCCGCTCACCACCTGGTTCTTTGAAAGCATCTTTTCCTCTTCGTGGTAAACATTCATGAGATCAACCTGCGATTGAAGTTTTTGATCAACTGCATTTTTCTGGTCGATGATCTCCTTTATGCGCTGCTGCTGGGTTTGCTGGTTTAAAAAGTTAAGTTCGTTCTTAACAGATAAAATTGTAAAGTTACCGTCCGCTTTTACCTGGATACTTTGAGCATCCACATCGGGCGATAAGCCCTCGAAAACTAATGCAGAGTTTCCGGGAGTAATTGTTGCAGTAGCGGTGCGGGTGATTTGTGCGCCTGTTAAGAAAACAGTTACGCCCTGAATTTTAGAAGTGATCTTTTGGCGGTCATCCGCTTTTGAAAAATTTAGCGCAAATAGTGAAATGGCTAAGAGTGACAGTTTTTTGTTCATGGTGTTATGGCTTAAATAAACATCTTCAAACTTGCCTGTACAGTTATTACTGTTGTGGCAGTTATAGGATGCAGCATTAAGCGTTATTCCATAAACCATCTTAACTTTTTTTTCAAATATTATTTAAGGTGCAAAAACGCTATCAGCCCAAGCACCGAATCATTAATCTTATCAAACACCAGCGACGGCATAATTCCTAATACCAGAGCCATTATTGCTAAAGGCAGAAGTGCAGATTTCTCTCGCCAATTAATATCGGTTAAAGCCTGTTTCCACCCGGCACCACCTTTTAAAGATTCCGTACCGAAAAACATGCGCTGAAGTGTCCACAAAAAATAAGCAGCACTTAATAAAATACCTATCGCACCGCAGGCCGCCATCCACTGCGGCACCAGTCCGTTTGTTGATTGCGATTTAAAAGCTCCTGCTAAAGAGAATGCTTCTGCAATAAAAGCCGAAAAGCCCGGCAAGCCCAATGATGCAAAAAATGCGATCATGATGAAAACGGTGTATTGTGGCATAGTAGCAGCCAGCCCACGGAAATTATAAATATCACGATCATGTACCCGGGTGTAAACTACACCTACCAGGAAGAACAACATGGACGATAAGTAACCGTGGCTTACCATCTGCATAATAGCACCACTGATGCCTTCGGGGGTCATAGAGGCAATGCCTAACAGCACAAAGCCCATGTGCGATACCGACGAATAGGCAATGAGCCTTTTTAAATCTCTTTGCGCAAGTGCGTTTAATGCTCCGTATAGTATGGAGATTACACCTAACAGACCTAACCAATATGCTGAGCTGATAGCAGCATCAGGAAAAATGCCGGTGCAAATACGGATAATCCCATATCCACCTATTTTAAGCAATACACCTGCAAGAATAATGGATACAGGCGTAGGCGCTTCTACGTGCGCATCGGGCAGCCAGGTATGCAAAGGCACTACCGGCACCTTAATGGCAAAGGCTACAAACAGCACCACAAAACCTACCATGCGGGCGGGCATACCCAAAATAGTTTGATGCGCCAGTACAGAGAACACCGAACCACTATCATAATTTGCCGGGTTCATCATCTGTACCATATTAAAGGTGTGATTACCTGTTGCCGGATCTTTAACCGACAGATATAAACCCACCATAATCAGCAGCATAAATACAGAGCCGAATAAGGTATAGAGGAAGAATTTGATGGCTGCATATTCGCGCCTTGCACCGCCCCACATCCCGATCAGGAAATAGAGTGGCAATAACATCAGTTCATAGAATAAATAGAACAGGAAGAAATCAAGCGAACAAAACACACCGAACACGGCCATATCCAGTATCAGGAATAAGGCAAAGAAACCTTTAAGATTGGTTTTGATTTCCCATGCAGATATCGCAGCTACCACCATCACCAATGCCGACATAGGCAACAGCGTTACAGAAATACCATCAATACCTACAAAGTAATCGATCTGCATGCGGCCCATTGTACCTAATTGCAGGCTTATCCAGGGCAGCTTTTGTATAAACTGAAATTGCTCTTCATGATTGATACCCGCATAAGCGCTGCCTGTTTTAAACTGCAGGTAAATAACCACCGAAATAACCAGCTGAACCAACGCTGCCAGCAACGTAATATATTTAAAGCTATTACGCATTCCGTTTGGCAGCACTACTATCAGGATGCCAAACAAAAGGGGTATAAATATGAGTAGCGTAAGCAGATTCATTTCAAGCTTAGATCAATGTTTTAAATATAAACCAGGCAACAATTACAGCAAGCATGCTGATGAGGTAATACTGTACGCGCCCGGTCTGGAAACTTCGTACCAAATTACCTATATACTTTACAATAGCAGCAAGCAGGTGCAGCAATCCATCTATAATATAGCGATCGATATTGGCAGCAAGCTTGCCTAACCAAATCACTATATTTTGTAACGCATGGATAAAACCATCGATACCTTTCCTGTCAAATACGAATAAGCCATTGCTTAGTGCAAGCACCGGTTTAACAAATATGGCATTATATAAATTATTAAAATACCACTGATTGTACGATAAGTCGAACAGCCAGTTATTTTGCCTGATGGGTAATTTGCGTTCCTGAATGTATACTGCGTACGCCCAATAGATCACCACAAGGCTAAGGATATTCAATCCCGCCGGGATGATGGTATGATAGATGTTTTGCCGCTCCAAAAAATTAGATGGTAAAAAGGCTTTATACACCCAGGCATGCTCGTACAAAACTGGGTTAAGCGAAAATACGGGGAACAGGCAACAGATACTTAAAAACACCAGTGGCAGTTTATAGTTCCAACCGCCGTCACTTACATGGAACTTTATATTGGGATGCACATCCAGTAATCTGAATTTGCCAAAGAACACCTTAAAGATCAGTCGCGCCACATAAAAAGCCGTCATCCAACTGGTGATCAAGGTAAGGATGGGTACAATCTTAAAAATGCCGGCTTTACTATCGCTCCACTCGAACGCTTGTATCAAAATACCATCCTTTGAAAGATAGCCCGATGTAAGCGGCAAACCTATAAGCGCCAGGCCGCCAATAACTGCAGCTATAAAAGTAAGCGGCAGCTTTTTACGCAGCCCACCCATATACAGCATATTTTGCGGATCGATATCTAACCCGTTTTCGTCCTTGATGTGCTGCATTTCATGAATCACCACACCTGCCACCAAAAATAACAGGCATTTGAAGAAAGCATGTGTAACTAAATGGAACAGCGACGATGCATAAGCGCCAACTCCCATTGCCATTACCATAAAGCCAAGTTGTGATATGGTCGAAAATGCCAACACTCGTTTCAGGTCGTTTTGTGTAAGGGCGATACTTGCCGCCATAAATGCGGTAAAGCAACCCATTACCGCCAAAGCATCTAATTCGTGCACATTAAATAGCGGATATACTCTTCCTAACAAAAATATACCTGCTGCTACCATTGTTGCTGCGTGTATTAATGCCGATACCGATGTTGGGCCTTCCATAGCATCAGGCAACCAGGTATGCAAAGGAAATTGTGCCGACTTAGCCGCAACTGCCAGCATGATACCGCCACAGGCTACATACTGCCAAACTTGTGGTAGCTGTGTAACCGGGCCAATCCAACTACCTGCGTTTATAACAGAATGAAATACAAGGCCGTCTTTACCAAACAAAGTCCCGATATCAAAAGTATGGTATTGTACAAAAAGGATCAGGATGGCGATCAGCAAGCCGACATCTCCTATCCTGTTCATGATAAATGCTTTTTTATTAGCCTGTACAGCCGACTGCTTTTTGTACCAAAAACCGATGAGCAAATAAGAAGCAAAACCTACCAGTTCCCAAAAAGCGTAAACAAGTGCAAGATTATCTACAACAACCAGCCCCAGCATACTAAAACAGAAAAAGCTTAGATAAGTAAAATAGCGGCTATAGTTTTTGTCATGGCTCATATAAGCCATCGAATAAATGTGTACAGGCAAAGCAATAAGATTTACCAGCACCAGCATTAAAACCGAAAGGTTGTTAAGCAGTATACCTACAGGCACATTTGTAGCACCAATAGTAAACCAGGTACGTGAGAAATGGATAGTACCTGTATTGAAGGTATGGTTGAAGATAATGATTGATATGACAGCGCTTATCGCTATGGCAATCGTTGATATCCAACCCGAAACCTTGCTTCCTCTTTTTAGAAAGAAATTAACAGCAAAGGCAATAAACGGCATCATCACCGCGGCAAGCGCGTGATAAGCCATGTTCATATTGTCTGATGTCAAAGTCTCTTTCAAATTAATTTTTATCTTTCAGTTTGTCTACCTTATCCGGGTCAATGGTTTTATAGCGCCTGTAAACGTTTAAAACAATGGCCAACGCTACAGCCGTAGTAGCTGCAGCCAGCACTATGGCAAACAGTGCAAACATTTGCCCACCGTTGTTTACCTTATCATGCTTTCCAAATGCTACCAGATTTAATATAGCTGCATTAAGCATCAACTCTATACCAATCAATATTTGTATCGCATTGCGTTTTGCTAAAACAACATATAGGCCTATGCAAAATAGTGCAGCGCTTAGTACCAGATAATGGGTTAACGGGATCATGCTGCTTGCTCCTTTCTCGACAAATGCGCCGCGCCTACCAATGCCATCATTAATAGGATAGATATGATCTCAAAAGGCAATAAGTACCGTGTCATGAGGTTGATACCAATATTGGCAGTACCATTACTTTCGGTACTCATGGTATTACCCGATCTGATGGCACGATTTATCCAGGGCAAGTGGTCTGCATCACTTTTTAAAAACACATTAACCAGTATAATTAATAATAACGCTGAGATTAACAGTGCCGGCAGGTTACCGATGCGCAGCAGCTTATTGCCAGATTGTTGTGCGTTGTATAATGTTTCGCGACCGGAAAGCATGAAGGCGAATAATATTAAAACCAGTATGCCCCCAACATAGATCACAATTTGGGTTACCGCAACAAAATCGGCCAGGGACAATACGTATAACCCTGCCAATGCAAATAGCGTCACAAAAAACATAAACACCGAACGCACCAGGTTACTGCTTGCAGCTACATAACCCGCCGAAGCCAATGTAATTACGCTCAAGATATAGAACATGATTTGTACGGCCGTCATTCTTTATTCTGTTTTTGCATAGCCGCTAATTTAGCAGCTTGCTTTTCTGCATTTTGTTTTTCTAAAAGCGCCCGTTTTTCAGCCGCCTCTTCTGCTGTCATGTCTGAGAATTGATAAGTAAGTTCAGACAAGGTAAATACAGTGCGGTCATACTCATTTGTCATCACGATACACTCGGTTGGGCAAACCACCGTGCACAAGCCACAATACATGCACTTGGCCATGTCTATATCAAACTTGGCCGCATATAAACGCTTGGTGGTACCGTCTGATGTTTGGCCAATCGCTTCAGTGGCTTTAATTGCTTCTATATCGATGCAATCAACCGGGCATATCTTAGCGCAAAGATCGCAAACAATGCAATCGTCAATCTCAACGTCCAGCTGGTAACGGCCTACCTCGGGTATCGGCATTTTTTCCTGCGGGTACTCAATGGTTGCCGTTCCGTTTTGTACATCAAAGTAATTAGGCTTTTTAACAGGTATTACTTCACGCTTCTTTAAGGCAAAAAGGTGCTTTATGGTAAGGCTCATTCCCTTCCATGCTGTTGCTAATCCTTTTATCGTTTCCTTAAATAAGCTCACTACAATATCATTACATTACCCATACCCGCCATACAGCCGAGATGATCATACAAACAAAAGCCAATGGCGTTAATACTTTCCAGCACAGGTCCATCAATTGGTCTACGCGCAAACGCGGCAGTGTCCACCTGATCCACATTTGCACACCAACTAAAGTCAGTGTTTTTAAACTAATCCAAAATATTCCCCAGGCGGTTCCTGTAGTCCATTCGGCAAGGTGAACACTTACAATATTTGGTAAAGGTGTGTTCCAGGCACCAAGAAAAAGAATTACGCCTATCATGGAAACCAAAAACATCATGGAGTACTCGGCCAAAAAAACTAAGCCGAAGCGCATCCCTGTATATTCAGTATGAAAACCCGACACCAGTTCCGATTCCGCTTCAGGGATATCAAAAGGCGCACGGTTACTTTCTGCCAGTGAGGCAATAAAGTAAATCACAAAAGCAATCATTAAGTGTGGTGCCTGAAATATATTCCACGACATGATACCACCTAATTTAGACACATCCCACAGGCCTAAAAACCATTGGGTTTCGTCTTTATATAAAATGCCCTGGCGATAAGCGATCTGCTGCAAATCGAGTGAGCCGCACACAATTACCGCCGATATTAAAGCAAAGCCTGCAGGAATTTCATAAGAAATGATCTGCGCAGCCGAACGCATGGCGCCTAAAATAGAATACTTGTTATTAGATCCCCACCCCGCCATTAAAATGCCAAGAGTTTCAATAGAAATGACTGCGAAAATATAATAAAGGCCTATATTGATTTTAGAAGGCACCAAGCCGGGCGCCCAGGGCAAGGCTGCATAACCCAGATAAACAGCAATAAATATGATGGCAGGCGCAAGCGCGTATAGCCATTTATCAACAGCAGTGGGGTTGATGATTTCTTTCTGGATGAGCTTTAGAATATCTGCAAGGGTTTGCAGCGTACCATATTTACCGGTAACATTAGGGCCTATCCTATCCTGTATAAAGGCAGAAACTTTACGCTCGGCATAAACTGCAAACAAAGCGAAAAAAGCTGCAAAGGCAAATAAGCCCACAGCCACGCCAATATGTATTAGTAAATTACCCAATGCAAAGTTTTAAAGCAGGCAAATCTACTTATTTAGCAGGACAAAAAGTATGGTAAGTTTTAATAATCAAGATTGATTCTAAAGAAGTAAGCTCAGCTATAAAGCTTACACTGCCACATATCCAGACTTCACTTCTTCATTAAAGAACATGGAAGCCTGCTTGTCGAAGTCGTCGGTATCATCGGTGGTTGTAAAAAACCGGCGGTCGTTATTTTTTGTCAATTGCTGCTCAATTTCCGGGTGGCGTTTTAAGTAATCAGTTAGGCTTTTAGCAACAATATCGCCCTGTGCAATTACCTGTATATTTTCGGGCAGGTAGTTTTTAATTTTTTCCTGTATCAAAGGATAATGTGTACAGGCTAATAATAATGTATCAATACTATTAGATTTTCCCAGGATGCCATCTAAATACTGCTTTACAAAATAATCGGCACCGGGTTTATCATGCTCGCCATTTTCAATCAGCGGCACCCATAAAGGACAGGCTTGTTGATAGGCTTTTACTTCCGGGAAAAATTTGGCTATTTCTAAAAGGTAGGATTCTGATTGCACCGTCCCTTTGGTTCCTAAAATGCCGATCTCTTTATTGGACGAGTAATTACCTATTACTTCGGCGGTTGGCCTTATCACACCCAAAACCCGCTTATCAGCATACCCGTTGGGTAAGTCCTGCTGCTGTATGGTACGTAATGCCTTTGCCGATGCCGTATTGCAGGCTAAGATTACCAGCGGGCAGTCTTGTTTAAAAAGCCATTGCACACACTCCCAGGTGTAGTGGTGGATATTTTTAAATGAACGGTTACCGTATGGCGCGCGGCTATTATCGCCAAAGTAGATATAGTCATAACCGGGCAGCTGGTCTGCAATAGACCGGAAAACCGTTAACCCGCCGTAGCCGGAATCAAATATACCTATAGGTTTTTGTGACGACACTGTACAAAAATAAAAAAGCGCCCCGATTTGAGGCGCTTTTAAATACTTTATAATTATTAAAATTATTTGCCGGCTGGTGCAGCAGTTGCTGGTAAGCCTAATTTAGCTTTAACAGCAGCTAATAAATCGTCGCCAGTTGGTGCTACGATCAGTTCAACCTGGGTAGTATCAATAACGTAAGTATAACCTTTTTCCTTAGCTACAGCGTTGATAGCTGTACGTGCTTTCTCAGTAACTGGTTTAAACAGCTCGTTACCTTTATCAGTAACTTGTTGCTGAGCAGTGTTCTGATAATCTTGCATACGTTTCTGAATATCGCCAAGCTCGGTTTCTTTTGCAGTACGGATAGCGTCAGTCATGCTTGCACGGCCACTTTGGTAAGCTTGTAATTTGCTGGTATATTCAGTATTCAGGGCATTCAATTGATCCATGAATTGTTTTTGGTATGCTTGTAATTGAGTCTGAACTGTTTTAGTCTCAGGCATTGCTTCAATCAAATCGTTAAATCTGATGTAACCCAATTTAGTTTGTGCTTTCGCAAAGTTACCCGCCATTAACATGCATCCCGCAACTAAAGCAACTTTCAATAGTTTTTTCATTTTCTGTCTTTGTTCTTTTTTAATTTAATGCGATTTTATTAAAAATTTTTCACTTTGCAAACACACCCGGCTTTAAACCTAAGCGGGTGATAACCGCGTCGCTTTTATTATAACGAGGATTTGCATACAGCATCATCACTTCGCTGTTTTTGTCAAATATCATATCCAGGTTTTCAGCTTCTGCTACGGCCTGTACCGCTTTGGCAACACGGTCTTGCACCGGTTTAACCAACTGTGTGCTGCGTTCTGCAAGCTCGCCATCGGGGCCAAATTTCGAACGCTGGAAATCCTTTGCAGCTTTCTCTTTGTCTACGATCTCAGCTTCACGGCGCTTCTTCATATCAGCGGTCATTAAAACCTGATCTGCCTGATAAGCTTTATACAACCGGTCAATTTCCTGAAAACGGCTGTCTACATCTTTTTGGTATTGATCTGATAATGTTGCCAGCTGTTTTTGTGCTGCTGCATACTCAGGTACATGTTTTAAAATGTATTCAGAATCAACAAAAGCAAAGCGCTGGGCATAAGCACCTAAAAACGCTGCAAAAGTAATAACAAATGTTAAAATAACCTTTTTCATATATTAATTAAATCCTCCGCTCAGGCTCTGTGCAATTGAAAAGTGGAACTGGCCTTTGTTAGCGTCAGGTATACCCGGGATGCTGTCAAAGCCATAACCATAGTCAAGTCCAAGCAAACCAAATATAGGTAAAAATATACGAGCACCCACACCTGCCGAACGTCTGATATTAAACGGATTAAATTGACTAAAATTGTTCCACACATTACCACCTTCAGCAAATCCTAAAACAAATATGGTTGCCGACTGGCTGGCAATAATCGGGTGCCTGATTTCCAGTGTATATTTATTGTAGATCGGGCTGCCCGGGTTGGTATCAGCATTGTAGTTTGAACCTACCGGTACAATAGAGAAGTTTTTGTAACCTCTTAAACCAATGATCTCGCTACCTTGCAGGAACTGGTAAGTCTGCATACCGTCGCCACCTACTTTAAACCTTTCAAACGGCGACTGGCCTACATCTTTGTTGTAGTAACCTAAGAAACCAAAGCGTACCTGCGACATCACAACCAACTTACCGGTGATACGTGTAAACCACTGCGCATCAAATTTCCACTTATGATATTCTACAAATCTGTAACGCTCCTCTGGTGTTGCAATTTTGTAGTTGGTATTATTAAACAATGAGTATGGCGGCGTTACCTGTACGGTAAACTTAATGTTTGAACCCGAAGTAGGATAAATTGGCACGTCAAGTGAGTTACGGCTTAGCTCTTGCGTTAACTTAATGTTGTAAGATGTACCATTGCTAAACAGGTAACCGGTATAGTTATCTAGTTTGTAGTGGTCAAAGTTAAGCGAGTAGTTCAGCTGGAAGTAGTTATCCGGCCAGTTTAAGCGTTTACCTAAAGTTACGCCGATACCATTAATACGTAAGTAGTTGTAACGAGGGTCAGTCTTAGCATAATATTGGCCTGTTGAGCTTAACTGTGTATAGGCTGTTAAACCAAAGTAAATAGGCTTTTTACCACCGAACCATGGATCAGAGAAAGTGAACGAATAGTTCTGGTAGTTTTTACCGTTGGCCTGTCCGCGTAAGCTTAATTTTTGTCCATCACCTTTTGGTAGCGGGCGGTAAGCTTTAAGATTAAATATGTTACGCAACGAGAAGTTGTTGAACGTTAAGCCTAATGTACCCACTAACTGGCCACCACCGAAACCGCCCGAAAGTTCGATCTGGTCTGATGGTTTTTCAACCACGTTGTAAATAATATCTACCGTACCATCATTAGGGTTGATGTTTGTCGGTTTCGGATCGATCTTTTGCTCGTCAAAGTTACCCAACTGAGAAATCTCACGTGTACTGCGGATGACCAGATCTTTAGAGAAATATTGTCCAGGTTTAGTCCTGATCTCACGCATAACCACTTTATCGTTGGTTACATCGTTACCTTTTACAATAACGCGGTTGATACGGTACTGCGGTCCTTCATAAATACGGATGTCCAGGTCAACAGTATCATTATAGATTTTTGTCTGAACAGGGTCTGCCTGATAAGTCAGGTAGCCATCGTTAAGGTATAGTGAAGATACGTCATCACTATTAGGCGTTGGACCGCTCAGGCGTTTGTTTAACTGTTCTTCGCTGAAAACATCACCTTTTTGAACGCGCAATATCTTACTTAAGATAGCAGTTGAATATTTTGCGTTACCAGACCAGTTGATTTTACCGAAGTAATATTTAGGGCCTTCGTAAACTTTAATTTTTACGTTAACGGTATTGTCGTCATGTTTCCAAACAGAATCGCTGATGATTTCTGCATCGCGATAACCTTTGGCCGCCATTTTCTCAATCAGCGTTTGTTTGTCTTCCTCGTACTGGTCTTCCTTAAACTTACGTGAACCAAATATGTTGTAGAACTTACGCTTACGTGTTTTTGGTAAATACTTACGTAAGGTTGCTGTGCTAAACTCTTTATTACCCTCAAAAATCACATCATTGATTTTCACCTTCTGATGCTTGTTCACGGTTACATCAAGTATAACGCTGCTCTCATCTCCCGGATCTTTACGTTGTTTAATATCAACAGTTGTATTAAGGAAGCCTTTCTCATTAAAATGCTTTTTAATGATAGCGGTTGTCGTATTCAGTAAGTTTTCGTTAACGATTTTGCCCGTTTTATCGTTCAACTTTTTCTGTACATCTTCTACTTCGCCTTTGCGGATACCTAATATATGCAAACGTGATAAGCGCGGACGCTCTTGCACAGCAATATCCAGGTAAATGGTATCTAAGTTTATTTTAGTGATATTCAGCTTAACATCGTCAAACAAACCCTGTTGCCAAAGGTTACGTATTACGTTAGATGAAGCATCGCCTGGAAGCGTGATTTTATCGCCCTTATTTAATTTGGAAACCTGAATAAGAATATCTTTATCCAGATACTTAGCCCCACTAACTGTTAGCCCACCTATAATGTAATCTTTAGGATTAAGATAGCTCAAGCTATCAGTCGGCAAATTCGGCCTTTGCAGTGCAGATGGCTGGCTTACCTGAGCCATGGCTGTACCTGCCAGAACCGAGAATAGAATTGCAAAAAAAAGTTTATTCATCCGAATATTTAAGTGGGCTAAAAATAGACTAATCAGTTGTTAAAATTTGTTAAAAGTAAAATTAGTTAACCTGTTCACTTGTCTTACCAAACCTGCGTTCCCTTTTCTGGTAATCAACAATGGCTTCAAAAAAGTCTTCCCTACGGAAATCAGGCCATAATTTTGAAGTAAAGTATAGTTCTGCATAGGCAATTTGCCAAAGCATGTAATTACTGATCCGGTATTCACCGCTTGTTCTGATCAGTAGTTCAGGGTCAGGCATATCGGCAGTATATAAGTTGTCAGCAAATAATTGCTCATCAATATCTTCAGCTTTTAAAAGGCCTTGCTGTACTTTTTCTGCCAGCTGCCTTGCAGCGGCCACAATCTCACGGCGCGAACTGTAACTTAAAGCAAGCGTTAAGGTTAAACCAGTATTAGACGAAGTTTTTCTAATTGCTTCGGTAAGCTCACGTGCAGCTTTTGTTGGCAGCATGTTAATGTCGCCTATGGTATTAAGGCGCACATTGTTTTCCATCAGCTTTGCAATTTCTTTATTAATGGTACCGATCAGTAACTCCATAATTGCAGTTACCTCAAATTTAGGCCTGTTCCAGTTTTCAGACGAGAAGGTATAAAGGGTAAGATATTTTACACCAATCTCTCCGGCTGCCTCAACTACATCCCTAACAGAGATTACCCCGTTATGGTGCCCGAATACACGCAGCTTACCTTTACCTTTAGCCCACCTGCCGTTTCCATCCATTATAATGGCCACGTGCTGTGGTAACTTTAAGGTATCTATCTGTTCTTTATAACTCATTGCTTACGGAAAAGCCACGGCCATGCGCCGTTTATTTGTTTAGCTTAATCACTTTAAATTAACAGGCTTAAAGGTAAACAACACCCAATGCCCCCAATTTTTCAGGGTACAAAGGTAAAACTTACTTTCTATTTTTTTATTATATCTGCTTAAAAGAAAAACAAAAAGCATTGTAGATTAATGAAGTACCATAAACAGGGATTAAAAACCCGGTTTAAAAGAAGGCCCCGCTATAGCGGGGCCTTCTTTTAATATGCTTTGTATTGCTTTAGCAAGCCAACATCGTTTTTAGTGATATCAACTATAGCATAACTTTCGGTTTTTGTAATATTTAACTCATCCAGTGTACTTACCAGGTTCTCATATACACTATGGTCGCTCGGTTTAACCAGCACCACCAAACGCTTACCTGTTGAGGCAGTCACGTTTTTAGCCGTTTCCAGAAGCAATTTACGTATCCCGCTTTTACTGTAATCAGCTACTTGCGGAGTAGCCAATGGTTTATCCGGCGTGCCCATGTAGCTCAGCACTTTGTTATGGTTGCCTAAACACAGGGTGAGCGTCCGGCTCATGCCTACAGGTTCACTTGGTCCATCTGCGGGCATGGTAACTGCCATTGCATTGTTCTTTTGCAAGGTTGTGGTAAGCATGAAAAACGTGATGAGCAGAAAAGCAAGATCTACCATTGCAGTAAGATCTACGCGAAGCGGTAAACGATTGCGTGATGTTTTGTTACCAGCTTTTTCGGGGGTTGAATTTAGCTCGGCCATAGTTGTAAAGTTTAAGGTGAATAAAAGGTTAGTTATTACCTTTAAAACGACAACCATTAGGCTAATATTGCAGCCAGACTATTCAAAATCAAACTTTTAGTAAGAAAAGTAACACTTATCAGAAACGAAGGTGAATGATACCGATAATGAGAAGAACATATACGTATCAAACGAACGACCATCGCCGCGTTGTGACCCTAAAGAACCCTTATCAGAAGATAACCTGCGGTCTGCAAAATACTTCGCTATAGCAAGATCTTCATTACGTACGGGAGTCGGAACTTTGTAATTTCCTGAGACATCATCCAGGTAATCTGTTTTAGCGCTGCGATAGCCTACATCGGCAATGAGGCTCAGGCTATGGGTAAAATTATATTTTAAGCCAACGCCGTAAGGAATAGTAACCGCTACGTTAGAATAAGGCTTAACCTGCCCTTCTGTCATTAAAGGACGCAAGTCTACCCAATCTGAATGCTTATCTACCCTTGCCCTTGGGTTAAAGGCCACCCCTCCTATCCCAACAAATACATAAGGGCTGAAGGCATGTTTATCTATACCCGGCCGGTATTGCAGAAAGTTAAATTCTGCCATAAGGCTTAACTCATTAAGCGTAGTGGAAAAACTAAGGTTACGTAAACGGTTTTGTTCAAATTTTGAGTTACTGTCTGCAGCAGCTATTACACCATGCATAAAGCCGGCCTTAAGAGATAAGTATGGATTAAAATTTTTCTTTACAAAGCCCCCGAATGCACCGCCACTCACCTGGAACATATTGCGCGTGTTCAGATCGCCCATATACCCTGCAGCACCACCTGTAACGCCAAGCTCCCATGCCTGTGCACTTACCGTAAGTGTGAAGAGAACCAGTAAAAGCGTAGTAAAAATCCGGGGCATTTAAACGGTTTAATAGTTACGGGCATCAATACCCCACATTAGTTTACTTCTTAACGTTTTCAGGTAGGTTTCATTATGCAGCCTGATGAGGTTGATCCTGAAATCGGCCTTTGAAACGCAGAACTTGATCGTCTTATCTACCACTGCCGTACGCGAATCACATGACACCAGGTAATTCCCGCTGCGTGTCTCTACTTCAAAAGTAAGTACACTGGTATCTGGTAACACAATCGGCCTCACATTTAAATTATGCGGCGATACCGGCGTAACTACGATACTATCTGACTGCGGGAATATAATAGGCCCACCACAGCTCATAGAATAAGCTGTAGACCCTGTTGATGTCGAAATGATCATGCCATCGCCCCAATAAGAGTTAAGGTACTCATCATCAAGATAGGCGTGCATGGTGATCATGGCTGCATCATCACGTTTATGGATGGTGATATCGTTTAGTGCAAAATCATTAGCGCCGAATATTTGCTCGTTACAACTGATCTTGATCAGCGAGCGGCTATCAAGCGTAAACTCTCCCTGTGCTATTGCAGCAACAGCTTCTTCAATATCATCTTTATTGATACTGGCCAGAAAGCCCAGCCTGCCAAAATTGATACCCACCACGGGGATACCCGAATCGCGGATGATGGCAACGGTATCCAATAAGGTACCATCTCCGCCAAGCGTTAAAAAAACGTCTATATAATCTTTAAGCGGACGATTTTCATCAAAGGTGGGAAAACTAAAATCCGGAAGCTGCTCTGAAAGGAAATCGTTCAGTATTTGATGAACGTATATGTCGACCTTGTTTTTTTGTAGTTCTTCGAAAACCTGCCTGGCAAATGGAAAAACCGACTCGTTGAAAGGCCTGCCGTAAACTGCAATTCTCATCACTTATAAGTTAAGGTAGTTCATCAGCGAATCATAACGGTCCATCGTATCATCGTTATTATCATTATGGCCAAAAACTGCTTTAACGTCATATCCATACCTTAAAAAAGCAGCTGATATGCCGGATACGTCCTGCTTGTTTATTTTAAGTGTTATCTCCATACGGGTTGAATCGCCAAACATACGAACATAAGAGCTAAGGATCTGAGCGTTATCAGATTCAACGATCTGCGCCATATGCGACAGCGAGTTATTTCTGTTAGTGATCTCCAAAACAATAATGCCTCCGGGTTCGGTAACTGAAGTTAGTTGCGCAAACCAATTGTTCATGCTATTGATAGTAATGAGGCCCAGATAACTTTTTGTAGCACTTAAAACAGGAACCACCGTAATTTGACGCTGGTAAAAAAGGGTAATGACGTCATATATGTGCTGATCTTCGAGCACAAAAATGGGAACAAGCGGCAGGTTAAGTTTCGAAATAAGAATATTATGGTCGGGTAGTATAATTTCCTCTTCGGCAAGCAGGCCCAGGTACTGGTCGTCCTTCATAACCGGGAGGTGCCTCACCTTAAATTCGGCCATACGGTCAAGTGCCTTCTGAATGGGTTCAGAAGTACTAACGGTAGGGACGGCATCTGCAACCAGCTCGGCAGCTAACATATTATACTTTTAACGTTACTTTATCTAAAAACTCCCTTAACAGGGCATTAAACTCTTGCGGCTGCTCCATCATAGCTGCATGCCCGCAATGATCAATCCACTGAAGGGTTGAATCAGGCAGCAACTGATGAAACTCCACGGCTACTTCGGGCGGCGTAATCTTATCATTTTTACCCCATATCAAAGCAACCGGTATTTTAATCTTATGTACATCTTTAGCCATATTATGCCTGATGGCTGATTTAGCCATAGCCAAAATACGGATAACACGGTTACGGTCATTAATTGTTTCAAAAACCTCGTCAACCAGCTCTTTGGTTGCCGTAGCCGGGTCATAAAAGGTATACTCTACCTTTTCCTTTACAAAATCGTAACTCTCGCGGCGGGGAAACGATCCGCCAAAGGCATTTTCATACAAACCCGAACTACCTGAAAGCACTAACGCTTTGATATTTTCGGGGTGCGACAGGCAGTAGATCAGTGCTACATGGCCGCCTAAAGAGTTACCAATTAATGTAATATTAGTTAAATTTTTATACTTAATAAACTTATGTACAAATTTTGACAACGATTTTACGCCGGTTGTTATTAAAGGCAATTCATAAATAGGCAGCATAGGTATAATAACCCGGTATTGTGATTTAAATTCTTCAATCACATGCTCCCAGTTGCTTAAAGCCCCCATTAAACCATGCAGAAGTAACAGCGTTTCGCCTTGGCCCTCATCAACATATTGGAAACCGTTTTCTTCTTTTAACACGTAGTCCATACCAGTTTATTAGCATTTAATGATTTATACTGTTTTGCAATTCAGTACAAAAGTATTGTATATCTGCGATAAAGATACTTTTTTGAATTTGAGTTACAACAAATATAGCAACTAATTTATGCCAGTAATTGTTTAACAACTTCAGAAATGGTTTTGCCATCGGCCTTGCCGGCAAGCTCTTTATTGGCAGTACCCATTACCTTGCCCATATCTTTAACAGATGTGGCGCCGGTACGGGTAATTACATCTTTTAAGTAGGTTTCAATTTCTCCGCGGCTCATTTGCTTTGGCAAATAGCTTTCAATTATTTGCTGTTCTTCGATTTCAATTTGGTACAGGTCATCGCGGTTTTGCGTTTTGTAAATATCCGCAGACTCTTTACGCTGCTTTACTAACTTTTGCAACACCTTTACTTCTGTTTCTTCGCTTATTTCTTCTGAAGCACCTTTTTCTGTTTTTGCTAATAATAAAGCTGATTTAATAGCACGAAGGCCACGCAAACTTTTTTCATCGCGTGCCAGCATTGCCTTTTTAATATCCTCGTTTATTTGGGTTGATAATGACATTTATAAATTGTGAATTAGTGAATATTGACTTTAGTTTAAGCTATTTCAGCCTTCAACTTTAACTTCTGAATATATTGGTTGCCGTCGCCTGTGCTGTTGGCATCACCGTAATTTCGTTAATGTTTACATGTGCCGGGCGCGATACCACAAACCAAATGGTTTCGGCAATATCATTAGCTGCCAGTGCATCAAAACCTTCATATACTTTCTTTGCACGGTCTTTATCGCCCTTAAAACGCACTTCCGAAAACTCGGTTTCAACCGCTCCCGGGTGTACTGCCGTAACCCTGATGCCGTGGCTTAACAGGTCGATACGCATGCCCTCGCTTAAAGCACCAACGGCATGCTTGGTTGCACAGTATACATTACCGTTTGGATAAACTTCTTTGCCGGCAATTGAACCAATGTTTACAATTTGCCCCTGCTTGTTATAGATCATCCAGTTTGATACTACCTTTGTTACGTAAAGCAGGCCTTTTATGTTGGTGTCAATCATGGTGTCCCAATCATCATAGCTGCCGTTCTGTATCGGGTCTAAACCCTGGCTAAGGCCAGCATTGTTAATTAATACGTCTACGTTTTTCCAACGTGCAGGCAAGCTTTCCAGGTTGCTGATCACACTGTCGCGGTTACGTACGTCAAAGGCTGATACCGCTACTTCAACATTATATTTATCATTTAAATGACTGGCCAGGCGCTCCAACCTGTCGTGCCTGCGGCCGGTTAATACTAAATTATATTGATGTGCTGCAAATAAATGCGCACAAGCCTCACCGATCCCTGCGGTAGCGCCTGTAATTAATGCAATTTTAGCCATACGTGAGTAACTAACGCAGCGAAATTATGTTTTTTTAGATAGAAAGTTTGAATACTGCCGATGTTATTACGTTAATCTAACTTTGGAAATAATATTTATTCGAAAGTAAGGCTGAACATAATGGTGTGGAGAAACAGTTTACTGATAGGCACAGCGAAGGGATGGTTTTCGTGAAGCAGCACATCCCCGAATGAGTTTGCCAGTTTAAGCTCTGGTGATAGTTTAAAGTACTCGAAATAAATATCGCAGCCTATCCCCGCTTCATAGGAAGCATAATTCCTCACCAACTGAAGTTTCTTGTCTAAATAACCGATATCTGCTTGGTTAGGTTTCTTGTTAATATTAAAGGTATATTTTATGCCGCCTATTAAATATAAACGAAAATCGGCAATACGGTCTGATTTTAGTTTTAGCGACAACGGAATATCAACTGATGTATTCTGCACCTGCTTCTCCTGGCTATACTTGTCAGTTTGATATTCGTAGTTTATCCTTTTATCGGTAAAAGATAGTAAGGGGGTAGAACGAATTTCTATATGATCATTTAAACTATACCTGGAAACGAAACCAATGGCGAACCCGGGCGTACTTTTGGAAGACATCGAGTTGAGCGAGTCTGTCACATTGTGATAAGGGTATTCAGTATCACGAAAAGGCCTGCGCCAATTTTGGTCTTTAACAATTTTAAAATCTGCGTTTACAAACTGAAAAGTAAATCCAAAGCTAAAGTCTTGCTGATCTGCGCCTCCACCCCATGACGGCACGTATTGCGCAAACAACTTGCCGGTACAAGTAATTATAAAGAATAAAATTAAAATGTACCGCTTATTGATCATTTAACGCCGGTATATATTGAACAGATTCCGAACATTAACGAGCGGCTTTTGGCATTTTTATAACCCACCTTATCCATCAGCGATGTGAAATTTTTACCATCAGGAAAGGCCGCCACAGACTCGGGCAGGTAAGAATATGCCCTCGAATCTTTTGAAAAAAGTTTCCCGATGCCTGGTGTTATATAATGAAAATAGAAATTGTATAGCTGCTTTACCGGAAAACGTTTGGGTTTTGAAAACTCAAGTATAACGGCTTTGGCGCCTGGCTTTATTACCCGCAACATATCGGCCAGCCCCGCTTCCAGGTTTTCAAAATTCCTCACTCCGTAAGCTACTGTAACTGCATCAAAAGTATTATCATCAAAAGGCAGGTTCTCGGAATCGCCTGTGCGGACAGAAAAACGGTCACTCAAACCGCGCTTCTCTATTTTCTGGCGGGCAACGCCCAGCATCCCCTCTGATATATCAACACCGGTTATCTTCTGCGGCTGCAGCATCTTTAACGCCTCAAACGCAAAATCGCCGGTACCTGTTGCTACGTCAAGTATATGTGCTGGTTTATCTTTCTTTAATTCGTTGATCGCCTTTTTTCGCCAAATGATATCGATTCCTAACGACATAAAATGGTTAAGGAAATCGTAAGTGTGCGAAATATTATTGAACATATCAGCCACCTGTTCTTTTTTACTGGTTTGCTGACTGTTATAAGGAGTTACGGTTTTGCTCATTTCTATTGCAAAGATAGGTATTTTAATATGCCAATTTGAAAATGTGCAGCGTTGAAATTAGTGGTAAAGTGTGTTTAATTTTATGCTTTTGAATTTTATAACTACATTTAGTTACCTATTTATTTATCATGATATATTTACTCTGGACTGTTTTAAATCTTGCCTTATTCTTAGCATTTATGTTTGTATGCTTTAAAGCGGCTGGTTATCTGCGGCAACAATTAGGTGTTTTTGCAGCGATACTGTTTGTATTTGGTTCATGCTCTTATATTAACCACACTAACGAAAGCAATTTATCTAACTCTAATAAAAAGCGGCAGACCGACTTTTTTACTTTCCTTCCTGACAGCGTAATAGACAATGGCACGGTTAAAAATATAACGCCGAAACTTGAAAAGACACCGATCTCGACCATCAATCTAAATATTGCTTACGCTAAATTAAAAGGATCTGACAAAAAAGTTCCCGTAAATGCTTTTTCTTCCCTTTCAGGAGCTGCGGGAGGATAACTGGCAGCCTTTGTCCGCTGAGATAAATGCTACAGACAAACCTGGTGAGTATGAATACCACGTTGAAGGATTGATGAACTGGAGCCTTTTAGGCAATAAGATATACTCGCAATTTAAAGATTATCGCGGCAAAGTAATGCTCAATTAATTTTGAGACAATTTAAATGAATTATGCTTAATGATTCCTGAATTAGTGACCGTTGCCCAGTGACTATTGGCTTGCCTTCCCCAACCTGCTATGCCTGTAACCGTAGGTAAAGTAAATGACTAAGCCAATGACCAGCCATATCAGAAAACGTAGCCAGTTAGTATAGCCTAATTCTGTCATCAGGTAAAAGCAACTTAATAATCCTAATACCGGGATAAGAGAAAGCTTTTTAACAAAGGCCAGTACTGTTAAAGCCGCAGACAGAATTACAAACAGAACATACGGGAATCGCTCGTGCGCATTTTCACCACTGAATAAGCCGGTTAGTTGTTTCCAGAAAACCACCACGCCGATAACAAATATTACGGGTGCAATCCATTGCGCATTAATGTAGGGTATCTGAAATTTGCCACGCACCGTTTGTTCTTTGGGTAGCAATAAAACGCCGCCGCAAACTAAAACGAAGGCAAACAAAGTGCCGATACTGGTTAAATCAGTTACCTCTGTTAAATTCATGAACAAAGCAGGAACAGCCACTACAAAGCCGGTAACTATTGTAGCAAAATAAGGGGTTTTAAACTTTGGGTGGATGCGCGAAAAAGCTTTCGGCAATAATCCATCGCGGCTCATGCTCATCCATATACGTGGTTGCCCTAACTGGAAGATCAGCAATACGCTTGCGGTTGCTATCACCGCACTGATGGAGATAACGTAGCTTATCTTTTTTAACCCAACCTTTGCAAAAACAAAAGCCAGTGGGTCGCCAACTTGCAGGTCTTTATAACTTACCATACCGGTTAATACCAGTGCAATAAGTATATATAATACAGTACAAATAATAAGCGAGTATATCATGCCACGTGGCAAATCGCGTTGCGCGTTCTGGCATTCTTCGGCAGTGGTAGAGATTGCATCGAAGCCGATGTAGGCAAAAAACACACCCGAAACGCCTTTCATTACCCCGCCAAAACCGTTAGGTAAAAATGGATGCCAGTTGGCAGGCGTTACGTAAAAGAACCCTAAAACAATAACCGCTATTACCACCCCTATTTTAAGTAATACCATGGCGTTGGTCACTTTCTTGGTTTCGCGGATACCTACGTAAACCAGGTAAGTAATTAGTATGACGATGGCCAAAGCCGGTATATTAGCAATCAGTTTTAAATGGCCAATGGCGGGCGCAGTTGCCCATGCCGCAGCTTCTGACCTCAGCTTTTCTGTAATATCAGTAAGCTGGCCTTTGGCAGTAAGCGACTGTACGGTATCATACGCACGCGATGCCGTTAAGTAATCCATAGTTAGATACTTAGGCATGTGGATATGAAAGCCTTCTAATAAATTTACAAAGTATTCGCTCCAGGATATGGCGACAGCAATGTTACCAATGGCGTACTCCATCAATAGGTCCCAACCAATGATCCAGGCAATCAGTTCCCCAAAAGAAGCGTAAGCATAAGTGTAGGCACTGCCCGCAACAGGTATGCGCGATGCAAACTCCGCATAACACATGGCCGAAAACCCGCAGGTAATGGCCGTTAGCACAAAAAGTATGGTAACACCAGGGCCACCATTAAATGAGGCTTCGCCAATAGTTGAAAAAATACCTGCGCCTACAACAGCTGCTATACCCATAAGGGTAAGGTCTTTTACATTAAGAACTTTGCTAAGCGTTGAATCACCTGAGCCGTGTTCGCCATCAGAGTAGCCATTTGCTACATCATTAAGGATAGTGTCGAGAGATTTTTTACGAAATATGTTTTTCGACATTCAGTTTAAAATCGTTAAAGCAATGTCAAACATAACCATTTTTTCTGACCTATAAGCCTGCATTTGTATTAAATTGCGCCATGAATTTGCGTATAACCGATGTGCTTTACCGTTTAAGGCTCTTTTTTATTCCATATCTTCTTATCCTGAGCAGCTGTTTGATTATCAAACTGCTTTTCACGCGCGAGCAAATTTATTACAGCATCAATTCATACCATAACGACCTGGCTAACCAGCTTTTTATATACGCCACCGATCTGGGCAGTGGCTTTATCATGATTGTGCTGACCATTATCCTCCTGCTTTACAGCTATCGTACCGCATTTTTGTTAGTGACCAGCTTTGGTATAACCACCATATTGGTACAGGTAGTAAAGCGCATAGTAAAAGCCCCTCGCCCATCATTGTACTTTGAGCATAACTTATCGCACATCTACTTTGTGCCGGGCGTTAAAATGCTAATGACCAACAGCTTTCCGTCGGGGCATACCGTTCAAGCATTTACAGTTGCAGTAGTTTTAGCTTATACCGCTCGGCAGAAAAGGTGGGGATTTATTTATCTGTTATTGGCACTGGCGGTAGGTTATTCGCGCATGTATTTAAGCGAGCATTTTTTCGAGGATGTAGTAGCCGGAAGCATCATTGGAACTGTTGCAACAGTAATATGGCTCACCATCATTGATGGCAAGCCATTTTTACATCAGAATAAGTGGAAACGCGGTCTGCTGAAACAGGTTTAATAAGCCGGTTTCCTGCGTTTGCGTATTACAATTATTACGATAATAATAACTACCAGTATGCCCGCACCTATAGCCATTTTAAGGGCTTTGTGCATACCGGTAAATTTACCGTACATGGTATATTGGTCGGTACCGTCAAATCCCGGGGCCAGTTTAATAGAATCAAAATATTGTTTAACCTCTTTCGCCGCTAATTCCTGGCGCTGCTCAGGGTAAGTAACCTGAAAGGTGTAAGTAGCAGGTTTGGTATACAATATCCTGAATTTACGTAGCTGTATACCTTGATCATTATCGGTACGCAAGGTAAAATCTCTTACTTCGATATTGTTAACTATAGTGTCTTTACTGTTTAGTATCGTACTACCGTAACCTGCATCGGCTTGTACCTTGTTGATGTATTCTTTAAATACTTTATTAAGGTCTTTTTCCTTTTTAAGGGTTTGGTTAACCGGGTTTGGCGCCTTAATCACAATCATGTAACCAAAGCTACCGTTACCGGTATAAATGCTTTGGCCAAGCGTATCTTTTTTCTGAAATTCCTGCGGCAGCCCAACCGTGACAAGGCTATCGATCTTTACCGGCTTCAAGTCCTGTGCCTGTGCCGTAAATGCTGTTGCTATGGTTATAATAAAACCTATTAGTGTCTTTTTCATAATCATTAAATAACTACAAAAACACCAATAGGTTTTAAAGAGTATGTGTAAACGATTACAAACTTTCCAGTTCTGCTTTTACAAAAGCAACCAGATCACGCACGTAATCTGCACTAAAATCAAACTTGATACCCGCTGTTTCATAGATCTCACGTATGGTTTTAGTATAACCTAATTTCAGCGCATCCAGGTATTGCTGCAAACCTTTTTCAGGATTTTCTTTATAGTTTTTCCATACGGCAATAGCACCTAATTGTGCCATACCATATTCGATATAGTAAAACGGAACTTCAAAGATGTGCAGCTGCTTTTGCCATAAGTTGGCCTGTGCTTCTTGTAAACCGTTCCAATCGGCAAAGCTGGCACCAAAACGCTCGAATATCTGTACCCATGCTTCACGGCGTTGTGCATCAGTATGGTCTGGATTGGTGTATATCCAGTGCTGAAACTGGTCTACCACGGCAACCCACGGCAAGGTTTTCAGCACATCAACCAACTGGTCGCGCTTGGCTCGTTTTAACTCTTCAGGATTGCTGAAATATACATCCCATTTATCCATCGAGATCAGCTCCATCGACATAGAAGCCAGCTCGGCAACCTCAGAAGGGCAATGTTTAAAGTCGTTCAGTTCCAGATCGGCAGTAAGGAAAGTATGTACAGCGTGGCCACCCTCATGCACCATAGTGGTAAGGTCGCGGAAGGTATTAGCCGAGTTCATAAAAATAAATGGCGCACCTGTTTCGGCTAAGGGATAGTTGTAACCGCCCGGTGCTTTGCCCTTACGGCTTTCTACATCGAAAAGACCGTTTTCTTTCATGATCTCCAAGCGTTCGCCCAGGTAACGGCTGATGTTGCTAAAGCACTGGATCGATTTCTCGATCAACTCATTTCCATCCTGAAACGGTTTTAAAGGCGCCTGACCGGTAATGTCCACATCCATGTCCCAGGGCTTAAGGCTATCTAACGCTAAAGCCTCTTTACGTTTTTCTGCCTGCTCACGCAAAACGGGCACCACCTCGCGCTCAATAGCTTCATGAAAAGCATAACAATCCTGCGGTGTATAATCGAACCGGCCTAATGCCTGGAACATATAATCACGGAAATTTTCGAAACCTGCGTTTAAGGCTACCTTGTGGCGCAGGCTACGCAGATGATCAAACAGGCTGTCCAGTTCATCTTTACTTTGCAAACGGCGGCCGGTAATTTTCTCCCAAGCTTCCTGACGTTTGCTGCGGTCGATATTTTTTAAGATGGCGGCTGCCTGCTCAAGCGTAAATTCTTTACCATCAATTTCCACCGACATGCTACCAGTGATCGACTGGTATTTCTGCTGCTCCACCTGTATCTCGGTTTGCAGCGGAATATTCTCCTCCCTGAACAGTTCCAGCGATTTTTTAACGCTTCGCAGGTATACAAAATACTTCTCCTCGTTTAGCTGGTCTACAAACTCGCTTTCTACCAGTTTTTTATTCAGCTCATTGCTGTAAGGTGCAATCTTCGGCTCAATCTCAGTGGCAAAATATTGAAAATCTTTCAGCAGGTCTTCGTTAGCAGTGTCGCAGGTCATTTTAATATAACGCCATGCAAAATCTTCTTCCAGTGCTGCTTCTATCTCGCTACGGTCGCGCAGCCATTGCTCTAAATCCTCAACCGAGTTGATCTGGCGCTCGCGCAGTTCCTGAAAAAGAGGCTCAAGGTTTTCCCACTTGATTTCCAGATTTTCGGGTATATAATGTTTTGCTTTTTTATGAATCATGGTTATAATGTGTAGATGTGCAAATATGCAGATGATTATTTAATGTGCAAATCCAACAGCTACATTATGAGTATTACATGATCCTTTATATTTAAGCCTTTGGTTGATGTAAGGTTTTAGAAAGTTCCATAAACCCATCCCGATAACTGGTTGGCTTAACCTTGAAATAGTTCTCAAACTTGGTTGAATCAAAAATATAATCGTGGTCAGTTTGATAATACATTTCTACTGTACCGCGAATAAGTTTATTGAATAAGCCAATAGTTTGCAGCATCAGTTTGTTGATACGCATGTATTTGGGTGCGACACCATAAATACTGGCAGCAAGTTCTAAAAATTGGGTTCCTGTTATTGGTTTTGCGGTAGGTACATGCCATATCTGGTTATCAGCTTCGGGCGTTTCGCCAAGCAGGCGCATAGCTGTACCGCAATCGGGCAAGTAACTAAAGTTATGCAGGCACTTTGGGTTGCCCATCCACTGCGCCTTTTCTCCTTTTGCATACTTTGAAAGTACCATGCTATCTAAAAAGCTGTTCATCGTTTCGGCACCGTAGAAATCGGCACCTCGTAAAATAGTAGCAGTAATATTACCTTTTGCTACTTCATCCATTAATTGAGTAGCAACCTTAGCCCTTATCTCCCCTTTTACACTTACCGGTTTGTAAGGGGTATTCTCTGTCATGGCTCCATTTACCAGGCCGTACATGTAAACATTATCGAAAAAGATGAAACGTGAGCCGGTATCTTTTGCGGCATTAATCATGTTCTGCATAATTACCGGCCATTGCTGGCGCCATACGTCTTTATCGTAAACTAAACCCGCGGTAAGGTAAAATACTTCCGAACCTTTAACGGCATTAAGTACTTCGTTATAATTAAGCAGATCTGTTTTTTGCCAGCTGATGTTATCGCCTTTAAACGTAGATGGGCGACGGCTTGCTAAGCGGATATTTTCATTCTTGTTTATTAATTGACGGGTAAGCGCATTGGCTACTGGCCCGCCGGCTCCTAATATGGTATGCATTGCTTTATTGTTTTGTATGATACAAACGTACATGCATACCGAACAAGAAAACGTTAACTTAAGATAAGAAAATGAGGTATTTAAGACTGCAATATCCGCTTGCGGATACGGGACAGAGATACCGGCGTAATGCCTAAAAAGTTGGCCACGTAATGCTGCGGGATACGTTGTAAGATCTCGCGGCCTGTTTCAAGTAGTTTCAGATAGCGCTCTTCCGGCGATTGCGTAATAAATGCGGTTACACGTTCCTCATAACAGATGAGATAATACTCGGCGAACAATCGCCCGAAACGTTCAGTTTTATAAGCCAGAACCGGGTGCCCCAGCATGGTCTGCCAGTTATGATGACTAATTAAAACCAACTCGGTATCTTCAAGTGCCTGTACATAGTTAACAGCAGGCTGCCTGGTCAGGAAGCTTTTGTATGAACTGGCAAATTCGTTTTCAAAGCTGAAGTAACCTGTAATGTCTTCGCCATCCATCATATGGTAGTACCGTAATGAACCTTTACTGATGAAGGCGATATGATTACAAACCTTACCATTTTCGGTAAAGTGATCTTTCTTTTTCAGCTGGCCAAATTCAAGATAGCTGCAAAACAATGCCCACTCTTCGTCGGTGTATTCAACAAATTGACTTATATGATTTCTGAAGCTGGCGGTTGCTTTTAGCGTATCCATAAACGGTCAATAAGAAACAGCACGGCAAAAACCACGCTTGCTATACCGTTTGTAGTCATAAAGGCAAAGTTTACACGGGTAAGGTCATTAGGTTTTACCAAACTATGCTGATAAACCAGCATGCTGCAAAATACGCCGATACCTAAGTAATATGGAAAACCCACATGCGTAAAAAAAGCAGGCATTATAATAAAAGCTGCTGATAGCACATGTAAAAAACTTGACAAGCGCAAGGCGTTTACCTTACCCAGCCATGCAGGGATAGAGTGCAGCTTCTCCCCACGGTCAAAGTCTTCATCCTGTAAGGCGTAAATAATATCGAAACCGCTTACCCAGCACAAAACAGATAACGAGAAAAATATCGGTAATAAATCGAAATGGCCTGTAACAACTAAATAAGCTCCTATAGGCGCTAATGACAAACCTAAACCAAGTACCATGTGGCACAGTGCCGTAAAGCGTTTGGTAGCGCTATACCCTAACACCACCAATAATGCTACAGGTGCAAGATAAAAACAAAGCGGATTAATAAACCATGTTGCTAACAGAAATAAGGCACAATTAGCTATTGTAAAGGTTAATGCTGCTGCCGGTGATATGCGGCCTGCCGGTATATCGCGCACTTTGGTACGGGGATTTTTAGCATCTATATCACGGTCAAGGTAACGGTTAAACGCCATAGCCGAATTGCGTGCGAAAACCATACAAAGCACCATCAGCACTAATTTTTGCCATTGAAACGTGCTGGCCGTAGTGCTTACTGCCAAAAAAAAGCCGATAAAGGCAAATGGCATAGCAAATATGGTATGTGAAAAAGTTACTAATGAGAAATATTTTTTCATTTTATATTAGTTATCATTCCCCTCTTGAGAGGGGTTAAGGGTGTGTTTTTTATAATTAATACTGCTTATTTACACCATCAATAAAATCTAAAACCTCGTCGCGGCCTGTTTTATTTTCAGATGACGTAACAAAATAATCAGGCATCTGCTCAAAAGTGGCCAGTAATGCTTTTTTGAACAGCGCAACGTTTTGATCTGTCTTTAATGATGATTGTTTATCTGCCTTTGTAAATATAATTACAAATGGCAGTCCTTTCTCGCCAAGCCAGTTGCAAAACTCAAGGTCTATTTTCTGCGGCTCCAGGCGGCTGTCAATCAAAACCAATACACATTGCAGGCTCTCACGCTTATCAAGATAAGTGCGGATAAATTTATTCCAGTCTTCCTTTTTGCTTTTAGAGATACGCGCATAACCATAGCCAGGCAAGTCGACCAGGTACCAATCATCATTAATTATAAAATGGTTGATCAGTTGGGTTTTACCCGGTGTTTGAGATGTTTTAGCGAGGCCCTTTTTTGCTGTAAGCATATTAATCAGCGATGATTTGCCTACGTTAGAGCGCCCGATAAACGCATACTCCGGCTTTACCGGTGGTGGTAATTTTGATATCTGGGTGTTGCTGCAAACAAACTCTGCCGATTTTATAACCATGCGGCAAAGATACGTAATGTGGCACAAATGCACACATTTTGCAGTTATGCTTACTTGGTAACCGACTTGTTAAACTTGTACTGTAAAGTAAGCATGAAATACCTTTTAATAATTTGTGCCTGCGTATCGGTAATTACGTTTTCATTGATTGACCGGCTTGTACTGATATTTTGATTGAAGATATCATAACAGGATAGCCTGATCTCGCCCCGGTCTTTCTTCAACAACTGCCTGGCAAGGCTTAGGTTTAAAAGATTTGAATTTTTCTGAAAACCCGGGGCAACCATTGGGTTATACTTATAAGCATAATCTCCATCCAAATTTAATTTGTATGGAAAGGTGAAATTAAAATGTGCACTGCCATAATGTGAGATGTAATTTTGGCTTGGATAATCTACACCAGTATACTTAGTGTAAATTTCGCTAACCGTATACCGGGGTTCTATTTGCACAACATCCTTATAATTGATGATCAAACTTTCCGAAATATTAAAGTTAAAGTTATCCTGGTAACCGTTTTGACGGTTCAGCACAAAGAAATTGTGGCTTGAATTAAAGCCTGCATTAGTAGTGGCCGAAACTTGCAAATCAGCTTTCTTTTTGAAACGCTTACTCACATAAAAGTTTGCACCATATGTGTATCTGCCGCTTTTATTAATAGGTGTGCTTGTTTCAACCAGGTCGGCATCTACAGTACGTTGCCTGAAAACACCATTTTGTTCGTATGAGAACCTTGCGTTACCTGAATAACTTATCCCAGATTCGAAATTGTATTTATTATAGCCGAGGCTAAAGTAGTTTTGTGTCGTCGCTTTCAGGTCAGGATTTCCGGTTACTGAATAAACCGGACTAAACACCACCGAATAAGGGACCATATCGCCAATATTAGGTAACTGCGCCGACTTAGAATAAGCAACGTAGAAATTATTAATATTAAGGTTGATCCTTGGTAAGAGGAAGAAGTAATGGCGGTCAACATCGGCGCTATTGCGTCCAAAAGCATTGTTTATTAATTGTGATTGAAGATCCAAATGCGCGTCAATCCTCACATTTTTGGCAAACTCATAAGTGATGCCCGGCGAAACAACATTGGTCCATCTTTTACGGGTAAGGTCGCTGCTTTGGTCAACTAATAGACTATCATAGTTACCGGTTACCGGGTTATAATTAAAATTAAGCAACCTGTTTAGTTCCTTACTGTACTCGGTAGACGCATCAACCTGGAGTATCAGTTTTTTTATAACAGGATATCGGTAGCGCAGGTTTACATTAGCGTTTGTGCTTTGGGATTTTGATTGTGCTAAGCGATGTAATGAATAGGATGGTAAGGTTGCTACGTAGGATGTAAGGTCGTCTATACTATAACTATCATTACGATTAGGGCTTAAGTTTAAAGTATGATCTATATCAATGGATTCACCTTTATTATTAAATTGATGATTATAGTTGAAACTATGCTGGAATTGAAAAGAATTTCCAGAAGTGTTGCTGCCGCTTACTGCATTGTTTATAGGATTAATAAAGTTGCTGTAGCTATTACTGGTGTTACTGTTAATTCCTGAATTTTGAGTAATATTTACAGAAGGGTAATAAGTGATCAGCGTTGCATCGCTGGGCTTCAACCTGAATGTACTGCTAAAAGCGTGACTGTTTAAAACGTTACTACCGTTGTTTATTGATTGGGTTACAGCCGTTGTGTCACCTAATAGCTGCTGCCTGTTGTTAACCGTATAATTGCTTGTTTTAACATGCCTTAATAAATAGGCAAAATTGATCTGCAGCTTTTTGCCATAGTCGGTATTAATGTTTACACCCGCTGCCGTTGCTGTTTGTTTGCCAGATCCGCCTCCAAAAAAACCGCCCTGCCCAAATGTTTGGGAACCTCCGCGGTTTAAACCACCCTGGGCATACAAGTCGCTATAATCAAACCCGGTATTATTCAGATTATTTGAATAGCCCAGCAAACTTACCTGCAAGGTATCCCTGAACATATTTAGCAGCCCCCCACCCTGGTAATGGTCGCCGGTACCTGCACCGGCATAGGCCTTACCAAAAATACTTTTCTTCAGTAGCTTCTTAAATCTAAGGTTGATCACCTTGTTCACTTGCGACTGCGGGATCAAATGATCCGGATCGTCTTCGCGGTCGTCATAAACTTCAACTTTTGAGATCATGTCCGCATCAATATTTTTGGTAGCCATGCGTATATCACTCGGAAAAAATCGGTGCCCGTCAACCAGCACCTTACTTACAGCCTTAGCCATCACGGTAATTTTCCCGTCCTGGTCAACCTCTACTCCCGGCAGCTTTTTAAGCAAGTCTTCAACCACGGCGTTTGGCCTGGTTTTAAAAGCTTCGGCATCAAAAACAATGGTATCTTTCCTTGTAGTAACCGGTAATCGTTCGCCTTTAATAACAACTTCTTTCAGTTGCTTGGCAATCATTTCTATATCACCCAGATCTTTAACCTCTGCGTTTTTAAAAGTAAATATCTTACGATACGCCTCGTAAGCCACGTATGAGATCAGCAGTTTAACTGGCTTATTTTCCGGAAGATTATGTAAGGTAAAAGCGCCGTTCTTGTCGCTCAAGGTGTAAGAAATAAGTTTAGAAGTGGTGTCGCGTTGTTCAAGCGCGGCCACCGTTGCAAATTCTACAGGTGTACGGTTAAGCGAATCAATAATTCTGCCTTTTATTGAAGCCTTGTTTTGCCCCTTAGCAATTGTAAAAGCTATTAGTAATATCCCGAGAAGAAAGTATTTATTCATTAAATTGTGAAAGGCAGTTGCCCGCGTCAAATATGTATAATTAAACGCCTATAATTATTATTTGATATAAATATTACAATAGAAAATTAAGCGACTATTTCTAAAACACTAAATTTGAATGTTTAAACATATATTATGGCAGATTATCAAATTCCAGCTCAAACACGCATAGGCCATGTACATTTAAAAGTTAGCAACCTGCAAAAATCACTTGACTTTTACTGTGGTTTATTAGGCTTTGAACTGATGGTTACTTATGGCGATGCCGCTGCATTTATTTCAGCAGGTGGTTATCATCATCATATTGGGCTAAATACCTGGCATAGCAAAAATTCTGCTCCTGCACCTGAGCGTGCACCGGGCTTATATCATACAGCTATTTTGTATCCCGAACGTAAGGATCTTGCGGCAATTGTTAAAAGACTAATGGATGCAGGTTACCCGCTTACAGGTGCCTCAGATCATGGTGTATCTGAAGCCATCTATTTAAATGACCCGGACGAAAACGGGGTTGAGCTTTATTGGGATCGCCCGCGTGAGCAATGGCCTACTGATGAGCATGGCAACCTTACCATGTACACCCGGCAATTAAACTTTCAAAGCCTTATGGCAGAACTGGCTTAATAATAATAAAAAGCCGCAGATTGTATCTGCGGCAATTAGTTTTTTATAAGTCAGAGAACTACTTTATACGGTGTATTTGTACCGTTTCGGGGTCTGCCAGCATTAAAGGCACTTTCTCGATAGTAACAAAACTAAGATCCAACCCGAAGTTACGTTCTTCAGATAAGCTGATCTTTTTAAGGTATTGGTATAGTGCCATAATACCTTTTTCGTAAAAGGAAAGGTAATGCGACCGCGATACCACTTTTTCAATTACCACAAAACGGAAGTCGCCAACTATTTTATGCTTGTTCAACGAGTCATATTTACTGGTGATATCCACTTCTCCCCTTTTCACCAAGTCCTCAACCACTTTACGGAAAAGCAGGTTGATTTGCTGCTCCACCCTGAAACCTAATTTAAAATCAATACGGATCAGTTTGTTGGGCACTAAGAAATCTACTTCGTATTCCCTGGTATAAGGCTCGTCCATTACATCCACGTGTACCAGCCAATAAACATCTGCGCGCTTAGGCTGCTTTTGCAGTATGGAATAAATGATTTTCGATTCAACCTCTGAGTTGAAATTAGCGCTGGTAAGGTATACCAATTGCGAAGCATATTTAGGGACACTTGCATCATCGCTAAGTTCTTTGATAATGCCGAAATAATCTTCTATCTCAACAAATTTAACATATCGGTTACGGATTTTACGGGCGGTGTGCCAGCTCCACATTACAATAAACAGCACCAGGCCTACAGATAATGTAAACCAGCCGCCATGTATAAATTTAACCAGGTTACCAAAAAGGAAGGTACCTTCTATGGAAAGGTATACCACCAGGAATATGGCTATAACATAAGTGGGATATTTCCTTCTGCGCAAAAACTTGGATACCAGAATAGTGGTCATCAGCATGGCTACGGTAATACTTAAACCGTAGGCAGCTTCCATCCTGTCTGATGCACGGAATAACAATACCACACCGATACAACCTGCTGCCAGCAGCCAGTTCACACTTGGCACGTATAATTGCCCCTTTTGCTCAGACGGATAATTGATCTTAACTTTTGGCCAAAGGTTAAGGCGTACAGCCTCGGCTATTAACGTAAATGAACCCGAAATTAAAGCCTGACTGGCAATAATAGCTGCGATGGTTGCAATACTGATACCGTAGATCAAAAACCACGACGGCATGATCTGGTAAAACGGGTTCTGAATATTAAGATCAAGCTGCTGACCGTTACGTTGTAAAAGCCACACAGCCTGCCCCAGGTAGTTAAGTACAAGGCAAAGCTTAACATATACCCAGCTTACGCGGATGTTTGCACGGCCGCAATGCCCAAGGTCTGAATATAATGCCTCGGCACCTGTGGTACATAAGAATACTGCACCAAGTATGATAAACGATTCTGAAAGCGGTATAGAACTAAGCAGCATAACCGCATAGTGAGGGCTAAGCGCCTTTATGATCCACGGCTCTTGCACAATGTAGGTAACACCTAAAACACCCATCATGGTAAACCATAAAAACATGATAGGCCCGAATGCCTTGCCCACCAGCGATGTACCAAACTGCTGTATAAAGAATAACACCGCTATAATAACAATTACGATAGTAACCGTTGGTAAGGTTGGGTAATAAGTACGCAAGCCTTCTATTGCGGATGATATGGTAATAGGCGGTGTAATAATACCATCAGCAAGCAGGGCGCAACCGCCCAACACTGCAGGCACAATTAACCATTTTGCCTTTCTTCTTACCAGCGAAAAAAGCGAGAATATCCCCCCTTCGCCCTTGTTATCCGCTTTAAGCGTAATAACAACGTATTTTATAGTGGTTTGTAGGGTTAGTGTCCAGAAAATAAGCGATACACCGCCAAGTACCAGTAACTCAGAAATGTTTTGTTTACCTACTATTGCTTTGAAAACGTATAACGGGGAAGTTCCGATGTCACCGTAAATTATACCCAGACTGATAAGAACACCAGCGGCGGTTAGCCTTTGTAAATCTTTGTGATGTGTCACTTTTTTATATAAAGAAAATACAAAAGTATTTAAATGTTTGTTTATAACATAATTATCTTATCTTACGTAAACACTTAACATTGTGTAATTGCAACACTATAAGTTTAATTTTGTTAAATTATGTTAAAATAATTACTAAAAGTGAATTATTGATAACGAATTAAGCCTGTTTATTCATAGTTTTGTAATGTGAATTTTAATCATGAGGCAAAAATTTACTTATCATTTTTTATGGACATTGACACTCGCAATAGCGATATCGATTAATTTTGCCTTTTCCGCAGATAAAACATTTGCTAATGATACAGCTTACATCCGTATCAAAAACAAACCGGCTACCAAGCAATCATATCTTAAAGGTTTTCACTTCAGCTTCCCTTCGTTAAAAACTATTATCAACCCGTCATCAGCAAAAGCGGGTATGGCTAAACCTGAAGATAATAAGCTGTTAAGTAACGTACAGATATTCCCCAACCCTATTACTGATCAGATCAATCTGAAATACACCATCTCACGTAACTCTACCGTTACCATCCGTATAATGGATGTATTAGGTAATAGTGTGCTTACCCTGTTATCGCAGCATATGGAACAGGGCGACCGGACATTTTCTTACAACCTTAATAAGCAGCTAAGCAGCGGCTTTTACTTTGTAAGGGTGACCGTTGGTACCGAGTCTATTATTAAGCGTATTTCCGTACTTTAATATAACTGCGCCGCCCCGGCTTTTATTACTCAAGTGTATCTGTTTTTATAAAATTTTAATTGCCGCCAACATCTTAGCATCTATAATGTTAGTTTTGGGATTTTAGATCGCAAACGCTGACCATGAAGATTATTGCTATAGGCCGCAATTATGCGGAACACGCTAAAGAACTGAACAACCCTGTACCTACAGTGCCGGTGATTTTTATGAAACCCGATACCGCACTGCTTAAAGACAATAAACCTTTTTACCTGCCTGAGTTTTCGCAGGATGTACACCATGAGATTGAGCTTGTATTAAAGATCAGCAAAGAAGGCAAACACATTGATGAGAAATTTGCTGCCGCTTATTATGATGAAGTTGCTTTAGGCATAGATTTTACTGCACGCGATATCCAGTCAAAACACAAAGAGAAGGGCTTGCCCTGGGAACTGGCCAAAGCATTTGACGGCTCTGCCCCTGTAAGCAACTTTGTACCTAAATCTAAATTTCAGGACTTATACAATCTTAACTTCAGATTGAATGTAAACGGTGAAGCGCGTCAAATTGGCAATACCAAGGATCTGTTGTTTTCTTTTGAGCGCATTATTGCATTCGTATCTCAATATATCACGTTAAAAAAAGGCGACCTTATTTACACCGGAACACCAGAAGGTGTGGCCAAAGTTAACATTGGCGACCACCTTGAGGGATTTCTGGAAGATGAGCAGTTACTTGATTTTTACGTGAAATAAGCATGATCAAATCTACCTTATGTGCTTTGCTGATGTCCGTACTGTGCGTTTTTGGCAGTAAGGCACAAGATCAACCAATACAGGTTAAACAATATCCTAAAGACATTTTCCGCTACTCGCTTGACCTGCCGCCAAGTACAGCTGGGTCATTCGGCGAACTGAGGCCAAACCACTTCCACTCCGGTTTAGACTTCCGCACCAATCAGCGTGAAGGCTACCCGGTACATGCTACTTACATGGGTTATGTATCCAGGTTGCGTGTACAATTCGGTGGCTTTGGTAATGCTGTTTACATTACGCACCCCAATGGCTTTACTTCTGTTTATGGGCACTTGCAAAGGTTTTCGCCCGAGATTGAACGCGTAGTAAAAGCTTACCAGTTAGAGCATCAAAAAGATATTGTTGATTTTAATCTTGGACCATTCCAGCTGCCTGTAGCCACCGGTCAGGTAATTGCATTATCTGGCAACACAGGTGGATCAGCCGGGCCGCATTTGCATTTTGAGCTACGCGATTCCAATACAGAAGAAACTGTAAATCCGCAATTATTCGGGCTGACGATACCAGACCATATCCCACCTGCCATATGGGGAATGGCCGTTTATCATTTGAACGGTGAACCATTCAGCGAGCATACGCCCCGGTCTGACTTTGGAGTTGCAGGAGCCAATGGTAATTACCATTTAACCAACCCGCAGGTAATTACTGTAGGTCACGAAGCCGGTTTCGGTATCAGCTGTGACGACCGTAACAGCGCATCTGCGAATCATAATGGCATTTACTCGCTCGAGTTAAAGTTAGATGGTACTACCGTTTACACTTATGCCGTTGAGCGTTTTGCTTTTGACCAGACACATGCCATCAATGCTTATATCGACTATCCGGCATATCAAATCTCCAGGCGTTTCATTCAGAAATGCTTTGTTTTACCCGGCGCTAAAATTACGCTGTATCCGCAATCGATCAATCGTGGCATCATTAAACTAAATGACGATGAAGTGCACGACCTGCAATATGTACTTAAAGATGTAGCCGGTAATACAAGTACTTTATCAGTAAAAATAAAGGCAGGACCGGAAGAAAAGACCTATACGCCGCCTGCTGGCAGTACACGCTTTAAGTATGACCAAACCAATACCTTCGTAAACGGCAACATTAAGGTAGTTATCCCCCAGGGTAATCTTTATGATGATCTGGATTTTACATTTGCCACATTACCACGCCATACAGGCGCTTACTCGGCTACCTATCGCCTGCATAACCGGTTAACACCGATACACGATAGCTTTGAGGTTTGGATTAAACCAGATAGTACCATTGGCCGACTTGCCGATAAGGCCGTGATCTTCAGTACTACGAACGGCGCACAGGGCGGCACTTACGAAGATGGTTATGTAAAAGGCCATGCATCCGGCTTTGGCGAATTTTACGTAAGGATAGATACCGTAGCGCCGGTAATCCGAGCTATAAATCTTATAAAAGGTGGCAGCATGGCTGGCAAAAGAGCAATCTCATTCCGCATGAGCGATAATTTATCGGGCATACAATCATACATCGGTAAAATTGATGGCAAGTTTGTACTGATGCAATGGGATTATAAAACAAAAATACTTAATTACTTCTTTGATGATCAGGTTGGTGCGGGCAAGCATACGATTGAACTTACCGTTACCGACAATAAAAACAACCAGGCTGTTTACAACGCAGAATTTTACAGATAATGACAACACTAACCGAAGGCACCAAAGCACCAGACTTTACCGCCAAAGATCAAAACGGAAACAACGTTTCTTTATCAGATTTTAAAGGTAAAACCGTCATCCTTTATTTTTACCCGAAAGATGACACCCCCGGCTGTACAGCCGAAGCATGCAGTTTCAGAGATAACTATCAGTATTTAACAGGAGAAGGCTACGAGGTAATTGGCGTAAGCGTTGACGATGAAAAATCGCACAAAAAATTTGAGACCAAATACAGCTTACCTTTTACCCTGATTGCCGATACTGACCATGCTATTGTTGAAGCATATGGCGTTTGGGTTGAGAAAAACATGTACGGTAAAAAATATATGGGTGTTAACCGTTCAACTTTTATCATTGACGGCGATGGCGTGATCTCGCACATCATTGGCAAGGTTGACACCAAAAATTCATCTCAGCAGGTGCTTGATCTTTTAAAGAAATAATTAAAAGATCAGCACAATAGTGCCTGTAATAATCAATGATGCGCCCACTGCTGTTTTCCATGTCAGTTGTTCTTTCAAAAACACAACCGATAATATAATGGCTAAGGCAACGCTCAGCTTATCTACAGGCGCTACCTGTGATACCTTTCCCATTTGCAAAGCCTTAAAATAAAATATCCACGAAAGGCCCGTTGCACAACCCGAAAGTACCAGGAAAAGCCAGTTAGTTTTATTCAGCTGACCTATACCAGCAGCCTCTCCCCTCACAATGGCTATTCCCCATGCAATCACCAGTATCACTGCTGTGCGTATGGCAGTGGCCAGATCTGAGTTAACATTCTTGATTCCAAGCTTTGCAAAAATGGCTGTTAAAGCGGCAAACAGTGCCGACAGCAGTGCATATATCCACCACATAATTCCTGTTTTTTTATGCTAACATAGTTCTATTTGCCCTAATTATTGATGAAACATTAGGGCATTCGGTTATAATATTTATTTTAGCTGTATTATTCAATCCTAATTACTTTAATGACAAACGATATCAATGAGTTAAAGCGGATAGCATCGCAGGTTAGGCGCGATATTGTCCGTATGGTACACGGCTGCCAGTCAGGGCACCCGGGCGGTTCTCTGGGTTGTACAGATTACCTTGTTGCTTTATACTTTTCTGTAATGAAGCACAATCCTGATTTTTCAATGGACGGCAAAGGAGAAGACCTTTTCTTCTTATCAAACGGCCACATTTCACCAGTATTTTACAGTGTGTTATCACATTCGGGATACTTTGACAAATCAGAGCTTAAAACCTTCCGTAAACTTGATTCAAGGTTACAGGGCCACCCAACTACCCACGAAGGTTTACCGGGCATACGCATAGCATCTGGCTCATTGGGTCAGGGTTTATCAGTGGCCATTGGCGCTGCTTTAGCTAAGAAATTAAACGGCGACGACCGTATTGTTTATACACTGCATGGCGACGGCGAACTGCAAGAGGGCCAGATATGGGAAGCTGCCATGTTTGCACCGCATAATAAAGTTGATAACCTGATTGCCGCAGTTGACGTTAACGGCCAGCAGATAGATGGCTCAACAAACCAGGTACTTTCTTTAGGTAACCTGCATGCAAAATGGGAAGCATTTGGTTGGGACGTTTTAGAAAGCAAGGGTAATGATATGGAAGCATTGCTTACCACCCTGGCAGAAGCAAAACAACGCACCGGCAAGGGCAAGCCTGTAGTAATTCTACTGCATACCGAAATGGGCTATGGCGTAGACTTTATGATGGGCAGCCATAAATGGCATGGCGTTGCACCAAACGACGCGCAGCTTGAACAGGCTTTAGCTCAACTGGAAGAAACTTTAGGCGACTATTAGTTTGAGGTGTGAGTTACGAGTTGTGAGGTGCGAGTTGACCGCTACTAAATTATCTTTTTAAACAATACAATTATTAACATTATGCCCGAGCCCCTCTCTTCCGGAGAGGGGTTGGGGTGAGGCTGATATAATGAAAAAATACACTTACACAGATAAAAAAGATACACGTTCTGGCTTTGGCGCTGGCTTATTAGAAGCCGGTAAACGCAATGACCAGGTAGTTGCTTTATGCGCCGACCTGATCGGCTCACTTAAAATGCAGGATTTTATCAATGCTTTTCCTGAACGCTTTTTTCAGACAGGCATTGCTGAGGCTAACATGATGGGTATGGCTGCGGGCTTAACCATCGGTGGTAAAATTCCGTTCACCGGAACTTTTGCCAACTTTTCAACCGGCCGTGTTTATGATCAGATCCGCCAGTCGATAGCCTACTCAGATAAAAACGTTAAGATCTGCGCATCACACGCCGGTTTAACTTTAGGCGAAGACGGTGCCACTCACCAGATATTAGAAGACATTGGCTTAATGAAAATGCTGCCCGGCATGACGGTGATTAACCCATGCGATTATAACCAGACCAAAGCCGCAACCATTGCTATTGCAGAATATCATGGCCCGGTTTACCTTCGGTTTGGCCGCCCTGTAATGCCTATCTTTACAGATGCCGACCAGAAATTCGAGATCGGTAAAGCATGGATGGTTAATGAGGGTACTGATGTGAGTATATTTGCAACCGGCCACTTGGTTTGGGAAGCAATTAAAGCTGGTGAAATACTGGCAGATGAAGGTATCAATGCAGAAATTGTAAACATCCATACGATTAAACCGTTAGATAACGAAGCCGTGCTGGCATCGGTAGCTAAAACAGGTTGCGTAGTAACCGCCGAAGAGCATAACCGCCTGGGCGGCCTTGGCGACAGCGTTGCGCAATTGCTGGCAACCAACGTACCTGCGCCGCAGGAGTATGTTGCAGTGAATGACAGCTTTGGCGAAAGCGGTACGCCAGAACAATTGATGGCAAAATATGGTTTAGATGCAGCGCATATTGTGTCTGCAGCTAAACGCGCTATTGAAAGAAAAAAAACTTTGTATAAAGAAGCTTTTGTATAAAAATTTAATAAATGGCTGTACAGGTCGAAGACGCTGAAATATTAAGTAAATTCCGGGAAGAACGCACACGGAATGAAGCCTTTAATCTTTTGCTGAAAAAATATCAGCAAAAGATTTACTGGCATGTACGCCGCATGGTTATTGATCATGACGATGCCGACGACATTGTACAGGACGTGTTTGTTAAAGTCTGGAAAAACCTTTTAGGTTTCAGGAACGATGCACAGTTATACACCTGGATGTATCGTATAGCAACTAACGAGTGCATCACTTTTCTTAATAAGAAAAAACAAAAGAACAACATACCGCTTGACGAAGTATCTTATGAACTGGCTGAATCATTAGCCGATTCAACTTACTTTAACGGCGATAAAGCACAGATGAAATTGCAGCAGGCATTGCTTACACTGCCCGAAAAACAAAGACTGGTTTTCAACATGAAGTATTTTGATGATATGAAATATGAAGAAATGTCTGAAGTTTTAGGCACAAGCGTAGGCGCTTTAAAAGCTTCGTTTCACCTTGCGGTAAAGAAGATAGAGAGCTTTTTACTATCTAAAGATTAATTTTAAATTTATCTTTAAACCTTTGGACAGGATAAGTATCTATACTACGATATGAAAACCGATATAGACAACAAAGAGTGGCCAGACGATTACATGTCACTTAAACAGGTTACCCCCGGTAACCCGTTTACGGTGCCTGTTGGCTATTTTGACGGCCTTGAAGAGCGGATAATATCGAGCGTTCAGTTAAATGATTTAGTTACACCTTCGTCGCAGCAATTTGCTGTCCCGGAAAATTATTTTGAAGAGCTAAGCAACCGTATTGCTGCTAAAATAGCCATAACGGAAGCTGCACCTGCCGAAAGCGAGAACTTTACAGTGCCACAGGGTTACTTTGATGACCTGAGCACAAAAATCACAAGCAGGATCAGCATTGAAGAAGCAGCGTCGGCAGATGCTGAAAGCTTTGCAGTGCCCAATGGCTATTTTGAGCAATTGAGCACCAGCATTATGGCCCGGGTAAAGATTGAGGAAGCGATAGGTGACCATGCAAACACCTTTGCCGTTCCGGATGGGTATTTTGATGATATGGCCGCACAGATACAAAGCCGTATTTTCGTTGAGGAAACATTAAGCCGGGAAACACCTTTCAGCGTACCTGAAAATTACTTTGAAAACCTTAACCGCAAAGTAATGAACCAGGCTACCGGCATGGATGCTATTCAGCGTAAGGGCCTTGTAAAAAGGCTGATCTCATCAGGTACATTCAAGTATGCTACGGCTGCATGTTTTGCCTTGATTATCGGCGCTGGTATTTTCTTCGGGGAGATCAATCCAAGGGCACAGCATGACCGTTCATACCTGCACAAGGCATTATCTGAAATTCCGGATAATACGATTGAAGGTTACCTGCAATATCATTTGGACAACACGGGCAACAAGGCAATAGATGATCAAAGCGAAGCAAACGATCTTAACGCTGTAAGCACAGATGATCTGGCTGATTATCTGAGCAACAATTAACATCATTAGGGGTAATGAAAAGGCTGGTGAAAATTATTTTATTCATACTAACACTATTTACTTTTGGGCAGGCTGCAAAAGCACAGCTCCGCCCTTCGCCATACCCTGGCCAGGCTTTTAGGGAAACCCATCCTACCCGGCAGGCCAAACGTTTCCCTAAGCTGGATGCGATAAAAAACGCTTACATCAACAAACGCCTTGATCTGTCGCCTGAAGAAGCAGACCGATTTTGGCCTTTGTATAACCAGTATCAGGGCGAGCTAAGTGTTGTTTTAGCACAGAAACGCCAAAACAACAACAATACCCAAATCAGCGGTATGGAACAAGCTAACCGTGATATTGCTTATGAGCAGCAACTGCTTGCTATCCGTAAAAGGTACCAGTCTGAATTTTTAAAAATTTTACCTGCTGATAAGGTAAGCACCCTTTATAAAAGCGAACAGGAGTTTCGAGAGGAGTTATATAAACAACTCCGCGAACGCAGAACTCCGGGAAATTGATATTATCTGTGCCACTCGCAAAAGGCTTGTCGTTGTAATCGGCAAGCCTTTTGTATTTTTGTAATATGTTAACGCTACGCCAGTTATTTTTAGCCAACAACGCACAAACTACGGACTTCCCCTTACTACTTCAGTTTGAACGGGCACAAGGCATTTATATGTACAATGCCAAGGGCAGGGCCTTTATGGACCTGATATCGGGTATTGGTGTAAGCAACATCGGCCATTGCCATCCAAACGTGGTTAATGCTGTAAAAGAACAGGTTGAAAAGTATATGCACCTGATGGTGTACGGCGAGTATGTGCAAACCCCGCAGGTACGTTTTGCAGAAAAACTGGTAAGCCTATTGCCGTCAAATCTTAACTCGGTATATTTTGTTAATTCGGGTGCCGAAGCTGTGGAAGGAGCATTAAAGCTGGCAAAGCGTTATACTAAACGCCACGAGATCATAGCATTTAATAACTCTTATCATGGCAGTAGCCACGGTGCGCTAAGCGTTATGGGTAACGAAGAATTTAAGCAGGCTTACCGCCCTTTACTACCGGGGGTAAAATTTATCAACTTCAATCACCTGCCCGATCTTGAAAAGATCACCCATAAAACAGCTTGTGTCATTTTAGAAACCATACAGGGCGAGGCTGGTATACGTGTACCAGACGTAGCCTACATGCAGGCTTTACGCAAACGATGCACCGAAACAGGCACACTGCTCATACTTGATGAGATACAGGCAGCCTTTGGACGAAGCGGAAAAATGTTTGCATTTGAGCATTTCAACATTGTACCCGATATTCTTTTGCTGGCAAAAGCATTAGGTGGTGGCATGCCTATCGGTGCGTTTGTCGCATCGACAGAGATCATGTCGTCATTAAAAAATAATCCTATACTTGGGCACATCACTACTTTTGGCGGTCACCCGGTAAACTGTGCTGCGGGTTTAGCAGCCTTAGAAGCACTTATCGACGAAGACTTAATTAAAGGTGTAGATGCCAAGAACCAGCTTTTTAAAGATTTGCTGGTACACCCTGCTATTAAAGAGGTACGTGGCAAAGGACTGATGCTGGCTGCTGAGCTGGATAGCTTTGTTTTTAATAAAGCCGTGATTGACCGATGTATTGAAAACGGGTTAATTACCGACTGGTTTTTGCACTGCGATAACTCGATGCGCATCGCCCCTCCGCTAATTATTACAGAAGATGAAATACGCCGGGCTTGCAGCATTATTTTAGCTGCAATTGATCATTGTACAAACAGCTTTAATAGTTAACAAAACTGTAATTTTAAGTATATATCTGCTAATTATATTGGTACAGTTTATGCTCTATAACGGGCACCGGAATATTTCTGCCGATTAAGCATACAAAAGCTGTTAAGATCAAATTATGTGGCCTTTTTTTAAGTCACCCGGTGTCGCTAAAAAGCGAAAAAGCAAGCATAAAACAGAACACTACTTATAAACATGAAAATAGCATATATATCAACCTATACACCGCGCGAGTGTGGCATAGCAACCTTTAACTACAATTTAATGCGCGCCATCAGCGCAAATTTTCCCGAACGAAAAAACGTTTTACAAAATGGATATGTTGTTGCCATCAATGATTCTGAAAACCTGCAGGAGTATGAGTATCCTGAAGAAGTAAAATATGTAATCAGACAGAATGATCAGAAAGATTATATACGCGCTGCCAACTACATCAATACCAGCGACGCTGATGCCTGCATTTTAGAACATGAGTTTGGTATTTATGGGGGCGAAAGCGGTATATATATCCTGCCATTATTAAACAGGCTGGAAAAACCGCTGATCTCTATCCTTCACACTATTTTGCGTGAGCCAAGTTATGTACAGCGCATCATCATTCGTGAAATTGCCGAGCAATCGTCAAAAATCATTGTGATGAGCAAGCGTGCGGTAGAGTTTTTGGTAAATATCTATGAAATAGCTCCGGATAAAATTCAGATCATCGAACATGGTGTTCCGGACCTGGAAGCGCCAAAAGATAATCCGGTTAAAAACCTTTCCATATTCAAGAATAAAAAAGTAATGCTGACCTTCGGCCTAATCAGCCGCAACAAAGGCCTCGAAACCGTTGTAAAAGCATTACCAAGAATTGTTGAGAAACACCCCGACGTAGTTTATGTCATTTTAGGTAATACTCACCCTGGTGTAGTTAAGCATTCGGGTGAGGAATATCGCGATAGCTTAAAATCATTAGCTACACGTTTAAAGGTCGCTAATCATTTAGCGTTCATCAATAAATTTGTTGCCGAAGAAGAGCTGATCAATTATCTTACCGCTACAACCATTTACGTTACGCCATACCATAATGAGGCGCAAATTACCAGTGGTACATTATCCTATGCAGTAGGTTCTGGTGCTGCTGTAGTATCAACACCATACTGGCATGCAACAGAGCTGCTTGACCATAACCGCGGCCGTCTGTTCGATTTTAAAGATTCTGAAATGCTGGCCGACACCATTATTGATCTGTTAGATAATGAAGATAAGCTGAACGCACTTAAACAAAACGCTTACAATTATGGCTTACATTTACGCTGGCCTGTTATAGGTTCAGAGTTTATCAAGGTTGCGCAGGAAGCTGCTATCAATCACGATTTCAGTGAAAAGATTTTAAAAAACAGCATTGTTGACCCTGAAATTATGCCTAAATTCAGCATGGCGCACGTATTACGCTTAACTGATGATACGGGTATTGTACAACACGCTAAATACGGTATCCCTAATTTAAAAGAGGGTTATTGCCTTGACGATAATGCCCGCGCCTTAATTATGGCGCTGATGGCTTATCAGCGCAATAAAAGCCCTGAAGCTTTGGAGTTGCTGCCTATTTATCTCAGCTACATTCACTACATGCAGTGCGAAGACGGTAACTTCCGTAACTTCTTAAGTTTCGATCGCCGTTACCTGGATGAAGTAGGATCAGAGGACTCATTCGGCAGAACCATTTGGGCATTGGGTCATTTAATCGGCTGTGCGGCTAATAATTCTTACCGCGAGTTTGCATTAGAACTTTTCCACCGTTCATATCCGCATTTTAGCAACCTGCAGCATATCCGCGGCATGGCAAACACCATCATCGGTATTTGCCTTTACCTTAAAGTGTATCCAACCGACGAAGGCATGATGGCGGAAATGATACGATTAACGCAACCGTTAATTGAAGCCTATGAAAGAACACAGTCTGATGACTGGCAATGGTTTGAAGAGGGAATGACCTATGATAATGCCATATTACCATTGGCTTTATTGCACAACTACGAGATAACCGGTAACGAAAAAGTAAAGCAGATTGCATTAAAAACAATGGCGTTTTTAGATCAGCTTACTTTATCTAACGGATATTTAAGTCCGGTAGGTAATGACGGCTGGTACTATCGTGGCGGCACCTTCCCTACCTTTGATCAGCAGGCTATAGAAACGATGGCTATGGTGATGATGCACTTCCAGGCTTATGAAACCTTCCGCGAACCGGAATACATTGAAAAAATGTTCCTGAGCTACAAATGGTTCCTGGGCGAAAACACATTGCGTGCACCGCTTTATGATTATGAAACTAAAGGTTGCTGCGACGGTCTGATGCCAACCGGCATTAACCGTAACCAGGGCGCCGAAAGTACATTAGCATACCTTATATCGCACCTTACCGTACTTAAAGCTTTTGAGCTGGAGTATGAATACAACAAATTTGGGCATAACGTGCAAGTGTGCTAATAATTAGTGATTACAGAATGAGTGAGTAATTAATTCACTAATTCTGTAATTCACCATTTCAATGATTCACTAAATCACTCATTCATAAATTATCAACATGAAGGTTGCTGTTTTAGCTCCTGTTGCCTGGCGTACGCCTCCGAGACATTACGGCCCATGGGAACAAGTGGCATCAAATATAGCCGAAGGCATGGTTAAACGTGGCGTTGATGTAACTCTGTTTGCCACCGGCGATTCCATCACCTCAGGTAAGCTACAATCTGTTTGTGAACAGGGTTATGAGGAAGACCGAACCCAGGATGCTAAGGTTTTAGAATGCCTGCACATTAGTAACCTGATGGAGCAAGCATCTGATTTTGACCTTATCCATAACAACTTTGATTTTCTTCCGCTTACTTATTCAGGATTAATAAACACACCAGTTATTACCACCATACACGGTTTTTCTTCGCCGAAGATTGTTCCGGTTTATAAAAAGTATAATGATCGTGGGTATTATGTTTCTATAAGCAATGCTGACCGTAACCCCGAATTAAATTACCTGGCTACGGTTTATAATGGTTTAAATACGGACGATTTTGAGTTCAACGCTGAACCCGAAGATTATCTTCTTTATTTTGGCCGTATACATCATGACAAAGGTGCCGCAGAAGCTATTGAAATAGCAAAAAAGGCAAAACGAAAGTTACTGATTGCCGGCATTGTACAGGACGCTAACTATTACCGCGAGCGTGTTGAGCCTTTTATTGATAACGAACAGGTAATTTATGTTGGCCATGCAGGCCCTGAAAAACGCAAAGAGCTGTTGGGTAAAGCCGCAGCATTGCTGCATCCGATTAATTTTAACGAGCCCTTTGGTATGAGTGTTGCCGAAGCGATGCTTTGCGGCACCCCGGTTATTGCATTTAATCGCGGGTCGATGCCAGAATTGATTAAGCATCAGGAAACAGGCTACCTTGTAAAAACAGTTGATGAGGCCGTTGACCATATAAATCAATTAAGCCTGATAGACCGTAAAGCATGCTATAATTGGGCAGCAGCCAATTTCTCGTTAGATAAAATGGTTGACGATTATTATAAACTTTACCAGCAAATACTTGGCTGATTAAACTTTACCAAATACAGTAATTGCGTTATGGCCACCGAAACCAAAGGTATTGCTCATGGCAACTCTCACCGGATGGTCAATAGCTTCGCGCAGTACGATATTTAAGTTCTTTGGTACTTCCGGATCTAAAGTTTGAGTGTTAATTGTTGGTGGTATAATACCGTTTTCAATAGCTTTAATGCTTAGTATAGCTTCAACAGCACCAGCAGCGCCAAGAAGATGGCCAGTCATTGATTTGGTAGCACTTAGCTTCAATTTTGTTTTTTTGTGGCCTGTAATATTTGATACGGCTTTAGACTCAGAAAGATCGCCAACCGGTGTCGAGGTGGCATGCATATTTAAGTAATCGACATCATCAATGGTCAGTCCGCCTTCTGCTAATGCAAGTTGCATTGCTTTTACCGCACCAAGCCCTTCAGGATGAGTTGCTGTCATGTGATAAGCATCGGCAGTCATGGCCGAACCTAATACTTCGCAGTATATTTTAGCGCCACGTTTTACCGCATGCTCGTATTCCTCTAAAATTAAAGCTCCCGCCCCTTCTCCCATTACAAAGCCGTCACGGTCTATATCAAACGGGCGGGCTGCTGTCTGCGGATCTTCGTTTCTGTGAGACATAGCCTTCATTGAACTAAAGCCACCAAATGCAGCAGGTGTAATAGGCGCTTCAGAACCACCAGTTACAATGATCTTAGCTTTTCCTAAACGGATATAGTTAAAAGCGTCCATGATGGCTGTGTTGGCAGTAGCGCAAGCAGAAACAGGTGAATAATTTACGCCCATATAGCCATTACGAAGTGAGATCATACCTGATGCCATATTGATCAGATACTTCGGAACAAAAAACGGATTAAATCTTGGCGTTCCGTCTCCTTCTACATACTCACGCATCTGGCTTTCAAAAGTATCGGTACCACCTTGTGCCGATCCCCAGATCACCCCCACATCAAACGGATCCATTTTTGAAAACTCAAAACCCGAATCATTAACTGCTTCGTCAGTAGCAATAAGGGCATATTGAGTATACAAATCTGTTCTTTTTATTTCGGCACGGTCAAGATAAGCAGCCGGGCTAAAATCTTTTAACTCACAAGCTACCTGCGAACGGAATAATGATGCATCAAAATGGCTGATCTTACCTGCACCGCTTTTACCTTCAATTGCATTTGACCAAAACGAATCAACATTATTACCTATAGGGGTTAAGGCGCCTAAACCTGTGACTACAACTCTTTTTAACATAACTTTTAAGAACGGCAAATGTAGGTAAAGTGTTTAAAATACAGTAAAAAACAAAAAATTGGAAAAATTTCTTTTTACATATAGAAAAATTACTAAATTTGATTATGGATCAAGAAAAGGCTAAGGCAGCTAAAAAGAACACAAAAAGCTATAAAACTGCTGATGATAAGGCCAGCTTTATGGCTCATGATTTTCTTGAACACTATGAAACCCCAACCACTATGCATCGTCCAATGCCATACCAAGCGTTATATGCTAATCCTATAGCGCTTTTAACCAGTTCAAAAAAAGGGCTTGATGCAAAGGCTGCCCTTGATTTTATCAATATTTCTGGCTTTACGCACAATGAATTCCAGGAAACGTTTAAAACCACTGTAAAAACTATACATAACCATACCAACAACCATCATAAACTTGATGCTGCATTAAGTGAAAAGATCTTAAAATCTTTTGCACTTTTTGAAAAAGGTATAGCCATATTTGGTTCTGCTCATAACTTTCACACATGGTTAAGTGTGCCGGCATATGGTTTAGGTAATCAAAAGCCATTTGATTTAATGGATACTGTAACTGGTATAACGCTTATTGAAGAAGAGCTTATACGTTTACAGTACGGTGATTTGGCATAAAATGCTTGTATATCGCATTGCATTGAGGCAGTATTCCGACAGCCTGAAGGCATCGGGCAGGGCGGCAAGATGGAACCCTAACGAAACCTTTGTTATCTATACCGCCTCTTCAAGATCATTATCCTGCCTTGAAAACGTTGTACACCGAAGCCAGATTGGATTAAGCCTGGCATTCAATATTATGACCATTGAAATTGATGATCGCATTAAAAAAGATGTGATTAATTTGATTGATCTCCCTGCTAACTGGAAAGACTTTGAGCAGATGCCAGTCACTCAAAAAATTGGCGAAGAATGGCTTACTAAAAATAAAACTGCTTTATTGCAAGTACCTTCATCAATTATAGACGAAGAAGTAAATTACCTGATCAATCCTAAACACAGTGATTTTAGTAAAATCAGGCTTATAAAAACAGAGCCCTTCACCTTTGATAAAAGGATAAAGGGCTCTTGATATATCATTAAGATCTGCTAAACGCCGTCGCTTAACAAGCGGTTGATCAGCGCGTCCACTTCAACCTCTGCAAATGAAGTTGAATAATCAGACAAGCCGTAAGGTATTATCAACTTGTTGTTATGAATTATTGAACCACATGAATAGATCACGTTAGGTACATAACCCTCACGTTCTTCAGAATTTGGCACAAGCAGCGGTTCTTTTAAACGGCCTATCTCCACAGCAGGATCATCCAGACGTAATAAGCTTACACTTAAAACGTATTTACGCATCGGGCCTACACCATGACTAATCATTAACCAGCCATGCGGAGTTTCTATAGGTGAACCACAGTTACCGATCTGAACAAATTCCCACGAAAATTTGGGCTGCTGAAGTTTAATAGGATCTTCCCAAATATTGATCTTGTCAGAATACATGATGTAATTGTTCCAACCATCAATACGCGACATCATCACATATCTACCATTAATTTTTCGCGGAAACAGCGCCAGGTTTTTATTCTGTGCACCTGCACCGTATAAAGGCATAATGCGGAAATTATAAAAATCGTTGGTTTGCAGCAATTTCGGCATAATCAACGCACCATCATAAGCAGTATAGGTAGCATAATAAACAGAACTGCCATCGTCATGCATAAACTTTACAAAGCGCGCATCTTCGATACCTTTACGTTCATACTCTGAAATTGGGAAAATTACCCTGTCAGAGATATCAGTATCCATAGAGAAGACGATTTCATAGTACGAATCAGCCAGCCAGAGTATTTTGTCATATTCTAAGCGCTTTATATCATCTTTCTGAAGCGCCTGCGAATCCAGCAGGATGCGGCGAAGATTTGCATACTCGAAATGGTGGTCAAGCTTTTGCTCTACCTCGCGCAATACATCGATATTGATCTGTGTAATAGCAGCTTTGTTAAAAAACAGCTTTTTATTATAAACTGCATTACGGATAATTTCTGCTTCGTCAATATAGCTGCCTGCAGGGATCACCGTAATGTTATTGTTTTTGTCAAACAGCGCACGACGGAATGTAATAGACGAAATGTGCCCCTCGCCCACTGCCCTGAAACTGATAATCACACGCTTTTCGCCGTCTTCCAAATCGCTTTGATCCGGATCCTCAATTATGGATGGATTAAAAAAAGCGGCTGATTCAATGGAATATTCATGTGTAAAATAAGAACCGATCAGGAGTTTCATATTCACCGAAAGGCTGTCATAATCAACATTCAATTCAGTAAATAACGATTTCAGTTTGCTGCAATGCCGGTTTAAAACCCGGGTAATATTTCTGTGCCGTTTAGAATACTCTTGTAACAAAGGAGAAATAATAGCAAATGCCTGCTCTTCTGATAATTCCAAAACACGCTGTATCACTTCTTTTGCCCTATCGGTGCCATTAAAAAAGAACCGGGCGATAACGCGTTTCGGATCGGGATTTACCCTTACGGGCTTACGTTCAATAGAAAGTCTCATATATTGTGCTTAACACTTAAACAGTATCTTGATAAAATTGATTGCGCAATTTGATAATCCTTGTGCAAAAATTAAAAATATGTTCAAACACATTACGTTAATTTTCACTCTAAGTTTTAGATTTTTGTATTTTGGCTGCAAATGAACGTTTTAATTGTTGAAGATGAGAAAAGCCTCGCTCTTGAGGTTGATGAATATTTAAGTCATGAAGGCTTTACTGTTGAGCATGCCCGTACACGAAAATCGGCGGAGGAAAAGATCTTCGTAAATAATTATGACTTTATTTTGCTTGACTTAGGCCTGCCCGACGGTGACGGTTTTGAACTGCTAAAAATGTTAAGGCAGCTGAAAGATCGTGATGATGCGGTGATTATACTGACTGCCCGAGGTGAAGTTGATGACCGCATACGCGGCCTGGAAGAAGGCGCTGACGATTACCTGCCGAAACCTTTTTCATTAAATGAATTGCTGGCGCGCATACATGCTATAACGCGCAGACGCCATAAACTTGAAAGTAATGAAATTGATGTTAAAGGGTTTAAAATAAATATCCAAAACCGCACGGTTAATTATGGCACAGACCGTGTTAACCTTACCAAAAAAGAGTTTGAAATTTTAAACTACCTGGTGCTGAACAAGAACAGGGTAATATCGCGTACCAACCTTACAGAACACGTCTGGGGTGATGTGTTGGAAATCAATTCAGATTCGAACTTTGTAGATGTACACGTAAAAAACCTGCGTAAAAAACTGTCTCAGTTTGCCATTATCGACTGGTTTGAAACTGTGCGCAGCATAGGCTATCGCATAAACATCTGATACTGCCCATGAAACTGCAGTTTAAACTAGCCCTTTATAATACGCTGATTAAATTGGCGACCATTTTTTTCACAGGCCTGGTGCTGCTTTTTTCTCTTGAAAAGATATCTTACCATCATATATCAGTAAGGTTGGAGGACAAGAAGAATGAGTTTATGAAGCACTTGTCATCTGACAAGATTTCACAAATATTACAAAAGCAAACCACCTTTACCGATTACAATATTTTAAAGGACGACTACATTATTTTAAGGCCTACCAAGTATGAGCCCATTACCACCGTTGTAGATACTTTTAGTACGGCTGAGCGCACAATAGAGAACAGCAAAGATACTTACCGTATATTAACCTGTAAATTTAATTATTACAATCATACTTATTTATTAGAGGTAGGCAATACCATTGATGCTGTTAATGAATTAAAACAGACCATTAAGGGTTATACCCTTATCATACTGGCTATTGCGCTTGTACTCACCCTTATTTCAGACTTTGTTTTTACCAAGCACCTGCTCAACCCCTTTTATGACATTATTGAAAATAAGCTGATCAAGGTAAATGACCCTTTAAATTTTGATTACAGCAAAGTAAAGACCACTACCCAGGATTTTAATCTGCTGGATGATAGTATTAACTCATTGATGCGTAAGATAAGCCAGATGTTTATGCTGGAGAAGCAGTTCATCGCCAATGTATCGCATGAATTAATGACACCTATATCTATCATCACATCCCGTTTGGAAAATATATTGGTACAGGACAAACTGACCGAAGAAACAGAAAATAAAGTATTTGCCTCATTAAAAACACTTAACCGCTTAAAAGCAATTATTAACAGCCTTTTGCTGATCTCACAGATCGAAAATAACCAGTTTAATAAAACTGATGTTATCATGATCAATGAAACACTGACCGAGATTGAAGAAGAATTAGAAGACAGGCTGGAAGATAAAAGTGTGGAACTGCAAATAGCGCTGGAACATCAGCCTGAAATTGTAGGTAACAAAAGCCTGATCCATACCTTGCTTTTTAATATTATTAATAACGCTATTAAGTATAATAAGAAGGGCGGCTCAATAACCATCACAGATAAAATTCTTAACCATAAATATGCTCTTGAGATTAGCGATACCGGCATTGGTATGGATAACAAAGAAATTGAGCGCGCATTCAACCGTTTTGAAAAACTTGACAATGATGAACGCGATAGTTTCGGTCTTGGACTGTCAATTGTGAAGAGTATTGCCGCTTTTCATAATATTGAGATCGATATAAATTCGGTTAAAGGACAGAAAACCAGCGTGTTATTAACATTTAAAAACGAAACTCAACTTCACTAAATCTTCATATTCGTTTTGTTGCTTTGAGATGTAAAGTTTTAGTTTCGAGTTACCCCTATTTGGAGGCTGTTCGGTTAGATCCGGGCAGCCTTTTTTATATCATCTTATTGCGCTTTACCAAATAAGCCTTTAACAACTCATAATAACCCTGATGAATGTTTGCATCAACAAGGTCAATATTGTACTGCGCACATTTTAATTCCAGATCACTGCGATAGGTATTTAAAGCACTGCGGTAACTATCACGCACACGGCCCGGATGCAGCTTAATTTCCTCACCCGTTTCCATGTCAATAAAATGATGCGGGCGATTATCAAACTCGAAGTCCACTTCATGCTGCTTATCATTCACATTGAAAATAATCACTTCGTGCTTATTGTATTTTAAATGCTGAATAGCTGCAAATAGCGACTGCTGTTTTTCTTCATTAAGGCTATTCTCCAGCATATCGCTAAAGATGATAATTAACGAACGCTGATGCACCTCTTCGGCAACCCTGTGGAGCACTGCATTAATATTAGTTGTAATATTTGTTTTAGGTTCTGCGTAGGCTGCATCCAACTGTGCAAACAGGTGAAACAGATGCGTTGTGGTCGACCGTGCTGCACTCAACATATCTACCTTATCTGAAAATAAACAAAGCCCGAATGCATCACGCTGCTTTTTAAACAAGTACATCAATGATGCAATACCATAAATACTGAATTGCAGCTTATTGATCCCTTTGACAGGATAGTTCATAGACGAAGAGGTGTCCAAAAGCAAATAACTACGAAGATTGGTCTCTTCCTCGTATTGCTTAACAAAAAGCTTATCTGTACGTGCAAACAATTTCCAGTCGATGTTCTTAACCGATTCGCCCGTGTTGTATAACCTGTGTTCTGCAAACTCTACCGAAAATCCGTGGAAAGGGCTTTGATGCAAGCCTGTAATAAATCCTTCTACTACCTGCCTGGCTAATAGTTCGAGATTAGCCAGGTGCCTTACCTGTTGATCATTATTAAGCTGCATAGGCAAGCAATATACAAAACACCAACCTAATTGATGTCTCTGTTATTCATCAGCTACTTTATACCATTTGTACCCATAAGCTGTTAATGCTGTTTTAAGCTTATTGGCCGAAACAACTGAAGTTTCGCTGTTTGCTAATACGTTTTTCAGTTTTGCATTTTGCTGCTGTACATCAACACTTACATTCACATTTTTACCGGTAAAATTAAAAACAGTAATAAGCGACTTGCCCTGGTACTGATATTCTAACGCCAGCACATCATCTGTATTAGTTTTGAGTATTTTCCATTTGCCCAAACCAATTTCCGGACAAGTTTTCCGCACCTTATTCAAATGCTTTATCTCATTAAGCAGCGATTGTGGGTCTTTCTCCTGCGCTGCAACGTTTACTTTCTGATATTGGTAATCGCCAGAAGATACAATAGGCCTTACAGGAGCTTTATTGGTCGTGAATCCGGCGTTTAAACTATCATTCCATTGCATAGGCGTACGTACCGATAAACGCTCCTGTAATGTGAGATCATCTCCCATCCCGATTTCCTCTCCATACCTGATCACAGGGCTGCCTGGCAATGCATAAAGCATAGCATAACACATGGCCAGCTTTTTCGGATTATGGATCATTGGGGCAAGCCTGCGCCGTATGCCGCGGTCATATAACTGCATATTTTTTTCAGGCCCCATTATTTTGTAAACATTGTTACGGTCATGGCTGGATAACCTGCCCAAATCGATCTCGTCATGGTTGCGAAGAAAATATGCCCATTGCGATTGCTGGGGTTTGTCGTGTGTTTCCTGTAGGGCATTTATAAATGATTTTGCATTTTCATTAGCTAATGAATTAAACAGGTACTGGTTAGCGTAAAAATTAAACATCATTTGCAGGCGGTCGCTGTTGTTACCGAAGAAAAGCTTGCTCTCTTTGGGTGGAACATTAGCCTCGCCTAAAAGTATGGCATCCGGGTTTGTTTTATTCATCTCCTGCCGCAGATCATTTAATATGGAATACATCGGATCAGGATTTTTATCCCCACGCTCAGGCCGGTCTATCATAAACGGAACAGCATCAAGCCTGAAACCGTACACACCCTGCTTTAACCAGAAAGTAATCACCTTGCGCGCTTCTGCCTGTACGTCTTTGTTTTCAAAGTTTAAATCGGGTTCGAAATCATAAAAACGGTGGAAATAGTATTTCTTTGCCACCTGGTCATAGGTCCAGGTTTCTGTCTGCACGCCGGGGAAGGCCATTCCCTTATCATAATCCTTCGGTCTTTTTGCCGACCATACATACCAGCTGTGATATTTAGAATTACTGTCGGCGCGTGCCTGCTGATACCAGGGATGCTCAATAGACGTATGGTTAAGTACCATATCCATTAACACTTTGATCTGTAGCTTTTTGGCAGCCTGCACAAAGCGCAAAAAATCCTGTTTTGTGCCCGCCTTGGGATCAATACTGTAATAATCTGTCACATCGTAACCATCATCACGGTTGGTAGTTGGTTGGAAAGGGGCCAGCCAGACCACATCAATGCCTAATGATTTAAGATAAGGTAATTTTTCGGTAAGACCGTTGAAATCACCCACGCCATCACCATCACTGTCCTTAAATACATGCACATCTACATTGTAAATGGATGCATTCATATACCAGCGATTGGCGTTTTCAGTAAGTTCTGATGTCTTGTCAGCCTGGTTTTTGCAGGCGCAAAAACAAAGGGCAACTGATAGTAACAGGAGTTTAAAGTGCAGCCTAACCATATGGTTATATAAAGGCTTAAGCACATCAATTGTTTATATAGTAAAACTTTTAATTTAAAGTAAATAAAAAAGGGCATCCAATGGATGCCCTTTCAACACTATATATTTTGATTACAGTTGTGCCTGTAATTTATTAGCCAATACAGATTTTGGCACTGCACCGATTTGCTTATCAACGATTTCGCCGTTTTTGAAGAACAATAAGGCAGGAATGTTACGGATACCGTATTTCATTGAAATACCAGGATTGTTGTCCACGTTTACTTTACCTACTATTGCTTTATCGCTGTAGTCTTTAGCTATTTCTTCCACAACAGGGCCTACCATTCTACATGGACCGCACCATTCTGCCCAAAAGTCAACTAATACGGGTTTATCAGATTTTAACACAAGCTCTTCAAAGTTTGCGTCAGTAATTTCTAAAGCCATGATTTTTAAAATTAAAGTTTTAACAAATATATACTATTCAAAATGCTTGCCACAATACCCTGCCTGACAATGTGACAATTAAATTACGGCAGCGTTTTGGTTTGACAATGTAGCAACTTATAACTCTTAGTTTATTAACTTGCCGCAATAAGTTTTACACATTTAATGAGCAGCTGGTTTCAAAATTATAAAGGCATCTTTTGGCTGATACTCGGTATAACAGCCGGAACTATCACCGGTCTGGCATTGGGCAAAAACACACAAGTGATAAAACCTATAGGCGATATCTTTTTAAACCTGCTGTTTGTTGCGGTTATACCACTGGTATTTTTTGCCATATCATCGGCTATTGCCAATTTACAAGGTGCAAAAAAACTTACCCGAATTATGCTTACCATGTTTGCAGTGTTTATTGGCACCGTACTGGTAGCCGCGATACTTACCATTATTGCCGTTACACTGTTCCCGGTGCGTCAAAACGTGGTGACAACCACAATTATGGAAACTATTAACAAAACACCAATAGGCGATCAGATCACTTCGCTGTTTACAACCGACGAGTTATATAATCTACTATCGAGGAAAAACATGCTGGCGCTCATCATCTTTTCCATTCTTGTAGGTTTTGCGGCACTACGCTCGGGCGAAAAAGGAGCAGCTTTTACGGCTTTTCTGAATGCAGGCAGCGAGGTTTTTAAAAACCTGTTTATCCTGATTATGAAAGTTGCCCCTGTAGGTTTAGGCGCTTTCTTTGCTTACCAGGTCTCGGTATTTGGGCCAACGCTTTTCGGCACCTATGCGCATACGCTGGGCATTGGTTACGGCGTAAGCATATTCTACTATTTTGTGTTTTATACCATATATGCCTTTATTGCAGGCGGGGTTAATGGCATCCGGCGATATTGGCAGAATAATATTATCCCGTCATTTACAGCTGTGAGCACCTGCAGCAGTATTGCTACCATTCCGGCGAATCTTGACGCGGCAAAAAAGATGGGGATATCTGATACCATTGCCAGCATTACCATTCCCTTGGGCGGTACTTTACACAAAGATGGCTCAAGTGTATCATCCATACTAAAAATGGCAGTAGTATTTGCCATGTTTGGCAAAGGCTTCAACAGCCCTGAAACTATACTGATTGCATTAGGCGTAACTGTTTTAGTAAGCATTGTTGAGGGCGGTATACCCAATGGCGGATATGTGGGCGAGTTGCTTTTTATTTCTGTTTACGGCTTCCCTCCGGAAGCTTTGCCTCCGGCCATTATTATGGGTACTTTAATTGATCCTGTTGCCACGCTGCTTAATACAACCGGCGATACCATAGCCGCCATGCTGATCAACCGTTTTGTGGAAGGGAAAGACTGGCTGAAAACTGCAGCGTAACTATTTTTCGTTTTGCGGAAAGATACGAATGGTTTTTACATATCGCTTTTGGTAATAGATATTCATTGGTGTTTCAGTAACGCCGTTCGCCTTGCCCGATGTTGAATGGATAAAAGCAATATCCTCTACCTTGCCCGTGTTTACCGTTACAATGCCCATGTGCCCAACAACACGGCTTGTACTATCTGTACCGGTGAATAATACCAAATCTCCCGGCTTTGCATCATTAATAGGCACCTCATGCTTTACGTTTGTAAAATCGACCGACATACGGGGTACAGCTATATTAAAATGATTGAATACGTAAGTGATAAAGCCGGAACAGTCAAACCCCTTCTTGGGATCTGTCGAAGCATATTTGTACGGGACACCTGTCAGCGTTTTGGCAAAATCCAGCAGTTCAACAGGTGTAGTATTGCCGGTTTCAATATGCGTGATATGCTCTGTGTCGATATTTTTCGGTAAAGTTTGTGCTGAATTGTTTTCAGCAGGACTATCCGGCTGCCCGCAGGAAGAAATCACTATCAATACATTCAAAAGCAATAAGTTACAACGCATCGGTAATAAATAATAAACCCATAACAAAAAATGGCCGCTTTTGGGCGACCATCTTTGCAATTATTTACTTGCCTTATGTAGTCCTTAAAAACTAATAATGCGTTTTAAGAGATGATGTTTCCCATAGCTTAAATGCACCTATTGCCTCATCCCTCAGCATTTGTACAACCGGCAATTTACGCTCATGCATCTGCCTGTCAATTTCTTCATAAATAAACTGATCGTCAAACCCTATATCAGCAGCATCTGCCTTGGTATTAGCGTAATAGATCTTATCTAATCTTGCCCAGTATATAGCACCAAGGCACATAGGGCATGGCTCGCAACTGGTATAGATCACACAGCCTTTTAAATCATAGGTATTTAACTTTTGGCAGGCCAGTCGGATAGTGGATACCTCGGCATGAGCCGTCGGGTCATTTGTGGGTACCACCTTATTGCCGCTTGCCGCTACCACTTCGCCATCTTTAACAATTACGGCTCCAAACGGACCGCCTAATCCTTCTTTCACATTTTTTGCAGATAGCTCAATGGCTAAACGCATAAACTTTTCATGTTCGGTGTTTTCCATAATTAATGGCATTAAAAAAGCCCTCCGAAGCAAATCCGGAGGGCTTCAGTTTCTTATTAGCAATTCTTATTTCTTGTCTTTGGTATAAGCATCATTCAGGCCTTTTACTACATCAGCAGTAACATCAAGGCTTGGATCTCCGTAAAGCACAGTGGCATTACCTTTTTGATAAGTTAATACCATTTTGTAGCCTTTTTGCTTGGCATAAGTTTTCACAAAGTCAGAGATCTTTTCATAAAGCTTAGCCTGCTCGCTCATTTGCTCATTTTGTACCTGAGCACCTGCATTTTGCTGGTAAGCTTGTAACTCCTGGTTTTTACGTTGCAAACGTTGCTCTGTTGCCTGGCGTGCATCGGCACTCATAGTACCTGCATTTTTTTGATACTCAGCAACTTCGCGTTGGAAAGCCTGTCCCCTTGATTGCAGGTCAGCCTGTGCTGATTTACCATGCGACTCCAGACGGCCGGTCATATCTTTAACGTAATTATAGTTTTTTAATAAAGTATCCTGATTGATATAAACAATTTCAGCTTTGTCAGCTGTGCTGCTGCTGCCTGTTGCAACAGTTGCTGCAGGTTTATCTGCCTGTTTGTTTTGGTTACAAGCAACTATAGCCGTTGCAAGGGCTACTCCTAATGTTAATTTGGTTAAAACCGGTCCCAGTTTTTTCATTTATGTACGCTTACTGATAAAAAAATTTACCGACAAAGATAGAATTTCAATCTAATTATCCTAATGCTTTAATACGCTTATTAACAAAGCGTTTTTTCTCCACAACACCCGGTTTTTGGCTAATTTTTCGTATTTTTGTTAGTTGTTTTAAATAAAATTCATGAGCGAAGAAAATCAGGATAAATCCAATTACTCAGCAGATAATATACAGGTTTTAGAAGGTTTGGAAGCGGTGCGCAAACGTCCTTCCATGTATATTGGCGATACTGGCGTTAAAGGTTTGCATCACCTTGTTTATGAGGTTGTGGACAACTCTATAGACGAAGCTTTAGCCGGATATTGCGATACGATTAATGTAACTATACACAGCGGTAACTCAATTACAGTTACCGATAATGGCCGGGGTATCCCAACCGGTATTAACACCAAAGAGCAAAAATCGGCATTAGAAATTGTAATGACCGTATTGCACGCCGGTGGTAAATTTGACAAAGACACTTACAAGGTATCTGGCGGTTTGCACGGTGTAGGTATCAGCTGCGTTAACGCGCTATCTACCCACGTAAAAACTGTAGTTCATCGTGAGGGTAAAATTTTCACCCAGGAGTATGAGCGCGGTAAACCTTTATTTGATGTAAAGGTAATCGGCGAGTCTGACAAAACAGGTACAATTCAAACTTTTCAGCCGGATCCGGAAATTTTCCAAACCACTTTAGAATATAAATACGATACCCTTGCTGCACGTTTACGCGAGCTTGCTTTCTTAAATAAGGGTATCCGCTTAACACTAACCGACGAACGCGAAACACTTGATGATGGCAGTTTCCGCAGCGAAGAGTTTTTCTCTGAGGGCGGCCTGAAAGAGTTCGTTAAATTTCTTGACGGCACACGTGTACCCATCATTCCGGAGCCTATTTATGTAGAAGGCAACAAACAGGGCATTCCTGTTGAGCTGGCGCTTCAGTATAATGATACTTACTCTGAGAACGTACACTCTTACGTAAATAACATTAACACCATTGAAGGTGGTACACACGTGGCAGGCTTCCGTATGGGCCTTACCCGTACATTGAAAAATTATGCCGAAAAAGAAGGCTTATTAAAGAACGTTAAGGTAGACATCAGCGGCGACGATTTCCGCGAAGGTTTAACCGCAGTTATTTCTGTAAAGGTTGCCGAGCCTCAGTTTGAAGGCCAGACAAAAACAAAATTAGGTAACAGCGAGGTTAGCGGCGCCGTTAACGTAGCAGTTGGCGAAATTTTAAGCAATTACCTGGAAGAAAATCCGAAGGAAGCCAAGATGATCGTTAATAAGGTAATTCTGGCGGCAACGGCACGTGCTGCTGCACGTAAGGCACGCGAAATGGTGCAACGCAAGAGCGTAATGAGCGGATCGGGCTTACCGGGTAAACTGGCCGATTGCGCTAACAGCGACCCTGCAGTTTGTGAAATATACCTTGTGGAAGGTGACTCGGCTGGTGGTACAGCTAAAATGGGCCGCGACCGTGATTTTCAGGCCATCTTGCCCCTACGTGGTAAGATCCTGAACGTGGAAAAAGCCATGGAGCACAAGATCTACGAAAACGAGGAGATCAAAAATATGTTTACCGGTTTAGGTGTAAGCATTGGTACCCCTGAAGATAGCAAAGCACTTAACCTTGCCAAACTACGTTACCACAAGATCATCATCATGACGGATGCCGACGTTGACGGTTCGCACATTACCACGCTGATCTTAACTTTCTTCTTCCGCTATATGAAAGAGCTGGTTGAGTATGGGTACGTATATATTGCTACGCCGCCGCTTTACCTAGTAAAAAAAGGTAAAGACCAGGAATATTGCTGGAACGAGGAACAACGCGATGCCGCGATTCAGCGTTTAAAAGGTGCCGGTAAAGAAGACAGCGTACACGTACAGCGTTACAAAGGTTTGGGCGAGATGAACGACGTGCAGCTATGGGAAACCACCATGAATCCTGCTACACGTACCTTACGCCAGGTAACTATTGATAATGCTGCGGAATGCGATTATACCTTCTCTATGCTAATGGGCGATGAGGTTGCACCGCGCCGTGAGTTTATTGAAAAAAATGCGAAATACGCACGTATAGATACATAGTATTAATTCGTATATCATATGGAAGTCCGCCCTTTATAAGGCGGACTTTTTTTGTAATTAATTCTAATGCATAATTTTGTTAGGTATATAAATTAGTTATACATTTGAATATGGGCAGCAACCAATTGATAAAAGGCACTTTACAAACCATTGTACTTAAATTACTGGAAGACAATGAGCGCATGTATGGCTACGAGATTACACAAAAAGTAAAAGAGATCACTTCGGGCGAGATTATGCTTACTGAGGGCGCCTTATACCCTACTTTGCATAAACTTGAGGCGGAGGGCTTACTGGAAACTTTTACCGATATTGTAGATAACCGTGTACGCAAATATTACCGGCTTACTGAACAAGGCGGCAAAGAGGTAACTATCAAAGTAAAAGAAGCACAAAGCTTTGTTGAGCAATTGCATCTGCTGTTAAACCTAAAACCTGCTACCAAATGATAATATCAACTGAACAAAAGCAAAATCTGCACAACTATCTCAATGAGATATTCACTTACAGGGAGACTTTAAGCGAGGTTTATGATCACATTCTTTCGGCTGCAGAGCAATACCAGGGCGAGTTGCTGTTTCAGGAAGTGGTTACTCATATTATTCAATATGATTTTGGCGGTTCGCAAAAATTAGTAGATCTGGAGAAAGCCTATAAGCAATCTGCCAATGAAGAGATCTGGGGACAGTTTAAAGTCATCTTCTTTAAAAATCTACGCAGCACCGGACTGTTCCTCACATTGATCTGCGCCATATTTATTTTCTACCTTAAAGTAAATATCATTTATCCTCCTGTTTTATTTGTTGTAGTAGGCCTCTACTTTTTAGCATCTATAGGCGATTGGTTTTACAGGCCATTCAGGTCAGGTTACCTTGGCCAAGGCAAAAAGGAATCGGTAAAGGATAAGATATTGACTAACCTGCTTAATTTTCCGGGCAGATTTACGGGTCTTATATTTGGTTTGCTTGCTACCCGTATAAAAAGCCTTGAACCGGCCAGCATTTTAGGTATCTTAATTATATTAGTAGTGTATATCTTATTACCTGTATTTATTCAATCATATTACCAGGCTTTTAAAAAAGAATACGAGTTAAAATTTAATCCCCTTAAATAATGAAACTCTCGGCTGAGCAAATAGAAATTTGCAGAAAAATTATTAGCAGCCAGATAAAATATCAGGAGACGCTTGAAGAAGTTTTAGACCACGTTATCAGTGCGATAGAAGGCATGCCTGAAAGCAATGAAACGATAATGACGTTAACAGAACAAGTGATTGACCGTGATTTTGGCGGAAAGAATAACCTAAAAGCGATGGAAAAAGAGCGCGAAAAGGTGTTGCTGAAAGCTTTGTATCGCAAACAGAAGATCTACTTTTTAGAACATTTTAAGTTTCCGCTGATTAGTTTTACGCTATTGCTGGCTTTAACCTCTTATTTAACGGTAGACACTTATATTAACAGAAAAGTATTTTTAATTGCACTGGATATATTTTCTTTTAGCCCGGTATTGCTTTTGTGCTTTAAAAGCTTCGGCATTCAATTATCAGGCAGCAAAAAGTCTATTAAAATAGCACCCTTATTGCAAGTAAGCTATTTAAGCATCGCCATGTTTAATATTTTCAATTTTGTTCCAAAGCTATTTTATAATGATAATTATAAATTTCTTATCCGCACTAATACGGCTGTGCTATCTGTAATCACTGTATTCTTTGTGGTATATACAATCAGTTTTATTAAACTTTACCGCGAAGAAATAAAAATGAAACTGGCTTAAAACAGCAAAGCCCGTCCGATGATATGTCGGGACGGGCTTTGTTGTTTTATCATCTCTATTAGAAAGGATAACCTATTGCTAAATTGAAGATGCCGTCTTTAAACTTAGGTGCGGTAAATCGATCGCTTGATGGCAGCCACGGTTTTACAATCGGGAAACCGAAGTCGGTACGAAGCACCAATATGGTTACGTCAAACCGCAATCCAAAACCGGCATCTACCGCCAGCTGGCTCAAAAAGTTTTTACCGAACGTTCCGCCCGAATAATCAGGCCCCTGTGAATGCAGTGTCCAGATGTTACCTGCATCAACAAATAAAGCGCCGCGTACAATGCTAAACAAATAAGGACGGTACTCTATGTTACCCTCTAACTTAATATCCCCAGAAGCATCCGGAATAAAGTCTTGCCCATTTTTTACAAATTGTAATGGATCTACACTACCCGGCCCTACTGATCTGGCCCTGAAACCACGTAAACTATTAGGCCCGCCAATAAAGAATTGCTGGCTATAAGGAATAATAGTAGAGTTGCCATAAGGTAAACCAAAGCCTGCCAGCAAGCGCATAGCGATGGTACTGTTAGGGCCGGTTTTGTGGAAGTAACGTATTTCATTTTCCAGTTTAACATATTGGTTAAACGGTGTACCAAAAAGTGTCTTTACCCTGCCAGGCGTATCTGCCCTTGTGAAAATACCTAACAGGTTATTTGACAGGCTGGCACGGCCCATGTAATAAAAAGTATTAGTACGTTTGGTTTCGGTAGTATTATCGTACGTGTATGCATAGCTTGGGCCCCAGGTAAACTGACGATCGATAACGTGTTTAAGCGTAGGGTTACCGGTTGACCGAATACTATCTTGATATAATTTAGTTACGCTTTGAGGGTTTACATAGGTTATATCCAGTAAATGCAACTCGTGCGATTTACGCTGGCTTTCTTTCCACTGGTAACCAAATGAACCGTTATAAGAGAACAGCGTATATAACTGTGCCCTGCGCACTACAGAGTAGCCTAAGCTTAAATTAGTACGCGGTATAAATGCATTGTCTGATTTAAAGTTAAACGGACTGATAAAACGCGGCCACGAAAGGGTTGTATTAATACCAATCTGTGATAACGCATAACCGCCGTTAGCCTGCCCTACCTGGGTATCTGTACTACCGAATAAGGTTACGGTAAGCAGCTCTGCACCTTTAAAAGCATTGCGGTTCTTCCAGCTAAGGTTAGCCTGTACACCATTGTAGTTGGCTGATGTGGTTCGGCCCAATATATCAAACTGTAAGGCTTTACGCGGATACTGTGTTAACTGGTAGTAAACGTCAAGCTTTGGTGAATCTGTAGAAACGTCTTCGAAACGGTTCTTGACAAATTTAAACGGACCTAACTCTATAAACCTGTTAAGCGATTTGGTATGGTTGGTACGGTTGTAAACATCACCGGGATGCAGCAGAACGGTATTTTTAAATACCCAAGGCTTAACTGTTTCGCGACGGCCCTGTACAATATTAAACCAGCGATATTTTTTAGCCGAATCCAGCTTCAGCGATGTATCACGTAAGCTATAATTCGGATATACATAAATATTATTAATGGTATAAATTCGGCGTGCTTTATCAGGAGTTTCGTCTTTTACTTTTACAAATAGATCAACCTGGTGATTTTGTATCGTACTATCCACACGAATAATCAGATCTTCCGGAGCGAAGTAATAAAATCCTCTTTCCTTTAAGCGTGCATCAATACGGATACGCTCATTCTTGATCACATCCAGGTTGTAATTGTCACCTACTTTAAGCAAAGTTTCATTGGCTGTATTAGCAACAGCTGTATCTAAACTATTGGTGGTACCAGTTGGGAAAGTTATCTTACGTATCCTGTATGCCGGACCGGTAGCAGCTGTGTAAACCGCTTTAGCTGTGCGGCCTTTACTTACCGTATCGCCATTTACCTGCGCCTGAAAATAGCTTAGATTTTGCAGGCGGTTGGTTAAAATTTCACTGTTCTTGTCCAGGTCAACGGAACTTACCAAAACCGGCGGCTCGCCTTTTTCATGCAGCCAATGCCTGATTCCTTTTGTTTTATTGGTTTGTGTGATGTTCCATAAATATAGCTTTGGCCTTAACCCAAGTATACTGCCATTTGGTTTTGGGCGCAGTAATCCTTCAAGGTCTGTTTTCAAAGCTTTGGCATCATCCTTTTTAATGTCCTTGTTATCAATTTTCACTTCGCCGCCAGTATATAATTTCTCCCCTTTCGGCAGATATTTAGTGTTACTGCAGGCATTGACTACAAGTGAAAATAATAAAAGGTATGTGAGTCGTTTTGTCATGGGTTAGTTTGAGTGCTCTTCTGAAGATGTTTGTTCGTCACTTGATTTTACATCTGCAGGTTGTTTTTCATTAGACTGATTGTCGTCCTTCTTCTTTTCTTTCTCTTCCTTCTTGTACTGTTTGTGCAGTTCCCTTTGCTGGCGGGTCATTTTAGAAAAGATCTGCTTAAAGCGGTTATATTCAACAGTTAAAGTAAAGCCGACACCGGTTTCAATCACCTGGCCTTGCAATACAATGTATTGGTCGCGGCGGTAAGCCCTCAACGTGTAGCGGCCATCTTTACTCAGCTTATAATTTACGCCGATGTTACCTGCAATATTCGTGGTCCTTTCTCCTGGCTGGTTAGCCCCCTCCAGATTAAAATTATTACCAACAGTTACCGTTAACCGGTCATTGAGGAATTGCTTGGAAAGACCTACGTTTAAATCCGTTCGGTTTTGCGCCGTACCGGTAGAATAATCCTCGCCCGATGTAAGATCAAAGTTGAGGTTAACCCCGGCAATAAGGTCACCGGCAAGCCTGTTCAACTGATCAGAAAGTAAGCTGCTCACACTATTACGCACAATACCTTCGGCAGAAGTACTTGGCCCACGGCTTTGCAACGGGTTATCACCAATAAAGTGACCGAGCACTAAAACGCCTAATACCTGTTTGTTTAACTCGTTCTGATCTGTACGTACCTGATCCAGGCGTGTGTTCACCATCTGGATAATATCAGGCGATACGGTGTAGTTGCTGTCCGGTAAAGTAATGTCAAAGCCAATCTGCGGAGCCATTAATTGGTTCTTCAGGTTCAGGTCAACATTAAAAGGAAGCTTTTGCTTCAACATGGTATTTTGTGCATCGGTACTTGATGCCTGGTCGCTGATCAAATCAATTGGCGGCACGTTTGCTACATAAGTAGCTGTAAGGTTGATCTGGGCACTGGTTGGGTCGCCTGTCCACACAATGGTACTTCCCGGTTTAAAATTAAACTTACGGCTAACCGTTGCATACGATAGGTTATACGAACCTTCTGCAACAGTATATGTACCGGTAAGGTTTACCTTTCCGCTCGGGTCTATACCACCCTGTAACTGCGCTTCCCCTTTAATGTGTACCACATCGCCGTTACGCTCATCAATTACAATATTAAAGTTTGCTTTTTTATTGATCTTTACCACCATGTTCACATCAAGACCGGTCACCTCTGATTTACGTAACGAGTCGAGTTGTTTAGCCAGTAATACAGAATCTGTTTTAGGGGCATCCTGATCAATAAATTCGACGACACCTTTTCGGTCTTCTATACTTGGGTCGGCGGTCGGCAATACAATTGTCAGGTCAGTTTTATCATTCACGGTAAGCGAACCATCTACAATTGGTTTCACCATATCTCCGCGAACGCGGATCTTGGTATCAATAAACAGCTTACCATAGTAAAGCTTGTTATCTGCCTGTGTTGAGTTGATCACTCTGAAATCGTCGGCATTAATATCCATACCGAATTTAAAGTTCTTATAATCAGTTGTATAAACTGCACCGGTTATAACAGCCTTATTCCCGGTAGAATCAATCAATGCAAAATCATTAAAGTGCACGCCGTCATTGGTAAATGAGATCGACTCGTTAGGCATTCGGAAATAGGAATTAAGCATCGACACATTAAAACCTACCTGGTTAAACTTCACATCGCCCCTTACGGCCGGTGCATCTACTGTACCTGCAATTTTCAACTGCCCTGTAATATTACCCGTGGAATTACGGATACTACCGAAAGTAAATCCTTGTATGCTTTTCATACCCAGGTTTACGATATTTAGGTTCATATCGAAACGGCTTTGTGGTGCCGTGTAATACACGCCCGTTAAGTCAACCTGGTTACCATACCCGGTAATGCTAACATTAGCTGCATAAGCATTAGCTGTTTGGTTATTTACCTTAATGGCTACGTTACCAACGGTATCTTGCCTGAAGGTGAAATTATTGATATTAAGATCGGCAATAAATTTAGGGGATGCCTGCAAGTCGCTTACTGTTGCAGTACCATTAATTGCGCCGCCTACCAATGTAGTATCCTGGCGAGCCATTTTGGTGATGGTCTCAATCTGGAAGTTGGTAAACTTCACATTGATTGGCGCATTTGGCTGCTGTGGGTTACTGTTTACACTAAACACCTGCCCTGCATTTGAAATGGTAAAGTCGCGTGCTAAAATTCCTTTGTTACCAAACTGCAATGCGTTATTAGGGTTAACCGCCCACTGTGCATAATCGAGCATTAAGCCGTTTTGTAAAAAGCTAAACTGGTAACTACCCGGCATGGCGCTGAATACACCCGCCAACCTGAAACGCTGCTTACGTGCAATGTCGCGCATTTGCACATCCACATTTAGCTTATTGTTTTGTGCGTTACCCGCCACACTCAGATATAAAATATTTAAGCTGGTACCTACTTTTATATCATCAACCGTAAAGCTATAGTTAAGCGCATTGTTAGCGGTATTGATATTCAGTTTTGCATTGGTAACATCATTAGTGCCATAACGTACTTTTGGAACAGAACCATTCACAAGTATGTCGCCGGTTGTGCTGTTAAACCGGCCATTAATTAAAATTGGGTCAAGTTGTTTTAAATCAGGCGCTAACTGTTTAAGCAGCGGTGTTTGTACGGCCCTTATATCAAACGTAAATTGCTGAGGCGAATATTTTGGCCTTGCCGTCTGGCTGGCTAAACTTGTATTATAATATTTATTGATCTGGTCTTGCATAGCCGCGGCAATTTCAGTCAGTTTATATTTACCACCTAAGTGCGCAGTAAACACAGGGGTTTTCAAACGCAGGCTGCTGCTATCGGCATTAGCCGTAGAAACCAGGCTAACGGTATCTAAAGCAATACGCTGGCCTTTATTTACCACGATAATATCGGTTAACAATGCTTTACCATTTAAGTAATCAGGATCAGCGGTTGGGAAATCGGCAACCAGTTTACCATGTACCCGCATTGGGTCTTTTGAGAAATGTAATGCCTGCACGTTAATGCTATCAATATTAAAGGTAGCATTGACCGCCGGATACTTGCGGTTCATATCAGCTTTGGCATTAAGGCTAAAGTTGATATTAGGATCGCGCATAGTAGCTACGGCGTTATATCGTCCGTTAACGGCACTGCCTTTAGCTACCAGGTTACGATAGTTGTAGCCCTTAACATAAGCACTGGCTACATTGGCATTAAATTTCAGGTTCAAATGTTTTGGATCTGCGCCTGCTCCTTGCACGTTGGCTGACAGGGTTAAGCGCCCTACCATTTGCGGCTGCTTTATCAATGCCCCGGCATTCAGGTTATTCACTTTAGCATTGGCATTATACGACAGATACTTAATGTTATTGGCATTCTTAACATGCGCATTTACGTCAACCGCACCATAACTTGATCGCAGGATTAACTTCGTATTCAAATCCTTCATACTACCTTTGAGCGTACCCTTCAGGTTTAGCTTTTCGGGTATACTCACGCTTGCCGGGATCATATTACGGGGCACCAGTTTGTAGATATCGCGGCGGCTGGTGTTAAGATCACCAAGATTTACATCAAAGTAAGCCTTGTTAACATCCGGCAGTCCTTTCAAAGTAGCCGAAGCAAGAATATGGGTATCAGACAAGCCACGTATCTCCAGGTTTTGTATTTTAAGGTTATTTACCTGCCCGGCAACACGGCCATCTATACGCAGCGTTGAATTGGGATAACTTTTGAATGGCTCCATTGATGCCATAGTAGGCATCACCAATAAAATATCACGCAAGCCGATATGGCTTCCATCTAAATTGGCGTTTACACCTAATTTGCTAATGTCTTTGCTTACCGCATCAATTGAAGGGTAAGAAACCTCTACTTGTTTTTGAATTACCGAGTTAGGTGTCTCAATCAGCAAGTCATTCAAGTACGATTTTTTAGATCCGTAGAAAAATGCCGTATGAAAGTTCTTTAAGGCCAACCCGCTCTTATCGCTGAAAGTAAACTGATTGATTTTGCCTGATGCGCTGTCTCCCGCATATTTCAGGTCTTCAATATCTGTATTGATACCTTTAATATCCATGTGGCCATAATCAAGCCCACGGCCCATAGGTTTTATAGCATCGTTATCAAACTTCACATTATCATTAGCAAGCGTAATTTTGCCCACCGATACCGACCATGGCTTTGTAGATGCAGGCGGAGTGATCAGCGTATCAACCTTTTTTGCGGTTTTCACAACTGCCTTAGCAACGGTTTGCGGCTTTGCAAGCACTAACCCTGCGTTGGTGTTGCTCAGTTCAACAGATTTTATATCAACCTTTTGATTAACCAGATCAAGCCCGTTAAATTCCACGTTAAATTTGCCAAGGTCAACTTTGGTTTTCATCTCCTTTGCCTGGTAATTCACCTTAATGCGGTTAATATCTATTGTACCCAGGTCAAGCGAAAGGTTCATAGGCTTAGTTGCTGTATCAACCGCTGCTGCCTGCTGTATGGATGAGCCAGTTGGGGTTTGGATTACCGTAGCATTTACATCCGAAAGATTAATCTTCGGGATGCTGAACTTCATTTTATCCAGGTCAAACTTTTTTACGCGGGTATCAAAATGTCCTAATAAAATTTTAACGTAGTTGCCTGTGGTAGAATCGTTATACTTAACATTGATCTTATCAAGTATGATCTTATCCAGCGAGAACTTCATGGTCGAAGTGGTATCCTCAGGCTTAGGTTCTTTTTTCTGCTCGCCGGCAAAGGCCTTAACAATATAGTCAAAGTTGAATACGCTGTCTTTATTGCGGCTGATGTTGGCAGTTATACCATCGAGATTGATTTCGTTAACTTCCAGCTTATGGTCGAGCAGCTTAAGCATACTGATGTCTACTTTCAGTTTATCTCCTGCAATAAGCGTATCGCGATGCTGGTCTTCAAAGTAAACGTCTTCTAATACCAGCATTTTAGGTAAGCCAAGTGTAATATGGCCGATAGCTACTTTTGTATGGATTTTGCCCTGAAGATAATTTACAGCTTTATCTTTTGCGAAGTTTTGTACTGCGGGCACCTGTATTAATACGAATACAAGCAGTACCAGGAATATAATGCTCGCAATTATCCAAAGAATGGTTTTTATAGCAATTCGCCCAAATCGTTCCAAGTTAGTAAAGTTTCAAGAGGTGATGTGTGATGTTGTCCTATACATTACAATCACTACATGTAGGTTGTTTGGCTTAAAATCGTATTAGGTAACTTTCTTTCTTAGAAAAAGAGCGATTTCCTGCGTTTGTACTATATTCTTTACATAATCAGCTCATGGCAGAACTTCGTAATAAAGATTATTCGGTATAAAAATAATGCTGCTAACTATCAACATATAGCATGTATTGTGTAAAACTTACGTGCGTTTATAAAAGGTATCACGTTAGTTTTTGATAAATTTGTAGACTACGCGAGGGATTAGTTATGCCAGATTTTTCACACTTACACGTTCATACGCAATTTTCATTACTTGACGGTGCAGCCGACATCAGCAAGCTTTATAAAAAAGCTGCCGCCGATGGCATGAAGGCGCTTGCCATTACCGACCATGGTAATATGTTTGGCGTGTTTAAGTTTGTGGCCGAAGCCGGTAAGCATAACGTTAAACCAATTGTAGGCTGCGAGTTTTATGTGGTGGAAGACCGCCACCGCAAGCAGTTTACCAAAGAGAAAAAAGACGTACGTCATCATCAGCTTTTTTTGGCTAAAAACGCAGAAGGCTACCGTAACCTTATTAAACTTTGCTCTTATGGTTATATGGAAGGCCTTTACAGTAAATGGCCACGTATTGATAAAGAACTGATCTTAAAACACCATAAGGGATTAATTGCTACCAGTTGCTGTATTGGTGCATCTGTTCCGCAGGCTATTTTAAAGAAAACTGAAGAAGAAGCCGAAGCTGAATTCAAATGGTGGCTTGACCTTTTTGGCGAAGATTATTACATAGAGCTGCAACGCCATGAGATACACGAGCAGCAGATCATCAACGAAACTTTACTTAAGTATGCTAAAAAGCACAATGTAAAGGTTATTTGCTCTAACGACTCACATTATGTAGACCAGCAGGATGCCAACGCACACGACATTTTATTGTGCGTAAATACAGGCGATATGCAAAGCACACCTATTGCTACCGATGAAGAAGGTGGCAAAGGTTATCGCTTTGGTTTCCCTAACGACCAGTTTTATTTTAAAACACAGGCCGAAATGGGCAAGCTGTTTCACGACCTGCCCGAATCATTAGATAACACCAACGAGATTGTAGACAAGGTAGATGTGCTAAAGCTGAAACGCGATATCATGCTGCCCAACTTCCCTATACCTCCGGAGTTTGCCATACACACCGGCCCCGAAGCTGACGTAATGAACCAGTGGGAGTTTTTGAAAGACATGACCTTCCGCGGTGCCAAAGAGCGTTATAAAGATATTACACCCGAAGTTGAAGAGCGAATCAACTTCGAACTGTTTACCATCCGCACAATGGGTTTTGCAGGCTACTTCCTCATCGTGGCCGACTTTATCAGAGCTGGTCGCGATATCGGTGTATTCATTGGGCCGGGCCGTGGTTCGGCGGCAGGTTCGGTAGTGGCATATTGTACCGGGATCACCAATATCGACCCGATGAAGTACAATCTGCTTTTCGAAAGGTTCCTGAACCCAGACCGTAAGTCGATGCCCGATATTGATACCGACTTTGACGACGAAGGCCGTCAAAAGGTAATTGATTATGTGGTAGATAAATATGGTAAAAACCAGGTAGCACAGATCATCACCTATGGTTCTATGGCTGCCCGTACCAGTATACAAGACGTTGGCCGCGTACTGGATATGCCGCTATCTGAAGTTAACTTACTTAAAAAGCTGGTACCCGATACCTTAGGCATTACGCTTAAACAGGCTATTGACCAGGTACCCGAATTAAAAGATATTTACCAGAGCAAAGATCTTAAAGGCGTTGTGCTTCGCGAAGCAGAAAAGCTGGAAGGATCAGTACGTAATACAGGTGTACACGCTGCAGGTATCATCATTGCGCCGGATGACCTTACAAATATCGTCCCGGTTGCAACGGCGAAGGATTCTGACCTGTTAGTTACCCAGTATGACGGCCGTGTAATTGAAGATGCAGGCGTAATTAAGATGGACTTTTTGGGTTTAAAGACCCTTACCATTATTAAAGGCGCCCTACGGATGATCAAGGTGAATCATGATGTGGATATCGACATAGATTATATCCCACTTGACGATCAGAAAACTTTTGAGCTTTACCAGCGTGGTGACACCAACGGTACTTTCCAGTTTGAAAGTGACGGTATGCAAATGTACCTGCGCGATCTTAAACCCGACAGGTTTGAAGACCTTATTGCCATGAATGCCCTATATCGCCCGGGTCCGATTGAGTATATCCCTAACTTTATTAAGCGTAAGCACGGGCTGGAACCTGTTACGTTTGACCTGGAAGACATGGAGGAATACCTGGGCGAAACCTATGGTATTACAGTTTACCAGGAGCAGGTGATGCTTTTATCGCAAAAACTGGCAGGCTTTAGTAAAGGTGATGCCGACGTTTTGCGTAAGGCAATGGGTAAAAAGCAGATCGAGGTACTTAACAAAATGGAAGCGCAATTTATGGAAGGTGCCATGAAAAAAGGCCATCCAAAAGAAAAGCTCACCAAGATCTGGAACGACTGGAAAGCCTTTGCGCAATACGCGTTCAACAAATCGCACTCTACCTGTTACGCCTTTGTCGCCTATCAAACAGCTTTCTTAAAAGCCCACTACCCTGCCGAATACATGGCTTCGGTATTGAATAACCAGAATAGCATTGATAAGATATCATTCTTTATGGACGAGTGCCGCCGTATGGGTATTGAGGTACTTGGCCCTGACGTTAACGAGAGTGATATGGCCTTTATGCCCAACAAAAATGGTAGTATCCGCTTTGGTTTGTCAGGCGTAAAAGGTGTAGGCGAAAAGGCAGTTGAAAGTATTATAGAAGAGCGTGCCGCCAATGGGCCGTATACATCAGTTTATGATTTTGCCAAACGCAGCAATGTACGCAACGTCAATAAAAAATCATACGAGAACCTGATCTATGCCGGTGCTTTTGACAGCATGGGTTTACGCAGGGCTCAGTTTTTTGCCAAAACAGAAAATGGCCTGTTAAGCGGTATAGAACGTTTGATAAAATTCTCGAACGACTATCAGAACACGCAAAACAGTTCGCAGGTATCCCTATTTGGTGGGGGTGCCGATGTAGCCTCATACATTCCGGAACCTGCCATGCCTGATTGCGAAGAGTGGGCGCTGATAGAAAAACTGAAGTATGAAAAAGATGTGATCGGTATTTATCTCACCGGTCACCCTTTGGATAATTATAAGTTTGAATTGCAACGCTTTTGCAACAGTAATGTGAGCGACCTTAAACTGATGCAGAAAGCACGCTCGGGAGAAGGCGGTGATGATACAGCCGTGGCTTTTGCTAACCTGCGCAAACGCGGCGAGCTTTGTGTAGGTGGTTTAATGAGCAACGTTCAGCACAAAATGACCAAAACCGGTAAGCCCTTTGGCACGTTTGTACTGGAAGACTATAACGACAACTACGAGTTTGCACTGTTTGGGGATGATTACATCAAATTCCGTAACCTGATGTCGGAAGGTTTCTTTGTGCAGATCAGGGGAAATATTGAAGAAAAGTTCCGCCAGAAAGACAACTGGGATCTGCGTATCACTTCTATCTCATTGCTTTCCGAGCTTCGCGACAAACTGACAAAATCACTTACGGTGCATATTGACTTATTTGCATTAAACGATCAATTACTGCAAAATATAGAACAGGCTTTAAATACCAACAGCCAGAAATATCCGGCACGTAATTGTCAGCTTAAATTTATTGTAAAAGATGATGAGGGCTACCTGGTGCAGATGCCATCAAAAACAATTAAGGTAAACCCAAGCGATGATTTAATTGAAGAATTGCAGCTGATTACCAAAGCGCCGCCGGTATTAGCATAGATCCTTAACAAGGTGTCTACTTTCTTTTTTTCCTCAAAAAAGAAAGTATCAAAGAAAAAACTCGTGACTTGGCCTTGTTGCTTTATTACTTCAGTAGTTTAGCACTGCCTGTACCTACCGCAACAAGCCCGAGGTCACATTGAGAAAGGTTATGTTAGATCAGTGCATAGTGCAATATTTTTTTAGAAATGTTGCTCGCAGTAACCTAACGCAACAATCTTAAATGCCGCATCAGCGCAGGCTGGCAATTAAAGATATTGCTAAAGCACAAATATTGAAAGCCTGCAGTGTGAGCGGCGAGTTCTTTTGGTTACTTTTTCTTGACAGCCAAGAAAAAGTAACATTCAACAATATTAATGTACTGCTGCCGATAAGGTAGAATACTATAATCTACACAAATATGGCATGATAATCGCATTAAGATCATAAACAATCAGCTCATGCCAGTCATCAAACTACCTAAGTTAAAAACAGACAAAGTAAAAGCCGATCTTAAAGAAGCATTATCAAAACTTGCCAAAGGCGGCTTCAGAAAGATATTCGATCATCTTGACCAGCTAAAAATTAAAAAAGGCGTCGATAAGCTCGGAATCGAAAAGTTCATCAACCAGTGTGCTTTTCTTGCGGCAGGTTCGGGCGCTATTATAGGTTTGGGTGGTTTCTCCACTATCCTCATCGGCGTTCCGTTAGATATTGCTAACCTGATTACTCAGCAGTTCCGTGTAACTATGGCCATCGCTTATTATAACACAGGCAGTACCAGTCTTGATTTTAATGATTTTATGCGCATCGTAGCTTCGTCATTACGTGTGGATACCGGTATGGCCATTTCTAAAAATGTAATGGAAGAAGTTGCCGAAAAGCTGATGGTCAACATAGGCTCAAAAACAGCTGAACGTTTAATGCCGGTTGTTGGTGCTGCCATCGGCGGAACAGTGAATTACCTTTTTATTAAACGTATTGGCGATAACCTGCTAAAAAAGAATCCGCAGCAAACCATTGTTATTAAATAAGGCAATTGTCAGCCGTGTTACATCTTTAACCAAACATCTGTAACTGTTAAAGCACATGGCTTAGCTTTGCCAGCAAACATTTCAACTATGAATTTGCAATTAGAAGATAAGTTAGCTTTAGTTACAGGCTCAACCGCCGGTATAGGATATGCCATAGCCAAACAATTAGCACATGAGGGTGCAAAAGTTATTGTTACCGGCCGTACTGATAAACGCGTTAATGATGCTGTTGAACAGATTAAAGCAGATACCGGCAACAACTTTGTTAAAGGTTATGCGGTTGATTTTTCGAAGAAAGAAGAGATCGATAATCTGATCAGCCAGGTGCCGGAAGTTGACATCCTGATTAATAATGTGGCTATTTTTGAACCTAAAGAATTTGCCGCAATTACTGACGAGGACTGGCTGAAGTTTTACGAAGTAAATGTAATGAGCGGCATCCGCATGTCGCGCGCTTATTTTGATAAAATGCTACAGAAGAACTGGGGACGTATCATTTTCATCTCAAGCGAGTCAGCGTTACAAATACCGGCAGAAATGATCCATTACGGCATGACAAAAACTGCGCAAATAGCCGTTGCCCGCGGCTTAGCCGAACTTACCCGTAGCACTAATGTTACTGTAAATACTGTATTACCGGGGCCAACCATGTCTGAAGGTGTGGGTGGTTTTATCGAAAACCTGGCTAAAGATCAAAATAAATCAAAAGAAGAAGTTGAGCGCGACTTCTTCGTACACATGCGCCCTACATCTCTAATACAACGCTTTTTATCAACCGAAGAAATTGCCAACGTGGTAACCTTCCTGGCAAGTCCGCTGGCTTCAGCTACCAACGGAGCAGCCATCAGAGCAGAAGGCGGTTTACTGAAAACAGCTGTTTAATAGCTCAGATATCAGAGGCCAGAAACAAGAGGCGAGCATACTTAATTAACTTGTTCTTGTTTCTGGCTTCTTGTTTATAATATCCTGACTCTGAGTTACTCGTTTCTTAAACTCTTCACCGGGTTTGCAAATGCAGCCTTAATTGACTGGAAGCTGATGGTGGCAAAGGCAATAATAAGTGCTATTAAACTTGCTGCAATAAACATCCATGCATTCATATGTATGCGATAAGCAAAATTGTTCAGCCACATACCCATAGCCCACCATGCAATTGGCACAGCAATTATGGTTGCAATAATTACCAGTTTCATCAGGTCTTTTGATAGCATATTAACAATATTGCTTACGCTTGCTCCAAGTACCTTACGTATACCAATTTCTTTGTTTCTCTGTTGGGCAGTAAAAGTTACCAAACCGAATAAACCAAGGCAGGCTATACTTATGGCCAGCGCACTAAAAATAAATAACAGACTACCCTGCTTTCGCTCTGACTGATACTGGCTGTTAAAGTTCTGATCAAGAAATTGAAAATCAATCTTTTCGTTGTCATATCCGCCATATACACGTGCAATGTAGTTAAGCGTTTGCAGAATATTAGCTTTGGCAATACGAACATAAAAGTTATCACCATCTTTTGCCTGTTGCGGCATACCCATAACAACCGGGGCAATTTTATGCTGCAATGAGTTAGTATTAAAATCCTTCACTACACCTATAATTGTTTGCGAAATAACGTTGCCTTTGCCATCAACGCCGGTACGCACTTTACGACCAATGGCATTTTGCCAACCCATTTCTTTAACAAGTGTTTCGTTAACTATTATCGCATCTGTTTTGTCGGTAAGCTGCTTAAGGTCGAAGTTGCGGCCCTGCAAAAGTTTGATCTGCATGGTAGGGATAAAATCCTGATCAATCACAAGGTTTTGCACAATCTTGGTTTCAGGTCCGGCTTTGCCATTTAAATCGAGCGCAAAATCGCCTGATGAAAGATCATAACTGCCAATCGGGTTGCCTGCAACAGCAACAGCCTGCACTGCAGGGTTTTCCATAAGTTGTGCTTTTATAGTTGCTGCTTTTGCACGGGCATCCTGGTCATGAATATGGAATGTAAGTACCTGCTGTTTATTGAAGCCGAGGTCTTTGTTGATTACATATTTAAGCTGACTGTAAATAACACATAGCCCGGTGATCATTACAATGGTTATCACAAATTGAAATACCACTAATGACTTTCTGAAAAACACAGTACCTGCTTGATTGCCCATTTGCCCCTTTAGGGCGGGTATGGTTTTAAAGCCGGATAAAAACAATGCAGGATATATCCCACTCAACAACCCGGAAACAATTATAAAGGCAGTAAAAAGAATCAGCGTTTGTGTCATGCCAAAATGCCATAAATCAAGATGCTTGCCTGATAGGTTATTGAAATATGGTAATGAAGCATAAATGATCACGTAGGCAATCAGGGCTGCAATTAAATTTAGCAGTATCGACTCTGCAAAGAATTGCAGCATCAGCTGTTTTCTGTCTGAACCAATCACCTTACGCAAGCCGATCTCTTTAACCCTTGTGGCCGACCGCGCAGTGGCAAGGTTTACATAATTAATAATGGCAATGCCCAGTACCAAAATACCTATTAAACTAAATACATAAACATAACTTGCGTTGCCGTTTCCGGGCGTATCATAACTTAAATGTGAGTGTAAGTGGATAGAGGTAACTGGCTGTAATTCTAAACGAAATTTCATATTGCCGAAAACCCCTTTTAGATATTTCTGATAGAATGCTTCTGAAGAATTTTCTATGCGTTTGTAATCGTCTGGATGTTTTAATAAAACATAGGTTGATAAATCTGAATTGCCCCAGGGTTCGTCATAATGGGTACCAAATGATCGTATTGCAGCAAAAGTTAAGTGTGAATTTGCAGGGATATCTTCTATCACCGCAGTTACTTGTGTCTGGTTTCCATCTATGATCAGGGTTTTACCATACGCATTTTTAAAATCGCCAAATATTGAGGAGGCAAGGGTACGGCTAAGTACAATACTTTGCGGTTTAGTTAATGCACTTGCGGCATTGCCACTTATAAATTGATAGCTGAATATGTTAAATAAGGAGGCATCAGCAAACACCATGTTATTTACGGTCAGCTGCTTATCCCCATAAACTATCTTGCCATTACCTTCACCATTAATACGTACAGCATCTTCTACCTCGGCATAGTCATTTTTTAATGCTGCCGCATACGGTGCAGATGTTGGCGCCAGATCAAATTTGCCGCCGTTCCAGGCTCCATGTTGCACTACCCTGAAAATGCGGTCGGCTTTAGTATTATAACGGTCATAACTCAGTTCATCAGTAACATACAATGCCAGTATGCAAAAAGCAGCAATCCCTATAGCCAGGCCTAAAATATTAATCAGCGAAAAAACGCGATGCTTATTCAGGTTTCTCCAGGCTGTTTTAAAGTAATTGCGTATCATAATTGGTTAATCTAAAATTAGTTAATTATCCGACAATACAACATTCCCACACAACCATACCAACAAAACAATTAACTAATTATCAATAACTTATGAAATTCATAGAAATAAATATTGTATCGTTAACGTACATGAACTGACCGATAGCAAACAAAGTTAACTTAGAAATGAAACTTCAGCATTTCAAATAAGATATATTAGCATATGCAAATCAGAAAAGCTACCCTGGCAGATGTACCTGCTATTATGAATATCATTAAGAAAATAGTTCCGTTGATGCAGGCCGATGGCAATTTTCAATGGAACGAAACTTATCCTAATACCGAAGTTTTTGAAAAAGATATTGCTGCCGGCCAGTTGTGGGTTGCAGATATTGATGGGCAAATTGCAGGTGTAAGCGCTATTACTACAGAGCAATATCCTGAATATGCAGATGCGGGTTTAGATATTACAGAGGAAGCTATTGTGCCTCACAGGGTAGCTGTAGATCCTGACTTCAGAGGTATGGGTGCGGCAAAAGCATTAATGCTGGAAGCCGAAGAGGAAGCCAAACGTCGCCACATTAAAATACTTAGGGTTGATACCAACTCACAAAACAAAGCAACACAGGCATTATTCCCAAAACTTGGTTACCGCTTTTGCGGTTCGATAGGATTGCAGTTCAGGCCGGGATTAAGCTTTTTATGTTATGAAAAAACTATAGCTTAATAGTATTATAACTAAACAGCCCGCCTTTCAGCGGGCCGTTTAGCCTTATTAATCACTATATAAACTTAACACTTTACCGGTAGATGGTCGTGAAAATCGATCAGCTTCATCATTACATCAATAGCTATCTCGTAGTTTTTCGCGCCAACTATTTTTTTATATTCTGCCTCCAGTTTATAGATCTGATCTACAATAGAATTATAAAACTGCTTGCCTTCTTCTGTATAACACAAAGTAACGGCACGTGCATCAGACTTACTTTTCTGGCTGGTGACCAGGTTAATTGATTCCAGCTCTTTTATAATTTTACTGGTGGCCTGTTTAGTTACATTCAGTTTTTCTGCAAGAGCATTATTTGAGATCCCTTCAGAACCAATGCTCATAAATAATGGCAAATGCGCATTATTGAAGTTATGACAACCACAGCAAAGCTGCGAGTTAATCCAATCGTCCATGTACCTTTTTAGCAGGTAAATAAGCTTACAGACAATCCTGTGCGATTCCTCAATTTTCGTCATATCCTTCTTCTGTTTTTAGCAACGGATTTGCCGCGGTTTCTGGTAATTTAACGATTATTAGTCAACTTGGTTCACAATATATTAAAAATCAAACTTAACTAATGCCCTTAAGCCCCATTTAGGTGCATCAGGGTGATCAAGGTAAGTGAAACGCCTTACCATGTCTAAACGTAACACTTTAAATATGTTACCTACACCAACGCTTCCCTCAATGTAAGGGCCATTGTCTAAAGAGTAAGTAGTAGCCACACCCTCTGAATTTACAGGATAGCGCAATAGTCCCGGGTTTAAATATGGATTGTTTTGGCTGCGTACACCACCCCATAAGCCTTTAAAATCAATGATCTCACGCAGTTTCAAATCTCTTAACAATGGAATTTTATTAAAGAAGAACCCGTTAAAGTTGTGGTCGATATTTATACTTACGTAATGGTCGCTCACAAACTCAAGGAAGTTCATTAAGTTGTATGACTGTAATTGCAAAGCATAAGTTTGGTTAGCGTGGTGAATATCCAGCAATGCAAAAGGCAGTTGGCCAAAAATATAGTTACCCTCTGCAGTAACGTCTGTATAACCAAGTTGAGACAAATAAAAGCGTTTGTTGATATTGGCTGTTACGTTCTCGTATTTGTAGTCGCCACCCAAAAAGCTCATCCCCTGTATATACCTCAATGTAAAGATGGGGTACTTATCAATAATAGGGATACGATACAATTTACCCTGATAGAATCTTTCATGTGGTGCATAACGCAGTTCTAAAGATGCTTCAGTAGTATTTATAGAATTAACATTATTTACTCCGGGTAAAATCGGCGCAAGTCCATTTTGGAAATACAACCCACCTGTAGCACTTTGGTTCCATTTTTTGAAGCCCAGTTTGTATGAAAAATGGCTAAGGTACTCGTGTACATAATCCAGGCGGAAAATATCATTATACAGCCACATGTCGTTGTCGCCGCGTTTGAAAGACAGCAAGAAGTTATCTTCCTGAACAAACTGTAATTCCTGTCCCGGAATTTTAGTATCGTGCTGATAACTTGCCCTTATGTAATTTTGCGGAAACTGGTAAATAGACTTATCATTGATAGAGTAAGTTGCGCTTCCGAAATATTTTAAGCGCTCATCTTTAGTACCGTAAGCAGCATAGGTTTCAAAATAATAACGTTTGCTTAAAGCAGGCGTTGTACGGCCACCTAAACGCGGGCGGAAACCTTCAACCGGGTTAAAGCTATAAAAGGTGTTTACCGGGCCAACCTCAAACGGGCCAAAGTTTTTGTAACCTGCAACAAACAGGGTGACCAGGTCCATAGTACGTTTAAACGAAGGAATAGTCTGCAGGCTGTCAATATTTTTGTAAACATTAGCCTGTGCGGTTGATAACGTATCCGGACGGCTCATCATCCAATAACCATCATCTTTTTTATCAGAATTTAACGCAATAACCTGTGCCGGGCCTGCATAAGTTTGCGCAGGGCGAGGTGAATTTGTGGTATAATTAGTTAAAATCACCTTACGCTCGCCGTAAACACCGCCGCCTTTATTCTTATTCAAAGCAAACTCCATTTTTAGGTCGCTTTGGTTCAGGTAATACCTGCCGTCCACATTTTTTTCAAACGTAAGGTTGGCCTGCATCTGGCGAACGAAGTTCAGGTTGATATGCTTGTTAACGGTCAACTGTGCACCTTCAACAGCGTAGTTACCATCCATAGTAACGTAAAGCTTACCCTCAAAAAGCATATCAGTAGTATTACGCGGGGTAAAGCTTAACTCAATTAACTGCGGGCTTTGATCTTTTAGCGTATCCGTAATAAAGAACTTATAAAAATCAGGTGAGTGATCAGCAATAGGGCTTAGCAACTGGTTGGTAAGCAGGGATACGTTATTATCGTAAATATTGATATCCTGGTACAAACGGTTAAAGTAAGCCGACAAACCTTGATTATCTACAAAGTTCTCGTCGTATTTAACTTGCTTGGTAGCCTCTATAATTTGCTTTTTAGCGTAAGGCGCCTTGCGATAATAGTTTTGCGAAAGCTTTTCTTCCATATAAACAGGAAGCACATTTTTACCGCCGATAGCGGTTGAATCCTGTTGTTCAAAAAGGAACTGATAATTTTTGAAGATCTTTTTTTGTTTAAACTGGTCAGACAGGTTGCTCAGGTAAAAATTCATGCGCTCATACTGTTTGTATTCGGCATAATCATAGCTTTCAACACGGTTTTGAGCCTTATGCGCAATTACCTTGCGGATCAGTTCAACAGCCGGATTGTCTTTGTTACGATATTTGGCTTTCTTACCTGATCTTACAACTACCTCGGTAAGTAAACGGCTGTCTGCGCCAAGCGCTACGTTCACGGTTTGTTCCTTACCGGGTTCGATATTACGGATCACAGTTTTGTAACCTACAAATGATACCTTGATCTGGTTGAGTTCAGGCTTGTTGGTAACGATATGAAATTTACCGTTTACATCTGTGCTTACCCCTTGTGTACTTCCGTTAAAAACTACGGTTACATAAGGTAGCGTTTCTTTGGTTTTAATATCAGTAACCGTACCGTTTACTACAGTTTGCCCAAAAGACAAAACTGTAGTAAGAATGCCGGCCAATACCAGCATGGTACGCTTGATATATATGGAGGGTGTTATAGTTTCCATTTACTTTCTAAATGTTAATTGAGTACTGAGTGATTATGAGGACGATTGAGCGTTGAAATAATTTTATTTACGGTATGCGAAATTGACTTTGCCGGTTTTGATACCAGCTTTAAGCCAATTGCACTATACACTTTGATGGTCAGCAGCAGGTAATCGATATTGATATCGGCACCGTTAAGATTTTGCTTAAAACCTTCATAAGAGGCATGCAATAAGTAGTTTGTTACATTTTTCCAGTTAGTTTTAGTCGGAATGACATTTTCCTGACGTTCGCTTTTTTCGCATTCGCCTGTCTCTTTATTAAACTCAATGCATTTAAAGCTGGTAGTTGCCTGAGATTTTTTAAAGAAATTTTGAAAAGTATGCTGTGATAAACTTAACGTTGCCATGTCTACTTGATTGATGAAGCAAAAGTAAACCAAGTTGACTAAAATAGTAAACCAAATTGACTAATTGACAACGGGGTGACAAATGTAGAATAAATCTCGTAAAAGCGGGAAATTTAGTGTGTAATTTTAACACGAAGTGCGCGTAATCCAGCTACGCCCTGCAGATCTTCCAACTCAAAGTTTTCGATTTCATCGCCAAGTAAATGTTGCTGCTGCAGCTTGGCAATATAACCGCGATATTCCTGCTCCTCGGTATCGCTCGAATAAACAATAGTTACTTTACCAGCTTCAGTTATTCTTTCAGCCGAATTTTTGATATGCGCTTTATCTATACGTTTTTTAACGATCTCGAAACGTGCATTGTAGGTACCGTCTATATCAAAACGTTTTTCGTCCATGCGGAAACGGATGGATATTGCTGTGTAATAAGCCAGTATGAGCGTAGTAACCTCAAATTGAAAAGGCAGCCTTGGTTTAATTTCATTATAGGCTCTTTCCATTTCACATAGTGCAGTCAATTGCCAAAGCCTTAGATGATGCAAATGCGTAAGGTTAAATCCACGGTCGGGAGAAATGGAAGCACCGATATACATATTATGCTCTACCCCATCGGTTTTAAAACGCTCGTAATAATGCGGAAATATTAACTGGGCCTCGGCTTCCTTAACATCAAGATAGCGCGTAAGCTTGTCATTGATCAACGATACTGTTGTTTCATACTTACGTCGGTGGATGTAAAAATCGCCCGACTTTTTATTTGTTTCCGCAAAATAGCTGTCAAGTGCAGGCCTGAGGTCGCTACAGTTTTGCTGTAACAACTTATAATGCACTACACTGCTCAGGTAATCGGTAATATGCTGTTCGGTACTGGCCAGTATCGGGTTTTTCAATTCGTTCATGAAACCCTCTACCATCTTTCGCTCTCCTTCAAAAGCTGCTTTACCACAAAACTTTTCGGCCTGGTACAAGGTAACAAGCAATGCACTCAGTTGATTTTTCAGGTCATGCTGAATACTAGCATTACGCGCTTCAGACGACCCCTTGATATCAATCTGCCCGTATAAAGGGTACACGTCGTTAAATATAACTTCTTTAAGCGCGTAACTTTCGCCCTGCCGGCGCGCATGAATCAGTTTTTGCGCCTCTTCCCTGAACCGCCAGTAAACACTGGTGTGTATGGTGGTATAATAATTTTGAATGATGGCTTGGACCTGGTTTTGAAATTCAGATACACCGCGTTCAACCGTATCTGTTAAAAATGGCATCACCATTTCCAACTTGTGTGCATTAACACTGTTTAATGCTTTAGCGGTTGACGAAACCAATTCTAACACACCTAACAATATGCCGTTTTTAATTACAGGCGCCAATATGATACTGCGTATATCCTCTGCCAACAAATGCAGTCCCAATCCGCTATTGTTTTCCCCGGCAAAACGTTCAACATCTGCTATTGCAAAATAATTACGTTCCTGCACAGTGTCATTATAAAACTCCATGCATATCGTATTGTCAAGCCCTATTTCACCCTCTTTTAAAATATAGCTTTTTAACGGGTTGTCTAAATTAGTGTTACTAAAAATGTTCGCTTCCTTATTGTACAGCATAAACCCCACCCTAAGATCGGGCAAGCTGTAAATGGAACGGAAAATAGATTCCATGCTTTCTTTAAAGTTAGCCAGATCAGAGCTAAGCAGCTTTTCTTTAAGTAATGAAACCGCATTTTCAACAGTTGCATCATACAGGTTCATTAAAGAAAACCCGCGCAGCATCCAGCTTTCTTTCGGAAACTTGGCTTTCCATAACTCCAGGTCGTCGTAATTGTCCAGCAGCAGGTCGATATCTTCCTGCGTTAGCTTTACAGAACGCTCTGTTGGCGTTATGTGCAGAAAATCGGCGTTATATAAAATACGGTAGTGTTTTATGGTACCATTAGCTGTAGGGATATCATAAAACATGGGTTTATTAAAATCTAACCGGGTACCATAATGCTCGTTAAGAATAATGCAGCAGCTTAACACATAGGATTGGTGCTCGTCAAAATCGCGGATACCGATGTCAAAATCGGGACCAGCTGCATCAAGTATTCGTTTAAAGCGCTCAGAAAAGTTAAAAACTACCTTACGATAAGGCAGGCCTACTGCTTTAATTTCATTTTCAGAAAGTTCGGCCGGAAAGTAATCTGCAAGCATCCTGCGTATTAGTTCTGCATTCTGCTCAATCTCTTCAATGGTGTTTATACCATCCCGCAGTTCAGGATGCAGCGCAATCTCGGCAAGCAGTTCTTTCGCCTCGGCAGCCTTTACATTATTCGGATCAGACGCAACTTTCTCAAGCTTTTCAATTACCTCGAAAAAGGATAAATGAATTTCAAACGGTGATTCGATGTTTAAAGGCAGGCCCATATTTTATAAACTCTGCGCAAATTTTAACATTTTATTTAATTCTTTCGCTGCAAAAATTGATAAATCGCCCTTTGCGAGCTTAAATGATTACCATTTGCTTCAATTTTTACATTATTTAAAGAATCATCTATCCTAACTGCCTGAACATTATCATTTAGTTGAAAATCGATCAACTGCATCATTTCCTTTTTTATGTCTTCGTCATATACCGGGAAACATACCTCTATCCGATGATAGATATTCCTGTTCATCCAGTCGGCAGAACCCATAAACAGTTCCATGTTACCATTATTGCCGAAAATAAATACACGCCCATGCTCCAGGTAACGATCTACAATACGCCGTATGTTGATGTTTTCGCTCATGCCTGCTACACCTGGAATCAAGCGGCAAATACTACGAACAATTAAGGCTATTTTAACCCCTGCCTGCGATGCTTCATAAAGTTTATTAATCAACACCTCTTCTTCAAGGTTATTCATTTTGATGGTGATCTGCGCAGGCAAACCTTGTTTGGCAAAGCCGATTTCGCGGTCAATCAACGCTAAGAACTTGCTTTGCAAATTGAACTGTGCAACCAACAAATGCTCAAAGCCGATCATATCCGGCGAGGATACTTTTTGGCGTTTAGCAAGGAAAATAAACAGTAACTCCACTTCGCGCAACAGCTTGGTATTGGCAGTAAGCAAAATGTGATCTGTATAAAACCTGGCTGTCCCCTCATTTAAGTTACCGGTGGCCAGCAAGCCGGTATATTTTATGCGGTTGTTCCTTTTAGTTTTTACCAGTGCTATTTTAGCATGTATTTTAAGCGCAGTGATGCTGTAAATAATGCTCACTCCTGCCGCTTTCATTTTCTTGGCCCACTTTAAATTGTTGGCTTCATCAAAACGGGCTTTCAGTTCAACAACAACATTTACCTTTTTTCCATTCTTAGCGGCGCTGATCAGCGCATTAACAATGCGCGAGTCGCTGGCTACACGGTAAAGCGTTACATTGATTTCAACAACATCGGGGTTAATGGCAGCCTCATTAAAAAACCGCAATACCGGATGATAGGATTGGTATGGCGCATGCACCATCAGGTCCTTCTCTTCAATTACCTCGGCAATGGTTCTGGCTACTTTAACTTCGGGCAAATCAATTGGCGGCCACTTATCATAAGCCAAATCCTTATTGCTGACCGGTAATGATACCAGATCTTTCAGGTTATGATAACGTGCACCTTCTACTGTGGTTGCGTTTTCTATCTTCAGTTCCATTCGCAACATTTCCAGTATACGTAATGGCAAACCCTGCTCAAATAAAAACCTTGTGGCTAAGCCTGCATCGCGCTTGCTCAGCTGCTTTTCTATCTGCTCTGATAAGTCTCCAGGGTATTCATCTTTCAAATCAAGTTCGGCATCGCGGGTGATCTTAAAACTATAACAGGATATGATCTCCATATTGCGGAAAACCTTATCCATATTATACCGGATGATATCATCAAGGAAGAAGATAATTTGCCCATCATCTGTTTGTGTGGTGAAGAATCGCGGCAGCTGGTCTGACGGGATATTCAACAACATTAGCTGTTCTTTGTCGTCCTTATCTTTTAGCTGTACAATAAAATACAGCTTATTATTTTCCGGAAAGAAGATGGCTTTTTCATCAAGCGGTACCGGTTGTAGAAAAGCCATCACTTCCGAAAGGAAATAATCGCTTACCTCACTTTTTACAAAATCCGGAAATTCTTCGCTATAACATACATGCACACCCTTTTCGCGTAAACCGGGTATCAACTGATTCACAAAAATATCGCCGAACCTAACCTGCTGCTCATGGATAATGTTGCCTGCCTGATGCAAGACCTTTGCCTGCTCATCAAAGTCAAAATCGTTGCTATCTTTTTTGCTGATCTTCTCTAAGGCTTTTAATACCGGCATACGTACCCGGTAAAACTCATCAAGATTGGATGAGAATATCCCAAGAAACTTAACCCTTTCAATTAATGGCGTATTGGGTTTAGCAGCTTCTTCTAATACACGGCCATTAAAAGCCAGCCAGCTAATATCGCGGTTAAAAAATTCGGCAGACTGAAGCATAATTGTTTATTTATGACCGAAAAATGCCGAAGCAATAATGAATGCCAGTACAGCCCCAATAAGGCCAAACATAAATATGTTATAAGATATGCGCAACAGGCGATATTTTTTACCTAATACAATGCCTTGTGTATAAACATCCCTGGTTAAGCTGCCATACAAAAAGTCCCTGTCTTCCATCATTTTTGCCATACCATAGGTATAATCATCAAGCGACATACGGTAAAAATTACCAAAGAACAACAGGTTAACCTGTTTATTATCAACATCCTGACGGGTAAAAACCCCCTCGGGTAAGGAAGGCCTTGTTGCCAGTATGGCAAAGGTCATTGCCAGCAAACTTACTGTTAATATAATACAGGTTGGGATGATCAGGTATTCGTTTTCACTTAAACGGCGCAACAACAAACTGATAATTGCCGATAATATGATTGAATTGACCGTGATCATGATATGCGCCTTGTTGTCGGCCATATCGCTTAAACGTTGATGGTTGCTCGAGCTGATACGGAACATGGTTTCGATCCCCTTCTCGGGCTTGTCTTTTTTACTTTTTTTACTTGCTGTAGCTACAGGTTCTTTTGTTGGAAGTATCTGCACCGGATCATCAAACTTTTGCTCTTTTACCAGCTTTTTGTTATCCCTTTCAGCGTCTTTATCCTTTTCCTTTTCTTTTTTGGCCACTTTGTCTTTTAATTCTTCTAAATTTTTTTGTTTGGTTTCTGTAAGCAGCAGTTGTGCATAATCTGTATGGTAGTGCTGCATTTCCAAAAAGTGGATGGTTTTTAAATGCCAGTCATATTTGCTGATACCATCCTGGTGCCACTCGTTATACTCGTCGCGCAATAGTTTATCACGGTCGCGAAAGGTATCTGTACCGAGGTTAAACAGATCGGCATCGCATAAGATCCTTTCATTAAGCGATTGCGGATTTTGCGGCATTTTGGTAGCCATTATGCAGCGCTTAACCGCATCTATGTCTTCGGCAGGTACAGCATGCTTTTTCAGGAAGTTCTCGGCAAGTACAGCCCCCTGTTCTTCATGGTGTTTTGCATCAATAGGATAACCCAGATCATGAAACCATGCAGCGGCTACTACAATAAAAAAGTCATGGTCGTCTAACTGATAATGGTTAGCAATTTCTGTAGCACGGGTCACTACTTCATTAGTATGTTTTTTATCGTGATATGGAAACTTGCCCATATCATTATTTTGGTAGAAGTATTTAACGTACTCGCTAACTTGCTCCAATATCTCCTGATAATTCATTTAATAAACCTGTTTAGATTGATTGAACATATAACAACAAAAATGTGTTATTATTACGATACATTGTCATGTGATAGTAATGCATTTAAAGTGGCAAAATAATTTGACTTTACACCGAAATTTCTTGAAATCTATTTGTCAAAAAATACAATACAGCGCAGTACTGATACTGTTTCATTTAGTGCTTGTTTTTTGTGGTTTACATGCCTTTGCTCAATCGCCTGTAATTATTGAGCCACCTGGGAAAATCCAGGCCTGGGAAAACCAGGTGATGATCAATATTGCCCGCGGGCGGTCAAACCCAAAAACACATGCCATGCTGTTCTGGACCAATACCATCAAATACGGCGATATTGGCGTACCCGCAGGTTTGTTTATAGGTGGAACTTTGGGCCATGATAAGGTAATGAGGCAAAATGCAGGTTATATAGCCACCAGTACTGCTATCACCTACGGTGTTACTTATTTAATTAAACACTTTGTGAGGCGGCCACGGCCTTTTATAAAAGATATAGAGATCATACCCGTATACCGGGCCGGCAGCACATCCTTCCCGTCAGGCCATGCTGCTACCAGTATATCTACGGCAACAGCATTATCCATTGCTTACCCCAAATGGTATGTGATTGCACCTGCCTTTTTATGGGCAGGCACCATCAGCTATTCACGCATGTACCTTGGTGTGCACTACCCTACCGACGTTGCTGTTGGTAGCCTTATCGGTGCAGGTACAGCAGTAGGTATGTCATTTATGAAACATTAATCAATCAGTTTTTCAGCCCTGAAAACATTATCCGCTGCCTGCAATATCTTGTCGCGCAGTTTGGGGTTATAGTTAGGGTGTACTTTTATAAAGTCCCTTACCATTTGTGCCACCTCATGGCTTTGATAACTACCAAGCGATGCACCTAACCATGAAGATGGAAAAAAGATGTCACCTGTCCGCTGGATTTCGTCGGCCATATCAAGGCTTGTCTGTACATATTTCACAGAAGTTTTTTGCCTTAACGGATGATTGAGGTAATATAGCGCAGTACCTACCCATGCTTCCTTTTCACGATTCTTACGAGCTTTTAGACTATAAAAAAACTGATCGCGGGTTTGCTGGTCCAAAGCAAGTGCAGGCATTAAAAACTCGATACGCTTTTTACGGTCTGCGTTTTTAATACGTTCCTCTTGCTGTTGCAATACATGCGTAACTGTATCACTTTTTAAAGCAATAGAAAACGCAAGGGAAGTATAATCATCTTCGGCAAGCTTTATACCGGCAGGTGCCTGCTGCTTTTGCCAGATAGTGTAAATGTTTTGTTTAGCTGCATTACTCAGGTAAATATCCTGATAGGTTTTAAATAAGACCTTCTTATTATTTGCAGCAGCTTGTTGCTGCATGGCATCCCAAAGCAAATCCTCCAATTTAACGATTAAATCCTTTCGTTTGGCAGGCGACAAAAACTCCCAATAAATGCTACCGATATAACCTGTTATCAAACGCAGGTTCATTTCATTATCCTCTGCCTTTAAACCAGCGGAAAGTAAATCAATCAATTGATCCGGTTTAATATATCTGCCAGCCAGCATATTTTCATAAGCAGTAATATAAGTAGACGCCCGCTGAAGCGGGTTATGCACCTTAAATACATTTTTAAGGGCTATAGTATCTAATGGCAAAAGGCCATATCCAACACCTTCGGTATCAAATACGATATACTCAGGCTTTTTTCCACCTATGGCTTTAGTAATATTTAAGGATTTATCACTTACACTAACCGGGATATTTTTAGAATGATCTGGGTAGACTAATAAAATATTAAAGGTTTGTGGCCAGTAACGTTCTTCGCCAAATTCAGGATGCTGGGTAAGCGTAAACTTACTGATCTTATCTCCGCTGTAACTTACCTTGTAATCAAACACCGGCCTGCCGGGCTGGTTTACCCAAACCTTGTTCCATTTATAAAGGTCAGCTTTAGTATACTTACTTAATATGGCGATCAAATCGGGCCAGGTGGCATTGCTGTATGCATACTTTTTTAAATACTCTTGCACACCTTTCCGAAAGTTCTCTTTCCCCATCAACATCTCTAGGCCGCGCATCATAATCGGTGCTTTGTGATAGATGATATTGCCGTACATTGATCCTGCATCCTGCAAGTTATCCAGTTGCTGGCGGATGGGGTTAGCGCCGGTTGTGCGGTCGACACCATAGGCAGCCGGATAATGATCCTGCAAGAACTTAAGCTTGAAGGTTTCGCTTCCCATCAGTTTCTCGGTCACTTTATCGGCCATAAAGTTGGCGAATACCTCTTTCATCCAAACATCATTGAACCAGCGCATGGTTACCATATCACCGAACCACATGTGGGCTGTTTCGTGCGAGATCAGGTTAATGCGGCTGATTAACTGGTCTTTTGTTGCACCATCGTCAAGAAACAAGCTCGACGCTTTATATTGCACCTCGCCCGGATGTTCCATACCACCGAATTGAAAATCGGGGATAGCTACAAACCCTACCTTTTGAAAAGGAAAGCCAATACCGGTGTATCCTTGTAAAAAGTCGATCGCATTTTTATGAATATCAAATACCGAATCGACACTCAGTTTAATTTTAGCCTGGTCTGTTTCGCGATATAAAAATTCGGCTTTGCGGTTTCCAATTGCTTTAATAACACTGTTGTACTTACCTGCTGTAAACGAAAAAAGATAGGTAGGAAGCTTATCTGAATTGGCAAAGTGATAGGTTACCTGATTGCCTTTTGCTAACGAGTCTTTTTTAACGCCATTTGCTAAAACATTCCATCCCTGCGGCACAGTGAGTGTTAATAGGAACTTTGCTTTTAAATCGGGTTGGTCAAAGCATGGAAACACCGAGCGTGCATGATCGGGTACAAACAAGGCGTACAAATAATCCTCGTTACGGTTAAGCGATTCGTTACCTGCAATAAAATCAATTGAAATTTTGTTGGCACCTGTATGAAGCAGGCTTTTATCTATTAATAAATGTTCGTGTTGTAAATCAGTGTTAGCTTGTTTTCCGTTTACTGAGATGCTTTTGATATGTGCTGCATCCTGTTTAAAATCGAGTTGTAATAACTGATTGTTATTTTTCAGGTCAAAAGCTATTATTTCAGTAGCCTGTATCTCTTTACTCTTCTCTGCAGGAATTGTAAAATCTAATGTATACTGGATGTTATCAATTGCCTTTTGACGATAATTGGCCAGTTGATAGGAAACGCCATTTTCTACCGCAACAGGTTCAGCTTTTTGAGCAAAAGCTGGTATAGTTAAAGCACAGAACAACAAAAAAGAAAGTGATTTCACAGCACACATTTTAATTTGATAAAAGTATTTGTTTTAAAGCACCGTAGCTCATCCACGCCATAGTTACTACTACAATTATACCTGCTACAGTAAGCCATGCAGGCTGCTTATAGCTATTTACAATTTTAGTACGATATGCTGCAAAAAGCATAGTACCTAATGAGATAGGTAATATACAACCATTTATAGCCCCTACTGCAATCAACGTTTTTACAGGCTTACCGATCAATAAAAATATACAGCAGGAGATCATGATAAAACTGATGATCAGTTCCCGGTTATATTTTAAGATGACAGGATGAAATGTCTTTACAAAAGAGATAGAGGTATACGCTGACCCAACTACCGACGAAATGCCCGCAGCCCACATCACCAGTCCAAAAAGCTTATATCCCCATGCACCGGTTGCCGATTGAAATACAGAAGCAGCCGGATTTGTAGGATCTAACTTAACACCGGCACTTACCACGCCTAAAGCAGCAATAAACAGCAGCACCCGCATTAGCGACGCTAAACCTACAGCACTTAAAGCGCCACGGTTTACAGCAGGGAGATTTTGCAGTCCGGTTACTTTTGCATCAAGCAGGCGATGCGCCCCTGCAAAAGTGATGTATCCGCCAACCGTACCACCAACTATGGTGAGCACTGCGGCAAAACTAAAATGGGTAGGTGCAACTGCCCTGACCGCAGCCTCGGCAAGTGGCGGTTTGCTGATATAAGCCACAAAAAGCGCCAGCAGTATTTTCAAGCCGCCAAGCAACTTGGCAAACAAATCCATCGCTTTACCAGCTTCTTTATAAATAAAAATACCGATAGCCATAATAGCACTCATAATAGCACCCTGCCATACAGTTACACCAAGCAAAACATTTAAGCCTAAACCTGCTCCGGCTATGTTGCCAATATTGAAAGCCAAACCACCTAAAAAAACCAGGAATGATATGAAATAACCTAAGCCGGGCATTACCCTGTTGGCGATGTCCTGTGCGGGTTGGCCCGACATGGTAATGATGCGCCAGATATTAAGCTGGGCAATGGCATCTAAAACAACCGAAAGCAAAATAACAAAACCAAAGCTTGCTCCTAACTCCGCAGTAAATACGGCAGTTTGTGTTAAAAAGCCAGGACCAATGGCTGAAGTAGCCATCAGAAAAACGGCACCAAGCAATACGCTAAGGTTACGCTTTTTAGCCATGCTGCTGAGGGGCTTTAACCATTACACCTTCATCTTTCAATTTCTGACTGATCATACGAGCAAATTCAACAGCGTGTGCGCCGTCGCCATGCAGGCAAAGCGTTTCGGCCCTTAGCGATATGCTTTTATTACTTACCGTTAATACTTCCTGCTGTTTAACCATACGCAGTACCTGCGCTACTGATTGCTGTTCATCGGTAATTAACGCATTACCTTGCGACCGCGGCGTAAGCGAACCATCATCCTGGTAGGTACGGTCGGCAAATACTTCAGAAGCACTGGCCAGCCCCATTGTTTTTGCAGCTGCAATCATTTCGCTGCCTGCTAACGCATATAAAATTAAAGATGCATCAAAATCATGCACGGCCTGCACAATAGCCCTGGCCAGGGCTGCGTCTTTAGCAGCCATATTATAAAGGGCGCCATGTGCCTTAACGTGGTGCAGCTTTCCGCCTGCGGCTTTTACAAAACCGTACAAAGCGCCTATCTGGTAAACCGTCATCTGGTACGCTTCATTAGCTGTGATCCTCAATTCGCGGCGGCCAAAACCCTGCAAATCAGGCAAGCCCGGATGCGCGCCTATAGCCACATTTTTTTTAATGGCCATTGCAACCGTATGTTGCATTACCTCAGGGTCTCCTGCATGGTAGCCGCAGGCAATATTGGCAGAGGTAATATAATCCATTAATATCTCATCATTAGGCATCGGGTAATTACCAAATGCCTCGCCCATATCACAGTTCAGGTCAATAGTTTGCATACTATAAATACTTATTTTGGATAGCAACAGATAATTGGGTCAGTTGCTCCTCCCTTTCTATATAAAGCCGCTCAGCCTCCTGGCGGCTAATTTCATGAAAACATATAGCATCTCCGGGCTTTAACTGTGCACAGATGGGCAAGTCTACCGCCGCCACCTGCGCAATACGCGGATACCCCCCGGTTGTCTGGCAATCGGCCATTAACAGCATCAAGCTGCCATCATGACTTACCTGTAATGTTCCCGGTGATACGGCAGTGGAAAGTAACTCACCTGTGGTGCGTCTATTCAACTTCCATCCATCTAAACGGTACCCCATGCGGTTGCTTTGCTGGCTTAGCTGGTAAGGTTTGGATAGAAAGCCTAAAAGCGAATCACTATTAAACCAGGTGAATTCCTGCGCGGGAACAACCCTTACATCTTTAGTGCCCTCCTGAATAAACATTGACCGGTTCACTTTCCATTCCAGGTACTTTATCTGCCCGCCGCTTAGCGCATCATATATTTTAGCTGTCGCTTTATTTAAATCTTTATTGGCAGTTAATACATCACCATTTTTTAAAGAGCGACCATCTAAACCGCCTATTGCCGCGGTGATGTAGGTGCTCTTGCTATTTAAAACATCCGGCACATCCCATCCGCCTGCAATTGCAAGATAAGTACGTACCCCCTGATTATTATTATCCAAATTGATTAAAGTACCTGCGGGAATAAAAACAGCCCGATCTGCTTTAATAACCTGATCATTAACCGTCAAAATAGCACTGTCGCCGCAATAAGCAATTAATATATCGGTTAAGGCTTTAAAGGAGGCACCCGCATAAGTAAACTCTATTACAGCGTCGTTATCATTATTACCCAAGGCTTTGTTGGCTAACCGTGCACTTAATACGTCCATTGCACCAGATACGGGTACGGCTTGCCATCTATGCGCCTGCCGGCCAAGATCCTGAATGGTAGAAAGCAAACCTGCCTTAACTATTTCTATCTGCATTCTGCTGTTCGCTTAAAAATTCAAACTCCTCCTTACTGATAGGTTTAAATACTACGGTGTCTTCGCCCTTCAACACTGATGGCTGCGGTCTTTTTGCATCAAACATTACAAGTGGCGTACGCCCTATGATCTGCCATCCGCCCGGAGTTTGGAAAGGATATATCCCTGTTTGCCTGCCTGCAATACCTATTGAACCTGCCGGTATTGCACTTACAGGGATGGCTTTACGGGGGCTGTTTAACCGGGAATCCATACCCCCAAGGTAGGCAAAGCCCGGTGCAAAACCCATCATATAAACCTTATATGTAGCCGAATTGTGAAAACTGATCACCTGCTCTGGTGTAAGCCTGTTCATTTTGGCGATGTCATTTACATCCGGGCCATATTCTCCGCCATAACAAACCGGGATAGTTACAATATTCTTTTTATCGTCTACCTGTTTAACCGGGTGCTTTAATAAATCGTTTAGATAACCCGATACCTTCTCAAAGCAATCGGCACCTGCCATTTTGTTTACCTGTATCACCCGAAGCGGATCATAAAAAATACTGATCGTTGTATAGGCAGTAACGGAGTCAATAAATCCGGGAAAAGGATTTTGACGGATGTTGCGGTTTATTGCTGCAATATAGCGCAATAATTTTTCGCTCATTGCAGTGCCGAACTCAATCGTAACGGCTTGTTCGCTGAGGTAATATATCTTAGGGGTGATGGCTATATCCTGCATCAGAAGCTCAAGTTATAACAAACAACAATTTTATGCAAATACATCAACATGTTGATATTTTTCTTCTCACAAAAAATTGGTTATTTGTGTAGTTTTTAGTTAATTTATTTCTGCTTTTGTTACACAAAGCGACCTATAATATTTTTGCTTGAAAACTGACAACCAGACGTATTTGCGATCAGCCCCGGTAAGTGTGCGCGAAATTTATGACCGATACGCTGGTATGCTGTTGGGTTATATCCAACAATCTGTAAAAGACCATCAGATTGCAGAACAACATTTGGTCAGTATTTTCAGTGAGTTACCATCAAAGCTTCATGAAGTTTTAATGGATGGCGTGAACATATGGTGTTACCTGCAACGTTTGGCCAAAAATAGGATTAACGAACAGTTAAACGCAACAAAAAATGATGTACGCTTAAACAAATTAAGCGTCAACAATAAAACTTTGGAAATGATGTCTGAAAAGCAGAAATTTGTTTTTTGTGAGATCTATTACAATGGTAAAACAGCAGACTCACTTTCCCAAGAGTTAAACACAACAATTGATTCGGTTCGCAAAACCCTGAAAGAGGCTTTCACTATCATTAAACAGCAGCGTGAATACTAAGGAATACATCGATAGCGGAATACTGGAAGCTTATGTACTTGGGGCCACAACCGAGGAGGAAAACAAAGAGTTGTTTGCTTTAACCAAACAATATCCCGAAATAAAATCTGCCCTTAACGAAATAGAACTTGATATTGAATACCTGGCACAGCAAACGGCAGTACCGCCTCCGCCACGTGCTTGGGAAAAGATAGAAGATAATATACAAGGCCTTATCCACTTACCAGAAGTTGAGATTGAGCCTTACCAAGAAAAGCAAACCAATAATAAAAACAAGCGCAGGCCTACCGACGAAAACCAGTTTATTGAGGTTGAGGCAACAGGCAACCAAATGCGTATACATAAGGCATGGCGCTGGGTTTTTGCAGCTGTATTTATCTTAGGAAAGATCTTCCTTGGGTTTGCGATCTATTTTTACCTGGAAAACCGCCAGGCACAGGAACAAATCAGAGATTTGAAACAGCAAATACAACAGTTTCAAAAAAGATAATTGTATCCTGCTGAATTACGCTGATTACTACCCTTACAAACATGATTGATATTTATTTAAAACGCACAACCAGCGATAATGCTGATTTTAGGTTATTAATCAAGGAACTGGATGCCGACCTGCGCCAACGTAACGGCGAAGTAATGGATATCTACGATCAGCATAATATCATTGAACAAATTGACACCGTTGTGATAGCCTACGCTGGCGATGAACCCGCTGGTTGCGGATGCTTTAAAGATTATGATGCCAATACTGTAGAAGTAAAACGGATGTACGTTCGACCGGCTTACAGAGGGAATAAGATCAGCGCGAAAATTCTGACTGAGTTAGAAGCCTGGGCGCGTGAACTCGGCTATACTTCAACCGTACTCGAAACAGGCAGCCGGCAGACCGAAGCCCTTGGCCTTTATCAAAAGTCAGGTTATGTGAGCATACCCAAATATGGACCTTATATCGACTTGCCCGATAGTATCTGCTTTCAAAAAACGATTTAACAAATAAGGCCTGTTACTATAAAGCAACAGGCCTTTGTTTTAATGTTATCTATTATTACTCAATCACCAAAGTAGCTATTGAGTGCGGAAGTGCAGTTGTTTTTGCTGCTTTTCCTTTTACCCATAAAAAGTATGGAATTTCGTTATCGGTTTGGTTCATAACAACCACGGCAATGCGGCCGTCAGGATTAGCAAATGCGGTAGTGATCAGCTTATCGCGGCTGGCAGAGCTGATAACACGACGTGCACCTGGCTTTATAAATTTAGAAAGCTGACCAATGTAGTAATACGAGTTGGTATAGATCAGCTCACCTGTACGGGTATCGGCATGTATCGGTGCAAAGCAGAAATTACCTACGTGGTTAGGGCCACCTTTTTCATCAAGTAAAATATTCCAGTCGGTCCAGCCAACAGTACCTGCATTAAGGTCATTGATCATCGAATATCCGTAACGCTCACCCAGCGACCAGTCTTTCAACTTATCAAAATCAAATTTCTCAACGCAACCTTCGGTAAACATCAGGTGCTTATCCGGGAAAGCTTCGGCCACACGGCGCTCATTATCGAAATTCATTCCGGCACCTGTCCAGGTTTCGTACCAGTGGTAAGCTATACCCCAAACATATTTTGCTGCATCCGGGTCACTTAATACTGTACTGGCACGTTGATACAATAAGTCGCGGTTATGATCCCATGCCATCAGCTTTTTGCTGGATAAGCCTTCCTTCTGCAAAGTTGGGCCTAAATATTTTTTAATGAACACGCGTTCATCATCGGCAGTGTAAATACATGACTCCCATGTTTGGGTAGCCATTGGTTCGTTCTGTACAGATAAGCCCCAAACAGGGATGCCGTCTTTCTCATAAGCTTTTATGAATTTCACATAGAAATTTGCCCAGGGCTGTGCATATTGCTCTTTAAGCTTACCGCCTTTAAGCATGCTGTTATTGGTTTTCATCCATGCCGGTGGACTCCACGGCGTCACAAACACGTTCAATTTACCGGCAGTAGCAATAGCCTGTTTTATAAACGGAATGCGGTATTTTTCGTCATGGCTGATATCAAAGGTTTTTAGTGCAACGTCACCTTCTTTAACATATGAGTAGCTATCGCTGGAGAAATCGCTGCTCTGGATGTGTGTACGCCCCATGGTATAGCCAATGCCTTTTGATTTATCAAAATAAGCGGTCATTAATTCCTTTTGCTTATCCTTTGGCAGCTTGTAAAAAGTTTCCGCAGAGGCATCAGTAAGCGCACCACCAAAACCAACAATGGTCTGAAACTTTTTGTCAGGGTCTACAAATACCGAAACTTCAGTTTCTACAGGTTGGGGCTTGTCGGTAAAGTGCAGGATTTCTGTCTGGCTGATCTTGTAATCTGTCCCTTTGGCGGTGGTATAAACCGTTACAGCCTTCCCGGCAGCAGTATATTTAGCAGCCGTTTTGGTTTGGCTGTAAGCTGTTTGCATAGCCATAAGGCAGCACACAGCACCGTAAACAAGTAAATGATTTTTTTTCATAAAAGAGGTTTAATGGATTGGTTCCAAATAATGGTTCAAGTATATTAAAAAAATAATCAATTGTGTAAAAAATACACCAAGAAAATAATACACATAAAAAAGGCCGCCTAAACAGGCAGCCCATTGCTTTATCAGCCAAATCTTATTTGTTAGGCTGTGGTGTCATACGCAGATACGGCTTAACCTCCACATGCCCTTTCGGGAATTTAGCCGGAATATCTTCGTTTTTAATAGCAGGTGAAATCACTACGGGCTCGCCATCTTTCCAGTCTGCCGGAGTAGATACACTGTAATTAGCGGTTAACTGCAATGAATCAATCACACGTAAAATCTCCTGAAAATTACGTCCTGTTGAAGCCGGATAAGTAATCATCAGCTTAATGGTTTTGTCCGGAGCTATAATAAATAATGAACGTACTGTTGCCGTAAGCGAAGCATTTGGATGTATCATATCATATGCTTCTGCAATTTCGCGGTTCTCGTCGGCAATGATAGGGAAGTTCACTTCCACGTTCTGTGTCTCGTTGATATCATTTATCCAACCTTTGTGCGATTCTACAGAATCTACACTCAAAGCGGCTACCTTTACGTTACGTTTGTCAAACTCTTCTTTTAAAGATGCTGTACGGCCAAGCTCGGTTGTACAAACAGGAGTATAGTCTGCCGGGTGAGAAAACAAAACGCCCCAGCTATCGCCAAGAAATTCATAAAAATCGATCTCCCCTTCTGAGGTTTGTGCCTTAAAGTTTGGCGCTTTATCGCCTAATCTTAAACTCATAATGTTTTTGATTTAGATGTTATCAGAACAAATATATTTATTCGGATATTAAAAGTCTACAAATTAAGTAGATTTTTATCATCTTAAAATCAAAATCGCTTAGTTGTTCGTAATCCGTTCTTTATAAGCCTTAACAGCTTTCACAATCGAGTTAACAATTTGCATCTGCCCTTCTTCAGAGTTGAGATATTCCTCATCGTCCTCGTTGTTGATAAAGCCTGTTTCTACAAGTACAGCAGGCATAGCGCTGTGTGCCAAAACAAGTATCCCCTGCTCCTTAACACCAAAGGTATGGCGGTTATAGGTGTCTTTAATTTCCTCGTTAAGCAACGTGCTGAACAGTATGCTTTGCTTACGGTAGCGCAGCATATAGTTGTTTAATATAATGGCAGCCGCAGGCGAATTTGGGTCGTAGTCACTATAATTTTCCTTATAGTTCTTCTCAATAAATATGGAAGCGTTTTCGCGGATGGCCTCTCTTTGTTCGCCGCTGCGGTGATAACCATAAACCAGGAACAGCGAGCCCTTATCTTTGCCATGCGCCAGCGGGGACGAATTACAATGTATAGAAATAAACAGATTTCCTTTGTGTGTATTGGCGATACGTGCACGTTCATTCAGGGGGATAAACACATCAGTACTGCGTGTCATTACTGTATTAATTTCAGGCAATTGCGCCTCTAAAGCCTTCTGTAGTTTTAAAGCAATGGCCAAAGCCACTTTCTTTTCTGTTGAAAATGCGCCGTGTGCTCCGGGGTCTTTACCCCCATGGCCTGCATCAATAACAATGGTATGAAAACGAAATTGATTAGTAGAATCTGATTGGGGTTTGAAAGATAAAAGTGTCAGGCTCAAAATCAGCGCTGATAAAACGTAAACAGTTCGTTGTAAATTTTTTAGATATACCATCCTTATTATTGCTGCACAAAAATCGTATAAATAATTGTAAAGCAAAGTTGTTTGTTTATTTAGTGCAAAAAGTATAAAAACGTACGCTATCTGTACGTTTCCGAACAGTAATAAACCAATATTAAATAGCTAAACACCAAACAGTCAGCAACTTGCCTTAATGGCATATTTATTAACCGTATTGACTTATATTTTCTCATAAAACAACTTAAGCCATGATCAGCAACTATCTTAAAATAGCCTGGCGAAACCTTATTAAAAACAAGGCGCACTCCATTATAAATATTCTGGGGCTTTCTGCCGGTATGGCGGTAGCTATACTGATTGGCCTTTGGATATATAGCGAGTTAACTTTTAACCGGGATTATCCTAATCATGACCGGCTGGGCATTGTAATGCAAAACCAAACCTTTAATGGCGAAACTAACTCACAAACAGCGGTACCTTATGTAATGGGCGATCAGTTACGTAAAGAGTACAGCGGTGATTTTAAGCATGTGGCTATGGCAACGTGGTTGATCAACCACGTACTGGCTTTTGGTGAAAATAAAATAAATCAGAAAGGTAATTTCATTGAACCTGAAATTACCGATATGCTTTCGCTGAGAATGCTTAAAGGAACACGTAAGGCATTGTACGATAAACAATCCATCATATTATCAGCATCAACAGCTAAGGCATTATTCGGTGATGCTGACCAATGAACAAGCGTATAAAGATTGATGGCAAATCAGATGTTACCGTAAGCGGTGTGTATGAGGATCTACCTTCTAATTCTGATTTTCGGGATCTTACCTTCATAGCACCCTGGAAACTGTATATCGACAATTTAAATTGGTCTGAAAAATACACCAACCCGTGGCGCAACAACTCATTTATAACTTATGTACAGATTTCAGACAATGCCGATTTCAATACATTATCTAAAAAGATAAAAAATGTAAAACTTCGCCAGGTACATCCGGCCGAAGCTGCTTTTAAACCCAGGGTCTTTCTCCATCCCATGAGCAGGTGGCATCTGTACAGTGAATTTAAAAATGGTATGCAAATCGGCGGACGTATTGAGTTTGTGTGGATGTTTGGCATCATCGGGAGTTTTGTTCTCCTGCTGGCCTGCATTAATTTCATGAACCTAAGCACAGCCAGATCTGAAAAGAGGGCTAAAGAAGTAGGTATACGTAAGGCTGTAGGATCATTACGTACCCAGTTAGTTAAACAGTTTTTTGCAGAATCAGTTGTTGTGGCTGTAATTGCTTTTGCAGTTTCATTGATCTTAGTAGAGCTGATACTTCCTTATTTCAACCAGGTAGCAGGTAAAAATTTGCAGATATTATGGCGCCAGCCAATGTTCTGGATAACCGGTTTATGCTTTGCTGCGTTTACCGGTTTTGTAGCCGGCACTTATCCTGCACTATACTTATCATCATTTAAACCGGTAAAAGTTTTAAAAGGCACTTTTAAGGCCGGCAAAATGGCATCCATTCCTCGTAAGGTATTGGTTGTTTTGCAATTTACAATTTCAGTGATATTGATTATTGGCACCATAGTCGTGTTTAAACAAGTACAATTTGCACGGGAGAAAAAAGCAGGCTACGATAAAGACGGGCTGCTTACCATAAACGCAATGACGGATGATATTCATAAACACTTTGATGCCTTTGAGGGTGAATTAAAAGGTTCGGGAGCGGTTAGTAGCATTGCAGAATCATCAAGCCCTGTTACTGCCATACAAGAAGTAGATAATGGCTTTAGCTGGGAAGGAAAAGCCCCCGAAGTTCAGGGCGATTTTTCTGTTGTAAGAACATCTTTTGGTTTTGGCAAAACTATTAACTGGAAAATTAAAGAAGGACGGGATTTTTCGAAAGACTTCCCTACCGACTCGATAGGAATCATATTAAATGAATCAGCCGTTAAGTTCATGAATTTAAAGGACCCGGTTGGTAAAACAATTAACTGGGACGGCCAGGCATTTCATGTAATAGGCGTTGTAAATGATATCATCATGTATTCGCCTTACTTGCCTGTGTTCCGTGGGGTTTTTGTAATGGATCATCAGGCACTACCAAACATTACTGTCAGATTAAACAACCGAATGCCTACCAATGATGCTATCAGTAAGATTGAAACAATTTTTAAAAAATATAACCCGTCACAACCTTTCAGTTATCAATTTACAGATGAAGAATACCAGCGTAAGTTTGAGAATGAACAACGTGTAGGTAAATTGGCCAATTTCTTTACTATCCTGGCTATTTTCATCAGTTGCCTTGGTCTATATGGCATGGCCTCATTTATGGCAGAGCAGCGTACAAAAGAATTGGGTGTAAGAAAGGTACTTGGCGCTTCGGTCTTACATCTGTGGGGTTTAATGTCGGCCGAATTTATAATGCTTATTGGTGTTGCTTTACTAATAGCAGGACCTACAGCATGGTACCTGATGCACAAATGGCTGGAAAAATATGAGTACAGGACTACTATACCATGGTGGATCTTTGCCCTTACTGCACTGGTAGCCATGGTACTTACCTTAGCTACTGTGAGTTACCAAAGTATTAAAGCGGCCTTAACTAACCCGATTAAGAGCTTAAAAACAGAGTAATATAGATAGCTGATTTGATAAAATATTCTTCATCAAATCAGCTATCTATTAAATTATTTTAAAACTACTCTTGTAGCTCCAAAACCAAACTTCTCTTTATGTGCATCCATATAGGTTTGCACTTTGGGGTGCTTACTCAACTGTTTGTGCAATTCGTGTTTTAAAATACCATTGCCTGTACCATGAATAAATACAATGCCTTGCATTTGATGTACTATGGCGGCATCCAATGCTTTTTTAAAATGAGTAAGTTGAATATTCAGTATTTCGCTGCCGTTTAAAAAGTGGTAATCGTCGCGGAGTTTTTCAATGTGCAAGTCGATCTCGTTTTCAGGCCGGGCAATCTCTATCTTTTCTTCAGCTGGTTTAAAAAAGCTCTCCTTTAATTTTTGAGGATCAAGTATTACTTCAGGCTCGTCTATACGGATCAGCCACCCTGCTTTGTTTAAAACAGGTATAGTTTTCTTTACGCCAGAGAAGTCCTTAGCTTTAAACTTTTCGGTAAGTGTTATAGGCTTTAAGGGCTTAACGTTTTGCGGTGTAAAGTATAATGCCTGCAAGTCAAATATTGGCCATAACTGGATATCTGCCAGTTGAGCCGTATAAATTTCTGTTGCCGACTGCGGGCCTATCATCCCTGAAAATTCGCCTTTATGCTTATCCTGTTGTGTGCTTGCCAATGTAACTAAAAGCGTAAATGAGGTTTCATTCACCAGGTAGAAACGCACAACTGAAGCAGCCTTAGCATCTGGCACTACCGCTATATGAACGCCATATTTTACAAAGCTTTCTAAGGGTTGTAAAGCAACCGTCTGTTCTTCGCCTCGTTTTGCAGCTGATGCCTCATGCCCGTAAACTGATGTTACCTTACTGGCCAATACAGGTATCTCAAAATCGTCGTCCCCGGTAACGCCAATCATCTGGTCATCAAAAATACGGGTTATATATCCCTCGCGCCGCTCATCAACAAAGCGTACAAAATCACCAAGCTTCCATTTCATATCATTGCAAAATAACGTAATTAAATTGAGGTGATGTAATTGCTGCTTCCAAAGCCTATCTTTTCCATATCGACCATTTCAGTCTAACTGTTAAGTTATTCTGGCTTGCTGGTTTATCTTACTGGTTTACAGTTTTCTGTTAATAATTATTAAAAACAATTATCGGCCATAACAGTTTCAGCTTTTGTCAGATCAACCCAAACAGCCCTAATTCAAAATATTCAGGCTACACAAGCGGTAAAATATTACTTACATGGAAAACTTAAATAAACAAACAGACCCCGATGTTCAGTACAAGCTTTTTATGTATTACCTTAACAAAATCTATTTTGGTAAGCAATACCTTAACCGGCACTTACCACAGGTAATTAAATGTACAGATCTTACTATACTGATACAGGCGCTTGAAGAACTGCATCACGATGTTAAAAAGCAGATTGTCAGAATGGATGAAATTTATGAAATGCTGCATGAACATCCCTCAGAGGTGCATGAAGAGCCTATTAAAACCATCATGAAACATGCCTGCGAACTTAATGACCCTGAAAAACCAATGATAAGGGATGTAGACATTATGGTGCAGATGCAATTGATTGAGCATGTGAACATTATATCATACCGGATGCTCAGAAGGCTATCTATTATGCTTGGTTACAAAGATATTGAGCAGTTAATGACAGAATGTTTCGATGAGTCAAAAGATGATGATAAGCTATTTTTAACAATAGCTGATGAATACCTGTCTGAATAAAAAAGCAAAAGCCGGACTATACAGTCCGGCTTTCATTCATAGTCATTTAATACCCCTATTAAAATAACTTCTGCAAAGAAATAAAATTTATTGATTATTTACAAATTTTAGTTTAATAAATTTAGTCTAAATAAAAAGAGCCACATATGTGGCTCTTTTTGTAGTATTTAAGAAGTTAATTACGCTTGTTGAACTGAATTATTCCAGTCATTAGCTGTACTTTTAACTTTATCTTTTGCATTTTCTGCAACGTCTTGTCCATATTCAGAAGCATCGCCTACGATACCATTGAATTTAGATTTTGCTTTTTCAACAACACTGCTGCTGTAATCTTTAATGTCGCCAACGGTGTTTTGAGCCTGATTTTTAGCTTTGTCGAATAAGTCGTTTACATAATCAGCGATGTCGTCTCTTAGTTCGCTTCCGCTTTCGGGTGCAAGTAATAATCCTATAGCCGCGCCCGCAGCAGCACCTACTAAAAGCGCTGCAATAACTTTGGTTTGATCTTTCATATTTATTTAACTTTTAAGTAGATGAATCATAAGTTCAACAAATTCTACACCTTATGGTTTAAACAATTTAAAAAAAAATAATGGGGAATGAGATAGCTTAAAGTTGAAAGTAAAAAGCTGAAAGTGAAAAGCTGAAACGAAATATTAACTATGATCTATTATCCATTAACTATGAACTAAATTGTCTGCTCCGCTTCTTTTAAAGATATTTTAAATGTAGAGCCCTCACCTTTTTTCTCACTTTCAACCCATATTTTGCCATTATGGCGATGTATAATTTCAGCGGCCACATATAAACCAATACCAAAACCCGAAAAAGTTTGCTCGTTGCGCCCTTCTACCCTATAGAACCTGTTAAATACTTTCTTTTGCTCTTCCTGGCTGATGCCTATACCATAATCGCGTACAGAAACTACCACATCACCATTTTTACGTTCTATTGTAATATCTATATGATCAGTATCCGGCGAATATTTTACAGCATTGGTAAGCAGGTTGGTAATCACCTGCGCCAGGCGGTCGCGGTCGGCGTCAACGTATAGTTGATCTTTTTCGTGCAATACAATATCATGCCTTGGCGATATGTGCTGCACTTCGTCAACAATTTCTTTCACAAGGCCGTTCAACAAAAAAACTTCCGTATTAAGGCTCATACGTCCGCTTTCGATCTTTGATACATCCAGCAACTCTGTAATTAACCTGATCAGTTTGTTGATCTGCGTATTTACAGTGCTTAATGACTTTTTCAGAAACTCGTCATCGTCGTCGTTTTTATAAATATTCTGAAGCAGCTGTATATACGCTTTAATTGAGGTAATAGGCGTTTTAAGTTCGTGACTTGCCATGCCAATAAACTCGTTTTTCAGTTCTTCATGCTCTTTGTTTTCAGTAATGTCCATACCCGATGAGATATAACCCTCAAAAACGCCATCGGGAGTAAAACGCGGAATAAAGCGCATTCCCGTCCATTTGTATTCATCATCATAGCGCTTTATACGATATTCGGCATAAAACTCATCGTGCGCTTCAAACGCTTCGTTGTAGGCATTTGTTAATTTAGCACGGTCATCAGGATGCACAAAGCTCAGTTGCTCATCAGCCAACAAGTCATGCAAGGTACGCCCTGTAAAATTAAGCCAGCTTTGATTGTAAAATATGCTTTTCTTATCGGGCCCGGCCATCCATATCAGTACAGGTGCTGTATCCGCAATTTTACGGAAGCGTTCCTCACTTTCGCACAGCAGCATTTCCGACTCTTTACGGGCCGTAATATCCATACATGAGCCTACATAACCGGCAAAAGTACCATCGGGCAGATATCGGGGCTTTCCGGCAGCGGCTATCCATATTACCTCGCCCTTAGGGCCATGTATCCTAAAATCAATATTGTATAATTTACGGTTGGCAAAGCGCTTTGCAAAGTGATGAAATACAACCTCACGCTCCTCTTCTTCCACACTTTGCAGCCACCCACGGCCCAGGTGATCTGACAAAGGTTTGCAGGTCCACTCCAGCCACGCTTCGCTTACAAACGTAATATCTCCTTTATCATCTATCACCCATAATGCTGTTGCTGCTGCTTCTGTCACACTTTTAAGCAGCAGTTCCTGGTCAGCCAGTCTTTCAAGTGTTTCTACACGATCGGTAACATTAAATCCTGTTGATATTACACCTATATTTTGGCCCTCCCCATTTTTATATGGCGAAAAAACAAAATCAAAATAAGCAGTTTCAAGTTTGCCGCTGTTTGCCCAATTGCCCTGTGCAGCATAACTATAGTAATAAACTGTTTCATTTTTATTGATAACACGGTCAGCAATTTCATGCCATCTGCTATTATTAAGCTCGGGCCATACTTCGCTTATTGGTTTGTGATGAGCCGTACGGTAACCCCATAGTTTTGCAAATGCCGGATTAAAAACTTCACATATTCCATTATGCCCGCTAAATACTGCAGTAGGGCTTGGATTTTGCATAAAAAGGGTGTACAGCTGCGGATTAAAGCCGTTTGACAGTAAATCAGGAGATGATATATTGCTTGGCTCTGAAACCATATCATTTTAGTTTAAGCCTATGGTTATCAAATTAATTTTGATACTAAGTAATCCATGTGCTACTACCGTTTATAGTTAACACATATACGATAATTTTGTGCCTATGGGTACGTTTATTTTTTAGCAAGTCAGATAACTTGTTTGTTACTTCATTAGTTATTTATAAACTTACTATATCTTTATCTGATATGAAAAAGTTACTGTTTATTTTTTTATTTGCTGCTACTGCAAACTTTAAAGGATTTGCACAGACAAAAATAGAAGCCAAAGATGCAGCCAAACACCTCAATGGAAACGTAACCATCTGTGATAAAATTGCAGACGGCAAATACTTTTCTAACTCACAAACTACCTTGCTTAATGTAGGCGCACCTCATCCAAATGAGCTGTTAACACTGGTGATTAAAGGTGATGACCGTAAAAAATTCAGCGAAGACCCTGAAAAACTTTTTAAAAATAAAAAAGTATGTATCACCGGAAAGGTGATTGACTTTAAAGGACGCCCTGAAATTGTGATTACCGAAGCTTCACAGATTACTTTAGATAAATAAATCTGCTATTTATTGCCCGTGCATATTGTGATTAAGCACAGTTTCCGAATCATAAACGATGCCTCTTATTTTATCATCAAGTTCCTGTACGGTAGTTTCAATCATGTTAAAATATGAAATTGCTTCGTCAGGCTTATCCTGTTCAAGTTTAATAAGCCCAATCATCCCCAGCAATGAAGCCACCGGCCTGCGTAATTCATGCGATTGAATAATTGCTATACGTTGTAAAGCTTCATTCTGTTGATGAATACGTTCTTCGTGGCGCTTTCGCGCAGAGATATCTGAGCCGTTGAGCGCCACACCTATTATCTCACCAGCATTTTTTACCGGTGTAAAGGATATTTCCATCCACATGTCAGCATGTTGAGTCTCCAGTATCAAAAACTCTGACTTTACAGCGCGCCCGCTTATTGCAGCTTTATAATAACGCTGTATTTTTTTAATCAGTTCACTTTCAAGGTAGGCAGCAAAACTTACACCGGCAACAAGGTATTGCCCGGTAACCTTTAATATATTTTCTTCAGCTGCTTTATTAAATGACAGCAACTCAAAGTTTTTCCCTAAAAGAATGAAAAGCTCTTTAGAGCTGTCAAACACAGCCTTCAATTGCAATTCAGAATTTTCAATTACATCTTTCTGCCTTAAAGTTTCGGCATGTTTGTTATCAAGCGTATTCAGGCTCCAGTTAAGCTCCATTAAATTCATCACCTGCTTTCCAAGCAATATGAGGGCGTTCTTTTGTTCATTAGTAAGCACCTTTAGTTCTGTACCGATCACACAAATTGTACCTGCCTTATAACCATCGCGTGTAATAAGGTTTACCCCTGCATAAAATTTCACATAAGGTTCTCCGGTAACGAAGGGATGGTCGGCTAAACGTGGGTCAACCCGCGCATCTTCAATCATTAATAAATCATCCTGCTCAATGGTATGCTTACAAAGAGATGCCTCACGCGTGTTGCAATAAATATCTACCCCTGTTGAGGCTTTAAACCACTGCATATCTTCGTCTATTAATGTAATAAGCGCAATGGGAGTTTCACATATCTGGGCAGCAAGGTTCACCAGATCATTAAGGTCTTTATTGATATCACCATCAAGCTCCATAAAGCGAGCAACGGCTTCCAGTCTGTTTTTTTCGTGATCTGTCATGATAAATGTAGTTCAGGCTGCACAAAAGTAAAAATCATTTTCAACCTTTCACAGTAGAGGTAAAGCATTGCAAATGATGCTTTTGTTTTAAAGATTAAATAATTTTATCAATTATAATATTTTTTAATTGCCGAGTTAGATGCGATAAATTATTTAAAATTATTGGCTTTAAAATAAACATTTATAGTGCATCGCGTATTTACCATTTAAACATATATGATATGAAATACGCATTCTTATTAGGATCCAATGCCTTTATTGTAGACCAGCCTGTAATTACTTACGAAGAAAACGGCAACATGGTTGAAATACTAAGAATAAAAAGCCTTTATGGCGCTGTTCACCAATCATCCGATGTACATCAGTTAGTTGTTGACACCAACCTTAAAGATGTGGACGGGCATAACATTGTACTTGCAGATAACGACCTTAACCACAGCGATTATAAAGTAGTACGCACCGATAAACAGATACATGTAACAAACGGCACGGAGCACCCGGTAATTGACATTCTGCAATTAGATGATGCTGCAATAGCCGGACTATCAAGCCATGTGATTAATGAACTTGGGCATGTAAATGTAGATTACCTGATCCGTGTACGCGGTGATTTTATGGTGGGCGAACACCACATTACTATTGATAACGAAAAGATGTTTGTAGATGATGATTCAATTGCCGAGTCTGTACACCAGATCCACGGCACCGGCTTGCAATTAGGCGTTCACGGCGTTACCTTTTAAAATGGCAACTTTTGCAGATATTATAAATGACACAAGGCCCGTACTGGTCGATTTTTCGGCCGAGTGGTGCGGGCCTTGTAAAATGATGCCGCCCATACTAAAACAATTGAAAGAAATGACTGGCGAGCGTTTGAAGATCGTAAAGATTGATATTGACCAAAATCCTACAGTTGCAGATACTTACCGCATACAGGGTGTGCCAACTTTAATATTATTTAAAAACGGGCAAAGTGTTTGGCGACAATCTGGTGTAATGCAGGCTAACCAGCTGATGCAAATCATCCAGCAACACCTTTAATTATTGTATAAACCTATTTACCTTAAAAACATAAATTTAAGACGGTGGAAAACTCATAAACATTTGTTGAGAGAATGTTTAAACATGTTATTAAAGTAATTGTCTAATTAATAACAGTTTAACTAACAACTGATGGTTATGAACCCGTTTTATAAGAGATTAGTGGCATTTGGGCACCTGGTACAGAACCTTAGCCATGAGACAAGGACGAATTATAAGGATTATTTCGACATAGAACATCCGGGCTTCCCGGTGATCAATGCTAAAGGCAGGCAGGTTACACCGCGTATCAACTTTATAAAAAGATGCCCAAAAACTACCCGAAGTACCATTATTGATCTGTACAAACAGTGTTTTGATAATCAGGAGTACAGCCTGTAATCTACATTTTATCAAACCTAATTATCTGGCTGCTGTTGTTTTAGGCAGATGGGTAAATATATACTAAGCTTATTTCTAACATTCACAGTACTTGCCTGCCATGCGCAGTTTAATGACACCACGCATTATTATGTAGGTTTTAATTCTTCAGGTTCTATTAACCGCACACAAGACGGCAGCAGTTACTTGTTAAACAATGCGTTAAAATTCAGCGAGAAGAACAAGCGTTCTATACTGAATTTTAATAATAACTGGATCTACGGCAAGTCAAACAGCAGCCTGACGAATAACGATTTTACCACATCATTAGACTTTGACCTTTACCGCACCTTTCCTAACTTTTACTATTGGGGACTGGCTACTTACACCACCAGCTATTCTTTAAAAATAAAAGACCAGTTACTCACCGGTGTAGGTATAGCATATTACCTTGTAAATAAGAAGAACGCCATGTTTAACATCAGCGATGGTTTTTTATATGATAAAAGTAACCTGATGCTGAATGATACCACCCGCGATAATTATCATACCTACAGAAATTCATTCCGCATACTGTTCAGGTTTGTAATAAAGGATATTGTTGTGATAGACGGCAGCGATTTTATACAAAATTCTGTGCAGTATAAGAACGACTATATTTTTCGCTCCACAACCAACCTTTCAGTTAAATTAAGGAAATGGCTCAGCTTTACTACATCGCTAAATTATAACCGGATGAACCGCACGCGTGCCGAAAACACGCTGCTTACTTATGGGTTGACTGCCGAAAAGTATTTCTGATGTTAATAATCGAGCGGGACGGCTTGCTTTTCATGCACCTCAACAGAATAGTAACCGCCTTTACCAAACGGAAGATATACCGTAACGCTATAAAGGTCGCTCTCGTAAATACGAATATTTTTGGTATCGTCGTGGCCTTTAAAAGTTAGCGGATAGCCGTATTTTCTGATCTGCACAATTAATTCGTTAATGTGCGCCAGCGACGTTGTAGTATAACTAAGCACATGCAGTTTGCGGCCACCTTCAATAACAGACCCCATACCAGTAATTATCGTCTCGCGAAAGCCATCATCGCCCCATCGGTTTTGATATTTATTAATGGGATAACCCATTGACATGTCGCTGGATACAAACTGAAACCGTTTACCTACTGTTAAAAATTGAACTACCTGCTCGGTTGGTGCTCCAACCAAACTCAGCATATCGGGGAAATTAATGTGCTGCGCCTCAACTTTGCTAATAGTGAGAAAAAAAACAATAGTAATCAGGTATTTCTTCATGTTTTGGAACGATACCAAATATAATCATTTTTATCTCCCAGCCATTCATCGGGCAGATATTGTGCTGCTGCACCTTAAGCTAAAGCTTCGCTTACGGCTTTTTCAGCATGTATAACAGTGGTATCAAACAAGGTGATTGGTGTGTGCTCAGGTTTAATCAGCATACCGATTTCTGTGCATCCTAAGATAATGCCATCAGCACCGTTGGCTGCCATCTTCTCCATAATGCTCAGGTAAGCCCTACGCGATTCATCGTTAATAATACCTTTGGCTAACTCACTGTAAATCACTTCATGCACCAGGTCGCGATCTACCTGGTCTTCGGGTACAATTACTTCCAGGCCATGCGTGCGGATACTTTCTTTCAGAAACTCCTGCTCCATCGTATACCTGGTGCCCAGCAATCCTACTTTCTTAATGCCCGACTTTTTAATAACATCGGCAGTGGCATCGCCAATGTGTATTAGCGGAATGGTTACATGGCTGGCTACCGCAACAGCTACCTTATGCATGGTATTGGCACAAATCAGCACCATATCTGCACCGGCATTTTGCAGGTTACGGGCAGCTTCCACCATCATATCAGCAGCCTGATCCCATCTGTCTGCACGCTGTAGTTTAGCCAGCTCTTCAAAGTCGACAGAATACATAACAAGCTTAGCCGAATGTGAAGCACCTAATTTGTAGTTCACCATCCTGTTGATGAGCTGGTAATAAAGCACGGTGCTTTCCCAGGACATGCCGCCAATAAGTCCGATAGTTTTCATGATAGATAGATTAGATCTGTTATTATTTGCTGTTGTTAACTGCTAAACCTTTATTCCAACCATCTATAACACCATTCTTTAATTCTTTTAAATGTGTTAATGCAGAATAAAGCAGTATAACTAATACAATTCTCCAGATGGTTTTGCCGGTGTGTTTTTATGCCTTATCCATTTCTTTGTGATCAGGTAAATCAAATTTAACTTTTTTCACAAAGCATATCAATTAATTAGAGGCTTGCCAATATCTCATTAATGGAAAACTTAGCGGCACACACAAACTCATCAGCTGCACCGTAATAAATGGTCAGTGTATCACCATCAACCACGTGACCGTTGGTGAATATCACGTTGCCAAAAAAGCCGCTGGTTTCATATTGCTCTGTAGGTACCATAATGGGTGCATCGCTGCGGGCAATGATTTTCGATGGATCATTCAGGTCCATTAAAACTGCGCCGAGGCAATACTGGTGATCATAGTTAGCACCATGATAAATTTCAAGCCAACCCTCTTCAGTTTTAATTGGTGCTGCACCAGCCCCTACCCTTGCGCAATCCCAATGATCTTTACGGGTTTTAACAATACACTTATGGTTCCCCCAGTGCAGGCCATCCGGCGATTCAGCTATCCAGATAAAATTACCGCCTAAATCTACGCTGCTTGGGCGGTGCAATGCATAATATTTACCGTTAATCTTCTCCTCAAAAATAGCGCAGTCCTTATTATGCGGCGGGAATATAACACCATGCGATTCAAACGTTTTCCAATCGGTAGTGGTGCGTAAACCCACGGTTACGCCATTGCCAGACACTGCTGTGTAAGTAAGGTAATACTTGCCTTCCAGGAAAGTAACCCGGCAATCCTCAATCCCAAATGCTTCGAGCACGCCTCGGCCAAACAGCGATGGATAACCTTCTGGCTCGTAAAACTTTACGCCATCGTCACTGCAAAGCAGGCGTAAATGCGACAAAGTAGTTAAATAATCAAGCCCCTGGTAACGCACTACCCGAGCGTCGGTATTAATTAATTCCGGATGATCTTCAGGTATTTCGATAATGTCAGTTTTACCCTCTTCGGTAAGCACCGGGATAAAAATGGAGCCTTTCTTGGCAACCGTATTTTCGGCCACACGAACAATAAGCCATGTTTTACCATCGAACCTGAAAACGCCCGGGTTAAGCAAACAGATGATCTGCATACCCGGCGAACTTGATTGCAGGTCGGCAGGTTTTAGTAATGGATTTTGATGAAAACGTTTGGCCAGTTCTTTCATGAGGCATGTTATTGATACAACAATAACAAGACTCTGATGCCATTTGTTGGCGTTAATTAAATTAAGCTTTATCAGCAGATGCCGATTATTTATGCTTTACCTGTGCTAAAAGCCATTTGGTAAGGTCGGCTGCTGCCTTATCATTCTCGTAGCCTGCGGGCAGCCGGCCATTTACATATTCGTTATACAGCCACGGATCGCCAACGGCAAAAACTATCCCTTTGCCATACTTAACCGTTGCTGCTATTACTGCGCCAGTTGCGCTTTTTAAAACAGGGATAGCTTTAGCAGGGATGCCAATACTGCAAACATCTTTTAAAAAGACTTTGTGTGTAGTTTTAAATATGGGATTGTTGTCGATCTCTATTGCACCATCGCTAAAATGAGCATCATCTACAACATGGTTTTGCAAATCCGTATTAAAATGCAGGCCAAAGCGGCCTGCCAGCATATTAAAATGCCGCAGCTCTACGTTTGCACTATCATTGGCCATTAAAACCAGCACACCACCAGCTTTTACCCATTGGGCAATCTGGCCGGCGTCTTTATCAGTGATGTAGTTTGGATTCGGGTTCTCTTTTTTAGTATCAGGATCAACAATGATATATACATCTGTACCTTGCAGATTTTTTAAAGTAGGTGCCTGGGTAAGGGTATCCAGAATTGCCCCATGTGTTTTAAAAATATCACCCCAGATAGAAAAACCACTATTGGCTGTTTCATCCCACAGGTAATGGAAGCGTTGTGCAGTACCGTTTACCTGATGCACTTCATGGTTAAAGTAATAGTCGAGCGTAACTTTTTGCGTATAGCCTTTAACGCTGCATATAAGCAGCAATAAAACGGCAGATATATTATTTGTAATTCTTCGGTACGACATATTCTTCGGGCTTAAAATTGTTGCAGTTCTAACAACTGCATTACCTCAAAATTAGACGAATAACCACCGCTTTGGCAGCTTGCAGGACATTTATTTACGAAATCGTTTTCGGTTTAGGCATACTTTGCGACCTAATTTTTAGTTGATGATTTGCGTACAAATAGTTCGGTAGGCAACACAAGGGTTTCAAATTCGGTAACCGGATGTTTGCTGTTGATTAAGTTTAACAGCATCTCCGTAGCATTTTTACCAATATCAAAACCAGGCTGATAAACGGTACTTAACGGCGGATTAAGCACATCTGCAAGCGTTGTATTAGTATAACCAACCAAGGCTATTTCCTGTGGTATCTTAACTTTTAACTTAGTGAGCAGATAAAGTGTGTTGGTGGTAATCCTGTCTGATGTGGTGAAAATTGCCTTTGGTTTGTCCTCCAGTGCAAGTAATTCATTTAGTGCATTCTCAATTTCGTCAAGGTCGCGGCCGCCGTGGGCACAATGCTTGATGTACTCGTCGGGAATGGTAATGCCAGCCTCTTCCAGAGCCTGCCGATAGCCTGCATAACGCTCACGGGTAATGGAAATATTTGGCGGACTGGTGATATGCGCTATTTTACGGTAGCCCGAATCTATCAAATGCCGGGTAGCATCATAGCCGCCTTTAAAATTATCGGCAATTACTTTATGGGTATTTATCTCGTTGCTTACCCTGTCGAAAAATACAATAGGTAAGCCTTTTTGATGCAGTTCTTTCAGGTGCTCAACATCTTTGGTTTCTGTTGAAAGTGAAATCAGCAAACCATCAATAGACCGCTGCGTAAGGTGGCCTACGTTCTTTAGTTCCAGGTCGTAAGATTCATGCGTTTGAGTAATAATCACATTGTAGCCATGCTGATAAGCTACAGACTCGATACCATTGATAACCTGCGAAAAAAACTGGTTTTCGATTGTTGAAACCACAATACCGATAGACTTGCTGCGGCCTTGTTTTAAGCTTTGCGCTATAGGATTAGGTTTATAATTATTTGATTGAGCGTATTCTAAAACGAGTTTCTTTGTTTTCGCACTTATCTCGTGGCTATCGCGCAAAGCTTTTGACACGGTTGACACCGATAACTTTAGCTCCTTAGCAATATCCCTTATCGTAATCGCATTAAAATTCATAATTGGCTTGCATGCTTTCCCACTCCTCAAAAACGAAAGCAATTGCCAATATATAAATTTTATCTGTATGCTATCACGATTATACCTTAGCGGTGGTCATTTTCGGGGTGAGCAAATGCATAATGATCCACGCTACCATGTATGCACAACCACAAATAATAAAGATAATATTATAACCGGTTGTAATGTTACCGGCTTTTTTGGCCGCATCTAACACAAAGCCGATAAATAAAGGGAAAACTATACCACCAACCGAACCAGCCATGCCACCTATACCAACAACCGAGCTTACTGCACGCTTAGGGAACATATCTGATGCAGTGGTAAGCATGTTTGCACTCCATGCCTGGTGCGCCGCAGCGGCTAAACTTATTAGTGCAACAGCCTGCCATATATCTGTTGCAAAACGTGCAGCTGTGATTGGGATAACACAAAGTGCGAATATAAACATAGCGGTTTTACGCGCCTTGTATACCGGCCAACCCCTGCTAATAAAATATGATGATAAATAACCGCCACCTATACTGCCTATAGTAGTAGCCGTATACACAATTACCAGCGGTAAGCTTGGCTTTTTAAGATCGAGGTTAAAAGTGCTTGAAAAATAGGATGGCAGCCAGAACAGGAAGAAATACCAAACAGGGTCGCACAGTAGTTTACCTGCTATGAAAGTCCAGGTTTGAGGCAGACTGAAAAGCTTTATCCATTTTACCTTAACGCCGTCAGGTACAACTTCGGTTTCTTCTTTATCACTATGGATGTATTCGTATTCCTCGGCGTTTATCTTCTTATGCTTAGACGGCACTTCATAAAACAACAACCAAAATATCAGCCAGATAAAACCAACGGCACCGGTAATAATGAAAGCCATTTTCCAGCCATAAATACCCAATATCCACGGCACCATAATAGGCGCTACAACAGCGCCAATATTAGCTCCCGAATTGAATATACCGGCTGCTAACGCGCGTTGTTTCTTTGGGAACCATTCGGCAACAGATTTAATTGCCGCAGGAAAGTTTCCGGCCTCGCCAATCCCTAATACCGCCCTAACTGCGCCAAAGCCAAGGGTACTGTTTACCGCGGCGTGCATTATGGCAGCAAATCCCCAAATGATCAGTGAAATGGTGTAGCCAATCTTAGTACCTATCTTATCTATAAAATTGCCGAATAATAATAAACCTATGGCATAAGCTGCGCTAAAAGCCATCACAATATCACTGTAGTCAGTTTCAGTCCAATGAAATTGCTTCTCAAGCGTAGGTTTAAGCAAGCCAATCACCTGCCTGTCGAGGTAGTTTATAGTAGTTGCAAAAAACAGCAGCGCTACAACTACCCAACGGTAGTTTGTTTTTGGCTTTTCTAACATAAAGTAGGTTTTTTAAAGGTTATTGGTTTACCTGCTGGTCTGTACTAAATCTATCGCTTTTAAAGTATCATTGTATAATTGATCATATTCCTGGTTTTCCATTGCTTTTTTTGTGATCAGTTTGCTTCCCATCCCAACTGCACAAACTCCGGCACGAAACCATGATGATATATTGTCTGCTGTTAACTCAACGCCGCCTGTAGGCATAAATAACTGCCCCGGAAACAACTCCTTTATCGACGATACAAAAGCAGGCCCTAAAATATTTGCCGGAAATATCTTAATCAGCGATGCGCCAAAATGCTGCGCGGTGTAAATTTCGGTCGGTGTCATACAACCTGGTATCCAAACCAGGTTATGTTTTTTTGCAATTTCGGCTACTTCGGGGTTTACAATTGGCGCAATAATGAAATCAGCACCGGCTTCAATAAAGCTATTGGCATCGGCAGGTGTTTTAATCGTACCTATTCCCAATAACAGATCCGGCAGTTCGGTTTTTTGCAAATGCTTTAAGGCCTTAAAGTTTTCAAGCGCAGCCTCACCCCTGTTGGTATATTCAATAATGCGGATACCGGCTTTATATAAAGTGCGCGTAACATCAAGGGTCACTTCTTTGCTTTTATGAAAAAACAAAGGCAGCATGCCCTGTGATATGATACCGTCTATAATCTCTTGCTTAGTTTTCATGCTTTATGGCGTTTTTAACCTGCTCAACTGTTGCAGTTGTAGCATCGCTCGGTATAAATAATTTGGTAAATGCAGCAGCAGTTGCAAACTTCAACACTTCGGCAGGCTGCCATTGATGGCAATAGCCATAGATCAGTCCGGCCATGAAACAATCGCCGCTGCCAACCTTGTCAATAATCGCATCTGAGCAATATTCTGACGAATGGTATAAATGGCCATCTGTGTACAATGCCGCATAATAGGTAATATCGCCGCCGCCATCAAACCTGAAGGTATTAGCAACTGCCTTACATTTCGGAAACTGTCGCATAATTTCTTCAGACGTATTTTGTGCTGCCTTCAGATAGATACTTTTCTGACCAGATTCGTGCATTTCAGGTATTACAGGAATGCCAAGCATGGCTTTTGCAGCCCATATATTACCCATAACCAGGTCGCAATATTTTGCCAAAATCGGCATTACTTCATCCGGGGATTTACCATACTTCCAGAGTTTAGCCCTGTAATTTAAATCAACGGATATCGTAATTCCCTTTGCTGATGCTGCCTGCAACACTTCCTCGCACAAATCGGCTGTTTGTTGCGTAAGTGCAGGGCAAATTGCGCTGAAATGAAACCATCGGATACCATCAAGCACTTTATCCCAATCTATATCGCCGGGTTTAAGTTCTGCAAATGCCGAACCTGCCCTGTCATAGATCAGCGCATCGTTTTTCATATCACGGCCTTTGGTAAGGTAGAAAATTCCCAGCCTGTTGCCGCCTTTATGAACTACCGAAGTGTCGACATGCTTTTCGTTAAGATGAGCCAGTAATTGATCCGTCATGCCGTTATCGGGCATTGCCGTAAAATACTTGGTGTCGATGCCCCATAAGCCCAAAGCCTGTGCGACATTCAGTTCGGCACCGCCGATAAAAAATGGCAACTGGTTTTCTTTAATCCATTGGCCATCGGCATCCGGAGTAATGCGTAACAGTAACTCTCCAAAGGTTAATACGGATCCTGCATCTGCAACTTGCAATCCTATCATTGATAATTTGCTTATACTCCGCTAAATATAGAAAAACCACCGTCAACGGTAATCATTGCGCCTGTAACAAATTGAGATGCATCGCTCAGTAACCAAACAATTGCACCTATTAATTCATCCGGATGACCGAAACGTTTAAATGGCGTTTGCCTGATCACCGATTCTCCGCGTGGGGTATAACCGCCTTCAGGCTTAGTCAGCAGGTTACGGTTTTGCTCGGTTAAAAAGAAACCCGGTGCCAAAGCATTCATCCTGATCTTATCACCATAACGGTTGGCCAACTCAACAGCAAACCACTGGTTATAACAATCAACAGCAGCCTTACCCATATTGTAACCCAATACTTTTGTTACTGCACGTTTTGAGTTCATTGATGATATATTTACGATACTGCCTTTATCAGCAGTTTTCACAATGGCTTCACCAAAAACCTGCGTAGGCAGTAAGGTACCCCACAGGTTAAGATCAAGTACCTGGCGCATGCCATCAAGGTTCATTTTAAAAACATCCTCTTCGGGTTGTAAAACACCTTGCGGCATGTTTCCGCCTGCTGCATTTACAAGCCCGTCTATACGGCCATAAGCTGCCAATACTTTTTCTTTAGCGGCAACCAGTTCAGCTTCATTTAATACGTCAGCAATAAGGGCTATGGCTTTTCCGCCATTAGCATTAATAGCTTCGGCGCGTTCTTCGGCGACCTGTTTGTTTCGGCCCAAAATACCAACCGTACCACCAGCTTCAACAATTCCGTTTACAAATGAATTGCCTAAAATACCTGTGCCACCGGTAACAATAATTACTTTACCTGCTAATGAGAATTTATTTTCCACGAGATTATTATTTCAATTATTTAAGATCTGTTATTGTAATGGCATCCATGTCGGTATAGTCCAGGTTCTCGCCGCCCATACCCCATATAAAGCTATAAGCTGCGGTACCAACGCCCGAGTGAATGCTCCACGGTGGTGAAACTACGGCGTCGTAATTACGCATTACGATATGGCGTGTTTCGTTTCCCTCCCCCATGTAATGGAAAACACGCTGACCTTCGGGTACATCAAAATAAAAATATGCTTCCATACGGCGGTCGTGCACGTGTGCAGGCATCGTGTTCCAGACACTGCCGCCATGTAAAATGGTTAATCCCATTACCAACTGGCAACTGCGGATACCTTCTAAATGAATATACTTATTTATGGTACGCCTGTTGGCAGTAGCATCATCACCTGCGTTTACCTTTGCCGCCTTATCAATTGTCATTAAAGCGGTTGGATAAGTCATGTGAGCTGGGGTGGACAGCAGATAGAATACAGGAGGGTTTTGTACATCCTTTGCTTTAAAGGTTACACTTTTAGTTCCTTTACCTATGTAAAGGCAGTCCAATTTTTTCAGCTCATAGGTTTGTCCGTCCGCTACAACTTCACCGTCACCTGCCACATTAATGATACCCAGTTCACGTCTTTCCAAAAAATAACCTGAACGCAGATTAGGATAGGTAGGCAGTTGCAGCTCCTGGTTAACAGGTTGAGCCAAACCTACAATCATTCTGTCGTAATGGGTATAAACACAATTGACCTGGTTAGCCTGTGCTAATCCATCTATTAGAAAGCGTTCGCGGATCTGCTCTGTCTGGTAAGATTTAAAATCGGCCGGATGTACGCTATGTAATACTTTCAAGATATTTAATTTAAGGTATGATACTTTTATAACGGTGTAGCAATTCTACAATTATCATCGTTTATTCAGAAACAATTGCTCTTTTATTTCTTCGATAACGTTTGCGTAGAAATATACTTACATGCAGCGACAAGTAATTTGAATAGCTCGTAATATTGAGGTGATTTTATCTGTTTGATAACTGCCGAACCTACGTTATCTTACAACAATATTTCACCGTGCCTAATTTTAATATGGAAATAAGATCTATAAACCGGATAATTTTAATTGCACTCACCGTTTTTACAATTAATAACCTGGCCTATTCACAAACAGAACAACCGGACGTAACTGAAAAAGCTGCAAAGCAATGGGTTAAAAGCAAAGAATGGCAAAACGGCAGTAAGCTTAATGTAGACCCGTCTGTAAATGCAGTTGAATTTTATAAGCAATATCACGCCGACCCGGCTTTATGGCAAAAGGTGTTTACTTATCTGCGCGATACCGATCTTGAAAAACTTGTCCCCGGAAAATATCCTATTGATGGTGATAAAGCTTATGCCAGTGTTACGGAAGGCCCATCAAAAGAAATGGATAAAGCTAACTGGGAGTCGCACAGAAATTATATCGACCTGCAATACGTTATCAAAGGAAAAGAAAAAATTGGTGTAGTGCCTATAAATCGGGCAGTAGTTACCAACTTTTACGACCCGGCAAAAGACGCAGCCAACTATACAGCAAAAGGCAAATACTACATTGCTGAACCAGGCACCTTTTATTTGTTCTTTCCGCAGGATGTGCATCGCCCAAACATCAAGGTGGATGGCTTTGACACCGTTAAAAAACTGGTGATCAAAATTCACGTAGCTAACTAAAACTTTACATACGAAATTATCCAGATGAGATCTAAATTATTAGTTCCTATATTATTGTTAAGTGGCCTGTCGCGAAGTTTATCGGCACAAAATGTAACCGGCGATGCCATGAAATTTGCACAGCACCAAACCGACCTTCTATTACAGGAAACTGCAAAAGCTAAGGCTGCAGCTACCAAGCCCGATGTATTTTCGCCACGATCCATTGATACTAAAGGCAACCTGGTTTTGGTAAATCCTGACGATTGGTGCAGCGGCTTTTTTGCAGGTAATCTTTGGTTTTTGTATGAATATACCGGCGATGCCAAATGGAAAACAGAGGCGCAAAAGTTTGATGCTATTGAAGAACCGGAGAAAACACATGGCAATACGCACGACGTTGGCTTTAAACTTTACAACAGCTTAGGCAACGGCTATCGCCTAACACACAACGCACATGATAAAGAAGTGGTAATCACTTCGGCTAAGACCTTGATTACGCGGTTTAATCCTACCGTTGGCTGCATCCGTTCATGGGACCATTCATCGCAATGGAAATACCCGGTGATAATTGATAACATGATGAACCTTGAATTGCTTTTCGAGGCGACCAAGCTTACAGGCGATTCTACTTTTTATAAAATAGCGGTTACGCATGCTAACACAACCATGAAAAATCATTTCCGCCCGGATTATAGCTCATTCCATGTGATTGACTATGATCCGCAAACCGGGAATGTTTTACATAAACAAACTGCACAAGGTTATGCCGATGGTTCTGCCTGGGCACGCGGACAAGCATGGGGACTATATGGTTATACCATGTGCTACCGCGAAACACATGATAAACGGTATCTGAAACAGGCGGAGAACATTGCAAAATTTATTTTAAATAATCCTACCCTGCCTAAAGACCTGGTGCCTTATTGGGATTACAATGCACCGGGCATACCAGACCACGAGCCCCGCGATGCATCTGCTGCCGCGGTAATGGCTTCTGCATTTTATGAACTAAGCACTTACAGCGCCAACAGTAACCTTTATAAAACAACAGCCGATAAAATATTAAACAGCCTGCACAGCAGCTACCAGGCGCAACCAGGCGGCACACATGGCTTTTTATTGCTGCATAGCACGGGCCACAAACCGGAAAACAGCGAAATAGACGTGCCTATTATTTACGCCGACTACTATTATTTAGAAGCGCTGTTGCGCCAAAAACGTATAAAAGAGCATAAACCGGTAATTAACGTTTCCGGCAAGTTAAAGAATTAAAAGAAGATGAGTTTAGAGCAAACATGGCGCTGGTACGGGCCTAATGATCCGGTGTCATTAAACGATGTTAAACAAGCCGGGGCTACCGGTATAGTTACAGCATTACACCACATACCCAACGGGCAGGTTTGGCCTGTTGATGAAATACTTAAACGTAAGGCTATTATTGAAGAAGCCGGCTTAACATGGTCAGTGGTAGAAAGCGTACCCGTACATGAAGATATTAAGAAACGCACAGGCAATTATGCTGAATACATCGAAAACTATAAGCAATCGCTGAAAAACCTGGGGCAATGCGGTATAGGCATTGTGTGCTATAACTTTATGCCGGTGCTCGACTGGACGCGCACCGATCTGGATTACCCAATGCCTGACGGTTCAACAGCCCTTCGCTTTGACATGACGGCCTTTGCAGCTTTCGACATTTTTATTTTAAAACGCCCGGATGCTGAAAAAGACTATCCGCAAAGTTTGGTAACCAAGGCGAAAGCTTACAACGATAATTTACCGGATGAAGCACGCAAACTACTGGTAAAAAACATTATTGCCGGCCTGCCCGGATCAGAAGAAGGATATACCCTTGAAGAATTTTTAAAAGTACTTCAATCATACGGCCAGATAGGTGCAAAAGAATTGAAAGTTAACCTTGCTTATTTTTTACAGCAGGTTGTACCGGCAGCGGAGCAGGCAGGTGTACTGATGTGCATTCACCCTGATGATCCTCCCTACCGTATTTTGGGCTTACCAAGAGTAGTAAGTAACGAGCAAGACATTGTTGATATTTACAATGCCGTTGATAGCCGCAACAACGGGCTTACATTCTGTACAGGTTCTTTCGGGGTAATAGCAGAAAATGATCTGCCGGGAATGGCTGAACGCCTGGGCGAACGCATCCACTTTATTCACCTGCGTGCTACTAAACGTGACGAGGAGGGTAATTTTTACGAGGCAGACCATCTTTACGGGGATGTGGACATGTATGCTGTAGTGAAAGCATTGCTCGAAGAACAAAAGAAACGCCGTGAAGCAGGAAGAAAAGATTTAAAAATGCCTTTCAGGCCGGATCATGGGCACAAAATGCTGGACGATCTGCACAAGAAAACCAATCCGGGATACTCAGCCATTGGCCGCCTGCGCGGGCTGGCCGAACTGCGCGGATTAGAGCTTGGCATTAAAAGGGCATTTGATCTTTAAATGAGAAAATTAATATTAATAACAGGGTTACTTGCGATGTACTTTGCTACCAAGGCACAAATTGTAAGCCTGAATAACAAGGAAATAGCGGCGCTTAAAATGCGGCTGGATATTGATGAGACAAAGCCCAATACTTATAAAACGGCTTTTAAACCATTACTGGATTCGGCAAAAGCGGCGTTAGACCAGCAACCTTCGCCTATTGATGAGATACGGTCCCAGGGCCTCTTGGAAGGTAATCCGCAAAAAATTGCGACCGCCAAAGCCATACGCGATTTTCAGAAGATGTATGCTCTGGCCATTTGTTACCGCCTTTTAAATAATAAAGCATACCTGGTTAAAGCAACAGATTACCTTTTAGCATGGGCTAAAACCAATCATTCTACCGGCGACCCTATTAACGATACCAAGCTTGAAGACGCCATTACTGCTTATGATTTGATCCGTAATGATATCAATACTGCAAACCGTACTGTTATTGATGCCTGGTTTGATGCTACTGCACAAGCCGAGGTGGATAGTAAGTCGGCTATTGGTAACAGAGGCACGGCAATCAACAACTGGAACTCGCACCGCATCAAAATTATAACACTGATTGCCTATACCCTGCATACCCAAAAGTATGATGCAATTATTAAAGAGCAATTAGAGAAACAATTAGCCGTAAACTTAAATGCCGATGGTACAACCTGGGATTTTGTTGAACGCGATGCTTTTCATTATCATACTTATGATCTTGAACCACTTTTAACTACGGCCATTGCCATTAAAAGAGCTACCGGTAAAGACTATTTTTTTTACACCACTGAAAAAGGCGCTTCGTTAAAAAGATGTGTCGATTTTATGGTGCCTTACATGACCGGCGAAAAACAACATGGCGAATTTACCAACAGCCATGTAAAATTCGACCAGGACAGGGCTAAAAATGGTGAGAAAGGTTATGCGGCAGGTACGCCATTCAATCCCAAAAGCGGCATTTATACACTCACATTAGCTTCCTATTTTGATAAAGATTATCTACAGGTAATTAACAAAGTTGCAGGCCAGCAGCCATACATTAGTTGGCCATTAATTATTATTGAATCAAAGAAGTAAGCGCACAAACACAACTTAATTAACTGTCAAACAATTATTTACAGGTTTAATTTTAAATAGCGTACATTTTTTGCATATTTGCACCGCTAAAAGCACGGTCTCATAGCTCAGCTGGATAGAGCAACTGCCTTCTAAGCAGTAGGTCTCAGGTTCGAATCCTGATGAGATCACTTGATTTAAAGCCATTTGGGAATATAATTCTTGAATGGCTTTATTATTTTTCACGGTTTTTTCACGACTACAGGATAGTTAAAATTTACCAGTCAAATCAAAGCCTTAACCAGCTTTCTTTGCAATATCGCGTATTACCTTATCCATTTCCAATGTACTTAACTCAATTTTTTCAAGTAATTCTACAATCTCTGAATCGTTAATTAACGACTTATCAATTAAACTCATCGCACCTAAAATATTAGCTACGGGCTTTCTGATAATATGCGAGTTAATCATTGCAATTTCATAAAGCTGATTGTTTTTTTCGGTCAAGGCTTTATTGGCTTGCTGCATGGCTGTTTCTGCAAGTTTTCTATCTGTTATATCTGTACTTAAACTGATGAAGTGAGTACATTTCTGTTTATTATTAAATATTGGCACAATGGATAAATATACCCAGTAAGGGGTGCCGTCTTTCTTATAATTGAGTAACTCCACCGCAATATTTTTTTTGGCCAATACCGCATTCTCAATACGTTTTAAAGTATCAGTGTTTGTCTCTTTCCCTTGAAAAATTTGCGGGCTTTTACCTATTATTTCGCCTATACTATAACCGCTTATTGCCTGCTGAGCTCTATTGGCAAAGATAATTTCCAGATCGCCTTCTTCCTGCGGCTTGCAGCAAATCATGATACCGTTAGATGAATTGACAATTGCAGATTCCAGTAACTTGAGGTATTGTTCAGTTTTATACTTAGAAGTTATATCCTGGGTTATCACTACTATTTTTTCCTCAATACCTTTTTCTGAGAAAATAGGTGCGGCAATACTGCTGTATGTCTTTTCAAATCTGGTAATTTCAAAAGACGCGGTCTCTCCCTGTAAGCACTTTTTAAGCTCTGATAACACTCTGTTTTGATCGTTTTTGTAATACTCTTGCCAAAGAAATTTACGACCAATACATTCAGCAGGGTTTAAACCTATTTTTTTGTATTCCAGGCCGTTTGTGTACAAAATATTAAACTTGGCATCAAGAAGGGTAATCATACCGTTCGGAAAAGATTCGACTAAAGAACGAAATACCTGTTCACTTTTCTCCAGTTCTTCAATTGCTTTTACCTTATCAGTAACATCATATGCTACTATCAATTTTAATTTTTTGCCATTAAAATTAAGGCGGTGTGAAGTAATATTAACCCGTATAATTTCGCCGTTTTTCTTCAAATGTTTCCACTCGCCGGCATGCTTTAGATCATTAACCTGCACAGCAAGGTTAAACTCATTTACCCGCTGCTTATCTTCATCCGGCCTTATATCCAAAATAGTCATGTTCAAAAACTCCTCGCGGCTGTATCCGTAATGTTCAATAGCAGCATCATTAACCATTTCAAACTTTAATGTCTCCACATCATAAGTCCACATGGGTACAGGATTGTTATAAAACAATAATTGGTATTGTGCCTGAGATTGATGTAATGCCGTCAGGTTCTTCTTTCTCTCAATGGAATAAAGGATACTCTTCTCCAATATCCTGGGATTTAATTCATCTTTTATCAGATAATCCTGTGCACCTTGCTTAACAATATCAAGCGCCTGATCCTCATTCTTAGATCCTGATAATATGATGACCGGAATGCCTGTAATAACACGTTCTATTTCCTGAAATGAATTGGTTGAAATACTATCAGGCAATGTCAGATCCAGAAGAACAAGATCTATTTTATTTAAAGATAATTCTGTGATTCCCTGTTGCAGCGTTTGAACGTGCAAAAGGTTTTTTACGTTGATTCTGGTGTTGAAAAGGCAAGTTTGAACCAGCACAAAATCACCCGGATTATCCTCAATAACAAGTATGGAAATCGGGGTAAAAGGCATATATTATCTCTTTGAAGGAAGTTGAACTAACGAAACCCAAAACTCTTCAATTGTAGATACCACTTCCATAAAACTTGACAGATTGATGGGCTTGGTGATGTAACAATTGGCGTAATTATTATATGATTTTAAGATATCTCCTTCTTCAGCAGATGTAGTGAGCATAATTACCGGGATACGTTTCAGCAATTTATTTTCCTTGATCTGTTTTAAAACCTCTATCCCATCCATTTTTGGCAAATTAATATCAAGCAAGATAAGATCAGGGGTAATTTGATCCTGATAAGGGGCGTTTTTCAGCAACATGTCCAATGCCATTTGCCCATCGCGGGCTATTATAACATTGTTCTTTAACTTGCCCTGTTTCATTGCCTCCATGGTAAGTACAATATCACCTTCATTATCCTCAACCAGTAATATATCAATCTCCTTCATTTGTTATGATCTTTAAATTTTTTGGAATAGTAAAATAAAACGTGCTTCCCTTACCTGGTAAAGATTCTACCCATAATTTACCCTGGTGCCGGCTAACAATTTTATTACATATGGCTAAACCAACGCCTGTACCGGGATAATCTTCTTTTAAATGCAACCTTTGAAAGATGATGAATATCTTATCTGAAAATTTCATATCAAACCCGATCCCATTGTCCTTAATGGAAAACTGATACTCGTCTGCTACCAGTTCAGCCTTAATGTCTATTACAAGGTTTTGATCTGTTTTACGGTATTTAATTGCATTGCTTATCAAATTCTGTAAAAGTTGAACCATCTGCTCATAATTGGCTGTTAATACAGGCAGCGTGCCTTTAATAATCTTAATTTGGTATTTTGTAATATCTTCAGAAAAAACGTTTTCTAAACGCGCTATCACTTCTTCAAGATCTACAGCTTGTGATGAAAATGCTTTTGTATTGATCCGGGAATATTCAAGCAGGTCCATAATGAGTATTTTCATGCGCGATGCACCGTCTACAGCATACGCTATGTATTTACCGGCAGTATCATCCAGTTGCGGTGCATATTTCAGTTTTAATAGCTCAAGAAAACTGGTCACCATTCGTAATGGCTCCTGCAGGTCATGTGAAGCTGCGTAAGCAAACCTTTCCAGTTCAGTATTTGAGGCCGACAATTCTTTTGCATTCTTTTCAAGTTGCTGATTAAGTGCCAGCAACTCCTGCTCGTATTTTTTCACAGCTGTATGATCATACAGCGCGCCTATTGCACGTACGGCGGTGCCACTATCGTCGCGTATGATAAATGTTCTGTCAGAAACAAAAATATAGTCATCATTTGCGATTTTAAACCGGTATTGCGCTTCCCAATTTATAAGGCTGGGATTGTTTATGGCATTATAAACTTCCTGATCTATACGTGCCCGGTCTTCTGGGTGGATTTGCGCAAGCCAAAAGTTTGCATTGCAAGTTTCGGCATTTCTTTGAAACCCGTAACGGCTTTCAAAGCTATCTCCCCAGTAAATGTCATTTGTAACAATGTCCCAATCTTTTATTACATCATTTGTAGCCTTAGCAACATATTTAAAACGTTCGTTTTGCAGCTTTAGTAATGGCTCCAACGCTTTACCTGCGGAATTGATCTCAGTATTGTGTCGGGTCATTTCAATGGCTTTTTAACTTTGTGTAAGGCGTGTACTCTCAAATATAACATTATCGTTACACATTAACCATATTATTTTAACAGAATTTGAGGAAGGTTTATATGAATAATACAGCTCCCAAACAATGCTTTTTGATTAATAAAGGTTCTGATACCTTGGTTATTACAAGGGCTTATCGGGAAGATCATAGCAAGCTATTATTTGGTGTTAACAATTAATAAAACGATATCGTAAGGTGTCTTTTTCTCCCAGCGGGCCATGAGCCATGCAATAAAGCTTAAGGTGAATATATCGTTATTTCGCGGTTCATGCAACAGGTTTAAAACTGCTTTTTTATAAGCCATTTCATTAATTACACCAGGTTTGAGCAGGTATTTTTCCACCAGTTTGAGATACGACAGCACTCTTTCTTCAGATGTTTTAAGCAGGTATTTTTTGTAACGCCGCCTGAAACTGCTTAGCCTTGACATGGCAAGCTCAATGTTATCGAACTGGGCATGTACCAAAATTTCCATCAGATTTTTACGGATGGTCCATAACATGCCCATCTTTTTTTCATACCATGCGTCAGTACGCGTTAACAAGGTTAGCTGTTTCAAACTCCCTTTATCATTACACATAGCTAAAAACATGGTTAGCGATATGCGTAAGTCCTCTATATCCTCCAATTTAGAAGTGGGTTTAGCATGAGCAAGCGATTGTTGTAGTAGTAAAATTGCATTGTTAGCATCACCTGTAAAAAATAAGTTAAGCGCAGCAAGCAGGTGATAACGCAAATAGAAAAGCAAATGATAACGGCCATCCGTGATCATTAAATTCATCATTTCTTTGAGGTAAGATGTACTGCTTGCAAAATCCTTTTGACGCAGCTGAAAATTAGCCAGATAGTACAAAATGGATATATGGTAAAAAAGATAAGGCTCTTTAGGGTTTGCCTGCTCTTGTATAAATTTATCTGTTTGGTTGATGTACCGCTCTATCAACGAATAATTTTGCTGTATGGCTGCATACTCATTTGCTATGAACAAAATCTGGTAGATAGACTTATAGGTCATCAGGTCCTTAACAGCAATTTTGTACTTGCGGATAGTTGTAATTATCAAGGCCGTCAAATTGACGATCTTCCCTTTCAAGTGTATTTCCTGCAGCTGCTGCCGCATAAAAGCATAGGCCATATTTAGCATGGCCTCGCGTTGCATTTCAGTCTGGTTCTTTAAAAACCGCGCCGTTAAAGCTTTCAGATCTTCTGCCCCCGGCAGGTGAGCGTATTGTAACTTTAACAGTAAAATTTCATTCAATAAATTAAACTGCTCCAAATGCCCGGCCAGCCGTTCTGCTTTATCCAAACATTTAAACGCCACCTTAATCACATCATTTTCTAACAAAAAACGCCCTACTACTACCAACCGTAATGCATCGTAAGTTTCGGCATTAGAATTTTCAAATGTCTTTTGCGATAAAAATAAAAGCAGGTTATCCTGTAATCTTTTGCGTAAAGCGTGGTAGGCATCTTTGCTTTTTTCTGACTGATATAGCTTTTCTGAAAAATCTATATCATCAGTTTTTATTAAATCGAGCAATAGCAAATTTTTTACATCATTGCGCTTGTTCTTTCGTTGCAGATATTGCTTAAAGAGCCTTTTATCTGCATCACTTAGTAAATCAACAAGTTCTGAAAGCGAATCCATAAGCTATATCAATTAGCGCTAAAGATAGATTTTTCAAGAAGTATATCGTCAGTTTTTCAGATAATTTGATTTTTATAGCAGGCTCACTCATTCCATATTTGCTTCCATATTAATCATTAAAACAAAATGGAACCGCTACAAAACAGAACAGACGAAAATCAAACCATTTTAAAACATGGTGAAAAAGTTAGAAACCCGTTTAAACCAACCGGCGCATTTATAGGTGCATCATGGTTTGCCTTATTAACAGGTGTTGTTGGATATTGCATTGGATTATGGAATGCCGGTATGCAATTGAACGAAAAAGGCTATTATTTCACTATTCTATTGTTCGGCTTATTTGCCGTAATCTCTGTGCAAAAAAGCGTGAGAGACAGGTCAGAAGGCCTTGTGGTTACCGACCTTTATTATGGGCTGAGCTGGTTTGCCACTATTGCTGCAATGGTACTGCTAACCATAGGCCTGTGGAATGCAGAACTGGCACGAAGCGAAAAAGGCTTTTATGCTATGGCATTTTGCTTAAGTATGTTTTCGGCCATTGCCGTACAAAAAAATACCCGTGACGCTAAAATGTTCGAGGACAAAGAACTGTAACGTAGCGGTTACTTTACTGCGGTGCCTTGATTTTCAAGCCCGCAGTTTTTTTATTACATGAAAGTTAATCGTTAAGCACCCGATACTGAAGATACATGGATCAGCTCATTAGGCGACATGCCAAACTTCTTCTTGAATGAATAAGAAAAATGTGATATGCTTTTAAAGCCCAGATCCAGGTATATGGTCGAAGGCTTTTGATGTTTAGCTTCGATAAGATATTTAGCTTCATTTAGCCGCTTGTCTTGCAGCCAGTGACGCGGTGCCGCATTGAAAGTTTTTTGAAAATCGCGTTTAAAACCTGCCAGGCTACGGCCGGTTAATTGCGCAAATTTTTCTATCGGTACGTTAAAATGAAAATTGTGGGCCATAAACCTTTCCAGATCAATTTTATGCGGCTCAGAGAAATCGAAAAGGAAGTTTTTAAGCGCAGGTAAAGCGAGCAATAATAATTTAACGCCTTCTTTTACTTTCAATATCCCCATTTCATCGGTCATTTCTGCACCAGAGTTTCGGGCGTATGGCACAATTGACTGAAAATAGCCTTGCAAGAACTGATTGGAGGGAATCAAAATATTAGGCGGACCAATATATTTACGGTCCGCCTCTAACTTTTCTTCCAAAACAATCTTCCGCAGTAAATCTTTCTGCAGGGATATTACAATGGTCTCGTAATTTGCACCTGGCAACGGGGTTTTGGTAAGTGTGCCTATCTGGTTTTTGCCAATCAGCAACATTTCACCACCAGTCATTGATATTTGCTGACCGGCAGTTTCCAGGGTTAGTTGCCCCGAAACCTGCAGTATCAGGGTGTGGTCGCCCCAAAAACATACTTTCTCTTTCCGCTCGGCAGAGAGGTAAGAATAAAATATTACGCCAGGTAAAATCTCTTCGGGACTGATCATTTGATTAACGCTGCAAATATGTGCCGCCAACTATGGCACCCGGTGCAAAAGTAGTGCTTAAGGTATTCATTTCTTCTGACGTAAATACAATATTCATTGCTGCAATATTTTCGGGCAAGCGTGATCTGCGACTCATGCTCACTAAAGGCATAATATAGTCGCCCTGCTCTTTAACCCACGCAATGGCAAGCTGCGTTGGTGTAACGCCTTTGCTATTTGCCAACTGCTTTAAAACTTCAACTTTTTCAAGGTTCTGTTTTAAATTATCACCCTGAAAGCGTGAGAAATGGTTGCGGTAATCATTTTCAGGAAGCGGGGCCTTCATTTCGCCGGTCAACAGACCTTCAGCAGTATTTGCAAATGCTACTACAGCAACGCCCAACTCTTTTGCGGCAGGCAACAGGTCAGCTTCTATCTGGCGGTCGGCCAGCGAATAGCCAATCTCCAGTGCGCTTATCGGGTGAATGCTATTTGCTTCGCGAAGCTGGTCGGCATTAATTTCTGATACGCCTATGTAACGCACCTTGCCTTCTTTAACCAAATCAGCTACCGTACCAATAATATCTGCTACCGGCACGCTGCCATCCATGCGGCTGGGTTGGTAAAGGTCTATGGTTTCTATGCCTAAACGCGTCAGTGAATAATTGATAAAATTCTTGATCGCTATGGGACGGAGATCCAGCCCGAGCCAATGCCCATTATGAAAAATAGCACCAAATTTTACGCTAATAAAAGCATCGTTACGCCTTTCCTTAATGGTTTTGCCTATCAGCATTTCATTATGCCCGGCACCGTAAAAGTCGCCGGTATTTAAAAAATTGATGCCATTATCTAAGGCTTCATGTATGGTAGCAATACTTTCTTTTTCGTCTGGTGTTGGGCCGCCCCAAATTGATGACATACGCATGCAACCTAAACCAAGACCTGATACAACCGGGCCATTGTGACCCAACCGGATATTTTTAATGTTTTTCATATCACAAAGATCACATCGCAGCGCACGTTCAGTTTTCTTCTACGGCTCAAATATTATGCTTGTACGGCTCACTTATAAAATCTGATACCAGTTTAATCACTGTTTCAGGATTTTCCTCAAACATGTAATGCCCTGTATTTTCCAGGTGTGCCAGTTCATATTTTTCAGCGATTGATGGCAATGCATACTGATAGTAACCATACGAAACATCGCTGGCGACACCTAAAACAGGCATTTTTAATTTATCATAGCCCTTGGCATCTTCAATATCCATATTAAAACTTTGATACCATGCATTTGAAGCACAAATCCTTTCAGGCTGATTGTAAACACTTGCATAAACTTCCCTGTCAAAGTCAGGCATTTTAGTATCGTCTACCATTACATAGTGGAATAGCCAGTCGAGCAGGTAACGGTATCGCCCTTCTAATAATTGTTCGGGTAGGCCTTTCACCTGGTTAAATCCCATCCACCATGTATATGGGCGTTGATGGTCGATCTTTTCTCCAAAGCTGCCGGGAGCAGGCATTAACGACATTTGCATCATGCCTTCGCTGGGATGCAGGCCATCAGCCAGTATTAAACCGGCTACAGCTTGAGGGAAATTAAATGCCAGGCTGGAGGCTACCATTCCGCCAATGTCATGCCCAAGCACATAAGCCTGTTGAATTCCTAATTGCTGCATTAGCTCATGCACATCGGCAGCCATTGTTTTCTTATCATAACCTGATGATGGCATAGCCGAGCTACCCATACCACGTATATCAATTACAATTACCCTGTAATGTTCAGCCAGAGCCGGGGCAATAGGATGATAAGAATACCACGTTTGCGGCCAGCCGGGCAAGCAAATAAGTACTTCGCCCTTGCCACCATCAACATAATGAAGTTGCGTGCCGTTTACCTCAACAGTATGGTTAGTAAACCCCTTCCAGCCTTTGATCAGTTGTTCATCTGTATATTGATCTTTCATAAGTATTTGCAGATTATTGATTGGGTAATTGAGGTAAAGCGGATTGAATGTTATGCCATGTCAGCTCAGGATAGCGGCCGTTATCCAAACCTTTATGATGTGCAGCAAACATGCTGTACAGGTATTGCATTTGCTGCCAATTCGGATATAACTCGCTCTCCCCTTCCGGCTGCTCCTGGCGTGCCTTTTTGATGTATATAGCAAACTGTTCCATTGTGCCCTGCTGTTGAAGTTGAAACTGTTCTCCATACAACGCTTTGGTGATTACGGACAATTCATTCGGGCTTACCTGGAAACCCGCAATACGCAGATAACGTGGTGTATTGTCATCTAATGCTGCGGCAGCAGTATAAGCCGCGGTATCATCAAGGGTAGTAAAGTCGATTTTCCAATCTAATTTATCCTCATAGTAAGCAATGCTTTTATCCTTTAAATTAAGCAGTGGGATATTATACTGTAGTACATAAGCAAACGCTCCGTTAAAAATGGATGTCGCTTTGATATTGCTACTATCTATCGTTGCCTGAAATTCTTTTCGCAGGTCAAAGTTCCGGTTGTCGCCTTTCAATAGCTGGGTGTAATCGGTGCAAAAATCAGAAGGAATAAAGCGCGGAACACCGGCGGCTACGGCTGCTTTCAGTAATTGAGACTGGGCAGCGATAATCACATCGCGCAAACCGGCCAATGCAGACACTACACAGCTTACGCCTTTGCATGCTGCAATCAGCGCTTCGTGATCAGCATAATCGGCTTCAATAACCTCGATACCGTTGTTACGTAAGGCACTAACTTTACCTTCGTCGCTTGCTGCACGTACAATAGCCCTTACCTTAGCATGTCTGTTAATTAACGCTTTGCAGATTTTGCCACCAAGCTCCCCGGTTGCACCTGCTACCAAAATAATATTGTTCATAGTATGACAAAACTATGCCCTATATCAATGCCCGAAACTACCAAATGGTAGTTAACAAGTTAGCGAAGATTTTTGCGGATACGACTGAGCGCATTAGGTGTAATGCCCAGATAAGAGGCCAGTTGCTTTACAGATACCAGCTGCATAAAACCCGGCTTTTTGAGAAACTCCAGGTAGCGTTCTTCTACAGACATGGTCTGAAAGCGGATAATCTCATCGATCATGCGTATAGCCATTGCTTCCCATGTTTTGCGTCCAAATTCCTGCCATGCCGGGATAGCCTGATACAGTATTTCCATGTCGCGTTTGTTAATGCTATAAAGTTCAGCGTTTTCTACAGCCTCTATATTGAAACGGGTGGGTAGCTCAGGGTTAAGGCTGGATATCTCTGTAAAAAACTCGCCAGGCTGCACTATCCATGCTGTAAGTTCCTGCTCCTGGTCATAATAAAACCGCAGAGCGCCTTTAGCAAGGTAGTAATAATTTGTTGCCACCTGGCCGCGTTTTAAAAGCAGTTCGCCTTTACGCAAGCTTTTGTTATGAAATTTTGAAATGATTGTATGCAGGTCATCTTCATTTACTGATACTTTAGATGCGATATAGCTTTTAAGATCCTGCATGATGTAGTGGTAACGGCAATATAAGCAAAGTGTTCACACCCTTCTTTGTTTTAAGATGATAACATCATAGCTAAAAAACAATGCAGCCAGTAAACCGGCTGCATTGATCCAACAATATAAACTAATTACCCCATAAAATTATCTTCTTATGCTTTAAAAGCATGTGTAACTGAGTGCAAACACAAGCACAACAGTTTAATAGTTAATATCCCGGGTTCTGCTTCAAATTTGAGTTAAGATCCCGCTGCTGCTGCGGAATCGGATACAAGGTTTTTGTAGCATTTGTAGGGTTATGATCCCACCAGGTAGCTGTAGCAAATTTCCCAAACCTGATCAAATCATCCCTGCGGAAACCCTCAAAAATAAATTCGCGGCCACGTTCTGCTAACAATTCATCAAGTGTAAGGGTGGCCGGGGTATAACGCCTGGTAGCCCAATCAGCTGTAGAAAACGCCCTTGACTTGCAGGCATTGATCAAATCGCAAACATCCTGGGTTGCAATGCCGCCATTTTTGCGCATTAAAGCTTCGGCTTTCGCAAAATAGATCCAGGTAAGCCTGTAAATATTCCAGTCGCCGTTATTGTAGTTAGGGTCAATAGCAGGTACGCCACCCGGACCAGCAAATTGATTGCCTAATTTATATTTATTAAAACGTACGCCGCTGTTCTCTTCACCTTCACTCATATTGGTTACGGTAGAACCAGATTTGTTTTTGCGGATATTATCTACGAAAACCAGTTGCTGGCCGTTATACTCTTCTGATGCTAAAACAGGCTGGGTAGGGTTCACAAACTTAAACATAGGGCCAATCAACAACCAGTCTGAACGGCGTTGGTCGGCAGCATCATAAGTAGTGTAAACTCCCGGAATTACAACTATACCATCGTTCCCGTTGCGGCCACCACCATAAATCTCCTGTTGCTTAAAGTGATAAAACTCTGAAGGCCATGACGGTTGGAAATTGGCAACGCTATAATTGTAAGCGATAGAAAAGATCACCTCTTTTGAAAGGTCATTAGTAGTTTTAAACTGATCTGTAATATTAGGATCAAGCGCCATTGCACCGTTCTGGCCACCGGCCTGGTTGCTGATCAGCTTATCAGCAGCAGCAATACAGTCATCCCAGCGTGGTGTACCTGTCCAAACTTCCGCATTTAAATAAAGCTCTACCAGCATGGCATAACCGCCTGCCTGAGACATACGGCCCAGCATTGCGCGCGAAAGTTTAGGTGCTTTATCAATGTTTTCCTTAATCTCGCTTTCAATAAAGTTAAATACTTCTTTACGGGTTTTGGTCTCCGGTTTGGCTGGCTCACCCACTTTAGTTACAATCGGTATGTTGCCGAAAAGATCCATTAATTTAAGGTAATGGAAAGCGCGAAGCAGTTTCAATTCGGCAATGTATGAGTCCTTTTCTGTTTGGGTGATGCCCATACTGGCAATGTCCCTTTTGCTCAATTGTTCAATAGGGTCATTACATAAACCCATACCCCAGAACATTAGCGACCACGCATTATTCAGTCCACCTTCGTCAACGGTCCAGGTATGGTAGTGCAAACGTTTCCATTTACCACCGTCTTCGCCGTGGCGGCCCTTAGTTGGCCATGCCAGCTGATCACCTGATAGTTCGGCAGGCCTCCACCAGCCATCCTGCCCCGAAGGTGTTACCCAGGCATTGGCATGGGTGTAAGGACGTAATACTGCAGACAGCACTTCGGTTTTATTGTTATAGAAATTGTCTGCCACCAGTTGGTCATAGGCATGTTCTTCAACCTGCTTTTTACATGAGGTGATAGCCATTACACCAGCTAAAAGGCTGCAAATTAATATCTTGTTTTTCATGTTATTCGTTATTAAAATCCAAAGTTTAAACCAACTAAAAACGTGCGTGTGCTTGGATATGCACCTCTGCTATCTATACCCGGGCCTGTACCTGTATCCTGTATAAAGTCAGGGTCGCTGCCGGTATAGCCGGTTATGGTAGCTAAGTTCTGGCCGCTAACATAAACACGCAGGTTACGAACTAATTTGGTTTTGAATTTGAAATTATAGCCAAGTGTCACCTCATCAAGTTTCACATAACTACCGCTCTCGATGTAGTAATCAGAGTACTGATAAGTATCATTTATTGCAGCATATTTAGTAAATGTGCTTCTTAAAAGATTTCCGCTCCAGGTTTTATTGGCGTAAGAAAGCGCAGTAGTATTCAGGATATCAAAATCAAACTTACCGCGTAAGAATACTCTCAAATCCCAGTTTTTGTACCTGAAATCGTTATTCCATGATGCATAGTACTTAGGGATAGCATTACCAATTTTGGCTAAGTCGGTAAGATTGCGGTCTTTAGAGTAATTGATCTTATCATTAGTAACCGCTTCACCATTTCTGTTATAGAACAGCCATTTGCCATCAGAAGTGAATCCGGCAAAGCGTTTACCCCAGAATTCGCCCAATTGTCCACCTTCGTAAGTGGTAATTGCGTTACCCAGCGCACCTGCGCCGCCAATGTCGCCAAAGGTTTTGTAAAGCACTTTGTACTGGTCGTTTGAATACGAATCAAGCGTATTGCGCAGAGTTGAGAATGTTGCATCAACATCCCAGCTAAAGTTTTTAGACTTAACTGCGCTGTAGCTTAAAGACAATTCAATACCTTTTGAAGATATTGTACCTACGTTTGTGTAGATGCTTGACTGGATAAACGGAGGTTGTGGCGAGGTATAGGTATCAAGTAAATCTTTTGTAGTGCGTTTAAACAACTCCAACTTACCAGACAGGCGGTTGCCTATCAGGGAGAAGTCGGCACCGATGTTTAACTCGCGCTTAGTTTCCCATTTCAAGTCAGGATTAGGGTTTCTGTTAGGGCCGTAAGTTTCCAGGTACTGGCCATCAGGATATAAATATCTGCCGCCGCCTCCTAAAGTTACGCGCGATGCATTATTGGCAAAACCGCTGTTTCCGGTTATACCGTAACCAACACGCAGTTTCAGGAAGTTAATTGCTGAAACATCTTTCATGAAGCCTTCTCTTGAAACCACCCATCCGCCTGAAACACCAGGGAAGTAACCAAACTTGTTTTTATCACCAAACCGTGATGAACCTTCACGACGTAAAATGAATTGCGCAAGGTATTTATCATCATATGAATAGCTGATACGGCCTAAAAGCGCAACAAGTGTATTGTCGTTTTTAAAGCTCGACATGGATGCTTTACCTAAAGCCAGCGCTGAGCCCTGTGCCAGGTTATCCTCGTGAAAAAGGTCATTGATGAAACCACGATTTGAAGCTGAAGCGCCTTCTTCGATATGGTAACGATAGCTGTAACCTACCAATGCAGTTAAGTCATGTTTTTCTTTGAAGGTTTTTTCGTACTGAATAGTGGGCTCAAACGCGAAATCCTGATACAATGAAGTGCCTCTGTAAGCATAGCCACCGCCCGGGAAGTCGGTGTTCTCCACCGAGTTTTCACTTGCTTTTAAACGGTACTGGCCATCCAGGTAACTGTCTCTTACTACTGAACCAAACACGCTTGCCTTTAAACCTTCAACAATGGTCAAGTCTGCTTTAGCGTTTGCAGTAGTGGTTTGTTGTTTACGGTAGCTGGTCTCCTGCGATAACCTTGCAAACTCGTTAGTACTTGTAAGGTCAAAACGGTATGAACCGTCAGGGTTATAGTTAGATAGTGTAGGGTTTTTAGTAAGCTCGCTTTCCCAGCCGCCGCCACCTAATAAGTTGGCGTTGTTGAAGTTGGTAGCCACGTTAAGCTGCATTTTTAACCTGTCGTTTAAGCCGGTTTGCTGAACGCTGAAACGCAGGTTATATTCTTTTCTGCCGTTTTCTTTGGCAATACCTTGCAAATCCCGGTAGTTGATGCTTGCACGGTACAGGGTTTTGTTAGTTCCGCCTGACAAAGCCAGGTTATGATTTTGTGACAGGTTACCGTGGTTGATCAACTGATCGTAAAAATCAGTAGAGCTGCCAAAGTCCTGCTGTTTGATATCACCTGAAGCAATTCTTTGACGGAACTCGTCAGGAGTTAAAAATTTAGCGCGGCGTTGCAGATACTCTTTTCTGAAATAAGTGGAGTAATCAAAACGCGGAGGGCCTTCCTGACCTTTTTTTGTAGTTATCAGGATAACGCCTGCATTAGCTGTGGTACCGTAAATTGCCGCACCAGAGCCGTCTTTAATGACGTCTATAGATTCGATATCGTCCTGCTGCAAAACATCAAGGATGTTTGAGTTAGGGTAAGGAATACCGTCAACTACATAAAGCGGGCTGGCGCTACCGGTAACAGTAACAGCACCACGTAACTGTACTGAAACACCACTATTCGGATTGGATCCGCTGGTACGGGTCAGGTTTAAACCTGCCACTTTTCCCTGTATCAGGTCAAGCGGGTTTCTGGCACCACTTTGCCTGAAATCTTTTGCAGAAACCTTATCGTTCGCAGAGGTTACCTTATCCCTGTCCTGTGTACCGTATCCAATTACAACAACTTCATTAAGGCTGCTGTTGGCCGGGTTAAGGTTGATCATGATCTGCGTATCTGCATTGGGTTTTCGGGTTTGGGTAGTGTAACCCACAAACGAAAATGAAAGGCTTTCATTAGCACCTGCATCAATTTTGAAATGGCCCTGTGCATCGGTCATGGTGCCTGCACCCGAAACCTGATTTTTAATAGTTACCCCGGGTAGCGGAACGTTCTTCTCGTCGACCACTGTTCCGGTAATAGTTCTCCGTTGAGCCTTAACGTTAAGCGCTATCAGAGAAAACATGAAAATGAAAAATACTTTGAGTAAAGTTCTTATTTGCATAATAACGGTTTAGAAACTTTGGTAAAATTTTAGTTGGTTCTTAAATGAGCATTTGTGCCCTTAGGTGGGGGTAGGTTTCATGGCATTGTGTATTAGTTTGCTGTAAAAACTCTTTTAAAAAAAGACTATAAAAACTCCGTATTGCTACTTAATTATGAAGCGACAGGAGATACTATAATTGGCTAAAAATGGAAGCTGTGGGGTAGCAGCTTTCACCGCGGACCTAAGCTGGCCGCGCTAACAACAAATTTGTGAATACGATACTGTTGTTTTGCAAAGCAGGGAATGAATCAAAGAAAAATCAAATCTACTTTTTAAGTTTAAATTTGATTTACAATCAGTTACACACCATTCCGATGTAAAAAATCTAGACCATGTAAAACGTTTTACTTACGATTTATTATCGAAACTTCACCTAATGTTAAGCAAGTGCTAAGTCATCGCGCCTAATTTGATCTCCATTATTTTTTTATCGAAATCATCTGGCTTTACCACTGCTTTCGACTTAACGCGGGTCTTGTAGGTATAAATGGTACTTAAAGAATTTTCCAGTATGCTGGCAATGGTTTGGTTATCTTTAATACCCAATCGCATTAAGGCAAAAATCCTGAGATTAGTATTCAATACATCCTCTCCTTTTGGCCATATCTGCTCCTCTTCTTTAAGCAGCGAATTAAAAGAATTAATGAAATTAGGGAACAATTTAAGAAAGATCCTATCGAAGGTATTGAATAAATTTTCACGTTCTTTTTTCGGGTTGATCTCTCTTGTTATGGTTAATAACTCTGCAAAGTTTTTTGTTTTGAAACTATGATCTGCTGTTCTTTTAATTTTTTCCAGCTTTTGTATATAGCACGAGATCATATTAAAAAAATTACCGATATATTCTTCTTTGATACGCCCGTCTTCTGATAACGTTTTGTTGATCTCGTCAAGATGCTGGTTTTTCTTTTGAACCATTTCCTCGCGCATCTTTACCTTCTTTAGTCTGTTTGACAACACTTTTGCTATGCCCAGTGTACCACCAATAGCAGCTACCACCAAGCCAAGCAGTAATGTAAGTATCTTGTTTTTAGCAGCCTGTGCATTAATTAATTTTTGAGCATTCAGAGTAGTAAGTAAAGCCACGATCTCCTCTTCATGTATACGGTTACCATAAAAAGAGGCCTCATCATGTGCTTCCTTTAGCAGAAACTCAGCTTTTTCCAGGTTGCCATTGTCAAAAAAATGCCTGGCCAGTGTAAAAATAGCCAGCGTCTCTTTCGTTGATGATCTTACATCATAAATAGCAGCAGTTGTTATCAAACCTATTCTTTCATCTCCGTTGCAGAGATTGCCCAGGTTATTGGCTGCCATTGCACGCTGATGAAAAGTGATCGAGCTATCGGCCAGCAGCTTTCTGTAATATTCTGCGGCATTATTTTTTTGACCATTCAGCGCAAACAGGTCCGCTTTGTAACGGTAGTAATAATAAGAACCTGGTTTAGCGTACATCAATGCAGAATCTAATGCAGCTGTAGCTCTTTTACGGTTGCTATCTACGTAAAACTGATCTGTGTTATAAAAATACAAATGCAGGTAAGCAGCAGCTTTAAGCCCGTAATAACTCAGCATCAGATCATTGCTTAGTTCTTTAGGATTTATTGAATTGATATAGTCAAAAGCCTCTTTAAGCATACCCCAGCTAAGCTGAACGGTTGCCAGCTTTATGCGGCTTTCGTGCTGCTTATTATGGTCGTGCATTAAAGTACTCAGGTAGTGCAATTTTTGAGAATAAACATGTGCCGAATCAAAAATGTAATCTCTGTACTCATCATATATATCGCTACATAAATTATATTGATGATTGTAATCTGAACTATCTGTACGGGCAAGCGTATGCTTAAGCTGATTGATACGGCCCTCTTTCCGCGCATCAAAAATCTTTTTATTTAAGATCTCATTTTTAAGCACAAGGTAAAGACTGTCATTGGCGTTTGATTTCGCCTGCGTAGCCAATAGCAGCAAGATCAGGGTTGGCAGCAATAATCTCATAAAGTAAGTTTCGATTAACGAAGCTATACTTTTTATAAGATTATGAAAAACGCAGGATATTTAAAACAGATATAAAAAACGATTAATCTGCAATCAGGCATGAGAATCATTCTAAAAAAAATGATCGTTGAATATTCAGAAAAACCTCATAAACAAAAAAGTATTAATATTTATATTTGGACAACCACTTAATATTGATTTAAACTTTAATTAATTATAATTCTCATCCGGATATGTCTTTTTACGACTTATGTGAAGACAGCAAACTATTTAATCTCCTGAAAGAGGGCGATTTAAATGCTTTTGCAGCAGTACATAAGCGATATTATGGCATATTATACATCCATGCCTATAAGATGTTCCCCGACCGGGAAGAAGTAAAAGATATCCTACAAGAAGTCTTTTTATGCTTGTGGAATAACCGTGACGATATTGTATTAGAATTAAATCTTAAAGGCTACCTCTACACTGCTACCCGAAACAGGATATTAAATATTTTCAAGCACCAAAAAATCAAATTGGCATACATCAGTTCTTTCGCTTCATTTATAGAGAATGAAAGCCCTTGCGTGGATAAGCAGTTCAGGCTGAAAGAATTAACGGCACTGATAGATGCAGAAGTAAGTTTACTGCCGCCACAAATGCGCTTAATTTTTGAGATGAGCAGAAACGCCAATCTTTCGCACAATGAAATAGCGCTCGAATTGAATATCAGCCCGCTTACCGTCAGAAAACAGATTAATAATTCGCTTAAAATACTGCGGATGAAGCTTGCTACACATTTTTTAACTTTTTTAATTTTTTATCTACTCCATGGGCGCCGCTAAGTTGTATTAGTTAACATAAGGATAACATTTCCTTATCAACATGCAACCTAACGATATAGAAGCAATTATTGAACGATACAATGCAGGCAAAGCCACTCCCGAAGAGGTTGCCCTGGTTGAATCATGGTATTTAAAATACCCCTTATCACAGCAGCCTCCTAAAACTGACTTATTAGAAAGTGACCAGCAGGAAAGCCTCAATCTTATTTTAAATCAAATCAATGGCAAATCCTCAGTAAAAATCTGGAAGCAGCTGTCTATAGCGGCATCGATACTAATAGTGTTTGCAGCCGGACTGATTTATATCTTAAAGAAGCATTCAAATCAACATGTAGCTAAAACTATTGCGCAGCCAAAATTAATGCCTGGTGGCAATAAGGCGGTGCTGACATTGGCTAACGGAAAATCAATTATTTTAAACAGCGCCCAAAACGGCACACTTGCCACACAGGGCAATATGGCTGTTAAGAAGGTATCTGACGGAACAATCAGCTACGCTGCTAATCAGGCAGTACCTACATCAGCAACTGAGATTTACAATACAGCCACCACACCCCGCGGTGGGTTGTTCCAGTTTATTTTGGCAGATGGCACAAAGGTCTGGTTAAATTCGGCATCCTCTATCAGGTTCCCTGTAGCATTTAATGGCAATCAGCGCAGAATTGAACTTACAGGCGAAGCTTATTTTGAAGTAACCCATGATCCTAAAAAACCTTTTATAGTGGAGTGTAACGGGCAAGAGGTTCAGGATTTAGGCACGCACTTTAATATTAATGCCTACAGCGACGAAGAAGCCATTAACACTACCCTGTTAGAGGGAAGTGTTAAAATCACTGCAGCCAATACATCCACAATTATTTCACCCGGCCAGCAAGCCAAATTCAGAAATGGAAAGGTTGAGGTTACATCTGTAAATACAGACGATGCCGTTGCCTGGAAAAACGGCCTCTTTAATTTTAATGACAATACCATACAAGAGGTTATGCGGCAGTTAGCGCGCTGGTATGATGTACAGGTTAAATATGAAGGGCAATTACCGCCAAGGCATTTCTCGGGTGAAATATCAAGAAACGTAGAAGCATCGCAGATATTGGATATCCTCAGCTTTAAAAAAGTACACTATCGCATTGAAGGTAAGTGCATCATTATAACACCATAAAAATTAACATAAACTATTGACTAATCAACCCATTATGAAGAAAACCCTACAAAACCAAACTTAACTACTAATAAAAATCAATTTGGTTAGCTAAAAAAAACGCACTCCGACGGCCATCGGAATGCGCAAATAATTTGAGCTAACCATCCCTATTACCGGGAATTTAAGTGTATCGCTTCTGTTAACCCAAACTCATCAAATGTATGAAATTTAATGCGTCCTCATTAGTCGTGCATAAGGCATGGCTGCACAAAACATTATTGGTTATGAAATTGACCACCTTAATTGTAATTATAGGCTTACTGCATTGTAGTGCAATGAGTTATAGCCAGAAAATCAATTTAAAGGAAAGCAACGCTCCCCTGCAAAAAGTTCTGCAACAAATTAACAAGCAAACGGGGTATGTGTTTTTTTACGACTCGAAAGACCTAAAAGATAAAAACGTAAGTATTGTTTTAAAAGATGCCTCTATAGATCAGGCTTTAAACGAATGCTTAAAAGGCAATGCCCTTCAATACAAGGTTATCAATAAAACAGTTTTACTACAGGTTGCTGATCAAAGTCAGAATGCACCAGCCGAAGTTGCTTCTATTAATGTAAGGGGCCAGGTTGTTGACGACAGAAATGTTCCGCTACCGGGTGTAAGTATCCGGATTAAAGACGGAAAGTCAGGAACTGTTACCGATGTTGAAGGTAAATTCAGCATTAACGTGGCCGACGATAAAGCCGTACTGATCTTCTCTTACGTAGGTTTTGCCACAAGAGAAATCCCTGCTGCCGAAATAAGCAATTCGGTAATAAAATTACAGCCTACCACCGGCGGCTTGCAGGAAGTGGTTGTAACCTCATTCGGTATTAAAAGACAGAAAGAATCATTGGGTTATGCAACTTCTAATGTTAGTGGCAAAGATATTACCGAAGCCGGCAGCACTAACTTTGCTTCTGCATTATATGGTAAAGTTGCAGGTGTTACCATACGTACCCAACCGGGTGGTGCAAGTAGCGCCGTAAGTGTACAGATACGTGGTATCAATTCTATCAGCTATAACCAGCCGCCTTTATATGTAGTTGATGGTGTAATTATCCGTAACCAGCAGCAATATGGCGCAAATGGTTTCAATAACCAGGGATTTTATACAGATCAGCGCATTGAGGGTAACGGTGTATTGGATATAAACCCAAATGATATTGAAAATATAAGCGTACTTAAAGGCGGTGCTGCCACAGCATTGTATGGCTCTGACGCCGAAGGTGGTGTAATTGTGATCACTACTAAAAAAGGCACCAGAGGCAAAGGCCCTACTGTTGATTTCAACTATTATGGAACAATGGAGCAGGCGGCGTTTTTACCAAATTACCAAAACGTTTACGGCCAGGGTTATGACCGTGCAACCAACCTTGCGCTTGGCTTTAATGCAGACGGCTCTGTACCTGACCCTAAATCGCCAGCTGGCTGGAGGCCGAACTTCAGGGCATATGCCGATTTTGGCCCTAAAATGGAAGGCCAGCAGGTACGCTGGTGGGATGGTTCAATCCAGTCTTACTCGCCACAGCCCGACAATTATAAAGACATATTCAGAACAGGCTACAGCTCAAGTGCAAACGTTTCGTTGTCAAACCAAACAGACAATGCCAACTACCGTATATCTTACACCAGGCTTGACTATGGCGGCATTCAGCGCGAATCAGGTGTACATAAAAACACATTCGGCTTAAACAGCACACTTAACCTAAGCAAAAAAGTGAGTGTTGATGTGGTTGCAAACTATGTAAATACTATTACAGATAACCGCCCGTATCAAACCAACAGGCTTGCTCAGTCTTTCGACGGTTTCTTCGGAAGGGAAGAAAAAATGGATTTAGTAAGGCAAAAATTCTTAACCTCGCAAGGTTATGAGTATGCACCAGCCGAAAATCCACAACTAAACCCGGCCGAAGCTTTCATATTTAGGGTAAGGCCTAATCTTTACGATTATTTCTTTAGCACCCTTAAAAACACCTATACAGAGACTGAGAATCGTATCTATTCAAGCGCCACTTTAAACTGGAGTGTGATTGATCACCTTAAATTCAGGGCAAGGATTGGTAATGATTATACCGGCCGCAATACTGATGCAGAAAACTACAATACTTATCCTGTAGCATTTAACTCAGGCAATTCGAGCACAGGTGCATACAATGTGAGTTCAGGTATATACTCTATCTTATACGGAGATGCGTTGTTGACCTATGAACACGATATCACCAAAGATTTTAACTTCTCTTTAAGCGGTGGTTTTACCGCAAGGCACGAAAGCTATCTTGACCAGGCATCAGGAACTACCAATGGCCTTGTAACGGCAAACTTCTTTTCTTTAAATAACTCATACGGTATACTTAGCACATCTTACACAAGGCAGTACCTGTTAAAAGAAGGTTCATTTGCATTGCTTGACCTATCATTTAAAAAATACCTGTTCTTAGAGGGTGCTTTCCGCCAGGAGTCAGCCTCTACATTGCCTCCTCAAAACAATACTTATTATTATCCGGCAGTTAACGGCAGCTTTATTTTCAGTGATGCGCTTAAAAGTATCATGCCGTCATTCTTGAGTTATGGTAAATTAAGGTTATCATATACGCAAAACGGTAACCCTGCCCCTATCTATACTTCAAACATTGCATACGCACAAACATCGCTGCAAACAATTAATGGTTCTGTTTCACAGCTTTCTATTCCAAGCGCGTATGGTAACAACACGCTTAAGCCTGAAAGAAAGCACGAGTATGAAGCAGGTTTAGAGTTACGCTTCCTGAATGACAGGATAGGCGCTGATGTAAGCTATTACACCAACAGGATCAATGATCAGATATTGCCTTTAACTGTTGCCCCAAGTAATGGTGCCAGCAGCCAGATCGTAAACGTAGGCACAATAGGCAACCAGGGTGTAGAGGTAGCTTTAAATGCCACACCTATTGCCTCGCATAACTTTAAATGGGATGTGCGCATGAACTATTCATTCAACAAAACCAAGGTTTATGCCCTTGCGCCTAACGAGCCGGAGCTTGACTTTTACAGCACAGAAGGTAACTCAATTAAAGTTACTGCCAAACCGGGCGAAACCCTTGGTAATATTTACGACTACCCAATTGCAACAGATAGCAAAGGTAACAAGCTGATTGATGCCAATGGCTATTACATTATGGATCAAAGCCGTTATGTAAAAGTGGGTAACATTTTACCTAAAGCTGTAGGCGGTTTTACAAATACCTTCACTTATAAACGCTTTTCTTTAACTACGCTGATCGATTACAGATTAGGCGGACAGCTGATTTCAACTCCGTTGAAATACGGTATAAGTTCGGGTATGTATACCAGCACGCTTAAATACAGAGATGCTGCACATGGCGGTTTAACTTATTATACTAACTCAGCCGGTGTAAACGTACAGTTAGCAGCTAACGCCACTGCCGGGCCTAACGGCGAAACTGTTTACCACGACGGCTTGATACAGCCAGGCGTTTTAGCAAACGGACAGGCCAACAACATCATCCTTGATGCTGCCAGTTATTATGAAAATCAGTTTGGCGCCGGAGACCCTAACTCTATAAATGATGGTGTGGCAATTTACAACAACAGCTATGTTAAAATGCGTGAGATCGCTTTAGGTTATTCGCTGCCGCAGAACTTTGTTAAACACATTGGCTTGTCAAGAGCAAGGTTCTCATTAATTGGCCGTAACCTGTTTTACATCTACCGTACGCTGAAAAATCTGGATCCGGAGACTACGCTTGGAAGCCAGTGGTATAATCAGGGTATCGACAATGGCTCAATACCAGCTACCAGGAGTTACGGATTCTCTTTAAATGCAACTTTCTAACTGTTTAAATTGATCAGACGATGAAAAAATTATTCATATATACCAATATTTTACTTTTACTGGCTGTCTCGTTCAGCTCATGTAAAAAAACAATTGATAAGGATTACCTTAACCCCGAATTATCAACCACACCAATTATCAGCGGCTTTTTTACGGCTATGCTTAACAGCGACCGTGTAAGGCCTGCCTACTGGAACCTGCGTACATTCTTCTTTCCTCAGGTGTCTGTATATGCACAAACAACAACTTTCGACAATGTGAACACCGCTTACCAGTCGATAGATGGCTATATGGGCAATTACTGGTCCGACTTTTATTATCCTTCAAGTAACGGAAGCGGCCCTATGGCATTATACCGTTCAATGCAGGCTGCGTTCCCTACCCTTTCAGCCGCAGATCAGGCAGATCAGCAAATTTATTTACAGGCCGCAAAAATTGTTCTTGATGAACGTGCTGCAAAAATGATAGACATGTGGGGCGATATACCCTACTCGCAAGCTGGTAACCTTGAAACTGCAAGCACCATCAAAAACCCAGTATTTGACGATCAAAAGGCGCTTTATACTACCCTTATTAAAGACCTGGATGATGCAGCTACTTATTTTGCTACAGTAAAACCAAGCAGCAATGCACAGGCATCTTTCAGTAAGGCAGATATTTTGCTTAATGGCAGCCTAACAAAATGGCAGGCATATGCTAACTCGGTACGTTTACGCTTGCTGATGCGTATTTCATATTATGATGAAGCTACTGCTAAAACTGCGGTAACTACCATGCTAAGTAACCCATCTGCTTATCCGCTTATTGATGGTAACAACGTCGGCAATTACAATCCTGCAAATGCGGATGTTTTACTGCAACCTTTAGTTACTACTACCAGCAGTACTTTATATAGCGCTTTAACAGAGATAGACAGCTATTGGGCTACAGATTACAAACTGAACAAAGTGATGTTACCGGCTAATGATCCGCGTATCCCTGTGGTTTATGACAAGTATGGCAAAACTGTTAACGGCAAATTTGTTCCGAATAAAACATACCGTGCTATGCCTATTACCTATACATCGGCACAACAGGATACTGCCTTTAATAATTATTCGATTGTTGACTCTACCACCTTTCTTAATAACGTTAAAATGCCTGGTATAGTAATAACTGCACCAGAGGTTAACTTCCTTAAGGCAGAAGCCTACGAGCGCTGGGGATTAGGCAATGCACAAAATGCTTACAACACAGCGTTAACGCAATCAGTATATTTCTACTACTATTTAAATAGTATTGGCGGCGGTACAGTGCCTCAGCCAAGCGGGTCTGATATCAGTACTTTCCTGGCTAATGCCAACGTGGCTTACACTGGTTCAACAGCACAAAAGTTAGCGCTTATTTATACGCAGAAATGGGTACACTTCGGCTTTCTTCAATCTGATGAGGCCTGGGCCGAATATCGAAGGACGAAATATCCGCAGCTGACATTCCCTACGCAAACGCTGGTAAATTATCAAAACCCGCCAACAAGGTTATTATATCCTTCTGTTGAAACTTCATACAATATCAACTATAGCGCTGTAAAAGCAAAAGACACCAGGACAACCAAAATATTTTGGGACATTAAATAATTAACATATAACTACTTACCAAACAGGTCGGCTAATTATTAGCCGACCTGTTTCTTTTTAATCAACATTAATTAACTATATATTAAATAGTATTTAATACGATAAAATGACAATACGTTCGCAACAATAACGTTACTTTGTTTGTGTATTAGATTAGATATACCAAATTTGTACGTATGTATAACCTAAAGGCTATAAAAATTATAATGACTATTGCAGCGCTGCTGTTTATAGCCAAGCCATTTATAGGTTATAATACTATATTTCACTTTCGTAAATCACAACCGAGGCTTGTTTTAGTAAAAGCCTTCACTAAGCGTAAGCCTGAATTTTTAGAAGAATCTGAAAGAGAAAAAGCAGGCCTTCATTATAAGCTTTCTAATCCTCCGGAAAAAAACAATATCAGTATTGCATTCCTGCTATCACTGCTGTTCCCTTTTCTTTTTGTTGTAGAACAAATCCGTAAAAACCGCATTCAAAGCGCCCTTGTTCCTGTAGCACCGGGCAATAAAACATACCTGCTCACAGGCAAGCTTACTATCTGATTTTTAGAAATTTTCACGTCCGATTTTAGTCATTGCGGCTAAGGCTGCTCGTGCTATTATTTAACTATTAATTTCTAAACGTTTCATATGTCAGACTTTAAAAAAGTCGCTGGTGCAATAGTATGCTTGCTGTTAAATTTGCATGCCTTTGCCCAACAGACTACCCCTATATCATTAAGGCAATTGCTTAATCATGTAGATCAAAAAGCGCCGTCATTACTTACAGATTCGGCGGCTATCAGTATTCGCCAGGCAGAGGCGGTTGAAACCCGCAATAACTGGCTGCCTAACCTTAAATTAAACTACCAAGCAGATATCGGTACCAACAACAACGTAGCGGGTCCCTATTTCGGCTTTGGTATTATACCATCAAACTCGCGCGGTGTACGTACCGAGAGCAACAGTACCGCTACCGGCGATAACCTGGGTATTGCAGCCCTTGACTGGGAGATCTATAACTTTGGTGCTTACGGTGCACAAAACCGCGTTGCAAATTCTGAGATCAAGGTAGAGCAAAGCCAGTACGCACAATCCAAATATCAACTACAGGCTTCTGTTATAGGCGCTTACCTGCAACTGGCTAGGTTACAAAACTACCTAGCCATACAACAGAATAATATTCAGCGCAACGAGCAAATTAAACGCTCTATACTTTCTTTAGCCAAAAGCGGCGTAAGGCCCGGCGTTGATACCAGCATTGCCGAAGCTGAATTATCTAAGGCGCGATTAAACTACATTGAACTTAACAACCAGTACAAGCAACTGCAACAGCAGATATCTGCAATCAGCGGGTTGCCGGCACCATCAATAGTGGCAGATACAGTGGCACAGAACCAGTTACTAAGTACCGCAGTTGATGCACAGGCGTTAATGCCCGATACAACCTCGCATCCGCTGATCAAGTATTATAAATCAGTATACCAAAACAGCCTGCAACGCGAAGATCTGGTTAAGAAACAATACAATCCTAAAATATTGCTTGAGGCAGCTGCCTGGGGGCGCGGATCAAGCGTAGATGCTAATGACAGGTTTGGACCAGTAAGCAGTGGTTATAATTTCGACCGTGGCAACTACCTGGTTGGCCTCAGTGTCTCTTATAATTTATTTGATCTGAGGCGTAAGCAGTTGAAGCTTCGCACACAAAAGGCAGTATCTGATTATGCGCATAAAAAGCTGGATGAGCAGAAGATTTTGCTTGCCGCAGATGCTGCACAGGCCCAAACTGAAATGCAGACGGCACAACAGCGCCTCAAAGAAATTCCTAACCAGTTAAGGGCAGCCAACGCGGGCTATCGCCAAAAGCTTTCGCTTTATCGCAATGGTTTAACCGATATTATTGAGCTTAATGCTGCATTAAACATCCTTTACCGTGCCGAAACCGATTATGCACAGGCTAAGTATGCTTATGCCAGCGCCCTGTTCAGGCAAGCTATTACCGATAATCAAGTTAGTACCCTGTTAAACACTTTAAAATAACCAGCTATGTCAATGGTCACATCTGCATTAAAAAGGCCGATAACAACAATTGTTATCACGCTTAGCCTTTTAATTTTTGCAGTACTCAGCGCATTAAAAATACCGATAGATATTTTCCCGCAGCTTAACCTGCCAACCATCTATGTAATAGAATCATACGGTGGTATGTCGGCGCAGCAAATGGAGGGGTTCTTCTCTACAGGTTTGCAAAACCAGTTCTTATATATCAACGGTGTAAAAAGTATCACCAGTAAAAATATACAAGGCTTAACGCTTATTAAGCTCAGCTTTTACGAAAGCACCAATATGGCCGAAGCATCTGCCCAGGTAGCCTTACAGGTTAACCGGGCAACCAGCTTTTTCCCGCCGGGCGCCTTACCGCCGCAGGTAATCCGCTTTGATGCTTCATCACTGCCTGTAGGGCAGTTGGTATTTTCCAGCCCTTCAAGGCCTTTAAAAGACATTTATGATTTGGCGGCTACACGTATCCGCCCGATGTTCTCTACTATTCCAGGCTTGTCTGCACCTCCGCCGTTCGGTGCCAATGCACGTTCTATTACTATTAACGTTGATCCCGACAAGCTGCGCAGTTTAAACTTGACACCTGACGAGGTGGTAGACGCCCTATCCAAGTTCAATGTAATGGCGCCATCTGGTAACCTCAGGTTAAACAATACCATGTACCTGACCACCATGAATTCGCTCATTAAAAACGCGGATAACTTTGGCAACATCCCGGTTAGGACACAAAACGGCGTACCCATTTTTGTTAAAGATTTTGCCCGTGTGGCCGATGCTGCGGATATTACCGTGGATTATGCCCTGATCAATGGTAAACGTTCGGTGTATATCCCGGTTGTTAAAACAGCCGATGCTTCTACCTGGTCGGTAGTACAGGACTTAAAGGCTAAACTGCCGGAAATGCAATCGCTGCTGCCCGATGATGTAAAACTTTCGTACGAATTTGACCAGTCGGTGTTTGTTGTGAATGCCGTAAAAAGCTTAATGACCGAGGGCGGATTGGGAGCATTGCTTACAGGTTTGATGGTGCTCTTGTTCCTGCGCGACTGGCGAAGCAGTTTAATCGTGGTGATCACCATTCCGGTATCTATTCTTATCGGTGTATTGCTGCTTAGTTTGTTCGGGCAAACCATCAACATCATGACGCTGAGCGGCCTTGCACTGGCAATAGGTATTCTGGTCGATCAGGCTACGGTAACGATAGAGAACATACACCAGCACCTGGAAATGGGTAAATCGAAGCGCTTAGCCATTTATGATGCCTGCGAAGAAATTGCGTTCCCTTTATTACTTATCCTGCTTTGTATCCTGGCAGTATTTGCGCCATCATTTATGATGAGCGGCGTACCTAAGGCCATGTTTCTGCCGCTTTCTATGTCCATCGGCTTAACCATGATTGTTTCTTATGTAATTGCGCAAACACTGGTTCCGATAATGAGTAACTGGCTGATCAAAGCAGAGCGTTATCAGCATTATCATCATGAAGATATACATGCACATGCCGGTGAGGCTCTTGACCGCCCTGAAGAAATACAGGTAAACGAACATTACCGTCACGAGGTTGAAGAACCTGAGAAGAACGATGGTTTTGAACGTGTAAAAATGCGATTTATAAAATCCCTTGAACGCATGATGCCACGGAAGAAATTAATTATCCCTGTATACCTTGCAGGCGTATTGATATTGGCAGGGATTTGCTTTGTGGTAATTGGCAAGGACATGATGCCCAAGATCAACAACGGACAGTTCCAGATCAGGATCAAGGCACCTGCAGGTACACGGCTCGAGCGTACCGAAGACAAGTTTAAGCAAGTGCTTAACATCATTAACAAGACTGTCGACGGCCATATAAAAATATCGTCTGGTTACATAGGGCTTATCCCAAGTAGCTATGGTAGCAGTAACCTTTATATCTTTAATACAGGCACCCACGAAGCCATTTTACAGGTAAATCTTGATGAAGATTACCACATGAATATGGACGAGCTTAAGGATGCACTGCGAAAAAATATCCACCAGTCACTGCCCGACCTGCAAATTACCTTTGAGCCAATAGACATGACCGAGAAGATCATGAGCCAGGGTGCCTCAACCCCTATCGAAGTGCAGGTAGCTGGCAAAAATATGGAGCAGATTGAAGGCTATGCCAACAAAGTGGTGCAGCAGCTACAAAAAATCAGCTACCTGCGCGATGTGCAGATCAACCAGCCGCTTAAGTTTCCGGTTATTGCCATTACGGTCGACCGGCTTAAAGCGGCACAGTTTGGCATCAACATCAAAGATATTTCTAATTCGGTTACGGCGAGTACAACATCAAGCCGTTTTACGCAGAAGAACCTTTGGCTTGATGAAAAAGGCGCTTACACCTATTCTGTACAGGTACAGGTACCCGAGTATGTAATGAATAACATGGATCAGTTGAGGGAGATTCCGCTGGTTAAAGGCAGAAGCACCCCAGTATTAGGCGATGTAGCCACCTTTAAAACCGTGTACGTCCCGGGTGAGTACGACCGCGACGGCCCGCGACGTTACCTTACAGTAAGCGCCAATATTTATAAAAAAGATTTAGGCACAGCAACTGCCGCCGTTCAGGAGGCACTTAAACACGCCGGTACACCGCCTAAAGGTTTACTGGCAACCATTGGTGGTATGTCGAACCTGTTAACCGAAACCATGAGCAGCTTACAAAATGGTTTGTTGTTTGCCATCTTGGTGATATTCCTGTTGCTGGCAGCCAATTACCAGTCGTTCAAAGTTTCGCTTACGGTATTATCTACTGTACCGGCGGTAATATTGGGTTCGCTTAGTTTATTGCTGTTAACCGGGTCAACGCTTAACCTGCAATCATACATGGGTATGATCATGTCAACAGGGGTATCTGTTGCCAACGCTATTTTGATTGTAACCAATGCAGAAAAGCTACGGATCGAATACAGGGATGCAACCAAAGCTGCTGTAACCAGTGCTTCTATCCGTTTACGCCCGATATTAATGACCAGCTTAGCCATGATTGCGGGTATGATACCAATGGCATCTGGCTTAGGCGAAGCAGGAGAACAATCTGCACCACTGGGCAGGGCTGTAATCGGCGGTCTTATTGCCTCAACCCTTGCAGCTTTATTCATATTACCGCAGGTATTTGCATGGGTACAGGATAAAACAACTTATGACTCGCCCGGACTAATGCCCGAAACCGAACCAACTACTGAAAACGAAACCATTAATGCTCAATCTCATCATGAAATCGTATAAAAAAATAAGCCTGCTTGCTGTAATTGCAAGCTCATTATATGCCTGCTCTGGCAACCACAAACCGGTTGACCTAACAGAAACCAGCACAAAAACTAAAAAATCGTCGCAATTAAAACTTGCTACCGTTTCGGAGAAATCACTTTCGAGCGCCGTACGGTTGCCTGGGCAATTAAAGCCTTTTAACGAGGTAAACCTTTTCCCGAAGGTGAATGGATTCGTAAAAGAAGTACTTGTAGACCGCGGTTCGGTTGTTCATCAGGGGCAACTTTTAATCAAACTGGAAGCACCCGAAATGCAGGCGCAGGTACAGGCTGCCACCTCGCGCTATTTGCAGGCACAAGAAAATGCACAGGCCAGCAGCGAAAAATACCAGCGATTAAAAGAAGCAGCTAAAGAACCTGGCTCGGTATCGCAACTTGACCTTGACAATGCCCTTGCCAAAATGAAGGCTGATGCCGCTTTAGCAAGTTCTGAGCGATCAAATGTGGCATCGGTACATGCCTTGCAGGGGTACCTGAACATATATGCACCGTTTGACGGCATGATCATTCAGCGTAACGTATCGCCGGGCGCATTGGTATCTCCCGGTAAGGCCGGAGACCAACCTATGCTGATCTTACAGGATACCCGTAAAATGCGTCTTGAGGTGTATATACCCGAAGATTATGTAGACAAAGTGGATTTGAAACGATCTGTAAAGTATACTTTTAACGCCATGCCCGATCAGCCTTTTACCGGCAAGATCAGCCGTTCGGCTAATGCTTTGGGCAGCATGCGTTCTGAAGCGATTGAGATTGACGTTTTAAACACTAAGCAGCTTTTTAAACCGGGGATGTACGCAGAGGTGGAAATACCAATGGTGTCAGGGGCAAAATCAATGCTGGTACCTAACAACGCTATCATCCGGTCTACCGAACGTGAATATGTTGTTGTAGCCCGTGATGGTAAAGCTTCGCTCATTGATGTAAAAGAGGGATTAACCACACACGACTCGACAGAGGTTTTCGGCAACCTTAAACCCAATGAGCATGTGGTAATAAACGCCGGCGACGAAATTAAAGAAGGCGACAAAATCAATTAAACAACTGCGCCCCTTAATTAAGGGGCGCAGTTGTTAATAACAAGTATCATCAGTTAACTGGTGGTAGCAAGATAGTTTGATATATTTGATGAGCCAAAAATTTGTCTTTGTATGGTGTTATAATAAATACTTCTTTTCGATCTATTCTATCAATCCCATATTGTACTGCTATATGAATAAACTGTCTTAATGTGATCAAAGGCAATTTATTTACCTGTTCTTTGGTTAATGTATCACCTTTTGCAGAAGCCCGCCGGGTAAATATAGCATCCTGATGAAAAGCAGCACACTCACAAAACAAACGATAACTATAGCTCCTACCTTCCTGACCATGCAAAAACATACGATCTTTAATATTCGTTTTTGTCGTATCTAACAAGTAATAGACTGTGTCCTTTTGGGTATGATTTTGAGCAAACACCATTTTTTCAATGGTCAATAAAACAATGAAAATAATAATAGCCTTGAAACTATCTATCATGTGTATTTGTGCAAAAGATTAATAGTCTTTTCTCAGCCTTTCGTAGGCGGTTGTAACATACTTAGGAATACTTTGTATTTAACAAAATCTTCTTCATATGGCTCAATGAAATAATAAACTGTGTTTTTCTTTTTATCAATGCCATATTTTACAACTAAATGTATTAGTTGCCTTAATGAAATGAAGTTCAGTTTTTCAACTTGTGCACGCGTTAAAATTTCACCTTTTCTAGCTACTAGACGAGTGAATACGACATCTTGATTATATGTACCACATTCACAAGTCAGCCTGTAGCCATAATATGCTCCCTCTTGTCCAACTAAGAACATTCTGTCCTTAACACTCGTTTTTGTCGTATCTAACAAGTAATAGACTGTATCCTTCTTTATTGCACTCTGAGCATGCAGACTATCTGCAAACAGCATTACTGCTACAAAAAAAATAAGTCCCGGAATAAGCTTTTTAAATTTCAACATATTGTTCATTAATAACCTTTGGCTGGCGGCGGACCAACCACAAGCCGCACCTTATAAAGATTATACTTTTTATTTTGAACCTCTACGAAATAGAATACCGTACGATCAATCTTATCTGTCCCATATTTAACGGCTATGTGAATGAGTTCTCTAAGTGAGATAAATTTAATATTCTTTAAACGCCTCTTATTAATTTGCTCAAACTTACTGTCAACACTACGCGAAAAGAAAAAATCTTCATGATATGGATTACACTCACAAGTTAATCTGTATCCATAAAAACTTCTTCCTGACCAACTAAAAACATCCTGTCTTTTAAAGGAACTTTGGTTGTGTCTATTAAATAGTAAACAGTGTCTTTCTTTACACTGGGTATTTGGGCATTAACGATAGAGCACGAATAAAGAATTACCAAGATCAATGCAATTGCAAAGTTTCTAAGTAAATAAGTTATTGGCTTCATGCGCATCTTAATCAATCCAACTTATATATAACCTCTTCCACCTCGACTTGCCGGGCATTTGCAAAACCTTTGTCTGTGCCAATCTTAACAAAGCCGCATTTCTCTAATACGCTCCGCGAGCCCATATTATCAAAAGCAGCACTGGCAAAAATTGGCCTTGCCGTTTCAATCTGTAAAAACTTTTGCAAGGCGATAGTGGCTATGCCCTTGCCCCAATATTTTTTGTCTATCCAATAAGTGATCTCATTATCGCCTTCTCTTTCAAACTTTGCAACGCTGCCTACAATGGTATCTCCAAGTAAAATTGTCTGGGTATTTTTATCAGCGTCATCCAGAAACTTCGAATGCTTTTTTAGATATGCTTCCCTATCAGCATTTTCTGTAGGGGTAAACGCCACAAGGTAATTAGCTTCGGCATCCAGCTGAAATTGATATAAAGTTTCGAGATCAGCATTGGTCGTTTTCCGCAATGTTATTGGCAAGTCTATTTGGTCCATATCGGTTAGTTTAGGAAGAACAAGTTACTGATAAAACAAAAGGCATTCAAAAATTTTGAATGCCTTTCTAATCAACATAATTACCCCAACAATCAATTATGGTGTTTCCATTGTAAATAACGAGTTAACCTCATTATCACTTAATACTTTATTATAAATGCGGATATCATCTATAGAACCCATAAAGTAGTTTGCACCATAAAATGCAAGCGGACTGCTGTCGTCGGTCATGTTATAAGCCGACTTTGGCAGTTCATTACCTATGGCCAGATTAGGCGGCGATGTTAAGGCAACCGGTGTACCGGTAACATTAGCAGTTTTCACCAATACGCCGTTGATGTAAAACTTCATCGACCCGTTTGTATAACTAACCACTACCTGCGACCATACATCCAGTTTTACACCGGCTCCGCCGTCATCCTGATCATGGATACCATTATCATTACTGATGGTTAAGAAAGGCAGGTTACTGCCCTGTAGCTGAAATTTGTAACCATTCCAGCGGTTCAATGATATAATGTAGTTCCCGTTACTTGCCACATGTGGCTTAACCCACGCGCTTATAGTAAAGCTTGTAGGGCGTAAAGTAGCATCGTAAGGAATTTCTACATAAGCAGCCTTATCAAAAGCGTAGGCTTTACCTGCAGCACCGTAACGGTCTGTAGTTAATGTTGGCAATGTGCCGCCATCAGTCGCCGTTTTCGGACTGGTGCCAACCCAGCCTGTTTTCAGCTGGCCGTTATGCCCGTGACCGCTGGCATCATTTGCGTCGCCGTCAAATTTCCAGTAGGCTATCAGGTTGTCTAATGATATTTCCTGGATCAGCTTGCCTTTAAACTGTGCAATCGCACGGATCAGGTTAGCCGTAGCATTATTTACCTGCTCTTGGGTAAAGCTTCCGCTTTTAACCTGTGTAGCCAAAGTAATGGCAGTTTGCAGGGCTGCTTTTGATCCAACCGAATAATCACCGGCCTGTTTACCTTCAACAGCAGCGCTGTAAAGCATTGTTGCCGAATCTATTTGTAAACTCAGTTTCGCCTTATCCGAATTGTAATTAGGCGCTTCTTTATCTTTTTTACAAGACTGCCCGAATATCAGCACTATCGCAAGTAGTACCATTGCGGCACTATAAATCTTCATCTTGCTCATGGTTTGTATTTTTAAGCGGTTCATCATTATTTACCTAATTTCAAATTGGTTTGCCTTTCGCTGGTAGGTATCGGGAAATACTGGTTGGTAGCAAAATTAAAGTTAGGTTTTGATCTAAGCGCATTGGTTGCATAATCTGAACCATAGCGTATAATGTCAAAAAACCTGTGAAACTCTGTAGCCAGTTCCGACCTTCTTTCTGCACGAATGATATCTCTCAGTGAAGACTGACTGGTGTTTGTAATATCCGGCAGTAAACCATCCGGAACTTTACCACCTGTGGTAGCAGCAAGGGTTGGGTCATTAATATAGCTTTCGCGTGCTCGTTTACGTACTTTATTAAGTGGCACTAATGCCGCTGCGCTATTACCTGATTCATTTAAAGCTTCGGCTTCTATCAATAACACTTCTGCAAAACGGATAGCCTGATAATTCAGGTTACCATCACCTTTGATACTCGTCGGGATCTCTGAAATTGGCTGTGTATGCTTCTTGCTGACATAGCCGGTTGATGTCCAGCTTGGGTCAAATGCGCTGTCATAATAAGGATGATCAGCACGACCAACCGTATAATCTAAACGCGGGTCGACCACACCTCCAGCTGATTTCTCAAAGTTGTCTACCAGGCTTTGTGTAGGCAGGTAAAAGCCATAGCCATTTAATGAGCGTGGCGCAAACCACTGGTTAAGGTTATTCCCTTGAAATGGTGTTAAGCCAGATGTATGCTGAATTGAGAATACTGATTCTGAATTATTTTTAGTCGCCGCCCTGAAATTATCCGCATAGTTTGGCAGCAGCGAATAAACGCCCAATGCTTCTACCTGCGCAGCAGTTGATGCAGCTAAAGCCCATTTCTTTTCAAAGAGATAAGTTTTGGCTAATAAGGCTAAAGCGGCGCCTTTTGTTACGCGGCCCAAATCGGCACCGGACCAGGTGGTAGGCAAAACTGCAGCAGCAGCCTGGCAATCTTTTTCGATCTGTGCGTATATCTGTGCCTGTGGCAGTGCCGGACTTTGCAGTTCTTCCGGTGTTTCTACTTTTAAATGCAGCGGAATATCACCATATGCTGCCGTAAGGTTAAAATAGTAGTATGCCCTTAAGAATTGCGCCTGCGCTAATACAGATGCACGGGTAGTTTCAGATACGCCTGATTGTGGCTTAGCCAAACCATCGGTTACTACGTTACATTTAAAAATACCATCGTAATACCTTTTCCAAACGGCTTCAACAGCAGCATTTGAAGGGTTAATATTGAAGTTTTGGACAGCAAGGAAATCAGCCTGATCACCATCACTGCTACCTTTTACCACATCGTCCGAAGCCAGGTCACCTAATACCCATATCGCATTTGATGAGGCATCAGTAAATGTTAACTGCGAGTATGCAGCGTTTACCGCTAATACGGCGTTAGCATCAGATGTAAAAAAGTTGTCAGACTGGTATTGCCCCAATACGGGTTGTTCCAGAAACTTTTTACAACCTGTGCCAGCCAATAAAAGGGATGCGGCAAAGATTAAGCAAATATATTTTGATTTCATCTTCATGTTCTTAAAGATTAGAAATTAGCGTTAATACCTATCGTGAATGTCCTGGCTGATGGGTAAGTACCCCAATCAATACCAACGGCAGTTACGGCATTGCCATTGTTGTCGTTATAGTACTGCTCCGGATCAAGTCCGGTATATTTGGTAAAGGTCAGCAGGTTTTGGCCGCTGGCAAATACCCGTACAGACGATAATCCTATACTTTTTAAAGCATTAGCGCCCAGTTTATATCCTAACTGTACATTTTTTAAGCGCAGGTATGAGCCGCTTTCCAAAAAGCGGGTTGATGGCTGCTTATTATTTGTACCGTCAGACCATGACAGCAACGGATAAGTATTGGTCGAGCCCTCACCTGTCCAGCTATTAGTAGCAATACGCTCAGTAATGTTAAACGGACGGTAAAAACCTTCGATATCCGTTAATACCTGGTTATAGATCTTATTGCCATACACGCCCTGGAAGAATAGGCTAAGGTCAAAGTTTTTATAATTTACAGAAGCTGTAAGGCCATAAGTAAGCTTAGGAATTGGGCTGCCCACAAATGTGCGGTCCTTGTCATCAATCACACCGTCGCCGTTAACGTCTTTATACATTACATCGCCGGGGCGAATGCCAGGCCCCTGGTAAGCATGGGTAAACACCTGCTGTGCATTTTGGAAAATACCTTCCTGTTGCAGCAGGTAGAATGAACCGATTGGCTGGCCAACCTGTGTTAATGTTGCGAAATAGTTGTTATCGATACGAGCATTGGCAATAGGCGCTGCACCTGCTAATGAAACTACACGGTTTTTAACGGTAGCCAGGTTTCCTGTTACGCTAAAGCCCAGATCTTTGTTTACAGTTTTTCTGTAAGTCAGTTCAAGCTCGATACCGCTGTTACGTACCTTACCCGCATTTACCGCCGGGTTGCCACCATTACCGGCACTACTTGGCAAAGGTAGGTTCAATAATACATTTGATGTGTTCTTAATATAATAATCAGCGCTCAACAATAAAGCATTATCAAAAAAACCAAGGTCAAGGCCTACGTCCTGCTGAGTGCTTTTTTCCCATTTAATATTCGGATTACCTTTACTGGTGATACTATAGCCCTGAGTTGATACACCACCAAACGGATAATAGAAATTACCGCTTAGCAAAGAAGTATACGGATAAGTACCGATTTGAGAGTTACCTAACTGCCCGATACTTGCACGCAGTTTCAGTGTTGATATCGGTTTGATGTCCTTCAGAAAATCTTCCCGGTCTATGCGCCAGCCTAATGATCCTGAATAAAAACTCTCATAACGGGATGATGGATCTAACTGTGACGAACCGTCGCGGCGGTAGTTTACACTTGCCAGGTACTTATCATCATACTGGTAACCTATGCGGCCAAATAATGAAAATAACGCAGAGTGGTATTCGTTACCGCCATTTTGCTGTGATGCTGATGTACCGTTATCCAAATACTGGAAATTGGGGGTTTGATTCACATATCCTTTGCGCGATGCGGATAAGCCCTGAACATCCTGTTTAATAGCCTCAGAACCGGCTAAGAAATTAATGGTATGTTTTCCAAAGATCAGATCATATATGGCGGTATTCGTCCAGTTATAATTTAGATTATTAGTGTGTGACTGCGCAAGTGAGTTTGGCGAATTAAAAAACCTATCAATACCATAAGTCTCAAAAAACTGCTTGTAGTCAGTTTGAATCAGGTTTAAACCTATGTCAGATTTGATCTTCAAATTTTTGATCGGGTCAACTTCTATAAAGGCATCACCCAACACTGTATAACCGTAAGTGTTGTTATTGGTAGCATCGGCCATAGCAACAGGGTTGATACCATCGCCCAGGAAATTACCTAATACCGGGTCTTGCTTCGGTAAATCAACAAACTGTCCCTGTGCATTATAAACAGGGGTACCCGGTGTACGGAACAAAGCAAAACGTACTACGCTTGCTGCTGCGCCAGTATAACCATCGCCTGAACTACCAACAGACCTTGTTTTTGAATAGGCCAGGTTAACGTTAGTACCGATTTTTAAATACTTATTTAAAGTGCTATTAACAGCCGTACGCAGGTTTAAACGATCAAATGAAGAGTTTTTGATCAAGCCATCCTGTGTAAAATAATTAGCTGAAACAATATATTGGGAATTTTCGTTACCACCGCTTACAGATAAATTGGCATTGGTAATAGGTGCAGGTTTTAAAACTTCTTTCAACCAGTTCACATCTGATAATGTACGTGCCAGGCTATCAGAAATTTGTGGACGGCCATCATTTTTAGCAGCTGTGTTGTAGGCAGTAACATACTGACTGTTGTTGGCCATCTTAATCAGGTTTTGTGCTGTTTGCACACCGGTATAAGCGCTAAGGCTTAATTTGGTTTTACCTGATTTACCCTTCTTTGTAGTTACGATAACTACACCATTTGAAGCACGGGCACCATAAATAGCTGCAGATGATGCATCCTTTAAAATGTTGATGCTTTCGATATCATCCGGTGATATCTGGTTAATGCCTGTTTGGGTTGGTACACCATCTATAATATACAATGGATCGTTATTATTAATGGTACCCACACCGCGCACGCGTACAGAAATACCGCCGCCCGGTGCACCCGTATTTTGCGAAACAGATACACCAGCAGCTTTACCCTGCAAAACCTGGTCTACACCGCCTACAGGTAAGCTGGCGATGTCTTTACTATTAATTAGTGATACAGCGCCTGTTAAGTCCTTTTTACGTTGTGTGGTATAACCAATTACCACCACATCGTTCAGATTGTTCTGTGCAGCCTGTAACACAATTTTAAGATCGGTTTTTCCGGCTACAGAAACATCCTGACTAACGTAACCCGTATAGCTGATCGTAAGTATGGCATTATCAGGTACCGAAGCTGTGAAATGGCCGTTTACATCGGCAACGGCAACACCCCGGCCCCCTTTTATACTAATGCTGGCACCAGGAAGTGTTACTCCGGTAGCATCAGTTACGGTACCGGTAATTCTAACGTCGGCTGCTTTCTTTGTAAATGCGACGCTTTTTATGAAATGATTGTTTTGGTTTTTTGGGCTTGCATCAACAGAAAATTGTGCAGACGCAGCCAATAATAAAGCCGTTGCAAGCTTCATTTTAAAACTAACCCCTTTTTCATATCGATGGATAATGAAATAACTGTAAGTTTTTTTCATACAATATCGTTATTTGAGTGAACAGTTAAATTATCTGAATAAGGCCAATTGAGCGTTTGGCGGGCCAATAACAGGTAGCTTAAGCCATCATTATCAGCAATATGGATAGTGTATATTTATTCCATAACAATCCCTTTCTTCTCTTTAGGTATATTTAATAATTGGTAATCCGGTAGCTTGGTAAAAAGTACCAGGCTAATATTTTAAGTCTTTACAAAGTGGTCAGCTTTATAAATTATAATACAGGTAGCGGATCTGGCTTTGAAGGTTTATTAGGATCATACACAGCAACTCCAACTTTTGAATCGGCACAACCGTAATACAAGAACCATTTTTGCTTGAAATAAACCAGGCCTTCAATAAATACCGTTCCGTTTACATATTGGCCGCTTTTTTCAAATGGCTCCATCGGGCGTAAAAACGGAACATCAAGACGGGCAATGGCTTTTGTTGGATCTTTTAAAGAAAACAACACCTGCCCTGCACAATATGAATTGCCGTTGAAGCGCTTGTCGCCGCCATCACCCGGATGGTTCTTCCCATTATAAAACAGGATGATACCGTTTTTGGTCAACAACGCAGGCGGGCCGCACTCGGTAAGGTCGCTATCAAAGTAACCTTTGCGCGGAGAGATCAGCCATTTTAATTCTCCATTGGTATTAGTCACCGGCTTCCAGTCGACAAGATTAGTTGATGTAGCTGCAAAAACATGCAGTTCGCCCCAGTACATCCAGTACTTACCATTTACTTTGGCAATTACCACCTTACCATTTTTTAGCTGCGTAAGAATAGAAGCCGATTTATTAGGAATATCGGCATACTTACCGTTATAAAACTTACGGAATATCGGCCCGTGCTTAACCCATGTTTTCAAATCCTTTGAGGTTGCCACACCTAAACGCGGCACTTTACGGTTCCACTGGGTGTAAAACATGACATAAGTGCCGTCTTCGGTAACAGCTACACGCGGGTCTTCACAACCTCCGGGCCATTCAAATTCTTTCTGGCTATCATCACCGGGGTACAACACAGGCTTGCCACTGCGTTTAAATGTAAGGCCATCGCTGCTTTCTGCGTAACCAATACGGGATGTGCGTGTACCGATAGAATCACCGGTCATATCTTCAGAACGATACAATACCACTACCCTGCCATTTTTTACGGTTGCAGCCGGGTTAAATGTATAAAAGGCTTCCCACCCCACACGCTTATCAGACATGGGATCTAAAAACTTAGAATTAACGTCGGGTGATATAATAGGATTAACATTTGCAGGCCTGGTAAAACCTCCGAATGCCCACTTAGGCAACTTATTTTGAACTGTTTGTTGCGCAAATGTAGTTGTAGTAAGCAACAGGCAGACAAACGCCGTCCCCAGTTTAGTAAATGTGTTGTTCATTAAGTATTAGTTTGGTTTATAATATCTCCTTGCAATTGCTATTGCAAAACCGGTTTTATATTTAAAACAATATTAAATCAATAAAACCGGTTTTGCAAATTATTTTTTAAGCTCATACAAATTTCTCGGTTACAACAGTATAAATGCACTATCAATATCAGTTGATATCACCATTCCCCTGTTTAAGATCAACTATTCTGTGCTGATAATCGCTTAAATTTAGCCGTAGCGCCCAACAATGGCGCATGTTCATCTAACTTAGCTACTTTTATTTCAAGTGGCTGTAAACTATCCATAACACGGGGCAAAAAATATTTATATGCCTTTGCAATGTTTCCACAAACCACGAGTACTTGTGGTTGCAGCCGAAAAACCGGTTTTATTAAAAATGCTGATAGAGCGTCTGCAAACTCTTCAAAAATTGTGGAGGCAACATATGTATTCATGCCTGCAAGCTGCTTAACTCCATCCGTTAAAACCTCGCCAGTTAGTTGATAATAACGATTTACAAACCAACGGGTTGAGAAAAAGTTGTCGGCAATTGAATCTTTATATGGATCGCTGCCCAGATTAAGGTCGGTAACGGTTGTTTGGTCGGCAAATGCTGATCCAAACCCTGTTCCAAGCGTGATACCTATAATTCGCTGGTATCCGGCTCCGGCTCCTGCAATCACTTCTCCTGCAATGGTCGACTCAGCATCATTCCTGAAACAGATCAATTGTTTATCTATATCTAAATTTCCAGCCAGATGAGATTTAATATCAAGGCCATAGATCGACTCATACTTACTAAGCCCGGTTATATAAGACACCCCGTTCTTATAATCAAAAGGCCCCGGCATAGCAACAGCTAACCCGGCTACTGGCAAATTGGCTTTGTCAGCTACCTCTTTAAAGGCATTAGTCCATGCAGAAAGAATATGGTCTTTTGTACCAGCACTGTCAACATGCAGCCTTACTACTGTCTCGGGCAACACGCTGTTATTATTTGAGTCACACAGCGCAACGGTAATATGAGACCCGCCGATATCGGCAGCAATAACAAAATCTGATTCTTTATTAATTTGCATCTAATAAATTAGGTTATTGTAAATAGGTTAATTAAAAGAAAAGAATTAAACAATTATAGATAATAAAACCGGTTTTGCAAATCTATATATTATATTTGTGCTATATTGCTCAAAAGCATTGCAAGCTTCACCAGATTATACTGATTAACCGTTATAACTTAAATCTTTTAACTATATTAATTGGCAAACCGCTGTGGTGCCTATATGTGTCTAAATGAAGAAGAAACTATCCATTAATGATATAGCAAAGGAACTGAACGTTGCTAAATCGACTGTTTCATTTATTTTAAATGGCAAAGCCAAAGAAAAACGCATCAGCGATGAATTAACGCAGCGCGTGCTGAAGTTTATTGAAGAAAAAGGTTATCAGCCCAATCAGTTGGCTAAAAGCCTGAGTACAGGGAAAACCAAAATGATCTGTGTACTGGTTGAAAAGATATCAGATTACTTTTTTTCGCACATTGCCTATCATCTGGAGACTCTGGCTTATAAAAGCGGCTACAAGATTATTTACGGCAGCACAGAGAACGATCTTAATAAAACCCGCGAACTGATCAATATGCTAAGGGCCCGCCATGTGGACGGTTACATTATCACGCCGCCTGTAGGTATTGAGGCAGACATAAAGTCGCTTTTAAGCGATAACTTGCCGGTAGTCCTTTTTGACAGGTATTTACCTGAAGTCTCAACCGATTATGTGGGCCTTGATAATTACAACGGGACGTTTAACGCCATAGAGTTTTTGGTGGGCACTTCGGCTAAGAAAGTAGCGTTAGTAACCTTAAACTCTAACCAGACACAAATGCTGGAACGTAAGGACGGTTATCTTTCGGCAGTGAAAAGATTTCATTTGCCATCTTTGATATTAGAGGTGCCGTTTGAAAACGAGGTAGAAACAACAACAAAGCAGATCACCGATTTCTTTAAAAAGAATCAGGGTATTGATGCTGTGATCTTTGCGACCAATTATCTTGCATTAAGCGGCATAAAATCACTTAACCAGATAGGTTTGCACATGCCTGATGATATTTCGGTTATTGCATTTGACGACCATGATGTGTTCAACATCTTCAGCCCTTCGATAAGTGCAATTGCACAGCCACTACATGAAATGTCTGTGCAATTGTTTGAAACCCTATTAGATAAGCTGGAGGATAAAGTGCGCCTGAAAGACCTACGCAAAGTAATTATCCAACCTGACCTTATCCTGCGCGAGTCGACGAAAGAAGTTAGCTGATAACAGAATACAGGTATGAAGAAAATCATTTCAGCAATATTTTACTTCCTTGTAATTCCCTTGGGAAAATTAAGTGCACAATCAGAAAATACAATTTTCCCACTTGGCACCATATCCTATAAAAACATATCTTATTGTAATGATACATTGACAAATCATCAATTAGATATTTACACACCATCTAATGGTAAAAATAGCTATCCTGTTGTAATTTGGATACATGGTGGAGGATGGAGAAAAGGAGATAAATCCGATGCAATGGATAATATGTCCAGTACTGTCAAAGAAATGATCGCCAAAGGGTATGCAATTGTATCAATCAATTATCGCTATAGCACAGACTTTAAGTTTCCTACACAGATTATAGATTGTAATAAAGCAATAACATTTATATATAACCATGCTGCGAAATATAAAATTGACAGTGATAATATAGCACTGATGGGCTTTTCAGCAGGAGGGCATCTTGCGGCACTTTTAGGTTTATCTAACAATAATAAAATTAAAGCCTTTTATAGTGAAGCTGAAGATCCTAAATTTAAAATCAAGTTAGTAATTGACTATTTTGGCATCAATGATATCACAACACTTAAAGGACCAGGAACCGACAATCCTCATACAGGAGTAACATTGTTATTAGGTGCATCAGCATCCGAACGACCTGATCTCGCTGTATTTGCCAGCCCAATTAATTATATAGACAAAAATGACCCGCCATTTTTAATATTGCATGGAGATAAAGATTTGGCAGTTGACTATACGCAATCAAAATATTGAACAATGAATTGAACGCATCAGGGGTAAAAAATAAACTTATAATTATACATGGAGCTCCACATGGCGGAGATATGTTTGATGCTAAAAAAATAAGAAAATATGTATTTAGATATTTAAATGCATATTTAAAACCTACAAACAATCAACTTACGTCTACTTCTCCGGAACATTAATTTTGATCTGGTTTGTTGCCTTTAAGCCACTCATACCACTGGCGTTATATTTTACCTGGTATTTTCCGGGTTTGATATCATATCCCTTTTTAAGGTTAAAAGTAACAGACATACTATCATGCGGTTGTACGCTGATGTAGCTATCTGCTGGTGGCGGCATTACACGTTTAGCCATTGGTCCTTTATAATTTGCTTCTGTGCCGGCATCATCAGTTACGCTGAGATACTTACCTAATAGCGGTTCAAATGGTGTCTCCCATTTTAAGAACCGGCCTACTGTATCCATCTTATTGTAAACAGTAAATGTAACAGGTACCGAATCCTGAGTTATAGCTTGATTAGCTGATAATTTCACTTCTAAACTATCTGCTGCTTTATTAGAAGCAGAAAAAGCGGTAGAATCTGATGCTGTATGTGCAGTGTTGTTAGCTGTACTACAGCCAAAAGCATTTAAAATTCCGGCTGTTGCAATTAAATAAATCCAGTTTTTCATTATGGTTCAGTACGCTTTAGTTGATAAATTGTTTTATCAAAAGTAATTTCTAGTAATGAGCTGAGCATTAACATTGATTATTTTAAAGCTTCTGTATTACTATCCAGCGCTTTGATAAAAGCGATGACAGCTTTACTTTCTTTAGCTGTAAGGTTAAGTTTGCCAGCGTCGAGCGTTTGATTTTCTACCTTGTAACCTAAACCTGCTCCCCCCCCCTTGTTGTAGAAATCCATTACCTGGTCAAGGTTCCTAAAAACACCATTGTGCATATAAGGCGCAGTTTTAGCTGCATTGCGCACTGTAGATATTTTAAAGGCATGCTTAAAAGCCTCTACCTTTAAGGTGGAGTACCGGCCCATATCATCGTCAATTTCTTTTTCAGCCAATGTTTTAGGTACACCAATCACTTCGCTTTCTACAAGTGTGTATCTTGGCGGAAAAGCACCATTGAATAATGGCATGTAATGGCAGGTGCCGCATTTAGCCTTGCCCATAAAAAGGTTAAAGCCATTGATTTCTTCCTTATTCATAGCGGCTTGGTTGCCCCTCATATAATCATCAAAGCGGCTATTGAGCAAGGTAAGGCTACGGATAAACGAGCCAAGCGCATTCATCACTTCCAGCGTATCGATATGAGTTCGACTACTCAAGGGAAACGCTTTTGTAAATAGTTCACGATAAGTTTTATTGTTCCACAATTTTACAGCGGCTGACTTCATAGAGCCATGCATTTCATCTTTATTGCCTACAACAGCATTGGCCTGCTCTTCTAAGGTGCGTGCCCTTAAATCGTAAAATTGACCGGGTTGCAATCCGGCATTTATTAATGTTGGTGTATTCCTTTTCAAAGGCTTATTAGTCCCTATCGCTGTATTACGCATTAGACCATCAGTAAAAGCTTTATCTGGTTGGTGGCAGGTTTGGCAGCTTCGCTTACCATTACCGGATAGTATCGGATCAGCAAACAGTGCCCTGCCTAATGCTATTTTACGCTCACTGCTGTACGACTGCTGATCTGGCGCATAAGTATTAATATTAAAGGCATCCTTGTCAAACATCGTTTCAGCATCCTGGTTCAACAACTGGTTATAATGCATACCCTTTATTTTCAGTTTTCTTTCGAGCCTCGTAATACTTACCGAAAGCGGGTTGCCGTACTTAGTGATAAATTCGGCACGGTTAAAACCATTAAAATCAGGATGACTATTTAGATAATTGATTGCAGCGGCGAACTGTGCGTTTATTTTTTCTGCATCATCAGTAGCATATAATGCGATTGTCCTGCCTGTACTTTGCAGCGCAGCTGCCGACTCGTGCATACTTTTAAGCGTAAGCGGATCATCAAAACCGCTGATACCAAGCGATAGTACACGGAACACTTCCTGCTTGGTGGCATCAAACACCTGCCAGTTTAATATGTCTATAAACTTAAACCGTGTTTTATACCTGTCTATCCCGCTTTGCAAAAGATCAAGCTGGTGTATGATCTCCTGTTTTTTCGACTGGTTAAATTTGGGATAGAGCATAGCTTCTATCACCTGTAAGCCAGCCGGTTCAAATACCTGCCCGCTTGTAATTTCTATCTCCTGCACAGGCGGGCCATTTATAAAACGCGCATTAGCAGGATCAAAATATTCTACAGCCCATTCTGCTTTTTTGTAGGCTAAACGTAATTTCAGGAACTGTTGCTTTAACTTGCTTTCATCCACAACTTTACTTTTGGCAGTTGCAAGCATTTCATTTTTTGCTAACTCAAAGCTGTCAATTTGAGCAAATAATGTTTCAGCAATCGCTTTCTCAGGCATTATATTCCTGTCACGGCATGAGAAAAAAGCAATTACCGCGATAATAAAAGAAAGTGAAGTAATTGAAAATATCTTCCTCATCAATAATCTTAAGCCCCATTTATCATAATTGATACGGCTGGGTAATTATATAAGCCTTTAAACAAATATGGGAACAACCTTTAAGCTGTTCCCAATAATGATAATAGTATGTTTTACTGTTATTTAAAATTAAAGGCATTGGTTAACGGGGCAGCATTTTTATCACGATCTGATAATGGTGCCAATCCCCATCTTTTCTCTATAAATGAAAGGATACCCACCGTTTCATATTGCGTATGGTCAACATAGCCCTGTTTAGCAAAAGGAGAGATAATAATGGCTGGCACACGTAAGCCCGGCCCCCACTTTTTATCAATAACCGGCGGATTAACGTGATCCCAGAAACCACCGTGCTCGTCATAAGTGATGATGATCACTGCATCTTTGCCATTAGGTCCGTTTAAAACATCGTTCACTAATTCTAAAGCATGGTTTTCGCCAAGCGCCACATCAGAATATCCCGGATGTTCGTTGTATTTGCCCAATGGTTTTACAAATGATACAGCAGGTAAGTTACCGGCCTTAGCAGCTGCAATAAAATCTGTTTCGTCTTTCAGGTGATCTTTTTTAGCCTGTGTACCATCAGCAAAGTTTTTGAAATAGATGAACGGCTGGTGATGAAATTGGAAGGTTGGATCAGGATTGCCGGCTAAGGCATCATTCCAACCGCCTGAATACCATGCCCAGCTCACATTTTTTTCGCTTAACCTGTCGCCTATTGTAGGATTTGTTTGATTAGGCACTAAAACACTGGCGTTTACGCTGGCTGGGTGCGGCGCATTGACTGAATAGCTGGTATTAACTACATAACCATCCGGCGTTACCAGACCATCGGTTATTACATTTCCATTGGCATCAACCTTTGCAGTTATGCTTGCCGGTGCATTCGGAAATGTTGGACTGGCAGCAGCAATTAACCACTGGTGGTTAAGGAACGATCCACCGAAAGCACTGTGAAAAAAGTTATCGCAAAGCACATACTTTTTAGCCATTGCTACCAAAGGCAATAAATCTGTTTTATAATATCCTTGTGATAAACCTGCAGAGTTAGCATTGTATAAAGCAAACTTATCCATTTTACCACCATCAATTTGCATCTGCTCCTGGTAGTAACGATGCAATACATCCGGCGTAAGCTGGTCATTAGATACGTATTGATCTATATTGAAATAAGTATTCGGCAGATTGGTTGGAAAAGTTGATGAACCTGTTACCGGAGGCAGGTATTGGTATGGATTTCCGTTGGCATCAACCTGGGTAGTGTTGGCTGCTGTTGCATTTGCAAGGCCATTGGCACCGGCAAATGATCCGTATAGATTATCGAAACTGTGGTTTTCCATGTAGATAACCACCACGTGGTTAACCTGGTTGATACCGCTATCGGTATTACTTTTATTATCCTTTTTACAATTAACAAAGACGGTGATTATTAACGCGGCCCCGGCAACTACGAGGATTGATTTTTTAACAGAGGGTTTATTTATTTTCATGTGCGTACAGGTTTCTCATTCATTCTTTCTACCTGTAAAAGACGCGTACAGAAATAAACACAATGTTATGCCAACACTATGATTTAATTAACCAGGTATTAATGTTTGATATTAAATTGAACCATCTTTAAAAATAAAGAGGCTTGCAAGCTAAGCCCGCAAACCTCTTCCCCCAATTATCAACTAAAAACGGTCTTAATATCCCGGGTTCTGAACCAACTGAGGGTTAACGTTCAGTATCTGAATACCTATCGGGAAAATCTCTGTATGTTTATCGCCATCCGGTTTTTTATCCCACCAGGTACCGGTACTGAATACCCCCCAGCGGATCAGGTCGGTTCTTCTTCTGTTTTCACCTAAGAATTCCCTGCCCCATTCGTCAAGCATTTCCTGGTCGTCTAACTGGCTGCCGTCTGCTTTATATAAACTTGGCGATCCGGCAGGATAATTTCTTTGCCTTACCGCATTTAATAATTGCGCAGCGCCAGCCTTATCCCCCGCTCTATATTTACATTCGGCCAGCATATAATAAACCTCCGAAAGGCGGATCTCTGCATATGCGGATGTAATACGGTTAGGATCTGTTGTAGGATATATCGGATACTTCACCATGAACACACCCGAATTATGGTCAGCGTGGTTCATATCTGATTCCTTATCTGAAATTTTAGTACCCGGCTTTGCGCCTAAGAACATACCTACCTGGTCGCGGATAAACAGTGGATAGTTTCCCTTATTACCTTTCACAGTATCAGTTACAGTTTGCCCGTTTACTACGTGCTGATAAGGCAGATAACCATACAAGAACATCCCCTCGCGTTTGCTGTTGCCTAAGTTTTTGTAAAGTTTTAAGCGTACATCGTCAGGGTATTTCTGGAACTTCACAAACGGTTTACCCATTTTGAAGCTATACTCTACACTATCAACATCGCGGCCGGGTTGCAACGCATATTTTGGATTTGCCTGACCGAAATCAGTAAAACCACAGTACAATGGTGCTGCATCATAGGTCATGCCCCAGAAATACATATTGCTATCATACTGCCAATGCGTACGTGAAAGGCTTGACGGAAATCCGTATATCACCTCAGAGTTTGGCTGATTGTTAGTGTAATCAAAAGGCGCATCCCAGCGGGTATCCAATTGGTAAGCACCGTACTTTCCGCTAATGATATCCTGACAAACGGTAGCACAATCGGCAAACTTATCAACGCCGGTATACACTTTTGAGTTAAGATACAAACGCGCAAGCAGGGTTGCCGCACCAGCTTTGGTCCAGCGGCCAATTCCATTGCTTCCCAAGCTTTCGCGGGTAGGCAAATCAGCAATAGATTCTTTCAACTCCTTCTCTATAAAATTAAATGCCTCTTGTGGTGGTACTTGTTTCTGTCCCTGGGTTTGTGTTTTTACATCGGTGATAATTTCAATGTTCCTATAAAAATCTAATGCCCTTAAGTGGAACCATGCACGAAGCGTGCGCAGTTCTGCTTTAAAATCGGCAAGTTCTGCTGGTGTTACCCCCAATTTAGCCGGATCGCTGATGCCATCCATATCCTGCAAAGAGTTCGTAGCTAAAACTATACCCTGGTAAAAGGCGTTCCAGGCACCGCTGGTAAAGTTGTCATTAATGGTCCAGGTGTGGTAGTGCATACGCTGATAATAGCCACCATCCTGCCAGTCACCCTGGCGGTTAAAGGTGCCAAACTCATCAGAACTATCTTCGTTCACCGCGAAAATATCATTGCCCTGTATGCTCCAGTAAGCATGCTCAAAAGGGCGTAAAAAATCGCGGATCACATCATCGCGGCGCTGTAAGAAGGCTTTGGCATCTACCTGATCGTAAACATGCTCATCTAATTTCGTACAGCTATTGCCTGCAACTAACAGCGCAACGGCCATAGCTGCTTTTATCTTCATATTTTTAAAATATCTTGTCATTTTCTTAGTCGTTAAATCAGAAGGTAATTTGTGCACCCATAATTATTTGCAATGTGGCCGGATAATAGTTCAACGTTCCGTTACCATCACTACCGGTTTGTATACCCGGTGTTAAACCGTTTACAGGTATCAGGTCAGGGTCGCCCACACTCAGACTTTTAAACGTATGGATGTTTCTGCCTGCCGCATACAAACGCAAACCATGTATGTATTTTGAATTGATCTTTTGCGTAAAACCAAGCGAAATGTTATCGATCTTAACAAACGAACCATTCTCAAGGAAATAATCAGACGGTATAGAGGTTGTCGAATTGTTAGTTAGTTTAGAGTATTTACTATTGCTGTCATAAGCAGATTTAAGCACGTTGATATCAGCCTGTGTTGCAGGTGTACCTAAATAAAATGCCGCTGTATTAAACACCTTGTAACCAAAGTTGCCTCTGAAATAAATACCTAAGTCGAATTTCTTGTAAATAAAGGTATTACCAAGCGATGCGGTAAATTTGGGCAAGCCATTACCTACAAATTGTTTATCATCATTATTAGCCTGGTTGGCAGGTACAATTGATCCGTCTTTTTTGTAAACCAGCAAAGCACCGTTAGCATCTACACCTGCACTTTTATAGGTATAAAATGATCCGATACGTTTACCTTCCTGTAACCTTTGGATTGGCCCCGGCGAACCTGGCGCTGGTAAACTTGCCAGATCCTGATAAATGGCGCCTTTATACAAGTCGTTTGAAAAAGAAACGAACTTATTGCTGTTGTAAGCACCTGCAAAAGTGATATTATAAGTGAAGTCTTTGGTTTTAACAGGCGCAGCATATAACTGGATCTCCACCCCCGAGTTTTTAAGTTTACCTACGTTCGTAAACGTAGTAGACTGTGGGTTTGGTGGCAGCGGCACATTATAAGAGCCTAACAGGTCTTTATTAGTCCTGATGTAATAGTTGATTGATCCACCTAAACGGCTGTTCAGCAAATCGAAATCGATACCTGCGTTAAAGTTGATGGCTTTCTCCCAGCTAAGATTTGGGTTGGCATTTTGGGTAGGGCCATAAACCTGGTATACCGTGCCGTTATAAGGGAAATAGCCTGCACCGCCATATAGCAACAATGATTTATAGTTATCAAAGTTCTGGTTACCGGTTACGCCGTAATCGACGCGCAATTTTAAATCATTAAGCCATGTGAACCTGTTTTTCAGGAAACCTTCTTCGGCAATGCGCCATGCAGCAGATGCTGCAGGGAAATCGCCCCACTTGTTATTGGCACCAAATTTTGAAGATCCTTCGTGCCTTAAACTGGCTGTAAGAATATACTTGTTATCAAAATCATAGTTTACACGGCCAAAAAAGGCGATAAGTGTCGATCCGTTTTGTGTTGAACCCACTGCACTTTGCCCATTGCCTTTGTCGCCGCCGTTGTAAGCACCAGAACCCAGGTTGTTCCATAGGAAGGCATCAAACGGCAAATCATAGTTCTGCGCCTTAAACTGCTGGTAGTTATACAATGCATAAGAATAACCAGCCAGCAATTTAAGATCGTGCTTTTTGTAATTAAGCGCGTAATTACCAGTCCATTCAAAGTTCTTTACATCATTTTCAACCTGCTCTTGCGATGCATAATTTGCCTTTATCGTTTGGTTATTATGCAAAATTGTAGAGAGCGTTGAAGGGCTGAAGTTTAAGTTTTTAAATGAACTGCTCGATTCTGAAAAGGTTGCGATAGTGTTTAGGTTTTTGAGAATATTTACTTTAAAGCTTGCGCTTAAATCTAATTCTTTTATCTCCTGCTCAGCTTTATTCAGCTTTGCATTTTCAACCGGGTTGTTTGAGAAGAAACCGGTATTGATGTAGTTGTATTTACCATCAGGTGTAAGCACAGCGTAAGTAGGGTTTAGCGTAAGCGCATTGTTAAAACCACTATAATCCGCCTGATTGGTGTGCGCATAGCGTGGCGCAGCTGTAACACTTACTGCGTATATGTTGTCTTTAGATGCCCAGTTGGCGTTGATACGTGTACCGTACTCCTTTTTATTTGCACGAAGATCGATACCCTCTGCATTGCGGTAATCGGCTGATGCAAAATAATTAGCCTGCCCGCTACCGCCTGATAACTGCATGGTATGTTTTTGTCCAAAAGCTGGCGAGTGGGTTACTTGTTTAAGCCAGTCGGTATTGCTGCCGTAATCCTGCCCTTGCTTGTTATTTACCCTGTCTTGAACAAACTGGTCATGCGTTAACACATCATATTTGTTGGTCACATAATCCAGACTGGTGTAACCATCATAAAATAAACGCGATTGCTCTGAACCTTTTTTAGTTGTGATGATAATTACGCCATTACTACCACGGGTTCCATAAATCGCTGATGCCGCACCACCTTTTAATACGTCGATAGATTCAATATCATTCTGGTTGATGTTATCAATATTGGCTCCTATTACACCATTAATGATATAAAGCGGCCCTAAACCCGCATTCCTGGATGATACACCACGCAGCTGAATAGATGGGGTAGAATTGGGATCGCCGTTGGCCGTGTTGGTTACCGTAAGACCTGCCACCTTACCTTGTAATGCCTGTAAGGGGCTATTGCTTGCAACAGTGAGCAATTCTTTTGAGCTAACGTGTGTAATGGTGCTGGATACCTCTCTTTTATCAAGTGTACCGTACCCAACGCTTACTACAGTTACTTCATTTAATGTTTTAATGTCCTCGGTTAGCTGTACATTAACTAATGTGCGATTGCCCACTACCTCTTCCCTGGTAGCATAGCCTATAAAGCTTACCACAATTACAGATGAACTGCTGCTAACGTTGAGGCGATACTCACCTTTTGCATCGGTAACGGTACCGTTTGTAGTGCCTTTTTCCCTGATGGCAACGCCGGGCAGTGGCTGTCCTTTGTCATCAGTAATTTTTCCTGTTACAGGTATAGCCGCCTTAAACTTTGAATTAAAGGTTAAGTGGCTATAATTGGATGCTGCCATAACAGGTATGCTGCCTCCTCCCGCAAGGGCGATCAGCATTGCGCAGGCAACTTTTTGTGTTTTGACAAAATGCTTGTGTAAGTGTTTTTTCATTATGGTTTAATTTGGTAATGGTTAGTATCAAAGACCTTCGAATAGCCTGAAAAATCGATTTACAGATAATCAGAATGCCAATAAAGCACAACTTTATAGCTGAGATTCATAACTGGTAAATTTGAATATTGAAACCTGGAATTATTATAATTCGGACAGGTATTGGTTTATAATATTTTAAGCGTCCCCAAATTATCTGATTTACTTATAAGCAAATTGTCGCAGTAGTTCAATTTGTATTCAAAGCGTCTCAAATTGCGGGCTATTTAATTAAGGGAGGATGTAATTGATCAATAGCACCTATTTTTACGATGCCTAAAGAAAATAAGTTCATAATTTTTTCATATTAGTAAATGCTTAAAAAGCTCAGGATAGCTTCAGTACTTTTATTTGTTGTTTTAATAGCACAGATATGTTTTGGGCAACCTTACTATTTTAAGCATTACACCACCGAGAATGGCCTTTCGCACAATACTGTGCTCAGTGTTTTGCAAGACAAAAAAGGGTTTATATGGATGGGTACCAAAACGGGACTAAACCGTTTCGACGGCTTTTCATTTAAGTCTTTTAAAAATAAGAATGAGGAATTTGGCACAATCGGCGATGACCAGATCCATTCCATGTGTCAGGACTCGGCCGGGAACCTTTGGCTGGGAACAGGCCGCGGCATTTATAAATTTGATCCGCAGAAGGAGACTTTCGAGGAGCTGGTGATCCGCCCGCATAAGGATGTACACTCCATTATTACAGATGGCGGGCATACCATATGGTTTATATCTGCAGCAAATATCTGGTCGTACAATCTTATCAGTAAAAAGCTTCAGGAGCTTCCTTTAAAAGCATCTTGCCTTGCAATAGATAACCATGCAAAGCTTTGGATTGGCACCGACGAAGGCACTATAGAACAATTTGACCCTGTTACCAATCATATCATCCAGTACCAGGCAATCAACAAACAGTTACCTCTTCATAAAAGAAACATCTACAAAATACTACCCTTAAATAACAACCAAATATTAATAGGTACTGTAAACCAGGGGCTTATTAAGCTTGACATCTCATCGCATACTACAACTGCCTTATTAAACAATAAGGGAAAAACAGAAATTTATGTAAGGGATATCCTGGTTGATAACGATAACAATTACTGGGTCGCAACAGAATCAGGCGTATATATTTATGATCCTAAAACCAATCAGGCGGTCAACTTGAGAAAAACCGGTAGTGATCCCTATGCCATCAACGACAATGCGATATATGCTTTATGCAAAGACAAGAATGGCGGCATTTGGATAGGTAGCTACTTTGGGGGTGTCAATTATTACGCCGTTCAAAACTCCAGGTTCAGGAAGTATTATCGTAATAATGCAGCTGCCCCGCTTGCGGGTAATGCGGTTAGTTCTATTGTTGAGGGTAAGGATCATCATATCTGGATAGGTACAGAAGATGCAGGTGTAAGCAAGCTGAACACGCAAACAGAGAAGATCACCAACTTTTTGCCCGACGGAAAGCCTGCAAGCTTGGGCCATTCGAATGTGCACAGCTTACTTGCAGCAGGTAACAAATTGTACGTCGGGTTTTTTGATCATGGGCTGGAAGTGTTAGACCTGAAAAGCGAAAAGGTAACCGAAAAGTATGATGAGCTTGGCGAACGCTCGGGCATCAGGAGTAATTTTGTGCTTTGCCTGCTGCAAAGCCGCGATAAAAAGATTTTTGTTGGGACAATAACTGCCGGTGCGGGGCTTTTTATTTTTGATGAAAATCATAAAAAGTTTAAGGTACCAGCCGGATTGGATTATAACGATGGCGTATTTGCGCTAACAGAAGACCATAGCGGCAAAATTTGGATAGGGAGTGCAAATAAAGGCGCATTCTGTTTTGACAGGACAACCCACAGCTTTTTAAATTACAAATTTGAAAACGTTAGCGAGTCGAAAGAAACTTTAAACCAACATACCGTACATCATATTTTTGAAGACAGCCAGCAAAATCTTTGGTTTGGTACTGAGGGAGCAGGCGTGGTAAAATTGAGTAAGGACCGCAAGCATCAATTCAGATATAATACCAATAATGGCTTATCAAGCAATTATGTGTACCGGGTGATGGAGGACAATCAGCACAACATCTGGATGAGTTCGGTAAACGGATTGATGAAGCTAAATCCGCAAACGGGCAAAATTGTACCTTATGGTAAGGATGACGGTTTACTTACTGATCAGTTTAACTACAGCGCATCATACAAAGCCAATGATGGTACCATGTATTTCGGATCGGTTAAAGGTTTGATTAGCTTTAAACCCGAAGACTTTAATAAAAGCAAGCCTGCACCACCTGTATACATCACAGGTTTTGAGATAAATAACAAGGCTGTAGCACCGTATGATAAGGGTTCGCCGTTGATACGTTCGGTTGTTTACCTTGATTCGCTTACGCTGGATCACGATCAGAACAACATTAACTTTGAATTTGCGGCCTTAGATTATGCATCGCCAAATGCTACTAAGTATAAATACAGGATGCATGGCCTCAATACAAACTGGACCTATCTTAACACTAACAGGAAAGTTTATTTTACAGGTTTAGCCCCTGGGAAATATGTATTTGAGATTGGCGCACAAAGTAGTACCGGTGAATGGAACAGTGTTGGTAAAACGATTTTTATTGAGATATTGCCACCTTTTTACAGTACAGGCTGGGCAAAGTTTATTTATGCATTGATTACGTTTGCTGCCATTTACTATTTGGTAACGGCTTACAAAAGCAATCTTAACCGTAAGCATCAAAGAAAACTGGAACTGTTTGAGCATGAAAAAACACAGGAGATCTATGAGGCAAAGATCAATTTCTTCACCAACGTTGCGCATGAGCTGCGTACGCCGTTAACATTAATAAAATTACCACTCGATCAGATATTAGCATTATCAGGTTTAAATGAAAAGCTGAAGGACAATCTTAACATGATTAAAAAGAATACTAACCGCCTGATTGAACTTACCAATCAGTTACTGGATTTCCGTAAGTCGGACCGTGAAAATCAAAACCTGCTTTTTGTAAAAAGTAATGTAAACGCATTACTACAGGATATTTTCGACGACTTTCAGATAGCGGCTAATCAGAAAGGTTTATTATACAAATTAGAACTGCCACGCCACATCACTCTGCATGCCTATCTTGATGCAGAAGCTTTCAAAAAAATATTGATCAACCTGTTATCAAACGCTGTGAAATATGCTGAAAGCACTGTATTGGTTAAAATATTGCCCATTAATAGCGAAGATGATTTCTTTAAGATTGAAATAAAGAACGATGGTAACCTCATCCCGGAAAAATATCATCAAAAAATCTTCGAACCATTTTTCAGGGTGAATGAAAAAGATAATCAATCGGGCAGCGGCATCGGCCTTCCGCTTGCCCTGTCGCTTACTTTAATGCACAAGGGATCACTGACTTTAGCAACTGCCGATCAGTTTAACATATTTACGCTAAGCCTCCCATTGTACCAGGAAACTGCTGTTGACTTCACCAATGATAAGGTAGATGATTCAGCTCCTGTCGCTCATGATACAGAGATTGAAACACACCATAAAGAGTTTGCTATTTTAATAGTTGAGGACAATGATGACATTGTAAAATACATTGGCCAGGAACTTAAAAACGAATACCAGATATTAAGAGCAGGCAATGGCATCGAAGCGCTGGAGATACTTGCCGAACACCCGGTACAACTAATTGTAAGCGATATCATGATGCCCATAATGGATGGCATTGAATTGTGCAGGCGTATTAAATCTGACCTTGCTTACAGCCATATCCCTATTATTTTATTAACGGCAAAAACATCTGTCGAGGCAAAAATTGAAGGCTTAGGCATAGGTGCTGATGCTTACATTGAAAAGCCTTTCTCCATGCCGCATTTATATGCGCAGATCAGGAGCTTACTTAAAAACAGGAAACTGGTGAAAGAACATTTTGCCCGTTCGCCCTTAAGCCAGATAAAAGGGATCGCTTACTCAAAAGCCGACCTAACCTTTTTAGAGACACTTTCATCGGCGATCAATAACCGCTTAACGGATATGACCTTGAGTGTTGAAACGCTTTCGGAGATACTGAATATGAGCAGGCCTACCTTATACCGTAAAATAAAGGCCTTAACGGATATGACACCAAGCGAGCTGATCAGCCTGTACAGGTTAAAACGTTCAGCAGAATTGCTTTCTGAAGGCGACTATAAAATAAACCAGGTAGCATTTATGATCGGCTATACTTCGCCAGCCAACTTTACACGCGATTTTCAAAAGCAATTTGGGGTAACCCCTTCAACTTATTTAAAAGACTTACAGAAATAACAAAGCGCTTCAATGAAGCGCTTTGTTATGGGGCAGTTTTAGTTTGCATCAAACCACAACTTTGTAGTTAAAAGATCTGGCCCTTGCCTGCTTACAGCGGCGTTATAGTTTGCACCATTAAGCGATTGTTCTGTACCGGGATAAATAAACCTGACAGGTATTTTTCCGTTCAGGGTACCGGCAACAGCTGGCTGCAATTGCGGGTAATCAAGCCTGCGCCATTCGGCAAAAGCTTCTAAGCCTTGCCCAAACAAGGCAATCCATTTCTGTTCGCCAATAGACTTTTTATAGTTAGTTTGATCATACTTTACTCCTGCCGAAGCCAGGTATGTTACTACAGCCGCATCTGCAATGCCATATTGTTTTAGAGATGCCTGCACTGCCTGTGTATATAAATCAGCAGCACTTTCGTTAGTAAAACCTCTGGCAGCTGCTTCCGCGCGGTCAAATAACACCTCGGCATAACTCATAATTACAGCCGGGGCATGTGGTGCGGTAAAGTAGGTACCCGGCTTTGATGTTTTGGTAAAACCCAGGTTACTGGCATCGCCTACCAGCAAACCATTTGGTATACCTACATAAGTTTGCGCCGTTGCATCCTGCGTTTTAGCCGCATAAATAGGCAAACGCGGATCATTCAAAGCAAATAGCTTGTCCACAATAGTTTTACTGATGCGGTAATCATCGCGGGTATCAAACAGGTTGCTAATCGGGTTCTGATTTGGCGAATCTAAGTATACAAACTGTGCAATTTCACTATTCGAGCTGATGTACCCGCTGCCCTCAGCCTGAATATCTGCCAATACTTGTTTGGCCTTATCAGGGTCGCGGTCGGCAATGCGCAGCGCTATGCGTAAACGTAACGAGTTGGCAAATTTCTTCCACAAGGAAATATTGTTGCTATAGATCACATCGCCACTAATACCTTTGCCCGAAGTATTAAGTGCAGACTGTGCGGCTTTAAGGTCATCAAGCAGTGCATAATAAACATCCTTTTGTGCATCATAAGCCGGGGTAAGGTATTGATCTATGTTTGCAGCCTGTTTGTAAGGCACATCACCATAATTATCGGTTAGCAGCGTAAACACCCATGACCGTAGCACCAACGCTACACCTTTATAGTTAGTGTTTCCCTGTGCATCGCCCAGTTTAATGATCTGGTTAAGATTGACAATACTTTTAGAATAAGCTGTTGTCCACAGTTCCTGAAATGCCGTATTTGCATAAATGTATCGGTCGGGATCGGTATATTGTATTTTAGCCCAGTGCTGCACAAAGAGTAAGGACGCATCCATATTGTTTGCTGTCCCCCAGTAAGTATCTGCCGTATTTTTAGTTGCAGCAGTCAACAGGTAATCAGGCGATGCATTTTGAGATGCATTTGGGTTTTGATTGATCTCGACCAAATCTTTTTTGCAGGCAGTAGCCGTAAGTAATAAAGAGCCGGCAAATAAAGTATATATCTGTTTAAGTTTCATTTTGATTAAAATCTAAGGTTAACGTTAAAACCAATGTTGCGTACGGTAGGTAGTGTCAGGTCTTCCAATCCCTGGCCGTTGCCGGTATTAAAGGCGACCTCTGGGTCAATATTTGGAACGTTTTTATGGATGATCCAAAGGTTACGTGCCACAACTGATATAGTCGCCGCTTGCAACCCTGCACCTTTGATCCATTTTGTTGGCAGGCTGTAACCTAACTTTACCTCGCGCAGTTTGACATAAGAGGCATCGTACACAAAAGCCTCATCTACGTTAGTATAGCCTTTGTAGTAAGATTGTGCAGGTATAATAGTATTATTAGGCGTACCATTGGCTTTAACCCCTTTGAATATCATACCATCGGTATACACAGTTTCGCCATTAGGGGCAGCGCCGCCGGTGGCAACCTGTACCGCTCCAGCCGAAGCATTGTTACCCGGATAGTAATAACTTAAGCCACCATTTGCAGTACCACGTCCCGGCAATGTTGATGCTAATACACCCGTGTAAGTACCTGTACGGTTAGTATTTGAATAAATGGAACCACCGATACGTGCATCGATCAGGAAGCTCAGGTACACGCCTTTATAGTTAAAGCTGTTATTGATACTACCCATCCATTTTGGCGTATACTTACCCAGGTATTGTTTAGTTGGATTAACAACAGGGGTACCATTGGCAGCAACAATAATATCGCCGTTGGCATTGCGCTGGTAGGCCGTTCCGAACAATGTGCCATAAGGTTGGCCAACTGCCGCCAATACCTGCACGGTTCTATTGGTACCAAGTACATAACTCTGCAACCTGCCTTCGGGATCAAGAGAAACAACCCTGCTTTTATTTGATGAGAAGTTAGTAGTTACATCCCAGGTAAAGCTTTTTGATTTTACCGGAGTAATACCTAACTGTACCTCTACCCCTTTGTTATTGATTTTACCACCGTTAATCAGCTTTTGGCTGTAACCTGTTGAGGGGCTAACATCCACACTTAAAATCTGGTTAATACTGTTGGTGTTATAAACGCTAACGTCTAAGTGAACGCGGTCTCTCAGGAAACCAGCCTCGAAACCGGCCTCACCTGATGTGGTAGTTTCTGGTTTAAGGCTTGAGTTAAGATCTATACTTGCCGAACTTTGCTGCGGGTTTCCACCAAACGGAGCAGTGAAGTTGTAGGTATTTATCAGCTGGTAGGGCGTAGTTGCTTTACCTACTTTAGACCAACCACCACGTAGTTTCAAAAAGCTTAACACATCGCTTTTAATATCTAAAGCTTCAGAAAGCACTAAGCTTCCGTTAACTGACGGATAGAAATACGACAAGTTTTCTTCGGGTAAAGTAGACGACCAGTCGTTACGCCCGGTAACGTTTAAAAACGCATAATTTCTGAAACCAAGCTGTGCAGAACCAAATGCACTGTACGTTTTCAGCTTACCATAGTAGTTTGAAGAAACCAACGGATCGCGCGAATTGCTTAGCGTGTACAAACCTGCCACGGCAAGCTTCGGTGCAATCTGGTCGTTCTCCTCGTTTAATATGGTGCCGATATTACCACCACCTAACAGATCAATAGAGAAATCCTGGTTTAACTTTTTAGTGTACTGCAAACGGCCCTCGGTATTGGTTTCGTTAACCCGGTAAACGTCCTCCTCATAAGAACCGAAAGGCGTACCGTTTGTACCATAAGCTACTTTAATCTTACGTTTATCGTTGTAAAAGTCTGTACCGGTACGGAAGTTTGCCGATAAGCCGTCCGCTATTTTGTAATTCAGCTCAACGCTTCCAATGATACGGTCTTTGTACTGGCCAACCGTATTTTCATAAGCTATGAAGTATGGGTTAGAGTAGTAGCTATTGTTCCAGTTAAAGGTATTACCATTTGCGTCACGGTAGTTCTTTAAACGGTTAACATCAACCTGCCTGCCAAACCAGATGAATTGCAGCATGGTACTGGTTGCGCGTTTACCGTAAGCACCGGGCAAGTTATCGGCATCATCTTTTATATAATTGGCGATGGTAGTTACCGTTAGTTTGGGAGTGAGCTTAAAGCTGCTGTTCAGCATAAACGAGTTACGCCCAAGCGATGTATTAGGCACTACCCCTGTTTGGTGCAGGTTATTGTATGATAAGCGATAATCAAACTTATCACCCGAGCCTGACAAGGCAGCGCCGTTGGTAGTGGTAACACCTGTTCTGAAATAGTCTTTAACATTATCCGGATGGGCAACAAAAGGCACAGCCTGGCCATTGGAATAAAACTGCGGGATTAAACGGCCATCCAAAGGCGGGCCCCAGCTTTCATCAACGCCATCATTAACACCGCCGCCTTTACCATCTACATAACTGAACTTGCCATTTGAACCCTGGCCATATTCGTTTTGAAAATCAGGTAATACTTTCAGACTCGAAAAACTGGTATTTGAGTTAAGGGTTATCCCTAAGCCGTTGGTACCTTTACCTGTTTTGGTTTTAATTAATATTACTCCTGCTGCGGCACGGTAACCGTACAAAGCTGCTGCGTTGGGGCCTTTAAGTACGCTTACAGATTCTATATCTTCGGGGTTAAGATCTGAGATCGCATTTGGAAAATCGCGCGAGCCATTAGTGCCTTGGAACTGCGAGTTATCTACAATAACACCGTCAACCACAAATAAAGGCTGGTTGTTACCAGCTATAGAAGTTTCGCCACGGATCACAATCCGGGAAGATCCCATATCGCCCTGGCTGCCGGTAACCTGTACACCTGCTATTTTACCGGCAAGTGCGTTAACAAAGTTGGTTTCTTTAGCCTCGGTAATATCTTTAGATTTTAAGCCCTGTACTGCATATCCTAAAGATTTTTTATCTTTAGAAATATTCAATGCAGTTACAACCACTTCGTTCAACGAGTTTGGCGCTTCTTCCAAAACCACCTGGAGATTAGTTTCGGCACCGGTTACCACTACCTCTTTTGCGGTGTAACCGATATAGGTAAAGCGGAGCACGTCGCTCTTTTTTACGCTAAGGGTAAACTTACCGTCGACAGTAGTTTGTACGCCATTGGTTGTCCCTTTAATGGCAACACTTACGCCGGGTAAAGGCAGTCCGTCTGATTTGGCGGTTACCACACCGCTGATTTTAAGTGTCTGCGCGGACACGCTTTGCACAAAGATAAATGCCAGAAATACGGCTAATAATAGCTTGTAATTTTTATACATAATTTTTGAAGCTGATAATACAGAGACATATAAGCACAGCCAGTAAGCAGGCGCTTTTACGTCTTTAAAAAAAATTTACAGTAAATGATGATGATTATAGCCAGAAGCAGATGCTTCCTAAAGAGTTATTGCATTAACAACAACAGCAGCAGCAAAGGGAAGAGAATGGGATAGCAAAGTTTGACTTTAAAGCACTTTTAAAGCTTGATTTAATAAGGGCTCGTTGCTCCGTATGCCCCGAAGGATCATACAATCTTGATGAGCAGCCACTGATGGAGTTAAGTAGATTTAGTTTCATATTTCCTTTTTGTGCAGGCAGTTTTTAATGATCAGTGTACCGGAAAGAAACTTAAAGACATGCTGTAGAAAATCACAAACATTATCTCTTCTGCTTAATGCAGATAGGATTTAGCACCTTAATTACTTATGTATAGGTTGCTAAGACTTCTCAGGGCCTATCCCTCCGTCTTTCTCGATAATGACATTAAGAACTGACGGTGCAAATATACAAAAGACTACTAATTCTATAGAATTAAATGAAATTAATTTTTTACATAAAAAAAAAGAGCCGTTATCGCTAACGGCTCTTAACTTATTGATCAAATATGCTACTGAAGAAGCCACATTTTACCATTGATGTCATCATTGCCACCAAACTGGCTTGCCAGTGCTTTTTGGTAATTGGTGGTGTTTGATGTTTTCTCTGAACCTGGGTATTGAAACCTTAGCGCAATACGGCCACCGTTACCTGTACCCGGACCGGTTGTAAAAGTCGGCGCACCTGTACGGCGGTAGGTATAGTAAGACTCAAGGCCCGAGTGACGGAACAGGGCAAGGTATTTTTGCTGTAAGATCTGGGTTAAACCAGTTGTACCGCCTGCATACTTAACCGCTGTTTGCGCATAATAATTAGTAAAATTATTATTAATAGTATAACTGTCGTAGTTTGATGCAGCAGTTACATCTGTTGATCCCGGACGGTAAAAATATGCTGTAAAGCTACCGGTTTCAGGGATACCGTATGATGCCATTGATGCTTTAATACCATTCATGTAATACTGCTCGGCATTACCGTTTGACCAGCCACGGTTGATACCTTCTGCAATGTTGAACATCAGTTCAGAATAACCAATCTGGATACTTGGCTCACCGGTATAAGTAGAGTAAAAATGCTTACGGTTAATGAAAGAGTATTTCTGCTGACCTGCATTATTGTACATTATACCAAGATCAAGACCAGGATCGGCGCCAACAAATGATGAAAAATCTGTCGGGCTTTGTTTCTGATTATCCACCAGGTATCGTGCTGGTTCTGCAACAACAAACACACGCGGATCTTGCAACTGTGTTAATAAGCCTACGTAGGTTGATGACATATTTTTACGTGATCCGCTTTGACCGAAGTTGTTCGGGTTCATCGGGTAGTAATTGTTAGGCGCAACAAACACATACTGCAGGTTATCGGCAGAACTGCTCATTAAAGGATATTTGCCAGGGTTGCTCACAATAGTATTAAACTGGCTGATCACATTTAAATCTGTGTCCGAAGTTTTTTTGCTTAACTGAAGCAACAGACGTATATGCATCGCATTAACCGCTTTTTGCCATTGGGCAAGACTGTTATTAAAGTAAATATCGCCGCCCAGTGAATTGTCACCTTTCGCAATTAAAGAAGCAAGGTCGGTGTTAGCGCTTTCCAACCAGCTTAAGCATTGTTGCATAACTGATTTTTGGCTATCATAAACCGGCGTTAAGTTTTCGATACCCTGCAAAGCCTGCGACATGGGTATATCGCCCATTTCCATCGTCATTTTACTGAAGAAATAAGCCCTGAAGAATTTACCTAAAGCGCTATACGGATTTACTGCGGGTGAGCCTGATTTGATAGCCTGTTGCTCCATAGCTACAACGTTTTTTAACGTTGTATAATAATTATCGCCACTACCCAGGTCAAAACGGTTGTTGCCGTAATAATCATAATTGTACAAATAATACTGATCGTAAATTTCCTTAGACCCGTCAGGCAGCTCGGCCATTGAATTGGCAACGCCATTAAACAGCAGCGATGCCGGTACACTGCTTGGCTTGTTTGTATTTACTGTAAGATCTTCAAAGCTTTTCTTACAGCTGGTAACCGTCAGTGCAGCAAGCACCGGCAGTATGTATATCAATTTCTTTTTCATGTTAATTAGCTAAGCAATTAGAATGATACATTTAAGTTAAAGCCGTAACTGCGGACAGTTGGCGACTGCAGCGAAGTACTTGCCGTAGCATAATTGTACTGGTCAAGGTCTACGTCTTTAAAGCGTTGATCTTTGTAGAAATAAAGCAGGTTACGGCCGTATATTGATACTGATGCTTTTCTGATGAATGTTTTTTGTAACCATTGCGTAGGGAAATCATAACCTAAAGTAACCTCACGCAGTTTCGAGAAGGTTTTGCTCATCAGGTTAGCTTCATCAGCATTGTAATATTTACTTACATAATCCTGTACAAAAGCAGTTTGCTTGTTAGGGGCAAAAGTTGGCGTTTTATCATACGATACGGCACCTGTTTGCGAATTATAAGTAATGTTAGCACCGTTGGTAATTACCACACCCGGACCAACATAAGTACCATTGTAACCGGTTTTGCCATAGTTAGACCAATCCTGGTAACGTGCAGCACCTAAAGCACCTTCTGCAGTTTCTATGTTGCTACCGCCACGCATGGTTTTGTTGTGCATGTAGTCAACAATTTTACCGCCAACGGAACCGTCAAACTGGAAGCCCAGGTTAACATTTTTATATCTTACCTTGTTATAAACACTCCAGTTGTATTTCGCATTTTCATTACCTAAGTATTGTGCAACCGGGTTAATAAGCGGTTTGCCTGCTGCGTCATTAATGATCTGGCCGCCAGGAGAGCGTACAAATGCACTACCGTAAAGTTTGTCAGTACGGTCGCCTGCATGGAAGAAGGTATTGTAAGTAGATTGTCCCGGAGGCAATTCTTTATATACCTCTTTAAAGGTAGCCACGTTAACAAGGATATCCCAGGTAAAGCCACCCAGATTTTTGATCGGTGTACCGCTTAATGAACCTTCGTAACCGGTTTTTTTGGTTTTTAAAGCGTTGATATATTCGGTAGTGTAACCGGTAGCTGTTGAAATAGTATTAGGCAGGATACGCGGACCATCAATATACTGGAACGCGGTACCGCTGAAACCTAAGCGGTTTTTCAGGAACTTGATATCAAAACCTTCCTCGTAGTTTACGCGGGTTGAAGTTTTGATGCCGTTTTGGTAAAGATAATCAGATGCATAACCTGCGGTCTGGCTGTTATAAGGCTTGCTGGTTGAATAAGATGTAGCAAGCGAATAATCGGGGCCGTTGTATGGCGAGGTATAAGTTTTACCATAACCAAGCGGGTTATCATATAATGACGGGCTGGTATCGCCACCATAAACAGTGATGCTGTTAAACGGTGCAGGGCCTATGGTTGTTGCGGTAGCATCTGAACGGATGTTCGAGAACGATGCTCTACCTTTTAAGAAAGAAATAAAGCTTGGCAGGTTAATGTAATCAGAGATTACAGTTGATGCCGATAAACTTGGATAGTAATAAGTAGTAGGTTCCTGGAAAGCAGACGACTTATCTATACGGCCGGTACTTGATATGGTAGCATATTTACCAAAGGTTGCATCTAAAGAGTAATAAGCACTCATTACACGCATTTGTGAATTAAAGCTGGTTGATTGTACCGGGTTTTTTGAGTTACTGAATGAATATACTTCAGGTACGTTCAGGTAATCGGTAGAAGTCCAGTTTGAGTTGTAGTAGAAGTTACGCATGTTACCGCCCACAACACCCGAAAGGTTAAGGAATTTTTTAACGGTATAATCATAGTTCAACATTAACTCGGTGTTGTTATCAAACAAGCTGCGTCTGTCTTCGCGGTAGTCGCCCTCGTTACCTTCGCGGCCATAAGGGTGGGCCGAGAATGGCATTTTTTCTGTATGCAGCAGGTCATAAGTATCAATCTGCGAACGCAGTGTAGCGTTTAAGTTATTGTTAATCTTAAAGTTGGCAGATAAATAGCCGTAAATATCGTTTTTGTAGTGTCCGCGGGTCCACTCTTTCACCATGAACCAAGGATTATGGTAACGGGTATATTCCTCAAACTGTGACTGAACACCGGTTTTACCTGGCTGCCAAATCGCTTTAATATCAGGCGAATTAACGCTCCAATCAGCACCGGTCCAGATCGCCATGTTATAGATCAAACTGTTAGGGCCGTAGTTAACGTCCGGGTAGTTATCAGTTGTTTGTCTGTTAAAGTTTACGTTACCTTCAAATTTCCAGCGTGATGTTGGAGTGAATGAAGCGTAAAAGTTACCGTTGAAAATATCCAGGTATTGCTCTGGAATATAGCTTTGCTGGTGTTGTTGCGATACAGAGAAACGGGTGGTATAGTTATCACCGTTTGCAGATAACGCAATATTGTTGTTTGTTTGATAGCCTGTTTGTAAGAAATCTTTAAGGTTGTTGGCACCGCGTGCTACCCAAGGTGTACCCTGGCGAACGCCATTGATAACAGGGCTATCGTACTGAGGGATCAACTGGCCTGCAAAATAAGGGCCCCAGATATCATAATCAGAGTCCACACCACCTGGTGCACCACCTTTACCGTCCACAAACTCGTAAAAAGTATTTTCACCTGGTCCGTATGAATGTTGAATACGTGGAAACGCAAGGAAGCCTGTGTTGATCACAGTACTGCTGTTAAGGTCAACGGTTAAACCTTTTTTGTTTTTGTTACCTTTTTTGGTGGTAATTAATATCGCACCGTATGATGCACGGTTACCGTAAAGTGCCGCAGCAGCAGGGCCTTTTAATACAGTATATGATTCAATATCATCAGGGCTGATATTGTAAGTGTCGGTATTGATCGGGAAACCATCCACTACATAAAGTGAAACGCTGTTACCACGAATACTTACATTGGGGTTGCCCAATAATTCAGCCGATGGGCCTACTGATAAACCTGCCACTTTACCCACTAAACCGGTAACCGGGTTAGGGTCGCGTGCTAAGGTTAAATCTTCGCCGTTAACTGTCTGTAAAGCATAACCTACGCGGCGGGTCTCTTTTTTAATACCAAGGGCTGTTACCACAACCTCGTTTAATGATTTACTATCGCCGCGCAGTACAATAGTAAATGTTTTTGCATCACCTACAACATACTGTTGCGGTAAAAAACCAATGTAGGTTAATCTTAATAATTGTCCTTTTTCAGCTTTTAAGGTAAAACGACCGTTTAAATCGGTAGTGGTACCGGTTTTGGCGCCTACCAGCATAACGCTTACGCCAGGCAGGGCTTCATGTTTTTCGTCCGTTACCGTACCCGAGATCTGGCTCTGGGCAAACACGGTAAACGGAACAAGGCCAAAAAGCATCACTGCCATTGCTGCCTTAAATCGCTTGTAAATGTGTCTCATTTGCTTAAAGTTGATTGTGAATTTTAAGTACAGCAATACTAAACTTTGTTTATTATTTATAAACAAAGTTTACATTAAGCAATTTTTAAGATTTAATGAAAATTAAGGGAAGAACAGGCTTTTATGTAATACGCAATGAATATTGCAATTACAATTATTTAATGTTACTAAACCTTAGCTGCCTGCTGTTTAAGGTGGTTAATGGCTTTGCTTTTTAACAAGTCAATATTGTCAACCGGTATATCCACCTCCTTGGCTTTGTCATCCCAATAACGCATGCGTATAATAAGGTCGGCATCAGGGTTGGCCTCAAAAACGGCAGCCTCTTCTGCTGTCATCACACCACCCTGAAACTCAAGCGTTGCCTTGCTGGCTTTAGACAGTTGGTTATAATATTCGGGATATTTAAAAGTGAGGTAACGTTTAGCTACTACGTGCGCGTTTACTAATGATGCCAGCCTGTTGGAAAAACCTTTTTGCAATAGATAATCAGCACCAAGTTTTTCATGATCAACATTCCCCATGCCATTCATACTGGCAACTTCTTCATCGGCACACAGATGACCTATATCATGAAAAAAAGCGGCAAGTACTACTTCGTCATCGTAACCTTCTGCTTCGGCCAGGGCTGCCGCCTGCGACATGTGTTCTATTTGTGAAACGGGCTCGCCGATGTAGTCTTCATTACCATGTTTTTCGTAAAGTTCAAAAACAGCTTCAACTATAGCTTCGGGGCTTTTTTCAAAATTTTGCATCATGCGTTACTTTGATTTCAAATCAACTACTCAATTGTTACGATACCGTTAAATAAATATGATTTATTTTAACAAATACTAAACTAAGTATATACGCATTAAAATAAAAAAGTGTGAATTATTGTTAAAATGCTTGTTTGTGCCTTACATTATTTATTACTTAGCAACCAACACCGAAGACCTAAATGGAAGAAGATATCCTTATACAGATCAGTAACCGCATTAAAGAGCGCCGCCGCGAAAAGAACATCACTATTCAGGAACTTGCCACCAATGCCAATGTAAGCAAAGGGCTGATCAGCCAGATTGAGAACAGCCGGACCATACCTTCGCTTATTGTTTTAATAGACATCATTAAAGCGTTGGATATCGACCTTAATGTATTTTTTAAAGATATTAAATCGGGCAGCCAGCATGCGCCTATTATATTAAAGCGCAGCGCAACTTACGAGCACTTTGAAAAGGAACATGCCACAGGTTTTCATTACCAGAGGATATTTACACAATCCATTAAGCACTCAACTATTGATTTTGTCATACTTGAGTTGGAGCCCAATGCCCACCGGCCACTCATAACCACAGAGGCATTCGAATACAAGTACATGATATCGGGCAGGGTAGCCTATGAGTTTGAAAACGAAACGCATACCTTAGAAGAAGGCGACTCTCTGTTATTTGACGGGCGTATTCCCCATGCCCCCAAAAACTTGGGCAAAAAAAAAGCAATAATGCTGGTCATCTATTTCTTCGAAGAAAAAGGCCAGTGAGGTTAACGCATAGTTAATATAAAATTCTATATTTATTAATAAACAAAGTTTAGTATTGCTAAACAATAAGCAATACTATTATGCCTGTCAGATTAGCCGTTTTCGATATAGCCGGTACTACCGTTAAAGATAATCACGATGTAAGCAAAGCACTAAGTTCGGCCCTTAGCCTTTACGGATACCATGTTCCGGTTGCCGAAATTGACCCTATAATGGGTTACGAAAAAACGCTTGCCATCCGTCAGTTACTGCAAAATCATGAACCAACTGCTGATAAAATTACAGACAGGCTGGTTAAGGATATCCATAAAGAGTTTGTGCAGCAAATGATACTGCACTATCGCACTTCGCCAGGTATTGTCCCATTACCCAACGTGGAAGAAACATTTACTGCTTTAAAAGAGCAGGGTGTACAGGTAGGGCTTGATACCGGTTTTTCAAAAGACATTGCCGACATTATTGTAAGCCGCCTGCAATGGCGTGAAAAAGGCTTGATCGATTATGTTGTCGGTTCTGACGAAGTTGAGCAGGGTCGCCCTTACCCATATATGATCGAGAAAATGATGATTGAAGGCGGTATCGGCAGCGCTGACGAGGTAGTTAAGATTGGTGATACCGCCGTTGATATGCAGGAGGGCCATAATGCCAACTGTAAATATATTATAGGTGTAACTACAGGCATTTACACCCGTCATGAACTGGAAACCTATAATCCTACCCACATTATTGACGATATCAGCGATGTGTTAACCATTATTAACCAGTAAGTTATGCAACTGGAAAAGCATTTACGCCGCACGGTTGCTAAATGGCCGTATGTACTGCAAACCGTTGTGGCATCACTGGCTGCATTTGGCACCTATACCTGTATGTATGCTTTCCGCAAAGCATTTTCGGCAGGCACCTTTGCAGGGCAGCAATATTTCCATATCGATTATAAAGTCTGGCTGGTAATAGCACAGGTGGCAGGTTATACGCTTAGCAAATTTTACGGCATCCGTTTTATTGCCGAACTAAAGCACAATGCACGGCCAAAAATTATTCTGGTACTTATTGGCATTGCCTGGCTTGCCTTATTAGGATTTGCCATTATACCCGCACCTTATAATATTATCTGCCTATTTATAAACGGTTTCCCTTTAGGGATGATATGGGGATTAGTATTCAGCTATCTGGAAGGCCGCCGGTCGACAGAGTTTATGGCAGCTGTGCTATCCATTAGCCTTATTTTCGCTTCAGGCTTTGTTAAAACAGTGGGCCGCATACTTATTAGTGTATGGCATGTAAGCGAACACCTGATGCCATTTTTAACAGGAGCCTTGTTTGCCTTGCCCCTGTTAATCTTCCTTCTGCTGCTGGAAGCTATGCCCGAGCCAACCAAACTGGATATTCAATTGCGCACCAAGCGCGAACCAATGAATGCCGCGGAGAGAAAAAGCTTTATTGTCCGTTTTTTACCGGGTATCATTTTAACTATCATCATCTATGTTTTGCTCACCGTTATGCGCGATGTACGCGACAATTTCGAAGTAGAAATCTGGGCAGGTTTAGGTGTAAAGGACAATACTATATTTACAAAAATTGATTCTGTAATATCAGTTATCGTTTTGGTAAGTATGGGCTTACTGATACTGATCCGCCGTAATTTGAGGGCCTTTAGTATTATACATGCCATGATCATTACCGGCTGTGCCCTGGCAGCCATATCAACTATTTTGTTTGAGCATCACTACATTAATGCAATTACCTGGATGACATTAGCCGGTTTGGGTCTCTACATGGGCTATGTACCTTATAATGCTATTTTCTTTGAGCGCATGATAGCCACCTTTCATTATCGTAGCAACGTTGGTTTTGTAATGTACATAGCCGACTCTATGGGTTATCTCGGCAGCATTAGTGTACTTATTATTAAAGAATTAGGCAAACCTAACATCAGCTGGGCATACTTTTTTAAAGATGCCGTAATGATCACAGGTATAGTAGGCGGCATAGGCGCTTTGGCATCGCTGATATACTTTTATCAAAGCGCACAAAAAACTAAAAGCAATCTGAAATCTATTAATATTCAACCTGCATGAGTAAATCTGCAATTGTAATCGGCGCAGGCATTATTGGGCTTGCTACAGCAAGGGCATTAGCCATACGTGGCTATAAAGTTTGTGCTTTTGAACGTAACCAGGCGGCAGTAGGTGCATCTGTGCGTAATTTTGGCATGGTATGGCCTATAGGCCAGGCAACGGGCCCTTTATTTGAGCGTGCTATGCTGTCGCGCAGTATCTGGAAAGAGATATGCACAGAGGCTAATATCTGGCATAATGAAGTTGGCTCTTTGCATCTTGCCTACCAGGAAGATGAGCTTAAAGTAATGGCAGAGTATGCAGAGATCAATAAATCTCACCGCGACTGCGCATTACTTACACCAGAACAGGCATTAGCTAAATCACCGGCTGTAAACCCTAACCAACTTAAAGGCGCTTTATGGAGCGGCGAGGAAATGATTGTTGAATCGCGCGTGGCTGTTGGGCAGATTGCGCAATATCTTGAAGAAAAATACGGCGTGCAATTTTTCTGGAATACAGCTATCAGCCGCATTAACCATCCTACCGTTTACTCGGGTAGCCGCAAATGGAAAGCCGATGAGATATTTGTTTGCAGCGGATCTGAATTTGAAACGCTTTACCCAGAACTGTTTTTAAACACGCCGATCACCAAATGTAAATTACAAATGATGCGTTTGGTTGCACAACCCGATGAATGGCGTATTGGCCCGTCGTTATGCGGTGGTTTATCCATGATCCATTATCCGGGTTTCCAGGCGGCGCCATCTCTGGATGCTTTACGTAAACGTTATGAAACACAATATGCCGAGCAATTAAAATGGGGCATACACGTTATGGTTTCACAAAACGGCAGTGGCGAACTTACTATAGGCGACTCGCACGAATACGGCCTTGTTCATGATCCTTTCGACAAGCAATTTATTAACCAAATGATAATAGATTATTTGCAAACGTTTGCCACCTTTAAGAACTGGCAGCTGATGCAATCATGGCATGGCATATATTCAAAAATGATGAACGGCCAATTAGAATTAGTGATGGATGCCGAACCCGGAGTTACCATTATTAACGGCTTGGGCGGTAACGGCATGACACTATCATTTGGCTTATGCGAACAACTGATCGCATCACGTAACTAAACAGAAACACATTTTTTATGAAAGATACCAGAAGGGACTTTATTAAAAAAGCGGCGCTATTAACAGGCGCAGCAAGTCTTTCAACCGTATTACCTGCATCAATTCAAAAGGCACTGGCTATTGACCCGGTAAAGGGAAGCACCTACCTTGATGCGGAACATATTGTAATCCTGATGCAGGAAAACCGCTCATTCGACCATGTGTATGGCACTTTGAGAGGTGTACGTGGCTATAACGACCCTCGCATTATAGACCTGCCAAACAAAAACAAGGTTTGGCTGCAGAGTAACGCCGAAGGCGAAACCTATGCCCCTTTCCATTTAGATATAAAAGATACCAAAGCAACGTGGATGAATTCGTTGCCGCATTCATGGGCAAACCAGGTGAATGCCCGTAACGATGGTAAATACGATCAGTGGCTGAACGTTAAGAAAAACAGCCACCCTGAATACTCGAAGATGCCATTAACGCTGGGTTATCATACACGAGAAGACATTCCTTTCTATTATGCATTAGCTGATGCCTTTACCGTTTGCGACCAGAACTTTTGCTCGGCCTTAACCGGTACCAACCCTAACAGGTTGTTTTTTTGGACGGGTACCATCCGCGACCAGCAAAATGAGGATTCAAGGGCGCTGGTTTGGAACGATGATATGGATTACGGCACTTTGAAATGGAAAACCTATCCTGAGCGTTTGGAAGAAAACGGTGTAAGCTGGAAATGCTATCAGAATGAAATGAGTATTGACGTTGGCTTTCAGGGTGAGGAGGATTCATGGCTATCCAATTTCCAGGATAATCCTTTGGAATTCTTCGGGCAGTATAATATCCACCTGCACAAAAAGCACGTTGAAACCTTAAAAGCACGATTAGCTTCATTGCCGACAGAGATTGATGCACTTAAAAAACAAATAGCAGCCTTACCGGCTGGTGATGCGCATATAGATCATTTAACAAAACAGCTTAACCAGAAACAATCTGATCTGGATAACATCAAGAAGAACGATCACCTGCTTGACCCGGCTGCATTTGAAAAGTTATCGCAACATCAGAAAAACATCCATAACAAAGCATTTTCAACCAATACTGCCGACCCGCATTATCACGACCTAATTGAGCTTACTTATGATGATAATGGTACAGAGCGTAAAATGCAGGTGCCTAAGGGTGATGTACTGTACCAGTTCCGCGAGGATGTACGCACAGGCAAACTGCCAACGGTATCATGGGTAACAGCTCCTGAAAACTTTTCTGACCACCCGAGCGCACCGTGGTATGGCGCATGGTACGTATCTGAAGTGTTAGACATCCTTACCAAGAACCCTGAAGTTTGGAAAAAAACCATCTTCATACTGGCCTATGACGAGAACGACGGTTATTTTGACCACGTGCCGCCGTTTGTGGCCCCACATTCGCACAAAACCGGCACAGGTAAAGTATCTTCAGGTATGGATACCCGCGTTGAGTATGTAACCCTTGAGCAGGAACATGCACGCAATGGCTTTCCTACCAAGTACGACCGTGAATGTTCTATCGGCCTTGGTTACCGTGTGCCGCTGGTTGTAGCATCACCATGGAGCCGCGGCGGATGGGTAAACTCGGAAGTATTTGACCACACCTCAACGCTGCAATTCCTTGAAAAGTTCCTGAAGCATAAAACAGGTAAAAATATTACCGAAGACAACATCAGCGACTGGCGCCGTACCATTTGCGGCGACCTTACCTCGGTGTTCCGTCCTTACAATGGTGAAGCAATAGCGCAACCTAAATTTGTTGTGAAAGATGCATTTTTAGAAAGCATCCACAAAGCTAAATTCAAAGGCCTGCCATCAGGTTATAAAGCCCTTAACCAGGAAGAGATTGCGTTATTTAACAAAGCGCCGAATGCATCGCCATATATGGCTAAACAGGAAAGCGGCATCCGCGAATCATGTGCGCTACCTTATGAGCTACATGTAGACGGTGGCTTATCTGCCGACAAAAAATCTTTTGAAGTTAGCTTTAAAGCTGGTAATACGCTGTTCGGACCAAACTCAGCCGGTGCACCTTTCAATGTATACGCTCCCGGTAAGTATGTACACATGGATGACAGCAGCAAGTTTGACGACCTGCGTACATGGTCATACGGTGTAAAAGCAGGCGATCAGTTAAGCGACGTATGGCCGTTACACGAGTTTGAGAACGGCTTGTACCATTTGCGTATTTATGGCCCTAATGGTTTTTACCGTGAGTTTAAAGGAGACAAAAACGACCCAGCTTTAAATATCAAAGCTAACTATCAAAAGTCTTCATCAAACAGCAAAAAGCTAAGCGGTAATATTGAACTTCATATTGCCAATAATGGCCAGCACGAGTACCAGGTAAAAGTGGCTAATGCTTATGGTGCAGGTATGCAAACATTATCTGTAAAGCCGGAAGAGAAAAGAATGATGATCGTGGATCTGAGCAAATATCATCAATGGTATGATTTAAACGTTACAGTTGCGGGGCATCAGCAATTTGAAAAACGCTTTGCGGGCCGTGTAGAAACAGGCAACCATAGCTACAGTGACCCACTAATGGGCGGTACTTTAGTATAACACAAAACAACCGGGCCGTAAATTAAATATAGCCCGGTTGTTTTATCTCCCTTTAGCGGCTACAGCCTTTTGCGAAAGGCCATCTATTACGGCAAGCATCTGCGCAAATTCCTTTTCGTCATATAAACGGGTAAGGTAAACGATCTTACCTTCCTGATCTATCACTACGTTGCGGGTAACGCCTGCCTTTTTATCTGCAAAGCGGCCGAAAATATCAGCTCCCGGATCAAGTGCCAGCGGGTAACTGATCTGCATATCTTTATGAAACTTTGTAATCTTGTCTAAAGGCTCATCACGGTCAACACCTATCAGTACCACGTTTTTATTTTTGTAAGACTGCCAAAGTTCACTTTCCAGGTGCGGCATTTCTTTGCGGCATACACTGCACCAACTGGCCGTAAACTGTAAAACAACTACCTTACCACGCAATTGCTTAAGGCTGGTTTTGGTTCCGTCATTTAGTATAAGCTCAAAATCATCGGGTGCCTTGTCCCCTACCTTCACAATGTAGCCGCGGTCGTCGGTTGTTTGTGCTTTAAGTGCTGTTGTGGCTAACAATACTACTGCCAATAGAATATATCTGATCGTTTTCATTTTTTAAATTTAAGAGGCGTGAGGACGGGTTCGAACCGTCGTTAAAGGTTTTGCAGACCTCCGCCTAACCGCTCGGCCACTCCGCCTTTTAATTAAATTATTATGCCGATTTACGCATCAGCCACCATTGCCTGTCTGTTCTGCTCAGTGCCTCTGTTACTTCTTCCGCAGGCAATTGCTCATTTATATCTTCATTGGCGTATGCATAGGCAATCTGCCGGGTATGATCCAATAGATACAGCGACGGAAGCGCTACATTATCATCTATACCGGCATACCTGTTCCAGGCAGGATTTTGCTCGCTGTAAATCTTCAACAATTCTGCTAACTGATTTTTTTTATCCTCATAAACTTCTAATAACAAACCACTGTCCCAGCTCAGTTGCTGTAACTGGTTGGCAGACCCCGAAGTGACAATGAGTAAATTAGTTTGATTAAGCCTTAACTCGCTACGCAAAGCATCTAATTGTTTTAAATGCGCTTCGGCTGCTTCGCCCCAGGCACTATCAAAAAAGTATAACAATAGCGGTTTGCGAGTATATGTAAATGAACGCCTGCTAACGCTAAACAAATTTTCGTCAAAAAAATGGTGCCACCTTCCCCTGTTGCTGGCTGCTGTAAATGCCGAAACATGGTCGCCGGATTTTAGAGGCACTAATTTTTCATAACGTTTAAAGCTGAACTCTAAATCGGGCGTAGCTTCTAAAAAGTCAAATTGCGGGTATTGTTGTGCATGAGTTATCATGATAACTGTAAGTTTTAATTAAGAAAATTAATGAATTATCTAATGCGGGAAACCGCCGCAGGTGCATATAACCTGCCTTAACAGCAACAACAACAGCAATAGGCATTGCTGTAAACGAGTGACAAATATGAGTATCTGTGAGTCATTAAGACAAACATATAAATAATCTATAGAATTAGTAGACTTTTTTTTAAAAAAAATTTATTCTTCCCGTGAATACAATAAAAAAGCCGGCAGCATTATGCTACCGGCTCCAATCAATCAAATGAAACCCTACTCTATGAAACTATTTAACTACGGTTACATCATTACCATTTTCAATATCTGCAATGGTTGATGCTGAAGTAAAGGTCAGGAAAGTGTAACCACGAGGTGTGGTCCATGTCTTAGTTGCGGTATTATAAACACCGCCAAGTTTTACAAATATACCCGCATCAGCAGGTGTGCTGTGAGGGATAACATACGTATTCGTACCCTGGAAGATAAACGGCTGGGCAGTGCCTGTAGCCGGATCGGTAGTTACATAATGGTCATTATCAACAGCACGATAGCCTTTATTTGTTGTTGGGTTGTAAATGGTAGTTTTACCCGTACCGCCAAACAATACAAAATCAACAGGTACCGAAGCTTCTGTAACGGTTGTGCCAGAGAATATAGCAATACCACCCGCATTACCGCTGTTTGGCAATAAGCCCGAGCTCATGCTGCCGAAACCATCACCATCTGTGGTAACATAAGCAATGGCACGGATCCATTTAGCCGAGCTGATGTCAGCCGTATTAGGCCCGTTCAGCTTTTTATTGCTGCCGCCCACATAGAAGAAATCGCCTTTATTAACGATACCGGTAGTCAAATTAAACTTATAAGTTCTGCCGCCGCCTGTAGCCCAGCCTGCTCCCGGTGCATCACCTGCATTTGGTGCAGCAGTACCGGCGTTGGTACAAGTTACCACAGCCATAGGCGTTTTAGAAAAATCAATGGTACGGGTAGCCCTGAACTGGAAGTACTCATAATTACCATCAGCACCCTTGGTATCGTTAATATAACCTGTAACCACTGCCGGGAATTTACCCAGATCAGTAGGATCAACCGGCGCTATAATATCGCTGATATCAGCCAACGTGCGTGGCCATACCTGTAAAACAGCAGCGCCTTTATCATCCTGGCCAACAACCATAATGCCCGCAACGCTGGCCGTAGCTGGTAACTTGGCATTGGCAAAATGGGCGGTTGTCTCTGTGTGCATTACAATACTGTCGGCACCGTTCACCAACCAGCGTTCGCCTGCAAACAGGTCTCCTACCTTAGGTGCAGGTGATAAATTAGCCGATTTGATTTTAACCAAGGTATTCTCATAAGTATCTGGGCTATTTTTGATACTGTAGCTGGACACCTGCTGTACCTTTACCGGGTTATTAGACGATACCTTTTTGATATTGCCCGCCGTTATACCAGTGATTTGCAGTGAACCATTAACGCGTTTTAAAATAGCACCATCTATATTCACCACAAGCGAATCGCCTGATTTGTAATTGACCGATGCATCACCTAAAGCAAGTGCAATACCTCTTAACGCATTGCGACGGTAGTTTTGAACGATCACCACACCTTTAGGTGCATTAGCCGAATCTTGGTTTGAAATGACAGTGCCTACCATTTGCGTAGCGCCCTGCATGTTATTTTTATTTAACGTAACCTCGCTGCCTTTATATAGCGTGCGGATATCGCTTACAGCAATAATCGGGCTTGGGTCGCCCTCTGCATAATCATGCTTTTTACATGCGCCCAGCAGCAATATCGCAGCGCAAAAAACAATATATAAGATCTTAGTTTTCATTATTTATAGCTTTAATATTTGCTTACGGCTTTTGCCACCAAACTTGTGTTGATATTACATCGGCACCCTGTGCAGCTACCGCAGCCTGATAATTCTGTGAATTTGTAGATTGTACATAAACCGGGTAATTTAACCTGGCCGGCATTACACCTCCGTTTAGCAAGCCTGCACCTTTAGGTAGTACCGGGTGTCCTGTGCGGCGATATTCAAACCACGACTGCATATCGGTAAACAACAAGGCATAATACTTTTGCAACTCTATCATATCCATCTTTTTATCGAGGCTATAAGTATCGTCCCATTTTACCAGCTGAAAGTTAAGGTAGCCCGATGGCACATTGTAACCCCAAAGCGTAATGGCATTAGTAACACCCGTTTCGTAGCAGGTCTGCGCATTTTTAGACAAGATCCAGCCTTTTGCAGCAGCTTCGGCTAACATAAACTGCACTTCTGGATAGTTAAGGATATTACCTAATAAAGGCTCTATCTGTAATGCCGTCGGGAAAGATGATTTACCTTCGGGATTAGTACCCACGGCATAACCGCTTGGTACACCGGCATACTCGCCCTGGTACTGTGTAGCCCATTTGCCAATACGCGGATCGCTGCGTTCGTTAAGGTTATCTACAAAGAAGCTGGCCAGTTTTGGTGTATACCAGTCGGCAGCACGCCATGTGGCAAATGGCGACACATAAGGTGCAGTGCCTGTCCATTTCAATATAGCCGACTCTGCATTACTGCTGATCATTGGGTAAGTAGCCGCCTTGTTGTCTACTATATCTTTGATCTTAGCTATCGTATTAAGCTCCGCTTTATTAGATACACGCAGTAGCAGGCGCAGGTACAGGGAGTTGCCAAATTTGCGCCAGTTTGCAGCATTGCCACCGTAAATAGGATCGCTGTTGGCAGGAATGTTACCTGCTGTTGAAAGCAACTGATTAGCCTTTTCTAACTTCGCAAACAGATCTGTATAAATATCCTTTTGCCTGTCGAAGGCTGGAGTAAATACACCGCTTTTTGCACTATTAGCATTAAAATATGGCACATCACCATAAGTATCTGTCAGTAATGAGAATACCCAGGCCTGGCAAATTAAAGCAATACCCTGATAGGCGGTATTTGCCGTAGCTACTCCACCTGTGTAAACATCATTAAAATTGGTAAGCTGCAGGTACCACGAGTTCCAAAGGTAATCTGCCTCTGAGGTACGGATATCATACCTGAATATCTTGCCTTCGGTATCACCCATATTTACCGTAACCTGCATCAGCTCATTGGTAATGCGTTGGCTGCGGCTCATGTTAGCTTCAACAACCTCAGATATCGCCGGTGCAAGCAAAGCCTGCGGAACGGCATGGTCGCTGGTATTAGGGTTCACGGCAAGCTCTTCAAAATTGTTCTTACATGAGCTTGCTGTAAAAACCAGTGCTAAAAGAGAAATATATATTGTTCTTTTCATTCTCGTCAAAAATTAAATGCCAATCATTAGGTTAAAGCCTATAGTGCGGGTAGTTGGTAACTGGCCTAACTCGAAACCTTGTGTTACGTAAGCCATGCCTTGTGCACCTGCTGTGCCATAGCCGTCGTTCAGGGTACCAAACTCCGGGTCGAAGCCTGGCCACTTGGTGATCATCAATAAATCACGTCCGTAAACACCGATGGTTACTTTTTTAAGGCCGATCCAGCGTAATTGCTTTTTATTGAAAGTGTAGTCGAGGCGGGCTTCACGCAGTTTCAAAAAGTTGGTAGAATAGGTAGCACCTTCCACGTTATCACGACCGTAATGGGTAGTGTAATAATTAGTGATATCCTGTGCTACCACATCATTAGGGCGGTAAGTGCCATCAGGATTTTTGATAACACCTTTACCAATGATACCGTTGTAACGGCCAGGCAATGTATTAGCCGTTTTGCCTTGCTCTGCCAACACTGCTGCCGTTAAAGAATAACCCATACCGCCGAACTGTGCATCCCAAAGGAAGCTAAAGCTGAAGTTTTTATAGTTAAACTGGTTGTTTAAGCTGGTTTTCCACTTTGGATATACATTACCGATGTATTTCATGTCGGTAGTAAGTACCGGGTAGCCGTTTGAGTAAACGATCTGCCCATCAGGCGAACGCACATAACCACGGCCATAAAGGTCGCCCATACTGCCGCCAACGTAGGCAATGATAGATCCGCGGCTACCCGGACCGGTTTGCAGCGTAAGGCTGCTCAGGCTGTCTGTCAACGATAATACTTTATTACGGTTAGCGGTGAAAGTACCATTCACGCTCCAACTGAAACCACTTTTAGTACGGACAGGCACACCATTGGCAGCAATCTCGATACCCTGGTTACGCACCGCACCTGCGTTAATCACCGCGGCATTGATACCAGATGAGCGGTCGACCGTGGCGGTTAAGATCTGATCTTTTGTTTTATTACTGTATACGGCAAGGTCAAAACCTAAACGGCCGTTGAATAACTGCCACTCGGTACCTAACTCGTAACTGGTGGTGTACAGTGGTTTAAGGTTGGTATTAGCCAGGGTTGTTGGATTTGCCAAACCACCCGGAAAATTGCTAACCGATGTGTAAGAGTATGAAGTACGGTATGGCACTGTTGTACCGCTGCCCACACCTGCGTATGAACCACGGACTTTACCATAGCGAACAAAATCAGGAAGATGGAATATCTCTGAAAGAATGGCGCTGGCATTTACGGACGGATAAAAGAATGAGGCATTGCTGGTAGACGTTGGCGAAGCCAATACGCTGTTCCAGTCGTTACGGCCGGTCACATCCACAAACAGTTCGTCTTTGTAGCCTACAGATAACAAACCGTAGAAGCTGTTAAGTGCATACTGGCTTTTGTAAGGCAATGCATTTAATACGCCTGCTTTGTTAGCCAAGGTGTAGATACCGGGATATAACAAAGAGTCGGCACGAAGCTCATCTTTATTATAGCGGTTCTTTAGCATACTACCACCTGCGGTAGCATTGATCGAAAAGTCTTTAGCTATTTTGGTATTGTAACGCAGCAAGAAATCATTGGTAATCTCCTGCGAGAACGAGTTTTGCGTACGGTACATACCCTTGGTAAACTTCTCAGTATCATAAGGGCGCTGCTGCGTAGTTTGCTGATAGCCAAAATCAACAGAGGTACGCACCATAAAGCTCAGGTGCTTGGTGAAGTTATATGTAGCCTGTATGTTTCCTGTTAAGCCGTTACGGTTCAACGTGTTCAGCATTTCATAGGCTATAAGGTATGGGTTATCAGGATAGCTGCTAAATGGATAGCTTTGCTTCACATTTTGCTGCCCCGGCAGCCAGTAATCTTTTAACCAGTTCAGGTCGCCGTTTGGCTCCCAAAACATATTCCAGTACATTAACGACTGGTTATTATAACCTGTGGCCGGTAAATTATCGCTGGTTTTGTTGGTATAATTGATACGGGTTGATATCTGTAATTTGTCGCTTACTTTTTGGTCTACCGCCAAAGCAACCGTATTACGTTTGTAGCCGGTATTCGGCACAATCCAGGTATTATCAACGTGCGTAGCCGAAAAACGCGCCGAGGTTTTATCATTACCACCGCTAAGGCTGATGTTGTTGGTAAATGTTTTACCTACATCAAAGAAATCCTTGCGTGCATCCGGATAAGCTACCCACGGTGTACGTGTAGTGCCCCCGGTATGTGTAGTGGGATCGTATTGATAAAACGACTGCCCGTCAAACTTTGGTCCCCATGCCGAACTGGTGCTGCGTGTGCTTGCGCCATCGGCAGTGGCACCGAACGAATAATAGTTGGCACCATCAACACCCTGACCGTATTGATACTGGTAATCCGGCCAGCGGCTGATACTTTCTAAAGCAGCGTTTGAATTGATGGTAACGCTTACCTTACCGTCTTTTGACCGACCTGATTTAGTGGTGATTACAATTGCACCGTTAGCACCGCGCTGCCCGTATAGTGCAGCTGCACCCGGGCCTTTCAGTACCGTGATGCTTTCAATATCATCAGGATTAATATCATTAAGGCCGCTACCAAAGTCAACGGGCGAATCGCCATCCAGGTAACCTCCGCTGCCGGTACCTGTTGATCGGCCGCTACCATTATTGGTAACCACACCATCAACAACAATCAGTGCTTCGTTATCACCTGTTAAATTGGTTTCGCCACGTAACACGATACGGTTTGAGCCGGTAGGGCCGCCGTTTGAACGGATCAGGTTTAAACCAGCCACCTTGCCTGATAATGCGTCGGTCCAGTTGTTTGACATGGCATTGGTCAGTTGGTCGCCTTTTACAACGGTTGCTGCATAACCCAATGCTTTTTCGTCGCGTTTGATACCCAATGCCGTTACCACCACCTCATTAAGTGCGGTGGTAGAAGCGTTCATGATCAGGCTGAGGTTACCCGAATTTTTGTCGAAGACTTGCACCTGCGGGTCAAAACCGATCATGCTAAAGGTCACTTTGCTGCCACGCGGAACGATAATGGAAAACTTGCCGTTAGTGTTAGCAGAACCCAGGTTCCTTTTGCTGGCATCAGAAATGGTTACACCTGCTAAAGGTGTTTTGTCATCCGATGAGATAATGGTTCCGTTTACCGTAACCATATCCAGCTTACGGATAACCAGGTTGCCATCGATATTTCTTAAACCTAAACCTGCCTGTTGCTCAAATGTATGCGCAAGCTGGTCAGTAGTCATATTAACCGATGGTAAAGTAATACCCCTGTTAAGATTGACATCGGCATCAAAAGATACTTTGTAACCGGCCTTTCTAAGGGTTTCGATAATGGCCTGTACACTTAGCCGCTGCTGCAAAAAAGTGACCTGACCTTTGTCGCTCTGCGCCATAGCCGGGACTGACGTAAGCAGCCAACCGAGGCACGAGCAAAAGATGAAAATGAAGCGTAGAAGTTTTAGATATTTCATGTTTAAATTAGAATAGCATCAATGTATTGGAGTCTTTAAATTGATATTGAAGCCCTACGGCGTAGTTAATGGCGTGCAGTAAACTGTCTATGCCATCGTCTTTTATTTCGCCGCTGAAACGGGCATGCTTGCGGGCAGATGCAAAGACTGTAACCTTGATGTTGTACCAGCGTTCAATTTTTTGCGCGATCTCCTCTGCGTTATCTTCCTTAAAGAATAAAATGCCATTTTGCAATGCGGCTGCATCATGCGTTTCTACCTGTTTTATGGCTATTTCCCTGGTGATTGCTGAATATGTACCCTGCTGACCAGCTTTCAGCAAACTGGTATGATTGTTTGCAGTAACGCCCACTAAACCTGTAGCCACTTTTACCTCTGTATTGGCATTAAGACGATTGTAAACGTTAAAAGAAGTACCCAAAACGGTAACGGTTACCTTATTAGCCGTATGGATGATGAATGGCACATCAGCTTTATGCTTTACATTGAAAAAGGCTTCGCCATTTAATTGCAACTCGCGTTTGTGGATGCCATAATTGCTTTTGTAAATAATTTTTGAGGCAGGTGCCATAAACACTTCGGTACCATCTGGAAGTATTACTTTATTGCGGTTATTAGCCGCTGTTTGCAGCGATAGCTCTTTTACATTAAGGTCGGGGCTTTGCTTAAGATAGATCCAGCCCAGCATGCTTACCAGCAGGATACTTGCAGCTATACCAATTGAGATATATATGTTTTTACCTTTAGCCTTAGTGGTTTCTCCCGAATCAAAGATCCGGCTGAGTAACAGAAGCCATTGTTCATCAATATCAGTTTGTTTAAGCGGTTGCTGAAGCTGGTTTCTTCGCTTTTGCAGATAGGCCAGCAGTGTAGCATTCTCGCTTTGTTCATCAAGCCACTGCTCTACCTGCCGCTCCTCTTCGGCATTAGCTTCGGTGTTTACATATTTTAGTATAAGCTCCCAATTCATGTATGGTGATTTTAAGAGAAGAGCTTATCAGTGGCCGCTTTCACCAAAAGAAATAGTTAAGCGTTTATTAAATATTTGTTAAGGCGTAAAAAAGGAAAAAGCCCCGAAGGGCTTTCTTATGATTGATTTAAATAGCTATTTCTTCGCTGTAGGCTTTGCCAAACCTGTCCGTAGCTACCACTTTTACTTTTTTTGCATTTGCCGATGGCGTAGCAAAAAAGAGGTGGTCGGTTAGTGTAGGATCAACAAACTTGTGCTTTTTAGGCAGTTGCGGCCCTTCGTACAGTTCAACAGCCAAAGGGTCAAACGCCACCTTGCGTTCCATTTCGCCTTTGGGCTGCCCGTCTTCAAACCACTCAATTTTCCATTTAGGGTCCCAATTCCAAACATTGGCAACAACAGCTCCGGGTTCGGCTTTGTACCTTCCCTTTTCATAAACCTTAAGCTGGTAATCTTTGGGTTTACCGGTAGATTTATAATACCAGTTGACATCGCCGCCATTAATTTCGTAAACGGCATAACCTTCAGGCGTACCATCAGTACAAACGGGGCCCGTCCACCAGGCACCACAAACGGTACCATGCACGTGTTCCATCATGTTGTCGCGTTCCCACTTTTCGTTCATGTGCGTATGGCCTGACATGATATGTACTTTATAAGGTGCCAGAATTTTGTAAAGCTGCTCACGGTTTGATACCACACCGCCAATTTCTTCCTCTACTAATTTATTACGTCGTTGGCTGCCTGTATTGGTAGGGATATGCAAAGAAACAATTACCGTAGTGCCGGGCTTTACAGTTGCCAGATCCTGCTCCAGCCATTGTAACTGGTTTTCTGTAATGTAACCGATGTATTTTTTCGCAGTACCGATAAAGAAAACATCATCCAGAACCACGTAATGCACATCGCCACGGTTATATGAATAGTAGGTAGGGCCAAAATTCGTTTTAAATGTCTCTGCTGAATAATCATCTGTACGAGCATTTAAATCCATATCGTGGTTACCGATGAGATTAAAGAAAGGAACGCTGCTTATTTCAACTGCCTGTTTATAATCTTCCAGCAATTCAAAATGATCCCAAACCAAATCGCCGCAGCCTACAGCATGGATCAATGTTCCCGCAGGATATGATTTTGCCAGGTCGCGCAGATCAGGCGCTGCCTGGTTCACCAATACTTCTGCGTCCTTTTTGGAGATGATCTGAGGGTCAGCCCATACTACAAAAATGTGTTTTTTATCATCGGTATTCAGTTTCTCTAAAGCAAAGTCAGCTGTAAAAACATTTTGCGAGGTATCAATCCTTTTATAAAACTGCACCAATCCTTTTTGCTGCGGAAAAGTATATCCCGAAGGCAAGCTGATATAGACAAACTCTGCTGTTTTATTACTCAATAAGGTATAGCGGCCGCTTTTATTGGTACGGGTAATATTTATGCCATCGGTTACCGCTACGCCTGCAATACCTGCACCATTACTATGCACACGGCCTTTAAGTGTTAGGTTGGTAAGGTCCCGCTTATCGTTATTAGTTGCTGATACCGGGGCAGCCTGTACCAAGGTCTCCGGAATGGCTATTGCTGCGCCTGCGATACCCAGGCCTTTCAAGAAATCGCGTCTGTTACTCATCGCTAAAAAGGGTTTGTATTTACAGAGATGAGCACTCCCTGCCCCTTTTCCACAAAAAGAAGAAGTTATATTATTGTTAAGATAAGATTAATCATCATCAAACCACCGGCAACAGTTGCTTTATCTAAATTGCTGTGGCGCACCATATGGCTGAGCTGCTCTATGGCTTCGCGCATATTGTATTCTACCTTTTTTTCGGAGATATCCATGATACCCGCTATTTCGTAGTTCTTTAATCCGAGCAGGCGTAGTTCGATCATTTCTTTACGTGCAACCGGCAAACGGTTAATCAACTCTTCAACGATTTTGATAGATTGCTTGGCAACAAATTTTTCGAAAGGGTTGTAGCTGTCGGCTGGGATATTGAAGGTATCGTCAGATAGTTCTGCAGTTTGCGTACCGCTGATTGCTTTTAAAGCACCGTTTCTGGCTGAGCGGAACAAGTATGCTTTAATATTATTGATCTGAAGTTTTTCGCGCTGTTGCCACAGGTTTAAGAACAGATCAGATAATACATCTTTTGCCAGATCCTGATCTTTTGTAATTGAACTGATATATCTGAACAGCGGCGAATAGTTATCCCTGAAAATATCCTCAAACTTATCAAGCGTAATAATCGAAGGGGTACTAATCAGTTCCATACGGCATGCAAAATAAGCCGCTGCATATTTATTCTGCGAAAGCTTACGGTTAACTTTATGTTAAAATAAAGCTACATACTTGTTACATAAATGCAGAAAGCCCTGTTTAATCAAACAAGGCTTTCTGAAAAAGTCAGTTGCTGATTAATCAGCATTAAGTGTAGTTGCAGGTTTCAGGTGCGACTCATAAATGTATTTGATCTTGTAAGTCTGCTGAGCAGCATCATAAGCGCTCAACTGTTCATCGCGGTTGAAGTATGATTGCACCGCGTACCTGAACTCCGGATTTTTTGGAAATGCGGCAGAAATATTAGCAAGTGTAAGTGGCTGTACTTTTCCATTACCTACGCTAAAGAAATACTGATCTGCAGAAACATAACCTTTATAATGCTGTACAAGTTCGGGACGTGAGTACAAATAAAACCCGGTGGTATCAACTATTGCATATGCCTTACGGTTAAAAAAACGGTAGTCTTTGCCGTTTAAACGATAACCAAAAACATCAGCTTTATTTAACTTATACCTTTTCCCGGCAGATGTAAACGCAATTGTTTTACCTTCAAAAAAAGCATTTAACTGTAGTTTGTCTGCATCTAAAAGATAGTTGATGCGTTTAGACTGGTAGTCTTGAGCAGTAAGATAAACACCATTACCTGTTTGGGCATTGGCAATAAAAGAGGTAGCCATAATGGCTAAAAGCGAAAATATAATACGCAGCGTTTTCATTTTGTTTTTGATTAAAATAATACGTTTCCCATCATCGCGCCAAAATTCAAAATGTGCAATCCCGGACACGTTTTCGGGCTGCAAACATCGTTTTTTATGAATTAAGTTTTGGTGAGTAACGGTTTATTTATCCAAAATGACTTGTTGAATTTATCATTTTGATAATATCATGACTTTTCAAATTGTTTTAATAAAGCAAAATGTTCCAGGTCCTAAAACAAAAAAGTCCTGCAGAAATGGTTTCTACAGGACTTCAATAAGGTTATTAATTTTAATCTACCATTCAAACTCGTTGTCAGGCATACCAATAGGTGCGCCCGGCGGCATATCTAAAGCTTCTGGCGGTGCAAACTTGCCCGGATTATCCTGAAACTCTTTGATCTGCGACAAGCCAAAATACATGGCAGCCCTTTGTTTAGGCATTCCTGTTGCAGATTGTGCGCCCATCCATGCGGCAAGGTCAGTGATTTTAAGCAAGGCCTCTCCCCTTACATTTTCACCGGCATGCGTGTCTGCGGCAAGTGCAAGCAGGTGTTTTAGTACCAGGTTATTCACCATTATTTGCAGTTCGCCTTTATAGCCCGGTTGCAGCGGCGCTTTCCATGTAAGTTCGATCACTTTATCCAGTACAGGTAATAAACCTGGCTGTTTTGCATCACGTGCCTGGTATTCAATTAAGCGTGCTGCGCGTTGCGAGTCGAATAAATAATTCAATGTTGCGTTAGCCGCAGTTTCGGCAGCGCCTATCGGATCAAACGTTACACCGGTATGCCCGCCAAATGTTTCAACTGTTGAAGGATATCCTACCGGCCTCGGCGGTATCTTTTCGATCAGTTTTTCGGGCAGTGCCAAAGCATCAGGCGTAATGGTATTCATCAGCGCATCAACAGCTTTCCACTGCTCTTGCGGCTCAATCATTTTGGTAACTACCTGCCCATCATTTTTAAGTGCATGTGTAAAATATAGCCCACCTAAAGAGTTTGATACGGCTTCTATCTGGTAGCGGTGCAGCAGGTACATCGGCACCAGCACCTCTTCTAAAGTTGCCATTGGCGCATCCTCGCGGATGGCTTTTTCAGAGAAATTATCAAGGATATGCCGACGGATCATCATCAGCTTATTTAACTGGTCAACAGCATTAACGCCGTCATCCCATTGATGTGCCAGCGGATGTACGCCACCACCAATGTCAGGGATAAAGATATGCCCCTGCGCCAGTGTCTCCTTCATGATCTTATCCAGTGCTTCATCTTCATTGGTACCTTTCGGAAATTCGGCATAGCCCCAGGTGATAGCCCTTTTATCCCATGCTCCTATACCTGTTGCATAAGCGTTTGATATATCAATAGAGCCATCTGCCTTCATGGTGAAACGCGGGAAAGGATAATCCATCACCGAAGCACGGTCATGCGTGCTGGAGGTAAAGTTGTGGTACAAACCCAAGGTGTGCCCAATCTCATGAGCAGAGAGTTGGCGGATACGCGCCAAAGCCATTTGTTCTAACTTGTCAGATACCTTTTTACCATCCTCGTAAGGCTGAAGCAAACCTTCGGCAATCAAATAATCCTGCCTGTGGCGGTCTGACCCTAATGTTACTACGCCTTTAATAATCTCACCTGTACGCGGATCAGTATATGATGAACCGTAAGAAAACGCTCGTTCCGGGCTGCCCGAACGATTAACCCAGTTCACTACATTGTAACGGATATCCATTGGGTCGGCGCCTTCCGGTAATTCCTTTACCTGGAAAGCATTTTTAAACCCTGCCGCCTCAAATGCCTGGTTCCACCATGAGCCACCTTCAATCAGCGCTTTCTTAATTAGCGGCGGCGCACCACGGTCTATATAATATACAATTGGCTCTACAGGTTCGCTTACCGCGGCATTAGGATTCTTTTTATGCAGGCGGTGCCTGGCTGTAAAGCGTTTTAAAATCGGCTCGGTCATGGGTGCCGAGAAATCATAATAGGAGAACTGGTTAAAGCCCGACCGTGGGTCAAACTTGCGCATACTGAAATTATTATCAGGCAATTCTACAAAGGCCTGGTGCATGCGTACAGTAACAGCGCTTGGGTCGGCTGCTATACCGCCCCCCCTGCCGAAACCACCACGGCTACCGCTTCCTGCAAATGTAACCAGCGCTTCAAACTCCGAGTTTTTAGGAAAGTTTTTGGTGTTATCCATGTAAACTACCGACCGGGTATCATCAAAACGATAGCCACCGCCCGCATTACCGCCACCTGCACGGTTGCCCGCAGCAATGGCGCTGCCCAGATTACCGCGGCCGGTGCCCAGGTTGTCGCCTATCTTCATCACATCGCGGACGATGAATGGTGTAAGATCGATCAATACACGCCCGTCCTCGGTTGCTACAGGCGAAAACCCGAACAGTATAGATTTTGCAAAGGCATTATCAACGGCTTTCTTTTCATCTTCACTACCATTAACCGCACGGTAATTGGTGATAGGCTGCACCAGGAATACCTTTGGGCCTACCTTAATAAACTTTGTAATCACTGAAGCGGCCTGCCCGCGTTCGGGGCCGCCATTACCCACACCATCAACCAGCGAACTGAAATACAAAAATTCTCTATCAAAATCTTTTATTTCAAGGTAGACTTTGCCGCTACGGTCATCATAATAAAAATTGAAGAAGCCCTCGTACTTTTTAAGGTTTTGTGTAACAGATGCAATGCTTGCTGCAGGCCTGGCTTCGGTATTACGACCCTGGCCTTCTGCACCTGCCTGCCGGTTTTGCGCCGGGGCTGTACCATACACAGCAAGCAGTACTGCGGTAATGGGTAAAAAACACTTCATAGTTTATTGTTATTAAGGGTTTAATTAAGTTTTGGAAACATTATTCGCAAAAAATACCACTTATTATTAACAATAACTATTTGCTTAGCACAGCATAATTGAATTGTTACAATTTAGTTAATAACTTAAAAGTAAGCTTAACAGATACCGGTAGATAAGCTTTTTATTAACTCGTCTATCTGCCGGCAATTTTGTTTAATCATAGACAGCACACTTTGCAGGTCATTATCTTTATCTACCTCAAGCGTATCCATTACGTTGATAAGGCCAAGTATATTAGCTATAGGCCTGCGCAATTCATGCGAATTAAAAGCTGCTACTTGTTGCAGCAACTCGTTCTTAGTTTCAAGTTCCTGCTCATGCAGTTTATGTGCAGTAATATCAATGGCAAGCACTAGCCTTGCATTCTTGTCGCCAAAATCAATCTGATACGAGAAAATTTCAACATATTTGATTTGCCCCCCCTTTGTTACATGCCGAAATTCGCGTTTGCGCAGCTTATCACCGTTAAGGTTTTTAAGCGCAACTTCAAATTTTTTATAATCTTCGTTCGGCCTAATATCCTTTATAGTCATATCTAAAAACTCTGCTTTAGAATAACCATAAGCTTGTATGGCGGCTTTGTTCACATCCAGAAACTTAAGCGTCTTTTCTTCGAATATCCACATTGGCTGTGGGTTAAGATAAAATAGCTTGTTAAAGTCGGCGCTTGAGTTGGGCATTTAGTTCAGATAATTAGTATAAAGTGCCGTAAATTAAACTTAAAAATAAAAAACTCAACCATTTGTAAATTTGTTTTAAAAAAAATTAACATTTAAAACCTTTTACTATTTGCGTACTGGCAAATGACTATTCTGCTACTAAAATTGTTAATCAATTATTAAGGATTTGTATGTAAAAAAATTACAAAGTGTTTTTTTTACAATTAGTAAATCATACTTTTAACCGATTTTAAAAACATATATCATGATCATCATCGCTGACGGCGGCTCTACTAAAACAAACTGGTGTTTAGTTACTGAAGACGGTAAGAAGGTTTATTTCAATACCGAAGGCTACAATCCATACTTTGCAAGTACAGAGTACATTATTAAATCGCTACATGAAGGTTTACCTACCGACCTTGAAAAAGACAAAATCCGCGAGGTTAACTACTACGGTGCCGGTTGTAACGTACCCGAGAAAAATAAAATAGTTGCAGACGCTATGCAAGCCGTTTTCACTAATGCCAAAGTAAGCATTGGCCATGATCTTCTTGCTGCTGCCAGAGCTTTACTGGGCAACAACGAAGGTTTTGCTGCTATTTTAGGTACCGGTACCAATACCTGTACTTATGATGGTAAACAGATCACACAAAATATCGACTCGGGCGCCTACATTTTAGGTGATGAAGGCAGTGGTTGCTACATTGGCAAAAAACTGCTGGTTGATTATTTAAGAGGATATATGCCCGAAGCTGTTCGCAACATTTTCTGGGAAACCTATAAACTTACTCCTGACGAAGTGAACGACCGTGTTTACTCTCAGCCGCTGGCCAACCGTTTCTGCGCAAGCTTCAGCAAGTTTGTTTATGATAACAATGTAAATATCGAATACTCACGTAGTATCGTATATAACTCGTTCCAGGACTTTTTCCGTAACCTGGTAACCCATTATCCAAACTACAAAGATTATACTTTTAACTGTATCGGTTCTGTAGGTTACAACTTCCGCAATGTGCTGGAAGAAGTTGCTAACGAAAACGGAATGAAAGTGGGCAACATCATCCGCTCACCTATAGATAACCTGGTGAAATACCACCTTGAGCTTGCCTCAACTACACAGATCTAAATGAATTTTTAAATATCAGGAAGGCGCTTTGTAACCAAAGCGCCTTTTTTGTTGCAAAAATTAGGCCCTCAATGTTGATCATTATACTACAACAATATTATTTTATATATATTGATAATTTATAATGCTGGGTCAATAGTTCCGGTAGAGTTGCGCACGGAATTGACAAAAAGCTACAATTAGTAGGTATTTTTTTATGAATCTTTCCATCATTTCCATATGTACTTTCTTCTGTAACTATCATTGGATTTTCCCCTGCAATTTTTTGACAATACAACATCAACCTACAGTCTGCTTGGTTAAGATACGTTGATTTTTCATTGTCGACAGCAGCACTATCCAAAGCCTTTGTTTTTATTGCTTGATGATCTCTGAACTCGTTATTTAACAAATTCATAAAATCTCTTGAAGGAATAATACTTTTAGTATTAATATGTAAGTCCGTCCTAGTCTTTATAAAATCTAAGGAATTTAAAATGATGCCCTTCGCAGTGTACTTACATTCTTCGACCACCTCTTGAATCACCCTTATTTCACCGCTTAGATATTTCTCGCAAATTAGATTTTTTAGCTCCCCACTACTATCTAATGGAAGATAGTTCTTAACTAAGCTCATAAAAGAAGAAGTATCAAAAACGGCAACCATTTAAATAAATTCTCCTATATCGTTAATGTTTAGTTTCGAACAAAACTCATATTCGCTGATAAAACCTGAGTTTAAAGCAAATTGTAGTGTATCAAGATATAGAGGAGATCTAATAGGCTTAACAGGCGGAATTATTATTTTAATTCCTTTTGCTTCAGCTTCAATCTTTTTTTGCTCCAAAATTGCACTTTCAGCAAGAGATTTCTTTTCAATCTCGGCCATAATATTTTGAGAAATATTATAGTAAGAACTGGTGTTAATTTTTTTAATTTTTAATAACCTAGTATAAATAGCTAATTCACTTAAGTGAGTTTGTCTCGAAATTTCATTTACTAATTGATGATGATAGTCATTTTCAGCTGAGCCTTCAGTAAGTTCATTAATTATTGAATAATATCTATTACCTGCTAAGAAACCGAAAGCGAAGTTATTACACCAATTTTCTATAGAATTTTGGTTTTGATTTGGCTCATCTATTTCTATAAAATTATCTATATCTTCTTTATCCAGAAGATAATGACCAAGCTCGTGAAGTAAGGTAAATATTTCTCTCTTAATATGTTTTTGCCATTTAATTACTATAACATCTGGCGATAAATAAAATCCAGCAATATTCGCTTTTAAATTTAACCTTGGGCGTTCAACATGTTCCCATACCAATATATTAAAAGACGCCATGTTAGCAATTATTTGTTTTAAAAATGCCTTGTCATCTTTAATATTATTTGTTGGATAAATCAATGATCTAGCATATTCTGAGACAGCCAATGGATCATCCTTAATAGAGAAGTTTTTTAATATCCTATCTTTACGTATGTCTAAGAGCTTTAATAATGTTTCATATGAAATCTTTTCTTGCTCATATTTATTTACTATCTGTTTTGCTGTTAAATTTAAATCAGCATTAAAATTTTCTTTTCTAAAAAAAATACTTTCCTTTTCACTCCGGATAGGATTTTCTGGATCGACATAATATGCTAAACCTTTACCAAAGATTTTATCAACAGCATTTAAAGTACTTACCTTGACCTCTGAATTAAATACACTATCTTCATCCAGTTGCTTTTTCCTATTTTTATTAAGTAGACTTAATAGGTCGCGCTTGGAAAAGTGAAACAATTCCAGTAAGTGAAGCAATCTATGTATGTTCTGTGTTATAACTGGCATTACTAAACAAATATAGACTTTAACGCTGATTTAGCACATTCTTAAGAACACTTATCAATAATGTTTTCAAGAAAAAATAAATATTACCTGCATTTCATAAAACGGGCTACCTATCCAGGCAGCCCGTTTTTTATAATACCATATATATTGATTATTCCATCGTCAGTTCATTCTGGAATATCTTGGCGTATTTGCGTTTATCAAACTTATATAGCTTGGCGGCACGGTAAGATACGCCTTTCTGTTTTTCATCAAGTTCCTTCAAAAACCCATAGCTCAGCATCTTTTTACGAAAATTACGTTTATCCAGCTTCTTGCTTAAAATAGCTTCATAAAGCATCTGCAACTGGGTTAGGGTAAATTTCTCAGGCAAAAGCTCGAACGCTATTGGCTGGTAGCTTAACCGGCGGCGTATTTTGTTAAAGCCTGTTTTAAAGATCTCGCTGTGGTCGAACGCCAGTTTAGGGAGGTCGCTTACGGGGTGCCAAAACGCTTTACGCGCATACTGGGTAACCGGCCGTAATTCTTTTTGCCCGTTAATACGGATAAGCGCATAATAAGCCACGGTAATTACACGCCCCTGAGGGTGCCTGTTTACCTCGCCAAAGGTATGAAACTGCTCCATGTGCAAATCGCGCAGGCCGGTTAGCTCATACAAAATACGTTCGGCAGCATTATCAATGCTCTCGTTCTGGCTAACTATATAGCCCGGCAAAGCGAGCCAATCCTTAAATGGCTCTTCATTTCTCTCGATGAGTAATACTTTTAATTCTCCGGCATCAAAGCCAAATATTACACAGTCGATCGAAAATACCGATTCAAAAGTGGGTAGTGAAACTTCCAAACGTTATAGGTTTTAACTTAGGTTTTAAAGATAGATGTTATTTTGAAATCAAAAAAATAAATAAAAATTCCATCGTGTTAAATATACACGTTATCTTAGGGCGAATTTTTCAGTACCTGAAAAACATGGATAAAGTCTCAAAAATAGCTGTTCTTACTTCTGGTGGCGATGCGCCAGGCATGAATCCTTGTATCCGCGCGGTGGTTCGCACGGCCATTTACAACAATTTAGAAGTTGTTGGCGTGAAACAAGGATACCAGGGTTTGATAGATAATGATATATATGATATGAGCCGTCGGTCGGTAAGTAACATACTCGACCTCGGTGGCACCATCTTAAAAACTGCGCGTTGTCTTGACTTCCGTACTGAAGAAGGTATGGAAAAGGCCTATAAAAACCTGCAGGACCGTGGCATTAACGGCCTGGTGGTAATTGGCGGCGACGGTACCTTTACCGGTGCATTGCGGTTCTCTAAAAAATATCCTGATATTGCCGTAATGGGCGTACCGGGAACCATTGACAATGACCTTGGCGGCACCGATTATACCCTTGGATTTGATACTGCTACCAATACCGTAATTGAAGCATTAGACAAGATACGTGATACTGCAGATGCGCATGACCGCCTCTTCTTTATTGAAGTGATGGGTCGCGATGCTGGTTGTATCGCCTTACGTGCAGGTATTTCAACCGGTGCAGAGGCCATCTTATTGCCTGAGAAAGAAACCGCTATTGAAGAACTGATAGAGGGGCTTAAAGCGGGCGAATACAATAAAAAATCATCGAGCATTGTTATAGTAGCTGAGGGCGATAAACGCGGCGCCTATGACGTTGCCCAGATGGTACAGAAAGAGGTTAAGTTTTACGATGTTAAAGTAACCATTCTTGGTCACATGCAGCGTGGCGGCAGCCCAACCGCTTTTGACCGTATCTTAGGCAGCCGCATGGGCTTTGCAGCGGTAAATGCGCTTATCAACGGCGAAACGCAAAAAATGGTTGGCCTAAGGGGCAACAGCATTGCCACTACCCCGCTCGAAGAAGCATTAAACATGCATGAGTTTAAGCTGGAAGACGACCTGATGGAAATGGTTAAAATTTTAAATATATAAGCACCGGATGATTGCAGTAGTATATAGCGGATCTCATATTGCAGACTGGCGGCTGGCTTCAAAATCAAAGACCATTGCGTCTTTTAAAACGAGCAGCATCAACCCCCAGTTTAATGATGAAAAGCATATTCTGCAACTGCTTAATAAAAATATCAACCTCATACACCACGCCGAAGAAGTAAAGCGTGTGTATTTTTTTAGTGCCGGCGCCTGCACCGCAGAATTAAAGCAAGTTGTTTGCAAAGCTATGGGCGCTTTTTTTAAATTTGCCAAAATCACCGTAGAGCATGACATGCTGGCAGCTGCAATTGCCTCCTGTAAAAACTCACCGGGCATTGTTTGCATTTGCGGAAGCGGATCAAACGCGGCATGGTACGATGGTAAAAAGTTAGCGCCAAACAATTACGGCTTGGGCTATATACTTGCAGATGAGGGATCTGCAAACTGGCTTGGCCGCCAGTTAATAAAATCGTTTATGAACGAAACCCTCCCGGAGCACTTACAGGAACAGTTTGAGCACCGGTATGATGCCGACCGTAAAACGATTTTGGAAAAAGTGTATCGTTTACGCCAACCGGCACTGTTTTTGAGTTCCTTTACCGACTTCTATACAGATAATATGGCTGATCCATATATTCAGAATAAGGTTATTGAAGGTTTTAACCTGCTTACTAAAAATTACCTTCAGCCTTTGCACCAGCAAAACCCCGATGCAGTTGTACACTTCACCGGTTCAGTAGCTACGCTTTTTCAACCGCAATTACTTGCAGTACTTGAAAATGCAGGTATAGAGGTAGGCAATATTATCAGAGAGCCTATCAATAATTTGTTAACATACTACTCAAATAAAAATTAAAAAATCATGAAAATAGGAATTAACGGTTTTGGCCGCATCGGCCGCTTAGCTTTCAGAGCTGCAATTGCAAGACCTGATGTTGAAGTTGTAGGTATAAATGACCTTGTTGAGCCAGATTACATGGCTTACATGTTAAAATACGACTCAACTCACGGTAAATTTGATGGCACTATTGCAGTTGAAGGCGGCCACCTTGTAGTAAACGGTAAAACTATCCGTGTTACTGCAGAGAAAGATCCGGCTAACCTTAAATGGAACGAAGTTGGCGCTGAGGTTATCATCGAGTCAACCGGTTTGTTCTTAACTCAGGAAACTGCTCAAAAACATATTGATGCTGGTGCTAAAAAGGTAGTAATGTCTGCCCCTGCAAAAGATGATACCCCTACTTTCGTTATGGGTGTTAACCACAAACAATTAAAAGCAGATCAAAATATCGTTTCAAATGCATCATGTACTACCAACTGTTTAGCACCTGTTGCTAAAGTATTGAATGATAAATTCGGTATTGAAGAAGGTTTAATGAGCACAATCCACGCGGTAACTGCTACTCAGAAAACAGTTGACGGCCCATCGGCTAAAGACTGGAGAGGCGGCCGTGGTGCTTACCAAAACATCATCCCTTCATCAACCGGTGCTGCTAAAGCTGTAGGTTTAGTATTACCTGAATTAAAAGGTAAATTAACTGGTATGTCATTCCGTGTTCCGGTTGCCGACGTATCTGTAGTTGACTTAACTGCACGCTTAAAAACTCCTGCTACTTATGAGCAGATCAAAGCGGCTATGAAAGAAGCATCTGAAGGCGAACTTAAAGGCATTTTAGGTTACACTGAAGACGAAGTTGTATCAGAAGATTTCAAAGGTGATGCACGTACTTCAATTTTTGATGCTAAAGCTGGTATCGCATTAAGCGAAAACTTTGTAAAAGTTGTTTCTTGGTACGATAACGAGTGGGGTTACTCAAACAAACTGATCGACTTAGTACAAGAGATCGGTAAACTATAATCAGATATTACCCATTAAATAAAAAAGCCTTTCCGTTTGGAAAGGCTTTTTTATTTTAAGTATAAAGGAAAATCAAACTCTTGAAAAATAAGATTTACTATTTGTTCATATCGGGGTTCTACCCTTTCACTTTTAGATAAATAAGCATTAAACTTAAAGTGAGTATATCTATCCTTTTGCTTCAGTTCAATTACATACAATGAGAACGGTTGGTGTAAACCAATGTTAAAATTCTCTTGATTTTTCACTGACGACAAATTCATAGAATCAATTTTTTCTATAAACCGTTTAAACCCACTTTTAGGTGTTAATGTTCTTTGTATAAATTTGTATTGAGGTTGATGTTTTTTAGCTGGCAGACTAAAAATCTCTAAAAGATTTCCTTGGTAACCCAAAATACTATCTTTTGAAATAGTTATTAATCTATCTACAGACGTAGAAATATTAAATGACGCCTTAAATGTGAATTCAGAATTATTTTCAGCGACAGGAAATTGTCTTTCACCTGCATAAGTTAAATTCCGAAAAGGCATGATAGATTTTTTTGGTGAAGAGCAGCTACTAACAACAATAGCACATAGGAAAGTAAAGAAACACTGGCGCATAGGAATAAGGTTGTTTTCGAATATATCAATTAATCGGGTTTCATAATAATTTACAGGCTATCATTATATTCAAAAGCAGGAAAGTTATCTTTCCTGCTTTTGTGTTTCTTGTACTTCCGCTTTTTAGGGTAATACTCTTCCTTGCTGCCATTTGATGTTCCTTGCCGTTTCTGCTGGCGAAACTCCCACGGCGGCGTAGGGTTTGGATCTTGCCACAGCCCTAAATGTTGTTCCCGCGCCTGCTGCTCGTAAACTGCCAACGCCGGGTTGTTTGAATAATGTTTGTATTGCCACGCGTAACCGTTTTTCACCAACTCATAATTTAAGATACGGCCGTCTTCTAATATTACCTTCGCTACAGTGCGCCCGTACCTGTCATGCTCGCTTCCGTCCAGTTTTACACTTTTACCAAAGCACAAATCCGAGGTAAACTGCTTGGCAGCCTGCCCGAATGCCTGGCTTTTCTCTGGGCAGTCTACCTCGGCAAGCCTTACGGTAATATTCTGATGATCGGGCGTAAGCACCACAATCGTATCACCATCCTTCACACCTACTACCCTTAATAAATTGTCTCTCTGGCAGGCAAAAACCAAAGCGATTAACAAGAAAGTAAATGCTTTTTTAAACCTGTTCATTAATAAAGTCATGAAGGGCAAATATATATTTTAGCGTTGACGGCAATCTCTCAAAACCGAATAATTACTTTATGATTTTACCATAGTTCGCCTTTCTAAAACTATTTTCACTTTTTCATACAGGAAATCATTTTTATTATAAATTTGAAACGCAGGAACTGCCCCGGCTGCCTGTTTCCAATTATACCGCTGATAAAAATAATTTTTATGAGAAAATCATTACTTCTTATTACCTGCTGCATGCTTACAGCTTTGGGATTGCGTGCGCAAATACCTGCGCTGGAACGCGTAGAACCCATGTTTTGGTGGACAGGCATGGCAAATCCCAACGTTCAATTACTGGTTCATGGCAACAATATTGCAAGCCGCCAGGTACAGCTTTCTTACCCTGGTGTAAAGCTTGTTGCAGTGCATAAAGTTGAAAATTCTAATTACTTATTCATCGATCTTAAGCTTTTTTCTTCGGCAGTTCCGGGAACGTTCCCGATAAAATTTGTTAAAAAGGGAGAAAAGGATTTAACTTACAACTACACCTTATATCTGCGCAACCGCTCGGCTAACCGGGTACAGGGTGTAACCAACAAGGACCTGATCTACCTGATCATGCCCGACCGTTTTTCAAACGGCGACCCATCAAACGACAAGGTAAAAGGCATGCGTGAAATGGGCCTTAACCGCGACTCGATGTACAGCCGTCATGGTGGCGATATTAAAGGTATCATGAACCACCTGGACTATATCAAAGATCTTGGCGTTACTGCCATCTGGTTAACCCCGGAAATTGAGAACGATGAGCCTCATGCCTCTTATCATGGCTATGCTGTAACTGATTACTATAAAATTGATCCGCGCTATGGCACCAATGAGCTTTATAAGCAATATGTGGAGAAATGCCATGCAATGGGCTTAAAAGTAATTAAAGACCTGGTGCATAATCATATTGGTACCGAATCATTCCTGATACAGGACATGCCGATGAAAAGCTGGGTACACCAGTGGCCAAAGTACACCAACTCAAACTATCGCGATATGGCGGTAATGGACCCTCACGCTGCGGATATCGATAAAAAAATTATGATGGATGGCTGGTTTGACCATCGCATGGCCGACCTTAACGAGAACAACCCTTATGTACAGAACTATCTTACGCAAAACCACATCTGGTGGGTGGAGTATGCCGGTATCGATGGTTTTCGTTTAGACACCTACCCTTACAATGATGCCGCTTACATGGCTAAATGGGCACAGGATGTACAGCGTGAGTTCCCTAAGCTTTCCATCTATGGCGAAACACTTACATGGTCAACCGTTGATCAGGCTTTCTTCTTAGGCGGCAACACCGTTAACCGTGGCTTTGACACCCATTTACCGGGCGTAACTGATGCAGTGATGAAAGATGCCATGATGGAAGCCCTCAATGGTAAAGAAGGCTGGACAGACGGCGTTGGCCGCTTGTATGCTGTACTTACGCAGGACTTCTTATACCAGGACCCTACCCGCAATGTGATCTTTTTGGATAACCATGATATGAGCCGCTTCCTATCGGTTGTGGGCGAGGATTTTACCAAATACAAATCAGGCATGGCCATGCTGATGACTTTACGCGGCATTCCGCAAATGTATTACGGCGACGAGATCCTGATGAAAAACTTTTCGAACCCCGACGGCCTGGTGCGTGAAGATTTTGCAGGCGGATGGGCAGGTGATAAAGACAACAAGTTTACTGCCGATGGCCGCAGTAAAAAAGAAAACGAAGCTTTTAACTACGTCCGCACATTGGCCAACTACCGTAAAAACACCACTGCTTTGCAAACAGGTAAACTGCTGCAATACATTCCGCAAAAAGGTATTTATGTGTATTTTAGGTACGATGATAAAAAGCGTATAATGGTAGTATTTAACGGCACAGATAAAGAAGATTCAATTGAAACGGCTTATTTCTCTGAAGGCATAAAAGGCGCCACTAAAGCTAAAAATGTGATCACCGGTGAAACGGTTGATATTAAAAAACTGACTTTAAAAGGCAGGGAAACCCTTGTACTTGAGCTGATACCGGCAACTGCCAAACAATAACATTCATGACGACAACTATTAAAGCCTGTATTTTCGACCTTGATGGGGTAATTGTAGATACAGCTGTTTATCATTATAAAGCCTGGAAACGCCTAGCTAATGAACTGGGTTTCGATTTTACTGAACACCAGAACGAACAGTTAAAAGGCGTAAGCCGCACCCGCTCGCTCGAACTGATACTGGGTTGGGGCGGTGTCACCAAAACCGCTGAAGAACAGGTAGAACTGGCCACCAGAAAAAACAACTGGTATGTGGAGATGATCAACCAGATGACACCTGCTGAGATTTTGCCCGGAGCAAAAGAATTTTTAGAGGCATGCCGAAATACAGGGTTAAAGACCGCATTAGGTTCAGCCAGCAAAAACTCCATGACCATTTTAAACAAAGTAGGCATTGCCAATTTATTTGATGCCATTGTTGATGGCAACCATGTTACCACACCCAAACCCGATCCTGAAGTATTTTTAAAAGGTGCCGAAGCACTAGGGGTTGCCCCTGCCGAATGTGTGGTATTTGAAGATGCCATTGCAGGTGTACAAGCTGCTAAAAATGGCGGCATGAAGGCTGTAGGTATCGGCTCGCCTGATGTATTAACCGAGGCTGATCTGGTAGTAAGCGGCTTGGACAAAGTAACTATTGAAACAATAAAGGAATTATAAGTAAACCCGCACGTCATTGCGAGGCTTAACGCTGAAGCAATCACCTATTTACAGAGCCGCTCTGTATAGTTAAACGGCATAGTTCGGGATTGCTTCGTTCCTCGCAATGACGGAGGGTCGACGCAAGGGAAGAAATTCTTCCTTACAATAAAAACGACAATTAAGATTAAAAAGATCACAATTACACATACATGAAAGATTATATCAAAGTTGATGAGTGGAAGATCATAGAAGAAGGATTTAATCCTCATTACAATAAAATATCAGAAAGTATCTTCAGCCTTGGTAACGGCCGTATGGGTCAGCGCGCCAATTTTGAAGAGGCCTACAGCGGCGAAACCTTGCAGGGCAATTATGTTGCCGGGGTTTACTATCCGGATAAAACCCGTGTGGGCTGGTGGAAAAACGGCTATCCTGAATACTTTGCCAAAGTACTTAACGCTGCCAACTGGATTGGTATTGATATACGTGTTGGAGGTGAGCCAATTGATTTAGCTACAAATAGAGTTGATGAATTCCGACGGGAATTAAATATGAAAGAAGGATTTCTGAAAAGAACCTTTAGAGCAGATGTAGGTAAAACTTTAGTAGACGCAGAAGTAATCCGTTTTTGTAGTATCGTTGATGACGAAGTAGGCGTAATCCAATATAATTTTCGACCTATAGGTGTAGATTCTGCTCTTACAATTGCAATTACACCTTACATAAATGGCAATGTAAAAAACCAAGACGCTAATTATGATGAAAATTTTTGGAATGAAATAGATAAAAATATATGGTCTGACGGTGGTTACGTCCACATGAAGACCAAGAAGACAGGCTTTGATGTCGTAACGGGCATGAAATGCGTTATCCTAATCGATGGCAAACCTGTAGATGTCAAGCCGGAGCCCGTGGTTAAAGAAAAGTTCATCGGCATTGAATATAAATTATACGTGGAGGATATGCAGGAGGTTACGATCTTAAAATTTGCTGCTAATCTTTCTTCACAAAATCATACCGTTGATCAGTTAATAGATAATCTAAAAACTGTTCTTGAAAAAGCTATCGACAAAGGTTTTGAAACCATGCTTGCCGAACAGGCAGCAGCCTGGGCAGAGAAATGGAAACATAACGACATTATCATTGAAGGCGATGCTTCGGCACAACAAGGCATCCGCTTTAATATTTTCCAGCTTAACCAAACTTATACTGGCGAGGATGACCGCCTGAACATCGGCCCTAAAGGCTTTACCGGCGAAAAATACGGCGGTTCAACTTACTGGGATACCGAAGCTTATTGCGTTCCGTTTTACCTGGCTACTGCACCTCAAAAAGTTACCCGCAACCTGCTGCTTTACCGTTATAAGCAATTAGGCAAGGCTATTGAGAATGCAGCATCGCTTGGCTTTAAAAATGGCGCAGCATTGTATCCAATGGTAACTATGGATGGCACCGAGTGCCATAACGAATGGGAGATCACCTTTGAAGAAATCCACCGTAACGGTGCTATAGCTTATGCTATCTTCAATTATGTACGTTACACCGGCGACGAAGCTTACCTTGCTGATTATGGTCTGGAAGTACTGATTGCTATCGCCCGTTTCTGGTCGCAGCGCGTGAACTGGAGCGAGGACAAGCAACAGTATGTTATGCTGGGTGTTACCGGCCCTAACGAGTATGAAAACAACATCAACAACAACTGGTATACCAGTACCATTGCTGTTTGGTGTATGAAATATGCTTTGGAAGTTGCTGAAAAAGTGAAGTCGGCAGATGCTGATAAATATCACGCTTTAGCAGCGAAAATCAGCTTCAATGAGGCTGAGGAATCGGCAAAATGGAGTGACATTATCGAAAAAATGTACTATCCATACTCAGAAAAACATGGCGTGTTCCTACAGCAGGATGGTTACCTGGATAAAGAACAGATTTTAGTGAAAGATTTACCTGCCGACCAGCGCCCTATTAATCAAAAATGGAGCTGGGACCGCATACTTCGCTCCTGCTTTATTAAACAGGCAGATGTTTTGCAAGGCATTTACTTCTTTGAAGATCAGTATGATATGGATACCATCCGTCGTAACTTTGATTTTTATGAGCCGCGTACCGTGCATGAATCATCGCTTTCACCATGCGTACACGCCATTCTTGCTGCCAAATTAGGCGACGAAACACGCGCTTATGAGTTTTACCTGCGTACATCGCGCTTAGATCTTGACGATTACAATAACGACACTGAAGACGGCTGCCATACTACCTCAATGGCAGGTACATGGATGTCGGTTGTTGAGGGATTTGGCGGTATGCGCGTTAAAGATGGCAAATTATCTTTCCAGCCTTTCCTGCCGGCTAAATGGAATTCATTTTCATTCCATGTAGGCTTCCGCGGCACTTTGCTAAATATCAAAGTAAGCAAAGATGGTGTGCAGATCACTAACCATTCAGAAGCAGAAACTGTAGTGATCGTACACGGTAAAGAACAGCTTGTAAAAGCAAACGACGAGCTATTGGTAGAAGCTTAATTCATCATAATGAAAAGAAGAAAGTTTTTGATACTTGGTTTATTGTTGCCTGCCTTAACTTTACAGGCACAGCATAAGCCGTTATCAAAACACAAAAAGCAAATGGAAGTAGCTACCGACCACAAACTGATCATATACCAAATGTTGCCGAGATTATTTGGCAATACTAAAACCACCAACAAATTTTACGGATCCATTGAGGAAAACGGTGTAGGTAAGTTGGATGACATTAACGATGCGGCACTGCAATCGATCAAAAAAATGGGGTTTAGCCATATATGGTACACGGGTGTAATTGAGCATGCCACCATGACCGATTATTCAGCCTATGGCATTAAGCCTGATGATCCGGATGTTGTGAAAGGCCGCGCTGGTTCACCTTATGCTGTTAAAGATTATTATGACATTGACCCCGATTTGGCTGTTGATGTAAAAAACCGCATGGCCGAATATGAGGCTTTGATCGAACGCACCCACGCCAACGGGTTAAAAGTTATCATGGATTTTGTGCCTAATCATGTTGCCCGTACCTATCACTCAGATGTAAAGCCTGCAGGTGTACATGATTTTGGTGAACAGGATGATAAAACCCAGGCTTTTAGTGCTAAAAACGATTTTTATTATATTCCTGGCCAGTCATTCAAAGTGCCAGGCGGTTATAATCCGGGGGGCGATGATTTTCACTCCCCTTTAAAGGATGGGAAGTTTGACGAAAATCCCGCTAAAGCTACGGGTAATGATGCCTTTACTGCCTCACCGTCTATCAATGATTGGTTTGAGACCGTGAAATTGAATTACGGTGTAGATTATGCGAACGGCCGCACCGGGCATTTCGATCCTATTCCGCCGGTGTGGCAAAAAATGTATGACATTTTACATTTCTGGAGCGAAAAGCGTGTCGATGGTTTCCGTTGTGACATGGTAGAAATGGTGCCGGTAGAATTTTGGCAATGGGTAATTGGGAAATTAAAAGCAGAACATCCCAATCTTATTTTCATTGGCGAAGCTTACAATGTAAACGAATACCGCACTTATCTTTTCAAAGGTAGGTTTGATTACCTGTATGATAAAGTGGGACTCTATGATGGCATTAAACGACTGGTGAGAAACGAACAAAATGCCACCACATGGGATATTAACAAAGTTTGGAACCACGACTGTGCAGGTTTTGACGAACGCATGCTCCGCTTTATGGAAAACCACGACGAGCAGCGCATTGCCTCAGCAGATTTTGCAGGCAACCCCTGGCTGGCTGTTCCGGGCATGATCGTTACCGCCACACTTAATACCGGGCCTGTAATGGTCTACTTCGGTCAGGAAGTTGGCGAACCGGCAACCGTAGCGGAAGGTTTCAGCGGTGCAGATGGGCGCACTACTATTTTCGACTATTGGGGCGTTCCCGAGTTTCAAAAATGGGTAAACAACGGCAAATATGACGGCGGCCAGCTATCAGAACAACAGCAGCACCTGCGCCGGCTTTACAGTAATCTGCTAAACACCGTAAAAACAAGCGATGCATTAAGCAATGGCAAGTTTTATGAATTAATGGTTGCTAATGAGCACAACACCGGCTTTAATACTCGCCTGTATATGTACATGCGTTACACTGATAAAGAAAGGGTACTTGTAGTGGTCAACTTTAACCGTAGCGAGCAGCATGTTAATGTAAAGCTTCCGGCAGATCTTTTGGAGCAGTTGCATTTAAGCGGAGCCGTTAACGCCCAAGACTTGTTAACAGGAAAGGTTTTCCATACCGGTAATATTGAACAGGGCTTTGACCTGGCTTTACCGGCGAGTAGCGGAGTGATGCTAAAGATAAATTAAAGTACACGTCATTGCGAGGCGTGAAACGCCGAAGCAATCCCCGATTTGCAGTTGGCTGTAAGGTTGAGATTGCTTCGTTCCTCGCAATGACATGTGAGATATTGTTTCGGCATCTCATTAAATAAGTAAAGTGTTTTAAAGACACTCGGCAGGTGGGATGCCGAAACAAGTTCGGCATGACAGGAAATACATGCACGGCTTGACTAAAAACAACCAATTAACTATTGAACCAATAAACAGTTATGAGTATTAAAGAAAAACCGCGCCTAACCTTCTGGCAAATCTGGAACATGAGCTTTGGCTTTTTGGGTATCCAGTTTGGTTTTGCGCTGCAAAACGGTAATGCCAGCCGTATACTGCAAAAGTTTGGCGCCGATGTAGAACACCTGTCGTGGTTCTGGCTGGCTGCGCCAATTACCGGTATGATCGTTCAGCCGATTATTGGCCACTACAGCGACCGTACCTGGAACCGTTTAGGCCGCCGCCGTCCTTACTTTTTAACCGGGGCTATATTATCAGCATTAGCGCTTTTCTTAATGCCTAACTCAAGTGCGCTGGCTTCTTTCGCACCTGCTATCATGGTTGGAGCGGGTATGCTCATGATCATGGATGCTTCGTTCAACGTAGCTATGGAACCATTCCGTGCATTGGTTGCCGATAACCTTCCTGATAGCCAACGCGGGCAAGGCTTCTCCATTCAAACCTGCTTAATTGGTTTAGGTGCAGTAATAGGTTCAAACCTGCCTTATGTGTTCACCAATTGGTTTCATATTTCTTCAACCGCACCCGCAGGCCAGGTAGAAGACAATGTTAAATATTCGTTTTACGTAGGCGGTACTATCCTGTTGCTCAGTATACTATGGACCATCATCCGCACTAAGGAATACCCCCCTGCCGAATATGCATCTTTTCACCCCGAAGAAGAAGTTCAGGAAAAACATAAAAGCGGCTTATCAGAGATCCTTACAGACCTTGCACGCATGCCCAAAACTATGAAACAGTTAGGGCTGGTACAGTTCTTTTCCTGGTTCGCGCTTTTCTCAATGTGGGTATTTACCACCCCGGCAATTGCAGCACATATTTACCATGTGCCGCTTGGCGATACTTCATCAAAAGCTTACAGTGAAGCCGGTGATTGGGTAGGTGTTTTATTCGGTGTTTACAATGGCGTTTCGGCTATTTATGCTCTGATACTACCTGCCATAGCAAGGGCTACAAGCCGTAAAAAAGCGCATGCATTTTCACTCGTTATGGGCGGAATTGGCTTATTATCAATCTATTTAATTAAAGACCCGCACTGGCTTATTTTACCAATGATAGGTATTGGTTTGGCCTGGGGCAGTATTCTGGCTATGCCCTATGCGATATTATCCAGCTCAATCCCTGCTAAAAAAATGGGCGTTTATATGGGGATCTTCAATTTCTTCATCACTTTCCCGCAAATTGTAAATGGATTTTTAGGCGGGCCGATCGTAAAACATTTTTACAACGGCCAGGCGATTTACGCCATTGTATTAGCCGGTATTTTTATGCTTTGCGCGTCTGTATCAGTACTTTTTGTTCAGGATAGTAAAGATATCAGCGTTGCTAAAGCGCTGGCCGACTGATAAAACCTTAATCTTTGGCTTAATAATTGGCTGATATGTGGTATATTGGCATTCCCAAAAAGCCATAAAAAGGTTGAATTAGTTAAAACTGTTTGCATGGACGAAAACATACTTAACCCCGAATTAATTACCAGCAAATTAATCGAAGAAGAGGAAGAGTTTCATCACTTAAATAATCCCGTACTGGGCTTAAAGCCCATCGTAAAAAAATATCTGAATGCCGTTACCGGCATTGAACAAAAAGGTAACCGCTTTTACTTTACAGACAGCGAAGCACGTGTAGAGATCAACGTAGTTACAGACGAGATCATCCGGGTACGTTTAGCACCTCATGGTGTGTTTCTTGAAGAGTTTTCATACGCTGTTCCTAAACTTCAGCAAAAAGCACTTGTGTTTTCGTTGCATGAGGACGAGAATGAATACCGCGTATCAACCAATACCGTAAACTGCCATATCAGTAAAAAGGATTTTGTGATCTCTTTTTCTGATACCCAAAACCATATCACCAGCCAGGATGCTGTACCCATGCACTGGGAAGAAAACGTACAGTTTGGCGGCTATTATGTGTTTGGCACCAAAGTTTGTCACAAAGACGAAGCCTTTTTCGGCTTAGGCGACAAGGCATCGGACCTTAACTTACGTGGCCGCCGTTTTAAGAACTGGAACACCGATGCTTATTCATTCGGCTGGAATCAGGATCCGCTTTACCGCAGTATCCCCTTCTATATCAGTTTAAATGAGGGCATGGCTCACGGTATTTTCTTTGATAATACTTTTAAAGCAACGTTCGACTTTGGTTCTGAGGACCGTAGCAAGACCAGTTTCTGGGCTGATGGCGGCGAACTGCAGTATTATTACATCCACGGCCCGCACATGATGGATGTGGTTAAACGCTACCATATCTTAACCGGCACACATCCTATGCCGCCGCTTTGGGCGCTGGGTTACCACCAATGTCGCTGGAGCTATTACCCGGAAGCTAAGGTACGTGCGGTTACTAAAGGTTTCCGCGAGCAAAAAATCCCTTGCGATGGTATCTACCTGGATATTGATTACATGGACGGTTACCGCTGCTTTACCTGGAACCGCAAATATTTTCCTGACCCAAAGCAGATGATCAAAGATCTGGCTGCCGATGGATTTAAAACCGTTGTTATTATTGATCCGGGAATCCGTGTAGACGATAATTACTCAGTATTCAGGGAAGGAAAGGAGAAAAAATATTTCTGCCGCCGCTGCGACGATTACTTTATGGAAGGCCACGTTTGGCCGGGACGTTGCCAGTTTCCTGATTTTACCAACCCGGAAGTACGCGAATGGTGGGGTGGTTTGTTTGACGAACTGGTAGACATTGGCGTAGCCGGTGTTTGGAACGACATGAACGAACCTGCCGTTTTCGGTGCAGGTACTTTCCCTGATGATGTACGCCACCAGTATGATGGCTATCGCGGGTCGCACCGTAAAGCACATAACGTTTACGGTATGCAAATGGTACGCGCTACCTATGAGGGCTTGCGTAAGCTGATGAAAAACAAACGTCCGTTTACCATTACCCGTGCCGGTTATTCTGGCCTGCAACGCTATGCCTCCGTTTGGACCGGCGATAACGTGGCATCATGGGAGCATTTGCGTTTAGGCAATATCCAGTGCCAGCGTTTATCCATGTCGGGCGTTCCGTTCTGCGGAACTGATATTGGCGGCTTCAGCGGAGAACCAGACGGCGAACTGTTTACCCGTTGGATACAGTTGGGCACCTTCTCCCCTTTTATGCGCGCACACTCTGCCGGTGATACTAAAGAGCGTGAACCGTGGAGCTTTGGCGAACCATTTACTGCTATCAACCGTAAATTTATTGAGTTAAGATACCGTTTACTGCCTTACCTGTATTCAACATTTTGGGAACATCACCGTTATGGTTTCCCTATTTTGCGCCCTGTAATATTACAGGAACAGGATGAGCTTACCAACCAGGCACGCCAGGACGAGTTTACCTACGGAGATAAAATATTGGTATGCCCGGTATTAGAGCCGGGGCAAACCAGCCGCCGCGTATACCTGCCAAAAGGCACATGGTTTAATTTCTGGACCAATGAGATGTTTGAAGGTGGCCGTGAGGTTGTTGTCCCTACCCCATTGGAAACTATTCCACTGTTTATAAAAGCAGGTGCAGTTATCCCGGAATACCCGGTAATGCAATACGTAGGCGAAAAAGAAATAGAAGAAGTTAAACTGACCGTTTACTACAGCGATCACGATGTAAATTCCTTCCTGTTCGAAGATTACGGGGAAACTTTTGCTTACGAGCAGGACATTTATCTGGAGAAGAAATTTATTGCAGGCGGTAAAGAAAACCTGTTCACCATACAGCAAAGCATGGAAGGCCTTTACACCCCTCGCTATGAAAATTATCACTTTAAAATAGTAGGGCTACCATTTAAGCCATCTAAAATTATTGCTGATGGCAAAGAGGTAACAGAACTTGAATTTACAGATAGTATCCTCGAATTTAAGTTCACTAAAAACTTCAAGCACATAGACATTATCAAATAACTCAAACGCCCCTTTCCAGGGGCGTTTTTATTTTACATCCTTACCTTTAATCAATTACTTTTTTGTTCCAAACAATATTGCTACTATTACATTAGCAATAAAAACAAGCAACAATTTCATACGTTCAACCTATAAGGCATATATACATAGCCTGTGATCTATCCAATGGCAAAACAAAGCGATAAAGCTAAATCAGAATCAAAAGCTAAAAAGAAACCGACTACCGAAATAGCCGAAACCGATTCTGCACCTATACAAAACACCGCACCGGAAACAGTAAAGCCAGTTAAGAAAAAATCAGCCAAAAGCATTTCACCTGATGCACCTGCTTTTCCTGAGACTGAACCAATAAAGGCCATCAAAAAAAACGGCAAGAAAAAGGATCTGTCTGAACCGCAGGAAACTGGTACCATATCTGCGCCTTCACCTGTTAAGTTCACAAAAAAGCCTGCAGGTAAAAAGAAATCTTCAGCCGCTGTACCCGATACATTTCACGGTCAGGAGGTCTCTGTATTTAACATTCAGCCTGTTGAACACTACACCCGCTTTACCGACTTTGATATACATTTATTCAGAGGGGGTAAACACTATAAGCTTTACGAAAAATTCGGTTCCCACGTAGTGCAGCATAATGGCATAACAGGCACTTACTTTGCCGTTTGGGCGCCTAATGCTAAATACGTTTCTGTTATTGGTAATTTCAATGGCTGGAACAAAGGCTCGCACCCGCTTTTTGTAAGATGGGACCATTCGGGTATTTGGGAAGGCTTTATCCCTAATATCGGTAGTGGCGAGGTTTATAAATATTTCATCAATTCAAATACGGGTGAAGACCTTGAAAAAGGTGATCCTTATGCTTTAAGCTGGGAAATACCGCCGAGCACTGCGTCTATAGTTAAAGATACCTGGTACGAATGGAATGATGACAACTGGATGGAAACACGCCGCCAGCATAACTCATTACATAAGCCTTATTCGGTATATGAATTACACCTGGGTTCATGGGCACGCAGTCCCGAAAGCCCCGACGATTTTTTAAATTACCGCCAGCTGGCCGACAAACTGGTACCCTATATAAAAGACATGGGCTTTACGCATGTAGAGTTTATGCCTGTGATGGAACACCCTTATTATCCAAGCTGGGGATACCAGATCATTGGTTATTACGCCGCTTCCTCAAGATATGGGTCACCGCAAGACCTGATGTATCTGGTAGAGCAGTTGCACAATGCAGGTATAGGCGTAATACTGGATTGGGTTCCGTCTCATTTTCCTGGCGATGCACACGGATTGTATAATTTTGACGGTACGCATCTGTATGAGCATGCCGATGCCCGTAAAGGCTTTCACCCCGACTGGAAGTCCTATATATTCAATTATAACCGCAACGAGGTTCGTTCATTTTTAATCAGTAATGCCATATTCTGGCTGGACCGATATCACATTGATGGTTTACGTGTAGATGCGGTTGCATCTATGCTTTACCTGGATTATTCGCGTAAGCATGGCGAATGGGAACCTAACATTTTCGGAGGCAATGAAAACCTGGAAGCCATATCCTTCTTAAAAGAATTTAACGAAGCAGTTTACCAGCTTTTCCCTGATACGCAAACCATAGCCGAAGAGTCGACATCATTTAAAGGCGTAAGCAAGCCTGTATTTATGGGTGGCTTAGGTTTTGGCATGAAATGGATGATGGGCTGGATGCACGATACCATTAAGTATTTCCATTTAAACCCTATCCATCGCAAGTACCATCACAACCAGATCACGTTCAGTTTGATCTATACCTTTACCGAAAACTTTATGCTGCCGTTCTCTCATGACGAAGTAGTATATGGTAAAGGTTCGATGTTAGGTAAAATGCCGGGCGACGACTGGCAACGGTTTGCTAACCTGCGCCTGTTATATAGTTATATGTTTACGCACCCTGGCACAAAACTGCTGTTTATGGGCAGCGAGTTTGGCCAAAGCGAAGAGTGGAACTTCCAGCATTCGCTCGATTGGCACCTGCTGCAATATGAAAGCCATTTCGGGATCCAATCAACCGTGAAAGCGCTTAATCACCTTTACCGCGACGAACCTGCTTTGTTTGATAAGCAATTTGATTACAGCGGTTTTGAATGGATTGATGGCGGCAATGCAGAAGATTCTATACTGGTTTATGCGCGTAAAGCTAATGACAGCGCTAATGATGTGGTAGTTGTGCTGAACATGACACCAGTTGTACGCTATGACTATCGCGTAGGTGTGCCTGCCGAAGGCACATGGAAAGAGATTTTCAATTCTGACAGGAAAGAATTTTGGGGCAGCGGTTTCGTAAATGAAAATGAAGTACAGTCTGAAAAAGAAAACTGGCATGGCCGCGATAATTCGATCAGGATTAATGTTCCGCCATTGGCTGCAACCATATTTAAAAGAATCAGATAATTATGAACGCGCCTAAATTCTTCTATCTGTATCTTATTATCGGTATCATAGAATTGGCTATAGCCATAGTAACGCTGGTAACACAATACCCGGATGTAAAAAAGCTGACAGTGATCAGCGAGTTTTTGATGGCCATTGGCTTTTTCTATTTAGCTTACAAGGTTTATCATGAAAAGAAAGATCACGAAATGATGTAATTTGCTAACTTGTCATTGCGAGGATAGGCACGACGAAGCAATCCCTACTTTTATCACAGGAAGATTGCCACGCTACGCTCGCAATGACAATACACAACTACTCACTATCATAAAATGAAATACGTTAAGGCAACAATAGCTGTTGTTATTACGCTGGCGCTTATATGGGCATTGCAAACCAAATTCGGGATGCTGCCACCCATTGGAAAATTCCTTAATCCATGTAATGGGTTTTGGCAAAACGCCGAAAGCAAACATCTTAAATCAGAAACGCTTAAAATTGAGGGACTGCAAAAGCCGGTAACCATTAAGTTCGATGAGAACAGGGTGCCGCATATTTTTGCTCAGAACGACCATGACCTTTATCTGGCGCAAGGTTACATTACCGCCAGTGACCGCCTGTGGCAAATGGATATACAAACCCGAAGCGCATCGGGCAGGTTAGCCGAAATTGTAGGGCCAAAAGCTTTAGGCATCGACCGCTACCACCGCCGTATCGGCATGATGTACGGTGCTGAAAATACGTTGCGCGGTTTTATGAAAGACCCGCAAGTGCGCACAGCCATACTGGCCTATACCGAAGGGGTGAACAGTTATATACATAAACTTACGCCGCGAGACTATCCTATCGAATTTAAATTGCTTGACTATAAGCCCGAAGAATGGAAGCCAATTAATTGCGCATTGCTGTTAAAACTAATGGCCGAAACTTTGTCCGGTTATTCAGATGCACCGCAAATGACCAATGTATTGCAAAAGTACGGCCCTGCTGTAACCCGCGATCTGTTCCCGGACTATCCTTTCCGCGAAGACCCCATTATCCCGGCAGGCACCAAATGGAACTTTAAACCGCTACCTATACCGCAGCCTTCTAAACATTTCCTGGCGCAACAATCAGGCATTAACGCTACCGAAAAAGTCGAAGGTATAGGCAGTAATAACTGGGCAATTGCAGGCAGTAAAACGGCAAGCGGCTACCCTATGCTGGCTAATGACCCGCATTTAAGCCTCACTTATCCTTCTATCTGGTACCAGGTGCAGCTTACAGCTCCTGATGTAAACACATACGGCGTGTCTATCCCCGGTTCGCCTTGTATTATTATTGGTTATAACAATAAAGTAAGCTGGGGCGTAACCAATGTGGATGCCGATGTTTTTGATTGGTACCAGATCAAGTTTAAAGACAATAACCGCAATGAATATTGGTATAACAACCGCTGGAACAAAGTGTCCAAACGTGTGGAAATTATCAAAGTACGCGGCGAACAACCTATTACAGATACCGTGCTGTACACCCATCAGGGCCCGGTTACCTGGGAAAGCGAAAGCAAAAAACCGGCACGCTCATACATTGAAATGCCGGTTGGCAATGCTTTAAGGTGGATAGCACATGATGAATCGGACGATTTAAAATGCTTTTATCTGTTGAATAGGGCAAGCAATTATGCAGATTACAGAAAGGCTTTAACATACTACGCTACCCCTGCGCAAAACTTCATTTTTGCCAGCAATGATAAAGATATTGCACTAACACCAAACGGTAAATTACCGCTGAAATATAAGGATCAGGGTAAGTTTATTTTAGATGGCACCGACCCTGCCGACGATTGGCATGGCTGGATTCCTGCCGAACAAAACCCGACTGCCAAAAATCCGGCTCAAGGTTATTTGAGTTCGGCCAATCAATCATCGACAGATCAAACCTATCCGTACTACATCAACTGGCATTTTGGTGCTTATGAACGTGGTAAACGCATTAACACCAGGCTTGCCGCCATGTCAAAAGCTACAGTTGATAGTATGCGTAATTTACAAACCGACACTTACAGCATTTTTGCACAGGATGCATTGCCTGTTATGCTGAAATACATTGATGCAAGTAAGCTTGATGAAGACCAACTGAAAGTGCTTGATATGCTAAAGCACTGGGACAAATATGTTACTGCTGATGCTATTGGCGCTTCTTTTTTAAATGAATGGTGGGGTAATTTTTATAAACGCACATGGAGCGATAATTTCCCCGAAAATCAAAATCTGAAGCTGCCAACCCGCGACCGTACCCTGCAACTGATGATACAACAACCGGATTCAAAATGGTTTGATAATTTGAAAACGCCAGTTGTAGAAAACTGCGGCGATCTGTTGATGCAAACATTTGCTGGTACTATAGCGCAAATGACACATAAATACGGCAAGATGGGGCCTAAATGGCAATGGGGTGATGTTAAGGAAACTTACATTAATCACTTAGCTAATATACCGGGCATGGGTGTAGGAAAATTTAAAGCCGGAGGCACAGGCACTACCGTAAATGCACTGATAGACGGGCATGGGCCTTCATGGCGTATGGTGGTACAATTAGGGCCAAATGTAAAAGGCTATGGCGTGTTTCCCGGCGGCGAGTCGGGCAATCCGGGAAGCTTTTTTTATGATAACATGTTTACCACCTGGCGAAACGGAAAGCTAAACGAGCTACTATTCTTAAATTCGGCTAATGAAAGTTCGAAACGTATAAAAACAACCTTAACACTTAATACCAAATAAATGCTGTTCCTCATCATCTTCATTTTAACATTTGCCAGCGGCTTTGTTTTTACATGGTGGGTTGGCGCTATCATCGCATTTGTTGCTGCGCTTATTACAGGTAAAACAGCAGGCCGTTCTTTTTGGGCTGGTTTTCTTGCCATTGCTTTAGCATGGATGTTACTGGCTTTGTTTAAAAGCATCCCCAATGATCATATACTGGCTGGCCGGGTTGCGATAATGCTGCAATTGCCCGGCTGGATATGGGTCTTAGTTGTAACATGCCTTATTGGCGGCTTAGTTGGCGGTATGTCGGCATTGTCGGGTGTATTAGTAAAACGGGCTTTCAAAAAAGCTGAATAATGTATTTATCTTTGCGCCGTGTACAAACCTGATCAGCAACAAATATTTTCTATCAGCAATCAGCAGCAGTTTACCGAAGCTGCCGTACAGGTGTTTCAGTTCCAGTCGCAGCACAACGAAATCTATGCAAGCTTTGTAAACGGACTGGGTATTGATGCCAATCAGGTAACAAGCATTAAGCAAATCCCTTTCCTGCCGGTCGAGTTCTTCAAATCGCATCATGTGGTTAGCAATAATGATCCTGTCGAAATTACTTTCACAAGCTCGGGTACCACAGGTATGATTACCAGCAGGCACCCGGTTACTGATGTAAGCTGGTACCAGGAAAGCTTCCGCAAGGCTTTTCAACATTTTTACGGCGATATCAAAAATTATTGCGTACTGGCATTGCTGCCATCCTATTTAGAACGGGAAGGCTCATCTTTGATCTACATGGCCGAAGATATGATACGGCAGTCTGAAAACGCTGACAGCGGCTTTTACTTGTATAACCACCAGGACCTTTATCAACAGCTGCAAAAGCAGAAAAGCCTTAACAAACCAACCATTCTGTTGGGAGTTACCTTTGCCCTGCTTGATTTTGTGGAACAGTATCAGATCAATTTTCCCGAACTGATTGTAATGGAAACCGGAGGTATGAAAGGCCGCCGAAAAGAAATGATTCGCGAAGAACTGCACGCTACTTTAACCAAAGGCTTTGGCGTTGCAGCTATACATTCAGAATACGGCATGACGGAGTTACTTTCGCAAGCCTATTCAAAGGGTAACGGCATTTTCAATTGCCCGCCCTGGATGCGGATTGTTACCCGGGACACCAATGACCCGATCAGTAACATTGGCGTTGGCCGCACAGGCGGTATCAATATTATTGATCTTGCTAATATTAATTCGTGTTCTTTTATTGCAACGCAGGATTTAGGCAAGATTTATGCTGATGGTTCATTTGAGGTACTTGGCCGCTTTGACAATGCCGACATTCGCGGTTGTAACCTCTTAATTGCTTGACAGCTAATTTTTTTATATACTTTTGCATCCGGTTTTAAAACATAACCATTACCATGATAGATAAATTTTTATACGATCAGCAGGACATGAAAGCGGTGGAGAAAGTTTACTCACGCCTTCAGGAATTACTACCTGCCGGCGAAGAAACTTTATACATAGCAACCCAAAAGAAACCGTTGGTAAATATTTTACCTGACACTATTGCCGTAACCAACAGGCGCGTATTATTCTTTACCCCTGCAAACCTTGGCCTTTCATTAAAATTTGTTGATTTTACCTGGAAAGACATTGCTGATGTTAGCATGAAAGAAGAGATTATTGGCGCGGTGTTTACAGTTAAAACAACTAAAGGCGCCGAAATGGGTGTTGATTACCTGCCTAAAGTACAGGCACGTAAATTATACCAGTTCTCGCAGCAATGCCGCGAAGAAGAGCGCAAACGCCTGGAAAGACAAGAAGGGCATATCATCAATATCCCTTCAGGCTCACAACAACAACAGCCTGCTGCACCGGTAACTCCTGTTACGCCTCCACCAGCACCAGAACCGGTTGTGGTAGCTCCCCCAACACCTGCGCCAGTTGCACCACCGGCACCAGAGCCTGTTGTAGAAAAGCCGGACGAACTGACTGAAAAACTAAAAAAGCTTAAAACCCTTTTTGATAACGGACTAATCTCTCAGGAAGAATATAACCAGAAAAAACTTGATTTGCTGAGCGATTTCTAATCGCACGGCAATGATAAATTTATAACAACCGCTGGTCAAACGTAAATGGCTGGCGGTTTTTTATTTTAACATTTTTGATAAGAGCATTTAGTGGGTTCAGAAGATAATTAAACTCCTGCGAAACGATTGCCGATGGCACTTTTAGCATCAAATGCTTGTTCTCAGTAATAAACCTGTCGCCAAAATTACGTAGTATGTCCGGTTGCGGAAACTGCTGCCAGCCTTCCGGTAATAGCTTTACATTAAGTTCCTGCAAATCTTCAGGCACTTCAAGAGTAACAATCTCAAAATCTTCAGGAATCAACATTGGTGTCAGGTGCACCAAAACCTCCAGTACAGCTAATGCCCTTGATGAAGCCAGGTACAGCATACCCTTACCTACACTATTCCAGCGGCCGCCGTATAAACGGGCGCCGGTTCCGGCAAGGTCTTCAGCATAAACCGATCTTGTAATACGATAAAGCAGCATTATGCAAAAATACCGTGTTCTATACGGCCCAACTCTTTTAAAACCATACTAAAGCCGATAGAAGTATCCAGTAATGAAACCGGAACCTCATTTTTAAAGGCATAGTTTGGGGTTTTCATCCAGAGCTTAAACTTATCCATTGACCCAAAAACCTCTTCACCACGGGTATAAAGCCGCGCAAGCTCAATGGCCTTTTCGGCATACTCGGTTTTAACAATGTTATCGTCTTCGTAACGCTGAAAAGTACGCTCAGAGATATGCATGATATCTGCAAGTTCCTGAAGGGTAATGGAAATACGCTTGGCCAATGCAACCAGTACCCGCTTAGGTAAACCTTCGCGGGTAAGGTTGATAATATCAAAATCAGAAGATAGCCTGCCGGGGTGAACCCCGCCTAAAAGCTGATAAAATGAACCCTGGGTACTTTGTACAACATAAGCTGCCATAGGTTCATTAACCTCAACATTGGTATCTTGTTTTCTTTTGTGCGACATTTATCCAAAAATATACACAAAATGTCGCAATATCAAATTATTCAACAACAATTAAAAAATAATTCTTCTTACCCTTTTGGGGGATCAGGAATTTATTGTTGATAAGATCAGTTTTTGAGTAAACATGATCTGCCGAAGGCACTTTTGTTTTATTAAGTGAAACACCGCCGGCTTGTATCATTTTACGCGCCTCACCTTTCGAAGGAAAAACGGTTGTTTTGGTTGCCAGCAGTTCTACAACGTTTATGCCATCAGCTAATTCGGCAGCAGTAATATTAAAATGAGGCACACCCTCAAACAACCCGGTTACTTCGGCATCTGTAAGTTCGTTTAAAAACTCGATACCAGTATTGCCAAATAAAAACTCAGATGATTTAATGGCTTTTTCATACGCCTGCTCACCATGCACGCGGATAGTTATATCTTTAGCCAGTGCCTTTTGTAATGCACGCTGGTGCGGCGCCTGGTCATGTTCCTGCTCTAAAGCAAGTATCGACGGCTCATCCAATAAAGTAAATATGCGGATATAGCTTTTCGCATCAATATCGGTTGTATTTAACCAAAACTGGTAAAAATTGTACGGCGAAGTTTTAGCCGGATCTAACCAAACCGCTCCACTTTCTGTTTTACCAAACTTGGTACCGTCAGCTTTTTTAATCAATTGGGTGGTTAAAGCAAAAGCCTCGCCCGCATCTTTACGGCGAATAAGCTCTGTACCTGTTACAATATTACCCCATTGGTCGCTGCCACCCATTTGTAATGAGCAGTTTTTATTCTTCCATAAATAGTAAAAGTCATAGCCCTGTACTAATTGATAAGTAAATTCTGTGAACGACATGCCGGTTTCACCCTCAAGGCGTTTCTTAACAGAATCTTTAGCCATCATATAATTAACGGTGATGTGCTTACCTACATCGCGTATAAAATCCAGAAAACTGAAATTTTTAAACCAATCGTAATTATTAACCATTTCGGCACTATTGGCACCGCTTTCAAAGTTTAAGAATTTAGCCAGTTGCGTTTCTACACACTTCAGGTTATGTTGCAATGTTTCTTCTGATAGCAAATTACGCTCAGCCGATTTTCCAGACGGATCACCCACCATACCTGTTGCACCACCTACCAGCGCATAAGGTTTGTGGCCTGCACGCTGAAAGTGAATCAAGGTCATGATTTGGGTTAAATGTCCCACATGCAATGAATCGGCAGTAGGATCAAAACCAATATATCCGGAAGCCATGCCTTTATTCAGCATTTCTTCGGTACCTGGCATAATCGTATGCAACATGCCACGCCAGGTTAATTCTTCAACAAAGTTCATTAGCGTATAAATAAAGATTGCAAAGATAAGTTTAAAGTTGAAAGGGTAAAGGAGAAAGCACAGAGGTGAAAGCAGAAAGCGGTGAGTTTAAGTTGAAAGTGAAAAGTCGAAAGCAGAAAGAGCATGTGCAGATTTGGGATTGCTCTCCGTCAGCCGACGGATCGCAATGACGTAATTTTTAGTTTTAAGCTTTTTACTTTGAACTTTATACTTTCAACTCTCTGCTTCAAGCTCTACCTCCCCCTTAACACAACCTTAATTTTAGCTTACGGCTCAAATTGGGTATATTGCGATACATCTATGAATTTTTTATCGCACTTTTATTTTGACCGCGATACGGATAATTGCTACTTAGTACTCGGTACCGTATTGCCAGACCTGCTTAAAAATGCGGACAAAACCCTGGTACTTCACCCCGAAAAACTTAGCCACCCCGATCCGCAAATTAATAGCATTATTCATGGCTGGCAAAAGCACCTGGAGGTAGATAAGCACTTTCATTCCTCTGACTATTTTAAACATCATTCGCACCAATTAAAATTAAATCTGCTGCCTGCTTTACAGGGCTCACCGGTTAAACCCTTCTTTTTAGGGCACGTGGCATCTGAATTAATTTTAGATAACTTACTATTAACTACTGACACAGTAAATGTGGCCGACTTTTATGGTCACTTGGGCGGCTGCGATGATGAAATTATTTACCGTTTTCTAAGCTTTAGCGGCATGCCTAACCCCGAAAAGTTTTTAAGGTTCTTCGATAATTTTAAATGCAACCAGTACTTATATAGCTACGCCGAAACCAGCCAGGTAGCTTATGCACTTAAAAGGATTTGCATGCGCGTTTGGGATTCGCCATTTACACCACAGCAGGAAACTGGCTTAAACCAGGTGATAGCCGCTTACCGCGAACTGATGCAGCCCGGTTTTATGGAAATATTCGATCTTATCCGGGCTAACCTTAATCCTGAAAGCTACAATTGATCCTGATTGGCAGCGGGTTGAGCAACCATGGTATTGTTGTTTGATTTTTTGAAAAACAGCCCGAACAATATTGCCGCAAGCAGGCCTGCTACACCCTGAAAAAACAATACATAACGGGCGTTAAAATGATGCGCTGCCAGGCCGGCTAAAAAATTACCGATAGGCTGCACACCCATAAAGGCCATTACATAATAGCTGATCACCCTGCCGCGCATTTGAGGTGCCACATTAGTTTGTATATAGGTGTTGGTACCTGCTATCTGTATCATCATCCCTACCCCAGCTATAGCAATACATATTAAAGCCATCCATAATTGTCCACAAAAAGCAAAAACGGCAATGCCCAAACCGCACAGCGAGGCAGCAATGACTATAGTTTTCCTTAAGTTTTCTGTTGATTGCAGAGATGCCATATAAATAGCCCCGCACAACGCACCCAACCCCGAAAGACTGTTGAGCAAACTATATGTACGTGCATTACCGTGAAAAATATCTTTGGCAAAGATCGGCAGCAGTGTACTGTATGTCATGGTGAAGAAACTGGTACAAGCCAGCAGCATAATAATCAGTTTAATATTATGCTCCGCTTTTAAATATGCCCATCCGCTGCGCAAACCCTCCCAAATGGTTGTGGTAACCCGCTCGCGCACCTGTGGCGTAAGCTTCATCATCATCAGGCATACAATTACAGCCACAAAGCTGAAGGCATTTAACAAGAAACAGATACCCGTGCCAACGGTAGTAAGGAGTATTCCTGCCACAGCCGGGCCTATCAATCGCGCCACATTTACCATTGATGAATTAAGTGCAATAGCATTTTGCAGATCAGATTTATCATCTATCAGCCTGATCATTAAGGACTGCCTTGCAGGTGTGTCAAAAGCATTTACCATACCCAGCACAATGCTTAATGTAATAATCAGCGGCATAGTATAGGTATGCGTTAAAACCAGGGTCGCCATAATGCTGGCCTGCGTCATGGCGGCTATCTGCGTGCGCAGTAAAATCTTATAATTATCGTGCCTGTCGGTTAATGCACCTCCATAAGGTGATAACAAAAACGTCGGTATTTGGCCGGCAAAGTTGACGATGCCCAGCATCAAAGCCGAATGGGTAGTACTGTAAACCAGCCAATTGATGGCGATACGCTCCATCCACGTGCCGATAAGAGAGAGCGACTGCCCGATAAAGTATAAACGGAAATTGGGGTATTTTAATGATCTGAATGTGCCAGCCATAGTATTAAGCGACAATTATCCGGCTTTTAAGTTTAGCAATATCAATTGTTAGGTAAAAATCACGTTATAGTTAATAAATAATCTTTTAAAGCATCTTAATAACAGTTACCCGAACTGTAAAACGGTTTATTTATTGATAATTATGAATGTTGAATGGCGGTTTACGCCGGGAACATATAGTTAAAAGCATATCATTTGATAAAAAACATGCTCAAAATCAGCAATTAACATTAAAATAATTTTTATCTACCAAAAATATATCTGTACCTTTGCAGTCCCAATTGACTTGGGAAAAGGAGACAATTTATTTAATGGCAAAAAAACAAGAAGCAGAAAAAGAATTAAAAGCCAAAGAAGCTGAACTGGATACAGTTGCGGTTTCTAAGGAAAAAGAAAGCATTGAATCAGAAGCTGATTCAATCTCTATTGATGAGATCAAATCTAACATCGCGGCAAACAGCAATGATTTTGACTGGGACGCTGACGACAAAAAATTTGGTAATTACAGCAACGCAGAACGCGAAAAATTTGAAAAAATGTACGATGGTACTTTCAGCTCTATCAACCAGGGCGAGATTATCACCGGTACTGTTGTAAACATCAATAACAAAGACGTGGTACTTAACATCGGTTTCAAATCTGATGGTATGGTATCATTGTCAGAATTCCGCGATACACCAGACCTTAAAGTAGGTGACACAGTTGATGTATTCGTAGAATCACAGGAAGATGCTAACGGCCAGTTAGTACTTTCACGCAAACGTGCAAAAACTCAGAAATCTTGGGAGCGCATTAATCAAGCTCTTGATAATGACGAGATCATCACTGGTTTTGTGAAGAGCAGAACTAAAGGTGGTTTGATCGTTGATATAATGGGCGTAGAAGCCTTCTTACCAGGTTCACAAATTGATATCAAACCTATCCGTGATTATGATATCTATGTGGGCAAAACCATGGAATTCAAAGTTGTTAAGATTAACCACGAGTTTAAAAACGTTGTGGTATCGCACAAAGTGCTTATCGAAGACGATCTTGAAAACCAAAAAACTGAAATTGTTGCCAAACTTGAAAAAGGCCAGGTATTGGAAGGTACAGTTAAAAACATCACTGACTTCGGTGTATTCATCGACCTTGGTGGCGTTGACGGCTTACTTCACATCACTGACATTTCATGGGGCCGTATCGAGCATCCGAGAGAAGTATTATCACTTGATCAAAAAATCAACGTGGTTGTGCTTGACTTTGATGACGAGAAAAAACGTATCGCTCTTGGTTTAAAACAATTAACCCCGCATCCTTGGCAAAACCTTGACGAAGCGATCCAGATTGGTTCGTTAGTTAAAGGTAAAATTGTTACTGTTGCTGATTACGGTGCTTTCTTAGAAATTATCCCAGGTGTTGAAGGTTTGATCCACGTTTCAGAAATGTCATGGTCACAAAATCTTCGTAATCCTCAGGAATTCCTGAAAGTAGGCGACGAAATCGAAGCAAAAGTATTGACATTAGACCGCGAAGAGCGCAAAATGTCATTAGGTATCAAACAATTAACGCCTGATCCATGGCAAAATGCTGCTGACAAATATGCAGTTGGCACTCAGCACGTGGCTACAGTTAAAAACATGACCAACTTTGGTGTGTTTGTTGAACTGGAAGATGGTATTGATGGTTTAATCCACATCTCTGATCTTTCTTGGTCTAAAAAAGTTAACCACCCTAACGAATTCACTAAAGTTGGTGAGAAATTAGACGTGGTAGTACTTGAGCTTGACGTTGAAAACCGCAAACTAAGCTTAGGCCACAAACAACTGGAAGAAAATCCTTGGGATACTTTCGAAACCGTATTTACTCTTGACAGCGTACACGAAGGTACTGTGTTAAAAGTAACCGATAAAGGTGCGATTGTAGCTTTACCTTACGGTGTTGAAGGCTTTGCGCCTACCAAACACCTGGTTAAAGAAGATGGTAAAACATTAAAAGCTGACGACGTTGCAGAATTTAAGATCATCGAATTTAACAAGGACAGCAAACGTATCGTTATCTCTCACTCTCGTATCTGGGAAGATGTTCGCGCAGAAGCCCGTGTACAAGACTTTGAAAACCGCAAAAAAGAAGCAAAAGCTACTACAAGCGCAGTTAGAAAAGTGAAAGATTCGGTAGAGAAATCAACCCTTGGTGATTTAAGCGTGTTAGCTCAGTTAAAAGAGCAAATGGAAGGTGCTGAAAGTAAAGCAGCTGCCAAAAAAACCGCTACCAAACCAGAAGAGGAAGCTAAATAAGTTATTAAATAAATTCCCTTTTATAAGCCCTGTACCTTAAAAGTACAGGGCTTTTTTGTGTTTAATAAATGTTGCTGCATTTCATCGGGTAGCATGAGAGATGTCGAAACAAGTTCGGCATGACGACCTTTTTATCATGGTTTATTGAAAAAACTGGATCACTTAAGCCAAATTAATTATCTTTGCCCAAATCCACCCAAACGATGCAAAATCTTACGTTGCTCGACGGTCAGAAGTTTCAGATAACTATACAACGCCTTTGCAGGCAATTGATCGAAAATCATAACGACTTTTCTAATTCTGTAATTATTGGTATTCAGCCACGTGGCATATTCCTGGCTAAACGCATTGCCGAGGAGCTTCGCAAGATACTTCCCGGTCAAACCATATTACAGGGCGACTTAGATATCACCTTCTACCGCGACGATTTTCGCCGCCGCGAACAATTATTGCCAAATCAAACCCGTATCGACTTTATTACCGAAGGAAAAAAGGTAATAATGATGGACGATGTACTTTGGACAGGCCGTACCATCCGCGCTGCTATGGACGCTTTACAGGCGTTTGGCCGACCGGAAAAAGTAGAACTGTTGGTACTGGTTGACCGCCGCTATTCGCGCCATTTACCGGTAGCAGCAGATTACACAGGCATTGAGGTTGATTCTATTGCATCTCAAAAGGTAGTGGTTAGCTGGAAAGAAGCAGATGCGGAAGATAAAATTACACTGGTTACTGAAGAGAAGCAGTAGCACAAAAAATATCGAACACTGAATGAATGTCATTCTGAACGCAGTGAAGAATCTTCTTAGATAATAAGTGTTAAAAGATTTCTCCTACCGTCGCAATGACAATTAATATAAACCGACATTGCGAGGTACGAAGCAATCCCCGATTAAACATTTATATATAAAGTTTAGGATTGCTTCGTACCTCGCAATGACGGAAAGGGAAAAATAAATTCAACAAATGGGACTTAGCACAAGGCATTTATTAGGCATTAAAGATTTGAATGCAGACGACATTCAACTGATTTTTGAAACGGCCGATACGTTTAAATCGGTATTGAACAGGCCAATTAAAAAAGTGCCTTCGCTGCGCGATGTTACCATTGCCAACATCTTTTTTGAAAATTCTACCCGTACGCGTTTATCATTTGAACTGGCCGAACGCCGCCTGTCTGCCGATGTGGTCAACTTTGCAGCCTCTTCTTCATCGGTAAGTAAAGGTGAAACCCTGATTGATACCGTGAACAACATTCTGGCCATGAAGGTGGATCTGGTGGTGATGCGCCATCCCTATGCCGGTGCAGGCATATTTTTATCAAAACACGTAAAAGCACAGATTGTAAACGCCGGCGACGGTGCGCATGAGCATCCTACCCAGGCACTGCTTGATGCTTTTTCTATCCGCGAGAAATATGGCGATGTTGCCGGTAAAAAAGTGGTAATAGTTGGCGATATCCTTCACTCGCGTGTGGCGCTGTCAAACATACTTTGCCTTAAACAATTAGGTGCCGAAGTAATGGTTTGTGGCCCTACTACGTTGATACCAAAATATATTGGTTCATTAGGCGTAAAGGTTGAGCACGACCTGATCAAAGCCCTTAACTGGTGTGATGTAGCCAATATGTTGCGTATACAGTTAGAGCGCCAGGACATTAAATACTTCCCGTCATTGCGCGAATACAGCATGCTTTATGGGTTAAATAAAGACATCTTAGATTCGCTGGATAAAGAAATCACCATTATGCACCCCGGCCCTATCAATCGCGGTGTGGAAATCACCAGCGATGTAGCCGACAGCAAGCAGTCCATCATTTTAGACCAGGTTGAAAACGGCGTTGCTATACGTATGGCCGTGCTTTATCTATTGGCAGGACAACCAGCATAAACTATAACCCTGAACCCCTAAAGGGGAGTTTTACATATACGCTTAACGAAGAAGTCCCGTTTGATTGTCAAACGGGACTTCTTCGTTTTATTAATCCTACCCTTCAGGCGTTGGGGTATTTATTCACCATCATCATCGCCTTTAGTGGCTGGCTTATCTCTTAAAGGCATACCGTCGCGGATTTCGTCGGTGCCTTTGGTAAGTATCTTATCACCGGCTTTAAGTCCGGCACCAAACACCTCTATTTTATCGCTGCCAGCAATACCCGGATTAACATCTATCCATTTTGCATGGTGCGTATCGTCAACCTTTATCACAAATACCTTTTCGGTAGAGCGTATCACTGCATTTTTAGGAAGTATGAAAGTGCTATCGCGGGACGGCAGCGGTACAGTTACCTCGGCAGACATACCCGGTAAAAGCACCTTATCTTTATTGTATACATCCATTTCCAGGTGTTCTGCGCGTAAACGCGGATCTAATGCCCCAGATAAACGCACTACCCTTGCAGTAAAGGTACGGCCAGGCATAGATCGTACGTTAAACTTAACCTCGTCTTTATTATTTAATCCGGCTGTATAAGCTTCTGGAATAGAAACAATCAAACGCATTTTGTTCTGCTGCTGTAATACTAATAAAGGCAGATCAGAACCTTTGCCCGATGGGCCTACGTATGCCCCTATGTTGACGTTACGCGCGGTTATTACACCATCAAACGGTGCACGTATCTGCAAATAATCAAAGTTTGCGGTAACCTGTTTGTAGAATGACTTAGCGGCTTCAACATTTGCATAATCGGCATCTTTACGGGCAGCGGCCTGGTCAATGTCGTTTTGTGCAATAGTACCCGGTGTTTTGGCTGTATTTACCAAACGGTCGTAATTAGCTTTGCTTGCCAGGAAAATCGCTTGCTGCTGTGCAATGCGCGCTTTAGCTTCTGCCAACTGCGAATTAACTTCAGGCGCATCTAACATCACTAATAGCTGTCCTTTGTGCACTTCAGAACCAACGTCAACCAATAGTTGCTTTACGTAGCTGTTGGTTTTGGCATAAAGGTCTACCTGCTGAAACGGTGCAAGCTCGCCCGGAACCTGTATTACTGATGACAGCTTCCCTTTTTCCAGTACAGTAGTTTCAACAGAAGGCGTGTCAACCGACGCTTCCTGCTGCTCCTGTGCCTGTTCTTCTTTTTCCTTTTCTTTTTTATCTCCACAGCTTGACAAAGCCAGGCCGCAAACGGTTAAAGCCAATAAGGTTCTTGAAACTTTAACCGGTAATTTTAATGCTGTAGTTTTCATTTTTATATCTACTGATAAGTATCAGGGTTGACTGCTGTTAATTAATGTGTTTCAGGATGATCGAGGTGTAACTTTGCGCCTTCTTCGTGGGTTAAAGGAACATAAAACTTGCTCTCTTTATCCTCCGGATCTAAAGATACAGATTGCGTAGTGGCTTTGCCCTGCACCCATGCAAAGATCAATGGTAGTACAAGTAATGCAGCAAAGGTTGATGCAAACAAACCACCGATAACTGCACGGCCAAGCGGCGATGTCTGGTCGCCCCCCTCGCCTAAGCCTGATGCCATTGGTATCATACCCACCATCATGGCCAAACTGGTCATCATGATTGGCCTTACACGCAATGCTGCGGCTTCACGTGCGGCTTGCAACGCATTACCGTTATATTTCCGTATTTCTTCCGCGTTGGAGATCAATAGCACCGAGTTGGATATAGATACCCCCACCGACATAATCATACCCATATACGATTGCAGGTTAAGCGTGGCACCTGTGATTTTCACTAATAATATAGAACCGAAGAGTACGGCAGGTACAGTTGACAATACTACCAATGCTACTTTGAAAGACTGGAAGTTGGCGGTAAGCATCAGGAAGATTACCACAATGGCAACCAATAAACCTGTTTGCAAACTACCTAAAGTATCATCAAGCGTTTGGGTTAAACCACGGGCAGTAATTGTCAAACCACGTGGTAGTTTACCTAATGATGCTATGGCTTTCTGCACATCGTCTGATGCGGTACCTAAATCTGTTTTATGCAGGTTAGCGGTAACCGTAAGCATCGGGATAGCACCAATATCGTCGTTCTCACCGAAAGTGGTTCCCTGTTTAATATCGGCAACGTCGCCAAGTACCGGGCGCGGTTGGTTGCTCATAATCGGGATTTCTTTAATAGAATTGATGCTCGCCATCTGGTACTCTGGCACCTCTACCTGTACGTTATAGCTCAACCCTACTTTTTCATCAAGCCAAACGTTTTTATCCGTAAAACGGGATGATGATGTAGAAGCCGTCATGGAGCGGGTAACATCTGTAAGCGAAACGCCAAGCTGGGCTGCACGTACACGGTCAATGTTGATATTTAACGCCGGATAATTAATGGCCTGGCCGATCTGCACATCGCGCAGGTATTTGATCTGTTTCAGCTTATCCATTACCTTAAAGGCATAAGCAACGTTCTGCTTTTTGTTTTTGCTTGAAATAGCAACCTCTACCGGTGTTGGCGATCCTTGGCTCAGAATTTTATCTGTAAGATCTATCGGCTCGAAAGATATCTTCACATCCGGCTGTTCTTTTGCCATCTGCTTGCGGAACTTCTCTTTAAAATCGTCGAGGTTTACTTTATAGTCTTCGGCAAGGTTCACCTGTAAAACGCCTTCCTGCGGGCCAGCCATAAATAAATATATTGGGCTGGTTGAAAATTGCGAAGGATGCTGACCAACAAATGCTGATGTTACAGCAATGTTTTTGCGCCCTACCATATTGTTTAGCATGTGAAGGGTTTTAATCATGATACCTTCAGTACGCTCTAAACGTGTACCATCAGGCGCACGCAGCCTTACCTGGAAGGTGCCCGAATTTACCTTTGGTAATACATCGCGACCCGTAACACTTAATATCAGGAATGCGAGTCCAAGTGCTCCCACAATGTATAATATACTGATCAATTTACGATTAGGTAACATGCGGTCCATCAGTTTCAGATAGCCTGCCCTGAATTTGTCAAACTTACTGTTTGATTCCGCGGCTTTCTTTTCCGCCAGTTTCATGGCGCGTTCTTTCTGCTCAGCATGTCCTCCCTCATCCTCCATAGCATATCCATCGGCATGGCTATGATCTTCATGATCGTTCTTCATCAGCCAGTTGGCCATTACCGGTACAAAGGTTTGTGCCAGTAAGTAAGATGTGATCATAGAGAAACCAATAGCAAGCGCCAGCGGCAGGAACAACGCACCTGGTATACCCTTCATGGTAAAGGCCGGGGCAAACACCGCAAGGATACAAAACAGGATGAGCAACTTAGGAAAGGCAATTTCCTTACAGGCATCCCAAATAGCTAATGCCTTTGGCTTACCCATATCAAAGTGCTGGTGAATATTCTCAATTGTTACCGTGGATTCATCCACCAAGATACCAATAGCCAGGGAAAGCCCGCTCAGCGTCATGATGTTAATGGTTTGATGAAAAAGCGACAGAAACAAGATACCTGACACGATAGATGCAGGGATAGTTAAAATTACAATCAATGCACCACGACGGTCACCCAAAAACAGTAATACCATTAAGCCGGTAAGTACCGCACCGATAGCGCCTTCTTCGGCCAAACTTTTTACAGCATTGATTACATAGGTAGACTGGTCGAACTCATAAGATAACTTAACATCGGCTGGCAAAAGCGCCTGGAAACGCGGGATTGCTTTCTTCAGATTCTGTACAACCTCCCATGTAGATGCATCAGCAGATTTGGTAATCGGCAGATAAACCGAACGCTTACCATTAACCAATGCATAACTGCTGGTAATATCGGCACCGTCTTCAACTGTTGCTACATCGCGCAGGAATAGTGTTTGGATCCCATTGCGATAGATCGGGATATCACCAAATTCAGGGATTTTTTTGATAGATGTGTTTGCAGGCGTTACGTAGTTGATATCACCAATACGTACGTTACCTGCGGGGGTATTCTGATTATTGTCGCGTATGGCGGCAACAATCTGATCGGGCGTTAAATTATGCGAACGCAACAGGCTTGGATCAACCTTTACCACTACCGTACGCGTATTACCACCAAACGGAGCCGGAGCAACAAGGCCGGGAACTGATGTAAACGACGAACGGACATAAATATTTGCCATATCCAGCAATTCGTTATTTGTCCGTTTGGGGCTGCTAAGTACCAGCTGGCCAACAGGCAGCGTGGACGCATCAAAGCGGAGTATAAATGGCGGCTGCGTACCTGGCGGAAAAATGGCCTGGGCCCTGTTGGTATAGGCCGTCACCTCCGCGGCGGCCTGGGCCATATTAGTCCCTTCGTAAAAGGTAAGCTTTATCAACGTTAAGCCCGAAATGTTACGGGTTTCAATGCTTTTTACACCCGACACATAAAGCAGTAAGTTAACGTATTGCTTACCGAAGTATGATTCCATCTGGTCTGCTGTGTAACCACCAAATGGATGCGAAACATAGATCACCGGAAGGTTCAGATCCGGGAAAATGTCAATTTTGATACTGCGCACCGCATTAAGCCCGAAGAAGAACAGACCGGCAACAAGTACCAGTACTGTAATTGGTTTCCGCAGTGCGCCCTTAATTAATCCCATTTTTATATTGTATGTAGGTAAAAATTACAAGTTGTTAATGAATACGCCGAAATCGCCGGTTGCTGCCGCCTTAAACAGGATAGCCTGCCATACATTGTTGTAGGCAATATCACGGTCTATCTGTGCACGGTTTAAAGTGTAAAGCGCCTGTGTAAAATCAACGATGTTCGATAAGCCGTTTTTATACAGAGTGCTTTTTTGCAGGTAAGCATCGCTGGCGGCCTTTACCTCTACCGGTGCTTCATTATAATTTTTAAGCGAGTTAGCGATTCGTGTCTCCGCAAGAACGCTTTGATCCTGCAATTGCTGGCTGATTAAATTATAATCATCTTTAAGTTGCAGTGAAGTATACTTCTGAGACTTTACCAGGTAATGCGTACGGAAAACACTTGTAAAGTTCCACACTACGCCCACACCTAATAAATAGTTAAAGCGGGTGGGGTCAACACCCGAACCATAGCTGCTGGTGTAATCACTTACATTGGAAGCAATATCTGATTTAAAGCCTGATCCCCTGCCCTGGTAAACACCAAATAAACTAAAAGTAGGCAAAGCTTGCTTGCTATAGTATTTTGCCTGGCTATCGCTTACGCCTATACGGCTTTGATAGTATTTAAGCAAAGGATGATTTTCTAAGCTAATAGCCGGCTGCGGATCGGTAATTTTGGGGATACCGGTTACAAAGGCGCTATCCAGCAGATAACCTTGCGGAGGCAATCCCAGGTACTGAGCCAACTGATTGCTCTGATTGGATTCTGTTTGCTGTGCATTGGTGAGCGCAATTTTGGCGTTCGATACTTCGGCATTGGCTAAAGAAGAATCGACACCCGGATTTAAACCGTTTGACACACGGGCCACCACTACACGACGCAATTCCTGCGCTCGGTTCAGGTTATCCTGCTGTGATTTGACGATGCGTTGCGCGGCAAGCAAATTAAGGTATGCAGATGCCACACGTACCTCATGCTGGAAAAGTTCCTGGTTGTAATCGTTCTGATCGCGGACTACAACATTTTTCTGTACGCCGATCTTGTCTTTGGCGCGGCCAAAAGCAAAGAAATCCCAGTTAATATTAGCCAGGTACAAAGCGCCAAAAGCGGCATTCCAGTTTTGATTAGGTAGTGCAGGGCCCGAAGATGCCACACTTAGGCCACGATAGCCATAAAGCGGGCCGTTTGTACCATTGATGGTACCATAATCCTGTTGGCCGGATAAATTAAGATCGGGAAGATACTCTGTACGTGTTTCGCTTAAGTAAGCCTTTGAGGCATTCAGCTGATTTGCTTTAGCTTTAATTGCCGGATAGTTCTCAAGCCCTATACGTACTGCATCTTTCATGCTCAAAGCCTGCTGAGCATACCCGTTAATACTAAATAGTAAAATTAATACAGTAAAGGTACTGCGGACATAATAGTTATTCAACATGGAGCAGCGTGTAAAAGAGATATGCAAATCTAAATGTTAACCACAAGATTTTTTGCATTAATCCTCTTTACTTCGCTCTTAAATTGAAATATCTGTGTAAAAATATTGTGTCATGTTGACATTATAATAACTTTACATACTTATAAGTCATTAAATGTTTCTGATTTTAACTTTCAAGCAAGCTTTTATCCAACTTTCACAATTTTATTCGATACTCCTATTGCACTTGTCAGCGCTGCCTCAACTGTCCCCATTGATGGGCCCTCATACAGGTATTCGCCCGTAAAAAAAATCGTTTCCTCAACCGGCTGGCTAAGCATTGCGCGGGATTTATATGCTTCGACAGTATCATAGGCATACGCCCCCCTTGTAAAGGGATCAGCCGTCCAGTTGACAATGTATCTTGCCACCAGCTTATTCTTTAAATCATCAATACTCATACGGAAGATATTGGAAAGCGACACCATCGCCATTTCAAATAATTCATCGTCGCTATAATCTTTATAGGCTCTTGCAGGCGGCCCGCCCAGCCAGCCTGTTAACGTGGGCTGGTGCATGGGTGCTTGTGTCCACCAGGTAGGTACCTTTTCTTCAGAGAATAGAAAAGCCATGTTAGTCAGATCTTTCCCATCGGCATGTTCCCAAAATGCTTCATTAAACCTTAATAGCACTTTTATAATAGCGCCAAAACCTAATTGGTTGATAGCTGTCTGATGCTTTTGGATTGAGGGTGAGATTTTAATACTCCCTTTTTCGCCTTCGGACAATTGCAAAATGCCCAGTGGCAAAGCGATTACCAGTTTATGAGCATGATAGGTTTCGCCATAAATGGTTTTCACAGTTACATCATTCGCTTTCCAGTGTATTGCCGTTACCTCTGCATTTAATACCAGTTTTCCGCCGTTTGCTTTAACCTGGTTAACCAGGTAACTGATCATCGTACAATAGCCGGTATCGGGCCGGTGCTGCGCACCTTCGTCCTCGTTTTGCCATTCTTCGCGCAAAGCAAAAGTACTGGCCTCGTCAGGATCGGCAGTATCATAACCTGCTACAAACTGCCGGATCGATTTCTTCATGGCATCATATTTTTCATTAGGGAAACGCTCTGACAGAAACTGATTAATGCTTATGTCCTCTTTTATACTTTGCAACTCGTCCATCAGTTTATCCCACCCTTCAATCTGCTCATCTTCCTGTGTTAAACGACCGTTTTTAAGCCGCCACATTTCGCCGCCTGCCGGGGAATAGGTTATGCCCGCTTCTTTAAACAAATTGAGTGTTACCGGCAGATCGCCATGTACAAACTCGGCACCCAACTCGGCTTTATTAAAGAAAGAGGCATCTTCGAGCGTGTGGATACGCCCGCCGGTACGGCCTCGTGCTTCCAGAACAGTTACCTTTTTGCCTGATTTTGAAAGCTGATATGCTGCCATTAAACCCGATGCACCCGCACCAATAATAATGATGTTTTCCATAAAGAATTTATACCTACAAAGTATCTATACGACTATGATGCGCCATCAACATAAAGAAAAAGCCGCCCCAAAAGTTTGGAAGCGGCCTGTATTTAAAAGTGATTGTTTTTTACTTAACTGCTAATGGCAATGCCAACGTTTGCTTTTCAACGTTCCAGCCGTCAACCAAAATGGTTGGGTTTGCTATACCTAACTTAGCAACAGGCGCACTTACATTTATCGTAATGGTTTCATGCGGGGCCAAGGTAAAATAACTTGCCGACCAATAGCTTGGCATTACTTCCTCACCGTTTTTTATTAACTGCGGGCGAACGAAAAATGCAATCTGATTGGTGTTATTGGTTAACTGTACCGTCCAGGCATTTTGGGTAACTCCCTTAATACCTTTCAATACCTTAGCCGTTACCTGCGTTTGCTTCATTTTGTTAAGCGGGGTAAGGTCATTATTTGGCGCCATCCAGTAGGTATTGTGCGATACTACCTTCCCGGCTGCATTACGCAGGTTAAGCACTACAAAACTTACACCTTTTTGCGCTGCAAGCACATCTTTAAGCGGGATCACTTTTTGAACACCTTCTTTAGCTAAACCCAAATGTTCAAGATGGATATTTTTAACCAGGCGGCTATTGATGTCATAAACGGCAGCATCGGCACTTAACATCCCTGTTGCATGGTGCGTACGGTTAATGACAGCCACGGTCGAATCATTCTGATTTAACTGAATATGCACCGGCTCAACTGCATTTTGCATCGCGTAATAACCTGCGTTTGGTTCAAGGTACCAGTCATAGATCTGCCATGCTACACTTGGGAAAGCCGCATTCAGTTTCCACAGCATAATCCCGCCTGTTTCGGTTAAACGGCTCCCGGCTGCTTCAAATATCCCCTGGTAACCTACCCAGTTCATTAGCTGCATTTTATCCGAAAACTCCACAATATCTGTTGGCTGGCCATAACGCTCAGCCATTTCTTCATAATACTTGCTGTACATGGCCGCACCCTCGGCAGCATCGTGATAACCCCAGCTATTATTCAACGGAAAAGGCAATTTTTTATCCCAGGTAAGATTAGGGATAATTTTAGGCAACGTGGTATAAGGCGGCTGCGAAGGGATACCGGTTTCATCCTTAAACACCCAGTCGTGCTGCAGATCTGCCAGCTTATAATATTCTTTAGGATCTTTCCATGCATACGGGCCGCCGCTGTAAACGCCTGCGTCCATATTATCCGGCCATGATTTATCCCAGTCGGCAGGTAAATGCGCGTGCCCCGAAGAACACGGGATAAAAGGGCGTGTACCATCCAGCTGTATCACATTGTTGCGCATGGCATAGTATAGCTCTTTACGCGCATGGCCTTCGTTACCACCCGTCCAAACTAACAAACTTGGATGATTACGCACCCGCAATATGGTGCTGACCACGTTATTAATAAATACCTTGCTTTCGAGTGGATAATCAGGCGAACCCTTGAACTCACCTTGCGTATCGCCGGTAATCCAGAAATCAGACCATACCATTAAACCATATTTATCGGCAGCATTCCAAAACGCATCCGGCGGAGTAACGCCACCGCCCCATATACGAACCAGGTTAACGTTAGCATTGCGACATAAGTGCATTTCGTAATCATACCTGGCCGAATCACGGTTCACCATCATATCCGGCACCCATGCTCCACCATTCAGATGCACACGCTGGCCGTTCACAAAAAATTCGCGACGTACATATTCATTTACAGTGGTAGCCTTAGTGCTAACCGTGCGAATGCCAAATACAAAAGTAGTATCATCAGCAATGCCTCGGGCATCAGCATATTGTAAGCGTATCCTATATAAATTAGCCCTGCCATAGCCATTAGGCCACCATAAATGCGGCTTGCTGATTAAAAGCTGGCTTATTTTATCTGCATTAAGTGAAACACCTGCAGATGAGCTTCCGCTTACTGAAACAGCCTGCGTAAACTGAACGGATTTGCCTGCAAAGTTTTCAGGTTTTATGGTCACCATCAGTTTACCTTTTGACAATGACGCGGCATGGTTATCCAGCGTAAGCTTTAATGATAGCTTAGCGACACTGGTATCGGGCAACTTAGGCAGATCAGTTACCAGTTTTGGATGTGCGATGGTAACCCCACCGGTAGTACGTAAATAAACCGGCTGCCAGATCCCCATATTACGGTCGCGCACCGGAGGGATCCAGTCCCATCCTACTGAACATAACATCGTCACATTTTTGCCGATATCCCCCGTTGGGCCGCCATTTAAATAAAATGGCCCCATTGCATCCAATTGTTCTTTATCAGGCAGGCCCGGGTAATCCAGCGGATATATTTTTACAGCAAGTGCATTGGTTTGACCTGCTTTTACCTGTTTGGTAACATCCAGACTATATTCGGCAAACATACCAGCCATTTGCGTTGAATCGGCAGCCTGCTTACCGTTAACCCATACGGCTGCACGGTAATTAATGCCCTTAAAAATCAATTGAAAGGTTTTTCCTTTATCGCCCGCAGGTACTGTAAAGGTGGTGCGGTACCAGTATGGCTTTTTCCATGGATTGGCTTCACCTGCCAGGTGCGAATACTGTTCGAGATTATATTGCTTATTAAAATCATCCGAAGCATCAGGGATATACATATTATTCATTCCATGGTAGGGATCCGGATAAATATGATTAGCCACTAAGCCGGTTAATACCGTTGATGGCACCTTTACGGGAAACCAATAAACAGGTGAATGATAGCTGGCAGATGATAGTTCACTTCCTTTTGCTGAGATCAGCGCCGAAGATTGCAACTGAAAACTGCTTAATTTGATCTGCTTAACTCCCGGAGATTGCGCATTTAAACTGAATGGCAATAGGTATGCAGCCATGCTGCATATAACTGCAAGTAATAATTTTTTCATAAGCACTTAATGATACAAACCTACGCAACAAGGACAGTTGTTGGGTTACGAAGATTTGTCCTTTATATGATACTATTTATTTTTTGTCTTGTTCCGGAGAATAACAATTGGTTCGCTCATATCCCACTGTGGCGTAAAACCTTTCTGGTTAAGCAAGCCCCTCTGGCCAATTGAAAAATTACCCAATACAATATCCTGGTCGCCATCGCCGTCAACATCACCAACATCCATGCAAATCCAGCGGCCCATTTTTTCAACAGGTATGTAATGCGATGTAAAACCAAGCTGCTTAGTTTGTTCGAGATAAGTAAAGCCCTCTTCCGGGTGAAATTTAAAATCGCTGAAGAAACCTATCGCAGCAATATCCAAATCGCCATCGCCGTCAAAGTCGGCAGCCATCGCTTTAGTACAACCATCAATATGGTAAAAGTATTGCTGTTTAAATTTCCAGTTACCCTGGTTGATAAAAATATATACCCCATGATATGGTTTCAAAACACGCGAGTAATCGCTGTTATCACCGCTGGTATATAGAATATCCAGCTTACCATCATGGTTAAAATCTACCAACTGAAAGCTGCTTGAGCCATAAATCGGAGGAAAGCGTAATATCGTTTTTTCGGTAAAGCCTCCCTTATGGTCGTTCAGGTACATACGGATACCTTCGTCGGCCTGTGCGTAAAGGCAAATCACATCCGGCCAGCCATCATTGTTATAGTCGCCTGTGGTAAGCTGCGTGCCACCGGGCAAGGCCCGCATTACATGCTTAGTAAATTTATTCCCCGGATGCTGTTCAACGTAGTACAATGCTCCCCTGTCATGCCCGAAACCGCATACCACATAATCAGGCAAACCATCCTTGTTAAAATCGGCGGTTACGGTTTGCACAGGGCGAGGCAAGCTATTGGTTATCACAACCGGCTGCTGTTTTTTACCGGCTGATAAATTGTATTCCTGAATTTTCCCTTTTGATTCGTCCGTTGGCATGATCTGGCCAATTGTTGTTAAAACAGCTACATTATCATTCCCACGCTTAACAAACTGGGCACCTGTAACCGGAGATCCAAAAGTATTTAGCAAGGTCGATTGAGCATTGGCAGTCCAACTGTAGAAACCATTTGCACCATCGCCACTATAGAGCTGGTGATTTATAGAATCAACCGCTACCATGCAAGTCATGGCCGTTGTTTGCTTATTTACGTTTTTAGGGCGTACCGCTGTAAATACTGCCCAATCGCGCAGTGGCTGTACGTCTTGCTTGGGAATAATTAATGAGTCTGGTGCATTTTTAAGATACCATTCTGTAATTTTTGCCCACTCTGCAGTTGATATGGTAGATTGCTTATCGGCAAAGTATTGGCCCATATAATCCTGTAGCCCCAGTTGCTTGGCCATTGCTGGCAAAATACCTTGCTTCCAGCTTCCTTTATCGGCAAGCTTTGGCTCGGGCAGCATGTGGCACCTGGTACAATATTGGGTTGCAAGTGTCCTGCCATCTGCTATCTGAAAAGCTTTTGTTTGATCCTGGTTATGGCAGCCATAAAAACTAACTACACCTACCGTTAAAAGGCCGGTCAAAACGCCTATCAAGGTGATTTTATTTTTAGAAGGCGCGGTCATCCTTTTCACAGGTAGAAATTTCATAGGTATTATTTTTTAGTTTGGTTGAGCAGTACGATAAAGGGTATCCGGGCATTATCATTTAAATTCTTGTTGGTTTCGATAGTTAAACCTTTGCTGTAATTCCCTAAAACTACATCGGGCTTGCCATCACCATTTATATCATTTACATCCATGCTAAACCAGCGGCCATACTTGCTTACAGGCGCAGCATGCGGTTTAAAGTACATGTTGCTATACTGCTCAAAATACACAAAGCTTTCTGCCGGATTATTTTGCAGATCGGCAAAGAAAGCACTGGTGGCAATATCAATATCCCCGTCGCCATCAAAATCTGCAGCAATGGCTTTTGTACAACCATTGATAGGATAAAAATAAGCTTGCTTAAACTTCCAGTTACCCTGGTTTAAAAAGATGTATAAACCATGATACGGTTTTAAGATACGGGAGTTGCGATAATTATAGCCGGCGGTGTAAATAATATCCGGCTTGCCATCGTGATTGACATCAACCAACTGAAAACTTGATGAGCCATACACCGGTGGAAATCTAAGCAACGATTGCTCCTTGAAACCGCCTTTGTGGTCATTCAAGAATAAGGAGATGCCTTCGTCGCCTGACCCAAACAGGGCAATGATGTCCTGCCAGCCATCATTATTATAATCGCCAACGGTTACCTGTACTGCCCCAGCCTGTTTTTTCACTTCCATACGGCTATAGGAATGATCTGCATTTTGTTTCATCCAAAAAATATGGCCGCTTATGTTTCCCTGCGCACATATCACATAATCTGTTAAGCCATCCTTATTAAAATCCCCTGTAGCAGTATAAACAGGCCGCGAAAGATCTGTTTCAATATCTGTTAACTGAGCATTTGGCGATTTCAGATCAAGCTTTAAAACGCGCCCGTTCGGGAAATCCATTGGTTCGAGCTGACCAACGCAAGATATCGCAGCATTGTAACTACCGGCAGCATCCTTATTGATCGACATATCTGCTGCTCCAGAAGGCAGCGAATATTCTTTTTGGATCCTAAGGTACTTACCCCATTTAATTAACTTTTCTATCCCAAAATCACTGGTATAGATGCTATGGCTTGCGGTATCAACTTTTACCATTGAAGTAAAAGCCGAAGCACCTTCAGGTAGCAATGCAGGCATCTGAAGTTGAAACCCTGCCCAATCATTTAACAAAGGCGTGGAACGTTTCTGGCTATCCAGTGCCATTGGTGCAGTGCTTTTATAGTAGGCAACAATATTGCTCCACTCCTGCAAGCTGATACCTACATTGGCAGCACTGTCTCTTTTAAAATAGTCGGATCCATAAGTTGAAATACCTAAATACTTAGCCATCGACGGCAGGGTATGGTATGTCCAAACATCTTTGGTAAGCGCATTAACCGGCACCAATTGGTGGCAGCCGCTGCAATGCTTTTCTGCAAGCGCCTTACCGTCTATAATCGCATTGCCGGTAAGTTTAATTTCTTTTTTATCTGAGGAACTTTGCTGATTACAGGCATTAAACCCTAATGCAGCTACCAGTAAAACAGATAAACCAAGTACATATTTAGATTTTGCAGAAGCCATAAAGATCAATTAGTCAGTTTAAGTTTATTCCAGATATATTCGCCTACTTCATGCCCCTGCACTGCACCCTGGTTTACACTATTGAGATAATGAATACCACCATAAAAACGGCTGATAGAAGTTTCGTCAGAAGCTTTGATAAATGAATCGAAATGCCGCTGCATACTAATATAGCGCAGGTCGCTGGTATCCTGAAAAGCGAAGTTATCACCAAATAAATGTGTTAAAATAGTTGAGGAAGCTGCGCTGATATCACTATGGCCGCTTGGATATTCCGGAAACGGCGGCGTTTGCAGCAGTGGGAGCCAGTTGTGGTCTATTTTATCATTGATCACCGTAACCGGGCGAATATAAGGGTCGAAATATTTATCCTCCCACGAGCAGATAAAGGCATCATACAACGCAATGGCTGTAAGCGCATAAGCCTGCGCTGTTTTCACGGCATCGGCATGTGTTTTTTTACAGGCTATAGCGGTTATACCTATCCAATGGCCACCGGGGGTGATCTTCTTATTGGCGTACATGATATGCCCGGTATGCTGTATCACAAATGGGTTATCGTCCCAATAACGCGCTATCAGTTCTTCATCTTTTGAAAGATGTGTGCATTTATCATAAACCTGCTGCACCTGCTTAAAAAACTCGCTATTTTTGTCCTCGCTGTATTTTGGCGGCGGCGGCAACCTGAACTGTGATGATGAATCCACGGCAAAGGTTTTCATAGTTCCCCAGCAATATTCTACCCCATCAAGATAATCAGGCGGTGTTGGGCGCCATTTACCGGCATCGGTACTGCCTAAAAAGCGTGGCTTTCCACGCGTTTGCGGATAATTATCAACCGCTGCCCGCTTTAATATCAGCTTACCTATGCTGTCCCCAAATGCAGCCGAACGCTCGAAAGTAGAATCGTCAAGGTTGTTCCTGAATTTTTCATAAACCCTTGCTTCGTATTTCTTTAAAGAATCGACCGAGAAGGTTACTTTGTGTGCCACTGTAAAAAAAGCATGGGTAGCAGCTAAAGTAAAATCATACTTCTTTCCTTTCTCCGGTACGGGCGGCTTACCGAAACCCTTAAGCTGAGTAATAAGCGATTTATATTTCGGATCTGTAAAACGAATAGCCTCATAAGCTGCCAATGATGTGTAACCATAAATACGGCTGGCTACCGGCGGCGTAAAAACATCGTATATGATTACCTGCGTTAGCTGGTCTTCATTCTGATGCAGTATTTCGGCAGCATCAATTTTTACAGGGTACTTCTGGTGCGAGCAGCCAAACAATAGGCCTAAAGCTAAAACGGGAACGGCTATCTTTAATAATTTAGGAAGCATCTGTTAGTTAAGTGATATGTTTCTGGTTTGGCCCAGGCTGTTGGTTATTTGCACAGCCGCCATGTTACGCTCAATATTAAAAAATCTGGCTGATTGTGACAAAAACGAAGAACCGTTATAAAACTCCATTTTGGCACTGCTGCCATTTTTATACTTTATACGGGCGCAAATATCTAAAGGCTGCAATGGCACTGTTTTAATCTGCCTGTTTAGTTCAAAAAGTTTCAATGGGCCTAAACGCTGGCTAGCGGCAACAAGATATGCACCTTTAGCATCTCTAAGTTTAACCAGTGCCTTTGCATTACCCGGAATATAAATTCCGCTTTGCAGTATCGACAACGGTTTAAAACCGCCCTTACCATCACCTTTTAGCATTAAACCATTAAAGGCATCGTACCTTCCGCTGGTAACTTCGGTGCCATAATCATTACCACTCATTGCCACATCCAGGTTACCGTCGCCATCAAAATCATCTACCACTATGCCGGATAATTGTGAGATCTGTGCCATTACAGGAAGCGGAACTGCGGTAAACTTGCCGCCACCATCATTTCTTAAATAGCACGACTGGATGTAATTAGCCTTTAACCTGATGGCACCTTTCAGTGCTTCGGGTGCGAACAACTGATCCATGGTAGCTTCGGCGTACGATTTATAGTTTTGGAATTTTATACGCAAACTGATCACCTGTTTAATGGCATCATCGCGGGTGTTAACGGGGTACTCTTTCATCTCCCCATTTTTATCCTTAAAGTACATCGAAGCAAAGGCATCATAGCTGCCGTTATGGTCAACATCGTTTGCAGTCATGTAGACCGGATATTTATCGCTTGCTTTGTAATAAGTGTTTAAGCCAACGTTACCCACTATGTAGTCGATGTCTCCGTCGTGATCAAAATCACCTGAAGCGATGGTATTCCACCACCCTAACTTATCGCTGATACCGCTTTGGCTTGTTACATTTTTAAATTTACCTTTCTCATTTTTCAGGAAGGTAACCGGCATCCATTCACCAGCAAGCACAAGGTCAGGCCAGCCGTCGTTGTCAAAGTCGGTAAATTCAGCATCGCAAACCAAGCCGATGTTTTTAAGTTCTTTGGCAACGGCAGCAGTGACATCTGTAAATTTCACCTTGCCGTTTTTGCTATCATTACGCAAGATCAGGCTTGATACCGGTTTAGGATAATTCCACGGATCAACCCTCCCCGAAACATAAAGGTCAAGGTCACCGTCTTTATCATAATCTATCGCCCTTACACAAAGCTTACTTGTGTAATTAGGCACTATAGCCGATTTATCTTCGGTAAAGTTACCCTTACCATCGTTCAGATAAAACCTGTCGCGATATGGTGCGGAATTGCGGTCGTTAGCATAACCGGCGCCTGCTATATATAAATCAAGGTCACCGTCGCCATCGGCATCAATAAGCAGCAAAGCACCGTCTTTAAAATTATCTGCAATATTTTTTTCCTCCGGATATAACTGCTTTTGCAAAAACTTGCCGTTAGGTTGCTGTAATAAAACCTGCGCCGGGTAACGCGCACTACCGCCGACTATAATATCATCAAGCCCGTCGCCATTTACATCACCCGATGCCATTGCCGGTGTATACTCAGATAGTTTATGGGGTAATAGTTTCTGCACGTTAAAATCCACATAGTCATCATCCTTGTTTTTGTAAGTGATACCTTTTTCGGCAGTTACTTCGGCAAATAACGCTTTAGTATCTGTGACAGGACGATTAAAAGTATATGGCACATGTGCATCCGCCATTTTAACTTTAAGTACCTGATCTGCCTTTACGTTAGTCAATACCTGCTTTTTAAGATTGGGCCAACGCACTACCACAGAATCAAGTTTATCGATCTTCCCTAAGCCGAAATGTGCAAAATTTTGCAGCGTTGATAAATAGCCGCGGTATGGTGTGTTTTCGTAATACTGCTGCTGGCCGTGGTTGTAATATATATTAACCAATGCGCCAAAGCCGTCGATATTTTTGCTATCGCCAACAAAGGCAACCTGCAGGTAATGGTTGCTGCCTTTATCAGCATCATTATCGCGCAGGGTGTTCTTATACACCATAGCTTCATCATTAATGTTATTAATGATCATGTCCATATCGCCGTCACCATCCAAATCGGCATATACAGCGCCATTTGAAAAAGAAGGGACGGTCATTCCCCAATTTTTAGACTCATCTGTAAATTGCAGGTCGCCGTTATTTTTGTAAGCATAATTAGGGATTTTAACTATAGGTATCTGGCTAAGTATTTGTTTAAGCGAAGCTACCTGGTAGGCCTCGTTACGGAAGGTTGTAAAATCATGATCTGTTACATCCCTTGGGTAACCGTTTGTAATGATGATATCGCGGTAACCATCATTATCAAAATCAGTGATCAGCGGGCACCAGCTCCAGTCGGTTTGTGATACACCGCTCAGAAAACCTATTTCGCTGAAAACAGGATGCGCAATGCTATCGCGTTCACCTAAAGACATGCCTTGATTAAGCTGCAAGGTATTGTGCGGATATTGATACTGGTAACCATAGTAATCACTGTTCTGATACATCTGGTATGAGTTTGGCGGCATGAACATCTTTTTACGATAGTTGTCTTCCGGGTTCATGTCCAGTGCGAACATATCCGTAAGGCCGTCATTATTAATGTCCTCAAAATCCTGCCCCATTGCTGTAAGCGATGTATGTTTAAAGTAGCTTTTGGCAGCATCGGTAAATGTACCGTCGTGGTTGTTGATATATAAAATATCGCTGCCTATAAAATCATTGGTGATGTAAATATCTTTCCAACCGTCCTGATTAATATCAACGATGCTGGCCGCATGACCATAGCCTTCGATATTCATCCCGGCTTGTTTAGATACATCTGTATAAACCGGATGGTTTAATGCCGCATTCCAATCGTTTCGGTATAACCGCCCGGTGCTGTGGTATGAACCATCAGTAATTACCGGCCGGTATAAAGTAGGGTTATCATGTAAATCAATCTCGTTCACCGCAAGGTACATATCGAGATCTCCGTCATTGTCATAATCAAAAAAGTACGCCATTGTGGAATGCGCATGTGCATTGAGGCCATACTCAGCAGCCATTTCTTTAAAATGCGGAATACCGGTTTTGTCGTTTCCCTGGTTGATGTACAATAAATTAGTACGTTTTAAAGAATCATTAAGTAATGTGTTGCACACATAAATATCAGGCCAGCCATCATTATTAATATCCACCACAGCCACGCCCCGTGCCCAGCCTCCTTTTCCGGCTACGCCTGCTTTTATGGTGATGTCTTCAAACTTGAAGTCGCCTTTATTAAGGTAAAGTTTATTAGAAACGGCATTGCCTGTAAAATACAGATCGGGCTTGCCGTCTTTATTGAAATCACCCACACCTACCCCACCGCCATTGTATATATTGATAAGCGTTAACGGGTTTAGCGAGTCGGTTTCGGTGATCTGATTTTTAAATTTAATGTTAGAATAACTGGAAGGGATTTGCTGAAAAAGAGTTGCCTTTTTACATGAGAAAACTGTAACCGAAGCAAGAAAGATAATTGCGTATTTAACAAATCTCATTGAAGAAAGATACGGCTAAAAGCATTAAATAAAAATGAGGTGGAGATATAAATCTTCCACCTCATTTTACCCTATTTAATTAATATTTAGGATTTTGTTTTAAACTTCCGTTCTGCAAATCGATCTGATTTTGCGGAATAGGATAAAGCTCGCTTTTACCTGCGGTAAAGGTTGCAGCTTTAATAGTTGGGTTTAGCATAGTAGGGATGCTGGCATCATGTGCAATGTATGCATCAATGGTATTCTTCATATAGTTTGCACCACCCGGGCCGCCATAAAGGGCGTCATAACGTTGCAAATCAAAGAAACGGTGGCCTTCCATACCTAATTCAAGCTTACGCTCAAACCATACAATTTTGCGTGCCTGGTCTTTTGAAGTAAAATTAGCCATAGTATATAAACCAACTTTGTAGTTAGCTGCATACTGCGTATTATCAACAATAGGTTTGCTGGCATCGCCATTGGTATAACCGGTTAAACGGCCTTTTACCCAACCGCTTGTAGTTGCCGCACGTGCACGTACCTGGTTTACATAAGCCATAGCCTGTGCAAGGCTACCCACCTCAACTTCACACTCAGCAGCCCACAATAATACGTCGGCAAAGCGGATCATGTTATAGTTGTTTGAGTTAGATTGGTTTGGAGCCCAGCCATTATAAGTATCGCTGGTTGATGATTGCTGTGCTTTGTAATAAATGTTTTTGATAGGGCTGTAAGGACCACCATTTGGCTGGTCACGTGTCCATGCTGCTCCTGGGTGAGTACCCCAGTCAAGGTATGGAATACCACGACGGCCAACAGACCAGTCAAGGCGTGCATCAACCGGAGTAGTGGTGTCAGGAAAGTAAGTAGCGTCTGTAGCTGCAACACCCTGGTCACTTTTTAAGTCGCTACTGTCAAAGCTATCCAGCAATGGAAGCCCAGTTGTAGGATCTACTTTAAACGAGTTAACAAAGCTGAACGATGGCTGGTAAAAACCGCAGCAGGTAGCCGGGCCACCGCTTGGATAGTTCAACGCATCACCAGCGTTACCATTGAAACCGCTTGAATTATCACCTACAGACATTTGTACAGAAAACACTGCTTCCGGACCATTTTTAGTAGACGGGTTAAAGTTATTGGCAAATGGGCCCAACGCATATTTGGCACCGCTTGAAGTAACACCATTGTTTATCACATCAGCAAGTGCGGTTTTAGCCTGATCATACTTATGATCAAACATGTAAGCTTTCGCTAAAAATGCTTCTGCAGCATACTTATTAGCACGGCCAATTTGAGTTTGGGTGGTTGGAAGAGCAGCTACTGCAGCGCTTAGGTCAGCCTCAATTTTATCCCATATCGGGCCTGGGTTACCTACATTCAGGTTGTTAGCTGTATATGTAACTGTCTCATCAACAAACGGAACGTTTCTCCATATTTTAGCTGCCTCCAGATGGTAAACAGCTCTCAGGAAACGAGCTTCTGCGATAAGCTGTGCTTTATAAGTTGCATCAATTGAACCGTCTGTTACCAGCGGAATTTCGCGTAACACATCATTTGCACGCTGAACGCCGTTGTAAATATTCCTCCACTTGTTAAGAATATAATCATTAATCACACTTACATTGTGCTGCATGATTTCAGCAGCGTAAGGCTGATCGGTAGGGTTTGACCCTTTGTAGGCATCATCAGATGCAATACCGCCAAAGCTCCAGTTACTTACTGTAGTTTGCCATGCATCGCCGGACTGGCCCTGATAAACACCGTCCAAAAGAGAATATGCGCCTATCAATAATCCCTCAACACCTGCCCTGTTTGCAAGCACGTCTTTTGTTAATGTACCGGTAGAAGGCTTATCAAGGTAATTTTTACAAGAGTAAGTTACCGATAGCAGAGCCATTGTACACGGAACTACGATTTTATAGAATTTATTTTTCATGTCTGATCTCTTTTAATGCTTAGAATGTTAAGTTAAGACCTAAGATGTATTGCCTTTGGTTGTTCGGATAACTACCATAGTCAATACCAAAGGCTCCGCTCGCATAGTTACCGCTTACACCATTAGCAGTAGATGGCTGCAACTCAGGATCTAAACCGTCGTATTTTGTAATGGTGAACAGGTTAGTGCCTTGCAGATAAATGTGAACCTTGCTGATACCAACACGTTTTAACAGATTTGGGTTAATGGTATAACCAATTTGTAAAACACGCATTTTCAGGAACGAACCGTTTTCAACATAATAAGTACTTGGAATGGTTGAACCCATTGTTTGCGAATAGGTTGCTTTAGTAACGGTTGGATTTGTTACACCCGGAGAACCCCATGAGTTGTATAATGCTGCACTTGATTTAGCACCCACAAATGATGGATAGAAATCTGTAAAATACTTGGTGTAGTTAAAATCGTCGTTACCCTGTGAACCATACAATACGGTAGTAAAATCAAAGCCTTTATAAGTAGCGCTCAGATTTAAGCCATAAGTAAAATCAGGATTTGGGTTACCGATAAATGTACGGTCGTCAGAGTTGATTTTACCATCGCCATTGATATCTGCATACTTAAATGAACCGGCAGCTGCACCGTCATAAGTTGCGCCGGTAGCGGCTTCTGCATTGCTGTTATAAATACCAATTACTTTATAGCCGTAGAAAGTACCGATTGGCTGTCCGTTAGCATCACGGGTAATGGTACCCACGCGTGAGCCTGACAGATCTACGTAACCAGTACCCGGGATATTGCTGATCTTGTTTTTATAGGTAGTAAGTGTTGCACCAATATTGTAAGTGAAATCACTACCTGCCCTGCCATGATAAGTAGCAGAAAAGTCGATACCCTTATTTTGAATGTTGCCAAGGTTTACAAACGGCACACTTGCCCCACCTACGGTTGCAGGCAATGGCTGAGGGAATAATAATCCGCTAACCGTCTTTTTGTAAAACTCAACCGATACATCTAAATTTTTGATAATAGTTGCATCAAAACCAATGTTGGCAATTTTGTCTGTTTCCCAGCTTGTAGCAGGGTTACCGATCTGGTTGTTATAAAAACCTTGCTGTAATACGTTGGTACCGTTAACAGCATAATATGATGTACCAAAACCTGCACCATACAATGTTAAAGAGTTATTACCCGGTGTATTTGCATAGCTACCTGCTTCACCGTAGCTACCACGGATTTTTAAATCATTCAACCAGCTGATACCTTTCATAAAGTCTTCCTGAGAAAGGCGCCATGCTACAACTGCAGCAGGGAAATTACCCCATTTTTTGTTGCCAAAACCAGAGTATCCGTCCCTTCTGATCGTACCGCCGATGATATATTTATCATTATAAATGTAATCTACACGTGCGAATAATGACTGGATAGAAGTAGGCTGGAAGGCATAACTTGAAGCCACATTATTTTTAGTACCGTTACTTACGTTACCATAATCTGGTACTACAGAAAACAGGTCTGTAGATGTGCCACCTATATATCTGCCTACAGTTAATCTTTGCTCGTAACCAGCTAAAGCATTAATGTTATGCTTACCAAATACTTGCTTATAGTTTAACGTGTTTGACCAGTTATAGCTGGTTTGATATTGAGATTGCTCACGGTAACCATTTGAACTGTTGTGTGCTTCGTAATCATTATAAGCATTTAAGGCACTGAAGCCATACTGCCAATCGCTAATTACTGTACCGCCGAATAATGTACGTGCAGTAAAATGTTTCAGGAAATCAACTTCGGCAAATGCATTTCCCTGAATAGTCCAGCTTTTGTCGCGACTGTCTTTTGCCCTAACCTGGTTAGCTACAGGGTTTGATGCGTTACCCAGCGGCTCGCCACCCGGACCAGTATAAGTACCACCATAATTACCACCGATATCGTATACAGGTATCTGAGGCATAATACGGTAACTCATAGAAATGGCATTACCTTCCTGCTGGTTACCATAACCTGGTAAATAGAAAGATGATGGGTTTATGTTACCCAAGAAAGGTGTTTCCCTGTAATAAATATTAGCCGTTTCGCCTACGCGGATATGATCTGTGATGGCAAAAGTAGTATTAACACGTGCCTGGTATCTTTTCAGGTAAGTTTCGATCAGGGTACCTTGTTGGTTAAGGTAGCCTAATGACATAAAATACTGGTTTTTTTCGTTACCTCCGCTTGCGCTAATTGTGTGGTTCTGAATTGGGGCAGATTTATAAATCTCGTGGAACCAATCTGTACCAGCCTGATTAAATTTCTGGATCAGGAAGTCGTTTGACGGATTATTTGCATCAAAACGATACAAAGACAAATCAATGTTACTACCTGCGCCAGAGCCTTGAGTACCGTTCCAACCATAAGTAGGGATGGTACCCGGCCCACCCGGATAAATTTTATTGTAGGTGGCAGCATCATTGGCAACATAAGTTAACCTCGACATATCCTGTGGTGTAAGGATGTGCCATACGTTACCGCCCGGAGGCACTTGCGTGCCGTAAAAGCCATCATAAGAAATGGTTGATTTACCGCTTCTACCTTTTTTGGTAGTAATTACCACAACACCATTACCACCTGATACACCATAGATAGCCGCAGAACCTGCGTCTTTCAAAACGCTGATACTTTCGATATCATTAGGGTTAAGGTCAGACATGCTGGTTGTTTGCACACCATCAATTACATAAAGTGGCGAACTGTTACCAATACTTGAAATACCACGAACAAATACGTTACTACCTGCACCCGGAGCACCTGAAGTTACTACAGTTACACCCGAAGCCTGGCCTTGTAATATTTGGTCTGTACTACTGGTAGGGATCTTTTTAGCATCGTTAACAGAAACTGTAGCTACAGCACCCGCAATATCTTTTTTGCGTTGTGCGGTATAACCAGTAACCACCACTTCGTTAAGTGATTTGTTATTTACCTGTAAGGTAACATTGTAGCTGGGTTGCCCTGTAACAGCAACCTCCTGGGCGGTATAGCCCACATAAGTAATTACGAGCGACTGGCCCGACCGTGCATTAATGGAGAAGTTACCGTTAACATCAGTCACCGTACCTTCCTGAGTACCTTTAATGCGGACAGCGGCCCCGACAATGGGCTGCCTGTCATCACTGCCGATTACCCGGCCGGTGATTTTTGTTTGAGCCGTAACTACCAATGAAGAGAGCAGGCAGCATAGCAGCAAACACAATACTCTCGCCTTGAGGAGTAAACTTTTAAACATGAGATTGAGATTTTAGTTGATTAATTATTGATTTTTATTTTGAGCCTTATGTTGAGAGAGAGAGAGAAAGGCTTTATAAGCTAAGGACTACCCCGGAGTGCGCACACCCCATGCTGCACATGCAATTTATGTGAGCAGGCTTGTTGTACAGAAATAAGCTTTTGTAAACGTTTTACCATATAGTAACTACAAAATCTATTAACGTATTTACATCAAAGCAATGCGTGTGTCACATTTACTTTGTTGTTATAATAATATCAGTTTATATAATTTATACCCGGTTATAAAGTATAATTGGCGTTTAACTAATGTAGATTAAGTGTAACGTATACACAAGTATTATATAAGAATTATTTTTTATTTAATAAAACCCCTAATTTTTCACAATCATTATAATTTAACACCCCTTATATTTAATTGTATTTATAATTTTGAGGTGTTTTATTTAATAAATCTTAAAGACATATTGTATTAAAAAAACGATTTCAAACGTTTTCGTAATTCAAAAAGTTAAATAGTATAAATTTCTATTGGCAAAGTTTATTTAGATTGCAATAAACCTTTAATGCTAATTTAATATTGAAGCGGTTAAAAATACAATCAATCATTTTACTGCAGCCGTTGAACTAAGGTTTACTTGTTAAAAAATTTATAGGCATTTTGCCTGATGATAAACGCTATCCTACTAACTATTAAATGTTTACAAGACAGGAATTAATTGATTATTCAAACGAAGCCAGAGAAAAATGGCTGATACATATATCTATAGATTGTGTGGTTTTTGGATTTCACGAGGGGCAACTTAAAGTACTTTTACTAAAAGTAAAGGATGAAGATAAATGGTATTTACCCGGTGGATTTGTGCAAAAGCAGGAACCTCTTGATGACGCAGCCAGCCGCATACTAAGAGAACGTACCAGCCTCGACCAGATTTTTCTGCAACAGTATCATGTATTTGGCGACCCAAACCGTACAAGGCCGCATAATGAAATGTATAAAGGCATTGTTGATGATGAAAAAAATAATTGGTTTAGTAACCGTTTCATCAGTATCGGTTATTATGCACTTGTTGATTTTCATAATACGATACCTGTACCCGATCTGCATGCCGAATTATGTACCTGGTTTAGCTTAAACGAACTTCCGGCACTTAATCTCGACCATAAACAGATATTGGATAATGCGCTTTATGCACTAAGGCTTCAACTTAATTATCAGCCTATCGGCTATAACCTGATGCCGCATGAATTTACTATGCCAGAGCTGCAAAAGCTTTATGAAACTATTTTAGATAAAAAACTCGACCGTCGTAACTTTCAGCGTAAGATATTAGCTTACGATATCCTCGACCGGTCTGAGTACCCACGTAAAGGCGGCGCGCATAAAGCTCCATACCTGTATTCTTTCAATTTGGAAAAATATCAGCAGGCTTTAAAAGAAGGTTTATCTTCTGGGTGGTAGATTTCAAAGGTCAGGTGACTGAGGTTTGAGTGTTGGAGGTGCGAGTGTCTGAGGTGCGAGAATGAAAGAAGTGTGAGTTTCTGAGGTGCGGATTAAAATAAAAACTCGAACCTAATAACTGGCAACACGCAACTAATAACTCGCAACTGAATACACACAACTCGTTACTGAAACAGGCAGCTCGCAACTGAAGAAGCTAAATGCTAATTTTCAGCCGGTCGTAAGCCAGGTATATGCCTTTGGGCAGTTCCTTGCTTACATCTGCATGTTTACCTAAGCGGTGGCTGATATGGGTAAAATAGGTTTCTTCTGCTCCTATTTCCTGTGCAAAGTCAATGGCTTCCTCAAGTGTAAAGTGCGAAATATGGCTTTGCCTTTGCAATGCGTTTATTACTAATATTTTACTGCCTTTTATTTTTTCCTTTTCCGCATCACTTATTGTTTTAGCATCGGTGATATAAGTAAAGTCCTTTATGCGGAAACCTAAAACGGGCAGTTTATAATGCAGCACTTCTATGGGAGTAAAATTCATTCCTGCCGCGCTAAATCGCTGTAAACTGATCGTGTGCAAATTCATTTGAGGTATGCCCGGATATTTAAACTCCGTAAAAACGTAATAAAATTCTCGCCTCAGCGCTTCTTGCACACGCTCTGTTGCGTAAATATCCATTGCCTTTTGCTGCTTAAAGTTAAAAGCACGGATATCATCCAAACCAGCAATATGGTCTTTATGTTCATGGGTAAAAACCACAGCATCAAGCCGCTGTACGTCTTCGCGAAGCATCTGGTACCTAAAATCGGGGCCGGTATCAATCACCACGGCAGTACCATCATCATCCTGCAGCATAATTGACGAACGCAGCCGCTTATCATGCTTATCAGTTGATTTACATACTTCACAGTTACAGGCTATAACGGGCACTCCCTGCGATGTTCCGGTCCCTAAAAACGTAACTATCACAGTTGCAGTTCTGTTTGTTTAATTTGCTGATAAAATGCCTGCTGCTTTTCGTCGAGCAGTTTCTGATCTACTTCTAAAGAACGGATAAGTTCTTGCAGAGCCTGTATCTTACTTTCAAGATTCGAAAACTTGTTTACTACCACCATCCTGCTGCTTTGCAACAGACAGGCGCCTGTTTTAAAATTACCTTTTTCATACCTCACCCTGTAACCTGCCGATTTCAGCAGATTTTCGAGCTTTTCGAGTGTATGGTTAGTAGCAGTTAGCATATAGGTGTAATTTCAAAATTAATAAATGCAGCTAAATGTTTGCAATTATTCAACAAAAAAGGCTGCAATTGCAGCCTTTAAATATTATCGTAAGTCAACCACCTCGACTCCAGGGTGTGCCTTGGGGTCAAACGTGAAAGTATTATCTGGCACGTTTGCATTACTACTGAACGACTTAATGGTATAGTTATACTTGTTACCATTTCTATCAAAGATCAAAGCACTGTAAATTTGCTTTTGAGCTTTATCAATAAATAAACGCACTTTAAATATCGACTTTTTAGCATCCAACGGGCTAAGCTCAATCACCTGGCAAAGCTTGCCATTCAGTTTCTGATCACCTGTATATAAATACTTAAAGCCTTTTTGGTAAATGGTAAATATCTGGGCAGGGTTTAAACCTTCGCCGCTTTTATCCACTTCATTTACCTGAACCTCGTTATCCTTTTTAAGATAAGTCCATTGGCTTTTACCATCGCTGATGATTTCCTGAGCAATCACCGGCTTGCCTGCAACAGGTTTACCATAAATGGTTACTTTAAATTTATTGCTTTTTGATTTAGCAACAAGTGTACCTGTCTGTGTTTCTCTAATATTAGCCTGCGGGTTCTCTAATGCAAAAACAAAGTCTGTTTTTACAGCATCATAAGTTTTATACTTATTGGTAACCTGATCTAATATGGCTTTAGCCTGGGTATCTTTTTGAGCAAAAGTTTTGCCTAATGTAGCCAGACTGATTATAGTAAATAAGATAGTTTTTTTCATAAAATTCAGCCGCCAAAGGTAATGACCTTAGCTTAAATTAGATAAAAAGATTTCAGATTGGTTTAATCCTTTTTTTGCAGTTCTTCAAGATGTCTTTCCAGGCTGTATTCGTCAGGGTATAAAACCTCACGGGCTTTGCTGCCTTCAAACGGACCAACAATACCTGCGGCTTCTAACTGATCAATGATACGGCCTGCACGGTTATAACCTAATTTAAGCTTACGCTGAATTAACGATGTTGAGCCCTGCTGATGTAGTACAATTAAACGCGCTGCGTCTTCGAACATCGGGTCACGGTCAGACGGATCAAATTCTTTGGGGCTGCTGCTTGCCTCGCCCTCTCCCACATATTCAGGCAACAGCATTGCAGTTGAATAGCCACGCTGGTTACCAATAAAGTCGGATATTTTTTCTACTTCCGGCGTATCAACAAAGGCACACTGCAAACGAATCAGGTCACTGCCCATCGCCAACAACATATCACCACGGCCAATTAACTGATCAGCACCGCCTGCATCCAAAATGGTACGAGAGTCTATCTTTGACAATACCCTAAATGCCAAACGAGCCGGAAAGTTAGCCTTAATGGTACCGGTGATAATATTAACCGATGGGCGCTGCGTGGCAATAACCAGGTGAATACCCACCGCACGGGCAAGCTGCGCTAAACGGGCAATTGGGGTTTCTACCTCTTTACCGGCAGTCATCATTAAATCGGCAAACTCGTCAACCACTAATACAATGAAAGGTAAAAAGCGGTGGCCTTCATTAGGGTTAAGCTTACGGTTAACAAACTTGGCGTTATACTCTTTCAGGTTACGTACCTGTGCATCTTTAAGCAGGTCATAACGCTGATCCATCTCAATACACAAAGAATTAAGTGTATTAATTACCTTCTTAGTATCAGTGATAATGGCATCAGCCTCGTCAGGAAGCTTAGCCAGGAAATGCCTTTCTATTTTGCGGAACAAAGTTAACTCCACCTTTTTAGGGTCAACCATTACAAACTTAAGCTCGGCTGGGTGGCGTTTGTAAAGCAACGATACTAATATCGCATTGATACCAACCGACTTACCCTGGCCGGTAGCACCTGCCACCAATAAGTGTGGCATCTTAGCCAGGTCGGCAATAAATACTTCATTAGAGATGGTTTTACCTAAAGCTATAGGCAGATCCATTGTGGTGTTCTGAAATTTCTCAGTAGCCAATACACTACGCATAGATACCATTTCAGGATGCTGATTAGGCACCTCGATACCTATAGTACCCTTACCCGGCATTGGCGCAATAATACGGATACCTAAAGCTGCAAGGCTAAGTGCGATATCGTCTTCCAGGTTTTTAATTTTGGAAATACGCACACCCGGCGCAGGGATGATCTCGTACAAGGTTACTGTTGGGCCTATGGTTGCCTTGATCTTATCAATCTCAATATTGTAGTGATTAAGGGTCTCTACAATTTTATTTTTATTGGCTTCAAGCTCACCGGCATCAACAGCTATTTTATTTGAACCATAGTTTTCAAGCAGGTCAAGTCCCGGATATTTATAACCCGAAAGATCAAGCTTGGGATCAAATGTTCCGAATTTGTCTACCAGTTCGTTAGCAGTAACTTCAGTTTCTTTTTCAATCGGCAGTTCAGCCTGCGGGCGCGTATCTTCAACAGTAAGCGGGATGTCCTCTACTTCCGACCCACCTTCTTCCATTAAAGGTTCAGGCGTTAAAGTAATCGGCTCGTGCAAAATGTTGTTTTGCAAAACTGTTGTATGTGCTGTACTATGCGGTATAATTTCTTCCTCGTGTATAGGCTCAGCTGCTATAATAGGCTTATGCACCACTACGTTTTGCTGCAAAGGCGTTGTTGGCATAGGCGGCTCTGGGATAGGTTCAAACCTGGCCCGGTTTGTTTTTTGCCATTCCACCGGTTCTGAAATCAACTCATCTTCCAATTCTACCGGCTCTGGTACAATACCATTGGCTACAGATGGCATAAGCCCGCCTTTGGTTTTACGTTCAGGCAATTTAAAGTCGATGTTATAAGCAATGATCAGTACGGTTAAAGCTGCAAACACCAGTAAAAACCCTGTACCGGCCTGCCCTATCTGGGCATCAAGCAAACGGTTGGTCCAAAAACCAAATTCGCCTTCTAAAAAGTGCGGATAGTCAGATATTAAACCATGTATAAAACCAACAGCAATTGATAAAAATACAATGCTGAAAAAAGAATAAGCAAGCGTTTTAGGTATAGAAAACAACCTTACCTTAAACAGCATGCGGTAACCTATTACCACAAATATAAATACAAACAGGTAAGAGGCTACACCAAACCACTGGTATATAAACTGGTCTGAAAGCAGAGCGCCAAGTTTACCCATCCAGTTATCTACAATAGGATCTTTAATGCCATTGTCAAGAAGCTCCTGCTGGGTTTTAAAAAGGTTATGCCAGCCGCCATTAGCGCGCGACACATAGCTTTGGTCCTGCTGCCAGGTAAACATATAGGCAGTAAAAGCCATAAAGAAAAATATGGCGAGTATCAGGCAAAATAACCCGGCAATTTTTACAAAACGGCCATCGTGAAGGTTAAAATCAGGCAGTTTTTCAATGCGCGACTTAACTGTCTTTTCACGTCCGTTTTTGGCAGGTCCGTTACCCTGGCGTGGCTTATTTTCGTCCCTGAAACTATTAGAAGATTTAAACTGATTTCCTTTTGGCGGCATCCGTATCGACAGTTAAAAACGCAAATATAAAGTTAATAGATAAAAGCGCCATTCGTAATATTTTTTAAAATATTTGTAATATTGATTTATGAGCGTAGAACAATTGGAAGCATATATTGGTTCGGCAGATATTATGGGATTAAAAAGGCTGTTTACAGCCAACCCATCGCTGGCTACTGCCAATACCAGTTACAATGTATCGCCGCTTATGCTGGCCTGCTACTTTAAAAAGCCGCAGATTGTTTCGCTTATACTCGAACATTTAAGCGAAATTAATTTGTTCGAAGCGTCCGCTGCGGGTAAGTTTGATGCGGTGGCTTACCTGGTGCAGTCGCAGCCTGATTCTATAAATGATTATGCGCCTGATGGCTTTACCCCGCTTGGCTTGGCCTGTTATTTTGGGCATTTGGAAGTAGCTAAGTATTTAATTTTAAAGGGAGCTGATGTCAACCTGCCTGCCGATAACAATTTCCGGGTTGCACCCATACATTCGGCAGTGGCTGGCAACTTTACGGCTATTACAAAGCTATTGATTGAAAACGGCGCCAATGTAAATGTGGTGCAACAGGCTGGCAGTACGCCCCTACACGCAGCCGCTCAGAATGGCAACCTTGACATCCTTATCTTATTACTGGAAAATGGCGCATCGGTTGATGCACGCATGGAAGGCGGCAAATTACCTGCCGACCTTGCACGCGAAAAAGGGTTTAAAGAAATAGCCGATATATTAAGCTGATCTTAAAATCAAAACCTTACATTGCGCGTTGTAAACATATAAATTACGATTCATGAAAGCTGAAAAAATGGTAATGCTTACCGGCAGAGAATATCAGGAGATAAAAAGCAAACTTGATAACGACCAGTCTTGCATATACAACATCGGCACTGAAGCAAAGCCCCAGATAATAAACGTAACCAACATTTACCTGGATACCGATCCTGATTTTACACGTAACCCCCGCCAGTTTGCCAAGGTACACGACGATAAATCTGTTCAAGTAAAAATAGAGTACGACGACCAGGTTTAACTATTTAAGGCCTGCCAGTTAATCACTTAGTTTTTGATAACCCTGGGATAATCGGATATAATTGCCTTCTGTTTCTTAAGTGCGGAAACCTTTAAAATAGAAAATTCAAAGCCGGGATTTAACGCTGGCTTTTTATTAAAGATCGGTTATCCTTGAATGGATACGCTTTACATAGTTGCGGATATCAAGCACAATTCCTGCAAAAAAATAAAATACCAGCGGAAAACCTACTGCCAGAAATGATGAGTAAATAAAAAATAGCCTGATTTTGGCTATAGAGATATTAAAGCGTTCGCCAAGATAGGTGCAAACCCCAAATGAGTAACGCTCAAAAAATGTTAGAATACGCTGTATCATCTCAAACCAATCTTAATATCTTGTTTCCAACGCCGCATTGCAAACACTTTTTAAAGTTGCAATAATTGTTGCGAAGTTCCAATAGGGCCTGTGTTTCAAAAGCAGTTTTAGTTTTCAATCCTAAAACGTCGAAATCATCTATAATGTTATTCTGTTCTGCGGGCAACTCTTCTAAAAGCTGTAAGCATCTGCTTATGTATCGTTGTTGCTGATGGTACTTGCCGTAGCTAAACAAGGTGAGCGCCAATGTATTAAGCAATATGTTGTTAACAGAGCTCTCCCCCATTTGTTTTGATACTGATTTACTTTCTGTACCGAAACGATAATGGGTATCCCAATACGGATTTACTTCGATGCCTGCAAACAGATCAATCAGTTGCGGAATCTCTTTAATCTCGATAATCTTAGAAAACAAATGGTTTGATTTTACAATGAGTGCAGCAAATTGTGCCAGCCTGATTGTTGGAAAGTTAAGCGGCCGCATGCGGGCAAATTTCCATAAGTGCTTTTCAACGGGGTTGAGGTTATATTTTTTACGAAGAAACTGGTATTCAGTTTTGAGCTTGTTGGGATATTCTTCCGTAAAGTCTTCTTCAAGAAAACCAGCCTGGCCAAATATTAATGCTTCTATTTGTAAAGGAGAATTTTTATGCTTGGCCAAAACGGATTGCGGTAAAGATTTAGCCAGCATCTCAAATGGCAGCGCATTAACTTTAAAACCAAAATTTGCAGCTAAATGCTGGTAAAAAGTTTCTTCCCAATCGCCTTTATTATGCGCTAATGATTCTAAGATCAAAGCCGATTTCTTCTCTAAGCGTTCCACTAAAACGCGGGTGAGCCAGTTACGCATAGTTAAACTATCTACAGAAGCAATAGTTGCCTCGCAGGGGATTAAACGCTGATTGCCATAAATCATTTGATGGTAGCGGCTATAAAGTTCGGCTGGGATACGCTCAGCCAACTCTAATGTTGGAAGGTCGCGGCGCAACAAGGTTTCAGGAATATCATTTTTATAAACCACATGCAACACCACATTGTCATAAGCCTTATCATGGTGGTGGCCGTGCTTTCGCCAGTCTGATGCGGCAACGTGGATCTCTACATTTCCGGCCCAAATGGTGTTGCCAATTTTAACACGGGCATTACTGAAATCCGGCCCGGCATTAGTGTTTTGTAAACCCGGGTTTAATATTTCTATATCTTCACCGGCAGTGGTTTTCAGCGCTGTGCGATCAAAAAGCCTGAATTTCCATACATAGTACAAAAAGTCTTCGGTGAAAAGCATAGGTTATCGTGTACGGTTTGTTTATTTCAAATGTAATTAAAAGCATGAAGATTATAGCAACCGTAAATACCCTGCGAAGCATCTGCACATGGGTACGCCTACATCTTCAAAAATTACCTTAACTTTGTGCCATACTACCGGGGTATCCCTACCAGTTATGATTAATATAAACACCTTATTTCAGGAAGCAGTTCAGTTGCTTCGTCACCTGATATCTACACCCTCTTTTAGTAAAGAAGAAAATCTTACGGCCAATATCGTTAATGCTTATTTAGAGCAACACGGCGTAGCAACACACCGTAAAATGAATAACGTTTGGGCATGGAATAAACACTTTGACCCGGCAAAGCCTACCATTTTGCTTAACTCGCACCATGACACGGTAAAGCCAAACTCGGGCTATACCCGCGATCCTTTTGAAGCTAAAATTGAAGACGGCAAGCTTTATGGCTTAGGCAGTAATGATGCAGGTGGATGCCTGGTATCGCTTATTGCTACCTTCCTTTACTTTTACGAAAAAGAAGGCCTGAAGTACAATTTTTGCCTGGCTGCTACTGCCGAAGAAGAAATTTCGGGAGTTAATGGTCTTGAACTGATCATTCCTGAACTTGGCAAACTGGATTTTGGCATTGTAGGTGAACCCACCTTAATGCATCTTGCTATTGCCGAACGCGGGCTTATGGTGCTTGACTGTACAGCGCATGGTAAAGCAGGCCATGCCGCACGCGAAGAAGGCGAAAACGCCATTTATAAAGCGATACAAGACATCGAATGGTTCCGTACCTATCGTTTCCCTAAAGAGTCGGAAGTTTTTGGGCCGATAAAAATGTCGGTGACCATCATCAATGCAGGTTCGCAGCATAACGTAGTACCTGCCGAATGTACTTTTACCGTTGATGTGCGTGTTACAGATGCTTACCGCAACGAGGAAGTGTTAGAGATGATCCGCGAGCATGTAACCAGCGAGGTAAAACCACGTTCTATCCGTTTAAAGCCATCATCAATAGATAAAAACCACCCTATAGTACAAGCTGGCATCGCTTTAGGCAGAACCACTTACGGTTCGCCAACTACGTCAGACCAATCGCTATTAGATATTCCTTCTGTGAAAGTAGGCCCCGGCGATTCGGCTCGTTCACATACCGCAGATGAGTTTATCTATGTAAATGAAATTGAAGAAGGCATCAATTTGTATATCCAGATGCTGGAAAAGATATGCTGAATTTGAGTGAGGAGTTGAAAGCTGAAAGCAGAAAGCGAAAAGCTGAAAGTCGAAAGCAAAAAACATCTTGTGTCATTGCGATCTGCCGAAAGGCAGAGAAGCAATCGCTAATAAGAAAATTGTTTTTTCAAATCGGGGATTGCTTCTTCGTTGCACTCATCGCAATTCACGAGAATCTGAAGCAACAAACACTTATCGTCATTGCGATCTGCCGAAAGGCGGAGAAGCAATCTCCGATTTGCAAGAGCAATCTACTACTTTGTGATTGCTTCGTTCCTGGCAATGACATTTCAACGATCTCACTTCTACTCAAACAACTCCTGCGCTTCGGTATAGTACGTTTTACGGGAGCCTTCTTTCACCAAGATCTTCTCACCTTTTGGTGTTTCCTTTTTGCGTGTATGATGCACCTGCAGAAAGTCGCGGAATTCGCCGCTGATGATATCCGGTTTTGCTTTTATAATCTGCTTTTGTGCTTCAGTTAAAACGCTGTGTACTGACTTTGCCAGATCTTTAACCTTATTGTCAGGTATTTTATTGGCGACAGAAAACGGCGATATACCTGCATCGTATAAAATCTCGTCGGCATAGGCATTTCCAATTCCCCTGATAAATTTCTGATCGAGCAAAATGGTCTTGATCGCGGAGCGTTTCTTAGACAGCTTCTCCACAAACCATTTTGCATTTACCGTTTTATCCAGTGCATCTGGCACATCTGTTTCCGGCGGATCAAGCGTTGGCGTAGCTGCTCCCTGAAAATCGGTAAGCGCCAGCCCTTCGCCATCGTCAAAGTTCATGTCTAAAACCGTGTACTTATTTTCGTTATGCGTTTTAAACAAATGCAGTTGCCCGTGCAGCATTAAATGCAAAGCAAGTGTATGCTTACCGAAATCAAAGTAAAGTTCCTTCCCGCTGCGGTAAACCTTTTTCAGTTTATGTCCATGCAATGCCTGCTGCATATCATCCGCGCTTACTTTGGCTTTACGGCTGTTTACATTTAACCATTTCAGCGTTTTACCGGCTAACTGTTTATCCAGGTTATGAGCAAAAACTTCAAGATCGGGCAATTCGGGCATAGCATTAAATTTTCAAGTACAACACCTGAAATTAACTATTGCTTGCCAAGTATAGGCGAAAATTTTCCTTCATAATCTTTTACATAACCATCAACTTTTGCATACAACGCCGGTTGGTTATTTTCTTTAGCTAATCCTGCTAATCCATTAAGTACCGACATACCGATTTGCACGGTACGGGTGTCTAACGTATCGGGATTGTCTTTCATTAAATGATAGTTATAATTCAGCTGATCGGTTACATAAGCAGCGATACTGTTTACATACTTATTACCCAGTTTAACATCCTGTAAATGGTAAGCGGTATCTGCTACATAAAACTTACGTGCCGCCACGTCTATGTATGGGTTAAGGTCGGGCATTACTTCATCAAACTTGTGAAGGGTATTTAAGGCTAAATCTTTATGGCCTTCGGCAACAAGGCTTTGCGTCAAAGTCATGAATGTGTTTAACAGGATAGGATAAAACATATCAGCCGATTGGTTATCAAGATAACGGGCGTGTTTGTAATTGCCATATTTATACTTGTTCACCATGTTATCATACATCACCAGCGAGTTTACCCTGTCACTATCCTGATCATCTGTAGTGGCTTCTTTTTTAAACGGCAACAGGCGGCTATGCAAACCTTCCTTGTATAAGTATGGGCGCAAGCCAAAAGAATCGGCATCACTCATAGAATAGGCAAAGCATATGGGACGTTTCCAGTTGTTATGTACCAGGATGTCCATCATGGCTAAATTACCTTTGGTAAGGTAATCGGCAGGGAACTTCCACTCCATCGTATCAGCCAGGCGGTCTTCTTGTCCCGGCGCAATTACATGGTTGGCAAGCACTGCTTTTTTATCAATGGTCAGCTTAAAATTTTTGGTAGGTAAATAGTTCTCCGTGCTGCCATCCGTATACTCAACCTTGGCCTGCGGATTGTCAGACATTACAAAATCGTACACCTCTTTCAATTCTACCGAATCGGGCAGTTTGGCATCATTGTAACGAATGATGTCACGCACACCGTCTTTATATTTATCATAAGCCATTGTTATTGGCAGCGGAGCCGAGTTGTTCACACTGCGCTGCATCTGGCGGATGTTCCAATCCCCAGTAAACAGTTCCGTATTTACTATACGTACATCAGGACGTACGTTTTCCACCTCTTGTAAATACCACAGCGGATAGGTTTCATTATCGGCAGTGGTAAACAGTATCGCATTTTTCGGGCAGGTCATCAGGTAATCATAAGCCAGGTCATGCGCTATAGCTTTGGTAGAACGATCATGCCCGCGCCATTCTTTACTTGCTAATAAAACCGGGACAGCAATTAAACAAGCTGCAACACTTGCATAAGCAGCAACCTTTCCTTTCAACTTTTTCATTACCAGATCGGCCATGGCAAGCACACCTAAACCAATCCAAATGGCAAAAGCATAAAAAGAGCCTACATACGAGTAATCCCGCTCGCGCGGCTGCAGGTTATCCTGGTTTACATAAAGTACAATGGCCAGTCCCATAAAAAACCACATCATCAGTACTACCAGTGCGTCATTTTTATTTTTACGATACTGGTATACAGCACCCAATAAGCCAATAATCAGTGGTATGGCATACAGCGGCATGTAGTTATTGTTGCTCAAGATAGAATTTGGCAAGTGCTTGCCATGATCAAACCATCCGCTTGTCCAGTTGCCATTTAAATCTTTGGTGCTGGTTTGTCCATCGGTTTCATTATAACGGCCTACAAAGTTCCAAAGGAAGTAACGGAAATACATCTGGTACATTTGCCAGCTAAACATAAAGTTCATGTTATCTGCAAAGTTTGGCGTATGGCTATCGCTCAGTTGCAGCCATTGTTTAAAGAAGCTGACATCCCCGGGATCATTACTATACAAACGCGGCAGAATAGTATTATGATCATAGATAAGCTTTTGCTGCTTGCCTATCATCTCATATTGCTTATCGCCTTTGCGGTAAAGCGTGCGGCCTTCTTTTTGGTCAATTGGCTTGGCATCATAATATTGTCCGTAAATAAGCGGCGGAGAAATATATTGAACGCGGTTAAGGTATCCCCCTAAAGTAAAGGCATTATCCGGGTGGGTATTATTGAGCGTGGTGTTAGCATGTGCCCGGATCGGGATCATGGTAAAAGAGCTGTAGCCAAAATAGATAAAGGCTACACAAACCAGTGCCAGGTTAAGCGCACGTTTTTGCTTTCGGATACTGTAAACAATACCAGCTGCCAAAGCACCTAACAATACCACAATAAAAATCAATGCACCACTATTAAATGGCATGTGCAGCGAGTTGACCACAAACAGATCGAAATAAGCAGCAAACTTAACCGTATACTGAATAATACCGAACTGCACAAAAGCCAGCAGCACTACGCCTGATAAAAATGCGATCAAAGTATTGCGGTTACTGATCTTTTTGCTTCTGCGGAAATAATAAACCAAAGTTAGTGCAGGTATAGTAAGCAGGTTGAGTAAGTGGATGCCTATGGACAAACCCATTACGTAGGCTACCAGTACCAACAGTCTGTCGGCACCGGGCTCATCAGCATGCGCTTCCCATTTTAGTACGGCCCAAATAACAACTGCGGTACATAGCATAGCCGGAGCAAATACAATGGTTTCCACTGCCGAAAACCAAAACGTATCTGTATAAGTAAACCCTATGGCACCCACCAAACCGGCACCCATAATAAGTATGGTTTGTACATTTGAAGGCAGCTCTCCCTTTTTTACCAGCAGCTTATGGGCTAACAGGGTAATGGTCCAAAACAGGAACATAATAGCTACACTACTGGCCACCGCCGAGCCAAAGTTGGTAAACAGCGCCACCTTTGTTTTATCGCCGAATGAGAGTAGTGAAAATGCTTTACCTAACATGGCAAACAAGGGATAACCAGGCTGGTGCGAAACTTCGAGTTTGTAGGCACAGGAAATAAATTCGCCGCAATCCCAGAAACTTACCGTACGCTCAAGCGTAAGCGTGTAGGTTACAATGGCTATGATGCAACAAAGCAAGCCCAGCAGGTTATTAATTTTCTTGTAAGACATGATTGGTAAAGATTAGTTGTTGACGGGCTAATATCCAGATAATAAATTATGATGATTGATAGTCAACCAGTTCCTTAACATTTTTTAACAATATTTAACAAATAGCCTCACCCAACCCTCTCCAAACGGAGAGGGCTAAACGAGTTGCTTTAAAAGATTACTTGTGTTTATTTATCTTTACGGCATGGATGGCAAAAACCGCAAAGACGTTTACCCTGGATTGGAAGTAGATATCATTTTAAAGAAAGACCAGCGCAGCGGCAAACGCACCAATGGCATTGTAAAAGACCTGCTTACCAGTGCAGCTTTCCATTCGCGCGGTATAAAAGTACGGTTAGAAGACGGGCAGGTTGGCCGGGTGATTGAAACTTTTGAATAAGACGCGGGTTTGTAAGCATTAAAGCATAAATTTAACCCGATGCCCCGCCGAACCGTTAAACCCAAAACTGCAAGAAAACCACTTATTACCGCCGACGCGCATTACCGCGTATTTATATCGCTTGCCGTAGCGCTTATTATCTTCTTTAGTACTTTCCATACGGTTAGCATGTTTACAGCTATTTTATTAGGCTGGATGGGCTTTTCGTTAAGCGCAACCATTATGGACTGGATCATCATCTTCACTGCCAACCCTAAAACCTTCAGTGAAAACTACACACTTGGCGACAGCAACCGAACCATGGTTTTTATATTGGTGATCATTGCATCGGTTTTTAGCTTATTTGCCATTGTATTTCTTTTGCTGGAAGCCAAAAACGGCTCTAAAGCCGAAGTAAGCTGGCATGTGCTGTTAGCCATAGGGTCTGTAATTGTATCGTGGGTATTGGTACATACCATTTTTGCATTACGCTATGCACACTTGTATTATGATACCGACGATGACGATAGCGGAGATAATAAACCGGTTGGTGGCCTCGAGTTTCCGGGTGATGAGAAAGAGCCTGATTATCTTGATTTTGCCTACTTTTCATTTGTGATTGGTATGACCTTTCAGGTATCGGACGTGGAAATTTCTGATAAACATTTACGCCGCCTGGTACTTGTGCATGGCCTTATTTCCTTTGCCTTTAATACAGCTATTGTAGCATTAAGTATCAATGTAATTTCGGGGCTGATAGAAAAATAGCATTTTAGTGCTACCTTACACCTATGCAAAAACCCGACAGCCTCATTTTTGATATGGACGGTACTCTTTGGGATGCCGTAGATGTTTATACCTGCTCATGGAACAACGTTTTCAATGAATTAGGGGTTGATATTGTGGTAGAGCGCGATAACCTTGCCCGTATGGTAGGCTGGGAGGGTAAAAAGGTGATTGCTGAAATTATGCCCGATTTTGATGACGACCGCCGCACAGAAATTTACGGGCTTGTTGCACAGCAACGCCATCAGCTGATACCTGAAATGGGCGGCACTTTATATCAAGGTGTTAAAGATGGCTTAAAGCAACTGGCTACGAAGTATGACTTATTCATTCTGAGTAATTGCGCAAAAGGCATCATTCAGCTGTTTATAGACTGGGCCGGAATTGGTGATTACATTAAGGATGAAATGGCTTACGGCGTAAACTATATGCCCAAAAACCATAATATTAAATTGCTGATGGAAAAGCATGGCCTTAAAAATCCGGTTTATATTGGTGATACCGAAGGCGACGGAGAGCAGAGCCGTTTGGCTGGCTTGCCTTATGTGTTTGTAACTTATGGCTTTGGATCTACCGAAGATTACGATCTGAAGTTTGATAACTTTACTGATTTCACCGATCATTTCATGGCGCTTTAACCACCAAAGCACAAATTGTAAGTTAAAGTTAATATTTCATAAACCTTTCATTATCAAATAAGGTTGTATCATTGAGAAACTGAAACAATTGCCTGATGAGCTTATTTCGTACACCCAACTGCGTTAAACCGCCTTTAAATAAACAAACCATAGTTATCACCGGTGCTTCAAGCGGCATTGGCCGTGCTACCGCAATAGAACTGGCACGCTATGGCTGCAAACTGGTATTAGCTGCCAGGAATAAAGAGATACTTGACGAAGTGGTTGAGGTGTGCGATCGTTTAGGGGCTAAAGCGATTGCCGTTGTTACCGATGTAACAGACCCACAGGCAGTGCAAAACCTGGCTAAAGATGCCTGCATATTTGGCAAATGCATTGACGCATGGATAAATATTGCAGGCATAGGTTTATTAGGTGATTTTTCTACCATCCCGGTAGAGGCGCATAAACAAGTTATTGAAACCAACCTGATGGGGTATTTATATGGCGCTTATGCTGCTATCCCATATTTTAAAAAACAAGGCTGGGGAACCATTATCAACATGAACTCGGCGGGCGGATACGTGGCAATGCCTTACTCTGTAGCATATACTGCCAGTAAATATGGCGTGCGTGGCTATTCTGAAGCATTGCGGACAGAATTGATAGATTACCATGATATTCATGTTTGTGATGTTTATGCAGGTTTTGTTGATACTCCCGGCCCTGCACATGCAGCAAACTATACAGGTAAAAAATTAAAACCTATTCCGCCGGTTATACCTACTACAAAAGTAGCGTCACAAATTGTTGAGTTACTGCAGCACCCGAAAGACTATGTAATGGTGGGCAGCACCGCATACATGGCTAAATTAGGGCAAATTGTTTCACCCAAACTTACCAGGTGGTCATTACTTAGGTTTATGCAGCTTTATTTTAAGAACGCCGAACCAGAACCTGTAACTAACGGAACCATATTTGCACCTAATAACGACAGTTATAAGATTGCGGGTGGCTATACTTCAAAAACAGTTACACCAAGCCGGATTAAATTAGGAGGAATTGCAGCCGCTGCTGCGGCAGGTGCATTTTTTATTGTGCGTAAGTTATTGTAATTTGTATTCAGCAAAAACCCAGTAACCTTCTTCATCTTTTTTATAGATAGCGGTATAAGCTATGCCTTCTACTTTAATGTCAAAAGAAAAAGACTCAAGGCTACGGTCGGCAGGGGCATACAGATCGGCAACGTTATCTGCCACTATCTTTATGGCTTCAAACTGTTCATCGGGTAAAGGTGGTAACGGCATCCAGTGGGTAACCTTGTCTAATTCGGTGTCTTTAGTTAACCACTTGTTTTCGGTACTGTAAGCTACCTGTATGTTACCAAAAGGCTGATAGGCTTCATTCTCCGTGATTACCATTACCGGTATATTAGCCTCGGGCAACTTAACTTTTACAGATATCCATTCCATGCGGCAAAGATAGCAGCATTTTCACTGTCAGCATTAAAGCAACAAGTAGTTAAATAAAAAAGCGCCGGTGCTTTACACCGGCGCTCAAATATCTGTTACTATTGTTTAGCAATTGTTGCCGTCGATGTCACAACTGTTACCATCTGATGTAGCTGATACGGCTTCATCGCTCCAGGCTTTCTGCAAGGCATCAGCAAATACAGGTTCAGGCTGTGCACCAGATACGGCATATTTTCGGTTGATCACAAAAAATGGCACAGCTCTTATGCCTAACTCTTCGGCTTCGCGCAGATCATGGTGAACATCATCTGAAAGTTCTTTTCCAGATAAAATCTTTCTAATCTCATCTTCCTCAAGTCCTGCCGCCTGGCCTATTTCAACAAGCGTATCCATATCATCAATATTTTTACCCAGTGTAAAATAGCTTTTAAACAATTGTTCTTCTGCCTGGTCGCCAAGGTTATGCTGTTTAGCCAACTGTAAAAGGCGATGCGCATTAAAACTATTGGCCACAACGGCGTTGTCCATAAAATAATCAAGGCCAACTTGTGCTGCCATATCGGTTACCTGTCCGTTTAACTGGCGGGCATAGTCTATTGTCCAGCCTTTGGCTTCAGCAAGGTATTCATGAATGCTGATGGTAGGGTCGGTTTTCATCATCGGGTTAAGCTGAAAGCTTTTCCACTCAATTTCAACCTCATCTTTATGTGCAAAGTCCTGAAGCGCTGCTTCAAACCTGCGTTTGCCGATATAGCAAAACGGGCACATGACATCAGACCATATTTCAATTTTCATAACAGCAAATGTAGCCCCGATACTTTATAATGGTGTAAGCCGGATGTAAAAAGTGAACAGCTATTTGGCCCTTGCTAAGGTTGTGTGATAATTGCTGCCCTGTACATCAATATCTAATGATACAGAATCGGCATATGCTTTTCCGGTATGCGGGATATCCAAACCCTGAATGTTTGTGCTAAAAGTAAAGCTATCGCCGTTTACTTTACCATTTTCGATACTGCCGTTACCATGTGATGTTTCAAACGTACCGGTAAGTTTATCGCCATCAACTTTAAAGTTGTAGGTAAGCGGTACATTTTCATTATTAAAATTAAGGTTGCCTGTCCATTTACCGTCAAGCGATGCAAAGTAAGCCCACGCACTTAAAACCATTGCGCAAAGCAATACCAGTGTTGTAAAAAATTTCTTATTCATGTTTTATTTATTGGTGAAACAATATAGCAATATGGTTAGGTAAAGTGTATTAAGTATTAACAAAATATCATGTTTATATCAAACAAGTGGAGCAGTAAGGGTGTTTTACTAATGTATTAACCAATACCATGGGCCATACTGAAAAACACTTTAAGTTTATAAACAGCAAAACTGGCAATACCTTATATTATCATTCTGTAAAAGAAATTGAAAATCCCGGGCAGCTTAAAGCAGAACTTGAAAAAATACGCGACAAAGTTGCCGCCACAAACGGGGTATTTATGGAAACAATTTACTGGGAAGAAATTCCGGATAATGGCGAGGTTCAATAACCAGGCGAGGTATACCTGTATATAGGTGCAAATACCCCTTCGCTGGTTGTATAATAGCTTTTACCATCGCGACTGAAACCAATGGCTTCGCCTTGCTTCTCTTGTTCATAATCCAACACCTTCGCATTGCGCATCATGGCTTTCCAAACAGGTTCACCAGCTTCGCGGCGCCAATAGTAAACGTTAACATAATTCTTTAACAATATCTGCTTTCCATCAGCAGATATATCACCGGCGGTGATCCACTTTAACGGCTGCAAACCTTTAAAGTGCAGTTTGCACCGGTAAGTCATGGTCACCGTATCCCCTGCTTTATAAGTAAGCGGAGATGTGTAAACACTTACCGAGTCTTTTCTTTTTGATACGATATAAAGCAATTTTTCAAGCGGGTCAATCATCATTGTTTCCGCATCCTTTGGCCCGTCGGGATATTTCAGGTATAACGGAACAGTTTCTATATTGGCAACCTGGTTATAGTCAGCAGCTACCTTGGGTTCGGCAAAACGATAAATAGTTAAGTATTTGCGGCTCGCACCGTTATCACCTATATCACCCAGATACAAATAACTTTTGTTTTTAATAGGCCCCGGCCCTATTGCAATATCCTCGCAATCCTGTACGCCTAACGGCGAACCGCTGCTGCCTTTAAAATAATAGGTGGTTTTTAATTTGCCGTTTTCGTTGATTGCAAAAAAGCGACTGGTGTCACCGCTGTCATTATGTACATAAAATACCCCGGAATTAACCGCTGATGCCACAATACCCGAAGTTTCGTCCATTGCCTTATCCTGCAGGCGGCCTACCTCAGCAGGTTTGTCGCCAAAACGATGATGCGCATATGCCACAAAGAACATGGCAACCACCATGACTACAAGTATAATCTTTCTCTTTTTTATTTTACGCTGCGGCATTATTAACGTTGCAAAGAAACGCAAACATCATGAACTTATTATTAAGTGTTTCCTTTTATTGATAAAATGGCAACATTTATGCCATTATCATCAATTGCAGTTAATTAATAATAATGTAGGAATGACAATAATTTTATTTAAAATTGAAAACCGGAAACCAAATTGATAAATCGGAGTTCATTTTCCTATAAAAAACATATCATGCATCTGCTACAGTTTAAACCTAAAAATTTAATGATCGTGCTGGGTGTAATTGCCGGTACTATTTCATCTTGCAAAAACACTGTAAAAAATAATTCGACAATGACCGACAGTATCACTACCGATAAGGCGCTACCATCCCCGTCAGGATTTGAACAGACTATAGACGGCAAGCAGGTTAAGCTGTACATTTTAAAAGGAAAGAACGGCATGCAGGCCGCCATCACTAATTATGGCGGGCGCATTGTAAGCCTGCTGGTTAAAGATCAGAACAATAAGATGGTAGACGTTGTTGCGGGGTTTGATAATTTGAAAGGCTACCAGGAATCAACAAGTAACTATTATGGTGCTTTAATAGGCCGCTACGGCAACCGCATTGCCAATGGCCATTTTAAATTGGATGGTAAAGATTATAACTTGTTTATAAATAACGCGCCAAATACACTGCATGGCGGTAAAGTTGGTTTTGATTCAAAGGTTTGGGATGCCGAGCAACCTAATGAGCATCAGCTTGTACTTACCTATCACTCGGCTGATATGGAAGAAGGCTTCCCAGGCAACCTTGATGTAAAAGTAACTTACAGCGTTACCCGTTATAACAGCCTTGAAATTATGTACCAAGCTACTACCGATAAAAAAACGGTAGTAAACCTTACCAACCATGCTTACTTTAATTTAAATGGCTGGGGAAGCGGCGATATTTTAAAACACGTAATGCAGATCAATGCCGATGAGTACACCCCGGTTGATAAAAATCTGATACCTACCGGTAAGCTGGCCAGTTTAAAAGAAACCCCGTTCGATTTCAGGGCACCCTTACCTATAGGCGACCGTATCAATAAAGATAACGAACAGCTCAAGATTGCAAACGGCTATGACCATAACTATGTATTAAACAAGCATAACACACAAATACCTGTAGCTACTGTAATTGGCGACCAAAGCGGCTTAATTATGAAGGTATTTACCACCGAGCCAGGCATGCAGTTTTATACCGGCAACTTTATGAAAGGCGCGTACAAAATGAAGGGCGGCCATCCGGATGATTTCCGCACTGCTTTTTGTCTTGAAACGCAGCACTTCCCTGATTCGCCAAACAAGCCGGAATTTCCATCTACTGTTTTGGAACCTGGCAAAACTTACAAAAGCTTAACGCTATATCAATTCGAGCGTAAATTCCATTAAATAGATAAGGCTGCCAATGGCAGCCTTATCTATTTAATATGGTTACTATTAGTTTCCTTTACTGCTCACATCATCGTTGTTGATACTACGTTGATTTTTCTTAATGTCGCTGCTCAGCTTACCAAATTTATAGCTTACACTAAAGCTGAAAGTACGGTATAGCTGGTGATTGACGATCTGCTGATAAAAGTCGGGCGTGGATGTAAATTGCTTATAGCTATAATGATTTGCCCAGGGATTATTAGTAATTGCAGTAAGCGTTAGATTTTTCTTCAGGAAACTTTTACCTACGCTAAACGAGCTGTAATAAAAATCATTTGATCCGCCCTGTAAAAAGATAAGCCTGCGGTTATACCCACCGGATGCACCAACTGTCCAGTCATTTCCGGGTTTGTAAGTTAGGTTGGCGAAACTATTCGTACGAGGTCCTTTGTTACTATAAAAGGTTCCGTTGTAAGTTCCGTTTATCCACACGTAAAATAAGCCTGTATTAAAATTGATGTTCAATTTTTTTCCTAAAGGATAATTGCCATTAATATTCCAGCGGGCTATTTTATTTTTTCCGGCATTTTCATAAGTATTTAGCGTCAATGTATCTGACAGCAATCTGGTAACGCTTACTATGGAATTATTGCTGTACATATAACTTAAGCGGGTGCTTATGGTTCCCACTCCTGATTTTGTATAGCTCAATTCAAACAAATTACTCACCACCGGCCGCAAATTAGGGTTACCTGTGCTGATGATCTGCGGGTTGGTACGATCAACAAACGGGTTTAGCTGCCATATACCCGGACGCTCTAACCGGTTAGTATATCCAAAAGTTAAGCTTTGATTTTTCTTAAAGCTCCTCATGATCGAAAGCGAGGGAACCAGGTTACTGTAGTTCATATTAAGCGAACTACTTGTAGCAGAAAAATCAGCATCCACGTGTGTATATTCAAAACGCGCGCCTCCCTTAAATGTCCAGTTTGGGATCTTATAAGTATATGAATTGTAAGCGCTGTAAACATTTTGGTGATAAGTAAAATCATTGGCAGCAGTAGGTATATACTGCACTACGTTGTTTAAAGTATCCAGGTTAAAATTATTGGTATTGCTAAAGTTATTGCGCAAAATGGCTTTTGCACCCGCCTCTATGGTAAGGTCTTTTAAAGGATGTACATAATCCAACTGAAAGGTATGTTCCCGTGTACCTGCATCATTTTGTTGATTATAGTTTGGGATACTGTAATTAACCCTGTCTTCGGCAACTACGGTGCTTGCCTGTCCATTTGCCGAGTAAACGTATCTGTATGATGCGGTTAGTAATTGCTGTTTGTTACGCTTAAATCCTAACTGGTAATTCAGGCTCAGGTCGGTACCATTCCAACTGTTATTTCCATCATTTAGCAAGCGATAGGCTGACAAAGGCGCGTTACTTGTAAAAGTGGTATAGCGGTCGTAATCCTCGGTAAACTTTCCGTTGTTGTAATTCAGCGATGCCGTTAACAGGTTCAGGGTATCAATTTCGTAGCTTAACTCTGTACTACCATAAACGTAGTGTCCGCCCCAACTATTGGTACCGTTTTGTACCAGCATTGATGCGGGCGAATAAGTTTGCCGGTAACTATCATAACCGGTGCTGTTATTAAATTGCCTGCCAGTGCCCAAATAACCAGATATACCAAACTTACCTTTTTTAGCGGTAGCTGTTAAGTTGATGTTTGGCCCCCAACGGCTGTTAACCCGGCTTGACAACGTTCCATTATAGCCATCGCTTGTGGCTTTGGTGGTGATAATGTTAATGATACCCGCCAAACCCTCGGCATCATATTTTGCAGGAGGCGTAGTTATTACCTCTATTTTTACTATGGTACTTGCCGGCATTGATCGTAAAACATCTTTCGGGTTACTGGCCAGCAAAGCCGACGGTTTTCCGTTAATAAATATGCGGTAACTGCCGCTGCCCTGCAATTGTATGTTATCGTCGCCATCAACACTAACCAACGGCAGCTTACGCAGCATATCCATAGCAGTCTGCGCCTTGCTTTCCGGGTCTGCCTGTACATCATAGCTGATACGGTCAATCTCCTGCTTAACCAAAGGTTTGGTCGAAGTAATCTTCACTTCATTAAGCTGGCTGGTAGATGCTGATAATAAAATCCGGGTTAAATTCATCGTCCCGTCTTCAGCTAATTTAAGGTCGATACTGGCAATAGTTTTTGTTTGGTAGCCTACAGACACAACGGTTAAAACATACTTTTTAAGTGGCAAGCCGCTCAGTTCAAAACTGCCATTGTCTTTTGTCAGGCTGCTTTTAACAGGCAGTTTGGTTTCAGCATCGCTTACAGATACGGTTGCATAACCCATCGCGCTGTTTTTTGCAGAATCGATTATAACCCCTTTAATTATTCCTTTATTGGCCGTGACTTGCGCATGCAATGCCAATGCCGTGCAGAACATGGTTATTGTGAATAGTAGTTTTTTCATAGGCTGTGTCAATAGTTTTGGTTATTTCTATTTTAAAAAGACACAGGCCATTTTCAGAAGTGACAGTATTGAATGCTTTTTGAGGTCGGATAACGCATGACCCGATAATCAAGTAACAAATAATCAAGCTGTTAAGTGAGATAAAAAAAATAAATAGAGCCTCACCTAATCCTATCCAGTCCAAAGGACTCCTGCGGAGGAGAGAGGACTTTAATTTCTGAACATTGCATAAGTTTATGAGTCCCTCTCCTTTGGAGAGGGTTGGGGTGAGGCAGAATATTGGGGTGAAGCTAAATATTAGGGCAAAGCTACATGCCTATTGTATAAATCAGTTGCAAACCAGTATCTTCATGTTTTTAAAATCAGGATATGGAATTTGGGAAAGTTGAGGATGCACAAGGCTTACTACATGATCATTTTATTTTACCGCCCGATACCGCTTTAACCGCAAAAACATTAAAGGAAAACAAAAACAATAAGCCTTTACAGGCTTATGTGGGGTGTGCCAAATGGGGAAGAAAAGAATGGGTTGGCCAAATCTATCCGCCCAAAACCAAAGAAGCTAATTTCCTGGACGAATATGTAAAGCACTTTGATTCTATTGAACTGAATGCCACTTTCTATAACGTTTACCCGCCCGAAACCATAGCTAAGTGGGCAGAGAAGGCACAAGCTAATCCGCATTTTAAATTTTGCCCCAAGTTTTCGCAAAGCATTAGCCACATACGCCGCTTAAAAAATGCTGAAGAGGTTACTACTCAATTTTACAACGGAATACTGGCTTTCGGCGATAAGCTTGGCCCCTTGTTTTTGCAATTGAGCGATAACTTTACACCGAAAAGTTATCCCGAACTCAAAGCCTACCTGGAACACTTACCTACCGATGTACCCGTATACGTGGAGGTAAGGCACAAAGAATGGTTTAACACAGCAGGCACAGACAAGGATATTTTTAAGTTATTACACGACCTCAATATCGGGTCGGTGATTACTGATGCAACCGGCCGCCGCGATTGTGTACATATGAATCTGCCAACGCCACATGCTTTTATCCGTTATGTGGGCAATGGCTTAATCCCAACCGATTACACCCGTGTTGATGAATGGGTGGAGCGTATTAAAAAATGGGCTGATGAAGGATTGCAGTCGCTTTGGTTCTTCATGCACCAGCACAATGAGCGCTACTCGCCCGAACTGGCCGACTACACCATTGAGAAACTGAATGCCACATTGGGAACCAATATTCGCCGGCCGCATTTTCTTAATGACGAACCTCCTACGTTATTTTAGTTTTTCAACCGTAAGGATTGAAGTGTTTAATCTTGATTATTGTCTCTCAAACCTTTTTTACATCTTTGCAACATGAGCAAACTTTGGCAAAAAGATACGGATGTAAATCAGCTGGTAGATCAGTTTACCGTAGGTAAAGACCGCGAGTTAGACAACCAGATGGCAGCTTTTGATGTTTTAGGATCATTGGCGCATACCCGTATGCTTAATACCATTGGTTTGCTTGAAGACGAGGACCTTGAAAAAGTACAGCAGGAATTGAAAACTATTTACCAGCAGGTACAAAACGGGGATTTCCTGATTGAAGCTGATGTGGAGGACGTACACTCGCAGGTTGAACTGCTGCTTACCCGCCGTATTGGCGATGCCGGTAAAAAAATACATAGCGGTCGCTCTCGTAATGACCAGGTGCTGGTAGACCTTAAACTTTTTTTTCGGAACGAGTTACAGCAAACAGTTGAGGCAACCCACCAATTGTTTGAATTGCTGATCGAACTAAGCGAAAAACATAAGGATGTATTATTACCCGGCTACACCCATTTACAGGTAGCTATGCCATCGTCCTTTGGTTTATGGTTTGGCGCGTATGCAGAAAGCCTGGTTGATGACCTTGAGCTTGTACGTGCGGCTTGGAATATCACCAATAAAAATCCGCTTGGTTCTGCTGCCGGTTATGGGTCTTCCTTTCCGCTTAACCGTACGCTTACAACAAACCTTTTAGGTTTTGAAGATTTGAACTATAATGTAGTTTATGCACAAATGGGCCGTGGTAAAACCGAACGCATTATTGCACAGGCTATATCTGCTGTTGCAGCTACACTGGGCCGTATGGCTATGGACCAGGTGCTTTACCTTAGCCAGAACTTTGCATTTGTAAGCTATCCTGCAAATCTTACAACCGGATCAAGCATTATGCCGCACAAAAAAAACCCGGACGTTTGGGAAATTATGCGTGGCCGCTGCAACCGCTTGCAGGCATTGCCAAATGATGTAGCAATGATGACCACCAACTTACCATCAGGCTATCACCGCGAAATGCAGTTATTAAAAGAATTGCTGTTCCCGGCATTTGCCGAGCTTCGCCAATGCCTGGAGATGGCTACCTTTATGCTGCAGCATGTCACCGTTAAAACAGATATCCTTAACGACCCGAAATATACTTATCTGTTCAGTGTTGACGAAGTGAACCGCCTGGTGTTAAGCGGAACACCATTCCGTGATGCTTATAAGCAAGTTGGCTTAGCCATCGAGCGCGGCGAATTTGACCCGGCTAAAGAAGTGAATCACACGCACGAAGGCAGTATAGGCAACCTGAACAACGATAAAATTGTAGCTAACATGAACGCCATGCTGCAAAGCTTTAATTTTGATAAAGTGCAGCAGGCGATAAACGATTTAGTAAGCTAAAGGCGGCTTAATGCTGCCAGTCGCCGAATTTTCCCATCTGATAGTCGCGATAAGCTTCAACTATTTCCTGTTCGGTATTCATTACAAACGGGCCTTGGGCAACTATAGGCTCGTTAAATGGATGTGCATAACCAAATAGCACAATACTTTCTGTATCTGCCGACAAAGTGAGTTCGCCGCCAGTGGTATCAAATTCTGCCAGGTGCAAAGCTTTAACTGCTGTACCGTTGGCTGTTACCTCGCCACGCACAACGTAAAAGAAAATATTGTTCCCCGCCGGTACAGTAATAGTAATCTTTCCTTCCGGCTGAAATCTGATTACGTTGAAATGCAACCCGGTTTCAGATTCGAGTGCGGCTTTTTGTCCATCCCAATCACCGAAGATCAGGTCTGCCTCTACCCTTCCATCATCTGATTTCACTACCGGTATCTCTTCCTTTTGCTTACCGATATAAAAAGGCTCCGACATTTTTAAACGGGCAGGCAGGTTAAGCCATAGCTGCAAAATTTCGAGCGGACCGCCATTTTGCTTAAATTCATCCGACGATACTTCAGAGTGGATAACACCGCGACCTGCACGCATGTACTGTATACCGCCTGAACCAATCACGCTTTCGTGCCCGCTGTTATCTTTATGCGAGATATCACCGTCGATCATGAAAGTAACGGTTTCCATACCCCTGTGCGGGTGTGGGCCGAAAGGTAGTCCACGGTTATGCGGTTTATACACCTGCGGGCCATGATGATTTAAAAACAAAAAAGGATCAATGTAATCGATATATTGTGTCGGTAAAGCACGATAGGTGATCAGGTCGCCCATGTGTGCATCAACAGCCTTATAGATTTTTACTACTTGTGCCATAAAAGCTTAATTATTTATTGGTTGTATTGTTTCAATAACAGTAAAACCAAGTTTAAGTAAATGTATTTTTGTAACAACTAAGCAAAATTATGCAAAGCGAAACTAATGCGGCTTATACTCGTGCAAAAACTTTTAAAGCTAAAATTATACGTGCGGCGGTTGGCGCCATGTTTTTTATGGCTGGCTTGTGCTTTGCCAGCTGGGCATCGCGTATAGCAACTATACAACAAAAGCTTTCTCTTAACGATGCTGCTTTAGGGGGCGTGCTACTTGCGTTGCCTACGGGGTTGATGATTTCGTTACCCGTTTCTGGATGGCTGGTAAATAAAATCGGAAGCCGCCGCATGCTCTCTGTTGCATTAATTATTTATGCTGTTGCCCTGATTGGCCTTGGCAGTGTAAACCAGGTTTTTTATCTTATCGTAATACTGGTATGTTTTGGCTTTGCAGGTAACATGACCAATATTGCTGTAAATACGCAGGCCATTGCTACTGAAAAACTATACACTAAGCCTATTATGGCATCCTTCCATGGGTTGTGGAGTCTTGCAGGTTTTGCTGGCGCAGGTATAGGTACTTTTATGATCGCTAAAAGCATTGCGCCCATCTATCACTTCACAATCATTGCATCAATAACTACGGCAGCTGTTATTTTATGCTGGAAAAACCTGCATAACGACCGTAATAAAAACGCTGAAACACCGGCCTTCATAATGCCAGACCGCTCGCTGATCAAGCTTGGCCTTATCGGCTTTTGTTCTATGATATGTGAGGGGGCTATGTTTGACTGGAGCGTGATCTATTTTAAAAAGATCATCATGGCTGATAAAGCCTGGATAGGCGCAGGTTATACCGCATTTATGCTTACTATGGCATCGGGGCGCTTTATTGCCGACTGGTTTGCGCATAAATTCGGGCTTAAACGCACTTTGCAACTTAGCGGTGCACTTACAGCTACCGGCCTGGCAGTGGCAGTGGCATTTCCTCACCTCATCACGGCTATTATCGGTTTTCTATTAGTTGGGTTTGGCGTATCTTCAGTTGTTCCGCTGGTTTACAGTGCAGCAGGTAAATCAAAAACAATGTCGGCAGGTACAGCAATTGCAGCCGTATCTACAATTAGCTTTGTAGGTTTCCTGATCGGGCCGCCTACCATTGGCTTTTTAGCAGGCGCATTTACGCTAAGGGCATCATTCACTTTCATTGCCATCATGGGTTCGTGCGTAACAATATTGGCCACCAGGGCTAAGCTTGATAATTGATATATTTGTATAGAAAATTATGAGTTTTAACGAAGATATACGCTGGAAACAGCGCTTTTCTAATTACAAAAAAGCTCTTGCACAACTTGAGCGTTTCGTGACTAAAAATGATTTATCTGACCTTGAAGAGCAGGGCCTTATCAAAGCATTTGAGTATACTTATGAATTAGGGTGGACTACGCTAAAGGATTACCTCGAATATCAGGGAATATTAAACATGGCGGGCTCGCGTGATGTAATCCGTGAAGCGTTTAGGGCAAATCTGATTACTGATGGCGAAAAGTGGATGGACATGCTTAAAAGCCGTAATCTTACTTCACATTCATATAATGAAGATACTGCTGATGAAATAGCTGATGCCGTTATAGAAGTATATTTTAAACTGTTTAAAGAACTTGAGCTTAAATTAACAGGCTTCAATCAGCAAGCATTAGATCTATGAAGTTCGGCTTATCAAATGAGGTGATTGAAAAAATCAGGCAAACAATAACAACTAATCCAAAAGTAGAAGAGATTATTGTATACGGATCCAGGGCTAAAGGGAATTATAAATCAGCATCAGATATTGATATCACACTTAAAGGCGACCAGCTCGTTTTACAGGATCTGAATAAATTAGCAATCATGCTGGACGACTTGCTTTTACCTCAGAAAATCGACCTTTCAATTTACCATCACATCTCCAACGCCGACTTGTTAGAACATATCGAAAGAATTGGCCAACCCTTATAAATTCAATGCCTTGCCTTGCTGCGGGTAGATCAGATTTAATTGCAGTTTGTTTTCGGCCTTTAGCTGCTGTTTAATTTTCACAGTGTTACTATAGGGCAATTTAAGGTGAGTGACAATAACGTTGAGTCCTTTAAGTTCATCTTTACTTGTAAGTAAGCTCAGATTGTCAAACTCTTTCATTAACCACTTTGGGGTAAAATGACCGAACAAGCTTTTATCTGGTACTTCGTTAGGGAACGAAGTCTCGATCATGATTGCTTTAAGGGTTTTTGATTTTATTAAAGGGGCAACCGCCTCCCAAAGCTTATGCATATTGGTACTTTTTTCGATTTCATCTGCACCGGTATCCCCTAAGTAAAGCACATAACTATTTTTTGATTTTACAAGAAATGCTGTACTGGTAAGGTTTGAATGACTTAACGGGAACGCCGTTACCGACATTTCTGTGTTTGGTACGGCCATTTCTTCACCTGGAGTTAGTTCCTGGTAATGAAACTTTTTTAAAGCTGGCGCTTCGCCTGCGTCGGTAAAATTTGCCCAGCTTTCCCACGTAAAGTAATGCGTCTGCAAAACTTTAAGACAATCTTTTAATCCGTAAATATTTTTAACTGTATCATCGGGTGCGTTTATTACCATACCCGCTAAATGGTCGAGATGCGAATGAGAGATAAAATAACCCTTGATGTATTGCCTTAATATATGCTCGGGAGTTCCGCTGAATACTTTGTTGGCTATTGCCTTTTCTATACCTGCGTGCAGGGTACCGGCATCAAGGCATATGAAATTATTTGAACCGGCCGGGGCCAGCATGTAAGCGGATAAGTTGCTTTCATCTGCTCCACCCAAAACGCCAAGCGGTACAAGTTTAAAAGAATTTTGAGCCGTTGACCTTAATGATAAAAGGCAAAAAATAAAAGCAGCAATACGACGTAAGTATACCATTTAGCACAACAATTTATCTGCAAAATAAATTATTTACACCAACTCTTAAATACTTACTTACAATTACTGAGGATAGTTGCTGTATATATTGTATTTGTCCATCACATACCTGCCTTTTAAGCAACTTGTGCAGAAATACTTTTTTAATGGGAGCCAGAACAACACATTTTTAACAAACGCACTGCGCCGGATACGTGTATCCATTTGACACTTACACCGTTTGCATACGGGGTATTGATTTGCCCGCTGAATCAGGGGCATATCCATTTGGGTAACCATTTATTAGATAATTAGGGTCCCCAAAATTATAATATTAATTATAATTATTTAAAATATAATCTTAAAAAATAATTCTATTTCCTTTATATTAATAAAATATCGCCATATAAACAATATAGAAAATCTATATAATAAAGATTAACATATTTCTTTATGAGAAATAATATTTATTCGGTTTTCATTTTTTTCTCGGCCGATTTTTTATACTCATAATCTCCGCCCAGTAAATACCCCCATGGTTTAAGGCTTTCTATGCGGTCAAATATAATTTTCATAATCGCAATTGTGGGTATAGACAGGAACATACCAGACAGTCCCCACAACATTTCTCCAAGTAATATACCCAAAAATGTGATCAGTGCATTCAATCTAACCTTTGATCCTACAATGATCGGTAAAAGCACATTTGCGTCAACAGCGTGTATGGCAATCACGCTTATTGCAACAATAAGGGCTTTTGTTAATGCGCCGGTAGCAAACGTGATCAGCGTACTTAAAGCCAGTGCCGTAAATATACCTACATACGGAATAATGTTAAACAAGCCTGTTATGATACCAAGTAAGGCTGCATAACGTATACCTACTATCCAAAACACAGTGCAGGCAATACCTGCTACAATAACCATCTCCAGCAACAGGCCTAAAATATACTGCCTTAAAATGGATTGTACATTTTCTGCAATATCATGAACGGTATCTTCATGCTCATCACCAAATGCTTTTAATACAAACTGAAACAGCAATTTGCGGTAAAACATGATCAGGAAGGTAAAAATGATAATAAAGGCAAAGAACAACAGCATGCCTGATACAGACAAAAACGTATGCCCTATAACCGAAGTACCAGACGACATCAGCTTGGATGTTGTGCTGTGGATATAGTCCATCTGCTTGTCCATATTCATATGAAATGTAGACTGGATCCATCCTTGCGCATCTGCTGTTGACTGGTCTATCTGCTTTTTAAGCATCGGCCAGTCGTCTGCAAGGCGAGATATTTGTGTGGCTACCAGGTACATGATACCGCCTACAAGAAACACGAATAACAATATGGATAAAAACGCACCGGCGCTGCGTGGCAGCCTGCATTTACGTTCGAAAAAGTTTGATACCGGTAATAACAGGATGGCAAACAAGAAGCCGAACATCAGCGGGTCAAGCACATCTTTTCCGGCAATGATCAGAAAACCTAATGCTATCAGACCAACCAGGGTTAATGATAATTTAGCGTAAAACGGCAGTGCAGTAAGTTTTGCAATCATATTAAAATATATTAGTAGCTATAGGCTGAATATCGCAATTTCAACACAAATGTTACGCTAATGTTTTTGCGGATAACATGACAGGCATAGTTGGCTTGTAATTATAAACATCACTATCTTCGTTAGCATGTCAGCCGAACAGCAAACCAAACAACTAATTGAAACCCTTACTGCCGAACTTAAACAGCATAATTACAACTATTATGTTTTGGCTCAACCTGTTATATCAGATTACGACTTTGATATAAAGCTAAAAGAACTGGCTGCTCTGGAGAAAGAACATCCTCAATTTGCCGATCCGGAGTCGCCAACACAGCGCGTAGGCGGTGAAATTACGAAAGAATTTAAGACGGTAAAGCACCGCTGGCCGATGCTTTCCTTAGGAAATACTTACAACGAGCAGGAGTTACTTGATTTTGACCAGCGCATACGCAAAGCAATCGGCGACAATTTTGAATATGTATGTGAGCTAAAGTTCGACGGGCTTTCCATGAGCATGACTTATGAAAACGGTCAGCTTGCACGCGCCGTTACGCGTGGAAACGGCGTTGAAGGCGATGATGTAACCACAAATGTTCGCACTATACACAGCGTGCCTAAAAAGCTTTCGCATGGCAGCTACCCTGATATGTTTGAAATAAGGGGCGAAGTTTTTATGCACCGCAAAGCTTTTGAGCGTTTAAATAACGAAAGAATTGAAAACGGCGAAATGCCGTATGCTAACCCACGAAACTTTGCCTCAGGAACTATGAAGCTGCAGGACTCGGCCGAGGTAGCACGCCGCCCTTTAGATTGCTTTCTGTATTTTCTTTACACCGAAAAACAAGTATTTAAAACACATTGGGATAGCCTGCAAGCCGTTAAAAGCTGGGGATTTCATGTAAGTGAGCATAACAAGCTTTGTAAAGATATTCATGAAGTATTGGCCTTTATCAGTTATTGGGAAGAACGCCGTTTTGACCTTTCGTTCGATATTGATGGTATCGTTATCAAAGTAAACAGTTATGCGCAGCAGGAAGAACTTGGCTTTACGGCCAAAGTACCTCGCTGGGCAATTTCCTATAAATACAAAGCCGAACAGGCAGAAACCATCTTAGAAAGCGTGGTTTATAACGTAGGCCGTACCGGCGCTGTAACTCCGGTGGCTAACCTTAAACCTGTTTTATTAGCTGGTACAACGGTTAAGCGCGCCACCCTGCATAATGCTAATGAAATATTGCGCCTTGATTTACATGAAGGCGATTCTGTGTATGTAGAGAAAGGCGGTGAGATCATTCCAAAGATCATCAGTGTAAATACTGCAAAACGCAAAGCAGATGCTAAACCGGTTGAGTATGTAACGCATTGTCCGGTTTGCGGCACCCAGTTAGAACGCAAAGAAGGCGAAGCTGCCTTTTATTGCCCTAACGACGAAGGTTGCCCACCGCAGATTGTAAGTAAAATGCAGCACTTTGTGGGCCGCAAAGCAATGGATATTGACGGCCTTGGCGATGAAACTATTGAAACATTATATCAGCGGGGCTTCCTGAAGCACATCAGTGATATATATGATCTGCATAAGCATTATGACGACCTTAAACAGATGGAACGTTTTGGCGAAAAGTCGATCCAGAACATGCTGGCAGGTATCGAAAAATCAAAGCAGCAACCATTTGAAAAAGTTTTATTTGGCTTGGGTATACGCTATATCGGCGAAACGGTAGCGCGTAAGCTTGTAGCACATTTTAAAACAGTAGAGAAACTACAGGCTGCAACTTTTGAAGAGTTAACCGCTGTTGATGAAATAGGTGAACGTATTGCCCATAGCCTCATCGAATATTTTGAAGGCGAAAAGCACCGCGAAGAAATTGTTAAATTACAAAAACAGGGACTGCAATTTGCTGCCGAAGAAAAAGAAGTGGTATTACAAAGTGATAAACTTGCCGGTAAAACTTTCATCATTTCAGGTACGTTTGAACGTTCCCGCGAAGAATTAAAAGAAATTATTGAACAGAACGGCGGAAAAATCCTCAGCAGCATTTCAGCTAAATTGAATTACTTAGTAGCCGGGGATAATATGGGTCCGTCAAAACTGGAAAAAGCTACAAAATTAAATATTCCGATTATTAGTGATGAAGAATTGTTGGGTATGATTTAATTAGGAAGCATTAAATAACCTCGCATCATATAGCTGTAGCGACAGAAGATTTTCTGTCGCTACTATTACAGCTTATAAATCAGACGTAGTATTCAGATGTTATTTGTTTAACAAAATTTAACGTCCTGCATTACATTATTATGACATTTAATCGCATCTTTAGGGAAATCCCTAATGCATGAGGTTTAGCCTATTTTTATTAGCCCTTTCCCTTTTCTCAATTACAGCCTGGTCGCAGATAACTATTAGCGGCACCATAACCGACGATAACGATAAGCCCATTCCGTTTGCAAGTGTACTAATACGCAACACCACACGCGGCACATCTGCAAACAGTGAGGGCAATTATAAATTGCAGCTACCAAAAGGTAAATACGAAATACTATATAAAGCCATCGGCTTTCAGCAGCAGGGCCGCGAGATAGACCTTACCGAAAACCTAACGGTAAACGTTCAGCTTAACACAGCGGCTTATCAGCTTAAAGATGTCATTGTACGTGCTGGCGGCGAAGATCCGGCCTATGCCATCATTCGTAAAGCCATACGCAAACGCAAAACTTACCTTAACGAGGTAGATGCCTATACCTGCGAAGTTTATCTGAAAGGTTTGCAAAGATCATTAGGCGCACCCAAAAAATTCCTTGGGCAGAATATTGATAATATGGCTAAGCAAATCGGGCTTGATTCTAACCGTAAAGGGATTGTTTACCTTTCAGAATCTGAATCAAAACTTACTGTGATGAAACCCGATCTGGTGCATGAGGAAATGCTGTCATCAAAAGTATCTGGCAGTAACCGGGCCTTCAGCTTTAACCGTGCCGGGGAAATCAAGGTAAACCTTTATGAAAACTTCCAGGCTTACCAGGGTATTAGTAACAGGCCTTTGATATCACCTATAGCTGATAATGCATTAAACTATTACAACTACAAATGGCTGGGCACAACGGAAGAAAACGGTGAAACCATCAACAAGATACAAGTAATACCTAAACACAGCTTTGAACCGGTTTTTAGCGGGATGATCTATATTATTGATGATAGCTGGCGCATCAACAGTTTCGATCTGCAAATCACTAAGAGCGCCAATCTTAACATTGTCGACACGCTAAAAATAAGCGAACAGTACATGCCTGTTGGCAAAAAGAACTGGATGCCTGCGTCCATAAAGTTTGATTTTACGGGCGGCTTGTTTGGGTTTAAATTTGGCGGTTATTTTTTAGCGGTATACCGCGATTATAACCTTGATCCGAAAATTAATAAAAAAGAGTTTGAAGAGTTAATGCGCGTCCCTGTCGGTGTCAATAAAAAAGACTCCACTTACTGGAAACAACAGCGCCCGGTTCCGCTCACATCTGAAGAAGTTACCGACTATAGTAAAAAAGCGGTGTTAGCTGCCAAACGCGAATCTAAACCATACCTGGATTCACTTGATAGTGTCAACAATCGTATCACACCCGGAAAGATATTGCTGACCGGCGTATTGATCAGGCATCGTACCAAAAATGAGTTTATCACTTTTGCACCGTTACCTACTACCCTGCTCTACAACACGGTAGAAGGCTTCGCCATCAATTATCAGATGTCGTATCTAAAAAAGATAGATACCATTACTAATAAATACCTGCGCATTAGCCCTAATATCAGATACGGCTTCAGCAATCATTTATTCAACGCCAATGTGAACGGCAACGTTCCAATTGGGCTTGCTAATTTGGGCTTTAACGTAGGCACCGACATGACGGATATGAATAACCTTTATCCGGCAAGTGTGCTCTCAAATACATTTAACAGTTTGATCCGCCGCAGAAACCTACAGAAGCTGTATGAGAAGCGTTTTGCAGGTTTATCATTATCCCGCCGCATAACCGGCGGCTGGCTTGGTAGTGTTTCTACAGAATATGCTGACAGGGAGTGGTATCCTAATTCATCAAATTTCAGTTTCTTCCATACCCAAAAACAATACACGTCTAACAACCCTTTACAGCCCGATCTGGACGTGCCGCTGTTTCCGCGCAACCAATCATTTAAGGTAAATATTACTACAAGCTATAATTTCAGCAATAAGTACGTTACTTATCCAAGCGGCCGGTATTATATGCCATCAAAATATCCTACGGTTGAGGTAAGCTATACCAAAGCGATCAGTAATGTATTTGGCTCAGATGCCGACTATGACCTGTTAACTGCAAGTGTTTCTAAAAGCAATATTCCAATGGGTGTATATGGCCTGTCGGGCTTTTACATTGGTGCGGGAAAGTTTCTGACCGCAAAACAGATTTACTATCCTGATTATGTCCATTTCCTGGGTAACGAGGGCTTTGGTTATCGCATAGCACCTAACCGTTTTCTTTTGCTCCCGCTTTATAACTTCAGTACACCGGATAAATACTTCGAGGCACATTTAGAGCATAATTTTATGGGCTACATCTTAAACAACGTACCGCTGATACGCAAGCTTAAGTTGCAGGAAATCGTAGACTTTAATTACCTGGCCACACCCACACTTAAAAACTATTATGAAATTGGTTTTGGTGCGCAATACTTTGGTATCAGGCTAATGTACGGCTTATCGTTCAGCGGAACCAAGCGACTCGATTCGGGCCTTAAAATTGGCTTTAGCTTTCCTTAAATTGTTACAACTTGTATCGGTTTGCATAGTCTAAAAGTCATAAATTAGCCGCTCATCAAAACCGATATAAACATGAACTATCTACCTTCGGGCAACCGTTATAAAAATATGGAATACCGCCGCTGCGGTAAAAGCGGCATCAAATTACCGGCTGTATCTTTAGGCCTGTGGCATAACTTTGGACATGTGGATGTGCTTGAGCATTTCCGCAAAACGTTACACCTGGCTTTCGACAGCGGCATTACTCATTTTGACTTAGCCAACAATTACGGCCCGCCTCCCGGCTCTGCCGAAGAAAACTTTGGCAAGCTATTGAAAGAAGACTTCCGTGGTTACCGCGACGAAATGATCATATCCAGCAAAGCGGGCTATACCATGTGGGACGGCCCTTACGGCGATTGGGGTTCCAAAAAATACCTGGTAGCCAGTCTCGATCAAAGCCTGAAACGCATGGAGCTTGATTATGTAGATATTTTCTATCATCATCGTCCTGACCCGGAAACGCCATTAGAAGAAACCATGGCTGCGCTTGACCTTATCGTTCGCCAGGGTAAAGCCTTATATGTGGGTATCTCCAACTACCCTGCTGATGAAGCTCAAAAAGCAATTGATATATTAAAAAGATTAGGCACGCCTTGCCTTATCCACCAACCTAAGTATTCGATGTTTGAGCGTTGGGTTGAGGGCGGACTACTTGATGTACTCGAGAAAGACGGCGTTGGTTGCATCCCATTCTCGCCGTTGGCACAGGGCCTGCTTACCAATAAATATTTACACGGTATCCCTGATGATTCACGTGCTGCAAAGTCGACCGGATTTTTGCAAAGCAGCCAGGTAACCGATGCGGTGATTGGCAAAGTACGCGCGCTAAATGATATTGCGCAGCAACGCGGACAAACGCTGGCTCAAATGGCGCTTGCCTGGTTATTAAAAGATCCGCGCGTTACCTCTGTGCTTATTGGTGCAAGCCGCCCTGAGCAACTGGCTGATTCTTTGAAATGCCTGGAGAACACCAAATTCGCCGACGAAGAACTGAATAAAATAGAAGCCATATTAAAATAACCCGATGAAGCAGATCAGATGGGGAATAATTGGCTGCGGCAACGTAACCGAACGCAAAAGCGGCCCGGCCTTTAATAAAGTGCCTAACAGTAAGCTTGCTGCCGTAATGCGCCGCGATGCTGAAAAAGCTGCTGATTATGCCGCACGACATAGCGTTGAGCTTTGGTATAACGATGCCGAGAAAATGATGGACGAGGCAGGCCTTGATGCTGTTTACATTGCCACGCCACCGCTTCAGCATGTTGAATATGCTTTGCGTGCCCTTGAAAAAGGCTTTAATGTTTATGTAGAAAAACCTGTAACCCGCAATGCTGATGAAGCAAGGCAGATAGCTACAGCAGTAGCTGCCAGCGGCAACAAACTTACCGTTGCGCATTACCGCCGGGCTTTGCCTATGTTTTTGTATGTGAAAAAACTGATACAGGAACAAGCAGTGGGTGATATCCGGACGGTACAAATACGCATGTGGAAAAGCACCAATGCCGAGCTGATTGCACAAACTGATGCTAACTGGCGGGTACACCCCGAGCTATCCGGCGGTGGTTATTTTCATGACCTTGCACCGCATCAGCTGGACTTGATATTACATTGGTTCGGCAAGCCAAAGGCTTATCAAGGGTATTCGCTTAACCAGTCGAAAAGTTACCCGGCAGATGACCATACCTGCGGGGAGATCGTGTTTGAAAACGGCATTGTGGTCAACGGCTCGTGGAGTTTTAATGTGGCCAAAAGCCAGGTGACCGACAGTTGCGAGATTGTAGGAACCAAAGGCAAAATTACTTTTCCGTTTTTCGGTACTATCGTTACACTGGAAAATGAGGAAGGCACTTCAACGGAAACATTTATCCATCCTGAGCATATACAGCAGCCAATGATCACTAAAATTGTGCAATACTTTAACGGCGAAGGTGAAAATCCCTGCCCTATTGAAGAAGCTGTTACGCTGATGGAAATTATAGACGCATTTACTAAATCAATTTAAAATACAATTATTATGAAAAAGCTATTATTTATGGTGCTGCTAAGTGTAAGCACTTTAAGTTTCTTTACAGCCTCGGCACAAATGGACAAAAGCAAACGTCCAAGTCCGCCGGATACTGTTAGCGCAACTTTAAAGAGCGGCGTTAAAGTAACCGTTGCTTACAGCCAGCCTGCCATAAAAGGCCGTACCATTGGTAAAGAAATTGCTCCTTACGGCAAGGTATGGCGCACCGGTGCTAACGAAGCTACCTCTATAGAGTTTAGTAAAGCCGTAAAAGTTGAAGGCAAATCTTTAGCCGCCGGTAAATACAGTATATACTCAATTCCGGGCGAAAAAGAATGGACCATTATCATCAATAAAAAAGCTACTGGTTCGGGAATGGAGTATGACCAAAATAGTGATACAATGCGCTTTACTGTAAAAACAGGCACTGCACCTGCCTTTACCGAACGTCTTAAATTTGTGATTGACCCGGCCGGATCGGTATCTTTTGTTTGGGGTGATAAAAAGGTAACTTTTACTGTAAAATAATTACAAGCGTTTATAATATATAAAACCGTATACAAAAATGCCTCTCCGATTGGAGAGGCATTTTTATTTATTATGATTTCTTTTTCGGCACTTTAGCGCCTTCTTTACGCGCTTCTGAAAGCCCGATGGCTACGGCTTGTTTTTTACTGGTAACCTTTTTACCACTACCGCTTTTAAGCTTCCCTTCTTTCATTTCGTGCATTGTTTCTCCAACTTTTTCGCTGGCTTTTTCTGAGTACTTTGCCATAACTTTATTATTTAGTAGATATACCAACTTTAAAGCAAAATACTTGCCAAGTTAAAGATTGGCTTTTTCAAGTGCATCTACATCTGCACTATTGATGAGCTTAATATTGGGCATGATCTTTTCAGCACCCCAATTCCACCAGGCAATGGTATTAAGCCTTTCGATAGTAGTTGCATCAAAACGCATACGTATAATACAAGCAGGATTGCCACCAACAACGGCATAGTCAGGAACATCTTTTGTTACCAAAGCACCTGTGGCAATGATACAACCGTTTCCAATCTTTACTCCGGGCATAATGGTGGCACCGTGACCAATCCAAACATCGTTGCCAATGATGGTATCGCCTTTAAACGGATACTTACTTTTTATATCGGCACCTTCATTAATTTGCTCCCAGTCATTACCGAAAATGGCAAACGGGAATGTAGAGATTGGGGCGGTTTCATGATTGGCGCCGTTCATAATAAATTTTACGCCGGAAGCTATGGCACAAAACTTCCCGATAATCAATTTATCACCTAAAAAGTCGAAGTGATAAATCACATTCTTTTCGAAATTATAAGGGTCGTCCAAATCATCGTAATAGGTAAAATCCCCTACTTCAATATTGGGGCGGGTGATGATATTTTTAAGAAAAACTAAATTTTTATAATGCGGCAATGGGTAAACCACATCAGGATCTGGTCCAACAGGCATAAAATATACTTTTAATAATAACAGACTGAACTATAACAGGAAGCGTGCGCCTGCCGGTTAACATTAATGTTTGTATTGTACAGACAGGCTGTTATATTACCATTGGAGTAGCTGCCTGATATTTGCAGGCACTTCAAAAGTAATAATTTTTGGAAACATAGTTTTATACATTTGCCCTGATGAATACCATATCTGATACTGACTTAATACTGAACGCCGACGGCAGCTTATACCACCTTAACCTACTGCCCGGAGATATTGCTCAAACGGTTATCCTGGTAGGCGATCAAGACCGTGTTGCAGAGGTGAGCAGGCACTTTGATAGTATAGAATTAAAAAAGGGAAAACGTGAGTTTATTACGCATACCGGACACATGGGTAACAAACGGCTTAGTGTGGTATCAACCGGTATCGGTACAGATAATATCGACATTGTTTTAAACGAGCTTGATGCCTTAGTAAACATTGACCTGCATACACGCACTGTCAACCCTGAATTGAAACAACTCAATTTTATTCGTATCGGCACATCGGGTACCGTTCAGGCTGATATCCCTGTAGATAGCTTACTGGTTTCTGAATCCGCTATCGGCATGGATGCGCTGATGCATTTTTACAAGCATAAGCTAACTGATGACGAGCAAGCATTATTAAATGCTTTTAATTATACTTTGCCGAATGATTTTTCACTGAAGCCTTATATAACTTCTGCAAGTGACGAGCTGCTTAGCAAGCTTAGCGAAAATTTGCCAAAAGGTATAACCATTACAGCCCCTGGTTTTTATGCGCCGCAAGGCAGGCAGGTACGGGCACAATCGGTAATTCCGCAATTGCTTGATATTATTGAGAAATTTGAGTTTGATGGCAAACGCATTACCAACCTGGAGATGGAAACAGCCGGAATTTATAGCATGGCCAAAGCCTTGGGGCATAAAGCAATCTCATTTAATGTGCTGTTGGCAAACCGTATAAAAAATAATTTCAGCAGGCAACCTGCTGAAATTATGCAACGCTTTATTGTTGAAGTACTGGATAGAATAGCAGCGATGTAAATCGCCGCTATTATTACTTTTTGCTGTTCGAAGGCTTGTTAGCCAGCATTAATTCTTTAATATATTTTACAGGCGAGCTGCCATAGCTTAAGAACTTCTCGTTAAACTCTTTCAGCTTGTACTTATCACCCATTTTCTTTTTATAAGCATCTCTTAAATCTACGATTTCCTTATAACCGGTGTAGTAACTGGTTAACTGTACACTGCTTACGGTCACACGTTTCCATTTACCTTCTGCTTCGGCCTGTTGCTGAAACGCTTCTCTTGTCAGCATTTTTATAGCCTGTTCTTTAGTCATGTTACCGGTATGTACGCTTATATCAAGTATGGTATTGCAAACCGAACGCAGGTTCCACTTATACCACATCAGCCACATTTCGGGTTCATTATTGCCATAGCCGTTTTCCAGCATCATTTGCTCTGTATAAACCGCCCAGCCTTCTATCATGGTACCATTACCCAAAACAGATTTAATTAAGCTTGGCGACTTATTGGCATATACCAGTTGGGTATAATGACCGGGGATTGCTTCATGTATACAAAGGATCTGCAGCATGTATTGGTTATACTCCCGCAGGTAGCTCTCTGCTTTTGCAGCAGGCCAGCCACTTAAGCTGCCCACATTAAAATAAGTGTTACCGGTTTTATCATACGGGCCGGGCGAACTTACAGATGCACCTGCCACACCAGCCATATAAGCTGGTTCTTTACGTACCACTAAAGGCTTGGTCGGGTCTATGTATAACAGGTCTTTTTCTTTAACAAAGGTGATCAGCTTAGGGATCTGCTTTTCAATAGCCGACTGAAATTCGTCCGGCTTAACGTGTTTAGCAGAAAGCGTGTCGATCATATCCCCTATCAGCTCAAGCGTATCTGACGGCATTGGCTTGCTGCCAAAATACTTAGGCCACAATTGCTTACTATACTTCGCCATTTCGCGATGCAGGTACTTTTTACGATCCATAGCCGCGTTGTAGATCTGCTGTACCGTTGAAGATGCTTGTATATCGTACTTAAATTTATCGTTGTACAAATCTTTGCCCAACCTGAAACTGCGCGGCTTGTCATTTTTAAATGCTTTTAACCAGGCTGCATAACTTTTAATAGCTTCGGTAGCCAACTTAGCCCTGTCCAGCATTTTTTGTTTTTCAGCCTGTGGGATGTTGGTTTTCTTCAATGAGTCAGCGAAATCCGATTCAAATACCGATACACCACCTGTATGCTGATCTATAGCCAAGTTGGTAAGCTCCACCACCGGATTTTTGATCTGCTTTTCGGCCTCTTTGTAATACATAGGCACCTTCTCCATTTTCTGGTAAAAGCTGCGCAGGCGTTTATCCAACGGCTCGTATTTCTCGTTCAGAATATAAGCAAATGTACCTATCACATTATATGATGACGGGTCCCACTCAAATCTCTTTTCTTGCTGAATACCCCACTGCAAACCCTGCATTTGATTCTCAATCAGGTGATAATCGATCTTTGCCCCGTCTGATAAGGTATTCAGGTCAAATTTCCCTAACGAATCTAACTGCCTTTTAGCAAAGGTGATCAGTTTATCCCTGCTGCCTGCATCGGGTATCACTAATAAGCTATCGTATTTATGGTAGCCGGTTACGGTAGCCCAATCAGGGTTCTCTTTCCATAAGGCATCTAAGAAGTGGCCTTCGTAAGCACCGAACGCTGTGCTGTCGGCCTGTTGCATGGAGCCACTTCCACCATCTTTTTTACAGCCGGTAAAAATGGCTGCAGAACAGAATAAAGCTATAATTAAGGGTTTTCTGATCACTTTAATCGGGGTTTGGTTATCAAACGATAAACTTAAACATAATTTCAAACTTTTGGCGTTTCAGATGTTTTGTTAAAGTATTAAACATAAAAATGCCTACCTAACCAATTTGGTATTACAATGAACAATCATCAAATTTTAACCGACGAGATCGTCAAACTTTTGCAGGGTGGTACTGCACATGCTTCATTCCAGGATGCTATTGATGGCCTTGCACCCGAATTACGCGGCGAACGCCCTTATGGCTTACCCTACAGTATATGGCAACTGGTTGAGCATATACGCATAGCACAATGGGATATGCTGGAGTTTAGCAAAGACGGTAATCATCAATCGCCCAAATGGCCGGATGATTACTGGCCTAAAGAAGCTGCACCAAAAGACAATGAAGCATGGGATAATTCGATTAAACAAATAGAAAGTGACCTGGAAGAATTTATCCGTTTATTAAAATCAGAAGATATTTACACAAAAATACCGCATGGCGATGGGCAAACCATTTTGCGCGAGGCTTTACAAATGGCAGACCATACCAGCTATCATATCAGCGAGATTATTTTAATCCGAAGGCTATTGAAAGCATGGAAATAGAAAAAGGCGAAGAGTACTCTTCGCCTTTTTCTATTTTAGTTTACTAATGAAGCTCAATATCGCCGGCATCAATTCCGGTTTTAACGGCAGGTCCGGGTTGGTGTAAGTCGCCAGGTTTTTATCACGCTCAACAGGGGCGCTTTTTAAAACATAGTTCATTTCGGGGATGATCGTCATCTGTACATCCGAGCGTCCTTTTTTCAAACGCTCGGCATCAGCTACCGTGCTTTGCAGATCTGAGGTACCCTGAATTACCAGTGTAGGCACCTTTACGATCTTTACGAAATGCTGCGGGTCATATTGCATCCAGGTCATTAAATAAGGCTGGATACTTGGGCGTGCAAACGAATACAATGAGGCATCTACATTATCCTGAACCTTACCACGGCGCAAGCTATCCAGTATTGATTTAAATCTGGTACCCACATAATCAGTTTGTGCTTTAGCCTGTTCTGTAAGAATCTCGTAAGCAGGCCTTCCGGCACCCTCTAATGAAATGAAGCCTGCAACAGGCTGGTCGCGCGATGATACAATAGCCACCAGCGAACCTTCGCCATGTCCAAGCATAATAACTTTTGAAAAGCGCTCATCGTCATGCAACTGACTGATCATGCCTACCGCATCATCTACATAATCGCCAAAACGTAACTGCGATTCTTTAAATGTGCCGGTACTCTCGCCAACCATACGCTTATCATATCTTAAACTGGCAATGCCGTTCTTTCTAAATTCCTGTGCTAATAATTTATAACTGTTGGCATTAATACCCAGTTTAGCACTGTTCCCATTTCTGTCTATAGGCCCCGATCCGGGTACAATAATTACGACAGGCACCTTTCCGCTTGCATTTGCAGGCATAGTTAAAGTGCCATAAATAGTGCCTGTAAGGCCTTTCATTTTATACGCCGATTCGCCATCTGATGCATCAATTGCAGAAGACGATTCGATTGGCTTAACTGGAGGTTTAGCGCTTCCTGTTTCTGTATAATTATCAAATAATAACCCGGCAAGCTGATCTTTGCTGTTAAGGCTGATCTTCATGGCCAGGATGTTTCTTGAAAAACCAATTTTGTAAGTAGCTACCCCTTTATCAATACCAAGAAATGAGGTTTGAAGCATACTGCCGGATTGTGCCTGCAACTGGCCAATGGCCTGTGCGTTTTTATCGGCTGTCATGGTGTTGCGCACCTCAGGCGAAAACATGCTGAATATACTGTCAGACTGTTTTGCATTGTAGTACCGCTTAAACTTCACAATAGCGTTTTTATAATTTAAAGGCTCACCTTGCCCATAAGCTTTAATTGCAAACAAAGCAATTACCAGAAGCAGCTTCTTCATATTTATTTCATTAACTAATGGCGAAATTAACAATAGTTAACGTTAATCTGCATACGGATAACTGTTGATTAATATTTTTCAACATAAACAAAAAAGAACCAGTATTTAAATATATTGTAACTGTTTTCTTAAAAAATCGTATAAAAGAACGTGTGATTAACTATCTGCTTAATATTTATTTATTAAATAAATAACTTAATACTGACCTTGCCTTGAGAAACCTTATACCTGCTATTTTCCTTATTTTTTTTGTCAGTATTACAAAGTATGGCTTTGCTCAAATAAAATCGACTGCTTTACAGGGGCATGTTATAAATGAATCGCTTACTGCTGCCGAAGCCGCCACGGTTGTTTTGCTGCTTCAACGCGATTCTTCTTTTTACCGTTCTACAAGTACAGATAAAAACGGTTTATTTAAGTTTTCAGCGATCAAGCCTCAGGCATATATTATTATGGTGACCAAGGTTGGGGCTAAAACTTTTTACTCCAAGCCTTATCATATATCTGCCAATAATATCACCATCGTTGACACTATAAGGTTAACACCATCAGCCGTAAACCTAAGCGAAGTAATTGTTACCGATAAAAGAAAGTATATTGAAATACGCCCGGATAAAACGATCCTGAATATAGACCGCAATATACTGGCCAATGGCGTATCGGCTTTTAATATATTATCTAATGCGCCGGGCGTAAGAATAAATTCTGGCGGTGTTGTAAGTTTACGTGGCAACCAGCAGGCCAGCATTGCCATTAACGGAAAATTGCTGCGGCTTAATGATGCCGACATGGCCACTTATCTGCAAAACCTGCAATCAGACAACATTGACCAGATAGAACTGGTACAAAACCCTTCGGCAAAGGATGATAACATGGGCAATGGCGGTTTCATCAATATTATTTTGAAGAAAGGTAAAAATGAAGGTTTTAACGGCAGCGCTACAGTTACCGGCGGAGATGGCAATTATCACCTTTATAACACGGCTTTTTCAGGGAATTACCGTACACGCAAAGTGAACATTTTTGGGAATATCGGCTATAATTACCGCTATACCGATCACACCATCAATACGCTGCGCGAAGTGTACAGCACAAATCCTATTTTACTGGATACACGCTATTACAACAATCAAAAATCCCCCGTGGTAAGCTTCGGTATCGGTACCGATTTTAATATAGATTCGGCCCATACTATAGGATTCTTAATCAAAGGATCGTCAGATAACAGCAAATTTGACAAAAACACTTCTACCTATAAATCTATCAATGCCATTCCAGATTCAAACTTTACTACCCTGTCAAACCTGAAACGTAGTGTTGACATTATTAATTACAACATCAATTATGCCGGCAAAATTGGCCGTACCAACCAGACACTAAGTGCCGATGCTGACATGGGAATATATAACAGGCATAACAATGAGGATATCTTCAGTTCCGCAAAACAAGCAATAGTTAAGTCGTTATCCCCGCTCAAAGCTTCGCTCATCAACGGAAATGACACATTAAAGAACATTGCCCCCACCAGGTATACCAACAATACACTAAAGGTTGATTATACAAATCCGATCAGTAAAGGTATACTGTTTGAAGCAGGTATTAAAGGCGCCTATATAAAGAATGATAACAGTCAGAACTTTTCATATTTAACTGACAATGGTTTCGAGCCTATTTCCGACTTAACCAGCCAGTTTATCTACAAAGAAAAAACCGGGATAGCCTATATCAATTTTACCCAAACACTAAGCAGGTTTAATTATCATGCAGGTTTGCGTGTACAACGCACCAATGTAAATGCAAATGTTGCAACCTATGGCATTGGGTACCAGCGCAACTATATGCAATATTTCCCGATGGTACAGTTTAATTACCAGGCAGATAAAGCTTCACTGATCACCTTAGATTATAACCGTACGGCAGAGTTGCCCGGCATGGAAAGCCTTAACTCAACCATAGCTTACCAGGACAATTACAATTATACCGTTGGCAACCCGTATTTAAAACCTGCCTATAGCAACCTTGTACAGTTAACCTATACACTTAATGATAAGTATAATATTGCCGGCTTTTATCAGACCACATCCAACTTCTGGCATTTCAGCTATTTTTATCAAAATCCGGCAAACAGCATCTTAATAACTACACGCCTCAATATAAAACGGATGAACTATTACGGGATAAAATCATCGCTTCCTGTTGATATTACTTCGTGGTGGAATGCAAACCTTTACGCTGAGTTTTCCTATTATCATTTTAAAGATGATGTATTGAAACTTGACAAAGGCGGTAAGGACATTATATTTAACCTTAACCAGGACTTCTCTATAAAGAAAAATTGGAAGCTGAATGTAAGCGGCAACTATGAATCTCCATCTTATTTTGGATTATCGAGTTTAAGGGAAGTATATTACGTTAATGCGGGCATAAGCAAGTCTTTCCTTAACCGCACAGCTTCGTTAAGCCTTGCAGCCGAAGATATATTTAACACCCGCAGGGATAGCTATATGACGATGTTTTCTAACATTGACATCAGCGGATACGATAAGCGCTCTACGCGCATTGTACGTTTAAGCTTTACCTACCGTTTTGGCAAAAAGACGGTAAAAGCTGCCCGCAGACACATTACAGGCAATGATGATGAACAGAAGCGCGTAGGTAACTAACCCGCATGCCCGGTAAACATCCCGATAACAATAATCATGAGTACAAAAATGGTTATCCCTGTATAGAGATAGTCCTTCTCCATGATAAACCCTATGGCCGAACAAATAATACGGATCACCGGTGTGGCAATAAGCAGCACAATACCTGCCTGAATAATAGCTCTGCCACGAAAGGTAACAATGCCGTTTAATATGCCTCGGGGTGTTTGAAGAAACTCGGGTACACCGCTGAATGTTTTGTAATCGGCTATGGTATGGCCATGCCTGTACAAATAAATGACACCGCCTATAAATACTACAGCCATTGAGATAATTACCCCTAAACGTAACACCCAGCCTATTACGGCCTGCATGTCTTTATCTTTAAAGTTAGATCCGGTCATCCTTTAAATTTTACCTGTAACACCATTGTAAATCATTTGCACTGCCAGTACAGTTACAATAACAGCAAATACCCAGCGCAGCCATCCCGATGATTTGGCATGTACCAATATCTTTGAACCCGTTAACGCTCCAAGTAATACACCAATTACTACTGGCATAGATAATCCGGGATCGATATAACCTCTTTGCAAATAGACCACCGCACTTGCAGCTGCCGTTACGCCGATCATAAAATTACTGGTGGTAGTAGAAACCTTAAAAGGGATGCGCATGATACTATCCATAGCTACTACTTTAAGCGAGCCAGAACCAATGCCCAGCAATCCTGAAATAATACCGGCGAAAAGCATCATGATAAAACCACCGCCCACTTTACGTACCCCATATTTCACCTCGTCTTCAGCTGTTGGATATGACCCGTTGAGCTTTAACTTTTGCGCCCACTCACTTTCGGTTTGCGATATCACCTGTACCTTTTTCTTTAAAGACATAATCGCCGAGAAGATCAGGATAACACCGAATATCACAGCAATTACAGGGGCATGTATATACAGTGAAAGCACGGCTCCTAATAATGCACCGGCGGTTGTGGCAATTTCCAGAAACATACCGATCCGAATATTAGTGATGCCTTCCCTTACATACGCCGCCGCCGAACCCGAAGAGGTAGCAATAACTGAAATGAGTGATGCACCGATGGCATAATGGATATTTACATGTAGCACCAGCGTTAACAGTGGGATAATAACCACCCCGCCACCTAAACCTGTGAGTGATCCTAATAAACCGGCAAAATAGGCGCCGACTAAAATAATTAAGGTAAAAACAATTACAGACATTGGTTACATGGCGTTGATTGCGCTAAAGTAACAATAGTTTTTGGGAGCAGCCTGTTTCGCCATTTTGTAATTTTATAATTTTCTAAACAGAAATACCTACTTTAAGCGTTTATTCTGCTATATGAGATTTAAACACTTATTGCTGCTGGCTTTTTCTTTTTTAACAGTTGCTGCCTTTGCACAAAACAAGCCTAAACCTAAACCGCTGCCATCAAACATTTTTTTACACAAGCTGCCCAACGGGCTTGATGTATTGGTAATTGAAGATAACAGTGTGCCTTTGGCCACGGTAATGATCACCTGCAAAAACGGTTCATTTACCGAAACGCCCAAGTTTAACGGGCTAAGCCACCTTTACGAACACATGTTTTTTAAAGCGAATAAAGACTACCCTTCACAGGATGATTTCATGAACAGGATAAGTGAATTAGGTATTGAGTTTAACGGCTCAACCACTTTTGAAAACGTAAACTATTTTTTCACCCTACCGAGCAAGAATCTTAATGCAGGTCTTAGTCTCATGAATTCGAGTATACGATATCCGCTGTTTACCCCGCAGGAAATGGCAAAGGAAAATATCGTTGTGGACGACGAGTTTCAGCGCCAGGAATCAAACCCGGCTTTTGCTTTGATCAATGCGATGGACCACCACATGTGGGGCAAATTATATAGCCGTAAAAACCCAACCGGCGATCACCAGGTGATCCGCACTGCCACACCTGCCATGATGGATTCTATCAAAAACAAATACTATTATCCTAACAACGCCCTGCTTACCATCGGCGGTGATGTTAAGCACGAACAGGTATTTAAACAGGTGGAAGCTTTATTTGGCAGCTGGAAACGCTCGCCATTTGATCCTTTTAAAAAATGGCCAATATCTGAGTTTAAGCCGCTTACCAAAAACGATTACTTTGTCGTAAAATCTGAACTGGCCAATGTACCTATCATACAAATGAGCTGGTTTGGCCCGGATACCCGTACCGATTTAAAATCGACCTATGCGGCTGATGTATTCTCTTATATACTCGACCAGAACTCTTCTAAATTAAGTAAAGCTCTTATACAATCTGGCTTGGCTTTACAGGTTGATTTTGGCTATTTAACGCTTAGCCACGTAGGCCCAATCACCCTTACTGTGGTGCCTAACCCTGATAAGGTTGAAGCCTGCATGAACGAGATCAAACACCAGATCTCGATGTGGGACAGCCCTGATTATATCACCAACGAGCAACTGGAAACATCTAAACGAAAGCTGGAAATTAAACAGGTACAGGAAGCCGAGGTAACAAGCGACTTTACACAGGTGCTGGCTTTTTGGTGGGCATCAGCATCGTTAAATTATTTCAATACTTATAACGACAACCTGAAGAAAATGACCCGCGCTGACCTACAGGCTTATGTGCGTAAATACATTAAAGACAAACCACATTGCGCAGGGCTGCTGATCAATCCGCAAATGGAGCAGCAAATAGCGCCTGAAAAGTTTTTTACAGCATCTAACTAAGAAGTAAAGACAAGAAACCAGAGAACAGAAACAAGTATCAAGACAAACTTTAAAGATTCTGTTCATTCATAAATTTTGAAAAATTCTGATTTGAAATGAAGAAGATATATAACCTAATACTGCTCACTTTTTTCACGTGTTCAGTTTTTGCACAATCGCCGGGTGCAGCCACATCATTTACGGTAAACGGTTTAAAAGTAATATTTAAGCCAACCGTTAAAGAAGTGATCAGCGTACGCATGTACTTTCGCGGCGGCGTATACAACTACCAGGCACAACAGGCTGGTATAGAAAACCTGACTTTTAAAGCTGCTACAGATTGCGGCACAAAGCAATACACAGCTGATGCATTCAGGGACACCAGCGACACTTATGGCATTTCTATCGGCGGTTCATCCACCTACGACTATGGCAACATCGGCATGGAATGTATTTCAAAATACTTTAACCAGGCATGGAATTTATTTGCCGAAGCCATTAATAACCCTGTGTTTGACGACAGCCAGGTGCAGCTTCTGAAAAGCAAGCTGATTACCCAGGTTACAAGCACCATGAGCGATCCCGACAGGCACTTAGACGATCTGCTTACACAAAATGCTTTTGCGGGTACGCCTTATGCCATAGACCCTGACGGCACGCCGCAAACCTTGCAAGCACTTACAGCTGCTGATCTTAAAAATTACTATTACAAACTGGTTAATAAACAGCGCATGTTTATTGTAGTGGCAGGAAAGATCAGCCGCGAATTACTGGAACAGAAAATCAAAGCGGCTTTTGCCAACCTGCCCGATAAGCCTTACACCGCTCCTGCTAGGCAAACACCAAGCTGGACGGAAAATAAGCTGAATGTAGAGAACCGTGCTTTGGCTACTAACTACATTGCAGCTGCCTTTAACGCGCCACCTGCTGACAGCAAAGACCTTCTGGCATTCCGCATGGGGGTTTCCGCATTAGGCGGCTCATTATTCAGCCAGTTGCGTACAAAAATGAATTTGTCTTATGATCCGGGCGCATCAACATCATTAACATTAATTCCTTACGGCGAAATGCAGGTAAGTACCAATTATCCTAAAGAAGCTGTAACAGCTATGGTTGAGGTAGTAAACCGTGCAAGGGCGCTGGGCATTTCTGCCGATGGGCTTAACTACATTAAAAGCGGTTTTATTACCACCAACTTTATTAAACAACAAGGCTCGGGTGCCGTAACAGCCAACCTGGGTTCGGCAGAGATAAACGGCGGTTGGGAATATGCCGAGAAACTTCCTGAATTGATAAACGCCGTTACCGTTGATGATATTAATAACGCCATGCAAACTTATATCAAAGGCTTGCAATGGACTTACCTTGGTGATGCCAAACTTGCCGAAGCTGCGGCAGAAGCATTTAAGCTAAAAGTTACTCAATAAGGGTGCATAATACAGAAGAACAGCGCCCAAAATATCAATAGTATCTGAAACGGTATACGTATCCAAAGGTAATGTGTACCCGGGCCGCTGTGGTCGCCTTCTTCCAGGTTCACCTTTTGCTGTGCCGCATAAATATTGGCCGGTAAAATGGCAATAAAGAAGGCAATCAGTGCATAACCTGTAATTACACGGGTTGGCTGAAACATAATACCTATAGCACCCGCAATTTCGAGTAAGCCTGTAATCAAAATCACCATCTTTTTAAGTCCGGTAGGCACAAATGGCGGCATCATTAAACACATCCCTTTAATAAAAATAAAGTGCGCTAATGCCGTAAAAAGCAGCATGACGGCAAGCGCTACCCTGCCGCTTATGTAGTATTGCTCCTGCTGGTAAAAGGCATAAGTAACAAGCAGGCACAACAGAAAAGACGATATCAGAACAATTAAAGGTCTCATAGCGTAAGTGTTAATAATTGGTTAACACAAGTTAATTATTATACTTCACACTTACTATCCATTATTTCTTTTTGTGCCCGCCCGATAATTAATTACTATAAGCAGCCAGCCACTTAGCTTTAATATCAGCACGTGCTTTAATAAACTCTTTATCTGTTCCCTGAGCAATGGCATCAAGCGGGTAACGTAATGGCCTTTCTCCTTTTTTCATATTAACCAGGTTGAGTATCCCGTCGGCAATGGTTTGCGGATCCATTTTAAATTGATCCATTTTACCAAATAGTGCCGCACCTAAAGCATTGAATTGTTGTGTGGCAGCATCTCCATAAGCAGCAATAATTTCTGGCTTATCAGCATCAACACCAGTTTTAGCGCCATTAGTCATTTCTGTAGGATATACCCCTGGCTGTATGCTTACATTCTCAATACCATAATCTTTCAGCTCGTCTTGCAAGCCTTCGGTTATGCTTTCAACAGTAAATTTTGAAGCAAGATAAGGAATCATAAATGGTAAAGTATGGCCGCTTGCCCCTGAAGTAATATTAATGATCAGGCCATTTTTAGCTTCACGCATAGCAGGAAGTACAGCCTGGTAGGTACGTAATACCCCATAAAAATTCACTTCAAACATTTTGCGTACCTGCTCTAAAGAGAAAGCTTCAAGTAAACCGAATCCGCTAACCGCTGCATTGTTAATTAACACATCGATATGGCCATATTTATTCAATACTTTCTCAAAAGCGAGTTTAACCGACTCATCACTGGTAACATCAATTTCAACTACTTCTATGTTAGCAATAGCGCCTAATTCTTCTGCTGCAGATTTATTTTTGCCTGTTACGTTACGCATACCGGCAATAACATTGTGCCCTGCCTTGGCCAAGGTAACAGCGGTTAATTTTCCAAATCCTGTACTTGTTCCTGTAATAAAAATTGTTTTTGACATGGTTCCTATTTTAAATGTTTTGTAATTGTTGTTTCGAACATTACAAAAGTGCCTCATCACAGAAACCTGTACATTGATTTAAGATAAGAAAGGAATTGATTTAGATCAATCAGTTACAGTAGACGGCGGCATACACCCCACCCTTTCTGTATTATTTCTTTGCTACCACTCCTCTAATTCGGCTAAGGGTTTCAGGTGTCATTCCCAGGTAAGATGCAATCATACTTTGAGGTATGCGAATAGCAAAGCCCGGATATTTGTTAAGGAAATTAAGGTATTTTTCTTCGGCCGTATAACTTAATGCAGCATGTATACGGCTTTGACCAGTCACAAAACTTCTTTGCAAAATGGTATTTACCATATTATTGAAACTTGGAATTTCTTCACAAAGCTGCTCAAAGTTATTATGCGTAAACAATATCAGTTCGCTGTCCTCAACTGCATCAATATTAAAGCGCGATGGCTGGCCCGACATCAGACTTTCCCTGTCGCCAGTCCACCAGTTCTCAATAGCAAAATTTATAACGTGCTCGCTACCTTTATCATCAACCGAATAAGTACGCAAACAACCTTTAGCTACAAAAGCATCATATTTCCAGATGTCGCCCTCCTGTAACAGGTACTGCTTTTTACGCAGTTTTTTTGCGAAACTTACCGATTTGATTTTCTCACTTTCCTCGGGTGTAAACAACGCTTTGCTGTTAATATAATTCTGAAATATATCGTACACAATACAAATATAACTTACGGCCTTAAATGCTTAAACTCTGATCCCTGTTTCCATTTTGGCCAGGTATCGCTGTAAGCCAATTTCTTACCTACGGCAAAAAGCAATTGCAAGTCCTGCAAGGTTCCGCTTACATCCCACGAGGCATTGTATTGATCGTTGGGTTTATGATAAACCGTCGCCGTATAATTATCGTGCATTTGTTTACCAACTGCTTTTCCTTTGCCAAGCAGATCGGTCCCGGTTTCGATGTATAACGCTGGCACGCCAACTTTCGCAAAATTAAAATGGTCTGAACGGAAATACATGCCTTTCGCCGGGTCTGATTCCGGCTCAATTACCCTGCCCTGTGTTTTTGCCGCTTCTGCCAGGTAATCTTCTAACTCCGACTGCCCCACGCCTACTACCGAAACATCATTGGTTTTACCATAAGGGTAAAACATATCCATATTGATGTCCGCAACAGTTTTCTTGATTGGGTAAACCGGGTTTTCGGCATAATAAGCCGAACCCCATAAGCCCTGCTCTTCGGCAGTTACCGATAAGAAGATGATTGTACGCTCGGGTTTTGTCTTTAAGCTTTTAAATCCTTTGGCAAGCTCCAACAAGGCGGCCGTACCGCTGGCATTATCAACTGCGCCATTGTAAATACTGTCGCCTTTTGCGTCAGGTTTGCTGATACCAAAGTGATCCCAATGCGCCGAATATATCACCGTTTCTTCCGGGTGCTTTGTCCCTGTAATTTTGGCAATCACATTATGCGATTGATTGTACTTAACGGTAGTAGTTAATCCGGTAGAAACTTTTAAAGGCAATGCTTCGCCTTTAAAGCCTGGCTGCAATGCTTTGTTAAGCAATGTTTTATAATCGGTACCGGCAGCAGACAAAAGCTTCTCGGTAGCTGGCAAAGTCAGCCAACCTTCAATAGCACATTTATAACTTTCGTGGCCGCGGCTGTCTAAGTATAATTTAGATGCCTTCCAACTGTTTTGCACTACGGTAAAACCATAAGCAGCCGGGCCTGTATCATGAATAATCAAACACCCTTTTGCACCACGACGGGCAGCCTCATCATATTTATAAACCCACCGGCCGTAATAGGTCATGGTTTTGCCTTTAAACTGCTTTGCATCATAATATCCCGGATCGTTTACCAGTACCACTACAATTTTGCCTTTAACATCAAGCCCTGCATAATCATCATGATGAAATTCCGGAGCAGATATACCAAAGCCGGCAAATACCAGGTCTTCGTTTTTCAACTCAATTTTAGGATCTGTTCGGCGTGTCCATATCACATAATCTTTTAACCCTTCCAAGTCAATGTTTCCTTTAGGCGTTGTTACTTTCATCTGCGCATCTGGATTGGTATAAATTGATACCATTGGCACCGGCTGCAGATAACTGCCTTTATTCCCTGGCTCCAATCCCAATGCTTTAAACTGTTGTTCGAGATAATTGATGGTAGCGGTTTCGCCCTTGCTGAATGGCAATCGCCCCATTAATTGGTCAGAAGCTACCTCGCTTACATATTTACGATAACTGGTTTCGGTCATGCCGTTTTGTGCCTGAGCGGTATTTAACAAGCCGCCGAGTAATGCAGCTATAGAAAGTGTTTTGCAAAGCTTAAAGTCCATACAGCCAAAATACATAATTTAGCTCTCAATATGCTTACTTTTGCACACAGAAATGGGCTATAAAAATTTACACGATTGCATTACCGACCTTGAAAAACATGGTCACCTGATCCGCATTAAAGAAGAGGTTGATCCTTATTTGGAAATGGCAGCCATACACCTGCGCGTTTTCGAAAAGCAAGGACCTGCAATCTATTTCGAGAAAGTAAAAGGAAGCAAGTTCCCGGCGGTATCAAACCTGTTTGGTACGCTTGAACGTTCAGAGTTCATTTTTCGCGATACGTTAGAGAAAATAAAAACACTGGTCGATCTGAAAAATGACCCGATAAAAGCATTCAAAAACCCATTTAAAAATGCTGGTGCAGCGCTTACGGCATTTTCGGCGCTGCCGTTAAAGCTTAGTAACAGCAGCATTAAAAACTTTGCCAAAACCACCATCAGTGAGCTTCCGCAAATTGTAAACTGGCCAATGGATGGCGGCCCTTTTGTGACCATGCCGCAGGTTTACACCGAGGATATTGACAACCCCGGCATTATGAATGCCAATTTGGGTATGTACCGCATTCAGTTAGGTGGAAACGAGTACATACAGAACCAGGAAATTGGTTTGCACTATCAATTGCACCGTGGCATTGGCGTACACCAAAGCAAGGCTAATGCAAAAGGCCAGCCTTTAAAGGTGAGCATATTTGTAGGTGGCCCGCCTTCGCATCCGGTAGCTGCAGTAATGCCTTTGCCCGAAGGCCTATCTGAAATGACCTTCGCGGGAGCATTAGGTAATCGCCGCTTCCGGTACTTTTATGACCCGGAAGGTTTTTGCATTTCTGCCGATGCCGATTTTGTGATCACCGGCACAGTAATGCCGCATGACAACAAACCTGAAGGACCGTTTGGTGATCACTTAGGTTATTACAGTTTAAAGCATCCATTCCCGCTGATGAAGGTGCATAACGTATATCACCGCAAAAATGCGATCTGGTCTTTCACCGTTGTTGGCCGCCCGCCGCAAGAAGACACCAGCTTTGGCGCGTTGATCCATGAGATTACCGGCTCGGCTTTGCCGAAAGAAATTCCCGGACTGCATGCCGTTAATGCGGTGGATGCCGCAGGCGTACACCCGCTACTTTTTGCCATAGGCAGCGAACGCTACACGCCATATATTAAAGAGCGTAAGCCACAGGAAATACTAACTATTGCCAATCATATACTTGGTAAAAACCAGCTTAGCCTGGCTAAATATTTATTTATTGCAGCGAAGGAGGATGATCCGTCGCTTGATGTAAATAATATTGAAGACTTTCTGAAACATATCCTCGAGCGTATTGACCTTACCCGCGACCTGCACTTTTATACTAAAACTACTATTGACACCCTCGACTATAGTGGCGGCGGGTTAAACAGTGGTAGTAAGGTTGCTATCACGGCAGCCGGACCTATAATAAGAGAACTATTGACTAAAGCACCTGCTGGTTTTAACCTGCCAGATATCTTTGCTAATCATAAAATAGCAATGCCCGGTGTGTTAGCCATTACTGCACCCCAATATCAAAATGAGGAGCAGACTAACAGGGAAATTTATCAGCTGAATGAAGCTTTAAAAGATAAAGACCTTAATGGCTTGCCAATGTTGGTCTTGTGTTACGATGCAGACTTTACCGCTGCTAATATTAACAACCTGGTGTGGGTTACTTTCACCCGTAGCAATCCGTCGCATGATATATATGGCATTAACAGCTTTACAGAACACAAACATTGGGGCTGCCGCGGACCAATAATTATTGATGCTCGTAAAAAGCCGCATCATGCGCCTGAGTTAACTAAAGACGCGGAAGTAGAGAAAAGGATAGATAGGATTTTGAGTGCCTGAGGTGCGAGGAATGAGTATCTGAGTTGCGAGCGTTTAGATGTCCGAGTGACTGAGGTATGAATTTCTGATGTGTCTGTTGCATGAATCGTGTGGTTTGAGTATTCAAGGAGTGAGGTAAGAATCACAAATTATAAATAACTTATATATATCTTTTGTCTTTGTTCTTTATTCCACAAAGCTTTTCACTTTAAACTTTCAACTTTTTACTCCATACTTTGAACTTTAGGCTTTAAGCTTTCTGCTTTTACTTTTAACCTTCTACTTTAAACTTTCAACTCCTACCTCTACTCATAATCGGTTTATTCCATTAACTTAGCAGACTTTTTATTTAAAATGAACAGATTTTATGGTACAGGAGTAGCTATGGTTACTCCATTTGACGGAAGCGGGCAGGTAGATTACGCTTCGCTTCGTAAGTTGATTGACCACCTGATTGATGGCGGCATTGATTATTTGGTTTCATTAGGTACTACCGGCGAGAGCGCCACTTTAAATAAAGAAGAAAAGAAGAAGGTTTGGGCTTTTACTGCTGAAGTGAACAACGGCCGCTTGCCATTGGTTGCAGGCATTGCCAGCAATAACACCCACGAAGTAGTAGAGGCCATTCAGCATTTTGAGACTAACGGCTACGATGCTATTTTATCGGCCAGCCCATATTATAACAAACCAAACCAGCGCGGCATTTACGAGCATTACAAAGCAATTGCAGAGGCTGCGCCGCTGCCTGTGTTTTTATATAATGTTCCGGGACGTACGGGCAGTAATATTTCTTCTGAAACTACGGTTAAGCTGGCACACGATTTTAAGAACATCATAGGTACCAAAGAAGCGTCTGGCAACTTTGATCAGTTTAACCACATCATGCGTGATAAACCGGAAGACTTCCTGTTTATCAGCGGTGATGATCCGGTTACTTTACCGATGATTGCTTTAGGCGCCGTAGGTGTGATTTCTGTTGTAGGCAATGCATTGCCGCGCCAGTTTTCAGACATGATTCGTTTATGCCTTGAAGGTAAATTCCAGGAGGCGCAAAAGGCCCATTTTGACCTGATCGAATTTACCCGCCTTATATTTGCAGATGGCAGCCCGGCTGGCGTAAAAACAGCATTAAAGCAGATTGGCATTTGCGAAGAAAAAGTACGCTTACCTTTGGTAAATGTAAACGATGAGGTTGCTGCAAAAATCATTGCAGAAGTAAAAAGGATAGTAGGGTAACACTATAAATCATAAGGTCATGCCGGACTTGTTTCGGCATCTCACAGGATATGCTTATTGCCTAGCACTTGGGATCCTGAAACAAGTTCTCCGAAGGAGTCCATCAGACAGGATGACAGACAATAATAACCAAAGCAGCCCGGCGAAATTCGCCGGGCTGCTTTGGTTATCCGAAATCGGAAATCCGATCTCCGAAATGCTATAAACTGTTAATCCATTTAACCAGTTCGTCGCGGCCTTTGCCTGTTTTCTGCTGTAATTTGCCTAACAGTTCGTCGTCTTTACCTTCTTCGTGGGTTAAATCGTCATCTGTCAGGTCTCCGTAGGCTTGTTTGATCTTTCCTTTCAACTCGTTCCAGCCACCTTTTATTTCTAATTTGTCCATGATATGTTTATTTAATAGATGTATATAAATAACATGCTTTAAATAAAATGGTTTTACATCATGTACAACAGCAGTTATAATGCTCCGTTCTTAATTTCTTCAACCACTCCAGGGTCAAGCAGTGTGCTTGTATCGCCCAGGTTTGAAGTTTCGCCTTCGGCAATCTTTCTCAAGATACGGCGCATAATTTTGCCTGAACGTGTTTTCGGCAAACCACTCACAAACTGAATTTTATCAGGTTTTGCAATGGGACCGATGATGCGCGATACCGTCATGATGATATCTTTACGGGTAAGCTCTTCATCTCCGTGTTTGTTAGGGCTTACCACAAACGCATACACACCCTGCCCTTTAATATCATGCGGATAACCCACCACTGCCGATTCTACTACCCCACTGTGCATGTTAATGGCGTTTTCAACTTCGGCAGTACCCAGGCGGTGGCCCGATACGTTTAACACGTCATCAACACGACCGGTAATTCGGTAATAGCCATCGGCATCACGCAGGGCGCCGTCACCGGTAAAGTACATATTTTCATAAGTGGCAAAATACGCCTGACGGCAACGCTCATGGTCACCATAGGTAGTGCGGATAATGCCCGGCCAAGGGAATTTGATACAAAGGTTACCGCTAACGTCGTTACCCTCTATCTCCTTACCATTTTCATCAACCAACACCGGCTGTATGCCCGGTAACGGTAAACTGGCATAACCAGGTTTAAGCGGTGTAACATTGGCAATAGGTGAAATCATGTGCCCGCCATTTTCCGTCTGCCACCAGGTATCTACAATTGGCGCTTTGTTATGGCCGATGTTATCATCAAACCAGTGCCATGCCTCTTCATTTATTGGCTCCCCTACTGATCCAAGCACCCTGATCGAACTCAAGTCTTTACTTTTCGGAATATCTGTACCAAAACCCATTAGCGAGCGGATGGCTGTAGGCGCCGTATAAAGAATGCTTACTTTATATTTATCAACAATATCCCACATTCTGCCCGCATCAGGCCATGTTGGTATACCTTCAAACATTACTGAAGTAGCTCCTTGCGAAAGCGGTCCGTACAGTATATATGAGTGGCCGGTTATCCACCCAATATCTGCCGTACAGAAATAAATATCGTCGGGTTGATACTGGAATGTGGTTGCAAATGTATAACCGGTGTAAACCATGTAACCACCGCAGGTATGCACCACCCCTTTAGGCTTACCGGTAGAACCTGATGTATAAAGAATGAACAGCATATCCTCTGCATCCATTTCTTCAACCGGGCATTCTGGGTTACCCTGTGTTTCTACCTTTTTAATTTCATCTTCCCACCAAACATCGCGCCCTTTAATCATGGACACCGGTGTATGACTGCGGGTAAGTACAATTACACGTTTAACCGACGGGCATTGCACCAATGCATCATCAATAATTGGTTTTAATGGCAGGTCTTTATTTCCACGGAAACCACCATCCGCGGTAATTACCAAAGCACAATCTGCATCCTTAATACGGTCGGCAATAGATTGCGCCGAAAATCCGCCAAACACTACCGAATGTATAGCGCCTATGCGTGCGCAAGCCAACACAGCGATAGCCAGCTCCGGAAGCATCGGCATATAGATACAAATGCGGTCGCCTTTCTTTACGTCATTATTAATCAGCACATTGGCAAACTGGCATACTTTATCATGTAGTTGCTTATAAGTAAGTATACGATGATCTTCTGAGGGGTCATTGGGTTCCCAGATAATGGCAGGCTTGTTACCCAAAGTTTCCAGGTGGCGGTCGAGGCAGTTTTCTGTGATATTGAGCTTCGCACCTTCAAACCATTTTACATCAGGATCGGTAAAGTTCCAGCGCAATACATTGTCCCACTTTTTACGCCACTGAAAGGTATCTGCTACATCGGCCCAAAATGCTTCGGGCTGCTCAACACTATATTGGTAAATCTTTTTGTATTCGTCGAAAGAATTGATCTTAAAAGTATTCATAAACTTGGTTAGAATGGTACGGCAAATTAGTAATTTCAAATAAATACCTGCCTATATGCCTGTTAATTTTTAAATTAGGGCATTGTTCACAACACTGTGTGCGATTTAATTGCATAAGCAATACCATTAGAATTACAGCTTATTATCAACATTTAAGCCTGTGAATATCTTTTTGAATTATTTTTCGTACGCTGTTGATTTTTAAAGATAAAACACCGATATTTGCAAACTCTTTGAGAAAAAGCGTAATCAATATAAAAGATTTGTCATGTCAAGAATTTGTGATTTAACCGGAAAAAGCCCAATGAACGGCCATAACGTTTCTAATTCAAACGTTAAAACCAAACGTAAGTTTTATCCAAATTTAAAGATCAAGAAGTTCTATATACCTGAAGAAGATAAATGGATCACTTTAAAGGTATCTACTTCAGCAGTAAAAACCATCAGCAAAAATGGTATTTCTGCTTGCATCAATAAATTTGTTAAAAAAGGATACATATAGCAGGGCTAAGCGTTTGACGCTGGGACGTTAGACGTTTTTATTCATTTAACTAATAAAGATTAATAACGTAATACGTAGCACGTAAAACGTACAATACAATAAGAAAATGGCAAAAAAAGGTAACAGAGTTCAGGTGATTTTAGAGTGCACCGAGCATAAAGAAAGCGGTATGCCAGGTATGTCTCGTTACATCACCACCAAGAACAAAAAAAATACAACTGAGCGTTTAGAGTTAAAGAAATTTAACCCTGTATTACGTAAAGTAACCGTTCATAAAGAAATTAAGTAATTATTGGTTATTTAGTTCATTAAGTTAACCAGTGTATTAAGTTGTAAAAAACTTATAACTCATTAACCTAATAACTCAAGTAACTATAAACCGAATAAAGAAATGGCAAAGAAAGTAGTTGCAACCCTGAAAACCGGTAAAGGTAAAGAGTACTCAAAAGTGATTACCATGGTTAAATCACCAAAAACCGGTGCATATTCATTCAAAGAACAGATCGTACACAACGATCACGTTAAGGATGCTATCACAGAAGCTAAAGCTTAATTAAGCCTTTAGTAAAAGCATAAAAGCCGTCTTGCAGTTGCCAGAGGGCTTTTTTTATTTATCACTCCCCCCAACCTCTCCAGAGGAGAGGGAGTTTTAAAATATAAAACAATATCTTTGAAGTCCTCGCCCCCGGGAAGGATTAGGAGGGATTTATCATTACATCCGCACATCAAAAGCTATGGGTTTATTTGATTTTTTTAAGAAAAAAGAAAGCACTCCGCAAGAACAGCAGGCATTAGATACAGGTTTAGAAAAAACGAAAGACAGCTTTTTATCTAAAATATCTAAGGCTATAGCAGGTAAATCGACTGTTGATGATGATGTACTGGATGAGCTGGAAGAAATACTGGTTACATCAGACGTTGGTGTAACTACCACCCTGAAAATTATTGAGCGTGTACAGGAGCGCGTTGCACGCGACAAATATGTAAGCACGACTGAGCTAAACACACTTTTGCGCGATGAAATTCAGCAGCTACTTGCCGAAAATAACAGCAACGACTTTAATAACTTTGAGTATGGCAACCATAAACCATACGTTATTATGGTAGTTGGCGTAAATGGCGTGGGTAAAACTACCACCATTGGTAAGCTTGCCCACCAGCTTAAGCAAGCCGGTAGTAAAGTGGTGCTTGGTGCTGCTGACACCTTCCGTGCTGCGGCGGTTGACCAGATACAGCTTTGGGGCGACCGTGTTGGTGTACGTGTTGTGGCACAGCCAATGGGGTCAGACCCGGCATCGGTAGCTTATGATACATTAAGATCAGCCGTGGCCAATGGCGAAGATGTAGCTATCATTGATACGGCCGGCCGTTTGCATAACAAAGTTGGACTAATGAACGAGCTGACAAAGATTAAAAATGTAATGCAAAAGGTTATTCCGGGTGCACCGCATGAAATATTGCTGGTACTGGATGCCTCAACCGGGCAAAACGCTATTGAGCAATGCAAGCAGTTTACCCAGGCTACAGATGTTAACGCGCTTGCCTTAACCAAGCTTGATGGTACAGCCAAAGGCGGTGTTGTAATAGGTATATCAGATCAGTTTAAGATCCCTGTAAAATATATCGGTGTTGGCGAAGGCATGAACGACCTGCAACTATTCGACCGCAAGGGGTTTGTAGATTCGTTATTTAAAAAGTAGAAGATATACCCTATTTGTCATTGCGAGGCACGAAGCAATCTCTTAGCTTCCAAGCATTAGACGAGATTGCCGCGCTATCACTCGCAATGACAAATTAGATGATACGTGGAGAAGGATTAAGAAAAGTTAATGAAGACAAAATCAATAGACAAAACAGTAACAATAGAAAAACCACGTGTTAACGTTGTAACCCTGGGCTGCTCAAAAAACATTTACGATTCGGAAGTATTGATGGGCCAGCTGAAAGGCAACTTGTTTGATGTAGTACACGAGGCTGACCGCGTGGGCAAAAACGATATTGTGGTAATTAACACCTGCGGTTTTATTGATAATGCCAAGCAGGAATCTATTGATACTATTCTTCAGTACAGCGAGCTTAAAGAACAAGGCAAGGTGGGTAAGGTAATTGTTACCGGCTGCCTTTCTGAGCGCTATAAACCCGAACTGGAAAGCGAAATCCCGAATATTGACGCATACTTTGGCACAAACGATCTGCAAGGCGTATTGCAGAGTATCGGTGCCAATTACAAATATGAGCTATTGGGCGAACGCCTTTTAACTACCCCATCACACTTTGCGTACTTTAAAATTGCAGAAGGCTGTAATCGCCCCTGCTCTTTTTGTGCTATCCCGCTAATGCGCGGCAAGCACGTAAGTACACCGATGGATCAGTTGGTAAAAAACGCAGAATCACTGGCCAAACAAGGCACAAAAGAATTGATCCTGATTGCTCAGGACCTTACCTATTATGGCTTGGATCTGTACGGCAAACGTAATCTGGATGAATTGCTGCGTCGCCTGAGCGATGTAAACGGCATTGAGTGGATCCGCTTACAGTACGCCTACCCTTCTGGCTTCCCAATGGAAATTTTGGATGCCATGAATGAGCGCGACAACATTTGCAAGTACCTGGATATGCCTCTACAGCATATCACTGATAACATGCTGAAATCAATGCGCCGTGGTATTACCAAGCAAAAAACCATCGACATTGTAAACCAGATCCGCGAGAAAGTTCCGGGCATTGCTATGCGTACCACGCTAATCACAGGCTACCCTGGCGAAACAGAGCAGGATTTTGAAGAAATGGCACAATGGGTTGAAAATACCCGATTTGATCGCCTGGGTTGTTTCACTTACTCGCACGAGGAAAAAACTGCTGCACATAATTTAGTGGATGATGTACCCGAAGAATTAAAGCAGGAACGTGCAGATGCCATTATGGAAATTCAGCAAGGTATTTCTTACGAGAAAAACCAGGAAAAAATCGGCAATAGCTATAAAGTACTAATCGATAAAATCGACGGTGGTTACCTTACCGGCCGTACTGAGTATGATTCGCCGGAAGTAGATAATGAGGTATTAATTGATGCTTCTTCTCAATATGCAGCTGTGGGCAGCTTTGTTAACGTAAAAATTGACAGTGCTGAAGACTTTGACCTTTATGGACAAATTGTAAAATAAGCTTTGTCCATGTTTATTTTAGAAATTTAAAATCTAATTTCGAAACCTTTATAGCGGTTAAGCTATATTACAATAGGTTGGAAACTAAATCCGGAGCAATATTCGGATCCGAAATTAAAACATGGACGCTACCTGTATCAGTTACAAAGACACCGGCTTTTTTTCTAAAACGGTTATTGATTACCTTGAGGATCAACCAGACCTGCGGTCGTTTTACAGTTACAGGCCAACGCTCGAGGGCTTTGCTCAATTATTTAATGATAAAAAGGTAATTGCTGACCGTGCTTTGCTAAGCACTGTTTTAACCGAGCAATACAGCGCTATTACCGATGTCGATACATCTGCCGTTATACCTACAGCCAACATACAAGCATTAATAAACGAGAACACTTATACAGTTACTACAGGCCACCAGCTTAACATATTTGCTGGCCCATTGTACTTCGTATACAAGATTGTAACTGCTATAAAGCTGGCACAACAGCTTAAAGATGCTTTCCCGGATAAGGAGTTTGTGCCGGTTTACTGGATGGCTACCGAAGATCATGATTTTGCGGAAATCAATTACACCAATATTGGCGGCAAAAAAGTACAATGGAACCTTGATGCCACGGGTGCAACCGGACGTTTAGACACCAAAACCATTCGCGATGCCCTGAACCAATATAAAGGGGTTTTAGGGATGGAAGGCCACGGCGAAGAGCTGGCAAACATTATTGAAACCGCATACGGCAAATTTAAAACCCTGGCACAAAGTACAAGGTACCTTGCCAATGCCCTATTCGGCAGATATGGTTTAGTAGTTGTTGATGGTGACGATGCCCGGCTGAAAAAGCAATTTGCATCAATCATCACCAGTGATGTGATAGAGCAAAACAGCTACAAACATATTTCTGAAACCAATAAACTGCTCGAAAATCTTAATGTACACATTCAGGTAAATCCGCGGGAGATCAACTTCTTTTACCTTACTGATGACCTGCGCGAGCGTATTGTGTTTGAAGATGGCGTTTACAAAGTTTTAAATACCGAGATCAGCTTTAGCGAAGCAGAACTGAAGCAAGAGATCGAAAACCACCCGGAACGTTTTAGCCCTAACGTAACCATGCGCCCGCTTTACCAGGAATGCATATTACCAAATATAGCTTACATTGGTGGCGGTGCCGAATTAGTTTACTGGTTAGAACTTAAAGGCGTTTTCGACCATTACAAGGTCACATTTCCGATTCTGATCTTACGAAATTCCGGGTTAATCATGAGCAATGAAACTTCTGCTAAGATTGATAAAATCGGTTTACGTGCGGCAGAGATTTTTAAAGCAACTGATGCGCTTAAAACTGATTGGATAAGAAATAACTCACAATATGATCTGTCATTGAATGATGAGTGGCGCGAGATGCAGCACATTTTTGATAAGATCAGGTTGCGTTCATGCAAAATAGATGAAACATTGTCGGCTTCTGCAAGTGCTGTACAGGCACGCTTAAAGCATGCGATGGACAACCTGGAGAAAAAACTGATCCGTGCCGAAAAACGCAACTACAGTACCCGCCTCGAACAGATTGATCATATCAAAGCTGATCTATTCCCTAATAATAGCTTACAGGAGCGTACGCAGAATTTTGGCTTATGCTATGTAAAATGGGGACAACCCTTTATTGACGAACTGATCCGCAACTTTGAACCGCTTGAGTTTAAGTTTACGGTATTGAAGGGATAAAACTTTACCTCGTGTCATTTCGAATGAAATGAGAAATCCTAAGTAATATAGATTTCTCACATGCGTTCGAAATGACAGGCTTATTATCTTTACCACATGACCGTTTCCGAATCTACCCTCCGCACCTTTGCTAAAAACATATTCTTAGCTATTGGCTGTAATGCCGAACATGCCACACTTACTGCGGATGTATTGCTCAAAGCTGATTTGCGTGGGATTGACTCGCATGGTGTAGCCCGTTTAAGCGGCTATGTAAGGCTGTGGGAAAAGAAACGCATCAATGCCAATCCTGATATAAAAATAGTGCATGAAACTGCAACTACGGCAACAATTGATGGCGATGCAGGTTTAGGTTTGGTTGTCGCGCCCTTCGCCATGAAGCTCGCTATTAAAAAAGCAGAGCAGTACGGTTCGGGATGGGTAGCTGTTCGTAATTCCAATCATTTTGGCATTGCAGGCTACCATGCATTAATGGCGGTAGAAAAGGACATGATCGGTTATGCGCTTACCAATGCCAGTCCACTGGTAGCGCCTACCTTTTCAAACGAGCGCTTGTTAGGCACTAACCCTATTTGTTATGCTTTCCCGGCAGGCAAGTATCCGCCGTTAATTGTAGATATGGCAACCTCTGCTGCGGCTAATGGCAAATTGGAAATTGCACAGCGAAAAGGCATTGATGTTCCGGAAGGATGGCTGCAGGATAAGCAAGGTAATACCGTGACCGACCCACACGCGCTAAAGTCGGGCGGCTCACTGCTCCCTTTAGGTAGCGACCGCGAACATGGCAGTCATAAGGGTTTTGGGTTAAGTGCTACGGTAGATATCCTATCGGGTGTTTTACCAGGTGCAGGCTTTGGCCCCTGGGTGCCTCCCTTTGTCGCATTTTTAGATCCATTGCCCAATCCTCCGGGTCAGGGTATTGGCCACTTTGTTGGCGCCATGAGGGTTGACGGTTTTCGCCCTGCCGAAGAATTTAAAGCAGACATGGATATTTGGATTGAGCGGTTTAAAGCAGCAGAACGTATTAATCCCGATCAACCAATTATCATTCCCGGCGAGCCGGAACTGGAAGCAGAACATGAGCGTAAACTAAATGGCATTCCTTTAGTTGATGCCGTAGTAAATGATCTGAATGAGTTGGCAGAACGATTTGGCGTGGAAAGGCTGGCTTAGTTCGCTTTTTTCTTCGCCACAACCAATAATCCAAATTCTTCAGAAGGCCATTTCTCGGTCGACTTATGATGCATCTTATGTGCCCTCCTGATTTTTTGCAGGTAAGCATTATTGCTTTTAAAAGCTTTAAAGCGGTTATGTATAAACCAATCGTGAAAGATAAAATAAATGATACCGTATAAACTGATGCCCAGGCCTATCCACAAACGGTAATCCAAATTAAAGTGGCCAACCCACATTAGCCACAAAGAAATAACTGCAAAAAGGATACTGAATATATCGTTCAGTTCAAACCAACCATGCCTTTGCTGGTGATGTGTTTTATGAATAAACCACAACGGGCCATGAAACAGGTATTTGTGCATTCCCCATGACATAGCCTCCATACCTGCAATGGTGAGCAATACGATTCCAATATTTATTAAATAATTCATTCTATTTTGCTGCGAGCGCCTTTTGTATCGCTTTATTTATTTCCTGCTTATAAAAGTTTTTCTGTTCGCTTGTATAACCTGTTTTCTGATAAACAATCTTACCATTTCTGTCTGCAATAATAACTGTAGGATAGCCCCTGAAATGAAATAACATATCCGGGCATTTGGTTTCATCATCAGGATTTTTTGAAGGATATTTAGTATCACCAGTATAAATCCTTTCGTTACAATGCGGAATAAAATAGGTAGGCAAGGCATATTTCTTTTGCTTACTATAATCATGAAACCAACTTGTAAAGGTGGCCAGATGAGGATCGTGCTGAATAAACTTTCTGAACACAGCTGTATCGCTTCTGCATATACTAATTACCTGCACATCTTTGCTATTGTTGTACTTATAATATAGCTCATGCATCAACTCCATTTCCCTGAAACAGGGCGGGCATGGTATAAACCAGCAATCAATAATGGTAACCTTGCCCTTACTTACGTTAGGAAGTGTAGTATGCCTATTGTTAAGATCATAAATCTCTACAACAGGTATTTTTTTGAGAGGTGGTTTTGTCCTTTTGCTATGTGTAACAATAAAACCACTGGTTAATAAAAATATACCGATAAACAGTGCAGTGTATTTAGTTAACATAGGCTCAGGATAAATTGGTTTAATAACAAAAGAAGCGGCACTGTGGCCGCTTCTAATATATGCTATTTACTAACATTAAATGTGTATAGCCCTGTTTTCTGTAGCAGCTAAACAAGCCTCGCGCATGGCTTCTGTATAAGTTGGGTGAGCGTGGCTCATGCGTGCAACGTCTTCTGCACTTGCACGATATTCCATCGCTACCACAGCTTCAGCAATCATATCTGCAGCACGCGGGCCAATCATGTGTACACCTAATATCTCGTCGGTTTTGGCATCAGCCAAAACTTTAACAAAACCATCAGTATCCATACTTGCACGGGCGCGTCCACTCGCTTTGAATGGGAACGATCCTGCTTTGTATTTAACACCCTGCTCTTTTAACTGCTCTTCTGTTTGACCAACAGATGCAACTTCCGGCCAGGTGTAAACCACACCCGGGATCAGGTTATAATTGATGTGCGGTTTTTGTCCGGCAATACTTTCGGCAACTAAAGTACCTTCTTCTTCGGCTTTATGGGCTAACATAGCGCCACGGATTACGTCGCCTATTGCATACACACCCTTTACCTTGGTTTCCAGGTGCTCGTCTACCGTAATTTTACGGCCACGCTCTTCAACGGTGATGCCGATATTTTCAAGGCCTAATCCATCTGTATAAGCAACACGGCCTACGGCAACCAGGCAGTAATCACCTTTAAGTTCTTTCTTCTCCCCTTTCGGATCGTCAAACGTTACGGTAACTTCATCTCCGCTAACAGTAGCGCCCGTTACTTTGTGACCCAGGTAAAACTCCATGCCTAATTTTTTAAGCACTTTCAGCAGTTCGCGGCCTAAGCTTTTATCCATAGTTGGGATAATAGAATCCATGTATTCAACCACCGAAACCTTAGCACCCAGACGAGCATAAACAGAACCCAGCTCTAAACCAATAACACCACCACCAATCAGGATCATGTGCTTAGGCACTTCAGGTAATTTAAGGGCCTCGGTCGAGCTGATGATACGTTTTTTATCGATCTTTAAAAATGGCAGGCTTGCAGGTTTTGAACCTGTAGCAATGATCACATTTTTACCGGTGATGGTTTGCTCGGTGCCATCATCCTTTTTTATTTTGATGGTATTTTTATCTACAAATGAACCCATACCCTGGTACGATTCAATTTTGTTCTTCTTGAACAGATAAGCGATACCGCTGGTATTTTCAGACACAACCTGGTCTTTGCGTTTAAGCATCTGATCAAAATCAACAGACAGGTTATCAAGATTAATACCGTGAGTTTTAAAAGTATGTGTAGCATTATGAAAATGCTCAGAAGAATCCAGTAAGGCTTTTGAAGGGATACAGCCTACATTTAAACAGGTGCCCCCAAAAGTTGAATATTTTTCGATACAGGCCGTTTTTAAGCCTAACTGAGCTGCACGGATAGCAGCCACATAGCCACCAGGTCCGGAGCCGATAACAATCACATCGTATTGCATAGTAGTGTTTTAAAAGTGATGCAAAGGTAATATTATCGTTAAGGATAAGGATAATTTTTTGGTAAACTTTCAGGGTTCCGAAACGCGTTAATAAAGTGCCGTTGGCAGGCCATCCATACTTATCTTATTTTTCTCTTCGCGATAAGCTGCAAGCCCTTCATCACCTTTGTTTTCAGCCCATTTATAAGATTGATCCCTTTCGCCGGTATATTCAAAAAATGGTACACCGAAACCGCAGGAGGTTTGTACCTTATCTACATCAGTAACAATAATTTGCCGTGTGGACGGATGCAATTCAAAAAGTGCGGCTAAATCAGCCCATTCCTCCTCATGCGGTAAAACCGTGCTGCCGTGCCCATAAAGCCTTAAAATATTAGGTGCGCCATCAAAAGCACAAAACATCATAGTGATCCTGCCATTTTCAAGCAGATGCGCCGAAGTCTCGTTTCCGCTACCGGTGATATCCAGGTAGGCCACCTTATTTTCAGAAATTACCCGGAAGCTATCCAAACCTTTAGGTGAAATATTGACATGCCCATCAGCACTTAAAGGGGCACTGGCTACAAAATAGATCTTCTGCCTTTCTATAAACGCCCGGTGATGATCATTAATGAAATCAAAAAACTTACCCATAATTCAACTGATAATGTCCTTTATTCAAATATAAGGCTTTAAAATCTAAGAGCACTTATCCGCAGCATCGCTCTAACACATAAATATTTGTAACACTATCGTGTATTTTTTCTCACCCTGCAATTATCTTATTAAATTGGACGCTTAATTAACTGAAAACTCTTCATGAAGAAATTATTGTCTTTATTAGTGGCAGTTTGCTGTTTTACCCAACTTTTTGCACAATACGGCAGCAACTACGCTAAAGAACACTACACCAAAAAAGAAGTATACATTACCATGCGCGATGGTATAAAGCTTTTCACAGCTATTTATACCCCGAAAGATGCCTCTGCCAAAAACAAGTACCCTATTGTAATGCAGCGTACCTGCTATAGCGTTGCACCTTACGGCGAGGACAAAATTCCGGCACGCCTTGGCCCTTCTGATATTATGATGAAGGAAGGCTACATTGTGGTTTACCAGGATGTACGCGGGCGTTACAAAAGCCAGGGTATCTGGACCAACATGACACCGGTTGTTGAACATAAAACAAAAAAGGATGTTGACGAAGGCACCGATACTTATGACACTATTGACTGGCTGGTAAAAAATGTACCTGCCAACAATGGCAAGGTAGGCCAATGGGGTATTTCATATCCCGGCTTCTATACAGCCGCAGGTATTCTATCAAACCACCCTGCTTTAAAAGCGTCGTCTCCACAGGCGCCTATTTCAGATTTCTGGTTTGATGATTTCCACCATAATGGTGCTTTACTGGAGTCTTACTTTTTCACTTACCCGGTTTTTGGCGTACAAAAGAAAGACACCACCAGCAAAGCATGGTATGGTGATCAGAATATAAAAACCAATACCCGCGATGGTTATCAGTTTCTGTTAGATATGGGTCCGCTGAAAAACGCTGATAAGTATTATAAAGACAATTTCTACTGGCAGGAAACAGTTAACCACCCTAACTACGACGAGTTTTGGCAATCGCGCAGCTTGCCGCGCCATTTTGGTAAAGTAAAACCAGCGGTGATGTTTGTGGGCGGCTGGTATGATGCCGAAGATTTAAGCGGCCCATTGGATATGTTTAAACGCATCAACAAAACTGACCCTTCTGCCTATAATACTATAGTAATGGGTCCGTTTGGCCATGGCCGCTGGTCGCGTGAAACCGGGCATACCATGCATAGCAACGTGTACTTCGGCGATAGCATAGCTACCTATTATCAACGCGATATCGAGGCTAAGTTTTTTGCACACTTCTTAAAAGGCGATGGCAGCAAAGATTCGGGTTTACCAAAAGCATACATGTATGATACCGGTAAAAAAGAATGGGAGAAATTTGCACAATGGCCTGCGGCAAATACAGAGAACAAAAAAATGTATTTAGCTGCTAACGGAAAAATAGAGGATAATGCACCTGCACAATCAGGTTCGGTATCTTACATCAGCGATCCGCTAAAACCGGTTCCTTATACTGAAGATAACAGCACTACAATGGGCTTTACCCCTCATAATTACATGAGCGAAGATCAGCGTTTTGCTGGTCGCCGCCCGGATGTACTGGTATTTGAAACTCCTGTATTAACGGACGATGTTACTTTGGGTGGGCAGATTATGGCGCACTTAAAGGTAGCTAACACCAGCACCGATGCCGACTACATTGTTAAACTGATCGATGTTTATCCTCCGGATGAAAGGAACAACGATTACATGCCAAATAAGAACATCATCCTGAGCAATTACTGGCAAATGGTACGTTCTGAAATTATGCCGGCACGTTTCCGCAACAGCTTTGAAAAACCGGAACCAATGGTTCCAGGTCAAAAAACGGATGTGAACGTACGCTTACAGGACGTTCTGCATACCTTTAAAAAAGGACACCGTATTATGATACAGGTACAAAGCACCTGTTTCCCGCTGTTTGCACGTAACCCGCAAAAATTTGTAGAGAACCCTTACAAAGCAAATGAAAGCGATTATGTAACCGCTACAGAAACTGTTTACAACGACAGCTACGTAGACGTACAGGTTTTAAAATAAATTTGACTGAAAACAACAAGAAGGCCTCCGATTTTACGGAGGCTTTCTTGTTTTATATTAGATTTGTGCTATTACTACTCAGCTATGCTTAAAAAATCAATTGCCTTAGTTGCCATCCTGTTTATTTCATTAAGTTCATTCGCACAATTACTTCAAAAAAAAGAAGTATTTACAAAAGCCGATACACTTCGTGGTGCGTTAAGCCCCCTACGTACCTGTTATGATATTAATTACTATCACCTTGATGTGAAGTTTGATATCGCGAATAAGTTTATCAGCGGCAGCAACTTGTTTAAGTTTACAGCTACGCAGGATTTCAAGAAACTGCAATTTGATCTTTTCGCAAACCTGAAAATTGAACGGGTAGTATATAAAGGCAAAGACCTGCAATTTACCAGGGAATATAATGCGGTATTTATCACCTTCCCGCAAACCATTGCCAAAGGCAGTAAAGACGAGTTTACGGTTTTCTATTCGGGCAACCCGCAGGTGGCAAAGCATGCGCCCTGGGATGGTGGTGTTGTTTATACCGCCGACTCGCTTGGCAATGCCTGGGTAGCAACCGCCTGCCAGGGACTGGGTGCAAGCGTTTGGTGGCCTAATAAAGATCACCAAAGCGACGAGGTAGATAGCATGTTGATCAGCATCAGTGCACCATCAAACCTTAAAGATGTATCTAACGGCCGACTGCGTAAGGTGACCAAATTAAAGGATGGCTACACCCGTTATGATTGGTTTGTAAGTAATCCGATCAATAACTATGACGTAGAAGCCAACATTGGCAACTACGTTCATTTTAGTGACACCTATAACGGCTTAAAAGGCAAACTGACTTTAGATTACTGGGTGCTATCTTACAATATTGATAAAGCTAAAAAGCAATTTGGTGCTAATGTTAAACCAATGCTTAATGCTTTTGAACACTGGTTTGGCCCTTATCCTTTTTATAAAGATGGCTATAAACTGATAGAAACACCGCATTTAGGCATGGAACACCAAAGCGGTGTTGCCTATGGCAACAAATATCATAATGGCTATTTGGGTAGGGATCTTTCAGGAACCGGACGTGGACTGGACTGGGACTTTATCGTGGTGCATGAAAGCGGACACGAATGGTTCGGTAACAACATCACTTCAAAGGATGTGGCCGACATGTGGATACACGAAAGCTTTACCAATTATTCTGAATCATTATTCATAGAAAGCCGTAGCGGTAAACTTGCAGGACAAGAATATGTGCATGGTACACGTATGGCCATACAGAATGACGGCCCCATTATTGGCCCTTACGATGTGAATAAAGAAGGTTCGGGTGATATGTATTATAAAGGCGGCAACATGCTGAACATGATACGCACTATAATTAATAATGATGAAAAGTGGAGAAGTATATTAACCGGCTTAAACAAAACCTTCTACCACCAAACGGTTACTACCGGGCAGGTTGTTGATTACATCAACCAGCAGTCGGGCATGAACCTGACCAAGATCTTCGATCAATACCTGCGTTTTAGGAATATACCTACGCTCGAATTCAGGTTTGTGGGTGGCAAAGCATATGCCCGTTGGATAAGTGATGTTGACGGATTTGATATGCCAGTACGCGTTCGTGTAAAAGGCGGCGAGTATCAATTTATAAAACCTGTAAACACTTTTAAACCTATACAGGTTGAAGGTTTAACAAAAGATAACTTGGAGGTGGATACTTTTGACTACTATATAGGCGTATTGGTTGATTAATTTCTGTCCTTCACAGTTAATCAATTATTTTACGAAATTCGCTGCATGCTGCAAATAGAACAAAACGTTTCGCTTAAAAACTTTAATACGTTTGGTATTGATGCCAAAGCTCGCTACTTCACAGAAATAAATCAGGAAGATGATTTAGTGGAGTTGTTCTTAGATGAGCAATGGAAAAACATGCCTCGTTTAATTTTAGGCGGCGGCAGCAATATGCTTTTTGTAAAAGATTTTGATGGCATCGTTATCCGCATGAATATCCGCGGAATTGAGCATCGCATTAATCATGACGAAGTTATTGTTGAAGCAGGTGCCGGCGAAGTTTGGAACGGGCTGGTTAATTACTGTGTTGACCACGACTTTGCCGGCATGGAAAATTTAAGTTTAATCCCCGGTTCTGTCGGCGCATCGCCTATTCAAAATATCGGCGCTTATGGTGTAGAGCTGAAAGATGTATTTCACAGCTGCAAAGCATTTGAAATAGCAACAGGCATTTTTAAAACCTTTACCAAGGATGAATGCGGCTTTGGTTACCGCGAAAGTGTCTTTAAAGCCGAACTAAAAGGGCAGTATATCATAACACATGTTAAGTTTCAGCTTTCGCAAACACCGCATTTGAAACTTACTTACGGTGCCATTGAACAAGAACTTACTAACCGTGGCATTACCGAGCCTACCATAAAAGATGTATCAAAGGTGGTATCCCACATACGGGTGTCTAAACTACCAGACCCATCTACCATTGGTAATGCAGGCAGCTTTTTCAAAAATCCTGTAATTAGTACAGATCAGTTTGCCCAATTGCAAGCGCAACATCCTGATGTTGTGAACTATCCTGCCCCAAATGGTGTAAAGTTAGCTGCAGGCTGGCTCATAGAACAATGCGGCTGGAAGGGTAAAACCGTAGGAAATACAGGCACCTGGAAAAACCAGGCACTGGTTTTAGTGAATCATGGCGGTGCAACCGGACAAGAGGTGTACAAATTATCGTCGCAAATCATAGACAGTGTGTACACTAAATTTGGCGTATCACTGGAGCGCGAAGTGAATATTATCGATTAATTATTTTTCTTAATAAGATAATTGAAAATAATTTTCCATCACATTCTTGTTACAATCAAACAAATTACTTTGTTTTTAGTCCTAATAAATATTTATTTCTTAAAGATTTTCAATCAATTACAGCTGCGACGCCCGTTTTTATACAAATTCTGATTTTAGTATAGCAGCTATAACTATTTAAGTAGTTTTTAATGAAAATTGATATTTAACAATATCCTAACATCAATTTCTGGTAAACGGTATCATGTTTGTCTGTTAGTATGTACACAAAACTTTTGAAAACATGACTAAGATTGAGTTTAACGCCATGGTGCTTCGTCAAGCCAGTTCACTACGTTCATACGCATTGCACTTTACACATGATGCAGATGATGCTAACGATCTGGTACAGGATACAATGTTAAAAGCGATAACTTATTACAATAAGTTTAAAGAGGGTACTAATTTAAAAGGATGGTTATATACCATCATGAAAAACACTTTTATCAACAACTACCGTCGCTTTGTAAAAATGAGCACCTTTGTAACTAAATCAGAAGAAATATCTTCTGCGAATTTAGTTTTCAGCTCAACCAAAAATCAGGGTGAGGCAAAGTTTGTAATGGATGATATCCGTCGTGCTTTGGACAGGTTGCCTGAAGATTACTATGTGCCATTCACAATGTATTTTGAAGGGCATAAATACCACGAAATTGCCGACTATTTAACTATACCAATTGGTACTGTTAAAACACGTATACACGTTGCGCGTAAATTATTAAAGAAAAACCTGAAAGCTTATGATAATGGTGTGAAAAAACCTATTTACGCTGAAGAAGATTAATCATTTAATTATATTAAACTCCATCATATAAATAAGAAGGTCTGCTTTATTACGGCAGACCTTTTTTTGTGCAACGTTATTTACTTTTCTTCAAAGTATTTGATCACCTCCCCTGCCGCTACCTGACCCGATATGAGCGCTGGTGGCACCCCTGGCCCGGGAACGGTAAGCTGACCGGTATACAACAGGTTCTCTACTTTTTTAGAACGCATAGCAGGCTTAAAAAAGGCTGTTTGCGACAATATATTCGACAAACCGTAGGCATTCCCTTTAAAGGAATGATAATCGGCTTTAAAGTCGGCTAAAGCATAGCTGCGCTTAACTACAACATGATTACGAATATTGTTACCTGTAATTTGCTCAAATCTATTTAACAAGATATCGAAATACTTTTCGCGCAGCTCTTCTGTATCCGTAAGGCCTGGTGCTATCGGCATCAAGAAAAATAAGTTCTCCCCATCAGCCGGGGCAACAGAATCATCAGTCTTTGAAGTGCATGAAACGTAAAACAGCGGGCGCTCTGGCCACTTAGGATCTTTATAGATCTCGTCGGCATGTACATCCAGATCTTCATCAAAGAAGAGGTTGTGATGCTGAATATTATCCACCTTACAATTTGTACCTATATAGAAAAGCAGGCTCGATGGCGATAACACACGTTTTTCCCAATACTGGGGAGTATAGTTTCGATCCGCCTGTTTTAACAGCGACTGATCTACATGCTCATAATCAGCACCTGCTACCACAAAGTCGGCCATAAAGTCGCCTTTATTAGTTTTAAGTAATGATACCTTTCCACCTGCTGTTTCAATGGCGCTTACCTCTGTATTCAGCTTAATTTCCACCCCGTGTTCCTCAGCTACCTTTACCATGGCTTTTACAATTTCATTCATGCCCCCATCCGGGTACCATGTCCCCATTACCAGGTCGGCATAGTTCATCATAGTATACATGGCGGGTATGTCTTTAGCCGTGGCACCCAAAAACAATACAGGAAACTCCAGCAGTTTTATCAGTTTCGGATTCTTAAAATATTTACGCACATGCTTTGCCACACTGGTAAGCAGCTGCATACTTACACTTTTACGAATCAGGTTAAAATCAATAAATTCTGTAATGGTATGCGATGGCCTGAACACATATTCACCCATGCCTACCTTATATTTATATTCGGCCTGATCTAAAAACCTGGCTAACTGCTTGCTACTTCCCGGTTCAATAGAATCAAACAGGGCATCCAGCTCTTTTCTGTCTGCGGGTACATCAATAAAATCATCTTTACCAAAATAAACGCGATAACCCGGCTCAAGTCGCTTCAACTGGTAGTAATCGGAAACGTTATGATTAAATAAGGCGAAGTAGTTTTCAAACACATCGGGCATCCAATACCAGCTTGGCCCCATGTCAAACTTAAATCCGTCTTTTTCCCACACCCTTGCACGCCCACCAGCCTGATCATTTTTTTCAAGTATAATTACTTTAAAACCTTGTTTTGCAAGCAACGACGCCGCGGCAAGCCCGGCAAAGCCAGCACCTATTACGATAATCTGTTTAGTTGTATTGTTTTTCATGTAGAATTCCTCACAAAATACGCATTTGTTTGTTCCACCCTAACTAATGCGTACTAAATACGTATAATTAGTTATATTGCTGCTGAATGAACCTTTATGAGAAAACCTGTTTCGAGTGTAGTAAGCTGATCACTGAAAACTATAGTACATCATTCAGCCAAGGCATCAAATCGTTTCATAAACGGTTTAGATTCCCCATTTACGCCATTTATGGCTTTGTGCGCTATGCAGACGAAATAGTGGATACTTTTCATGATTTTGATAAACAACAATTAATCGCTGATTTCCGTGCAGATACCTTCAAAGCTATAAAAGCCGGGATCAGTATCAACCCGGTATTGCAATCATTTCAGTTGGTAGTTAATCAATACCATATCGATAATGAGCTTATTGATGCTTTTTTGCAATCCATGGAAATGGACCTGCAGAAGCAAAGTTACAATCGCGAAAACTTTAACCTTTATATCTATGGCTCGGCAGAGGTTGTTGGCCTGATGTGTTTAAGGATCTTTTGCGAGGGGAATGATGAGATGTATCAGCGCTTGCTGCCCAAGGCACGCAGCCTGGGCGCGGCTTTCCAGAAAATAAATTTCCTGCGTGATGTAAAAGCTGATTTGGAAGAGCGCGGCAGGACCTATTTTCCGGGCGTTAACTTTGCCGATTTTACGGAAGCTGACAAAAAACAAATAGAGGAAGAAATAGGTCGTGATTTTTCAGATGCGCTTGAAGGCATCAGGCAATTACCTGATGGTGTACGCTCCGGGGTATATGTGGCTTACATCTATTACCTGCAGCTATTTAAAAAAATAAGCAAAACCCCTGCAAGTGTTATTCTGCAAAAACGGATACGCGTTTCAGACACACAAAAAGCTGCGCTATTTATAAAAGCGATGCTTCATCAAAAACTTAAAGTAATCTGATGCTCAAATATTTTGCGGGCATATTGATAGTTTTAAGTGTTTCCATATCTTTTTCGGTTAAAGCACAAAATACAGATACCTGGCGTTTACAATTAAGGAGGGCTATTGACAGTGAAGCCGTTACAGACTCGTTATTTGATAAACTTGATAAAGTATCGCCAAAGCCACCTTTGGTAGGCGGATATTTAGGTGCGCTGTACGGGTTAAAGGCTAAATATACCTGGAACCCCTACAGCAAATTAAAGTATGTTGACAATGCACAGGATGCGTTTGCGGCTGCTGTTAAAAAAGATCCTCACAATATGGAGATCCGCTTTTTAAGACTATCTGTAGAAGTAAACCTTCCCGCTTTCTTGCGGATGTCGCGCCATGTAGATGAGGATAGGGTACAAATTATTGAACAGCTGCAAGCCAAAAATTATCCGGGCAATAACAACAGGGACCTTACAATTACCATTATTAAATATGTGATGGAGAACGGACGGTGCAGCCCGGAAGAAATTGAAAGACTAAACGAACAACTTGCGCTATTAAAGTGAAATACGCTTATCTGCTTATTAATATCCTGACTATCTTTTTCCCGATAGTTTTATCTTTTGATAAACGCGTAGCCTTTTATAAGCGTTGGAAGTTTATATGGCCGGGAATGCTGATTACGGGAGTGCTATTTCTATTTTGGGATATTCTTTTCACCATACACGGCGTATGGTCTTTTAATGACCGATATATTATTGGCGTCCGTATTATGGATCTTCCCATCGAAGAGATCATGTTCTTTCTTACCGTACCGTTCGCCTGTATCTTTATTTACGAATGTTTAAACTACTACGTTAAATGGCAGCTTCCGGATGGCGTTACTAAAAGCATATCTGTAATAATTATTATTTTAAGTGCGATACTTACCGTTGTTTATCATAATCATTGGTACACGGTAATTACCTTTGGGCTGCTGTTTGTTATATTGATCATCTTCCAGTTTGTGTTAAAGTCAAAATGGTTAGGCCGTTTTTGGCTGGCTTATATTGTTAGCCTCCTTCCATTTTATATTGTAAACGGTATCTTAACAGCTGTGCCTATTGTACTTTACAACAACCAGCAAAACCTGGGTATCAGGGTAGGTACTATACCATTTGAAGACCATTTTTACTCTATGGCTTTATTAGTAATGAATGTGGGCTTTTTCGAGTATTTTAAGCACCGCCAAACGCGTACCACAGCATGACAGAGCTACCCATATATACCAAATCACAATTGGCATTACATAACGGGCAAGATAAGCCGCAGATATGGGTTGCTTTTAAAGGGATTATATATGATGTAACTGAAAGCCGCCTCTGGCGCAATGGCAAGCACTATGAGCATTGGGCCGGGCAAGACCTTACCCCTGAATTAGCCGACGCGCCGCATACAGACGCTGTATTTGAGAAATTTAAGGCTGTAGGCATACTATCCTTATAACTAAAAAACCCGGCTCTTGGAGCGGGTCTTTTAGTATCGAATTTCTGAAGCCAATGCAACAGAGATCAACTGTTGAGTAAAATTTTACTTTGCCTCTTTGTTTTTAGCTTCCTGTACTTCTAAACGGATTGCCTGAGCAAGGTTTTTTAAATCCTGCATGCCTTTACGAACGCGTGTTCCGGCAGCGCTGTTGCCCTTGTTGTAGAATTTGTCAGCATCAGCTTCTAATGAGGCAATTAATTCTTTTACTTCAGTAAATTTTTTCATTTTAAGTTACTCCTTTAATTAGTTGAGGTTATTGTTTTAACTAAAGCTAATCTAAATTCTTTTTTTATTAAAAAAAAATTTAGGCTGCTAAAAACTCGCTCAATAGCAGGTTTTTAGCATTTTAAAAGGCCATATCTGCAGGATATTTTACTTTTTTAAAGGAATGAATTGATTTATTGAACTAATAATAATGATCAGCAGAAAATAATTAGTGTGTAAGGCAATAAAAAAGCCTCTCTGCAGTACAGAAAGGCTTGTATAAATGATAAATAGCGACAGCTTAGGAAGCTACTGCCATTTTGTTTTCTTTATAATATCCGGCTTTAAGTTTTTCAGATACTTCATTGAAAGCGCTAAGCGTACGGTTAACATCCTCAAGTGTATGTGCTGCTGTAGGGATTAAACGCAGCTCTATTAAGCCTTTAGGAATAACCGGATAAACCACAATTGAACAGAAGATGCTGTAATTTTCGCGAAGATCACGTGTAAGCGTAGTAGCTTCGGTTAGGTCGCCCTTTAGAAACACTGGCGTTACCATAGTATCGGTTATACCAATATCAAAGCCACGCTCTTTTAATCCGTTTTGTAAAGCAAGTGCAATGGTCCACAGTTTCTCGCGCAGTTCAGGGTTTGATTTTAAAAGCTCAAAACGCTTTTGTAAACCAATTACCATTGGCATAGGCAAGGCCTTTGCAAATGTTTGCGAGCGCATGTTATAGCGCAGGTAGCTTACAATATCATGGCTACCGGCCACAAATGCGCCAATACCTGCCATTGATTTTGCAAAAGTACCAAAGTAAACATCTACACCATCGATACAATCCTGGGCCTCATGTGTACCGGCGCCTGTTTTACCCATCGTACCGAAACCATGTGCATCATCAATCAGCAAGCGGAAATCAAAACGCTCTTTTAAAGCGATAATTTCTTTAAGCTTACCTTGTGCACCAGACATACCAAACACGCCCTCGGTAATCAACAAAATACCTCCTCCGGTTTGTTCAACCAATTTGGTAGCACGCTCTAATTGCTTAGCGCAGCTGTTAATATCATTATGTTGGTAAACAAAACGTTTACCCATGTGCAAACGCACACCATCTATGATACAAGCGTGTGATTCCGCATCGTAAACAATAACGTCATTACGGTCAACCAGCGAATCGATAATTGATACCATGCCCTGGTAACCATAGTTTAATAAGAAAGCATCTTCCTTACCCACAAATTCTGCCAGGTCGCGCTCCAATTTTTCGTGATTGTTTGAGTTACCCGACATCATACGGGCACCCATCGGGTAAGCCATACCATAATCCGCAGCTCCCTGCGCATCAGCAGCCCTTACTTCCGGGTGATTAGCTAAACCTAAATAGTTATTCAGGCTCCAAACCAAATGCTCTTTCCCTTTAAAATACATGTGCGGAGCAATTTCACCTTCCAGTTTAGGAAAAGAGAAATAACCGTGCGACCATTTCTGGTGCTGGCCAATTGGCCCGCCCATATTCTTTGCTATCTTCTTAAATAAATCCAAAACTCCGTATTTTAAATTTCGCCAATAATATACAAATATAACCCTTATTAGCCCTTGCACAAAGGTTATAACTTTTTATAATAGATTATAACAAAAAAGCCTTTGTAAAGTTATACAAAGGCTTAAATATTAGTTTTCAAACAATTAGTCAACGTTATCGTGTAAAAACGAGTTGTTTCTGCGGATCTCCGTCTGCCCGTCATTATCAGTCAGCGAGAAACGTGAGATCTGGCTTTCATCGCTTGATGGTGTTTGCTGTAACGCAATTTCTTTACGTTTATAAGCAGGTACGTTTTCCATCTCCTGTAAATTACCGTTGCGCAGTTTCATGCTCAGGTCCTTTAAACGCATAATACGTTCGCGAGATTTTCGCAATTGCTCTTCGATAGACTCGTCTGTTTTATTATCGTCAGCACCGGCAACAGGCTCAGGCTCTGGTTGAGCAACTGGCTCCTGTACGGCAACCGGTTCAAAGTTCATTACACTTTCGGTAACCTTAAAGGTAAACTCCATACCTGGCTCCTGCTCATTTACAGGTGCAGCAGGCTCTTCAGGCATCAGGCTGTGTTTGATTATCGGCGCAGATGCAGAAGATGATGATGCAGCTTCTTCTCCTTTTGCAAACAGATCAAATAGACCTGTTTGTTGTACCGGCGCTTCTTTTTTCAGGAATGGCTCAGCAGCTACAGCTTCTTCTGCTTTCGGAGTTACAAACTCGTTAACAGGCTTTACTAAAGGAGCATCTTCGGGAACAAGCATTGAAACAATCTTCTTGCTGCTTTGCTCTTTCTCGCGTTCGTCTTTAGTTTGGAAACCGGTTGCGATAATGGTAACCGATATTTTATCGCCCAATGCATCATCTTTACAGTTACCCCAGATCAGATCGGCAGCAAGGCCGGCTTCTTCCTGTATGTAATCTGTAATGATGCTTACCTCGTCCATTGTTACTTCTTTCTCGCCAGAAGTAATATTTAACAGGATATATCTTGCACCTTCAATTTCGTTATCTTTTAATAGCGGAGATGCCAAAGCACCTTCTACTGCCCGTAACGCACGGTTTTCGCCTTCGGCAGCACTGCTACCCATAATGGCAACACCACTGTCGCGCATAACGGTACGCACATCTTTAAAGTCGACGTTGATATAGCCCGGTAAAGTGATGATCTCGGCAATACCTTTTGCAGCGGTAGTTAAAATATTATCTGCCTGTGCAAAAGCCGAACCCAATGTCAGGTTACCAAATATCTGGCGCAGCCTGTCATTTGAAATCACCAAGAATGAATCGCAATTATTTTTCAGCTCTTCCAAGCCTTCTTCAGCCTGCATTTTACGGCGTTTGCCTTCAAATGAAAACGGCATAGTAACAATACCTACAGTCAGGATATCCAACTCGCGGGCTGCTTTAGCAATAATAGGGCTTGCACCTGTACCCGTACCACCGCCCATACCGGCAGTGATGAAAAGCATTTTGGTATTTGGACCAAGCATTTGCTTGATATCGTCGATATTTTCAATAGCTGAATTTTTACCAACTTCTGGTATAGATCCTGCTCCCATCCCCTCAGTAAGGCTGGCACCCAACTGTACTTTATTCGGAATCGGGCTTAACTCCAAAGCCTGCGCATCAGTATTACAGATAATGAAGTCCACACCGGTAATACCTTGCTTGTACATGTGGTTTACTGCGTTGCCGCCACCGCCGCCAACACCGATAACTTTGATGATGGACGACTTTTCTTTTAACATTTCAAACTGCATGATCTTAATTTTCAGCTAAATAATTCCCGACTCTAAGTTTAATTTGCCAATTGTAAGTATAGTGCTTTTTCCACAAGGTTTATTAACAAATGTCAATAATGTGGAAAACTTATTAATTGTTAATTTATTTTAGAAAATCTTCGTCATTGATGTCATCTTTAATAAAGCGCTTACTGGTTTCAATCAGTTTCCCGAACAAACCAAACCGCTTTTCTTCAGATGTATATTTCTGCTTTTCGATCTTAGCCTGTGCCGGTGCGCTTTGCGGAACACTGTCATATTCGTTCTTCTGAATACCCTTGATCAGCAAACCAATACCTGTAGCAAAAGTGGGGCTTTGCAGCTCCTCGTATATGTTTTTAGGCAGTACTTCATTTTTTGCAAGGTGCTCGTTAGGGTAACCTACACGGCAATCTAAACCTGTTACATACTCAACAAGCTGAGGCAAGTGTTTCAATTGTGCACCACCACCGGTGATCACGATACCTGCAATCAGTTTTTTCTCATAACCTGAAGATTTTATCTCATAATAAATATGCTCGATAATTTCTTCCATACGGGCCTGTATCACATACGCCAGGTTTTTCACTGAAATTTCTTTCGAGTCGCGTCCACGTAAACCAGGCACACATACAATCTCATTTTCTTTGTTCTCGTCGGCTAATGCAGATCCAAACCTTACTTTCAGTTGCTCGGCAATGTTGCGCATCACTGAACAGCCTTCGCGGATATCCTCTGTAACGCTGTTACCACCAAACGGAATAACGGCTGTATGACGGATAATACCTTCGTGGAAGATGGCCACATCGGTAGTACCACCACCAATATCTACCAGAACCACACCTGCCTCTTTTTCCTCGTCGCTCAAAACCGATTCAGAAGAAGCCAATGGCTCAAGTATCAATTCCTGGCTTTCCAGATGCGCCTTGTTAACGCATTTTACAATGTTTTTGATAGCCGTAACCTGGCCCGAAATAATATGGAAGTTAGCCTCAAGGCGTACGCCTGCCATACCAATAGGATCTTTAATGCCCGGCTCGTTATCCACCGTAAACTCTTGCGGCAACACGTGAATAATTTCCTCACCCGGAGGCATTACCAGATTATACATATCCTCGATCAGCTTTTCGATATCCTTACGGCTGATTTCGGAGTTAAGATCGCGGCGCGTTATTAAACCACGATGTTGTAGACTTTTAATGTGCTGGCCTGCAATGCCAACGTTAACCACCCTGATCTCTACATTTGATTGTGCACCCGCAATTTCAACAGCCTGCGTTATACCCTGCACTGTTTTATCGATATTAGAAACCATGCCGCGTGTAACACCCGCCGACTCAGCCTTGCCAATGCCCAAAATCTCTATCTTCCCGTTTTTACTGCGACGGCCAACAATAGCACAAATCTTTGTTGTACCGATATCAAGCCCTACGATAATAGGTGAACTTTTTTCTTGTGTTGAGCTTTTGTCCATATTCAATTTGTATGAGATGTATCCTGTATGCTTTTATTAATAGAATCGGCCTTTAGTGCTGATGACACCTTTGCCGAATCCGCTTTAGTTGTTTTCTTTACGCCAATTACCTGGTTGGCATATTTAATATTAATTACCTGGTAGGCATCCCAGCCCACACGCGGAATAGCCTGCTTATAAAATGCCAGCAAATTGCTGAACTTGGTTTGCAATGAATCTGCATTGCCTAATAAAATGCGGTGGTTGCCCACACGCGGTATCAGCTCCATTTCGTGCTGCTGATTAACATAAATCTGTGCAATCTGTGCGTTCCACAAACTGTCATGTGTAATGAAATCAGCAGTTTTAAAAACTTCCCTTGCCAATTGCGTATGCAGCGTATCAACCCTATTGCCAAAAGGCTCTTCAATATACCCATTGGCGGCCAGTACCCTTGCGGTAAAGTTTGCAGACAGCGGTATCTTTAAACCGTGTTCGTCAATATAAAAGTCCTGATCAAACTGGTTTAACACCCGCATAATCGGCTGCCGCTGGCTGATCTCTACCTGTATCACACCATCCATGTCTGCATATACTTTGGCATATTCTATAAAAGGGTTAGCCTTCAGTTTCCTTTCCAGGTCGTTAAGGTTAATATTTGCAATTCTTCGCCCAATCAGGTTATTGCTGTTTAACCCTAATATGTTGTCTACCTCGTCTTTATCTATAAAATACTGGCTACCCGGAATGTAGATCTTTACATCCTTACATACCATGGTTTCCTTTTTAAAGCTGATAAAGCTCATTAACACCACAACACCGCTAAGGCTGATCACCCATGCAGCCCCTATCAGAATATTACGCCATAGCTTTTTTCTATTCATAGCTTAATATCTGTTTTAAAGGTTCCACCAACTGATCTATATCTCCTGCACCTACGGTTAGCAACAATTCAGGCTTCTCTTGTTTTACTATTGCCAGCGTTTCAGCTTTGCTTAATAACTTTTTACCGGCAGAGGTAACCCTATCCAGTAACATTTTTGATGTAATTCCTTCTATCGGCAGTTCGCGCGCCGGATAAATGTCGAGTAAGATCAACTCATCGGCCATGCTTAACACCTCAGCAAAGCCATCGGCAAAGTCGCGGGTGCGTGTAAACAAATGCGGCTGAAAAACTACGGTCAGCTTTTTATCCGGGTAAATACGTTTAACTGATGAGATACATGCCCGCAATTCTTCCGGGTGATGTGCATAATCATCAATGTAAATATGCGCGTCGTTCTTCACCAGGTATTCGAAACGGCGTTTAACTCCTTTGAATGCTGTAAGCGCTGCTTTGATCTGTTCGGGTTCAACACCTACTAACAATGCAGCTTGTATTGCAGCAACAGCATTCTCCACATTATGAATGCCCGGTATACCCAAATGAATATCAGCTATGTTTACTTCGGCATTTTTAAAGTCGAAGTAGAATTCCCCTTTTTCAACCCGTAAGTTTTCGGCATAGGCATCGGCTTGTTCATTAATGCTGTAGGCAATGTCACTTTCAATCTCTAAACCTTTTTTAGCAATCACTTTACCATTAGCCTTTAGCTGACCAACAAACAACCTGAATGATTCTGCAAGGTGGCTATGGTCGCCGTAAATATCCAGATGGTCGGCATCCATTGAAGTAACAATGGCAATATCAGGGTGCAGTGTTAAAAACGAACGATCATACTCGTCGGCTTCAACCACCATGATATTATTTTTGCCATACAACACATTGGTATCATAGTTAGATGCAATGCCTCCTAAAAATGCAGAGCAATCTTTACCAGAATGTTTCAGGATGTGTGCCACCATTGTTGACGTGGTAGTTTTACCATGCGTACCGGCTACGGCAATGGCATACATGCCCTCGCTGATGATGCCCAAAACCTGCGAACGTTTGTAAAGCGTAAACCCTTTATTGATAAAAAAATTAAGGATCGACGAATCTTTTGGAATGGCCGGTGTCCAGATGATGAGTGTATGCTCATCAGGAAAATGAAAATCAGCCGGAACATTTTTGCTGTCATCCTCGTAAACAATAGCCATACCTTCACTTTCAAGTGCGGTAGTAAGCGGCGTAGAAGTTTTATCGTACCCATACACAGCGCAACCCAGGTGCGCAAAGTAGCGGGCAAGGCCACTCATGCCTATACCGCCGATGCCCACCAGGTAAACCCGTTGTATGTTATTTAACTTCATTGCTTATTTAATCAGCTTTAAAACTTCGTTTGCTATATCTTTATCTGCATTAGGCAAAGCAAGTTTGCCAATGTTGATACTTAATGTTTTTTGCTTGTCTTTATCTTTCAATAATTCAAGCGTACGGTTAACCAGTTTTGCTTCTGCATCACGGTCGGCCACTAATATTGCTGCATTTTCCTGTACCAATGCCAGCGCGTTTTTAGTCTGATGGTCTTCGGCCACATTAGGCGATGGCACCAGTATAACCGGCTTTTTAACAATGCAAAGCTCGGCTATGGTACCGGCACCCGCACGCGAGATAATTACATCTGCTGCGGCATAAGCCAAATCCATCCGGTTTAAAAACTCGGTGATCAAGATGTTAGGATGGTATTCCTTGCCTAACTCGTTAATCAGGTTTTGATAATACACCTTACCTGTTTGCCAGATCAGCTGCACATCGGAATCAATGATCTTTTGCAAACCTGCCTTAACACTATTATTTAAAGTGCGCGCACCTAAACTGCCGCCCGTTACCAGTATTGTTTTTTTGTCTGACGACAACTTCAATAACTCCAACGCTTTTAACCTCTTGCCTTCAATATCTACCGCATCCTTGCGAACAGGGTTACCTGTTTTAATGATCTTATCGGCAGGGAAAAACTTGTCCATGCCATCAAATGCTACGCAGATTTTTTTAGCGCGTTTACCTAACGATTTGTTGGTGACACCTGCATAAGAGTTTTGCTCCTGGATTAAAATCGGCACGCCTTTTAGCCATGCCGCATATAAAAGTGGACCGGAGGCATAACCACCAACTCCTACAGCCACATCAGGCTTAAACTCTTTAATTATCTTCATCGCTTTTGAAACGCTCTGAACCATTTTAAAGGGCAGCATCAGGTTTTTAACGATAGAATTACGTTGTATACCCTGAATATTTAAGCCGATGATCTTATATCCTGCCGCCGGAACTTTTTCCATTTCCATACGGCCCTGTGCACCAACAAACAAAAGCTCCGTTGCAGCATCATTTTGCTTCAATGCATTAGCAATAGATACCGCCGGGAAAATATGCCCGCCTGTACCGCCGCCGCTGATGATTATTTTGTTTGCTGATTTCACAGATGTTAAATTATGTTGCTTTTATCTTTTGTCCTTATTCTTTGATCTAAGTATTACGCCGCCACGTTCACAATCTCGCCAACCACCACTTTTTTATTTTCTTCGCTCTCGTCTATATGCTTACTTACAGAGAGTATAATACCGAATGCAACGCTTGTAAATAATATAGATGTACCACCCATACTTACCAATGGCAACGGCACACCGGTTACCGGACCTAAGCCAACCGCTACGGCCATGTTTGCAAATGCCTGTATAGTTAAGCTGAAGCTTAAACCGGCAGCGAGTAATGCACCAAACGCTTTTGGCGCTTTGTTAACGATCTTGATACAGCGATACAACAAAAACAAATAAATGCCTATTACGGCAAGGCCGCCTATCAAGCCATATTCTTCCACAATGATGGCGTAGATCTCATCAGAGAATGCCTCTGGCAAATAATTACGCTCGGTGCTTTTACCAGGCCCTTTACCGAAAATACCACCTGTAGCGATAGCTATTTTAGCATGGTTACCCTGAAACAACTTATCAGGATCTACACGCTCGGGGTGTAAGAAGGCTTCCATACGTGATGAGTGTGTTCCCTTTCTGTGGCCAAAGGTTAACATGCACGCCAGCAATACTACTCCCGCAACACATACAATTGAAATCTGCTTTACACTGATACGGCCAATAATGAGCAGCAAAACACTTACGCCAAACAGCATTAACCCTGTTGATAAGTTTGCCGGACCAATAAGTGCAAATACAACGCAAACAGCGCCCATAATTGGAATGAATGACTGTTTAACATCTTTTATATTCTCTTGTTTGCGCGATAATGAACGAGCCAGGTAAGTGATCAATGCAAGCTTAGCCAAATCTGATGTCTGGAAGCCCAAACCAGTACCCGGAATGGCTATCCAGCGGCTTGCGCCGTTGATATGAGAACCAAAAAACAAAGTAAACATCAGCAGCGGCACGGTAATTACCATCAGCAATTTGGATATACCTGCGTAATAGCGGTAGTCGAGCTTATGCGAAATATACATCAAGGCCAAACCGCCAAAGATCATCAGCATGTGCTTAAACAAGATAGACTCGACGCCAACCTGCTTAGTGTAGGCCAATGCACCTGCAGAGCTGTAAACCGCCATCATGGATATTACTGAAAGCAGTATCACGATGAGCCATATCCATCGGTCGCCTTTTGTTCTACTTAATATCTTATCCATAACTTTAATTTTCTAAATTCAGATATTATATATCGGAATTACTATTTTTCAATCCTTATCCTGAACCAGCTTTTACTGTGAGATGCTGAAACAAGTTCAGCATGACTTTTGGTTTTTCTTGATTCTTGATTCTGTTTTATAGTTCCATCACAGCTTTCTTGAACTGATCGCCGCGCTCTTCATAGTTTTTAAAAAGATCGAAGCTAGCACAAGCAGGAGATAATAAAACTGTATCACCTTTTTTAGCCAGGTGGTATGATACCCATACCGCCTCTGCTGCCGACTGCGTATCAACAATCTCAGGAACCATGTCGCCAAAAGCCTGGTGTATGCGGGCGTTATCTTTACCCAGGCATACAATGGCTTTAACCTTTTGCTTTACCAGATCATTTAACATCGAATAGTCGTTACCCTTATCAACGCCGCCCAAAATCAGGACAACACCCTTAGGCATGCTCTCTAAGGCGTACCAGGTTGAGTTTACGTTGGTGGCTTTGGAATCATTGATAAAGTTGATTCCTGAGATTTTACCCACCTGCTCAAGCCTGTGTTCGATATTTTTGAAATCGCCCATGCTTTCGCGAATGGTTTGATTACGTAACTCCAGCACCTTCGACACAATACCCGAGGCCATAGAATTGTAAGTGTTGTGCTTTCCCTGCAAAGCCAGATCGTTGATTGACATAGTAAATAGTTCTTGTTGTTCGATGTTGATGATCAGTTTATCTTCTTCCAGGTATGCGCCTGGTTGTACTTTCTTTTCTATTGAAAATGGCAGCATTTGAGCAGCAAAGCTGCGGGTCTGCATACCTTTAATGGTTTCCGGGTCGTCGGCGCAGTAGATGAAATAGTCTGCCGCGGTTTGATTCTGTACAATGCGGAACTTTGATGCCGCATAATTTTCAAGCTTGTAATCGTAACGGTCGAGATGATCTGGCGTAATGTTCAATAGCACGGCAATGTCGGCCTTAAACTCGTACATATCATCAAGCATAAAGCTGCTGATCTCTAATACGTAGTAATCAAACTTTTCTGTAGCTACCTGGTAAGCAAAGCTTTTACCGATGTTACCTGCAAGGCCTACATTCAGTCCTGCATTTTTCAGGATATGATAAGTAAGGCTTGTGGTAGTGGTTTTACCATTTGAGCCGGTAATGCAAATCATTTTTGCATTGGTGTAGCGGCCCGCAAACTCTATCTCAGAAATTACCGGGGTACCTTGCTCGCGCAGTTTTTTAACTAAAGGCGCTTTATCTGGTATACCCGGACTTTTAACTACCTCGGTTGCGTTAAGTATAGCGCTTTCGGTATGCTGTTGCTCTTCAAAGCTGAGACCCCATTGCTGCAGCTGGCTTTTATATTTATCGGCAATAACACCCATATCCGAAACAAAGACATCATACCCCTGCTGTTGGGCAAGGTATGCCGCCCCAACACCGCTTTCGCCTGCGCCAAGGATGACAAGCCGCCCCTTCTCTCCTGATGGAGAAAGATGAGATAGAGATATGTCTTTGTTTTCGTTCATTGTATTTCGCTCGTTTCAGCCTAACCCTCTCCATAGGAGAGGAAATTTTTATCGCTTTCGCTTTCTTCTTTCAGCTTCTTCTTATCTTAATTTTAATGTGATCACCGTTATTATGGCCAGGATGATACAAATGATCCAGAACCTTGTAACGATCTTGGCTTCGTGAAAACCCTTCTTTTGGTAATGGTGGTGCAGCGGGGCCATCAGGAATACCCTGCGGCCTTCGCCGAACCGCTTTTTGGTGTACTTAAACCACGACACCTGTAAAATAACCGAAGCATTTTCTACCAGGAAAATACCGCATAGTAAGGGCAGCATCAGCTCTTTACGAATCATGATGGCAAACACGGCTATGATACCACCTATAGCCAAACTGCCTGTATCACCCATAAAAACCTGTGCCGGATATGAGTTATACCACAAAAAGCCTACGCACGCCCCTACAAACGCTCCGGCAAATATCACCAACTCTCCAGAGTTGGGTATGTACATAATATTTAAGTAGTCGGCGATCATGGTGTTACCCGACACATAGGCCAAAATGGCCAGTGTGGCGCCAATAATGGCGGATGTACCCGTCGCCAAACCGTCTATACCGTCTGTTATATTCGCTCCGTTCGATATAAAAGTGATGATGAAAATGGTGAAAGCCAGGAAAACGATCAGCGCATAACGCTCGTAACCTTTACCCATAAACTTTAACACCTTGGCATAGTCAAACTCGTTGTTTTTATAAAATGGAACAGTAGTTTTGGTTGATTTAATATCCTGTGTATAAACAGGTGTATTACCTTTCATGTGGAAACCTACAGGCACATCATATTTTACCGGCAACTTTACTTCCTGACGAATGATGATGTTGCTGTTGAAGTACATGGTATAGCCCACAATAAGTGCCAAACCCACCTGACCGGTAATTTTAAACCTGCCGGCTAAACCTTCTTTGTTCTTTTTAAATACTTTGATATAATCATCAAGGAAACCGATTGCGCCTAACCAAACCGTAGTGATCAGCATCAGGATCACATAGATGTTATCCAGCTTTGCAAATAATAAAGTCGGAATAAGAATCCCAAGCAAAATAATGATACCACCCATAGTAGGTGTACCTTGTTTTTGCATCTGGCCTTCCAGACCCAGGTTACGGATGGTTTCACCAACCTGTTGGTAACGGATGTAATCAATAAGCCTGCGGCCCCAGACCGTTGTGATGATAAGCGATGTAATTACCGCCAATGCCATACGGAAAGTGATATACTGAAACACCCCGGCTCCCGGAATATTGTAGTTGCGATCTAAATAACTAAATAAATAATATAGCATCGGCGGTTGATTATCGGTGATTTATTAATTAGTTAATGTTTTAAATGCGTTCGCTAGTTCTTCTTTATCATCGAAGTGAGTCTTCACTCCTTTAATGTCCTGGTATTTTTCGTGCCCCTTGCCTGCAAGCAAAATGATATCACCTGGTTTTGCCAGGTGCACAGCCGTTTTGATGGCTTCGCGCCTGTCGACAATGCTAATCGTTTTGCGCTTGCTTGACGGGTCTACCCCTGCTTCCATATCCTTGATAATCTCAGCCGGATCTTCAGACCTTGGATTATCCGATGTCAGGATTACTTTATCGCTGCCATCGCAAGCTGCTTTAGCCATTTCAGGGCGTTTGGTTTTGTCCCTGTCGCCGCCACAACCTATTACAGTGATCACCTGCTCGTTACCTTTACGGATATCATGGATGGTGCTCAATACATTCTCTACTGCATCCGGTGTGTGTGCGTAATCAACAATACCAATAATGCGGTTAGGCGATATCACATAATCAAAGCGGCCTTCGGCACCGGTCAGCTTACTTAAACTGGTCAGCGTACGGGCTTTGTCCTGCTCAAGCAGCATCGCAGCACCATAAACTGCCGACAGATTATATGCATTGAAACTACCTACCAGCTTAAACCACACCTCTTCGTTATCAACCATCAGGTGCAGGCCGTCGAATTGATTTTCAATCACCTTCACCCTAAAATCAGCCATAGTTTTTAAGCCATAGGTCTTTTTATGCGCTTTAGTGTTCTGCAACATCACCATACCGTTTTTATCATCAGCGTTGGTTAACGCAAAAGCACTTTTAGGCAAACCATCAAAGAAGGCTTTTTTAGCTTTCAGGTAATTCTCAAAGGTTTTATGATAGTCTAAATGGTCATGGGTAAGGTTGGTAAAAATCCCACCTGTAAACTCTAAGCCCGAAATACGGTGCTGCGCAACAGCATGTGAGCTTACTTCCATAAAACAATAGTCGCAGCCTTGGGCTACCATTTCATCCAGTAACTCGTTTAAGCTAACCGGGTCAGGTGTGGTATGTGTTGACGGCACTACTTTACCATTAATCTGATTTTCGACAGTTGAAAGCAAACCGCATTTATAACCCAAGTCGATAAATAGCTTGTATAACAATGTAGCAACAGTAGTTTTACCATTGGTACCTGTAACACCTACCAGCTTTAATTTAGCCGAAGGCCGATCGTAAAAATTTGATGCCAGCTTACCTAATGCCGCAGCAGAGTCTGCAACCATTATAAAGTCAACTTCAGTTGCGGTATGTGCAGGTAAATCTTCGCATACAATGGCAACAGCTCCGCTTGCAATAGCTTTATCAATATAGTTGTGGCCGTCTGTTAAAGTACCTTTTACAGCAACAAACAACGAACCCGGAACTACCTGGCGCGAATCGGCAGTGATGTTGGTAATCTCAACATCGGCTGCGCCCTGCAATTCGGTGAATGCTACACCTTCAATTATATCGCTCAGATTTCTCATTCCAGTTCAATTGTTATTTTCGATCCTTTCGGGATTATACTTCCACCAGTAACCGATTGCCTTTTCACTAAACCACTTCCTCTTACAGCTACTTTATAACCTGCGTTACCTAATGCGTACAAAGCGTCGCTTAAATCCATACCTGTTACAGAAGGCACAGAAACTATTTTTTTCTTGGCCTGGCGCGGCATGTCGCCGGTATCGGCAATAATATCTGATGACGCACTATCCATTGCCGGATGGCTGCTTTTAACACCAAGTTTTCCGTTTACCTGCGCTAAAGCTTTTGAATTGCCAGTTTTGTATACCGCAGTACTGGTATTACTTGCATACTGCAATTGCGGCTGCTGGTTAAGCTCCATATCGCTCGCATACACACGATCTGCAATTTGGCGGAATGGCGGGCCAGCTACCGCTGCACCGTAATAGCCGTTCTTTGGATCATTAATTACCACTATCAATGAATACTTAGGCTTATCCGCAGGGAAGTACCCGCAGAAAGAAGCCTGGTATTGCCTTTTGGCACGGTAACCACGGTTAGCATCAGCTACCTGCGCAGTACCAGATTTACCGGCAATACGGTATAACGGGTTGCGGATGATATTTTTACCTGTTCCTTCGGTTACAACACCTTCCAGCATTTCCTGCATTTTTTTCAGAGTAACGTCAGAACATATTTTCTCGTTAATAACTCGTGCATGGAACTGCTCAATGGTATTGCCCAGCCTTCTGATCTCGCGAACAAATATTGGGGCAACATATTTACCGTTGTTGGCTACTGCGTTATAAAGCGACAGCATTTTTAATGGGGTAAGCTGCATTTCATAACCGTAAGCCATTTGCGGCAGTGTCATGTTTTTATTCCAGCTGCGGTTACTAGGATTCTTTACTACAGGTTGCGCTTCACCCGGTATTTGTAAGCCAAGTTTTTCATTCAGGTGCCATTCATACAGGTGATCTGTAAACTGCGACTGATTATCATGATAAGCCTGATTAACCAGGTAAGCAACCGCTGCATTTGAAGACTCCTCAAACGCTTTTTTAACTGATACCACACCAATACTTCCGTGCGAATCTGTAATGACCTTACCCGGAATTTTATAAGTACCAGTGTTAACACGCATGTTGGTATCCACTTTATGATCTTCTAAAAGCGCCATGTATGATGCCAGCTTGAAGGTAGAACCCGGATCCTGGTTACCTGCAATAGCATAGTTGAATTGCTCTTTGTATTGGCCCGGCCCAACTTTAGTGTAATTAGCAACTGCCCTTACCTCGCCGGTAGCAACTTCCATTAGTATCACACAACCGTGATCAGCATCGCTTTTAATCAGCTGTTGCTCAAGTGCGGTTTGCGCCACATCCTGAAAGTTTACATCGATAGTCGAAATTATATCCGCTCCATCTTTAGGCGAAATTTCTTCTTCAGAATTTACAGGCATCCAAACACCGCCTGTAATACGCTGCATTAATCGCTTACCATTCTCCCCGTTAATGTAATCGGTGTAAGCACCTTCAAGCCCTACACCATTTTTAACGTTCTCGTTTTTATAACCAATTGTACGGGCAGCTAATTCGCGAAACGGCAGAATACGTCTGTTCTTTTGCACCACCACTAAGCCACCTTTGTATTTACCCAAATTGAAAATCGGGAACTGGCGGATCTTCTTTAACTCCTGGTAGGTTACTTTACGGCGAAGCAATTCATAACGTGAGCTATCACGACGGGCATCACGCAGCATGCGAGAATAATCTTTTGCAGAACGGTCGCCGAAGAGCTGCGACAGTTTTAAAGCCAGTGAATCAACCTTCGAATAAAATACTTTATCATCGGCAATGCCACCTGCCAGCATATCCATGTGCAACTCGTATTCAGGCACAGAAGTAGCCAGCAAACTGCCGTCTACTGAAAAGATATTTCCCCTTGCAGCTTCCACATTCATGTACCTGGTAGACATACTTTGCGCCATAGCGCGCCATTTATCGCCCTGTACAAACTGAACGCGAAAAAGCTGTATCACTACAGCCAGCGCAAACAGCAGGATTAAGCCGAAAGCGAGGTAAACCCGCATCAGGATGTTAGTCCGGATACTCATTTGTCGCCCTCCTCTTTAACTACCAGTTTTTGCGGCGGATCAACTGATACCTTTACGCCAAGCGTATCAGCACGTTTTGCCACCTCAGTAAGTGTACTTTTAAACGCCAGATCAGCTTTTGTACTTTTATAATCCCAACTCAACTCCTTCACCTCTTTACTGATCTTATCTATATCGCGTATGTTTTTTTCTGTAATGTGCCTGTTGGCGATGTAGATCATCCCCAACAATGACAGGTATAAAATAAAAGGCAATGCACGGGTAGCATCCTCAGACGAGATAAAACCCTTTTTCAAAAAAGCAGTAAACACATTATCATGCGCTACATTTACACCCGCTTTTTCCTGCGCTATCTTTTTAGATGGCTTTTCTGCAACAGCAACTTCTGGCTCTGCAACTTCTTCTTCGATATCTGTAAGCAACCTGTTCATTTTTTTACAGCTATTCTAAGTTTCGCACTGCGTGCCCTGTTATTTAATTTTATTTCATCTTCCGACGCTGTAACAGCGCCGCGGCTAACCGCATCAAACGGGCGATTATCATTGCCGTAAATATCTTTCTCTAACTCACCGCTGAATTTTCCTTTAGCGATGAAGTTTTTTACCAACCGGTCTTCAAGCGAATGATAGGACATTACCACCAACCTACCTCCTGTAGCCAGCACATCTGCGCTTTGCATCAGAAAATCCTTCAGCACTTCCAGTTCCTGGTTTACCTCGATACGCAAAGCCTGAAAAACCTGGGCCAGGTATTTATTCTCCTTACCACGCGGAATAAGTGAAGAGATGGTGTTTTTAAGATCGGCGATAGTATTGATAGAACCATTCAACCTTGCGGTAGCAATGGTTTTAGCCAACGATTTAGCATTCTGAATTTCTCCGTAAATACCGAAGATCCTGTGCAAATCAGCCTCACTGTAATTATTAACGACCTCTTTAGCTGTAAGGCTGCCAGACTGGTTCATGCGCATATCCAGTTCGGCATCAAAGCGAATGGAAAAACCACGGTCGGCCTCATCAAACTGATGTGACGATACACCCAGATCAGCCAGGATACCATCAACAGGAACGGCGCCATGCAAACGGCAGAAATTTTTAAGGTAACGGAAGTTTTGATCAACAAAGGTAAAACGCTCATCGTCGATCAAATTTCTTTGCGAATCAACATCCTGGTCAAAAGCAATCAACCGGCCGTTCTCGCCCAGGTGCTTCATAATTTCGCGCGAGTGGCCACCTCCGCCAAAAGTAACGTCTACATAAGTACCATCAGGTTTAATAGCTAAACCCTCAATACATTCTTTCAGCATTACCGGAACATGGTAAGTTTCAGACATCGCTCCTCCTTCCTGCGCCGCCCATTACTTCTTCAGCAAGGTTTGCAAAGTTTTCAGGCTCGCTATCCATCTGCGCATCATAAGCTTTCTGATCCCAAACCTCAATTTTGTTGAATTGACAAGCCAGCACTACATCAGCACCGATACCTGCATATTCCAGCAAAGATTTTGGCAGCAAAACCCTACCTGCTGCATCAACTGATAATTCAGTTGCGCCGCGGGTAAAATATCTTATAAATTCGCGGGTTCTTTTTTCGTACTGATTTAGCTTGCTCAGGTCTGTAACTATCGTATCCCACTCTTTCCGGGTATAAATAACCAGATGTTTTTCAAAGCCACGATTGATCACAAGCCCCTCACGCTCAGCTTCTGGAAGCTGACGCTTGAGGCCTGAAGGGATCGATAATCGTCCTTTGGCATCCAGCTTACACTCAAATTCACCTAAAAAGTGGGACATCTACAGAGTTTTGGTAAAATTCTAATGTAAAAGTAAGAGACATTCTCCACTTTATACCACTTTCTCCCACTAAAAGTTTTCAACAATTTTAACCTTTACAAAATATACCGGTCACATAGCAACTCCATTAGTTGTAAGCGCCTAATTACTTGTATTTTATGAGTTAAATAAATTAAACATTAGTTTATAAAATCTTACCATTTTGAGAAGCTTAAAAGCTTGATAAAAACTGGCAGTTCCCACTACAAATACAAGTCACCGATGCAGGCACTTTAAGGTGATCAGATTTTTTTGCTGTTAAGGATTCAATGTGCTTACTTAGCTACAATTTACTATTGAATATGGATAGTCTACCCAAATTAAGCAACGAAGAAATACGTGTATTAGGTTCATTGATGGAGAAAAGCCGCACTACTCCTGATTACTACCCCATGACCCTGAATGGATTAGTAGCCGCATGCAACCAAAAGTCATCACGCAGGCCAGTTGTTGATTACGATGATGACACCGTAATTAAAGCGCTCGACTCGCTAAAAAAGAAGGGCTTAATTTCTACAGCAACGGGCGGCAGCAGTCGTGTGGTAAAATACAAACACAACTTTGCCATTGTTTTCCCGGTTATACCAAGCGAGGTAGCCATTATTTGCCTGCTCCTGCTTCGCGGACCTCAAACGCCAGGCGAGATCAATACCAATTCGGGCAGATTGTGGGAATTTGAATCGCTGGATGAAGTGCAGGAAATTTTAGAGAAACTTAGCAGCGGCGACATGCCTTACCTTACGCTATTGCCAAAGCGCGCAGGGCAAAAAGAGCAACGTTACATGCACCTGTTAGGCGAAACACTTGAGATCCCTGAAGATGATATTATAGAAACATCAGCGCCAGCCGGAAGATCAAACTCCGAATTGGAAGCACGTGTTACTAAACTTGAAGAAGAGTTAGCTGCCCTAAAAGAGGCGCTAAAGGATTTACTACAATAATTAACCACCCCAGTTTTCTGAACGCCTGCGGCGGTGATACATTCCATAGGCGTTAGACCTACTACCGCCACCAAAGAAAAATCCCGCTTTAATACCCAGATATCCTGTTTTTTGTGGCAGGATATTATAATCTGCAGATAAGCGGAAATGCCCTATTTCTACCCCTGCTTCGGGCACTACACCAAACTTGGTTTTTGATGGAACGGTATAGGCATAAGTATCAATATCACTTTCGTAATGTACAGATGCCTGTGTGAAAGCACCCACTCCCATGCCAACAAAGGGCCTTATAAATGAGTCAGTTAAATAATACTCGCCGGTAAGTATATAAGAGCTGGTGACACTATAAACGGTTTCCAGGTATGGCGCGTCAAAAAACTGTACAAGCTGCGCACGGCCCAAAACTGCACCCTCCAAACGCAAACCTACAGCTAATGCATCAGACAATCGGTAATGTGGCTGCAAGGTAAATGACACGCCGCCCTTCATGCCACCATCAGAAGAACCCTGAGGTGATGCATAACCAGCTCCAAAATCAACTTTAAACGCCCTGTAATTTTCAGATTGCGCCTTTACGGCAGATGTTAGTGTAGTAAGCAGCCCTGCTGCTAATAGAATCTTTTTCACAATAAGGTTTATCAAATAGTTTACTGTAAAAATAAAAAAGTGGCCGGCATTGTCAAACAATGCCGGCCACTTTCTATAAATTATATGTATAATACCTTATTGCATTACACGTACTTTTAAAAAGCTTGGGTTTTGCTTTGATGTATAAACCCGGTGTGTTGCTTTCTGAAAATCCTTCTCGGTCGCTTTCATGATATCCACAAATTTTTGAGGGTTACGGTCAATAAGGGGAAACCAGGTACTTTGCACCTGCACCATAATGCGGTGTCCTTTTTTAAAGGTGTGCAAAACGTCTTGCAACTCAAAGTTTACCGGAGCAACTTTACCCGGCACAAATGGTTCAGGATGCCCGGTATTGTTGCGGTATTTGCCACGCATACTTTCGCTGCGCACCATTTGCTGATAGCCCGACATATATACATCCTTGCCGGTCCATTTATTATTCTTTGCAGAGTCGGGATAAACGTCGATCACCTTTACCACCCAATCGGCATCTGTGCCGGTGGTAGCTACTTTAAGGTTTGCCCAGATGTTACCCGCAATGGTTACATCATTTGCAAGGGTATCGGTTTGCCAGGTAAGCACATCAGGGCGACGGGCTGCAAAACGCTGGTCGCCGGTCATATACTCACGCTTCATATCCATATCAATGCCATTTATAAACGGCACCGGATGCCACGGATCAGATATAAACTCCTCGTAACTGTTAGTTGTAGCAGACGGGGCGGCAAAAGAAAGCTTTCCGTTTGACAGCAAGTACAGATTTTTATCTTCTGCCTCTTTTGGCGGCCATGTTTTGTAGGTTTTCCACTGGTTAACGCCGGTTTCAAATGTATTTACCTTGGCGATATTCAAATCGGTACCTTTTAGGTAATGACTAAAAAAGGCAAATTCAATCTTCTCGCGGTAATAAGGTCCAGTTGGGGCACCAAAGTCTACATCGCCTAAATGATCACCGTCGCCACGTGACCAGCCCCCATGCACCCACGGCCCCATAGCAAAATATACCGGCGTAGCGGGGTTCTTTTGGACCAAAGTTTTGTAGGTATTAATAGCGCCGTACAGATCTTCGGCATCGTACCAGCCGCCGGTTACCAATACTGCTGTTTTAATATCATGCAGGTGTGGCAGTACGTTGCGGTCTTTCCAGTGCTGGTCGTAATCCGGGTGATCCAGCATCTCGTTCCACAAGCGGATGGTATCCTTGTAATATTTATCATTGGTATTGCGGGTTGGGCCCATGCGCATAAAAAACTCGTATCCATCCTCGGTGCCGCTGTCAAAGCCGCGTGCACGGCGTTGCGTAGGCTTATCATCCTGGCGGTTGGTAAAGCCAGGGTAAAAACCAAAGTTGGCTACCAGGAAGAAAGCGCCGTTATGCCAGCCGTCATCGCGCCAAAGATCAGCAATTGGTGCCTGCGGCGAAGCTGCAACCAGCGCAGGGTGGCGGCTTAACAAAGCGGTGGTGGTATAAAAACCGGGATATGAGATTCCCCACACGCCTACCTTACCGTTATTATTCGGAATGTTTTTGATCAGCCAGTCGATGGTATCATAAGTATCAGTCCCCTCGTCTATGTCCTTATTGGTTTTATGAACTTCCAGTTCAGGTGTCATCTCCTGATAGATACCCTCGCTCATCCAGCGGCCGCGCACATCCTGGTAAACAAAGATGTAACCATCATGCAGGAACAGAGATGACGGGCCAAGGCCGCCTTTGTACTTATCCGTACCATACGGTGCTACGCTATAGCAGGTACGGTCCATCATGATGGGGTACTTTTTCGACTGGTCTTTAGGTACATATACCGAGGTGAACAGCTTTTTACCGTCGCGCATCGGGATCTGGTACTCGTACTTGGTATAATTTTGCTTTACATACTCGGCATCATTACCGGGTTGCTGTGCAAAAGTAGCCGCTGCAACCAGCAGCAGGCAAAGCGTAAAAATTTTATGCATAAGTTATTTGATATACTAAAATAGTAAAAGAAGAAAGTTGAGTGACGATGCAATTGCCGTAATGTTTTAAGCACGCAATGCAATCGCAAGCGAAAATAAATTATAATCTTTTAAAATACAATGGATTTATAGCTGAAAAAAAAGTCATTTTAAAGCTAATAATTATCGATATAACATTAATTATCAGTTGTTTCTAAAAAGAAAAACCAAGTCTTATATTGTGATAACTAAATTTTATTATCATGAAAAAAACTGCACTTTTATGTAGCATTTGCCTATGCTGCTTATCGGCTTTTGCCCAAACCTCAAACAAAACAGATGGCTTAAACTGCGATGTAACTGCAACTGTGGCACAGCCTCAAACTGAAAACAAGGTTGCACTAAAGCTTCCTACTTATACACCTTACCTTGTAGGTTCATCAACAGTTTATAATGGGCAAGCCTACACATATAGCGTTGATGGTGCAGCCCCGGGTTCTACTTATTCGGCATGGAGCTCTAATCAACCGTTTGTTACATTAATTAGTTCAAGTGGCCCGGAAGCAACCTTTCAGATCAGCGGAACAGGATCTTTTACAATTTATGTGCAGGTTAATAGTGGTGGCACAATCTATTACCTGAGTATGGCATCTACGGCAACCACATGCCGCAACTGCCCAGTAAATAAATAAGTTCTCATTAATTCATATTAAAAGAGGCTGCCTGGTGTAGTCTCTTTTGCTTTTAGCTATGCTTAGCTTTCTCTGCCAAGAAATGACAAAGCTAATTCTCAAATAAGAACACACTATCAGTCCCTTTTTTAATCAGCTTGTAAACTGTAGAATTTTTACGCTTAATGAGGGAGTCGCCTTTAGATATTTTATATTCAAAATTATATCCGCCAATCAAATGGTACTGCTTATCATGCACCATGACAGACGGCATCCCCTTCACATTATATTCTACTTTTTGAACGATACCGTTGAATGAGTTTGACAGGTTTTCAATATCAGCAGCCTTGTTATTTATATAATTATGCCATGTAAATATTCCCAAAAACAACAGGAATATTCCCAGCATAATCCTTCTGTATCTTACCGAATTTAAAAACATTAAATCTTATACTTTGCTCATTAAATAATAGTCGCCTGCTTCATCAGCTTCTTTAGCTTCTATATACCAACCTAATTTGATGTAAAACTCAAAAGCATCTACATTTTTTGCAAGGCATTTCAATGTAAGTGGAGCAGCAGTATTGCTTTCGGCTTCTTTCAATAAAGCCCTACCTATTCCTTTGCCCTGATATTGCTTATAAATATATAAATGATGTACAAAACTATCCGGCAACCAAACGCTTATAAATCCGGCTATTGCACCCTCAATCTCGGCAACCCAAATATCTTCATCACGTGTATCTTTAACAAAGTCAGCAATTGTAAATGCATCAGTATCCATCCAACTAAATGTATCCTTTCTTACAGAAAGGTAAAGATTTCTTAGTTCTTCTATGTCCGTTTTCCTGAATTTACGAATCAATATTTCTGACATATCGTTCAATTAACAAAAAAGGCTTCGGTATCCCGAAGCCTTCAAGTATTAAAGTAAAATTTAAGCTTATTCATTAATGGCTTTAACGCCTGGTAATTCTTTGCCTTCCATATATTCAAGCAAAGCACCACCACCGGTTGATACGTAGCTTACTTCGTTGGTTAAACCGAATTTAGCTACCGCAGCAGCAGAGTCGCCACCACCGATAAGGGTAAAGGCTCCGTTTTGCGTTGCTTTAACAACTGCATCGGCAACTGCTTTAGTGCCTTTATCAAAGCTCTCCATCTCGAACACACCCATTGGGCCATTCCAAAGTACAGTCTTTGATTCTTCAATCACTTTGCTGAAAGCCTTTACAGTTTCAGGGCCAATATCAAGGCCTTCCCAATCATCAGGAATTTCTTTGGTTGATGACACTTTCTTGTTTGCATTGTTAGAGAAATCATCGGCAATAACGGTATCGGTTGGTAACAACAGGTTTACACCTTTAGCTTTTGCCTTTTCAATTAAGCTTAAAGCTAGTTCCTGCTTATCGGCTTCTAACAAAGATTTACCAATGTTACCGCCTTGTGCTTTAGCAAAGGTATAAGCCATACCACCACCAATGATCAGGTTATCAACCTTCTCTAATAAACGTTCAATCAGCTGAATTTTGTCTGATACCTTGGCACCGCCCATAATAGCCGTGAAAGGTTTAGTAGCGCCGTTTAATATTTTTTCGGCATTGTCTAACTCAGCTGCCATCAGGTAACCAAAGTATTTACCTTCAGGGAAAAACTGTGCAATAACAGCAGTTGAAGCGTGTGCACGGTGCGCGGTGCCGAAAGCATCGTTCACGTATACATCACCAAGACGCGCTAATTTCTCAGCAAAGTCTTTATCGCCTTTTTCTTCTTCTTTATAAAAACGCAGGTTCTCTAACAATAGAACCTCGCCTGGTTTAAGCGCTTTGGCTTTTTCAACCGCTTCGTCGCCAATGCAATCATTGGCAAACTCTACTTGCTGGCCCAACAGGTCAGACAGATGAGGCACCAGGTGTTTAAGCGAGTACTTCTCGGTAGGGCCATCTTTTGGCCTGCCCAGGTGCGACATCAGGATAACAGCGCCACCTTCTTTCAAAATTTTCTGAATAGTAGGCAATGCAGCCGTCATACGGTTATCGTCCGTAATTTTAAAGTTCTCATCAAGAGGAACATTAAAGTCAACACGGATAAGGGCTTTTTTACCCTGGAAGTTTACTTGATCTATTGTTTTCATGTCGATTTTTGTAGCGTCAGTATTCGGTTCCAAATCTGGCAAATTAATTCTGAAACAGAAACGGATATTTAAAAAAGGTGTTTGAGAAATTATTGAAACGTATCTTTTGCTTGAACCAAAGGAGTATCGTTATTGCGATCCGCGAACAGTTGAGAAGCAATCTTCTGCATAATACCATTTACTTGTTGAAAAAGATTCTTCACCTTCGTTCAGAATGACAAGTTGTTACCCCCTCTCCATTTAGAGAGGGTTGGGGTGAGGTACTACTGTATCTTCAGATACATCACATAGTGCGGGCCAATACCGGGGATATCAAACTCATTAGATACAATCTCAAAGCCCAATGACGAATAAAAATTAGCTGCTTTTTTACGGGCATTGCACCATACATAGCTCACCCTTTGCCCGCGCATGTAGGTAATGGCAAAATTAACCAGCTGGTTACCGATGCCTTTACCTTGATAGGCAGCAAGTGTTGCCATGCCACGTAATTGATAACCTATACCCTGAAAATCCTTATATCCCGTTTTATGAAATGATGCGATGCAAACCAGTTGCTCATCTGCAAAGTAGCCTAAATGGAACGACTCGGAATCATCATCACCCGGCCAGCGGCATTCGTCAAGTGTTAAACGCCCCTCGCGCAACACCTCATTGCGGATGGGCAGCACATCATCATTTGTTATAAATTTTACCATTTTATTTCTGTAGCAGATTTTTATCTTTACTGGTTCTTGTCTCTTGATTCTGGTTTCTCAGAAATAATACGATCAACCAAATCAGCCAGCCTGCTCGAGTAGCCCATTTCATTATCATACCAACCCACAACCTTGGTTAAACCGCCTACTACAGATGTTAACTGCGCATCAAAAACGCAACTATGCGGATTGCCTAAAATATCTGTCGACACAATCGGATCTTCGGTATATTCCAAAATATCTTTCATAGCCCCTTCAGATGCAGCTTTAAACGCAGTGTTGATTTCTTCTACGGTAGCCGGTTTATTCAGCTCGCAGGTAAAGTCTGTTAATGAACCGTTTAACACTGGCACCCGTATTCCTGCACCACCAAGCATACCATCCAAATGCGGAAATATGGATGTAATGGCCTTTGCCGCTCCTGTGGTTGTGGGTATAATTGACCCCGATGCTGCCCTTGCCCTGCGCAGATCTTTATGTGGCGCATCGTGTAGGTTCTGGTCGCCGGTCATAGAGTGTACAGTTGTAATGTAACCTTCCTTCACGCCCCAGTTATCATCCAGCACCTTTACCATAGCAGCTACATTATTAGTAGTGCATGAGGCATTTGATAGTATCGGCGAATTAAAATCTATACGGTCATCATTTACACCTAAAACCACAGTAGGTACATCTTTGGTAGCCGGTGCAGATATAATTACCTGCTTTGCTCCTGCTTCCAGGTGCATTTGGCCGCCTTCGGCTGTTGCAAACTTGCCTGTCGACTCAACAACCAAATCTATATCCAGATCTTTCCATGGTAAAAGTTTAGGGTCGCGTTGAGCCAAAACTTTTATCGTTTTGTTGTTAATATATAAATTATCGGCATCAGCGGTTACCGTACCTTTAAACCCCCGGTGTACCGAATCATACTTAAATAAATGCGCCAGGGTTTGGGTATCTGTAATATCGTTAATAGCTATTACTTCTATCCCTTCGCGCTGTAATATATTTCTTAAAAAGATGCGCCCAATGCGGCCGAATCCATTTATGGCAATTCTCATTCTGATATTTAATATGAGGCAAACTTAAATAAATATGCCCATTTAGCTAACAACTGTGTATGAATACAAAAAGCACCTTAAAAATAAATATTATAAATTCGCCCTTTTTAAAACATCCATCTATGCCAGAAAAACAATTGTCACGTATCATTTTTGCCACGTTAATTTTATTGACGGTTATAGCAGGTATCGCTGTATACCTGCACCCAATGGCTTTATTTCCTGATCCGAGCTGGGGTTTCCAGGTGATGCGTTCTATGGAACGCGGGGGTGGCTTTAACATGCTGATTAATCCAGACCATGATAATATAGCACACAATTACGGCGAATTTCTAAGTTGGTGGTCGCCGGGACAGTATCTTGTGCCTTATTTTTTTAAAACTATATTACATATCAATACAGGCAGGGCTTGTGCAGTAACTGTATTCTTGTGTGAAGTAATAGGCTTATTAGGCTTATACCGGTTTTTCAGAAAAGCGGGTTTTAGCAATATGGTATCGGTAGTAAGCCTTGCCTTTATTGCCTGCCAGCAATTTTATGTATTGCCATACGTATTTTATAATGGTGGCGAGGTGCTGCTTTTTGCTTTTAGCGGCTGGTTTTTATACGGATGCTTATCATTTAATAAACCAAACGACTGGCGACTGATCCTGTTCATTCTTCTTTCCGGCTGGGTTGGTTTTATCTGTAAGTCGTCTTTTGTGTGGATGTTTGCAGCAGGTCTGCTCGTACTTTGGATCAGGCTATCCCGCAATAATAAATCTGTTGGCAAATGGATAATTAATGGGATATGGCTGGGCGTACCCGCAGTGTTATCGCTTATCGGGATTTACACAGCTTATTTATCCAAAGGCACTAACCCAACATCAGGCAGTAATAATTTCAAGTTGGTGTGGGAAACATTAACCTTTCCGTTAGCATCACCATTACTTTCCGGGTTTTCAATAGATGAATTATCTAACGGACTTATTTACCATAATGATACGCCTGTATTCAGCTATACCGGTGCCATCATTATATTATTATTAACTGCTACCGCAAGTATTTACCTCATTGTTAAAGCAATAAAAACTATCCCCAATACTGATTACCAGGTTGTGTTAGCTTCGTTTTATGTAGTAAGCGTATTGTTTTTCAGCTTTGCGTTCTTCAGGCAGTCGGCCATATCTTATGAAGCAAGGCATTTCCGCATGATGGGGTTGATCTTTATACCCGCTGCTATTTACCTCGTGAGCAGGTTGAAGTTTCCGTTTCGAATAGTATTTGGTGCAGTATGGGCTTTTATCTTATTTAAAAGCCTGGGATACTTGATAAGTGGCTACAGTGCAAATAAAAATGAAGGAGTACACGCTGTATCTGGCCTAACACAGCAATTTATAGATAAAGAATCTATTCAGGATATCTTGCATTTAGACAGCACCGAGCATAATGCCACCTTCGTTTTCAACAGCCCCGATTTAGCTTTGGAAATTGAACATAACCGTGTAATCACTATTGACCCGATTGGTCCGAATATGAAAATTGACTTTGAAGCTTATACCTATAAAGGCTTTGGAGGGCCGTTGCATATTATGCTTCCATCAAGCTACCGGGGTGCAAGGATGGCGATGATATTAAAATGCTTTCCGGGATATAAAGCTTTCAAATACCAACAGCTAAGTACCGATTACTTTTTGCTATCGTCGTCTACACCGCGCGATTGATCTCTTTCCAAAGCAGGTCTTTTAATTCTAAAAGGCCTTTTTGTGCAATGGATGAGATAAAGATAGAAGGAATATTAGCTGGTAACTCCTGCTTCATTTCCTGTACCAGTTCATCGTCGAGCAGGTCTGATTTGGTAATCGCCAGCACACGTGGTTTATGTACTAATTCCGGATTATATTCTTCCAGTTCGTCCAGCAATATCTCGTATTCCTGTTTTAAGGTACGGTTTGTATCAGCCGGAATCATGAACAACAATACCGAGTTACGCTCGATATGGCGCAGGAAACGGAAGCCTAAGCCCTTACCTTTTGATGCACCTTCAATGATTCCCGGGATATCAGCCATCACGAACGATTTATTATCTCGATAAGATACAATACCCAAATTTGGGACTATAGTAGTAAAGGCATAATCAGCAATCTCTGGTTTTGCAGCCGATACCACAGAAAGCAAAGTAGATTTACCAGCATTAGGGAAACCAACCAAGCCTACATCGGCCAGCAATTTAAGCTCCAGGATATTCCATTCTTCCTGGCCGGGTTCGCCGGGTTGTGCAAAACGGGGTGTTTGCTGTGTAGCCGATTTAAAGTGCCAGTTACCTAAACCACCGCGTCCGCCAGGAGTTAAAATTTTGGTTTCACCATCCTGAGTAATTTCAAAAATGGTTTCGCCGGTCTCCGCATTTTTAGCAATGGTACCAAGCGGCACTTCCAGAATTTCGTCCATACCGGTTTTGCCGGTTTTTAAGGTACTGCCGCCCGAATCGCCGTTACCGGCAATAATATGCTTGCGGTATTTTAAGTGAAGCAATGTCCAAAGCTGGGCATTACCCTTAACTATTACGTGCCCGCCACGGCCGCCATCGCCGCCATCAGGGCCGCCTTTTGCCGTATGCTTATCACGATGCAGGTGCGAAGAACCAGCACCGCCATGGCCAGAACGGCAGCATATTTTTACATAATCAACAAAATTTGAACCTTGAGACATATACTGGTCCGGAAGTGGGGAAATACCGTAAGTCCGGAAGCTTATTTTTAAATCGGAAAATCCGAAAGTGTTTAAAATATATAAAGTTCCGAAAACTCCAACAAGCGGATTTTCCGGAACTTCTTAGTTAATGTTAATCAATAATGTAATATCAAATAAGTCAATAACTCAAATCCTATTTACGGACTTTCAGTCTTCTTAACTTACCGACTTAATATTTTTCTATCACCTTACTAATGGCATCGAATATCTCGTTGATAGAACCGATACCATTTATAGCTGTAAACTTGTTCTGCGCTTTATAGAAATCAGCAACAACAGCAGTTTTCTCGTTATATTCTTTAATGCGTTTGCGGATAACTTCAGGGTTCTGATCATCCGGACGGCCAGAATCTTTACCTCTTAATAACAGGCGATGCTCTAACTCTTCAGGGTTAACCTCAAGAGCGATCATGCCTGAAATTGATGAGTTCTTGCTGGCAAGTAATTCGTCTAATGCTTCTGCCTGTGCTACAGTACGCGGAAAACCGTCGAAAATAAAGCCTTTAGCATCCTTGTTACTGTCAAGCTTATTGCTGATCATGCCAATCACCACCTCATCCGGAACAAGTAAGCCCTGATCCATCAGTTTTTTGGCTTCAAGGCCAAGTACAGTACCGTTTGCAATTTCGCTTCGGAGCAGATCACCGGTTGAAAGGTGTATAAGGCCGAATTTTTCGATAATGTTTTGTGATTGAGTTCCCTTGCCCGCTCCGGGAGGACCAAACAATACTAAGTTTAGCATGCTTTGATTTTAAATTTAAAAAGCCTTTCTGCAGTTAAACGGAAAGGCTTTATTTTAAAAGTGGACCTGAAGGGAGTCGAACCCCTAACCTCCTGATCCGTAGTCAGGTGCTCTATCCAATTAAGCTACAGGTCCGAACCAAGTGCTTTCAGTGATTATGCTTTAAAGCGTCTTCCCTGAAATGGAATGCAAAAATAGGATTCTTTTTTATACACTCCTAATAAATTTTAAAATTACTTTACAATTTCTGCAATGGCCTCAAAGTTTGGCAGGTCGCCAGCCGACTCAAGCACCTCAGCATAAATTACTTGCTGGTTTTCATCAATTACAAAAGCTGCACGTTTAGATACACCTTTTAAACCAAAAACAAACTCGTTATACAATGCACCGTACGCTTCGGATACTGTTTTATTGAAATCAGACAGCAGCGGAAACTGGTAATTATTCTCTTCTTTAAACTTAGCCAGGGTAAAAGGCGAATCGACAGAGATACCTAAAATCTGTGCGTTTAAGCCTTCGTAATAACCAAAGCTATCGCGCATGGTACATAACTGTGTGGTGCAAACACCCGTAAAAGCCATCGGAAAAAAATGTATCACCACTTTTTGTCCTTTAAAATCTGACAAAGAAACTTCTTTAAGTTCTGAAGATACTAAAGTGAACTGTGGGGCTGGTTGTCCTGTTTGTAATGACATAATCGTATCAATTTCCAGCAAAAATAATTTTCCAACTTAAATATTACACTAACCAATTGTCTTTTATTTGACATTATCTCTTTAAAACTACCTGCCACTTATGTAGTTTATCATTACTATGAAAGCAGTAGTAATTACGCAACCCGGTGGCCCTGAAGTATTACAGGTACAGGATCGCCCGCAGCCCAAGCCCGGCGCTAACGAGGTATTGATTAGAGTAGCCGCCGCAGGCGTTAACCGCCCCGACGTTTTTCAACGAAAGGGAAATTATCCTGCCCCTGCCGGGGTACCCACAGATATACCCGGGATGGATATTGCAGGCACCGTTGTTGAAGCTGGCGCCAATGTTACCCGTTGGCAGGTTGGCGATAAAGTTTGCGCACTGGTAGGCGGTGGCGGATATGCCGAATACTGCGTTGCGCCTGAAGGACAATGTTTGCCCGTGCCTGATAATGTTTCGATGATAGAAGCTGCATCTTTGCCAGAAACCTTCTTTACCGTGTGGACCAATGTGTTTGACCGTGGTCAGTTACAACCCGGCGAATCATTACTGGTACATGGCGGAAGCAGCGGCATTGGCGTAGCAGCCATACAAATTGCCAAAGCAATGGGCAGCAAAGTTTATGTAACGGCAGGCTCTGACGAAAAATGCGCTTTTTGCGAAAACCTTGGCGCAGATACTGCCATCAATTATAATAAGCACAACTTTAAAGAACTAATCATGAACCTTACTGACGGTAAGGGTGTAAATGTAATATTAGATATGATCGGCGGCGATTATACGCCTGATAACCTGCACTGCCTTGCCGAAGAAGGCCGTCTGGTGCAGATCAACGCTGTTAAAGGCAATACCGTGCAGGTAGATATTGCGCTGGTCATGCGCAAGCGTTTAACAATTACAGGCTCTACCCTGCGCAGCCGCGACACTTTCTTTAAAGCGGCAATTGCACAAAACCTTGAAAAGCATGTCTGGCCGCTACTGGCATCAGGTATGATACAGCCGGTTATTTATGAAACCTTTGCTGCAGAACAAGTAGCCAAGGCGCATGAATTGATGGAAAGCAGCAGGCATATGGGTAAAATTATGCTTAGTTTTGAGTGATTTAAACAGGCTTATCCGCCTGCGGACGGAATGTTAAAAATTAAGCTTAAAAATCTTTAACATAAGTATTTAAAAAATCCGTTACAAATCTTAACTTTGCGCCTCTGAATTGTGCAGCTATGTGTACAATGTCCAGAAAGTTTTAAATTCTTTTAAATTACCAGGTTATATATGCCAAACATTGGAAAAATATCACAGATCATCGGTCCGGTAGTTGACGTAAGCTTTAGCGATGATGCACATCTTCCCAAAATCTATAACGCATTAGAGATTACCCGCGACAATGGTCAAAAAGTTGTTTTAGAAGTACAACAGCACTTAGGTGAAGACCGCGTGCGTGCCATTGCGATGGATTCTACTGATGGTTTACTGCGCGGAATGCCGGTAACAGATCTGGAATCGCCGATCAGAATGCCTATCGGTGATGATATTAAAGGCCGTGTATTTAACGTAGTAGGTGCAGCTATCGATGGCATCGAGCAGTTAGACACTACTAACGGTCGCCCTATCCACAATAACCCTCCAAGGTTTGAAGACCTTTCTACCGAAACTGAAGTATTATTCACCGGTATTAAAGTAATCGACCTTTTAGAGCCTTATGCTAAAGGTGGTAAAATCGGATTGTTCGGTGGTGCCGGTGTAGGCAAAACCGTATTGATCCAGGAGTTGATCAACAACATCGCGAAAGCATATTCTGGTTTATCAGTATTTGCCGGTGTAGGTGAGCGTACCCGTGAAGGTAACGACTTACTGCGTGAGATGATCGAGTCTGGCATTATCACTTACGGCGAAGAATTTTTACATTCAATGGAAGAAGGTGGCTGGGACCTTTCCAAGGTTAACAAAGAGGTATTAAAAGACTCTAAAGCAACCTTCGTGTTTGGCCAGATGAACGAGCCGCCAGGTGCACGTGCACGTGTTGCCCTTTCTGGTTTAACTATTGCTGAATATTTCCGCGATGGTGACGAAGATGGCAAAGGCCGTGACATCCTTTTCTTTATCGATAACATTTTCCGCTTTACACAAGCTGGTTCTGAAGTATCAGCGCTATTAGGCCGTATGCCATCAGCGGTAGGTTACCAGCCAACACTGGCTACCGAGATGGGTATGATGCAGGAGCGTATTACTTCAACCAAACGTGGTTCAATTACTTCAGTACAGGCAGTTTACGTACCTGCGGATGACTTGACCGACCCTGCGCCGGCTACAACTTTCGCCCACTTGGATGCAACTACCGTATTATCACGTAAAATTTCTGAGCTTGGTATCTATCCTGCGGTTGACCCTCTGGATTCAACTTCACGTATCCTTAGCCCAACTGTATTAGGCGACGAGCACTATAACACTGCTCAGCGCGTAAAAGAGATACTTCAGCGTTACAAAGAACTTCAGGATATCATCGCCATCTTGGGTATGGACGAGCTTTCTGAAGAAGATAAACTTACCGTTCACCGTGCACGCCGTGTACAACGTTTCTTGTCGCAACCATTCCACGTGGCAGAGCAGTTCACAGGCTTAAAAGGCGTACTGGTTGACATTAAAGAAACTATCAAAGGTTTCAACATGATCATGGACGGCGAAGTTGACCAATATCCTGAAGCTGCTTTCAACCTTGTTGGTAGCATCGAAGACGCTATTGAAAAAGGTAAAAAACTGTTAGCTGAAGCTAATAACTAATAGTTAGAAACCAGAGTCAAGAATCAAGAGCCAAGACTTTAATGTTTTAAGCACTTTATTCCAGACTTTAAGATATAAGTTTAATAGAGCAAAGAATCAAAATTGAGTACAGTACAAGTTCTTGATTCTTGATTCTTGGCTCTTGACTCTAAAAACAATGACATTAGAAATCCTTACACCCGATAAAAAAGTATTTGAAGGCGAAGTAGTTTCGGTTACTGTACCTGGTACTATGGGGTCTTTTGAGATATTGAACAACCACGCGCCTATCATCTCTACTTTAGAAGATGGTAAACTTACTGTACGCGCAACTACAGGTGGCAAAGGAGAAGTTTACATGATACATGGCGGTGTTGTTGAAGTATTGAATAACAAAGTGATGGTTTTAGCCGAAGGCATTACCACTCGCTAAATAAACGCAAATAAAATTCTGAAAGCCTCTCCGTTTTCACGGAGAGGCTTTTTTGTTGGTTTAATTCTGGACTAAGCCCTTGCCAGAGTGCAGCAGAATTAATATTTTGTCGCAGATATAATACCCCATATGTTCAAATTCAGCCTAGATACCATTATCTTTTACGTACAGAATGTAGATCTGTTAAGAGCCTTTTACTCCGATGTTTTTAACCTGCACATTATTGAAGAATATGAATCTACCTGGGCGCTGTTACAGGCAGGTCATTGCAATTTAGGCTTGCACAAAATTGGCGCTCAGTATTGGGACGAAAGTAAAGGCACATTTAAGTTTGACAACAATACCAAAATTGTCTTCGAAATTGAAGAGGATATTAACCAGGTGCGCGAACAGCTGATTAATAAAGGTGTGGCCATGCGCGAGATCAAAACTTTTGATGATTATGCCTATTGGCTTTGCGATGGTGAAGATCCGGAAGGCAACGTATTCCAGATCAAACAGCGGAAGTAAATGCAAGTCTTAAAATAAGGCTTATAAAATCAGTCTGTCTTACTCTCATTTAATTCAATTTTTCCAAGACTTTCATCAATTTACGCAGAAAAACGACCTGAATACTATGCATGCATAGTTTACATACCGAATACCAATTTATGTTTTGGTTCAAGTACGTCAAATTAATATTCGGAAATAAGTATCAAAAACAAAACTTTTGCTATTTTAAGTTAATTTAGCAAAATTATATTCTAATTTAAAATTTCTTCTTCTTCTATTGCGATTTAAAACAGCTCTGTCTACCTTACAAATACCGATACAGAAACCCAGTACGATTAAATTTATAAAGGAATATGAGCAATACCACTGATACCCCAAACAGTGTAGAAATGAACCGCTACAGCAAAACCTTAACCGCCGACCCTACCCAACCGGCAGCACAGGCTATGCTGTATGGTATTGGCTTAACAGACGAAGACATGAAAAAGCCCCAAGTTGGCGTTGCCAGCATGGGTTATGACGGCAATACCTGTAATATGCACCTTAACGACCTTGCTAAGGTTATAAAGCAAAGCATTTGGGACGAAAACCTTGTCGGGCTTATATTTAATACTATTGGTGTAAGCGATGGCATGAGCAACGGTACCGAAGGTATGCGCTACTCATTAGTTAGCCGTGATATTATTGCAGACTCTATTGAAGCCGTTTGCGGCGCACAATATTATGATGGTTTAATCACCATTCCGGGTTGCGATAAAAACATGCCCGGCTCATTGATCGCTATGGGCCGACTTAACCGCCCTTCTATTATGGTTTATGGTGGTACCATTAAACCGGGCCACTGGAAAGGTGAAGACCTTAACATTGTTTCGGCATTTGAGGCTTTAGGTAAAAAAATTGCCGGCCAGATTGACGACGTTGATTTTATGGGCGTTGTTAAGAATGCTTGTCCAAGCGCAGGTGCCTGTGGTGGTATTTATACCGCTAACACCATGGCCGCTGCCATTGAGGCATTGGGCATGAGCTTACCATATTCATCATCAAACCCGGCACTAAGCGAAGAAAAACAGGCTGAATGCCGCGCAGCAGGTAAATACATTTATAAGCTGCTTGAAAAAGACATTAAGCCGTCTGATATCATGACGCGTAAAGCATTTGAGAACGCTATTATCACTATTATGGTGATGGGCGGTTCAACCAATGCTGTATTGCACTTAATTGCGATGGCAAAAAGCGTAGGCGTGCCTTTAACTCAGGATGATTTCCAGGAACTAACCAACCGTACCCCATTGTTGGCCGACATGAAACCAAGCGGCAAATACATGATGGAAGACCTGCACAAAGTAGGCGGTGTTCCCGCGGTAATGAAATACTTATTGAAATTGGGCTGGTTACACGGCGAATGCTTAACCGTTACCGGTAAAACATTAGCTGAAAACCTTGCCGACGTTCCTGAACTTGACTTTGATAAACAAGATATCATCCGTCCGGTTGAAAAAGCGATTAAAGCTACCGGGCACTTACAAATATTATACGGCAACCTTGCTACCGGCGGTAGCGTAGCCAAAATCACAGGCAAAGAAGGCGAGCGTTTTGAAGGCCCTGCCCGGGTATTTGACGGCGAATTTGAATTGATCCACGGTATACAAACAGGCCGTGTAAAAAAAGGCGATGTGGTTGTGATCCGCAATGTAGGCCCTAAGGGTGCACCTGGTATGCCTGAAATGCTGAAACCAACATCTGCCATTTTCGGTGCAGGTTTGGGCAGCTCTGTGGCATTGATCACTGATGGCCGTTTCAGTGGTGGTACGCATGGCTTTGTGGTTGGCCACATTACTCCCGAAGCATTTGATGGTGGTAATATTGCTTTTGTGAATGATGATGATATCATTGTTATTGATGCCATTAACAACACCATGAACGTAATGATCAGCGACGAAGAACTGGCAGCACGTAAAGCAGCATGGGTACAACCTAAGCTAAGAGTAACAAAAGGCGTATTATATAAATACGCAAAAAGCGTAACAACAGCAGCAGAAGGCTGTGTAACAGACGGAGAATAATTTTAGTTAATAGATTATAGTTCATGGACCATAGTAAATCCAGCACCATGAACCATGACCTATCAACAATGAACAATAAAAACTAATATATGAACGAGACAGCATTTGCACAGCAGGAAACAGCAACTGCGGCTGAAGAGAAGCCGACGGTTGAATTGACAGGATCTGCCGCCTTATTGGAGGCATTAATTGCTGAGGGCGTCGATACCATTTTCGGGTATCCGGGTGGCGCTATTATGCCCGTCTACGATGCGCTCTTTGATTACAAAGATAAGCTGAATCATATTTTAGTCCGCCACGAACAGGGTGGTATCCATGCCGGCCAGGGTTATGCCCGTACATCCGGCAAGGTAGGTGTGGTATTTGCAACCAGCGGTCCGGGTGCTACAAACCTTGTAACTGGCTTGGCAGATGCTCAGATCGATAGTACGCCACTGGTGTGTATCACAGGACAGGTGTTTGCTCACTTATTAGGGACCGATGCTTTCCAGGAAACAGACGTGATCAACATCACCACGCCTATTACAAAATGGAACTACCAGGTAACCGATGCAAACGAAATCCCTGAAGCGATAGCCAAAGCATTTTATATTGCGAAAAGCGGCCGTCCGGGACCAGTTTTAATCGACATCACCAAGAACGCACAAGTTCAGAAATTTGAATATAAAGGTTATACACCTTGCAATCATATCCGCAGCTATCGTCCAAAACCAATTGTTCGTCAGCAATACATACAAGAGGCTGCAGAATTAATCAACAATGCTAAACAGCCTTTTATCCTTTGGGGACAAGGCGTAATATTAGGCAGTGCCGAAAACGAATTTAAAGCCTTTGTAGAAAAATCTGGCATCCCTGCTGCATGGACAATCATGGGTGCTGGTGCTATTCCTTCAGACCATCCGCAAAACGTAGGGATGCTGGGTATGCACGGCAATTATGGCCCTAACGTTTTAACCAACGAATGCGATGTATTAATTGCCATTGGTATGCGTTTCGACGATCGTGTAACCGGCCGCTTAGATAAATATGCTAAACAGGCTAAAGTAATTCACCTGGATATTGACCCGGCGGAAATCGATAAAAACGTACAAACAACCGTACCTGTATGGGGCGATTGTAAAGAGACCCTACCATTACTTACGGCAGCTGTAGAACAAAAACAGCACACCGAATGGTTAGCGCGTTTCAATGATTATACCCGCCAGGAAGAAGAAGCCGTTATCAACAATGAGCTGCATCCGCAGGAAGGCGAAATGACTATGGGCGAGGTGATCGATACCCTTAACCAGCTAACTAATGGCGATGCAGTTATTGTAACCGACGTTGGCCAGCACCAAATGGTGGCCTGCCGTTATGCTAAGCTTAATAAAACCCGCAGCAATGTAACCAGCGGCGGCTTAGGTACTATGGGCTTTGCATTACCTGCAGCTATCGGCGCAAAATTTGGCGCACAAGACCGTACCGTTGTAGCTGTTATCGGCGATGGTGGTGTGCAAATGACCATTCAGGAATTGGGTACTATTATGCAAAGCGGCATTGATGTTAAAATCATGATCCTGAACAACCAGTTTTTAGGCATGGTACGCCAGTGGCAAGAATTATTTAATTCCCGCCGTTATTCGTTCGTAGATATACAAAGCCCAGACTTTGTTAAAGTAGCCGAAGGCTATGGTATACCCGGCAGAAGCATCAGCGACCGTAGCGACCTTAAAGAAGCTTTAGAACAAATGCTTAACAATCCAGGCTCGTTCTTGCTGGAAGTTATGGTAACCAAAGAAAACAATGTGTTCCCGATGGTGCCACAAGGTTGCAGCGTAAGCGAAATCAGGTTAAAATAAAAGAAGCCCCACCTAAATCCTCTCAAAAAGGGAGGACTTAAATAAAGGAAATGGAAAAGAAGGAATTTAACATCACCGTATATACCGAAAACCAGATTGGTTTACTGAATAGAATTGCTATTATCTTTACCCGCCGTAAGATTAATATCGACAGCCTGAATACCTCGCCGTCAGAAATCCACGGCATCCACAGGTTTAACATCGTTATAGATGAAACCGAAGATGTGGTGCGTAAACTTTGCCGCCAGATTGAAAAGCAGGTTGAAGTACTTAAAGTATACTATCATACCAATGAAGACGTTATCTGGCAAGAAATGGCGCTTTACAAAGTACCGGCTGATATTATTGCAGAGAAAGCAAGCGTTGAGCGTTTACTACGCGAAAACGGTGCACGTGCGGTTGTGATCCGTAAAGACTATATCGTGTTTGAAACTACCGGCCACCGCGAAGAAACTGACAACCTGATTAAGGTATTGCAGCCTTTCGGCCTGATAGAGTTTGTACGCAGCGCACGTGTAGCTATTATAAAAGATAGCGAAGGCTTTAACTCAAAACTACGCGAGTTTGAAAAAGAACAGCCGGGCGAAGAGGTAATAGAGAACGAATATTTAAATCAGGGACAGAAAGTATTTACCATGTAATATGGAAGTGCAAAGCATCACACCTATCCTCAGAATGTTTGACTACGCCAAAGCCAAAGAATTTTATATCGATTGGCTTGGATTTAAGATAGACTGGGAACACCGGTTTGATGAGAATGCACCATTATATGTACAGGTATCCGGCTATGGCACAAGGCTGCACTTAAGCGAGCATCATGGCGATGGCACTCCAGGAACTCATTTACATGTTACCTGCACCGGTGTTAAAGAGTTTCATCAGATGCTGATTGACAAGAATTACAAATATGGCAGGCCGGGATTGGAAGAAACATTTTATGACACATGGTCGGTAACGCTTCATGATCCGTTTGGCAACCAGTTAATATTTGACGAATACAAGAAAACTAACAAGTAAAACATACAAAATCCAATAAAAATGGCACAATTAAATTTTGGCGGCACTGTAGAGAACGTAGTAACCCGCGACGAATTTCCACTATCAAAAGCGCAGGAAGTTTTGCGTAACGAAACCGTAGCTGTTATCGGCTATGGCGTTCAGGGTCCGGGTCAGGCGCTTAACCAAAAAGACAATGGCATTAACGTTATCGTTGGTCAGCGTAAAAATTCAAAAACATGGGATAAAGCTGTTAGTGATGGCTTTGTACCTGGTGAAACCCTTTTTGAAATTGAAGAAGCCCTTGAAAAAGGAACAATCATTTGCTACCTGTTAAGCGATGCCGCACAAATTGAATTGTGGCCTACGGTAAAGAAACACTTAACTCCGGGCAAAGCATTATACTTCTCTCACGGCTTTGGTATCACTTTTAACGAGCAAACCGGCATCGTTCCCCCAGCTGATGTTGACGTATTTTTAGTTGCTCCAAAAGGTTCAGGTACTTCATTACGCCGTATGTTTTTACAAGGCCGTGGCTTAAACTCAAGCTTCGCCATCTTCCAGGATGCTACAGGCAAAGCATGGGAACGTGTTATTGCATTAGGTATTGCAGTAGGTAGTGGTTACCTGTTCGAAACTGATTTCAAAAAAGAAGTATATAGCGACTTAACCGGCGAGCGCGGTACTTTAATGGGTTGTATCCAGGGTATCTTCGCTGCACAATACGAAGTGTTACGCAGCAAAGGCCACACGCCATCAGAAGCATTTAACGAAACAGTTGAAGAGCTTACTCAATCATTAATGCCATTAGTTGCAGAAAACGGTATGGACTGGATGTATGCAAACTGCTCTACCACAGCACAACGCGGTGCCTTAGACTGGTGGAAAAAATTCCGTGATGCTACTAAACCTGTGTTTGAAGAACTTTACGAAAGCGTGGCTACCGGCAAAGAATCTCAACGTTCAATCGATTCAAACAGCCAGCCAGATTACCGCGAAAAACTAAATGCCGAACTAAAAGAACTTCGCGAAAGCGAATTATGGCAAGCAGGTAAAACTGTACGTAGCCTTCGTCCTGAGAACCAGGCAGTAGAAAGCATTAGCTAATATTACCTCACCCCTTCCCTCTCCTGCAGGAGAGGGAGTTTTTAAAACTTGAGGAAAAATAATATTTATTAAAAAATCCTCTCCTATAGGAGAGGATTTAGGAGAGGTTATGGGACAGACACTATTCGATAAGATTTGGGATGCTCACGTAGTGAGCAGCAAGGAAGGGTTTCCGGATATTTTATACATCGATACCCATTTTATTCATGAGGTAACCAGCCCGCAGGCATTTGATGGCTTGCGCCAACGTGGTTTACCTGTTTTCAGGCCAAAACAAACAGTTGCCACTGCAGACCATAACGTGCCTACCTGGGACCAGCACTTACCTATTAAGGAAGAGCTTTCGCGTTACCAGGTAGATATGCTTACCAAAAACTGCAAAGAGTTTGGCATCGAGTTATACGGATTAGGTCACCCTTATCAGGGTATTGTCCACGTTATCGGCCCCGAGTTAGGCATTACGCGCCCGGGCTGTACTTATGTTTGCGGCGATAGCCACACTTCAACCCACGGTGCATTCGGTGCTATTGCATTCGGTATCGGTACTTCGCAGGTTGAGCAGGTGATGGCCACACAGTGTTTACTGCAATCGCGCCCAAAACGCATGAAGATTGAAGTAAATGGTAAGCTTCAAAAAGGCGTTGGCGCTAAAGATATTATCCTTTACATCATTTCGCAGATCTCGGCTGCTGGTGGTACCGGTTATGCAGTTGAGTATGCAGGCGATACCATCCGCTCATTAAGCATGGAAGGTCGCATGACCATCTGTAACATGAGTATAGAGATGGGGGCACGTTGCGGCTTAATTGCTCCGGACGAAACCACCATCAATTATGTTAAAGGCCGCGAGTTTGCGCCTAAAGGTGAAGAATGGGATAAAGCAGTAGCATACTGGCAGACTTTGTATTCTGATGAAGATGCGCAGTTTGACCATGTACTAAGTTTTAATGCCGAAGATATCGAACCAATGATCACTTACGGTACAAATCCGGGTATGGGCATTGGTGTAACGCAGCATGTGCCAAATACTGTTGACGTTGACCCGACTGAGCAGGCATCATATACAAAGGCACTAAATTATATGGGCTTGCATGATGATGAATCATTAATTGGCAAACCGATAGATTACGTTTTCATCGGTAGCTGTACTAACTCCCGAATTGAGGATTTGCGAGAAGTTGCTGCTTTTCTGAAAGGCAAGCATAAGGCAGACAACGTTACTGTATGGTTAGTTCCGGGTTCAAAACAAGTGCAGGAACAAGCCATTGCCGAAGGACTGGATAAAGTTTTTGAAGCAGCAGGGTTCCCGCTACGCGAACCGGGTTGCAGCGCCTGCTTAGGTATGAATGAGGACAAGATCCCCGCAGGTAAGTACTGTGTATCAACCTCAAACAGAAACTTTGAAGGCCGTCAGGGACCTAATTCGCGTACTATTCTGGCAAGTCCGCTTACCGCAGCAGCAGCAGCGGTAGCAGGAAAAATTGTAGATGTAAGGGAGTTGCTGGCTGAAGCGGAGTTGGTCTGAGATCAGAATTAACAAAATTTTAGAACCTACAGAATGCAATGCAGAAAGATGAGCTAACATATAAGATTATAGGATGTGCCATGAAAGTGCATAATACACTTGGTAATGGCTTTCAGGAAGTAATCTATCAACGTTGTTTAGCTATCGAACTTGCAGAGGCAGGTGTAAATTTTATTCGCGAAAAGGAACATCCTATATTTTACAAGGACATTGAGGTTGGAAGCAGGCGAGCCGATTTTATAGTAGAGGAAAAATTAGTACTTGAGTTGAAAGCTCTAATAAATTTAGAAGATGTGCATTTAGCTCAAGCTAAAAATTATACTGTGGCTTACAACTTTCCGCTTGGACTATTAATAAACTTTGGCAGTCAAAGCCTGCAATACAAATTAATATTCAATCCGAGAATGCAAGACAAATCGAATCTTGTTAATTCTCAAATTCAGTAAATTCTGATTCAGATGGCGACAAAAATTTTTAAACACATTCAATCACCGGCGGTACCATTGCCGATTGAAAATATAGATACAGACCAGATCATCCCGGCAAGGTTTTTAAAGGCCACTACCCGCGAAGGTTTTGGCAATAACCTGTTCCGCGACTGGCGCTTTGATGAGAACGATAATCCGAAAGAAGATTTCGTACTTAATCACCCTACTTACGAAGGCAAGATTCTGGTTGCTGGTAAAAACTTCGGTTGTGGAAGCAGTCGCGAGCATGCAGCCTGGGCCATATCCGATTATGGGTTTGATGCTGTAGTAAGCAGTTTTTTTGCAGATATTTTTAAAGGCAATGCGCTAAACAATGGCCTTTTGCCTGTACAGGTAAGCGACGAGTTCTTAGCTAAAATATTTGATGCCATTTATGCAGACCATCAGGCTAAGATTGAAATCGACCTGGAAAACCAGTTTATCAAGATAGCCGCAACAGGCGAACAGGAAAGTTTTGAAATCAATCCTTACAAAAAGGCTTGCCTTATTAACGGTTATGATGATATCGACTATATCCTGAGCAATAAGGAACTGGTAGAAGAATTTGAAAGTAAGAGATAAAGCAGTTACAGGTATTCAGTTTCCGTGTTACGTAATAACTGGATACAAACAATGACGTACAATGATAAACAAAGAAATTAAACGCGACCCATCAACAAGTAAATTGTTTGATGAACGTAGTCTGAAAAGAGATTACGCAACGCTTTTGTCTTTGTTAAAACCTGGACTTAAAGTCTTGGATGTAGGTTGTGGAACAGGCGCTATCTCAAAAGATATTGCAAATGTAGTTGGGTCGAAAGGACACGTTACCGGCATTGATAATACCGGGCACTTTATTGAAAGTGGTAAAGAAACTTATAGGGATATCGAAAATCTGGAACTGATCAATACCGATCTGTTTGATTTTGAAACAGAGGTGAAGTTTGATCTGATCGTTTCGGCACGTACCATTCAATGGCTAAGCAATCCGCAGGAAGCTATAGCCAAAATGAAAAATATGCTAAAGCCGGGGGGCTGGTTATCTGTTTTAGATTATGACCACACTGCATTGGAATGGCTTCCGGAACCACCGCTTATGATGCGAAGGTTCTATGCTTCTTTTTTAAGATGGCGATCTGATGCAGGCATGAGCAATGAAATTGCTGAAGAGGCCGCAGACTTTTTAAAAATGCTGGGTTTCCAAAACATCGAAGTGCTGAATGCCGATGAAGTATATGAAAAAGGGCAGCCTGATTTTGAGCATAAGATCAGTATCTGGAGTAAAGTAGCCGCTATGGACCAGATTGTGGAAGAAGGATACATCAGCGAAGCAGACAGGCTGCAAGCCATTAAAGAATATAACCACTGGGTTGCTACCGATGCCAAGCGAATGGTGATGAAACTTAATGAAATAAGAGGGAAAAATTAACTGTTTATGTTGCTATGTCAGCGACCTGTTTAACTGACAACACGCAACAGACAGCAGACAACTTTAATATGAAAAAACACATTTTAGTAATTCCAGGTGATGGTATTGGGCCCGAGGTGACAACCTGGGGCAAAGCTGTTTTAGAGAAAATTGCTGAACAATACGGTCACGAATTTACGTTCGATGAAGCACTGATGGGCCACGCGGCAATTGAAGCTACAGGTAATCCGCTGCCCGACGAAACACTTGAAAAAGCAAAAGCCAGCGATGCCATATTATTTGGTGCTATTGGCCATATCAAATATGATAATGATCCTTCTGCAAAAGTTCGTCCGGAGCAAGGGTTACTAAAGATCCGTAAGGAACTTGGCTTATATGCCAACCTGCGCCCTATTATGCTTTTTGATGAACTGCTTGATGCATCGAGCTTAAAGCCTGAAGTATTGCGTGGTACGGATATCCTTTTCTTCCGAGAATTAACCGGCGATGTTTATTTCGGTGAGAAAAAACGCAGCGAAGACAGAAACACGGCTTCGGATCTGATGATCTATCACCGTTACGAAGTGGAGCGCATCGCTACGAAAGCTTTTGAAGCTGCCCGCGCACGTAACAAACGCTTGTGCTCTGTAGATAAAGCCAACGTACTTGAAGCTTCACGCCTGTGGCGCGAAGTAGTGCAGGAACTGGCTAAGCAATACCCGGATGTAGAGACCGAACATATGTTTATTGACAATGCGGCCATGCAGCTGGTTAAAAATCCTAAAAAGTTTGATGTGGTGCTTACGGCCAACCTGTTTGGCGACATCCTTACCGATGAGGCATCGCAGATTGCAGGTTCAATGGGTATGCTGGCATCTGCTTCTGTAGGTGACGGCACCGGTTTCTTCGAGCCTATTCATGGTTCGGCGCATGATATTGCCGGTCAGGATAAAGCTAACCCGCTTGCATCTATACTGTCAGTTGCACTTATGCTGGAAATAAGCTTTGGCTTAAAAGAAGAAGCCAAGAAAATAACTGATGCTATTGATAAAGCTTTGAAAGAAGGTTACCGCACAGGCGATATTGCCGATGCAAATACCGACAAAACAAAAATATTAGGCACCAAAGCCATGGGGCAAAAAGTGCTGGAATACTTATAGTAAAAAGAGTCGAATGTATAAAGTTGAAAGTTTAAAGTCTGGAAACAGGCAACTGACAACAGAAAACTGATTATATGAACTGGAACGCTGATCTGTACGACCAAAAACACGCTTTCGTTTATCAATTTGGCGAAAACGTAGTTGAATTGCTTGATGTAAAACCCGGCGAACGCATTCACGATGTGGGTTGCGGTACCGGCTACCTTACTCAGCAAATTAAAAATCAGGGTGCTGATGTAATCGGCACAGATTATTCGCCTGAAATGATTGCACAGGCGCAGAAGCTATTCCCTGAAATTAAGTTTGCGGTTGCAGATGCGGGCGATTTCCATTTTGATGAACCTTTTGATGCAGTTTTCAGCAATGCTGCCTTGCACTGGGTAAAAAACCAGGATGGCATGATGCAGTCGGTTTATAACAGCCTTAAAACCGGCGGTCGCTTTGTTGCTGAAATGGGTGGAAAAGGCAACGTACAAAAACTGATTGCAGCAACAAAAGCAATACTTGAGAAATATGGCTACCACGAAAGGGCTACCATCAGTCAGTGGTATTTTCCGTCACTTGGCGAATATGCCAGTCGGTTAGAAAGCCATGGTTTCCGGGTAGTATTTGCTTCTCACTTTGATCGCAAAACGCCTTTGCAGGATGGCGATCAGGGCGTAAGTAAATGGATTGAAATGTTTGGTTCGGTTTACTTTGAAGGCATCCCAGATAACGACAAAAAACATATGCTGGCAGAAATAACCGAAATCCTTCGTCCCGATTACGAAGAAAACGGCCAGTGGTATGCCGATTATAAGAGATTAAGATTTATAGCTGTACGTGAGTAACAAGAATCTGGTATCAAGTAGCAAGACTGTTTGATACCATTGCACAATAAAATTAAAACTAACTAACGGTAAGCGAGTAATCCATTTACTCATTACCTGATACTCGATACTAAAAAAAGAAAACTATGCTACACGATCCCAACCGCGTTTACGTATTTGATACCACCCTGCGCGATGGTGAACAAGTACCAGGCTGCCAGTTAACTACGCCAGAGAAGATAGAGATTGCCCGCGAGCTGGAATTGCTGGGCATAGACGTTATCGAGGCTGGATTCCCGGCATCAAGCCCTGGCGATTTTCAAAGTGTTGTTGAAATTGCCAAAGCTGTAAAAGAACCTACAATTTGTGCATTAACCCGTGCGCACCAGAAAGATATTGATGCCGCCGCCGAAGCTTTGAAATATGCAAAGCATCCGCGTATCCATACGGGTATCGGCGCGTCAGACATGCACATTAAAACCAAATTCAACAGTACCCGCGAAGAAATTTTAGAGCGTGCTGTTGCAGCGGTTAAATACGCCAAGAAGTTTGTTGAGGATATTGAGTTTTACGCAGAAGATGCCGGCCGTGCCGATATTGAGTACCTTGCAAAAATGGTGGAAGCCGTAATTGCTGCCGGTGCTACAGTCGTAAACATTCCGGATACAAACGGATACTGCCTGCCTCACCAATACGGTGCTAAGATCAAGTTTTTAAAAGAGAACGTTAAAAACATTGATAACGCAATTATCTCTGTACACTGCCATAACGATTTAGGCCTTGCTACAGCTAATTCTGTAGCCGGTTTACAAAACGGTGCACGCCAGATAGAAGGCACCATCAATGGTATTGGCGAACGTGCAGGCAACACTTCTATTGAAGAAGTGGTGATGATCCTGAAAACGCACTATGATCTTGGCTTGCATACCAACATCAATACCAAGATGTTTTATGAGCTTAGCCGTATGGTAAGCACGCAGATGCGTATGCCGGTACAGCCTAACAAGGCTATTGTTGGCGCAAATGCATTTGCACACAGCTCTGGCATTCACCAGGATGGATTCCTGAAAAACCGCGAAAACTACGAGATTATTCGTCCTGAAGACGTTGGTTTCCCAAGCGCAAGTATTGTTTTAACAGCACGCAGTGGCCGCCATGCTTTGAAATATCACTTAGAACGTTTAGGTTACAGCCTTAATAAAGAAGAGCTGGCCGAAGCATATTCAAAATTCCTTACCCTTGCCGATAAGAAACTCGACATCAATGATGAAGATCTGAAAGGCCTGATGGTTGGTGTTGGCCAGTTAGTGAGAGAATAATGGATACTGAAACCAAACATATGCTTGATTTTATATCAGCAGCTGAACGACTGAAGGGCATAGTAAAGCGTACACCGCTTGAATATAATGCAGGACTATCAGAAAAATATGATTGCGAGATTTACCTGAAACGTGAAGACCTGCAGGTAGTACGCTCTTATAAATTGCGCGGTGCTTACAATATGATCAGTCAGCTAAATGCCGAGCAGTTAAGCCGTGGTGTGGTTTGTGCCAGTGCGGGTAACCATGCGCAAGGTGTGGCTTTCTCTTGCAAAAAGCTGGACACAAAAGGCGTCATATTTATGCCCGAGATTACACCGAAGCAAAAGGTAAAGCAAACGCAGATGTTTGGCAATGGTAACATTGAGATTGTTTTAGTTGGCGACACATTTGACGATTGCCTGCGCGAAGCCCTGGCTTATACAGCCGAACATAACATGACCTTCATTCCTCCTTTCGACAATGAGAAAATTGTTGAAGGCCAAGGAACTGTAGGTGTCGAAATTTTTGAAGACCTGCCCGAGATCGAAGCTATTATTGTCCCAATAGGTGGCGGCGGACTGGCATCAGGTACAGGACAATACTTAAAACAGCATAACCCCAATATCAAAGTTATCGGTGTAGAGCCAGAAGGTGCGCCGTCTATGTTTGAGGCGCTTAAAGCCGAAGAGCCTGTAACACTGGCAAGCATCAACCGTTTTGTTGATGGTGCGGCGGTAAAACGCATCGGTGCCTTAACCTTTGAGCTAAGCCGTGAAATACTGGATAAAATGCTGCTGGTTCCTGAAGGTAAGGTATGTACTACCATCCTGAAACTTTACAACGAAGATGCCATTGTAGTTGAGCCTGCGGGAGCTTTATCCGTAGCAGCGCTTGATTTGTGCAAAGAAGAGATAAAAGGAAAAAAGGTAGTGTGTGTAATCAGCGGTGGCAACAATGACATCGACCGTATGGGCGAGATCAAAGAACAGTCGTTGTTGTATGAGGGTTTAAAACACTATTTTATTGTCCGTTTCCCGCAACGCCCGGGTGCATTAAAGCTTTTTGTTAACGAAGTGCTTGGCCCTAAGGATGATATTACCCGTTTTGAATTCATCAAAAAAACTGAACGCGAACGTGGCCCTGCACTGGTAGGTATCGAGTTGAAATCAGCAGATGATTATCCTGCCCTATTACAGCGCATGGAAGATTACCGCTTTGATGTGATCGAGGTAAACCGCGATCAGACTTTGTTTGAGTACCTGGTTTAAGGATAGAAACAAGAATTAAGAGTGATCTGTCATGCCGAATATTAGCTTGTCATGCTGAACCCGTCGAAGAATGCTTTTGATAGGCCTACTCTGTATCCTTCGATAAACTCAGGATGACAATCCTTTTTGAATAATGATTATAATAAGCTGTCATGCCGAACTTGTTTCGGCATCTCATAAGTATTGCATTTCTTGTCCTGTGGATCCTGAAACAAGTTCTCCGAAGGAGTCCCGTGGACAGGATAACATTATAAATAAGTAGTTTGTCATGCTGAGCCCGTCGAAGCATGATTATTATAGGTCTTACGCTGTATCCTTCGATAAACTTAGGATGACAACATCCAAAGAATAAAATCCTCTAAAACGCCAGGTGCTTCAATACTTTAATATTTACCTGCTTACCTTCCGGGTACTTATTAAGCTCGGTGTTCAGCATTTTAACGGTTACATAGTTATGCTCTAACAGCAGTTCCTCATAAAATCCTTTAAACAACACCTGCTTTACAGTCCACTTCTTAGGCACAAAACTATGGACTATCTCAATATTTTCGGGATATATGACTACGCGTTCCAGATCCGTATCTATATTCAGATGCCTGGCCTGTTCTCCGTTAATCACGTTGCAATTGGTAAGCAGACGTGCGGTATAAAAGTACCGTGGTGATTGATACAGGGTTTTAGGATCCCCGGTTTCAATAATTTCCCCATTTTTAAGTACGATCAGTTCATCTGCCATTGATAGCACTTCGGCTGGGTCATGCGATACAATAACTACAGTTAGCCCGGTATCTTTTACAATGGCGCGGATGTCGCGTTGTAAGCCTTCCCTAAATGATGTATCTACCTGGTTAAAAGGTTCATCAAGCAATAAAACTTCTGGCTTTAAAACTAATGCACGGGCAATAGCTACACGCTGCTTCTCGCCGCCGCTCAGCTCAGAGATCCGCTTATCGCTAAAGTGGAGCATATTCATTTGCTTAAGCACCTCAGTGGTACGCTCCTGCTTGGCTTTCAAATTAGTATTAGGCAGCAGCACAGCAATGTTATTCCATACAGATGCGTACAGATTAAGGTCGTCCGTATGCTGGGTAACCATCTTCATCTGATCGTGTCCCGGTATCAGTTTTACGTCGGGTCCCCACACAATCTCCTGTTTAAAGCTGATCTTACCTTCATCGGGTACAAGCAAGCCATAAAGCAGTTTAAGTAAGGTGCTTTTACCACTGCCGCTTTCGCCAATGATCGCTGTTATCTGGTGTGCTTTAATATCAAGGTTAATGTTACGCACACCTACGTCATGATGTCCACTATAAACTTTGCTAACATTTATTGCTTGTAAATAAAACGCTCCTGACATAGGCGGTAAAGATACATAAAACTACAAAGGCCGCATAAGCGGCCTTTGTACATGATGTTTGATGATTAAAACCCGAAGGTTAAACCGAAAGAGAAGTTCTTCAGTCCTTTCTGGTCAGGACTATTTTCAAACATATCATTAAAGTAATATTTAGCAAAGATACCGGCGAAGCCATACCCTACCCTTGCAAAGGCGCCGTAACGCAGGCGGGTATAGTGGTAATCATCATTAAATTTTTGTTTACCGTTTTCCTCGCTGATCTGCTTAACACGGCCGTTTAACAGAATGCCAATATCGGGACCGGCCACGAAGTGAAATTTGTTACCCCTGACGTCATCACGTGAGCGGAAATCGAATGATAACGGGATGCGCAGGTAGCTTGAAGAGAAACGGTTTTTACTGTAATCAATATTATCAACCGTATAACTTAACGTCGGCGTATTACGTTGTATGGTAATATTATCGCGTAGGCGGATGTGCGTCCAGTCGAAACCACCTGATACATAAATTTTAAAAGTACTGTTAAAACGATAACCAAACTGCACCACATCAAAGCCTACATTGCTGGTTTTCCACTGGCGATAGCTTAAAAAGCTATTTTTATCAGATAAAGTAAAACTACCGTTATCAATCAGCGTGGCCAAACCGATGTCGAACCTGGAGAAAGTCAGGCCGAAAGAAAATCCAGGTGCCTTATGTTCATGCTGGTAAACAGTATCTCTTCCTTTGTTTACACTGATTTCTCCGGTACCTTCACCATGTCCAAACCTAACCCTAAACCCTTTATGCTTTTTTACAGTATCGGTGGCTGTAGTATCTGTATTTATGCTTTGGGCAAACACACCTGTAGCACCCGCACACAGTAACGCGGTTATCAATAAGCGTTTCATATATATTTAGATTGAATTATTTGTCTTTTTTTACTTTTACAATTCCCAGGTTAATCCCGGTAATGGTCGACTCGTCTCCATCGGTATCACTAAACTCCACAAGCTTATCCTGACGTTTATCTACTTTAGCAACCACTACATTAATCAAATCGCCGAAGCTGCGTATGCCATGCCGCTTTTTTGCAGGTTTGTTATTATCAGTACCTGTTGCAGCTACTACAGGGTTACCTGTTTTAAAACCTTCTACCGGTTCAATAATTTCTTCCTTAGCTCTCAGCGGAACATCCGGCACAACAGCTTGCTCATGCTTTGTTTCTGAAACTGCGGCTAATGTTTGTGGCTGCTGCAATGGTTCCTTACCATTGTTTACTATGTTATCTTCTGGTGTTTGTTTAGCCTTTGTTTGGGCAATTAAATGCTGCTCTTCAAAACTGTGCACTACAGGTTTTGTTTGTGCCTTATTTATACCAGCGTTGCTTATTTGCTGAGGCGTTTTGTTTATCTGTGTTTTTGCAACAGCAGGTGTTTGCTGCACCTGCTTTGTAATTACGGATGTCCTGTTTCCATCATCGTCAACTATTACAGCGGTTTTATCTTTTGTGTTAACCTTTGTAAGGTTGTTGTTATTAACAGGTTTTACATCTTTAAACATAAAGTATAAGCCTGCTGCCACAATAACGGTGATAGTTGCAGCAATCCGAAATACCGGGATCAGCGTCCGCCTTTTAGTTTTGCCGTCGAGTTCGGTAACTATACCTTTCCATACTTTTGCCGATGGCTCAATTTCCAAACCATCCAGCTTATTGCGGAAAAGGTGATCAAGCTCGTTATCCTGCATACTCATATTTTTTCCCTTCCATTTTTAGCACCTGTTCTTTTAATATAGCACGGGCACGTGATAATTGCGATTTTGATGCGCCTTCGCTTATGCCCATTATGTCTCCAATTTCTTTATGCGAATAGCCTTCAATAGCATAAAGATTAAATACCATTTTGTATCCCGGCGAAAGCTGCTGAATTAAACCCAGCAAATCTTTTGCACTTAAGTTGGCAGTTGCTGCCGGATTAACCGACTGCTCTGGCGTATGATCATCCAGCTCAACTACCTGCATCATTTTATGATGCTTTCTATAATATTCTATGGAGCTGTGTACCATAATCCGCCTCACCCAACCTTCAAATGATCCATCGCCCCTGTAATCATCTATCTTCTGAAATACCTTAATAAACCCATTTTGCAGCATATCCTCGGCTTCCATCTTATCAACAGCGTACCTCATGCAAACTGCCATCATCTTAGCGGCGAATTGCTTGTAGAGCAACTCCTGCGCTTTACGGCTGCCCGACTTACAATCTTGTATAAGGTCTTCGGTTGAATATTTATGTTTTAAAAACATCATTTGTAAGTAAGATGATAAGCAAGGCAGAATGGTTGCAAGGATATTTAACTTTTTTTAACTTTTATATAAAGATAATTTTTACCAAACCTTTTGGCAGGGGAAAACCTCTTAAATAAGCATTAAAAGCAATTAAAATAATTCTTGATTTTGGAATAAATTATACTGACTGATTATTTAGTATCAGAAGAATTTACTTATTACGGTAGTATTTATAGATTTTTACTGCCGACATGATGATCATGGAGAACAAGATCAACCCTAAAACGCCCCATATCCAACTGAGGGCATTTTTTAATACTGCCAGGAAGGCAATAGCGAAAAGAAAAATAGTGGCCACTTCGTTCCAGATGCGTAATTGGGTAGACGACCAGTTATAGACACCGTTACGCATTTGTTTCATTTTATTGATGCAGATGAAATGATAAGCAATAAGGCCAACAACAAAGCAAAGCTTTACCATAAGCCAGCTTTGGCTTAATAGAGCCGGATTGATGCAAACCATCCATATCCCTGCAATTAAAGTTAAGATCATGGCAGGCGTTGTGATGATGTTCATCAGCTTGCGCTCCATGATCTCGAACTGGTCTGAAAGTACTTTACGTTCGGCCTCAGGGCGCGCCTGTGCTTCTGTATGGTATACAAATAAGCGCACAATATAAAATAGCCCCGCCATCCAGCTGACTACAAAAATAATGTGTATTGCTTTAATGTATAAGTACATGTCATGTTACTTTCGTCATTGCGAGGTACGAAGCAATCACTAACCATGCAAGTCGGGGATTGCTTCTTCGTTTCACTCATCGCAATGACGTGATGTTTATTTATGATGTCATTGCGAGCGTAGCGTGGAAATCTCGTGATATGATGGAGATTGCTTCGCCGTGCCGCCTCGCAAAGACATGGTTTTGTTTTAATATCTAAACTCCTTAATCACCTCTACTGCATACTTCACGTTATCAAACGGAATATCAGGCATAATACCGTGACCAAGGTTAAAGATAAAGCCCTCTTCGCCGCGCATACGTTCAAACAGGCGGTGAATACGGTCTTTAATTACGCTTTTATCTGCATATAAGATATGCGGATCAAGGTTACCCTGTACGGCTACCCCTTGCGGCAAACGATGTTTAATATCTTTCAGGTCAACATTCCAGTCGATAGAAATTACATCTGGTTTTGCTTCTGCCATTAATGGCGCAAACACCGAGCTTCCTTTGCAAAAAGAGATAACTGGTATATCCTTACGGTTAAGGTTACTGATAATCTCGGTAATGTAATGGTGCGAAAACTCTTTATAATCGTCCCAAGCCAAAGCCTGTGCCCAGCTATCAAAAATCTGAATAGCATTAACGCCCGCCTCAATCTGCAGATTGAGGTATCCTGCGGTTACTTTAGCAATTTTAGCCAGTAACTGGTGAGCCAGTTCGGGCTGATTATGCATAAATAGCTTTGTCAACTTAAAATCACGGGACGAGCCGCCTTCTATCAGATAGCTCATTACAGTGAAAGGCGCACCAGCAAAACCAATAAGTGGAATGCTGCCGTTAAGGCGCTGCTGAATTACTTTAATAGCATCGGCTACATATTGAAGTTTATGGATAACTTCAGTATCTAAACGGTCAATATCTTCTTTGGTGCGTACCGGGTTTGAAAAACGCGGGCCAACGCCTTGTGTAAAGCTAAGGTCGCCGCCCATTGCTTCACCGGTCACTAAGATATCTGAAAACAGGATAGCCGCATCAATACCCAAAAGGTCAACCGGTAACATGGTTACATCGGCAGCAATTTCGGGCGTTTTACACATTTCCAGAAACGAGTATTTGTTTTTGATCTCCCAATACTCAGGCATAAAACGGCCGGCCTGGCGCATCATCCATACCGGCGGACGCTCTATTTGCTGTGAAAATGCGGCTCTGATAAATAATGAATCTTTCATAAAGAACAAGGCTGAAAAGCCTTTTATTTTTGGTGTGATTTTAATTCGGATTGCAGACGTTCCAAAACGCTTTTCATTTTGGCGGTAGTTTTGTCGTAATGCTTTTCGGCTAAACCTAAGTAGGCCTCTGCCTTTTCGTAATTATGATTGCGAATGCTGATGTTAGCCACATGCGCTAAAGCCGCCACATGGTCGTTCACAGAACGCAGCGGGTATTGCGCAGCCAGTTCATAATGCCTTTCGGCTGCTTCAAAGTCCTGCTTTTGCAGGTTGATGCCGCCCATCATAAACTCATAAAAACCACGGCGTTTACGTTTTAATAAACCTGGGTTTTTAACGGTAAGCAAAACGGCCTCGGCTTTGTCATAGTTTTTATCATGAAAATGCTTTGCTGCTATTACCAGTGGTCCTTCTTTAAAGTATCCCCAAATCAGCAATACCGTAAACATTAATGCAACACCTGCCAGCTGATAAACCTGCTCATATATAAAGAATATGAACATCGCAAAAAATATCCCCGCAATAATCAGCCGCGCCTTGTTAGTCAGCATTAATGATGGTCTGTAAATTTATAGCCTACCCCTCTGATCGAATGGAAATACACCGGATTTTTAGGGTCTGGTTCAAAATATTTACGGAAAGTAAGGATGAAGTTATCAATGGTACGGGTTGAAGGGTACACATCGTAATTCCAAACCGTTTCCAATATCTGCTCACGTGATACAGCCTCGTTACGGCGTTCTATCAGCAATTTAAGCAGCATGGTTTCCTTTTTAGTAAGCGCTGTGATAGAACCATCTTCATTAATTACTTCAAATGAGTTGAAATGAATGGTTTTATCGCCGATTTTATAGCTGTTAAACTCTTTTAAGTCTTCACCTTTTAAGCCGCGTTTTACCAGGTTATTCACACGCAGTATCAGCTCTTCCAGGTTGAAAGGCTTAGTGAGATAATCATCAGCACCCTTCTTTAAGCCTATGATTTTATCCTCATTAGTATTTTTAGCTGTAAGGAACATGATAGGCACTTCTGAATTTTCGAGCCTGATGGTTTCTGCAACCACAAAACCGTCAACCTCGGGCATCATCACATCAAGGATGATCAGGTTAAAACGCTCTTCTTTAAATATCTGTAGGGCTTTTTTACCGTTATTAGCAGTAGATACCTTGTAGCCTTCAAGCTCAAGGTTAAGTTTTATGGCCTCGAGCAAATGCTCTTCGTCTTCGGCCAATAGAATTCTTTTCTTAGACATATGATCTTTATTAGGTTATCCAAAAACAACTTCGAATACGCTGCCAGCAGGCTGATTATCCTTAACGTTTATTGTCGCCTGATGTTTATCCAGCACTTGTTTTACAATGTATAACCCTAAACCTGTACCCTTGGTGTTACGGGTATCCTCGCTGCCCACACGGTAAAACCTATCGAAAATACGTGTTTTTTCTTCATCTGCTATACCAATACCATGATCTGCCACCATAAGGTACACCTGGCCATCCTTTTTGAATAGCCTTACGTTTACCTCAGAGCATGGCTGCGAGTATTTGATAGCGTTCTCTATCAGGTTGGTTACTACAGATGAAAGTGCAAACTTATCGCCTGTAATTTCAAGCTTAGGTTCAATCTCTGCATTAATTAACTGCTGCGTAAAATCGCATTTGTTTATTTGCAGGCGGTTAACCACGCTATCAACCAATACTGATATATTAAATTTCTCTTTAGGAAAAGTATAAGAGCTGTTTTCAATCTTAGCGGCAAGCAGCATATTTTCCACCATATCGTTCAGCCTGTCAACATCTACAAGGCACTTGCCTGTAAAATCCATGATCTGCTCATGGTTAAGCTTACGCTTTTGTATGGTCTCCATGTAAAGCTTAATGGAAGCCAAAGGGGATTTAAGCTCATGCGTTACCGAAAGCAGAAAATTTTTCTTCTGCTCTTGCAAACGGCGCTCTTTATTTATCGACTTATGTAAATTGTATGCACCAACCAGGAAAACGGCAATAAAAACTGCCCCTTCGCCCAATATCATCCCGAAGCGGCCAGGCTGCAGCCTAACCAGCATGTAGCCCCACCAAAACAGTTCGGCAACGGCATAAATGATGATTGCATAAAAAATTACAAAAGGCCTTTTCATACTTATTTATCTTTAAATACGATATCAAGACTATCAAAAATAGCGCGTTTGGTACGCTCTAAATCAGTTTTTGTATGTGCCGAAGATATAAAGCCAACTTCGTACCCGCTTGGGCCTAAGTAAATGCCACGGTTTAGCAACTCGCGGTGCATTTTCTTAAATTTCTCCATACTGTTCGGGTCAATCTCTTCTGCACGGCGTATAGCGGCTTTATCTGTAAACGCAAACCAGAAAATAGATCCGATCTGGAATACTTTGAACTTATAATTACGTGCAGTTGCAAAACGCTGGATAGATTCTGCAAATTCTTCCGTCTTATTATTCAGGTCGCGGTAAAAGCCCATGCGCAATAGCTCAGATAACTGGGCGATACCAGCCGCCATAGCTACCGGGTTTCCTGATAAAGTACCTGCCTGGTAAACGCTGCCAACCGGAGAGATATGATCCATTATAGCAGCAGAAGCGCCATAAGCACCTACAGGCAAACCTCCGCCGATAATTTTACCATAGGTAATAATATCAGGTTTGATCTGGTAATAACCAGCTGCGCCCTCAAATCCTAAACGGAAACCAGAGATCACCTCATCAAAAATCAGCAAGGTGCCATTCTCTGTACAAATGTCGCGCAGAAACTGCAAATATTCTTTCTCTTGCAGCAACAAACCATTATTAGCCGGTACCGGCTCAATGATCACAGCGGCAATCTGATCTTTAAAATCGTCGAATGCGGCTTTCAGTGCATCGCGGTCGTTTAATGATACTACTATTGTTTCATCAGCAAATGCTTTAGGGATACCTGCCGAGGATGTTTCGCCAAAGGTAACAAGGCCAGAGCCTGCTTTAACCAGCAGCGAATCTGAATGGCCATGGTAGCAGCCTTCAAACTTTAAAACTTTATCGCGTTTGGTAACTCCACGTGCCAGCCTTATGGCCGACATTACTGCTTCTGTACCTGAACTCACGAAACGGATCTTTTCAATAAACTTGTTGTTTTTCAGAATCAGTTCGGCAAGCTCGTTCTCCAACGCAGTTGGCGCACCGAATGACATGCCATGCTGTATCACTTCAACTACCTTTTCGCGTACCTTAGCGTTGTTGTGGCCCAAAATAAGCGGCCCCCATGAACAGCAAAAATCAATAAACTGGTTACCGTCTGCATCCCACAGGTAACTGCCGTCGCCTTTTTCAATGAACAACGGCGTACCATAAACTGATTTAAAAGCCCTTACCGGCGAGTTTACCCCACCTGGAAAGTAAGTTTTAGCTTTTTCATACAGCTCAGCAGATTTTTCGCGGCTTATGTCCGGCTTACCCACAGTATTCGCAGGTTCGTCACCCTCACCACCGGAAAACATTTTCTTTATTGAATCTAACATCTTGTTTAGCTAAAAGCTTAAAGCACAAGGCTTAAAGCCATTTTCATTTCTTATTTAGTCGCTTTCAGCTTTTTGCCTTAAGCTTATTATAGCCATTTATTTAACAATACTTCTTTTGCGTGATAAGTTAAAATTGCAGAAGCACCTGCGCGGCGAAGGCTCATCAGCACTTCGGTAGTAGCACGCTGCTCGTTTAACCAACCGTTTTTAACGGCTGCTTTGATCATGGCGTATTCGCCGCTTACATTATACGCTGCAATTGGCAGTTCGGTATTGTCCTTTAATAATTTAATCACGTCCAGGTAAGGCAGGCCTGGTTTTACCATTAAGAAGTCGGCACCTTCGTCCTCGTCCATACGTGCTTCAATCAAAGCTTCCTGCAAATTGGCAGGGTTCATTTGATAAGTTTTTTTGTCACCAAACTTAGGCGCAGAGTTTAAAGCATCACGGAAAGGGCCATAAAACGCGCTGGCATATTTAGCAGTGTATGACATGATGGAAACATTGGCGTAGCCATTTTCATCAAGTACATTACGGATGTAGCCTACACGGCCGTCCATCATATCTGACGGTGCGATAATATCTGCACCTGCCTGCGCATGTGCTAAAGCCATTTTTCCTAATACTTCCAATGTCTCGTCGTTAAGAATTAAGCCATTCTCAACAATACCATCATGCCCGTCGCTGCTATATGGATCCATAGCAACGTCGGTTACTACACAGGCTTCCGGAAAATGCTTTTTAACCTCGCTAATAGCACGCAGATAAAGGCTGCCTTCGCGGTGACTTTCTGTAGCATATTTATCTTTCAGCTGCTCGTCAATGTTTGGAAACAAGTCAAAAGCCTTTAAACCTAAGTTCATGCAGCTTTCAACCTCACGCAGCAAATTATCAATTGAGTACCGGAAAATACCCGGCATAGAAGACACCTCACTCTTCTGGTTATCACCCTCTACAATAAACAGTGGAAATATCAGGTTTGAGGCACTGATATGTGTTTCCTGCACCATATTGCGGATAACTTCACTTTTTCTATTTCTTCTTGGTCTTTGTAACATTAGCCCCTCCTAAATCCTCCCCGGCAGGGAGGACTTGATTTGTAATTTATTTAACCCATATTAATTCCCTCCCTACAGGGGAGGGTTAGGGTGGGGCTTTTATAGCCCAAACACCGCCTCTGCCAGTCCAACTTCGTCGGGAGCAAATGGCAATGTATAAGTGATATTCAATTCTGCGAGCTTACGCCCGGTAGCTTTACCAATGGCTACTACCTGCTGGCCATTATCTAATAAATGGCGCTCGAAGTAATTTTCAACGTTTGAAGGACTGGTGAATACCAGTACATCTGCAGATGATGCCTCGGCAGAGTCATCGAGCACGGTTTCATAAACCGGCAGGTCAATGATCTTTGTATTTTCTGATAAGCCTTTGTGTATGCTCCGCATCGGGTTTTCTGCTCCAGGGAAAAGAACCACGCTGCCGTTTGCAAGTTTAGCAAACTCTGCTGCAACATCGGCCGTATCATTGCTCTGGCCAACAAAATCCGCAAAATGCCCATGCTTCCGCAGCATTTCTTCTGATCCTGCGCCCATTACACCATATTTAACCGGATGCGGAAATTTAGGGTCGAGCTTATAGAAATATTCTACTGCATTTTTGCTGGTGAAAAACACCCAGTCGATGCTACGCAGGATATAAGAATCAAAACGGGTCATAACCGGTACAGTACGGATTAGCGAACGTGCTTCTACCTCAATGCCGTGACGCTCTAAAGCGCGCCTGAAATAACTATTTGCGCTAAGTTCGCGGGAGATGAACACCTTAGCCGGAAACTTGCGGTCTTTACTGAATTTAGCAATGATCTTTTCAGGTAAACCTACAGATGAATCTGCCTGCATGTATACCCTATCCGGAAAATCCTCGCCATCGTCAGCCTTTGAAGTAAACACCTGGAATTTACCTTCGTGTTTACGGCAGTAACAGCCTAAAGGCAGGTGGCAGCCACCGCCAAAAAGTTTAAGCACGGTACGCTCTACATTCAGTTGCTCGGCAACATCCTGGTTGTGCAAAGCTTGCAAACGCTCGTAAAGCTCGTGGTCGTTCTCGCGTATCTGTATCGCTAAAACACCTTGGGCAGGCGCCGGTACCAATTCAGTAGGCGTAAGTTCTTCTATGTGAAATTCGCTTAAATCCAAACCCAGGCGCGATACCCCGGCTTTGGCCAGCATAATGGCATCGTATTTCTCGTCGCGAAGCTTTTGGATACGCGTATTCACGTTACCGCGCAGGTCTTCAATTTCCAGATCGGGGCGGTAAGCCAGCAGCTGTGCCTTGCGGCGATTTGATGAAGTACCCACCGTACCACCAAATTTTACTGAAAGTTTTTGATGAACATCAACACAATCTTTCAATATCAGTAAAAGTTCAGACGGGTCTTCCCTTTCTGATACTGCTGCAATGATCAAACCCGGCGGGTTTTCTGTGGGCAGATCTTTGTGCGAATGTACAGCAAGGTCTATTGTGCCCGCCAAAAGTTCTTCTTCCAGTTCTTTGGTGAAAAAACCCTTACCTTCCAGCTTATCAAAGCTAAGGTTAAGGATACGGTCGCCCTGTGTCTTAATAATCTTAAGTTCGGCCGAAACGCCAATGGTAGCCAATTCATTTTTTACGAAGTTGGCCTGCCACAAGGCCAATTCACTACCACGAGTACCTATAATTAATTTCCTGTCCAAAGAGTAAAATTTAGCAGCACAAATTTAATTTTAAAAAGGTAGCTGCCATAATTTTTATTTGATTGTGAAGATTAGCTGACCTAAGTGTCTAATTATTACACATTATTGTAATTACTTACCGTTTTATTAGCCTTAGCTTCGTGCCGGCTGCGGTAAAGACGTAGTAATTTATCAATTTTTGTATGATTGGCATCCAAGCCGGTTACGCTTGTTTTAAAAGAACCACCCGGATGATTAAAAGTCAAATAATAAATCAACTGTTTACCTCTTCGCTCCAAAATCAATTTCTCTTCACTGATATCCTCCCAACTAAAAAATCCTTTTTTAATAGTAGTTATGCCCTGATTACTGATCATGATCTGTGCACGGCGATCAAAAAACTGCATCAAAGATCCTGCAGTCAATAAAGCACCCACCACAATTAAAATGATTGGAATAAGCCTGTCGGCATTTGTAGTTAACAAATACAAACCTGTAAAAGCGATGACAGACATCACTACTGACAGGAAGAGCTTTTGCCACTTAGAATAATAGATCCCGGTTTCTTCCGCAACGGTGTAATCGTCTTCAAACAGATCGGGGACATCAAACTTGTGCTGCAGGCTTTGCCACTTATCGCGTTGTACACTTGTCCATATTTCTGTTTTATTTAAAAAGCCTTTATCCTTAGGGATAACTTGTTCTAAAATGGCACGTTGTTTCAGTTCATGCACATTACGTACATTTTCAAAAGCCCAGAGTTTCCAACGTACTACTGATGTACCCCAATATAACCATGCAATAATAAAGGCTGCCGGAAAGCATATAAGGGCAGCAATACCCGGCGAAGAAAAATGCTCAACTATAAATGCGGACAACATGATAAGAGCGAAAAGAATAAAAAGGGAAAGATGCTTTACGTTTTTTTTGCCGCGCTTAAGCGCATCATCAACGGTAATAGTTTCGAACATTATAAAAAGGTTTAAACTTAAAATAACGAAGAAACACAAAACCCAGACAAACGTTTGCCGGGATTTTAATAAAAATAAAAGTAAAAGCTTTTAGTTGTTCTTGATCAAGATCTCCTTTGCCATTACCATAGGAACGCTGATGTATTTCTTTTCCATATAGCAAAGTACTTTTTCAAGGATATCGCGCGATTGCTGGTCTAAAGAATTAACTTCTTCTGCAAAAACAGAGTTTAAGGCCGTATTACGGATCTCTTTAATTTTTTCAGGCACCTCGCGCATAGCCACCTCAATGCGGCGTTGTTTTAACTGAGGTATAAATTCAGATATGTTTTGTTCGATGATCTTTTCTGCATAAACCAGTTCCTGGTAACGCTCCTGCATATTCTTTTTTGCAATTTCATTAAGCGAGTGTACCTCAATAAAATTAACAGGGAAATTCATCAGTACTTCGGGATCGGTATCATTTGGAACCGCTAAGTCAACAATTGTTTTCTTATCGGTTTCGCCGTTCAGCAATGAACGGTAAAGCTCTGAAGTAATAATAGGCTGAGTTGAAGACGTACAGGTGATGATGATATCAAAACCTTTATTATATGCTGGCAAAGCTTCGAGCGGATAGGCTTCGCCTTTAAGGTCGGCAGCCAGTTCCTGTGCTTTTGATAACGTACGGTTAAATACTGCAAAATTAGAATACTTGTGTTTTTGCAGATATTTAGAAATGTTGCGGTTGGTTTCTCCCGCACCTATAATCAATACACGCGGATTGGTATACTGTTTCAGTTCTTTAAGCTTGCGGTATGCCAGCGATACAACCGAAATAGGGTTTTTAGAAATATTAGTATGGGTGTAAACCTCCTTGGCTGCCTTAACTACACAGTTCATTACCATACGCAATTGGTCGCCGGTAAGGCCGGCAGCACGGCAATTTTCATAAGCTTTACGTAACTGCGCTAAAATTTCTTTTTCGCCAACTACAAGGCTTTCTAAAGAGCATGAAGTACGTAAAAGGTGATTCAGCGCATCGTGGTCTTCGTAAATTGAAGCGGCATCCAGAAACACCTCTGTATATCCGGGGCACAGGCCCATATCTAAAGCGTGGAAAAATTTACGGGCAAAATCACGGTCTATCACTTGTGTGGTTGCCATCACAAAAGCCACACGGTTACAAGTGCCCAGATAGAATATTTCCGGAATATCAAACTGCTCTTTAACCTTTTTCAGCTTATCGGTCAAATTTTCCTGGCAGATCACCAACTTGCCCAGTTCTTTCAACTCGATCTGCTTATGCGTAAATGCTATGACCTTGAGATACTTCAATTGTGCTGTAAATTTAACCAAACAAAATTACGTTCATTAATTTCAACGAATGTCAATACTTTGTCAAACGGTGATATATTTATCGAACGCGTTATCTATCAAAACTTCTTTAAAATATCAGCCGTTAAAACAGCGTATAGTTTAACGCCTGCAAATATGCAAAACGTTAAAGTATTCGTAAGTGAGAATTTGTCATTTTTTTATATGATGGAAATCATTTTAATAACAGGCTACTTTAATTTATAATCGGCATGCACAAAATAAGAAAAGCTGCTTTAATATTTCTCATTGTTTTTTACCTGGCTGCGGGTATAAATCATTTTATACACCCTGATGGCTACATCCGCGTTATTCCCGGTTGGCTGCCCTACCCTGCTTTGATCAACACTATTGCGGGCATCTGCGAAATTGTTTTCGCATTAATGCTGATCTTTAAAAGCACTCGTAAACTGGCCGGATGGTTAATTATTGCCATGCTCATATTTTTCTCGCCGGTACATATCGACATGATTATACATGCGCCCATGAAATTTGGCAACTTAACTGTAACGCCATTAGTGGCGTGGGTGAGGATATTGTTTCAGCCTTTATTGATGTTGTGGGCATGGTGGGCGAGTAAAGAGTGAGTATCGAGTGAGTTAGTGAGTTAGTGAGTTAGTGAGTTAGTGAGTTAGTGAGTGAGTGAGTTAGTGAGTTAGTGAGTTAGTGAGTGAGTGAGTTAGTGAGTTAGTGAGTTAGTGAGTTAGTGAGTTAGTGATAAAATCTTCTATTTAATTTTATGTTTGTGCCACATCAATAAGGCACCAACTGTTATTGTCATCCTATGATCGTTAACCACACATATACTATACCCGGCTCTAAGGGCAGGCCAATGCTTGCAGATATTACCTTTGATAACGCCATGCCACATGCACCGCTCATTATATTTGTGCATGGTTTTAAGGGATTTAAAGACTGGGGCACGCATTATTTATTAGCACATTCTTTTGCAGAATGCGGCTACCGCTTCCTTAAATTTAATTTTTCGCATAACGGTACCACGCCCGAACACCCGGATGATTTTGTTGACCTGATCGCTTTCAGCGAGAATACATTTACTATTGAGCTGGCCGACCTGCAATATGTGATTGACTTTGCAGCAAGCGGAGCAGCTATACCTATAGCTAAAGAAGTAATTTTATTAGGCCATAGCATGGGTGGCGGCATCAGCATTGTAACCGCAGCCGAGGATGACCGTGTTAAAGCATTAATCACTATGGCTTCCGTGGGCAGTTTCCGTAACCTTTGGCCAAAGGATTTTGAACCACAGTGGCGGTTGATGGGCCTGTTTTATGCAGAAAACAAACGTACCGGCCAGCAAATGCCTGTAAAGGCTACGCTGTTAGATGATCTTGATGCAAATGCTGCCCGATTGAATATTGTTACCCGTGCAGCAGAGGTAAAACAACCCTGGCTGATTGCACATGGCACTGCCGACCCTACCGTAGCTGTAAACCATGCGCACGATTTAAAAAATGCGCAACCTGATGCCGAATTACTGATTATGCCGGATGTTGACCATGTTTTTGGCGGCACACATCCTTACTTGTCCAACGAACTTCCGTCACCGCTGCATCATTTATGCGAAACAGCCGTAACATTTTTGAGCAAGCTCTCTCTTAACAATTTTTAATCTACATGAATACCGACATACTTAAAGGCTCGCGCAAAGAGGGCAAAAAATTTGTAAACCTTGTACCTACAGATGCGGGTGGTCTTGGCGTTATGTTCCCCATTCTATGGGAATATATCACTAACAAAGAAGAAAACATCCCCAAGAAAGCCCTTGGTCCCTTCAAAACGGATGCATCAATATACGATACTCCTTCTGAAAGCGGCTTACGCGTAACCTGGATAGGGCATTCCAGTTTATTGATTGAAATTGACGGCAAACGCATTTTGACTGACCCTGTATGGAGCCAGCGTGTTTCTTTTTCACAGCGTATCGGGCCAAAGCGTTTTTTTGATGCGCCGCTTCTGCTTAAAGACCTGCCTGCCCTTGATGCTGTATTGATATCGCACGATCATTATGACCATTTAGATACAGGTACCATAAAGTACTTAGCCAAGCTAACTGTGCCTTTTATCTGTTCCATTGGTGTAGGGCAATACCTACAAGAATGGGGCGTATCTGCGGAGCGAATTACAGAAATGGACTGGGGCAGCGTTGCCTATGTTGGCGATGTCAGCATCACATCTACACCCAGCCGCCACTTCGCGGGCAGAAGCTTATCAAACCGTAATGAAACCCTATGGGCTTCATTTGTAATTAAAGGGCCTAAGCATAATATCTATTTTGGTGCTGATTCGGGTTGGTTTGACGGCTTTAAGGTTATTGGCGATACTTATGGGCCATTTGATTTGACGATGCTTGAAGTTGGCGCTTATGGTAAACACTGGCCGGATATACACATGGGTCCTGATAATGCCGCCAATGCACATGAAGCCTTACGCGGAAAAGTGATGATGCCGATACATTGGGGAACCTTTAGCCTGGCGCCGCATGCCTGGTATGCACCTATTGAAAGACTGGAAAAAATCGCGAAAGAAAAAAATATCGTACTGTTTTCGCCTGAACCCGGGCAGCCAACTGATGTAACCGACAAGCCTTTAGTTACAGGTTGGTGGCGTAAGTTTAGGTAAATCTTGATAGCTTAAGCGTTATCTTGTAAATTGCTTTAAATAACAAACAGCCATGTCACGGGAGATTAACAATGTATATCTGAAGTTTGCTTGCCAGCAAAACAGGGACAAAATGACGGTTGTTGATGGTGGTTATTTTTGTAAGTATTGCAGTAAAACCGTTTATGATTTTACCGGCACTAAGGCAGACGAATTTAGAAAGATCCTGATGGAAACCCCTTATATATGTGGTAAATATCGTAGCGATCAGATAGCATCAGCACCGCTAAAATTACCTGTGTGGAGAAAATGGATTTCGGGGGCGATGTTGTTTTTAGGATTTGAAATATTTACAGTTAAATCTGTTGCACAAGAGCATAAAAAGATTACGCACCTGGATTCTTTGTCTTCTTCTTCTCGTAAAGATTCAATATCAAATAAAGAAACTGTTTTTGGCGGTATCGATGCAATTTCTGCAGAGTTTCCTGGAGGGCCTGATAGTTTAAACTCTTACATATACAAACATTTGAACTATAGGGGAAAGGCAAAAGGCAGAGTGGTTGTTCAATTTACGGTTGAACCAAACGGAGCGCTAACAAACATTCAGGTTTTGCGCGGCATTGGTGATACGGAAGCGAGTAAAGAAGCTGTTAGAGTATTTAAGACATCACCTAAGTGGAAACCTGCCATCCAAAATGGCCAACCTATTAAGCAGCAATATACCGTACCAGTTAGCTTTAACTTATAACAAACTTTAGATAGCGGGCTCAACCCAGTTACCATCTTCGCGGATGATGCTGATGAGCTCGTCTACTGCTATAGCCGTGTTCACGTTTTTCTTTACTACTTCCTTGCCGCGATAAAGCGTAATCTTACCAGGGCCGGCACCTACGTATCCGTAATCAGCATCCGCCATTTCGCCGGGGCCGTTAACGATACAGCCCATAATACCGATCTTCAAACCCTTAAGGTGGCTGGTACGGCTGCGGATCATTTGTGTGGTTTCCTGCAAGTCGAACAAGGTACGACCACAGCTTGGGCAAGAGATATACTCAGTTTTAGAAATTCTTGAACGTGTGGCCTGCAATATGCCGAATGCTGTAGAAGTAATAATATTAGCAGGCAGCTGTGGTGCATCTATCCAAATACCATCGCCGAAACCATCAACCAATAAAGCCCCCATATCTGTAGCAGCAAAAAGCTGAAGTTCGGTGGTCAGTTGGGTGAGGTCGGTTGACTGTTGCGGATTGCCTGTTGACTGAGTACCGAAGTGAGAGGAATGAGGTCCAATGTTCAAGTCCTGATTCTTGATTCTTGATTCTTGATTCTCAAAAGTGTAGTTTCTCTTAATAATCACCGGCACATCTAAGCCAAACTCCTGCATCTTAAAGAAAAAGCTGCGCTGATCGGCCATGCCATGTGCCTCGTTAGTTTCTAAAACAAACACTAATGATTTATCTAATGGCAATTGCCCGAATAGCTCGCCATCTAAATCTGCATGAGTAATTCGTACAAGGTTTAGCGCCGATGTACGGTCATCCGCATTTACATACTCTTCAAGTGTAAATACCGGATGGCAAAGTGTTTTATTTTTAAGCGTTTTCCAGGTGCTGTAATTATACAGTTGTTTTAAGTTACCCGGAAAAGTAAATGATGGCAACTGATCGGCCAGGTAAACAAAATCAACCGACTGATCGGCCATGTTATATTTATCCAGTACCGGCGAGTACAGATAACCAGCCGCTGCTAATATAGCCGGATCTTTCAGATTTTCTTTTGAAAGATCAACCACTACACGCGGCACCATGTGCCCGCCTATAAATGCATTGGCCTCGTATGTTTCGCGCTTTTTGTATTCGTAAGGATTATAATCTGTGGGCTGAGATGTGTTGTCTGTGGCCAGATTAATATCCTGATTCCTGATTCCTGATTCCTGATTCTGAATGGCTCGCAAAGAATAGCGGTTTACCAGTGCGATTGCTACCGGTGCTTCAGCTTCCGGCTCTTCGGTTAGTGATACACGTACAGTATCGCCAAGCCCGTCCTCAAGCAAGGTACCAATACCCACGGCAGATTTAATGCGGCCGTCTTCGCCATCACCAGCTTCGGTAACCCCTAAGTGTAAAGGATAGTTCATACCTTCGGCAACCATTGTTTCAACCAGCAAGCGGTAAGCTTGTACCATTACCTGCGGGTTGCTCGATTTCATAGAGATAACCAGGTTGTGGTAATTCAGGGCTTCGCACATACGGATAAATTCCATCGCCGACTCCACCATGCCCTGCGGCGTATCGCCGTAACGGCTCATGATCCTGTCGCTCAGCGACCCATGATTAGTACCAATACGCATAGCAGTACCATATTCTTTACAAATCTTTACAAGAGGTGTAAACTTCTGATTGATACGCTCCAACTCTGCCATATACTCCAGGTCGGTGTACTCCAGCAGGTCGAACTTCTTTTTATCAGCGTAATTACCTGGGTTAACACGCACTTTTTCTACAATACGTGCAGCAACTTCGGCAGCATTGGGTGTAAAGTGGATATCAGCTACAAGCGGCGTAGGGTAACCGCGTTTACGCAGCTCTGCTTTAATGTTAGCCAGGTTTTGTGCTTCTTTAATGCTTGGCGCTGTAATACGTATGTACTCGCAGCCAGCCTCAATCATGCGGATGCTCTGCTCAACCGTACCAATGGTATCCATGGTGTCGGTAGTAGTCATGCTTTGTATACGTATGGGGTTATTACCGCCCAAAGGCACATCTCCAATCTGAACTTCGCGCGTAACAAAGCGCGAGTAGTCGGTTAATGAGTTGCAATAACGTCCCGGAAGTATTTTAGCAGCATCAGCGTTCATAAACACAAAATCTTTGCAGCAAAGATAAAGAATATCGGCGGTAAAGGCAGTGCAGCTATACTTCTGAAAATATTTACATAATCGCTTGATTTATTAGCTTTTATTGTTAAGTTAGTGTTTAAACATATATTTATAATTAAACCTAACAGCTATGAAAATTGCAGTTTTAGTAGCCCGCATTTTGCTTGGGCTTATTTACCTGGTGTTCGGCCTTAACTTTTTCTTCCACTTTATCCCGATGCAGGTACCTGCCATGACGGAGAAAGCCACAGCATTCCAGGGTGGCCTGTATGGCTCGGGTTACTTTTTCCAGTACATGAAAGTAATTGAAATTTTAGGCGGATTATTTTTATTACTTAATCGCTACACGGCATTTTTTATCCTGATCCTTTTCCCTATTTCGTTGAACATATTTTTGTTCCATACCATTTTAGCCCCTGCAGGTGTGCCAATGGGTGTAGGTGTATTGGTGCTTAACCTGTTTTTGGGCTTCGGTTACCTTAAATACTATACACCGATATTCGCTGCGAAACCTACGGTATAGGTGTGCAACGGAGCTCACAATTCCCTTTGTCACTTTTTTGATTTGACTAATTTGTATATCTCATTTTTATATATTTGAGCCCACTAACCGAAAAGTATCAGAGATGTCAAAAATTAAAGTAGAAAATCCGGTGGTTGAACTGGATGGGGATGAAATGACCCGCATTATCTGGAAGTTTATTAAAGATAAGCTGATATTACCTTATCTTGATCTGGATATAAAATATTACGACCTAGGTATTGAATACCGCGACGAAACCAACGACCAAGTTACTATTGATGCTGCTAACGCGATTAAACAATATGGCGTAGGTATCAAATGTGCTACCATTACACCTGACGAAGCCCGTGTAGAAGAGTTTGGTTTGAAACAAATGTGGAAATCGCCAAATGGTACAATCCGTAACATTCTGGATGGTACTGTATTCCGCGAGCCTATCGTAATGTCAAACGTTCCGCGCCTGGTGCCTAACTGGACAGCTCCGATCTGTATTGGCCGTCACGCTTTTGGCGACCAGTACCGTGCTACCGACTTTGTAACCAAAGGCAAAGGTAAATTAACAGTAACCTTCACCCCTGAAGATGGTGGCGAAGCACAATCATTTGAGGTGTATAACTTCAAAGGTGATGGCGTTGCTTTAGCCATGTACAATACCGACGAATCTATCCGTGGTTTTGCTCATGCTTGTTTCAACCAGGCTTTAATGAAAGGCTGGCCTTTATATCTATCAACTAAAAACACCATTCTTAAAAAATACGATGGCCGTTTTAAAGATATTTTTGAAGAAATCTACCAGGCTGATTACAAATCACAGTTTGAAGCAAAAGGCCTTGTTTACGAACACCGCCTTATCGATGACATGGTTGCCTCTGCCCTTAAATGGAATGGCAACTTTGTTTGGGCTTGTAAAAACTATGACGGCGACGTACAGTCTGACACTGTTGCACAAGGTTTCGGTTCATTAGGCTTAATGACCTCTACCCTGGTAACTCCGGATGGTACTGTAATGGAAGCTGAAGCTGCACACGGTACAGTTACCCGCCACTACCGCGAGTACCAGGCTGGCCGCAAAACTTCAACCAACCCAATTGCATCTATTTTTGCATGGACCCGTGGTTTAGAGTTCCGCGGTAAATTGGACGGCAACCAGGAACTGATCGATTTCTGCCATAAATTAGAGCAGGTATGTATTGAAACTGTAGAGAGCGGTAAAATGACCAAAGACTTAGCAATCAGCATTAAAGCTAAAGTTGAGCATGGTACCGATTACCTATATACAGAAGAATTTTTAGAAGCCATTGACGAAAACCTGAAAGCTAAATTAGGTAAGTAAGCAATCAGCCAACTACTATTAAAAATCCCGACAGGCAATGCCTGCCGGGATTTTTTTATTTACACTGTATCAATGTTTTACTTGCCTGCGTAAATATTAAAAACAGTCATATGAAAAAATTTAAACCTATTCACTTTTTAACGGCAGTTTGCCTCGCATGTGTTATATTTTCTGGTTGCCGTAAAGACGAAAAAGGGTGCGCTGTAGTTCCTGCTACATCTGTTGCAGCCACATCTATGGCAGTACCCGTTATAGCCCTGCAATTAGTAGACAGCAAAAACCGCGACCTATTTGACATAGCTACGCCAAACCACTATGATAGCCTGACGGTTATCCAACTTAATAACAACAAATTGAATATCTTTAAATATCCGGGGAAACACCTGTTAATAATATACTACCCCAGTGGCGAACATTCTACTATTTTCAGCTTGACAACCACTGATCAGGATACGGTGTACACCAAAACCCAAACTATATATAATAAATGTTCATCTTATCAAAAGCTTATTGTATTTAAGTATAATGGCAAATCATACACCGATACATTGAGCACCGGCAGATTTGTAATAGTAAAATAATTAGCTAAAGAATATCTCCCAAAGCCTGCTTAACATTAAGCAGGCTTTGCTGTTTTAGCCTAACAGACTAATCAGTAAAGTAGGTAGTCCAACAGCTATTGCTATACCGTAAGCAAAATCAAGCCAAAAAAAGCTGCCTATGGCACCCACATAGATTAAACCAATAACCGGGTATCCTAAAATTTTTGCAATTAAAGAAGTGTCAGGCTCTTTTAAAGACTGCCACAAAGACTGAGCATCCCCCCTACTCGGAAATGCATGCATAGCGATAGAAACTCCTAAGTAAATTAAAAGGTAATCTGCTATGTTACCATTATCAAATTTAAAAACAGGAATAGCGGCAGGAAATGCGATAAGTGCTCCGAGAATAGTATTTAAAAAGAATGGCCCGATACTAATCATTATCGATTGCAATTTATTATTTACCGGCTCATGTAAAACATATCCGGCTGGGTTAGCCATCTGAAAATAAACAACTTTAAATACCGGAACTTTGAACCATCTGCAAAATAGTTGGTGCGCCAGTTCATGTACAATAACGCCTGGAAAAGTGACAATTGTTATTAAAATGCCGGGAACAAAAAACATATAAGGCTTAGTTTTGAAATTTAACTTTATTTGAAATCACATCACGTGCATATTGCATGTAAGCAGCAGTAGTACTATCTATGTTAATTCTGTTAAGTAATTCGTCGCGCTGTTTATAATACTTATTATAATGATAGGCCAATGCTAAAGTTGCCTGATTATATGGAAAGTTCTTTTCAAGATTAAAACATTTTAAAGCAAGCTCAAGCCCTTGCTTATTTTTCTTTATCTTAAGCAGCGTACGTGCTTTTGAAGAAAGTCCGTATAAGGATTCCTTATTAATACTGAGTAGTTTATCCGCATAGTATAATGATGAATCCGGTTGATTTAACTCGCGCTTCACCATTATCTTATCATTAAGCGCAGCCAACAGTTCCGGATCATTTAACAACAAGTCTGACAACAAATCATCTGCTTTAGAGTAATCTTCTTTTCTTATGTAAACATTTGCTAAAAACCATTTTGCGTAACCATCTTCCGCATGGGTTTTAACATAGTGACTGTAAATCGTATCGTTTACGGGTTGGTTTTTATATTTATCAAAAGTATTTTTAAAAGTGTCTGATGGATAAAAATTTCTCATCTCCACAAGTATTTTGTTGATACGTCCAAGTTTAATACTATCTTCAAAGTCCTTTCCTGCTAGCAAATCGCCTGCCTTTGCCACAGTCTCAAGATCATTGTTATAATAAGCCGCTATCAATTCATCCGCAAGAACATCCACAGAATTTGGAACCTTTTTCTGGCAATTTCAAGTTCACGCTGAGCCGTTAAATAAAAATGGTTGTTTTTAGCTTTTTCAGCTTTTGAAAATGCTAGTGCAGCCTTAAAGTTCCCAGGAAGCCATATAATTGATATTAACATCACCACTAATATTCCAAGACCAAAAAGCTTAACCCATAATGGTATTGGATAATTAATCATTTTTTCGCGGCATTCTGAACAAAGATTATTTCTATAGCCTTTTAGAATTTCTGTATTGCCACAATTAATACACTTCTCTGCTTCATCTGTCTGCTCCGGATTGTGATTTAGGTCTTCCTGCATTGTAGTTAGATTAGATCTTCTAAAATATTATTTTATCACGAGGTTCAGGTAACTCTGTATTAAAATAGGTTTATTTATTAAGTCGATACAAACTTGGACAAACTGCCAATTACCTTATTAGTTATATTTGCCTCGATCATTAATGACACACACATGCAAACATTGTATCCATTAAAGTTTAAAACCATCTATAAAGACAAGATATGGGGTGGCCAAAAAATAAAAACTTACCTGCATAAAGATTTTGGCGATCTGCCAAACTGCGGCGAAACCTGGGAAATATCAGGCGTTAAGTCTGACGTTTCTGTAATTGCCAATGGCGAGCTGGAAGGCCAGTCTTTAGCCGACCTGCTGGAGCAGTATAAAGAGGAACTGGTAGGCAAAAAAGTTTATGAGCATTTTGGCAACACCTTCCCGTTACTGGTTAAATTTATTGATGCCAATGATGATCTTTCTATCCAGGTGCACCCTAATGATGAGCTGGCTAAAAAACGCCATAACTCGTTTGGTAAAACTGAAATGTGGTATGTGATCGAAGCTGATCCGGGTTCGACTCTAATCTCTGGCTTTAACCAGGAACTTAACCAGGACATCTACTTAGAAAAACTGAACAGCGGCCATATTATGGACATCCTTAACTGCGAGGATGTAAAAGCCGACGATGTTTTCTTTTTACCTGCCGGCCGTGTGCATACCATTGGTAAAGGTTTACTGATTGCCGAAATTCAGCAAACATCAGATATTACGTACCGTATTTATGACTTTGACCGTGTTGACGACAAAGGCAACAAACGCGAACTGCATACTGAAGAGGCTTTAGCTGCCATCGACTATAAACATTACGACCATTACAAAACCCAATACACTGCAAAGCAGAACGAAGCGGTGCATTTGGTAAGCTGTCCTTACTTCACAACCAACGTACTTGACTTTACAGAAAATACGTCAAGAGATTACAGCAAGCTTGATTCGTTTGTAATTCACGTTTGTATTGCAGGCGCTTACCAGCTAAAATATGGCAACGAGCATTACGAGGTTAAAATGGGTGATTGCATCCTGCTGCCAAAAAATATTAACCATGTAGAACTGGTTACCGAAGGCGGATTTAAAATCCTTGAAAGTTATATCGAATAATATCCAAAAAGGCCCTTAAATAAGGGCCTTTTTCATTACTGATATTTCCAGTTTCTGCTTTTGCCTTCGGCTATCCATTCCATAGCGGTATCTAAACGTTTATGCCGGGTAGCTTCTGTCTTGGCTTCTTCCAGCCACTGTATATATTCCTTGCGTTTACTATTAGAAAAAGCATCGAAATGTTTCTGAGCATTCGCATTTTTGTTTAAAGCAGCCTTAAAATAATCCGGCGTTTCTATCTCTGCATTTTCAGCTTTAGGTTTAGCCTTAACTACTTTTTTACCCTGCTCATTCAGCAGAATGGCATTGCTGATATATTCAATCATCACATCATCGGGTGGCAGATCGGCAATAGTTTTTAAACCGTTTAGCTTGCTTTCTTCCTCACTCCCTTTAAATAACGATGCGGGGTCGGGCATCAGGCTGGTTTTCCAGAACCCGAAATTGCAGTGCTGTTTAAACGCAGCCATGTAGCATACTGGTCCTTTATAATCAAAATGCACGTGCCCCCATTTCATTTTTTCTTCAATCTCGGGGCATGCCTTATGTACAAGTTCGCGAATGTGAGCAAGTAAAGGCTTGGCAAAATCGGCGGCCTTCTCTATATATTCGTCTGTGTGCGGTTCAAATCGGCTCATGTTTTAAGTAATTGGTTAGTTTAAATTACAATTACTTATTAAAAAAGAAAAGCCCTTCATTACGAAGAGCATTTTCACATTGCATTTATTTAGTCAGTTATAAATTGCCTCTTAATTCCTGCTCGCGCTCTATCGCCTCGAACAATGCTTTAAAGTTGCCTGCTCCAAAAGAGCGCGCCCCTTTACGCTGAATGATCTCGAAGAAAACAGTTGGCCTGTCTTCGACCGGCTTGGTAAAGATTTGCAGTAAATACCCCTCTTCGTCACGGTCAACCAGTATGCCTAATTTTTTAAGCGGCTCCAGGTCTTCGTCAATATGGCCAACCCTGTCAAGCAGGTCATCATAATAAGTAGTAGGTACAGTCAAAAACTCTACTCCCCTGCTTTTAAGGTCAGTCACGGTTTTTACAATATCATTGGTAGCAAGCGCCATATGCTGCACGCCTTCGCCTTCGTAATATTCCAGATATTCCTCAATCTGCGATTTCTTTTTGCCTTCTGCCGGCTCATTGATCGGGAATTTCACAAAACCATTTCCGTTACTCATTACCTTGCTCATTAAGGCCGAGTATTCAGTAGAGATCATTTTATCATCAAAAGTGAGGATGTTTTTAAAGCCCATTACTTCCTGGTAAAAATTCACCCATTCGTTCATTTTATGCCAGCCCACGTTACCCACGCAATGATCTACATACAACAAGCCTGTTGGTTCTGGGTTATATTCTGTAGTCCAACTTACATAACCCGGTAAAAAAGGGCCATTATAGTTTTTACGTTCGATGAACAGGTGTACGGTTTCGCCATAAAGCTGGATACCGCTGGTACGTACTTCGCCATGCTCGTCTTTTATAGTTTGCGGCTGCTGATATGGTACTGCTCCCCTGTCGGTTGTTTGCTCAAAAGCATCATAAGCATCATCAACCCATAAGGCAAGCGCCTTTACACCATCGCCATGCTTTTTAATATGCTCCGCCATTGGGTGGTCAGAATGCAAAGGCGTAGTAAGTACTAACCTGATCTTGCCCTGTTGCAACACGTATGATGCACGGTCGCGCACACCAGTCTCCGGGCCTGCATAAGCCAGGCTTTGAAAGCCGAAAGCTGATTTATAAAAATGAGCCGCCTGTTTGGCGTTGCCCACATAAAATTCAATATAATCTGTACCATTCAGCGGTAAAAAATCGCTGGTTTGTGCTGGATTTGCTATTGTTAGTGTTTCCATTTTTACCTCTCCCCAACCCTCTCCTTAAGGAGAGGGAGTTTTAGATGTTTAGTTTTGTTAATTTTAAAATTCTGTAAATTCTGATTTGGACTTAATTATTCTGCCCAGCTTTTATAGTAGTCTAGATCTTCAATTTCTAAGGCTTCTTCGGTAAGCATCAACGGGCGGAAAGGGTCGATCATTACAGCAAGCTCTTCTGTGGCTTCTTTACCGATCGACTTTTCTACCGACCCTGGATGCGGCCCATGTGGTATACCGCCGGGATGCAGGGTGATTTGACCTTTAACTACATTTTTGCGGCTCATAAAATCGCCATCTACATAATAAAGTACCTCATCGCTGTCCACGTTGCTATGGTTATAGGGTGCAGGAATAGATTGCGGATGGTAATCGAATTTGCGCGGCACAAATGAGCAGATCACAAAGTTGTGCCCCTCAAAGGTTTGATGTACTGGTGGTGGTTGATGCACACGACCAGTTATTGGTTCAAAATCGTGTATGGAAAATGCCCAGGGATAATGCAACCCGTCCCAGCCAATAAAATCAAAAGGATGCGTGCCGTATACATAAGGATAAATCAGCCCCTGCTTTTTAATGAGCACTTTAAAGTCGCCTTTCTCATCATGAGTTTCCAGATTTTCGGGGCGTTTAATATCGCGTTCGCAATACGGCGCATGCTCCATCAGTTGCCCAAACTGATTACGGTAACGCTTGGGTGTACGTATAGGGCTAAAGCTTTCCACAATAAAAAGGCGGTTGTCTACATTGTCGAATTGCATTTGGTAAATGGTACCACGCGGGATCACCAGATAATCGCCATACGCAAACCTGATATTGCCGAAGCCGGTTTTCAGTGTCCCGGTGCCCTGATGGATAAAAATCACCTCATCTGCCTGGCTGTTCTTATAGAAATAGTCGGTCATGGACTGACGGGGTGCAGCAAGCGAAATGTGCAGATCATTATTTACCAATACCGGCTTACGGCTTTTCAGGTAGTCGTCCTCTGGCTGTACATTAAAGCCAATAAGGCTGGTATGCTTCAAGTGTTTTTCACGGGCAATTTTAGGTTCAACACTGTAAGGCTCGCCAAGTTCTTTTACAATGGTTGGCGGGTAGCAATGATAAACCAGCGAATACATGCTTGAAAAACCTTCTGTTGAAACCAGTTCTTCGGCGTATAAACCACCATCCGGTTTACGGAAAATGGTATGACGCTTATGCGGGATTTGTCCCAGCGTATGATAAACAGGCATTTGTCTACTAAATTTTAGTAAGAAAAAACGTTAAGAAAAATCAGGGGATGCGAAAAAGCATGACCGGCAATAGCCGGAACAATTAGCAGCTGAACGAATACTGCGCGAAAACTATTTTTGAGAGCATAGCATAACGGATAGCCGATGCAACTTGCATGGCAATGAGTTTTTGTATTCCGTGTTGCTGTATCAGTTTCATTTATAAATGGTAAGGCAAATTACCAAGTAAATTATTATTATGCAAGCATAATCTTAAAACCTTGTATTTTGTTTAGTTTTATTGCAACCATTTATATCCGTTTATGAAACTTGTATCGTACAAAACCGAAGACCAGGAACATCTGGGCATATTTGCCAATGGCCATATTTATAATCTTCACTCATGCGATAAGCTAATACCCGACAACATGAACGCGTTTTTATGGGGCGGTGATGAGCTGATGGATCGTGCAAAAAAGGTGAACGACGAAATACTTACAGGCAAACGTGAGGCCAAGGAAGAATTATTTTTCGAACTCTTGGCTCCGGTACCGCACCCAACCTCTTGCCGCGATGCTTATGCTTTTCGTCAGCATGTAGAAACATCACGCAGAAACCGCGGCGTGCCGATGATCCCCGAGTTTGACCAATACCCTGTTTTTTACTTCACCAACCATAATGCCGTACAAGGCCCCGGCGAGGTGGAGTGCATGCCAGATCATTTTGAAAAGCTTGACTTTGAACTGGAAGTGGCTGTGGTACTCAACAAAAAAGGACGCAACATTAAGGCTGCAGAAGCTGATGATTATATAGCAGGCTTTATGATTATGAACGATATGAGTGCACGTACCCTGCAAATGGAAGAAATGCTGCTAAACCTTGGCCCCGCTAAAGGAAAAGACTTTAGCACTGTATTAGGTCCGTGGCTAGTAACGCCCGACGAACTTGAACAGTTTAAAGTACCCAGCCCGGCAGGACATACCGGCAATGCTTACAAATTAGATATGATCTGCCAAGTAAATGGCAAACGGGTATCAGCTGGTAATATGGCGGATATGGACTGGACATTTTCCGAAATTATTGAACGCTGCGCCTATGGCTGTGATATTTTACCGGGGGACGTAATTGGGTCTGGAACTGTAGGTACGGGTTGCTTTCTGGAACTGAATGGAACAGGTTTATTGAATGATGCCAATTATCAGCCTCAATGGCTGCAACCCGGTGATTTGGTGGAGATGGAAGTAACCGGTTTAGGGGCTTTAAGCTCTGTGATTAAAAAAGCGGATACCGATTGGAGCCTGCTTAAATTGAAGAAGTAATTCAATTAATATCTTAATTTGCACTATGCTCTTTCAGACAGCGAGCAGCTTCGATGAAAACAGTCGATGCTACTTCGGCTGTGTGGTGAGTGCCTATCGAGCTGTTTTGCAGGGGTGGTTTGTGGGTAAAGAAGCCTCTTGCTGTCTTGATCTTTTGGTAACTTTTGGATCAAGCCAAAAGTTACAGGCCAGCGCCGAATGAGCGAAAGATGTAAGCGTATTAAAACAACATCCCTAAGCCTGTTGTCATTTAATCATGATCGTTAATTACACTGAACAAGGCTGGGAAATCATTACACAACGGGCACATGGCCTGCTTGCTGCACAGTTAGCCATGCAATGGAAAACTGTTAACCGCCCAAAGCGCTGGACTGAAACCGTAATTGCCATTGCCGGGCATGATGATGCCCAGACTGAATTAGATGAGGACGATCTTCTGACGCCACAGGGCGGCCCTGTAAATTTCGATATGAAATTATTTGAAGCTGAGCGCTGTAAGCGCCTGCTCGATTTTTCTTTATCGCGCAGCCGATATACTGCCCTGCTGGCTTCTATGCATATGAGTTTCTTATATCAGAAAGAAGCCAATAAGCCCGAAGTAAAGGCATTCCTTAAAGAGCAGCAGGCTTTACAAAAACAATGGTGTAAGCAATTAAACATTTCGCAAGCAGAGGCTGATAACATTTATGGCTTTTTAGAATGGTGCGATGCATTTTCTCTATTGCTTTGCAGGCATGAAGTGCAACCCGAACACCGCCTTATCGAAATCAGCAAAGGCGGCGGCGAACACTGTTATACCCTACAACAAGGTAAAAAAGGCGAACTTGACGTATCGCCCTGGCCTTTTGAAGTAAATGAGTTTGAGGTACAGATAGAATACCGCATTATTCCGCAGTTGCAGTTTAAAAACCCGCAGGATTTTAGAACCCAGTTTTTAAAAGCAGAAGTGCAGGAACGCAGCTGGGTACTTAAAAATCAGAATACGGCGCAGCATGCATCAAAATAATATCCGCATGCGATACATTACCCGAATATTCGGCGAAGGTATTCAAGTGCTTCCATTCAGCATCGTTTCCAAAGGCTTTCCAATGAGCATCATGGCTGGCCATATCGTCAAAACTTGTTAAATACATCAGGTTAGGCATGTGCGATCCGGCGATAACGCTTGCATAAAACACGGCATTAAAATTTAATCGTTTAAACAGCTTCACTTCACCGCCGGCATTAAACATCTTCACTTTTGAAATATAACGCTCTTCGGTAGGCCCTTCGTAGCTGCGCAGCTCATAAATATGATCTTGCTTGTTCCCTTTTAAATCTGGCAGTTGATAGTGCAGCGCATCAGGAAATGCACTAAGCAATATACTTTCCATTCTTTTATACTTAGCGGCAGAAGGATCAGGCATAAATTCGGTTGCCTGGTTAAACGTTTTCAATGGCAGCCAAACAACAATGCGCTTATCTGCGCTGGTATCATTAGCTATGGGATGAAACACGCCCACTTTGCTAATCCCCATTTTATGCACTTTGGGTACAAATGTATTTTGCAGGTAATCGTCGAGCGAATCCAGCTGAGCTTTGCTGGTAGTATGGTAGATATTGATCTTGTAATAGTCGCCTTTAGGTTGCGCTTTTACAACAATAACACTTAATAAAAAGATACAGATTAGCAGTAGGTTTTTCATGGCTTATTGGTAAGCCACTAATTTAAATTAAATTCCTAATACTTGCTTTAGTTTTACATAACCGGTTTTGCTTACCGGCACTTTTGCACCTGATTTCAATATGGCAATGTGTGAATCCTTTTCGTAAGGATCTATACGGGTGATCTGGTCTATCGCTACGATAAACGAACGGTGAACACGTGCAAACTGGCGTGGATCAAGTACCTTTTCGAAAAAGCTCATCGTTTTATTTTTCAGGAAAGCACCTTCAGACGTATGGATGTTTACATAATCATCATCAGCCTCCAGATAAACCACATCGTTAACCGGGATGATCTTAACCTTAGTACCAGTTTTAACTACAATACGGTCATGCTGAACGGCCTGCGCCATGGTATCCAGCAACTCTTCAGTATGCTTTTGCTGCTCTTTTTGCTGAGGGGCACTGTTAGCAAGCGCTAAAAATTTCTCCACAGCTTTATCAAAACGATCTTTACTAAATGGTTTCAGCAGGTAATCTATTGCGTGTGCTTCAAATGCTTTAATGGCGTACTCGTCAAATGCAGTGGTAAATATTACAGCCGGCGGTTGCTCTAAAAGTTCCAGCATTTCAAAGCCATTGATCTTAGGCATTTGCACATCCAGAAATATAATATCCGGCTGGTGCTGCATAATGGCTTTCATACCTTCAAAGCCATCGCCACACTCCTGCAATACTTCTATTTCGTTTTTAAAATGCTGCAAATATTCTAATACCACCATGCGTGCCAGTGGTTCATCATCAATGATCAGCGCTTTCTTCATGCCTGCGGAACTTTTATAATAGTTGTAAAGATATTATCATTTACGAAGGTTTCAACTAAATCATTGCGGGCATATATCAAATGTAACCTTCTTTGCATGCCACTTAAACCAAAGCCAGTTCCCTGGCGTGGTTTTGCCGTTTGCGGATCATAAGGATTTTGCACAATAATTTGCAGGTAGTTATCTTCCATTTCGCCTCTTATACTAACCGTTACACTACCAATAGTATCATACAATCCGAATTTAATAGCATTCTCTACAACTGGTTGCAATAGCAAAGGCGGCAGGGTAGCAACTTTACAAAAATCATCGCAACTGATCTCTGTTTGCAAACGGTGCCCGAAACGCACCTTTTCAATATCAAGATATAGCTGCAGGTGGGCTAACTCTTCAGACAGGGTGACCATGTGCTGATCGTCCTTTTTCAATGTACCACGCAAAAAGTCAGATAGCTGGTGTATCATCTTTCTTGCCTCATCGGGCTTAAAGCCGATGAGTGCATTGATGGAGTTTAAGCTGTTAAATAAAAAGTGTGGTTGCAGTTGCTGGCGAAGGTTATACAACTCAGCCTCTTTGGCTAACTTTTCGGCTTCGGCTTTACGCTTTTCGTTCTCTTTATGATCTTGCTGTGCGTACCATACCAAACTGATCATGGCCATCCAGCCTATGGCTAAAAAGTTGGTAAAAAACCGTATCACTATTGATTTAGTGACGAAGATGTAATATTCGGGAAGAGTGATGATGAGTGGCAATACAAAACGGCTTATCGCCAAACAAACACCGGCTAACAAGCCGCACCAGATTAAAAGATTAAGGTAACTGCTTTGTGATGGCTGGTAAAAACGAAGTGTATTATCAATTAACCAGCACGAAGCAGCAAGCGCCACCGCACTGATCACCCCATCGACAGAGGCAACGTACCAGTCGAACCCAAAACTATGGATCAGATAAACCTGCAAAGCGGTCCAGATAAGGCCGCAGGTAAGAAATACCCAACGCAGGTTAGCAAAAGTGGTTACAGGTGCACTCAAGGTTCAGTTGTTTTAATTTTCAAGTTGAAGCAAAGCTGCCTTATGATTTGCCCAGCCTACGTACAAATCGGCATCGGTAGCCTCGTGAATATTGGAATACAGTTCAACGCCATCTTTAAGGCCGCTTATTTCATTGATATCAGCCACGTTAACAAATGACCATTTTACTTTCTGCCTATCATCATTCAAAAAACGGTCTTCGTTCTGGCGGCCAAAAGCTATTGCTTTTTCAAAGGCTTCGCTTTTGGTTTGGGCACTGATCAGGCGCAGTTGCTCATCAAACTGCGCCTGGCAGTTACCATCATTACATAGTATACGGAAAATAATTTTTGCTACGTACCAGTTCATAACGATCAATTGAGATTAATAGCTTCTTACTTCTATACCTGCAAAAATGGATGTGCCTTTAAGTATCAATATCTTATCAGGGCTTTGTGCTATTGTACCGGGGCGGCGCTTATCGTCAATACCGGCAAATACTGCTGCTATATCTGATATTACCTGCCAGTGCGGGGGCACAATTAATTTAATACCACCAAATAACTGCGTAATATCTATATACACCCTGCCACTTATATCAGCCTGGGTAAAGTTAAGTTCGGTACCGCCGAAAACGTTTACGATCTCGCCTCCCTTAAAGTCTTTCGAAAGAATGGTTTTATTAACACTACCAAAAACTGAGGTAGTATCAATAAAATCATCACCGTTAACATGATTAAAGTTGCTGCCGTAAGCATTGTTGGTTGTTGAACCTTCTGAATCAGATCCGGCTGTTGGGTCTGCCGGATCTGCCGGGTTTTCAGTATTTACACGTGCATCCCATTCGCTGTTCCATGCTGCTGAATTTCGCTCAGCCCATTGTTGCCTGTACCTGCGGTTTTCCAGTTTTTTTTTTCGGCCGAAGATGATCCAGAAACCACCCGCCATTAACGCTAACGGGAATATAAAATGGCCGATATCAATCATCGGAAAAATATCGTCTATAAGGAATACGGCTCCGATAACGATCATGATGATAGATCCTGGCTTTTTGAAATTGCAACGTGCACCTGTTACTAAACCAATCATGATCAGGATAGCAGGCCAGCTGAAAATCCAACCAGGGAAGAAAAAGAAGTCAAGCTGTTTTACTAAAAGGATGCCTCCAAAAATGAGAAGCAATGTACCGGCAATTGCTTTGCCGTTACCGGCCTTTTGTGTATTTATATCGTTATTCATTTTGAATTGCTTTAAAAGTATGATTCAAATCTATAATAACAATAGGCATACGTCAATTAATAACTGGCTGCTTATGGTAAATTCTCGGTGAATGGGGTTGAATAAACGGTGAAAGTTGGCGTAGTAGGTTACCGGTTATTGGGTTATTAGGCTATTATGTTATTAATTCTTATTAAGAAGCTGTAAATAAAAAAGAGTTATTAGTGCTTGCATAACACTAATAACTCTATCGCAAATAACCCGGTAACTAATCCCTATAAGAACATACCGCCTGATGCTTCTACGCGTTGTGCAGTTACCCAGCGCGCATCGTCTGAGCATAGAAATGCTACTACACCGCCAATGTCATCCGGCTGGCCAATACGGCCTAAAGCGGTCTGGCTGGAGATATATTCTACCAATCCTTCATGCTCACGTGCAGCAGCGGTAAAATCAGTTTCGATTATCCCTGGTGCAACCATATTTACATTAATCTTGCGTTTACCTAATTCCTTCGCCATATATTTAGTTAAGGTTTCGATAGCGCCTTTCATTGAAGCATAAGCTGCATAACCCGGGGTGGTGAAACGTGCCAAACCTGTAGAAGTATTTACAATACGGCCGCCATCATTTATTATTGGTGATAAAGTTTGGCTCAACAGAAATACGCCTTTAAAGTGAATATTATAAAGGGTATCCAGCTGTTCTTCGGTGGTTTGTTCAAAAGGTGCAGCCCAGTCTATACCGGCATTATTTATTAAAAAATCGAATCTTTCTGTATTGAACACGCTTTTCAAAACTTCGGTAAGCCGGCCTTTAAATGCCTCAAAAGTTTTAGCCTCGCCGGCGTTTAATTGCAAAGCCGCAGCCTTGCGGCCAAGCCCTTCAATTTCGGCTACTACTTTGTCCGCTTCATCTTTACGGCTGTTATAAGTAATAATTACATGATGCCCGTGCTTTGCAAGCGTAAGCGCTTCGTTTTTACCTAACCCTCGGCTACCGCCGGTTACTAATGCTATTTTGTTTGTGCTTTCCATACTATTTGTTGTCTTGATTAACAATACAAAGTTCAGTATGGTTCGGCACTAAAACATGGTGACAGTTTCAGATTTTATGGTGACTACTTCAGAATTTTTTGTACTGCTGACGATATTGATTAGGAGTTATCCCTTCGAAATGCTTAAAAAACTTAGTAAAGTTTGATGGGTCGTAAGTAAGCTGCCGGGCAATTTCGGCAATAGATAAATTTGTGTTCAGCAATTTATCCTTTACAATATCCATCAGCCTGCTTTCTATATAATAACATGGATGCTTGCCAGTGATAAGTTTAATGGTATTGCTTAAATGCGTAGGGTGGATATGCAATAGCTCTGCAAAATCCCGTATCTCGAACATTTCCGTTACTGAACCATTGGCAACATCGTCCAGATGTTTATCTACAGCCTTCAGGTAATCGGCGGTAATTTCATGCGCACGCGAAAATATCTTTTTTGGAAGCTTGGCTGCGAGTGTTTCCATTGGCAAAGTGTAGTTGTTAATACTAAGTTACTGATAACTTATCACATCTTTCCATCGATCGCTTTCGGCATATTCTTTAATAATTTCATTTCTTTGAATGAGTAATTTCTTAAGATGGCTTGTAAGCAAAACCTTATCAGCAATTAAGCCTAACAAACCAAACGGAGAAGCAAAACTGAACATGTCTGTCATCAATGTTCCGCCGTTTCTGACTTCAAAAATGTGCTGATGATGAATATACTTAAACGGACCTTTCACCATTTCATCAGTAAAAGCATTAAAGGGGTCAAACTGCGTAATTTTGGAGGTTAGTTGAAACCAAATGCCCAAATGCTTTGCCCGCCAGGTAACGGTTTCGTTCATACCAATTAAGCCACTTGTAACTCCGGCCACAGCCTCTTCATTAGTATGAGCAGTGGAAATTTTATGCAGATCAATACTCCTTGACAAATCAAAGCACACCTGCTGGGGAGCATTGATGAAAGTTTGGAGAGCGATGAGTGGCATTGGATAAACTTAAGTTGTCATTTCGACATCAGGAGAAATCCTATATAATGTAAATATAGATTTCTCACATACGTTCGAAATGACAAGTAGAGCATAACGTGCACATTGGAGCTCGTGTTGTTTCCTGGCTCTCGGTTCTTGATTCTATTATACTGCCGGCTCCTGCTGGCTTAAGCAGTGAAAGCTCCCCAGTCCCCAGATAATATCTGTAGAATCAATACCTACTACCTTCCTGTCAGGGAAACACTGCCGCAAAATATCTAACGCCTTTGCATCATTATCACAACGATAAGTTGGTACAACTACCGCACTGTTTGCAATATAGAAATTAGCATAAGACGCCGGTAAACGCTGACCATCATAAATAACAGGATCAGGCATTGGCAATTCTACAATGTTTAATTGCTTACCGTTAAGCAAACGCATGCCTTTAAGTGTTTGTAGGTTCTCTTGCAGGATGTGATAATTTTCGTCGTTTTTATTTTCTTCAACAACGGTAACTACGGTATCCTCGTTTACAAAACGGGTAATATCGTCAATGTGGCCGTCAGTATCATCGCCGATTATACCATCGCCAAGCCATAGCACCTGTTCTACGCCGTAATAATTGCGCAAGTATTCTTCTATCTGTTGCTGATTTAAATGCGGATTGCGGTTCTCATTCAACAAACATGCTGTGGTGGTAAGTATCGTGCCTGCACCATTAAAATCAACCGAACCGCCTTCCATTACGATACCGGGATGATAAACCGGCAAGCCGAATTGTTGAGCAATGCGTGTAGGGATAACATCATCCATATCAAACGGCGGATACTTACCTCCCCAGGCATTGTAGCCCCAGTCAACTACTACCTTTTGTTTAGTTTCGCGATTAATTAAAAACGCCGGACCATGATCGCGACACCAGGCATCATTAGTCGGAAACTCGTAAAACTCAATTTTACTCAAGTCTGCTCCAACTAATTCTAATTGCTGCTTAGCAAAGGCCTGCATCAATTCGTCTTTTACGTTAATGCGGACCAGTTCGCCTTCGGCAACAACTTTAATAAACTGGCAATAGTTATGATAAACCATACCGATTTTTCCCGGCCAAGATTCTTCTTTATGCGGCCAGCTAAGCCATGTAGCAGTATGCGGCGCCCATTCGGCAGGAAATGAGAAGCCGGCTTGGTAGGGAGAGTCAATAGTCGATGGTCGATAGTCCATAGTGTTATAGCGTATTTCTTAATGACGTAATCATCTTGGTCAAAGATTCATAGTCATCATATAATTTTTGAAAATCAGATTGTATTATAAAGCCACGTCGTTTCGCAATAAAGAGGCATGAAACCACTTCAATAGCTGATCTTAACGAATAACCTAAAAATGTTTTGAATACTGGATTAGTTTGTCCTGTACAGCCTTCGGCAATATTTAATACCACTGAATCAGCAGCACGCTTAATTTGTGATGTCAATATAAATAGCTCATCTTTTGGAAAACTCTTTTTTGTTAACCGATCTATTTCATCAGTTAAGTCTAAAGCCATTTGCCAAACTTGAAGTTTTTCAAATTTAAAAGCCATTCTACAATTTTAAACTATTGTCAATGGTCTATTGGCTATCGACTCTTTAGTCCTCGTCAATAAGCCTTTTTGTTATCGGCTGGTAAGTTTCTACACGCCTGTCGCGAAGGAAAGGCCAGTGTGTACGGTAGTAATTTGTCTTTTTCAGATCAAGTTCAACTACAGTGATTTCCTCGTCATGGTGTGAACCCTGGAACATAACCGTACCAAATGGGTTTGATACAAATGAGCCACCCCAGAATTTCAAACCTGCTTCTTCGCCTACCCTGTTCACGCTTACCACGTGTACGCCATTAGCTACCGCGTGCGAACGCTGAATAGTTTGCCATGCATTGTATTGCTCGGTATTGGTAGTTACATCCTGTGTTGAAGCCCAGCCGATAGCTGTAGGATAGAATAATATTTCGGCACCCATTAATGCAGTGATACGTGCTGCTTCCGGATACCACTGGTCCCAGCAGATCAGTACGCCAATAGTTGCAAATTTAGTCTTGAAGGTTTTGTAGCCTAAATCCCCGGGAGTAAAGTAAAATTTTTCATAGAAACCCGGATCATCAGGAATATGCATTTTGCGGTATTTACCTAAATAACTGCCATCGGCATCTAAAACCGCAGTAGTATTATGGTAAAGCCCTTGTGTGCGTTTTTCAAACAGCGATGCAATGATCACTACATTAAGCTCGGCTGCCACCTTTGAAAGCTCATCTGTTGATGGGCCGGGAATAGCTTCTGCCAATGCAAAATTGTCGTAATCCTCAACATCACAAAAATAAAGTGAGGTAAAAAGCTCTTGCAAGCACACGATCTGGGCACCCTTTTGAGCTGCCTCGCGTACCTTCTCAATAGCTTTCTGCAAATTCTGTTGCTTATCTGCCGTACATGACATCTGCACCAGTCCAACGTTTACTTTACTCATCTACTTAAATTTTGCGCAAATGTAGGGATTTAGTTGATTGGTTTACTGGTTCATTTGTTCATTAGCAGTCATCTTTTTATCAGGTTTAAAGTCTTAACAAACTGATAATAGTACTAAGAAAATGAACTAAAAGCAAAATACTTATCTTTGCCGCAAAATGACAGATACAGAAAAGGCAGATAAGCCAAAAACTACAAAGGATAAGCTTTGGGCTGTAGCCAAAACGCTTTTAAAAATTGCGGTAACTGCGGTTTTACTTTACTATATCTTTCAAAAGATAGATCTTACAAAAGTGAAGGCCCTGCTGCATGAGGCTAATACCTTCTGGATTATTGCAGCAATGATTTGCTTCTTTATATCCACGCTGGTGTCGTCATGGCGGTTACTTACCTTCTTCCGCTCTATCAACCTGGATCTCGACTGGCGTTTTAACCTGCGTTTATACTTACTGGGTATGTTTTACAACCTGTTTTTACCAGGTGGCATAGGCGGCGATGGTTATAAAATATGGCTGCTGAACAAACGCTATAAAATGCCTGCTAAAAAAGTTTTCTGGGTACTGCTTTTCGACAGGCTGAGCGGCTTTTGGGCAATCGGTTTTATCACAGTTGTACTTGTTATCTTTTTGCCGCAAATGGGCGTACACGTTGCTATACCAGCTGCTATTTTTGTTGTAGGCACCGCCATATATTACTTTGTTGCTCACAAGTTTTTTAAAGAATACACCCGTAATTTTTTCCTGGGTCATGCGAAGGCAATAGGTGTGCAATCTTTACAGGTATGTACTATTTTACTGGTAATGCTAAGCCTGCACCATAACGAGAAATTTGCGCCTTACCTGTTTGCATTTTTAACCTCTTCGCTTGCCGCCGTGGTGCCTTTTACATTCGGTGGTTTAGGCATGCGCGAATACATTTTCAAGTTCACTGTTTCTGAGTTTCACATGGATCAGGAACTGGCTGTATTTTTAAGCTTGTCCTTTTATGTAATATCTGCAACCATATCATTGCTGGGCATGTATTATGTATTCAACACTTCAAAATTAGAAGAGGGTTTACCTGCGATAGAAGAAGATCATCATCAAACTCCTGCACAGCAGTAGGGATTATCTTCAGCAAACAATCCGAAATCAAATTTTTTTGCGTTTAATTGCATAACCAATTATTCCGCAATGAGCCGTTTTAATGATTTTAATAACCCGCAGGTAGCTGCGCTGCCCCGTCATTTAAAGCAATTTATTGTAGATCAGCATTATGAGCATTACACCCCTGTTGACCATGCCGTTTGGCGGTATGTAATGCGGCAAAACTATGCTTATCTCAAAGATGTAGCCTATTATCCTTATATACCAGGCTTGCAAAAGGCTGGACTAACTATAGAGAAGATACCCAACTTGCAGGAAATGAACGATGCCCTGGCAAAAATTGGCTGGGGTGCCGTTACGGTAGATGGTTTTATACCACCTGCTGCATTTATGGAATACCAGGCTTACCGTGTGCTGGTGATAGCTGCCGACATCCGCCAGCTTAAGCATATAGAATATACGCCTGCCCCGGATATCATCCACGAATCGGCCGGCCACGCTCCTATTATTGCCGATAAGGATTACCACGACTACCTGAGCTATTTTGGCTCGATTGGTGCAAAAGCCATGTTCTCAGCCCAAGATTTTGAACTTTACGAAGCCATACGTGCGCTATCTATCTTAAAGGAAATGCCTGATGCCGACGCAGCTGAAATTGCAGAAGCTGAAAAGCTGGTAGAAGATCGACAGCAAAACATGGGTGAGCCTTCGGAGATGGCTTTATTAAGCCGACTGCATTGGTGGACGGTTGAATATGGATTAATTGGACCACTTGAAGATCCTAAAATTTATGGTGCGGGGCTACTTTCATCTATCGGCGAAAGTGCAAGCTGCATGAAATCTGATGTGGCCAAGATCACTTATACGATAGATGCGGTTAATTATCCTTACGATATTACAAAGCCGCAGCCGCAGTTATTTGTAACGCCAACTTTTCAAAACCTCATTGATGTATTGGAGCAATTTGCCGATACCATGTCATTCAGGCGTGGTGGTAGCTATGGCTTGCAAAAAGCAGTGGATAGCAAAAATACCTGCACTGCTGTATACAGTTCAGGCTTGCAGGTGAGCGGCACTTTTACAAGTTTCACGGAGTTTCAGGGGCAACTTGCTTTTGTGAAAACCAGCGGGCCATCCATGTTAGCCATTGCAGATAAACAGCTAAGCGGCCACGGAAAGGATTATCATAAAGATGGTTTCAGTTCGCCGGTTGGCAGATTAAAAGGCTTTGAGAAGGCGTTGGAAATGGCAACCACCGAAGAGTTAAGCAAATTAGGCATTGAAAATGGTAAAAACGTAAGTTTAACTTTTGAGAGTGGTGTCAATGTCACAGGCTTAATTACCCACTTAACTTACAACCAGGAAAAGTTAGCTTTAATTACTTTTGCAGACTGCACAGTAAAGGATGAGAATGGGAATATATTATTCGACCCATCATGGGGTGTGTATGACATGGCTATAGGCGAAAGGATTGTTTCTGTTTTTTGCGGCGCAGCCGATAAGGAAGCTTTTGAAGAAATTGCCTACAAATCGACCACTAATACATTCCATGCAAGTTATGATGCCAGCACGCTTGAGCTGCATCAGCTTTACCAGCAAGTACGTAATTGCAGGCAAACTCACAGCAGCTTAGATTATTTGGGCAATGTGTGGCAAACGCTTCAGCAAAAGCATCACACCGACTGGTTATGCGCATTGGAAATTCTGGAAGTATTAGACCATGAAAACGCAAAACCGGAATTAGCATCCGAAATCAGAGACTTTTTAGAGCAAAAAGCCGCTAATGAACCTGAGCTTAAGAAGCTGATTGCCGACGGCCTTTACCTGATTAAACACCCGGTTGAACAAAAACTGGTAGTGTAGAAATTTGTTATTAATTTCAACCCTTAGCAAAAATGATTGTGATCCTGTCCGAAGGACTCCTTTAGAGACCGTGTTTCAGGATCTCATTTGCAATTATTTCTTAGCAGGTGGGATGCCGAAACAAGTTCGGCATAACTGATAAATTATATCTAATAACATGAATATCATTATCACCGGTGCCAGCAGTGGCGTAGGCTTCGAGGCAGCGTTAGAGCTTATCAATAAAGACGAAAACCATGTAATTGCTTTGGCGCGCCAGCAAAACAAATTGAGCCGCCTTCAGGAAATTGCGACCAGCTTAAACCCTGGCTGTACTATTTACCCTGTTGTGTTTGACCTGGTGAATGATGATTATGATGGCTTAAAACAATTTATTGAACAGAAATTTGGCGGGCATGTGGATATATTGATCAATAATGCGGGCGCACTGATCAACAAGCCTTTTGAACAAACCGATGAAGGCGACTTTGTGGAGATGTTGCAAAGTAATTTCCTGGCGCATATACGCATGACGCAGGCGATGCTGCCTTACATTAAAGCTGGCGGCCACATTGTTAACATCGGTAGCATGGGCGGCGTACAGGGAAGCGCTAAGTTTGCAGGTTTATCTGCTTATTCGGCAAGCAAAGCAGCATTACATAACTTTACGGAAACGCTGGCTAACGAACTCACCGACCGTAAGATCAGCGTTAATTGCCTTGCCCTTGGATCGGCACAAACAGAAATGTTAGAGCAGGCTTTCCCAGGCTACGAGTCGCCTGTGATGGCATTTGAAATGGGTAAGTACATTGCTGATTTTTCGCTTACCGGTCACAAGTTCTTCAACGGAAAAATACTGCCTGTTGCTGTAACAACTCCTTAATTAAAATCGAGGTTAAAGCGTTTGTGCAACTCTCTCAAATGCGGGTTTTTAGCTGCCATGTGCTGAAACTTTTCCAAATCGGTATAAGGCCTTTTAGTTGCAGTAGCCTCTACCATACGGGTAGTTACTTCTAAGCTAAAGTTCCTTAGTTCAGAGCGTAAAAAGTTCATCAATGAGGGCTTTTCGTCCCTGAAACTATTTTCCTGAGCTTTAGTGGTTAGCAAAACTTCAAAATGAAGCGGAGACAATTGCCTTGGCGCTTCAGCAGTAAAAATGGTAAATAATCCCATCTTACTTTCAGCCTTTAGTTTGGCAGCGTATTCATTCCATTTTTTCAGGAAAGTATCCATTGTAAAGGGCTCTTTGTCCGACCCTTTTAAATAAGGATCATCCTCATCTGCCTCAACGGTAGCTGTATTGCCCAAATCATTTAAAGACGGTATAGTCACCGACTTCATGGTTGATTGCAGGTTAGGGATAAAAACTTTTGGCTTTTCTGCAACAGGTGCCGTAACTGGCGGAGTTGCATGTACAGGCGGCGGTGTTGCGGCTTCAGGCTTCTGCTGATATTGCGCCTGCGTATCATTTACTACAGGAGCTGCTTTTGCTGCGGGCGCTTCATAAGGCTTTGCTGCCTCTGCTACTGCTGGGGTATCAGGTTTTTTTTTTTGCTCACCATTTACTGATGTGCTTTGCGTAACCGATGCCATGCTGAGTGCAGAGGTGAGGTGGCACATCTTGAGCAAAGCTAATTCAACCTGCAAACGCTGATTTTTACTCATGCGGTAATTCACCTCGCATTGATTGGCAATATTTAATGCCGAAAGCAAAAACGATCCGCTGGCTGTTTGCGATTGTTGAAGGTAACGCTGGCGTACGCCCTCGCTTACCTCCAGCAGTTTTAGCGTAGCAGCATCTTTACCTACCAAAAGATTTCGCAGGTGCGATGCAAGGCCTGATATAAAATGGCTGCCATCAAATCCCTTTGAAAGTATTTCATCAAAAATCAACAGGGTTTTTGACGTTTCCTCTTTCATCAGGCTGTCGGTCAGGCTGAAATAATAGTCGTAATCAAGAATGTTCAGGTTATCTATTACCGTTTTATAGGTAACATTAGCCCCAGAAAAACTTACAATCTGATCAAACATAGACAAGGCATCGCGCAAACCGCCATCTGCTTTCTGAGCAATGATATGCAGGCCGTCGTCCTCGTATTTAATATTTTCTTTTACAGCGATAGATGCTAGGTGAGCCGACATATCCTCAACACGGATACGGTTGAAATCAAAGATCTGGCATCGCGAAAGTATAGTAGGAAGAATTTTATGCTTCTCTGTAGTAGCCAGGATGAAAATGGCATAGTTTGGCGGTTCTTCCAAAGTTTTCAAAAAAGCATTGAAAGCTGCCTGAGATAGCATGTGCACCTCATCGATGATATATACCTTATACCTGCCTGCCTGAGGTGGTATACGCACCTGGTCAATCAGGTTACGGATATCATCAACCGAGTTATTTGATGCCGCATCTAACTCATGAACGTTAAAAGAATTGCCATTTTGAAATGCGCGGCACGAATCGCATTCGCCGCAGGCTTCGCCATTTGGCTGCAGGTTGGTGCAATTAATGGTTTTTGCCAGGATACGCGCACATGTTGTTTTCCCTACTCCACGCGGCCCGCAGAATAAAAATGCCTGTGCCAGCTGATTACTTTTGATTGCGTTTTTTAAAGTGTTGGTCACATGTTGCTGACCTACAACGGTTTCAAAAGTAGCCGGACGGTATTTACGAGCCGAAACTATAAAATTATCCACAGCTACTAAGATAGCTAATTGCCTGTAAAGCTGAAAGGCTACTTTGATGATTATAAATGTAAACTTATCTTAGTGATATGGCACAAGAATTAATTTTACAAGGACGGGTATTATGGAGTTATGATTTTGAGTATGCTGAAATAAATAATCAAACGCGTGTGGCTGCCTCTTTACTATCAGGTATTGGGCCACTACATCACCATAAGGGAAATATCGGATTAACAGCAGAAGAGCTGCTAATTAAGGGACATGAAAATGAGTATGATCTAACTATAGCATTGAACACTATAGACGAAGTATACCTTGATGATATCTTCACAAATACTTCGGTAAAAAATTTTGGTGCATTATGGCAGCCGTTACGCATCAGGTTTTATGAACGAAGAAATATGGAAAAGATATACCTTATTATTGACCATAATGGCTTGTTCACCCATAATAAGCAATGGTATGAAACCCTTAAATCAATATTAGTTTAATCCGCGATCTATTTACTCATACAAGAGTTTAAATAAAAACAGCACTAAAACCCAAAATACGCCTTCGCATTATTGTAGCAGATATCCTGTACAATTTTACCTATCCATTCAAAGTCAGCGGGCAGCTCACCATTTTCAATATCATTACCAAATAAATTGCACAGCAAACGGCGGAAATATTCATGGCGTGGGAATGAAAGGAAACTGCGCGAATCGGTAAGCATACCTACCATACGGCTA